>NZ_CP113949.1:2596250-3894375 GCF_026810445.1 Pseudomonas sp. BSw22131 | reverse complement strand
CCGGCAAGCTTGACGCCACGCCGCGTCAGGTGATCAAAAGCGAGAACCCTTCGTGGCTCACGCTTTCCAAAGACCAGCGCCGCTTGTACGCCGTGAACGAAAACGGCCCCGGTCAGACCGATGTGGTGGGCAGGGTCAGCAGTTTCTCGATTGATCCCAAAACCCACGTTGTGTCCTTCATCAATCAGGTCGAGAGCAAGGGCGAAGAGCCTACGCATTCGAGCCTGAGCAACGACGGTCGTTTCCTGTTCATCGCCAACTACGCCGTCAAACCCGATCCGGGTGGCGTGTTCGCTGTCATGCCAGTGGGCAAGGACGGCACGTTGTCTGAGGTCGTCCAGACCAGCACTCATCCTGCCAGCAACGTGAATCCTGAGCGTCAGGCCTCATCCCATGTTCACTCGGCTGTTTCTTCACCGGATGGCAAGTACGTGATCGCCAGCGATCTGGGCGCCGACAAGTTGTTCGTGTACGCCTACGACGGCAAGAAAACGCAGCCATTGCAGCCAGCGACGATTCCTTCGGTGGACTTGCCAGCGGGCAGCGGCCCCCGGCATCTGCTGTTCAGCAAAGACGGCAAACACGCCTGGCTGACCACTGAAATGAATGCGCAAGTGGCGGTGTTCGATTACCGCGATGGCACCTTCAAACGCACGCAACTGGTTGATCTGGCCAAGGGCGAAGGTCAGCAACAGCGTGCCGCAGGTGGCTTGCACACTTCACCTGACGGCAAGTTTCTCTATGTCGCCAACCGGGGCGCTGTGAACGAACTGCTGGTGTTCAGCATCAATCAGTCCACCGGACAGTTGAAAGAAATCCAGCGCCGCTCGGTTGAAGGCAAGGAGCCCAGGGAGTTCAGCTTTGACCCGAGTGGGCATTTCGTGCTGATCGCCAATCAGAAAAGCAACCAGATCGTGACGGTCCGCGTGGACCCGAAAACTGGCCTTTTGGGCGAAACGGTTCAGACCCTGGACTTCGACTCACCCTCAGACCTGCACTTTCTGACCTCCAAGTGAGTGCCTGAAAAATCCTCCAGCCCTTCATTTGTACGGGCTGGAGCGATGTATTAATTAAATTGATAAGGGCTAGTGCTACAAAACATTTCTGCTGTAAGTGCCTCGGGCGTACTTTCAATTCACGGCCAAGACGGTCAAGACTTGAATCGACACACTGCACCGGGGTACACAGCATGAATTTCAATATCTTCTCCATCATCGCCGCGTCTGCCATCTCCGCCACTGTTGCTTTGCCTGCCAATGCCAGTGTTGATGTGGCCGATAAAAAAATCAGCTCGACCCAGACTTACACGCCGAAGTATCTGCAACAAAGTGCCAACTTCTACGCCGCGCTGGATCATAAGACTCAGTAATGAATGGAACTTTCGACGTAAATTCATTCCCCGTTAGCGTGACTGACGATACCGGGGAATGAATTTTCCGAATCATGTGTTTAGTTTCAAACACCACTGATGTTTAAACGCTTTCGCGAGCAACTTCGTCTTTAGCAGGTTGGTACGACCTCTGACCCGTACGTGTCAGGCCATGTGCCAAATGCAAGACGAGCTTGTTCGCGAAAGCGTTGATTCCCTCCCCTTGATCCCCGTCTGCTGAATAAGCGATGGGGATTTTTTTGCACGGGTTTTGAGAGTGGTGGTCAGGTGCAGGTAGTGATCGGCCTTATCGGTTATCGGCAGGCTCGCTCGCTTTTGCTTTTGGTTCTGCCAAGGTCTGTAGGCGTGAACGTGTTCGCGATCTGGCGGATACCGGCAGTAAATCCTGCATATGCGGTGTGTCAGGTTTTCCGGGGGTGTCTGGTTTTAGGGCCGCTGCGCAGCCCATCGCGGCCTCGCGTTGCTCGTGCGCTCCTACAGGGGGGCGGGGTTTTAGCTTACGAGGCGGGGTGTTTCTGCATCGTTTCAATAAACAGTGCGGACTCCAGAAACCTGGTTAACCACTCGCGCAGCTTCGGATATGGGCTCTGCCAGAACCACTGGGGATCAACCGAGCAAAACTGCCGAACGAACGGCGCCAACGCAACATCCGCCAGCGTCAGGCGGTCGGTGACAAGAAAGGGATGTAACTCAAGCCGACGTTCCAGGTCACTCAGAAATACTTCGCCTCGCGCTCGGTATTCATCCTGGGAACACTCCGGGTATCTCACCGCGTATTTATAGCGATCAAGGTTAACTTTGAAGTCCTCATCGTTTTGCGCGATGAGTTCGGCGATCTGCCGTTGTGCATCGGGGTTGCCGTGTAGCAGCCAGTCCTCGGGATCCTGTTGCGCCAATGCCCAGTGCATGATGTCCAGGCTTTGTTCCAGCACTTGGTCGGCGAGTACCAGCACGGGGACCGTGCCCTTTGGCGAGCGCTTGAGCATCTCGGCCGGCTTGTCTTTCAGACTGACTTCGACGGTCTGCACCTCGCACCCCGAAACCCTTATCGCCATGCGCGCTCGCATGGCGTAAGGGCAACGACGAAACGAGTAGAGCGTCGGTGCCGCGCGGTCAGCAGCGATCACCGACACTGAATCAGGCTTCGGTCAGCTCGCCGCAATCGGCGATGGTGACTTTCTTGCTGGTGCGGCCGGACTGCGAGCCCAAGGCTTCGATGGCGCGGACGACTTCCATGCCTTCGACGACTTTACCGAACACCACGTGTTTGCCATCCAGCCAGCTGGTGACGATGGTGGTGATGAAGAATTGGCTGCCGTTGGTGTTTGGGCCGGCGTTGGCCATGGACAGGTCGCCTGGCTCGGTGTGCTTGAGATCGAAGTTTTCGTCTTTGAATTTTTCGCCGTAGATCGACTTGCCGCCAGTACCGTTGTGGTTGGTGAAATCACCGCCTTGCAGCATGAAGTCGTTGATCACACGGTGGAAAGACGAGCCTTTGTAGGTCAGGCCGTCCACTTCGCCAGTGCACAGGGCACGGAAGTTTTCAGCGGTTTTCGGCACCACGTCGTTGCGCAGTTCCATGACGATGCGGCCCATAGGCTCGTCGTTGGCAGTGATGTCGAAAAATACTTTTGAGTTGGACATGAAATTACCTTTCTCTTTGGTTCTGCGCGACGAATCGCGCGGTGGGTATTGCGTTGCACCCGTCACATTGAGGCGTCGGGTGCCTGACAAAAATCCGGATTATCCGTTATTGACCTCAACAGTGCTAAGGCCGTTGCCTTGGCGACGCACCTGAATCTGCACCGGGATGCGTTCATGCATTTCCTGCACGTGGGAAATCACCCCGACTTTACGGCCTTGAGCCTGCAAACCGTCCAGCGCATCCATCGCCAGTTGCAGTGATTCCGGGTCGAGGCTGCCAAAGCCTTCGTCGATGAACAGCGATTCGATTTTCAGCGTGCTGGACGCCATCGAGGCCAGCCCGAGGGCCAGCGCCAGCGATACCAGAAACGTCTCGCCACCGGACAACGAATGCACCGAGCGCAGTTCGTCGCCCATTTCGGTGTCCATCACCAGCAGGCCGAGCATGCTGCCCCCGCGTTTCAGACGATAGCGGCGCACCAGTTGCTTGAGTTGCGTGTTGGCATGGTGCACCAGCAGGTCGAGGTTATAGGCCTGCGCGATTTTGCGGAATGTGTCGCCAGTGGCCGAGCCAATCAGGGCGTTGAGACGTCCCCAGCGCTGATATTCGGCTGTCGCCTGCGTGATGCGCGCCTGCAATTCGCTGTTGGCAGTGCGTCGACGGTCGTCTTCGCTCAATTGCGCGCGCAGTTGCGCACACTGTTGTTCGTGCATGGCTGCCTGCGTCTGCGCGTCTTGCAGCGCCGCCGCCAATTGCTCGGCATCGCCAACATCACTGTGCTGCGCCTGATGCTGCTGCACCTGCGCTTCACGTTCCTGCACCAGCACACGGGATTGTTCGAGGGCTTTCTCGCTGTGCTGCAATTGCTGGCGCAACTGGCTGACGGCGTCCTCGTCACACCCGAGCAAGGTGTCCAGCGCCGCATCGTCCAGCTCGGGGTGAGCGCTGCGCCACGCCAGGACTTGCTGATCGAGTTCGGACACTTCCCGCTCAATGCCTTGCAGCCGCTGGCGCTCGGCGTCCAGTTCGGCGGCCAGTTTGATCAACTCGCCACGCGCCTGCTGCAATTGCTCGCTCGCCGTACCCTGCGCCGTGCGGGCCTGTTCCACCGCGCGCTCAAGCTGCTGCTGCCAGTGATCGGCGCTGGCCTGTTCGCCCAGCAACTCACTCAAACGTTGCTGGCCGGCCAGTTGCTGAGCCTGGCTGCTTTCAAGGCGCTGTTTGAGCTGCTCGTGCACTTGCTGACGATTGAGCTGGGCGAGCTGCTCCATCTCGATCTTCTTGGCGCGGTCGCTGTGTTCCTGCTGCTCGTCCTTTTGCTGATCAAGCTGCTGAAGTCGCAGGGCGATGTCGTTGTCCAGTTGCATGAAGCTTTCAGTGGCCGACTCGCGCCACAGCGGCAGACTCTCGGCGGGCAGTAACGCTTCAAACTCTTGCAGCTCGGCTTCGAAGGCCTGGTTGTCGAGGGCGATGTTGCGCTGTTGGTCGTCGAGCAACTTCATCGCCTGAGCACTGGCGTCACGCGCCGTCTGCACGTGTTGCTGCAACGCTTCGGCCTGCTGCTGAACCTTGAGCAACCGGGTCTGACGCGTCTCGCTGGCCAGAATGTCCTGGGCCAGCGTGTGCAGCCGCTCGCTAAGCCAATCCCCGCGTTGTTGCTCCGGCTGCTCCTGCAAACGCGGATACAGCGCATGCGCCTCAAGCTGCGGGGTGAGGGCCTGCAACTGCTCGCCGAGCTGTTCGACTTGCGGTCTGGATTGCTTGAGCTGGTTATTCAGCTCGGTCACTTCGACCCGCAGTTCGGTGAGCTTGTCGCTCAACTGACTGACCTTGAGCCGCGCCGCGTTCTCCTCGTTGTCGTCATGCCCGGACAACGCTTGCATCAGCACGTCCGACTGGTGATACGGATGCTCTTGGCTGCCGCACACCGGGCAGGGTTGCTGGTCGACCAATTGATCACGCAGTTGCTCGACACTGGCGCTGCGGGCCAGGCGCTGGCGTTGCAGTAAATCGACAGTGACCTGCAGCGCCTGGGCTGCCGCGTCGTGTTCGGTCTTGAGTTGCAGCCCCTGGGCAATGCTCTGTGCTCGCCGTTCAGTGGCCTGATGCTGTTGAAGTTGAAGGTTTTGCAGTCGGCCATCGATGTCCTGATGCCGCTGCCATAACCGATCAAGCGCATCGCTGGCGCTGTGTTGCTGGCGGTTGTCTTGCAGCAACTGGCCCAGGCGCTGGATCTCTTCGTTGACGGCGTCGGCCTTGACCTCCGCCTCCCTGTACAGCGTGTCCAGGTCGCTACGGCGCTCGGTCAGCTGTTGCTCGGCACGGGTGGCGCTTTGCTCCAGCGCAGGCAGTTCGGCGCGTCCTTGTTTGAGCCGCGCGCTGAGCTTCACGGTTTGCTGCAAACGGGGGCGATACGCAGGCCAGGCCTGGCTCAACGGCGCCAGTACAGCGCTGTGTTCAAGCTGAGTGGCGATGGCGTGCAGGCGTTGATCACGCTGGCGCTGTTGCTCGCTCATCTGCTCAAGGGCGGCGGCGCCCTGAACGCTGGCCTGCTCGGCGGCATGCGCCTGCTGGCGGACATCCTGCAACGCGTCGTTCAGGTGAGTGAGGTTGCTTTGCTGATCAAATGCCTGACGCAGCAGGGGTGCGGCAGCCGTCTGTTGTTCCTGCGCGCTGACCAGTCCGCGTTGAGCCGCCTGTTGAGTCTCTTCCAGCGCTGCCTGATGGGTGTGCAATTCGGTTTGTCGCTGTGCGTGTTGCTCGATCAGCCCCTTGAGCGGCGTGATTTGCCCGTCTAGTCGCGTGCGCAGGGCAAACAGGTGGCGCTGCGGCGCCAGGCGCTCCAGTTGCCCGAGCATGTGGCGCTGCGTGGCGTGGTTGTCCCAGGTTTGTTGCGCGCTGTTCAGTTGCTCGGTGGCGCTCAGATGTTGATCGCGAAGACGCTGCAACTCAGTCAGCCATTGCTGTTTGAGCTCCAGCTGGCGCTGCTGCGTTTGATGAAGTTTCAGCTGTTGCTGTGCGTCGTTGAAGCGCTGTTCGAGGTCGGTGCGTTGCTCAGGCTCCATGGGAATGACGCCCGTTGCCAGCAGGTTCAGGTCGTCGCAGGCTTTCTTCGCTTCGCTGGCCTTGCTGTAGGCGCGGCGGCCAAGCTGGCTGTAGATCGCGGTGTCGGTGAGCTTTTCCAGCAGCTCGCTGCGCTCCCGGTCGTCAGCCCTGAGGAAAGCGCTGAACTCACTCTGCGCCAACATCACCGCGCGGGTGAACTGCTCGAAATTCAGCCCCAGCCGCGCTTCGAGCAACGGTTTGTAGTCGGTCTTGTTCTGGCTGAGGATTTGCTCGCTGTCCAGATCGGTCAGCGTCTGGCGGCTCGCTTGCAGCTTTTTGCTGGCGTTGTCGCGGGCGCGGTTGGTTTCCCAGCGCGCACGGTAACGGCGCTTGTCGATGCCGACAAAATCCACCTCGGCGTAACCGCTGCCAGTGCCACGACGCAGCAGATTGCGCGGGTCACTGGTGCCGATGTCGCCATCGATCTCCGGGACTTTCGATTGACCCACATTATTCAAGCGCGGAATCGCCCCGAACAGCGCCAGGCACAGCGCATCCAGCAGCGTACTTTTGCCTGCGCCGGTCGGCCCGGTAATCGCAAACAAGCCAGCGCTGGCCAAGGGCTCGGCGGTAAAGTCGAGTTCAAACGGCCCGGCCAGCGAGGCGAGGTTCTTCAGGCGGATGGCAAGAATTTTCATGGCTGTTCGCTCTCCAGCTGGACGTCCTGCAACAGCTCGGCAAAGTCCTTGAGCGTCTGCTCGTCGACCTCGTTGCCATAGCTGTCGAGCCAGGCGCGGCTGAACAATTCCTGAGGGCTGAGTTGATCCAGCTCGATCAAGCCCTCGCCATCGTCATCCCGGCCATTGGCGCCCTTGCCGGCGTATTCGGCGGCGATCCGCACCAGCCGGACGGCTTTGCCTTGCAGGGCCAGCTCGATCTGATTGCGCAGGTCTGGCTGCGGCTCGTCCAGACGCACGCGCACTTCCAGCCAGGGTTGGCGGTCGATGTCGGCGAGCAGGTCGATGTCCGGCAGGTCTTTGAGCTGCACCAGCAGTTCGGCCAAGGGCGCGGTGCCGACGCGTTGCAGGTTGACGGCACGCGGGATGAGCAGGGTGTCGACGCTGGTCAGCTTGTCGCCTTTGCAGTTGATCTCGAGGATCTGGTGCTGGTAGCCGATTTCCGAAAATGACAGTGGGATGGGCGACCCGCTGTAACGAATGCGATCTTCACCGTTCACCCGCTGCGGCTTGTGCAGATGGCCGAGGGCAACGTACGTGATGCTCTCGCCAAACAGGCTGGCGGGCAGGGCTTCGGCGTTGCCGATGATCAGGCTGCGCTCGGACTCTTCGGACACCGAGCCCCCGGCCATGTGCGCGTGGCTGATGGCGATCAGGGCCTGGCCCGGTTCACGCTTGAGGTTGGCCGCTTCTATCAGCATTTCGTGAACGCGACCGATGCCGCGCAGGTAGTTGTCGCCCAGGGCCAGGCCCGTGACTTCGGCAGGGCGCAAAAAGGGCAGGGCCAGGCACCATGCGCGGATTTTGCCTTTGGCATCGGGCAGCGGCAGCAACAGGCGCTCGACATCGAGGGTGCCGTCGTCCAGCCACAGCACACGGCCCAGGGCGTGGGTGCGCAAGCGGCGCATCAACGGCGCGGGCAGTTCGATGCGCGAGCCGGAGTCATGGTTGCCGGCGATCATGACGATGGTCAGTTTGGGCTGCTGCTCATGGGCGTTGACGATGAAATCATACAGGCGCTCCTGGGCTTTGACCGGCGGGTTGACGGTGTCGAAGATGTCACCCGCGATCAGCAGTACATCCGGCGTGCGTTCGGCCAGACGCGCCAGCAGCCAGGTGAGGAAGCTTGCGTGTTCAAAGTCTCGTTCCTGGCCATGAAGGTTCTGGCCGAGGTGCCAGTCGGAGGTGTGGAACAGACGCATCAGGGGTCCTTGTTTAAGTGCGATCAGGCAGCTGATTCTGTAGGAGCCAACTTGTTGGCGAGAAGGTCAGCGCGGTGTATCAGTCATATTGCATCGCGAACAAGTTCGCTCCTGCAGGGACCGCGATGATTCACGGACCACGTTTTCTTACTTCGGATACAACGGCGGCAGGCTGTTGTCGCCGCTGGGGTCATGAGGGCGTTCGATGGCAGGCAGCGCTTTGACGGCCCGCCACAGGTCTTCACCCAGCCATAGTTTTCCGGTTTCGCTGTACAGCGCGCCGTTCAGGCCATCCAGTGCGTCTGATAGCGGAATGAAGCGCGCGGCCATGTCGGCCAGGGTTTCCGGTTGCTGCCGCGCCCACGCGTCCAAGGCTTGACGGGTCGCGTGCGGATCGTTGGCAAGGCTGGCGCGTTTGAGGTCGTCCAGCACCGAACGCGGGCTGGGACCGGCTTGTGCCACTCGGGCCAGCGCCGGTTGCCAGCGTGCCCGCCACCACAGCCCGAACCCCAGCAGCGTTGTGAAACTGAGCAGCACGGTCGCCAGTTGCCACGGCCAGACCGGCGGCCCGATGACTACCAAGCCACCGTTGTCGTTGACAGGCATGTCCACTGCCAACGTCGGATTGTTGCTGATCTGCAAGGTGCGAGCGGGCAAAGAGCTGTGTTCGAGGTGATCTTCATGGGTGTTCCACCAGACGATGTCTACCGTTGGCAAATCAATGGAGCCGGCACGATTGGGCACCAGCGCTTCACGCTCCTCACGGGTGCCGATCAGGCCTCGTTCGCTGGCGAGATTGGCCAGTTGCGGCTGATCGGGGTAGCGCCGCAGCGCACTCACGTTTGTGGCGGGCAGCGGTGGCAATTGCGCGCTGGACAAGCCTTCGACCTTCAGCGTCAAGGTGCGGGTCAGCGAATCGCCTACCTGGCTGTGGCCGGGTTCCGGGCTCCAGCTTTCAGTCAGATTGACGCTGCGCGCCGGCAACCACGGGGTGTTCGCCGGGTAGTTGGCCGGCTGTGGCTTGACGGTCAGCGTCAGCGGCTCCGAGGTCACGCGTAGCAATTTGCCGGGTTTTGGGCCCAACGTATTGACGTCGCTGGTTTGCCCCTGACCTTGGCTCGCGGTTGGCGCGGGCAGGTCCTGAACCAACGTGGCACTGAAGGCCTGAGGCGGGATCACCAGATCGCCGCTCTTCTGGGGGTAAAGCGCATAGCGCATCTCGATCACACCGTGGCGAACGTTATTGATGAGCTTTTCGTAGGTGCGGGTATCGCCCAATTTTTCTATTCGCGTGTCGGGGATCTGTAGCGGGATCAGGTTGCTGTCATCGAACAGCGACACTGAATGGTAGATCCGTAGCGTCAGGATGGCCTGCGCCTGAACGTAGACAGTGGGTTGATCAAGGCTGACCTCGATGAACACTGGCGCCAGTTGCGCCTCTTGCGGGTTGCTGGCGGGCGCGACGTCCATCACTTGCAGGGTGATGGGTGTGCTTTTCATTTCGCCCAGTTGCAGTTCGGGGATCACCAGCGAGCCGCTGCGCCTGGGCATCAAGGTTATCTGCCAGCGAGTAGTGGCCTGGGCCGTCCCGTCCAGCGTGGTCGAGCGATTGACCTGACGGGTGCCCTGAACCTCGAAATCAGCATCAAGCACGCTGAGGTCCGGTTTGCCAAACAGCGTAGGGTCATTGGATTCGAGGGTCAGCTCGACGGTTTCCCCGCTATTGAGCCGCGTACGGTCCACGCTGGCAAGCAACGCAGGCGCTGGCGTTTCGGCCTGTGTCGACAACGCGAAGAGGCACAGCAGCCAAGCGATCACCAACCTGTGTAGACGACTCATCGGGTCTTTTCCTGATGCAGCTGTTGTTCGTACCAGAATTTACGCCGCAGCAATTCTCCGGGTTCGTCCGGGATCTGCCGCAGCCATTGCTCGAGGGCCTGTTTTTGCTCGCCGCTCAATGTGCCGTCGGCGGGCTTGCCGGGGGCGCGGGTGGTATCTTCATCGTCCAGCGGCGAACCGGGTGTCTCGTTGCCGCCTGAAACCTGTTGCTGGCTGCCGGGGCTGTTTTCCTCACCGGCCTGAGGCGGTGTCTGCTGGCTTTTGTGGTCGTCGACGGCTCCGCTGCGCGGGTTATCGCCATCGTCGTCACCTTCGGTCTTGCCCTGGTCGTTGTCTTCGACCGTGGGCTGTGTGTTCTGCTCACGCATTTTCTGCACCAGCGCGCGGTTGGCGATGGCGGCAGGAAAGTCAGGTTGCCGGTCCAGCGCCTGATCGTAGGCATCAAGTGCGGCGTCCAGTTCACCGCTTTTGGCCAGGGCGTTGGCGCGATTGTAGTGGTCGGTTGCACTGCTGCCCTGGGCGAAACGCTGGGCGGCGCCGGCATAGTCACCCGCTTCGTAAAGCGCGATGCCTTGCCATTGCGGGTCCTCGAAATGCCGTGCGGCCTCGAGCGGCCGGTGCCGCTCAAGCAAGCGCTGGCCCTGTTGATCGGGACGCTGCCAGAGGTCCCTGAAGTCGAACGCATAACTGTTTTGCGGCAGCATGAACAGGAGCGGCAGGCACAACACCCAGCCGCGCCGACCGGCGCACGCGGCCAGTAACAATAATGGCAACAACAGCCAGTAACCCTGATCGGCCCAGGTGTCGAGCTGTACTACCTGGCCGTCGCTGCGCAGCTTTTTCGGGCTGTCCAGCAGGCCAAGTTCGGCCAGGTCCTGATCGTCCATGCGCAAGGCGCTGTAGCGGCCGTTAAATTGCTCGGCGAAATCCTTGAGGCTGGCGCTGTCCAGGCGTGGCAGCAGGATGGCGCCTTGGGCGTCTTTGAGGAACCCGCCTTTTTCCTGGGCGACCGGTGCGCCTTCGGCCGTGCCTACGCCCAGAATGAGCAATGGTTGGGAGTGATCGCTCATGGCAAGACGAATGCCCTGACGTTCCTGCTCGGTCAGCGAGCCGCCAATCAGCAACAAACGGCCCTTGCCCAACGCGCCTTGTTTGAGCAACTGAAGGGCTTTCTTCACGGCCAGATCAGCCCGTTGACCGCTCTCGGGCATGATCGACGGTTTGATTGCATCCAGCAGGTTTTTACTGGTGGCCAGATCGTCTGAAAGCGGGACGAGCGTGTGCGCGCTGCCTGCGTAGACGATGATCGCGGTTTGCGAGTCGCTGCGTGCCTGCAGCAAGTCCATGATTTTTCGCCGGGCCTGTTCGAGCCGGGTGGGAGGGCTGTCGGTGGCGAGCATTTCCGGGGTCAGTTCCAGCATCACCACCAACGGGTCCACCGGTCTCTGGCTGGTCTGTTCGACGCGCTGCCAGCTTGGGCCGAGCAGCGCCAACAGCCCCAGCGCCCAGCCAAAACTCAAGGCGATCCAGGGCAATTTGCTGTCGCGCCCACTGCCGCCATTGAGCAGCACGGAGTGAAACGCCACGGGCAGAATCATCTGCCAGCGACCAATGCGTTTTTGTCGGTTCCACAGCCGCCAGAGCAGCCAGCCCAGCAGCGGCAAGATCACCAGCCAGCCCGGACGAAACCAATGTGGCCACAGCGCCATCATCGACGCCTCCACAGCAGCTTGAAGCGCTGTCGCCAGCTCGGCGAGACTTTCAGCGCAGGTCGGCGCGACAACAGCCGATAAAGCGCATTGTTCGGCCAGCGCTCGTGAATCACCAGCACCACGCTCAGCAGCAGGGCAGTGCCCAAAGGCCAGTGATACAAGGACAGCGCGGGGCGAGCCTGGGTAGGCTGTTGCGCCACAGGCTCCAGTTCGTCGAGCGCTTCGCCGATTTTTGCCAGTTGCACGCCATCGCGCGCCCGGAAGTACTGGCCACCGGAGATGTTGGCCAGTTCTTTGAGCGAGGCTTCGTCCAGGTCCAGCGTCGGATTGAGCCCAAGCACACTGGCGGCACCTTTGTCGGGGTCGGCGCCAATGCCGATCGGGTAGATCTTGACGCCTTCCTGGGCGGCCAATCGTGCTGCGGTGGCGGGATCGATCTGTCCCCCGTTGTTGGCGCCGTCGGTGATCAGGATCAGCACGCGGCTCTGCGCCGGACGCAGGCGCAGGCGTTTGAGGGCCAGGCCAATCGCGTCGCCAATCGCGGTGTTTTTACCGGCGATGCCGATACGTGCCTCGTCCAGCCAGACCCGCACCGTGTGCCGGTCGAAGGTCAACGGCGCTTGCAGATAAGCCTGGCTGCCAAACAGGATAAGTCCGACGCGGTCGCCCTCGCGATGTTCGAGAAAGTCGCCCATCAGCATTTTGACCAGCGTCAGGCGGCTGACTTCGTCGTTTTTCCAGGTCATGTCGGGATAGTCCATCGACCCTGAAACGTCCACGGCCACCAGCAAATCCCGGCCGCTGGCGGCAATCGGCAGTGGGTCTCCCAGCCATTGCGGGCGCGCGGCGGCCGCCAGCAGCAGTAGCCATAGGCAGATAAACGGCAATTGCCGACGCCAGCCCGGCAGATTGGCGCGGGCACGGCGTCCGGCCATGCCTTCGAGTTCATTGAGGAAGCTGACCTTGAGCGCGGCTTCTCCGCTGTCGGCGGGCGGCAGCAGCAAGCGCATGACCCACGGCAATGGCAGGGCCAGAAAGACCCAGGGCCAGGCGAACTCAAACATGCTTGCGAATCCAGGTCTCGACCGATTGCGTCAGACCGTTGATGGCTTTGTCATCGAGTTTGCACTCGGGCTTGTAGGCGCCTTCGACGAGGATCATCCACCGTGTCAGGCCGGCAGCCGGGCAGCGATTGTCCAGAAATGCCAGCCATTTGCGGCCGTTGAGGGTGTGGCTCTGGCTGTAGGGGTAGTGGTTGCGGCACAGGCGTTTGAGCAGGCCGTTGATTTGCTGCAACCAGGCACCGGCCGGCGCGCCGTCGTAGGGTTTGGGCATGCGTGCCAGTTCTTCGAGTGCGGCTTGACGCAGCGGATCGAGGGGCTGTTCGACTTTTGCAGTGCGGGCCTTGCTCGGCAGCAAATGCCGAGCGCGCCACACGCCATAGATCAGCGCTGGAATCAGCACCAGCAGCAGCCACCAGCCGGGAGCTGGGGGCCACGCGCTCACCGCCTGCGGAGGGACCAAGGGCTGTAGCTGATCCAGCGGGTTCATTTCTGCTTCACCGGATGCTGCGCATTAAGGTATTCGCGCAGTTGCTCGACCATCTCGCGCTGAGTGCTCAGCGGCATCATCAGTACCCGAAGTTTTTGGGCCAGCCGTTCCCAGCGCGCCACTCGGGCTTCACCCTGGGCACGGTATGTCTGTCGCAGCTCGGGGTTTAACGTGTCGAGTTCCAGTTGCGCGCCGCGCTCGGTAAAACGCAGCAGGCCCGCTGCGGGCAGGGCGTGATCGAGGGGGTCGGAAATGGGCAGTAACAGCAGGTCGCAGTGGCGTGACAGCAGCGACAGTTGTTGTTCGGCCGAATCGGACAACGCCCGCTCGTCGCACAAAATGATCGCCAGACTGCCCGGCCTCAGCACTTCGCGGGCACGCCGCAGGGCGATGCCGAACGTATCGCGGTCAGCCACCGCTTCGGTGTGCAACGACTGATTGACCCGCACCAGACGGTTGAGCAGCTGCAACAGGCTTTGTTTGCTGCGTCGGGGTTTTATCTCGTAATGCTCGTTGTCGCCAAACACCAGCCCGCCGACGCGGTCGTTGTGCCCCAGCGCCGCCCAGCCCACCAGTGCAGCAGCTTGTGCGGCCATGACCGATTTGAACACCAGCCCGGAGCCGAAAAACAGCCGGCGGCTTTGCTCGACCATGATGAAGATTGGCCGCTCGCGCTCCTCGTGAAACAATTTTGTGTGCGGCTCCTGAGTGCGTGCGGTGACGCGCCAGTCAATGGTGCGCACGTCGTCGCCGGCCTGGTACACGCGCACCTGATCAAAATCCACACCGCGCCCGCGCAGCTTGGAATGGTGCAGGCCGATCAGCGGGCTGCGGCGGCTGGGGGTCGAAAAAAGCTGAACCTCCCGCACGCGATGGCGCATTTCGATCAGCTCGGCGAGGCTGACGCGAATACCCGGTTGGGAGATCAGATAGGGCTGCATGGGTCAGGCGACGGCAACGACGTCGAGAATACGTTGAATCACTTTGTCCTGATCAACGCCCGCCGCTTCGGCTTCAAACGACAGGATCACCCGATGGCGCAGGACATCGAACAGCACTGCCTGAATGTCTTCGGGGCTTACGAAGTCTCGACCTGCCAGCCAGGCGTGAGCGCGGGCGCAGCGGTCCAGAGAGATTGAGCCGCGTGGGCTGGCGCCGTAGGCAATCCACTCGGCCAGCTCAGGGTCGAATTTGGCCGGGGTGCGGGTCGCCATCACTAGTTGCACCAGGTATTCCTCCACCGCATCGGCCATGTACAGACCGAGGATTTCCTTGCGTGCGGCAAAAATGGCTTGCTGGCTGACACGGCGTTCAGGCTTGGTCTCGCCATTGAGTGCCTCGCCGCGGGCCTGCGCGAGAATCTTGCGCTCCACCGATGCGTCCGGAAAGCCGATCTTGACGTGCATCAGGAAGCGGTCGAGCTGGGCTTCGGGCAGCGGATAGGTGCCTTCCTGCTCGATAGGGTTTTGCGTCGCCATCACCAGAAACAGCGGCGACAGGTCGTAGGTGCTGCGTCCGACACTCACCTGGCGCTCGGCCATGGCTTCGAGCAGCGCTGATTGCACTTTGGCTGGCGCACGGTTGATTTCGTCGGCGAGGACCAGATTGTGGAAGATCGGCCCTTGTTGGAAGACGAAGCTGCCGGTTTCCGGGCGGTAGATTTCAGTGCCGGTGATGTCGGCGGGGAGCAGGTCGGGAGTGAACTGAATGCGGTGGAACTGTGCCTCGATGCCTTCTGCCAGCTCTTTGATCGCTTTGGTCTTGGCCAGCCCCGGTGCACCCTCGACCAGCATGTGGCCATCTGCGAGCAGGGCGATCAGGAGTCGCTCAACCAGTTTCTCCTGCCCGAGAATCTGTGTTGAGAGAAAGGTTCGCAGCGCGATCAACGCTTCACGATGTTCCATCGGTGACGGTTCCTGGCAGGGTTCGCAGCAGCGCCAAAACGGCGCCGACGCTGGGGGCGTTACTTTAATCCATCCAGGGGCTGGCGACTAACGGGGAAGGGGACTTTTGCAGGAAATTCAGGGAATGGTGTCGCAAAGCTGTGAATTGTCTGACAGATATGAAACCTGTAGGCGCTGACGAGCCCGAGCGAGGCTGCGATCGCGGTGGGTCAGACAGACCGCATCGGTCGAGCGCGACCCCGGAGCCTCGTCGGGCTTGTCAGATCCTACAAGGAATGCGCGTAGCCCTTAACCCACTTCGCTCACAAATGTGCCTACGTCCTGGAGGATGATGCGCAGCGTTTGCGCCAGATCGGCCAGCTCGCTCTCCGGCGTGCTGTGGGTGATTTCGTAGATGCTGTCGCCGCCGAGCGCAGTCGCGTCTTTGGCAGATATTTCCAGCAGCAGGCGGGTGGCACTGAAGGTCACGATGATTTTCTCGTCGACGTGGACGGTGCCGTCGCGAAAGGTGATGTCGACTTCGTCCTCGTCGGGGAAGCGCGCCAGCATGAACAGGTCGCCGTTCAGGCCATGGCAGCATGCCAGCGCCATGTCATCTTCTTCCTCGTCGCAGGGGTTATAGATGAAGCTGTCGGTGGTCATCTGCATGATGCGGTTCCTGGTGAGCGCTGGGGTTGAACGCGATTTTGCCAGTGTTCAGAGATTTTTGCCTGTGCCTTGCAAAACGGACCGTGGCTATTGCGCATGATTGTTGGAGCGAGTGGGCATTCCGGTTTGCCCGCGAGGCTGTTGACGGTAGACGGGAGCATCCGGTGACCGAAATTGACTCTTCGCGGACAAGCCTCCAACAGGGTTTGGGGTTGGCAGTGCGATGGAGGTTGCGCTTTCAGCTCCTTTGCAACATTCGGTAGCAACGCGATGTCCGAATATGTCGCCGCACCGCAAGCACGCATTGCGCCGCTGTCGTTAAGCTGCGAAGCAGATGAACGGCTATACAGCCAAGCCTGCCTGGGTAACGCGGTACTGCAGTTCATTCAGTCAAACAGATGTGACGACGCACACACGACAAGCGTTAGTACTTAAGCAAAGCGATACGCATCGCTCGCTGTCACGTTTTGCTGACTATCATCGAACAGGCGCAAACGAGACACTCGACCCAGCACCACGCATCTCTCCTAAGACCGTATATAAAAGCCCAAGCGGAGTACCAAAGATGGCGTTCTTCACCGCAGCCAGCAAGTCTGACTTTCAGCACCAACTGCGAGCGGCACTGGCCCAGCACATCAACGAGCAGGCACTGCCACAAGTGGCGCTGTTCGCTGAGCAATTCTTCGGCATCATTTCACTGGACGAGCTGACCCAGCGTCGGCTCTCCGATCTGGCAGGCTGCACCCTTTCTGCCTGGCGTTTACTTGAGCGCTTTCAGCACGACACCCCGCAAGTGCGGGTCTACAACCCCGATTACGAACGCCATGGCTGGCAGTCCACCCACACCGCCGTGGAAGTCCTGCATCACGATTTGCCTTTTCTGGTCGACTCGGTACGCACCGAGCTCAACCGTCGCGGCTACAGCATCCACACCCTGCAAACCACCGTATTGAGTGTGCGTCGCGACGCCAACGGCCAACTGGTCGAGCTGCTGCCCAAGGGCACGGCTGGCGAAGATGTGCTGCAAGAATCCCTGATGTACCTGGAAATCGACCGTTGCGCGAAGGCCGCCGAGCTGAATGTGCTGGCCCGCGAACTGGAGCAGGTGCTGGGTGAAGTAAGGGTCGCGGTACAAGACTTCGGCCCCATGAAAGCCAAGCTCAACGAATTGCTGACCGGTGTCGACAGCACCGAATTCAACGTCGATGCCCAGGAAAAAGCCGAGATCAAGGCGTTCCTGGAATGGCTGGAAGACAACCACTTCACGTTCCTGGGCTACGAAGAGTTCACTGTCAGCGGCGATGGCGACGGCGGTCAGTTGACCTACGACCCTGCCTCGTTCCTGGGCCTGACCCGACTGCTGCGCGCCGGACTCACCGCTGAAGACCTGCAAATCGAAGGCTACGCGGTCAAATACCTGAACGAGCCGACGCTGCTGTCGTTCGCCAAGGCCGCCCATCCAAGTCGCGTTCACCGTCCGGCTTATCCGGATTACGTGTCGATTCGTCAGATCGACGCCAGCGGCAAGGTGATCAAGGAAAGCCGCTTCATGGGGCTTTACACCTCGTCGGTGTATGGCGAGAGCGTGCGGGAAATCCCGTACATCCGCCGCAAGGTCGCCGAGATCGAACACCGCTCCGGTTTCCATCCCAAGGCTCACCTGGGCAAGGAACTGGCTCAGGTGGTTGAAGTATTGCCGCGCGACGACCTGTTCCAGACACCGGTGGACGAGCTGTTCAGTACCGTGATGTCCATCGTGCAGATCCAGGAGCGCAACAAGATTCGCGTGTTCCTGCGCAAAGATCCTTACGGACGTTTCTGCTACTGCCTGGCCTATGTACCGCGCGACGTTTACTCGACCGAAGTGCGCCAGAAGATCCAGCAAGTTCTGACGGACCGCCTGAAGGCCAGCGATTGTGAGTTCTGGACCTTCTTCTCTGAGTCGGTGCTGGCCCGTGTGCAACTGATCCTGCGCGTGGACCCGAAAGTCGCACTGGACGTCGACGCGCAACAGCTGGAGAACGAAGTCATCCAGGCCTGCCGGTCGTGGAAAGACGACTACGCCAGCCTTGTCGTCGAGAGCTTCGGCGAAGCCCATGGCACCAGCGTTCTGGCTGACTTCCCGAAAGGGTTCCCGGCAGGTTATCGCGAGCGTTTCGCCGCGCATTCGGCCGTGGTCGACATGCAGCACTTGCTCAACCTGAGCGAAGCCAATCCGCTGGTCATGAGCTTCTATCAGCCGCTGTCGGGCGACAAGGCACAGCTGCATTGCAAGCTGTACCACGCCGACACGCCGCTGGCGCTGTCCGACGTGCTGCCGATTCTGGAAAACCTCGGCCTGCGCGTGCTGGGTGAATTCCCGTATCGTCTGCGTCACAAGAGCGGCCGCGAGTTCTGGATCCATGACTTTGCGTTCACGGCCGGCGAAGGCCTGAACCTGGACATCCAGCAACTCAACGACACGTTGCAGGACGCGTTTGTCCATATCGTCAGCGGCGATGCCGAGAATGACGCGTTCAACCGCCTGGTATTGACCGCAGGCTTGCCGTGGCGTGATGTGGCGCTGCTGCGTGCCTACGCGCGTTACCTCAAGCAGATTCGCCTGGGCTTCGATCTGGGTTACATCGCCAGCACGCTTAACAACCACACTGACATCGCCCGGGAGCTGACGCGTCTGTTCAAGACCCGTTTCTATCTGGCGCGCAAGTTGACCAGCGACGATCTGGAAGACAAGCAACAGCGTCTCGAACAGGCAATTCTGTCGGCCCTGGACGACGTTCAGGTCCTCAACGAAGACCGCATCCTGCGTCGTTACCTGGACCTGATCAAAGCCACCCAGCGCACCAACTTCTACCAGACCGACGCCAACGGGCAGAACAAGAGCTACTTCAGCTTCAAGTTCAACCCGCGTCAGATTCCCGAACTGCCCAAGCCGGTGCCGAAGTTTGAAATCTTCGTCTATTCACCGCGCGTCGAAGGCGTCCACCTGCGTTTCGGCAACGTTGCCCGTGGCGGCCTGCGCTGGTCCGACCGTGAAGAAGATTACCGCACCGAAGTGCTCGGCCTGGTTAAAGCCCAGCAAGTGAAAAACTCGGTCATCGTGCCGGTGGGTGCGAAGGGTGGCTTCCTGCCGCGTCGCCTGCCATTGGGCGGTGGACGCGACGAGATCCAGGCAGAAGGCATCGCCTGCTACCGCATCTTCATTTCCGGTCTGCTGGACATCACCGACAATCTGAAAGAAGGCGAGCTGGTGCCGCCGCTCAACGTGGTCCGTCACGATGATGATGACCCGTACCTGGTGGTCGCCGCCGACAAAGGCACCGCGACGTTCTCCGACATCGCCAACGGCATCGCCATCGACTACGGCTTCTGGCTGGGTGATGCATTTGCCTCGGGCGGCTCCGCCGGTTACGACCACAAGAAAATGGGCATCACTGCCAAAGGCGCGTGGGTGGGTGTGCAGCGTCACTTCCGCGAGCGCGGCATCAATGTCCAGCAAGACACCACAACGGTGATCGGCATTGGCGACATGGCGGGCGATGTGTTCGGTAACGGCTTGCTGATGTCCGACAAGCTGCAAATGGTGGCTGCGTTCAACCACCTGCATATCTTCATCGATCCGAATCCGGACCCGGCCAGCAGTTTTGCCGAGCGTCAGCGTCTGTTCGACCTGCCGCGCTCGTCGTGGACCGACTACGACATCGGTCTGATGTCCCCGGGCGGCGGTATCTTCCCGCGCAGCCTGAAAAGCATCAGCATCACGCCGCAGATGAAAGAGCGTTTCGACATCCAGGCCGACAAACTGACCCCGACCGAACTGATGCACGCGCTGCTCAAGGCGCCGGTGGATCTGTTGTGGAACGGCGGCATCGGCACGTACGTCAAGTCCAGTGACGAAACCCACGCTGATGTCGGCGACAAGGCCAACGACGCGTTGCGCGTCAACGGCAACCAGTTGCGCTGCAAAGTGGTGGGCGAGGGCGGCAACTTGGGCATGACGCAGTTGGGGCGTGTCGAGTTCGGCCTGAATGGCGGCGCGACCAACACCGACTTCATCGATAACGCCGGTGGTGTGGACTGCTCCGACCACGAAGTGAACATCAAGATCCTGCTCAACGAAGTGGTCCAGGCCGGCGACATGACCGAGAAGCAGCGCAACCTGCTGCTTGAAAGCATGACCGACGAAGTGGGCAGCCTGGTGCTGGGTAACAACTACAAGCAGACCCAGGCGCTGTCTGTGGCGGCGCGCCGTGCTTACGAGCGGATCGCCGAATACAAGCGCCTGATGAGCGATCTTGAGGCACGCGGCAAACTGGACCGTGCCATCGAGTTCCTCCCGGCCGAAGACCAGATCGCCGAGCGTGTAGCCGACAAGAAAGGCCTGACACGCGCCGAGCTGTCGGTGCTGATTTCCTACAGCAAGATCGACCTCAAAGAAGCGCTGCTGGAGTCCCGCGTACCGGACGACGATTACCTGGCTCGCGACATGGAAACTGCGTTTCCGCCTTCGCTGGGCGCGAAGTATTCTGAATCCATGCGTCGCCATCGCCTGAAGCGCGAAATCGTCAGCACTCAGATCGCCAACGATCTGGTCAACCACATGGGCATCACCTTCGTGCAGCGGCTCAAAGAGTCGACCGGCATGAGCGCAGCCAACGTGGCCGGTGCCTATGTGATCGTGCGGGACATCTTCCACCTGCCGCACTGGTTCCGTCAGATCGAGGCGCTGGACTACAAGGTTCCGGCTGAAATCCAGCTGACCTTGATGGACGAGCTGATGCGCCTGGGTCGCCGCGCAACCCGCTGGTTCCTGCGCAGCCGTCGCAACGAGCTGGATGCGGGGCGTGATGTGGCGCACTTCGGTCCACACATCGCGACGCTGGGCCTGAAGCTCGACGAGTTGCTCGAAGGCCCGACACGCGATCTCTGGCAGGCGCGCTACGAAGAGTACGTAGAAGCCGGTGTGCCTGAGTTGCTGGCACGCATGGTCGCGGGTACCAGCCATTTGTACACGCTGCTGCCCATCATCGAAGCCTCCGACGTCACCGGGCAGAATGCTGCCGACGTGGCCAAGGTTTACTTCGCCGTAGGCAGTTCGCTCGACGTGACCTGGTACTTGCAGCAGATCAGCTCACTGCCGGTGGAAAACAACTGGCAGGCGCTGGCACGTGAAGCGTTCCGTGACGATATCGACTGGCAACAGCGTGCGATCACGGTCTCGGTGCTGCAAATGGCCAACGGTCCGGCAGACGTAGAAGAACGCCTGAACCTGTGGCTGGAGCAACATCTGCCGATGGTCGAGCGCTGGCGTGCGATGCTGGTCGAGTTGCGTGCAGCGAGCGGTAATGATTACGCGATGTATGCGGTCGCTAACCGTGAGTTGCTGGACCTGGCCATGAGCGGGCAAACCGCTGTGGTGTGATGGTTTTAGCTGAGCTGTAACAAGAGCCCTGCATCGAGAGATGTGGGGCTTTTTTATTGCCAAAAGGCCGACAGGTTGAAGCGTTTACACAGCGTTTAAAACACACCGTCATCGACGCCTGAGCGGGGCGTTTCGCTATCAAAGGTGGGATCCAGAACATCAGTTTGTAGTCCTCTTCTGAAAAGCGCGAAGTCCGCGCTTATTGTGTTTCTGCGCTCGGACACACGCTTTCATCGCCCGTAGATTGCGCCGCTTTTCAAGCGCGGATCACGGAATGTCGGATGCACTTTGGGCCGCTCGCCAGGGCGATGCCCTCGCTCACACGTCAGCAATGGCCGACGTCCTGGGTGGCGTGATGGAGATCGCGGCCGGGATCGCCATCGCCGTCGCACTTAAGGCTGCGATTGTCGCTGCTGCAGAATTCACGGTTGTCACCGGCGGACTTGGCGCTTGTGTGCTGGGCCTGGTCATAAGTGTCTCCGTCGGCGTAGGCATGCAGGCCACCGGCACTAATGAGAGCATCCATCAATTTTGCGAGGCGTTTGCCAACGACCTCTTTGCGCCGACGATCTGCGCGCACATCAGCAGCGGCTCGCCCAACGTATTCATCAATGGCCTGCCTGCCGCGCGTGCGGCGGGTGTTGTCTCTTCGAATCCCTCCGGTCTTTCGGACGACCCTGCTCCGGAAGGCACCTTCCTCGATATCGTCAAAGGCTTCTTCGTGGAGCTCTGGCGACCCACGATGGCATCGCCTGTCGAAGGCGCATCGCCCAGGCCGCTGGATCAGGTGACCTGTGAGCGCCATGCGCCGATGCCTGTCCAGTACATCGCTGAAGGCTCGGACCGGGTTTTCATTAACGGCCAGCCCGCCGTGCGCAGTGGAGACCGCAGCACCTGCGAAGCAACAGTAGTTTCTGCGGTGCATATCTCCCCAAACGTGCGCATCGGCGGCAACAAGCTGGTGGTGCGGACGATCCGCAGTGGCAAGACGCCCGGTGTAGCACTGGCGGTCAACGTGCTGATGATGCTCCGGGGTGGGCCTGCGAAGTTCGTCAGTAATCTGCCGTGCATGCTGGCTGGCAGTGTCAACGCATATGGCGTCAGTCAGGTAACGGGGGCGCTAAGTCGGGCGGTTTCCGGGGCGCCGCATCCTGTGCATGCGGCGACTGGCGCGAAAGTGCTAGGTGGTGTCGAGGACCTGGATTTCGCTTTGCCGGGTGTCATGTCCATCGAGTGGCAACGCTTCTACAACAGTCGGGATGATCGATGCGATGGTCTGTTTGGCGCGCGCTGGAGCGTCCCGTTTGAAGTCAGCGTATGTATCGAGTTGCATCAGGGCGGTGGCGAGCGGCTGATCTATACCGACGAGCAGGCGCGACAAATCGACTTGGGGTCGATTTCTCCGGGCGGTGCAGTGTTCAGCGCTGGCGAAGGGCTCGCAGTGCGACGGCACGACGACGGACGATTGTTGGTCGAGAGCGAAGACGGGCTTTATCGACTGTTTGAACTCACGTCGCCCGATTCATGCCGTTTGCGTCTGAGCCAATTGGGCGATCGCAACGACAATCGGATTTATCTGGATTACGACGCCGAGGGTCGCCTTGCTCAGTTGCGCGACACCTTCGATGTGTTACGCGTGGCGTTGACTTATTCGCAGCGGTGGTCAGGCCGTGTCGAGCGCGTCGAGCGTTTGTTTCCAGACGATCCTGCTGAAGTGCTGGCGAGCTATGCCTTCGACGATGCGGGTGACTTGATAGAAGTCAGCGATACCTGCGGGCATGTTCAACGCCGATTTGTCTATGACGGCGCCCGGCGTATGGTCGAGCATCAATTGCCCACCGGTTTGCGCTGCTTTTATGAATGGGGTCCGGTTGCTGAGCTGGAATGGCGGGTCATTCGTCACTGGACGGATGAGGGCGAAGAGTACGGTTTTGATTACGATTTGAGTTCCGGCAGCACGGTTGTCACCGATGGCCTGGGCCGGCGAAGCACACGATGCTGGAACCCTCAGCATCAAGTTACGGAATACACGGACTGCCTCGGACAGGTGTGGCGCTTTCGCTGGAACGACGAGCGGCAGTTGCTCGGTGCGACCGATCCTCAAGGTGGTCAGTGGCACTACACCTATGACGAGGCGGGAAATCTCAGCACCACTGAAGATCCGCTTGGCCGAATCGAACTGACCGATTGGCTGGAGCTCTGGTCTTTGCCTCGTGTGGAAACAGACGCCGCGGGCAATAGCTGGCACTACCGCTATGACGCGCGGGGTAACTGCACCCGGCAAGTTGATCCTCTGGGGCATGTCACCCAGTACCGCTATGACGAGCGCGGTCAGGTGGCACAGGTCATCGACGCCACCGGTAAAACCAGAAAAATGCGCCGGAACGGGTTGGGTCAATTGACCGAATACGCCGACTGCTCCGGTTATCCCACCCGTTTCACTTACGACCATCGTGGCTGGCTGCAGGTCGTCACCGATGCACTGAACGAACAAACCGTTTACCACCGTGACGCTCAGGGTCGAGTCGTGGGTAGACGGCTGGCAGATGGACGGGTTGAACAGTATCAACGCGATGGCTGCGGCTTGGTCATCGGCTATACCGACCCCGCAGGCAGCACAACGCGATTCACCTACGACCGCCATGGACGCGTACGAAAGCGTTCTGATGCTCTCCGGCGTCAGGTGGAGTCAAGTCATGATGCTTATGGGCGCTTGCAGACGCTGAGTAACGAAAACGGCGAATGTTATCGATTTTTTTGGGATGCCGGGGATCGGTTGGCGGCGCAGCAGGGACTGGATGGCGGTCAGCTTCGCTATAGCTATGACGGGCTCGACAATCCTGTTCGTGTGGAGCAACTGGCTGCGGTCCATCAGGATGAGCCCGCTGTCGATTCCATCGTCTACTCGCTGGAGCGCGATGCCATCGGCAGGTTGCTCGCGAAAACGACAGCAGACGGTCGCACGGAATACCGCCATGACGACCTGGATCGATTGATCGGTGTCAGCTTTACCGATTCGCAGAACCGGCAGCAACGCGTCGACTTTGCCTACGATCCCCTCAGCCAGTTACTGGCCGAACACACTGCCGCTGGCACTTTGCAACATCGCTACGACGAACTGGGCAATCTGAGCCAGACACGGTTGCCCGATGGCCGCTGGCTCAACCGTCTGCACTACGGCAGTGGGCACCTGCACCAGATCAATCTCGACAGTGAGGTGATCAGTGATTTCGAGCGTGATCAGCTGCATCGTGAAGTATTGCGCACACAGGGCCAGGTCAGTACCAGCAGCCAGTACGACCGCAGCGGCCGACTGCGATCAAGGGCGCGCCGAGTTGTCGCAGGTCAATATCGATCCCCGGCTGAAGGCTCCCGAGAATACGAATACGACCTCGCTGACAACCTGATTGGCCGGCTGGATAAAAACAGTCAGAACGAGCGGAGAACGCTGCTGCACTACGACGGCACCGCACGCATCATGGCCAGTCAGGAAAACCCTGGCGGCCAGCACGAAATGTTCGCCTACGATGCCGCCGCGAATCTGCTGGAAGGCTCGCCGTCGAGTGCCGGGCCGGTCCAGCACAACAGGCTGATGGTCTACGAGGACAAGCGCTTTCGCTACGACGGCTTCGGCCGAATGATCGAAAAACGCAGCATTCGTCATGGCACGCAGCAGTTCGCCTATGATGCCGAAAGTCGCTTGATCGAAGTCCGCAATCCGAACGGCAATATCGTGCGCATGACCTACGACCCACTGGGTCGGCGCATCGGCAAGACGGAACACACCCGCGACGGCTACCTGACAGGCGAAACCTCATTTGGCTGGGACGGCTTGCGTCTGTTGCAGGAAACTCGAAGCTCCCTCATCAGCCTGTACGTCTATGGCGATAACGGTCATGAGCCTCTGGCCCGAGTCGACGGCAGCGGCGAACATCAAAAAATTCGCTACTACCATAACGACCTCAACGGCGCGCCGGAACGCCTCACTGAAACCGACGGCGATCCCGTTTGGCTGGCGCGCTACAAGGTGTGGGGCAACACCCGCGAAGAGCACCGCAAACCGCATTTCATCGAGGAGCAAAACCTCAGATTCCAAGGCCAATACCTGGATCGCGAAACCGGGTTGCACTACAACACCTTCAGATTCTACGACCCGGATGTAGGGCGGTTTACCACGCCCGATCCGATTGGGTTGGCGGGGGGATTGAATCTATATGCATACGCTCCCAACCCTGTAGGTTTGGCTGATCCATTAGGACTCGCCTGCGGGCCGGCAACCAGACAAAACTCCAGTGGTCGATGGATTGACGCGCATGGCAAGTATGCTAATCAGCCAAGTGTTTCCAGACTGCCGTCACTTAGCGGGAGGTCAGTAGGTCACGTCCAGTCTGTTCTGCAAAACAGCGGTTTCGTCCTGACCAACCCCGCAAACCCACGTAATCAGCGCTGGAAACACGCCGATGGGTCAGAGGTACAGATTCATGCTTACGGTGGCGTTAAAAATACCCGTCATAAGGAAGGGAATAATGCACATGCGCACAAGTCGATGAGGAAACATGGAGATGCTACAGCTATAGATTTGGCTAATGATGGGAAGACTATTGTTAGTCGCTATTCGTCTGCAGCTCATATAGGTATGAAGAATCCGATGGATTTTTCATCGATATCAGGTCGCTCGCACGGCCAGTAGGAGCAAACAGTTATGTCCGCGGAGTTCTACATCACCTTCTGTAATCGAGACTGGTACACCTCGAACAGAAAAGTTCTAGAAGATAAAATTTCATCCTTGAGTACTTTTTCCAACAGGGATGGTCCTGCAGAGTTCTGGTTAACGGGCACTGAGCCACGACGCATTGATTGTTGGGAGTACGATGTGAGGTTATTCCTCGAGCCGCAATCTGTATTTCTCGAAATAAGCAGCCGCCCTCCTAGTGTAGAAATAGATTTGCAAGTTTTGTTTTTATGGCTAAGGCAGTTCACCGAAACCCATGTTGACGACGAGGACGGTGAGGCAACGAATTGGTGAGCAGGATAAAACTCTAAAACTGCTTGCGGTGGAATAAGAATGTTCGTTTTCAAGGTCGACTTGTCAGAACAGTTCTGAGCTCTGTCCCATCGGGCAGAGGCGGACTGTGTCGGATCTACGTCTGGCAGAAGCGATAGAAACTAAATCAAGGAGTTTTTCAAGTGTATACGCCATACCCAGGAAAATTGTTGAGTGATGAACTCGGGTTTCGAGTCTTAAAGTGTTACATCTATAAGTTCATAAAAAACAGAGTGGAGAAAAGACCAAGATTTGATGTGGGTATCATGGGATTCACTTCGAAAAAATATTTTTGGTTCAAAACGGCTCGGCCTCTGTTTGGAGACTATCATGCCATTTGTGAGTTGATAAGTTTAGATGCTCTCAAGAGGGAGGGTTTTCTCTCCGGCGAAAAAAAAGTTTATTTTATGCCTCAGTATACGCAAGGGGTGTCTAGAGGTAAGCGCAAGTCTAATGTGTATTGCAGTACTGGGATCGATGTAGTTGGCTATCTGTCTTCAATGAATATTAATGATTTGCAAAATATAACCATCTTCAGTAGTCGCTTCACGTGGGCGGTTGATTTGTATGAAGATACTCTTCCTCGGACTGAGAATGATATGGATATATTGATCTATATCAAACGGCCTTGAATTTATGAGATCGTTTTTTTCAGCTAAAGTCCAAGTCACACCTTCGGTAGTGGTACACGTCAAACAAAAGGTTACCCGCATCAACAGGTTTACTGCCGCTGCGCGCCAGATCGCGGGACAAGCCGCGCTCCTACGCCCTTCGGGCAGAAGCGCAATGTGGCGACCCCTAGATTGATTTCTGTCTTGGCCGTCATGGGAGCGTTATTGAAACTCATCACTACCGTTCAGCATGTTTAACAAGTTTCTCGACGTCTGACGTGTTAGGGATCAAAGCTTCTTAGAGGATTAAAATTGTATGTGGACGCCCTATCCTGGAAAACTTATAGATGACGACCTCGGATTTCGGATTTTAAAATGTTACATCTATAAATTTGTAAAGAGGAACGTAGAGAGAAGGCCTAGATTTGATGTGAATACCATGGGTTTTACTTCAAAAAAATATTTATGGTTTCATACCTTGCAGCCATTTTTTGGCGACTACAATCTTCCTGGAAATATCGAGAAACTAGAAAGCCTAAAAAGTGCGCGTTTTATATCCGAGGAAAAGAAAGTTTATTTCATGCCTCAATATATTCAGGAGATGGTCAAAGGCAAACGTAAGTCTTGTATCTATTGTTGTTCCGGCGTGGAGGTGAAAAAGTACCTTTGTTCGATGAGTGTCTACGACTTGCAAAATCTTGTTATATTCAGTAGTCGGTTAAACTGGGCGATTGATATTCTCGATGATACGCTTCCGGGCTCTGATAATGATTTGGATGTGTTGATCTACGTTAAGAGGCCCTAATTTGGCTGATTGCTCTTGATATAAAATGATAGTACTGATGAGAAGAGTATCTATGTCAGCTGAATTTTACGTCACGTTTAATAATCGGTGCTGGTTAAACTCTAACAAAGGATTAATAGAAGAAAAAATCTCGTCACTAAGTACCTTTTGTAAAAAAATGGTGAAGCAGAGTTTTGGTTGATGGGTACCGAGCCACGACGCGTTAAAGATTGGGATTTCGATGTAATATTTTACATGGAGCCCGAGTTTATTTTTTTTAATCTGAGTAGTCGTCCCGTAAGTGTAGGGCGAGATCTGAAGAGTCTATTCGCTTGGTTGAGAGAGGTTACAGACATCCATATAAAGGATGAAGACGGAGAGCCATCGGGGTGGTGAAGGTGCTCAAACGGAGTTGTTTCCTTTCCGCAGTCTGACGACGAAGCCTGTATCGGCCGCTAGAACTTCTGTCGCTATTGGGTCTAGTAGGAAATCCGTAGACGATTCTTGTAGGGACTTGTAGAAGGTTTACTCGTATTCCTGCGTCATGCAGGGTCCATAACACTCATTTTGGAGTCGGTCTGAATGTGTACACCTTATCCCGGGAAACTGTTAGCCGATGAGCTTGGGTTTCGTGTTCTGAAGTGTTACATCTACAAATTTACAAAGCGTAATATACTGAGAAAGCCAAGGTTTGACGTGGAGACCATGAGTTTCAGCGGAAAGAAGTATTTTTGGTTCAGGACGGGCCGTCCTTTGTTAGGAGACTATCATTTTGCTGATAGCTTCATAACGTTGGAAGATCTAAAAAGAGAAAGTTTTCTTTCCTGTGAGGAAAGAGTTTACTTTATGCCTCGTTATATCCAGGGGGAGGTGAAAGCCAAGCGCAAGTCCCATGTGTATTGCAGTTCTGGTAGGGATGTCGTCGGCTATCTCTCTGTGATGAATGTTGATGATTTGCAAAATATAACTATTTTCAATAGTCGTTTCACGTGGGCAGTTGACTTGTATGAGGACACCCTTCCGGGCTCTGATAGAGATATGGATATCTTGATCTATATAAAAAGACCCTAGAGAGTTTGGGTCGCTTATTTAAAAGATACTTCGAAATCAGGTGGCTTTTCAAAAAGAAAAGACGCAGTGGAGCCATGTTGGTGTCGTAAACCCTTTATGCCCCTTGAAGCAGTACGCCGGCTTTGCCACACCATTGAGGGCTAGGTCATCCATGATGACGGCCCTCAGTTTTAGCCAGGCTCCCCGGCAGATCGGACGGTCTGTTTGTTCTGATAATTTACACTCCCCATCCCTCCCGTACCGCCCTTCGAATCCCCTCCAGCAACATCGCAAACGCCGGATTGTCATTGTGCTCGTGCCAGATCAAATGCAGCTCGCTCTGGACACCTTCGCCCAAATCGATATCGCGAAACACCACGTTCTTGAACACCACGCTGGTGGCGCAGCGAGGCACCAGGGCCAGGCCCATTCCGGCGTTAACCAAGGCCAGGATGGTCAGCGATGAGCCGAGCCATTGCACGTATTCCGGGGCGACGCGGGCAGAACGGAGCATGCCGGTCAGCAGTTCGTTGAACGGCGGGTAGGCGGCGTGGGAGTACATCAGAAAAGGCTGCGCATCGAGGTCTTTGACCGAGACAGTTTCAGCGCTCGCCAGCCGATGACGGCTAGGCACCGCCAATACAAACGGTTCACGCACCAGGCATTCGGTGGCGTATCCCCGCTCCAGCAACGGCGCGCGAACGATACCCAGATCGATACGCCGCGAACGCAGCGCTTCATGCTGCTGGTAGGTGTTCATCTCCGTCAGGTCGATTTTCACATGCGGCTGTTTGAGCCGTGCTTCGGCGATGACCTTGGGCAGGAACTCGTACACCGCGCTGCCGACGAAGCTGATATTGACCGAGCCAATGTCGCCCTCGGCAAAGCGGCGGGCGCTAACGGCGGCTTGCTGGGCGCGCTCCAGCAGGTTTTGCGCTTCGATGAAAAATGCGCGGCCGGCGGCGGTCAGGGCGACGCTGCGGGTGGTGCGGGTTAACAGTTCTACACCCAGGTGATGTTCCAGAAGTTGAATCTGTCGACTCAGGGGCGGTTGGGTCATGTTCAACCGTTCGGCGGCCCGGCGGAAATTCAGTTCCGTCGCCAACGTGGTGAAACAGCGCAGTTGAGTCAGCTCGAACATTGATCTAATTCCGGTATCAATAGAATGCCAATTTAGATTAGACGGGATCAATCTGCGCGTCCATGATCGGCTCGCCCCTAAAAAAATAATGAACGGGAGTGCCCCTTGAATACCCTTCAAAGTCCGCCTGATCCGAATGTGCTCGCCCGCGCTGCTGCCAAGGTGAAGCGTCACGTGCTGCCGCTATTCGTGGTGATGTTCATCGTCAACTACATCGACCGGGTCAACATTGGTTTCGTGCGCAGCCACCTGGAAGCCGACCTCGGTATCGGCGCAGCCGCCTACGGCCTGGGTGCCGGGTTGTTCTTTATCGGTTATGCGATATTCGAAGTCCCCTCCAACATGCTGCTGCAGCGTTACGGTGCCCGTGCCTGGCTGACGCGCATCATGTTTACTTGGGGCGCGGCGGCGATGGCAATGGCGTTTGTGCGCGGGGAAACCAGCTTCTATGTGCTGCGTTTTGTCCTCGGTGCAGCCGAAGCAGGCTTCTTTCCCGGCATCATTTACTACTTCACCCAATGGCTGCCGTCGACTGAACGTGGAAAGGCCATGGCGATTTTCCTCAGCGGTTCGGCCATCGCCTCGGTGATCTCCGGTCCCGTCTCCGGCGCACTGTTGAACGTCAGCGGCTTTAGCCTGCATGGCTGGCAGTGGATGTTCTTGATTGAAGGCTTTGCCTCGATCGTACTCTGTGGATTTGTGTGGTTCTGGTTGCAATCCCATCCGCGCGAGGCGAAATGGCTGAGCGCCGAGGAAAAGGACGCGCTGGTTGACGCCATCGCCCTGGAACAACGGGCCCGCGAAGCCACACAGACAGTCAAACCGTCGATGTTCAAGCTGCTGGCCGACAAGCAAATCGCGCTGTTCTGCTTCATCTACTTCTCCATTGCCCTGACCATCTACGGCGCCACGTTCTGGCTGCCGAGCATGATCAAAAAAATGGGCAACCTCGGTGATTTCCAGGTGGGCCTGTTCAACTCGATTCCGTGGATCATTTCGATCATCGCGATGTATGGCTTCGCCGCCATGGCCAGCAAATGGAAACACCAGCAAGCCTGGGTGGCCTTGACCCTGGTGATCGCCGCGTTCGGCATGTTCATGTCCACCATTGGCGGGCCGATCTTCGCCTTCGTCGCCATCTGTTTTGCCGCCATTGGGTTCAAAGCGGCCTCGGCATTGTTCTGGCCGATTCCGCAAGGCTATCTGGACGCTCGCATCGCCGCCGCCGTGATCGCCTTGATCAATTCCATCGGCAACCTCGGTGGCTTCGTCGCCCCGACAGCGTTCGGTTTCCTGGAGCAAAAAACCGGCTCCATCGAAGGCGGTCTCTACGGTTTGGCGGCCACTTCACTGGTCGCGGCTGTGGTGATCTTTTTTGCCCGCACCGCACCGCGTGGCGACGTCGCAACGCCTGAAAAATCCATCAGCCATCAAGCCTCGAGTTCAGGTTCGAAGGGAGCAGCCTCTTGAAAATCAAACGAGTCACCGTCACCCCAATCGCTTTCCGTGATCCGCCTCTACTGAACGCCAGTGGGATTCACGAACCTTTTGCGCTGCGCTCGATCATCGAGATCGAAAGCGACAATGGCTACATTGGCCTGGGTGAAAGCTACGGTGACGCCCCGGCGCTGTTGATCCAGCAGCAACTGCAAGACCAGTTAATCGGCCTCGACCCCTTCAACCTCAATCAACTGCGCCGCATCGTGCAAGCTACCGTGGCGGCGAACAAACCGACGAGCATTGCCGGTGCGGAACTGGCGCCGGGATCCCATGCCAGCAAAGCGGTGAGCAACGCGTATTCGGCGTTCGAAGTAGCTTGCCTGGATTTGCAGGCGCACTCGTTGAACGTGCCGTTGGTGGACTTGTTGGGCGGTGCGATTCGCGACGAGATCCCGTTTAGCGCCTACCTGTTCTTCAAATACGCCCAGCATGTCGATTCACCCTACAAACCCGACAGTTGGGGCGAAGCTCTAAACGAAGAGCAGATCGTCGCCCAGGCCCGACGCATGATCGAAGCCAACGGTTTCAAGAGCATCAAACTCAAGGCCGGCACGCTGCCACCGGAACACGAAGTGTTGTGCATCAAGGCGCTGAAAAAGGCTTTTCCCGGTTACCCGCTGCGCATCGACCCGAACGGCAATTGGTCGCTGGAAACCTCGATTCGCATGGCTGAATTGTTGGGTGATGACCTGCAATATTACGAAGACCCGACACCGGGCCTGGACGGTATGTCCGAACTGCACAAGCGCACCGGCATGCCGCTGGCGACCAACATGGTGGTCACCGATTTCGATGAATTCCGCCGCAGTGTTGCGTTAAACAGCGTGCAAATCGTCCTCGCCGACCATCACTACTGGGGCGGCCTGCGCGACACCCAGACGCTTGCGAAAATGTGCGACACGTTTGGCTTAGGCGTGTCGATGCATTCCAATTCCCATTTGGGCATCAGCCTGATGGCGATGGCGCATGTCGCCGCCGCGGTGCCCAATCTGGATTACGCCTGCGACACGCATTACCCTTGGCAGGAACCGGATGAAGAAGTGATCAAGGGCGGCAAAATACCCATCGTCGATGGCTGTGTGAAGATCACCCGTGCGCCCGGATTGGGTCTGGAGCTGGATCACGATCAACTGGGCAAGTTGCACGACCAGTACCTGACGTGCGGCATTCGTCAGCGCGATGACGTGAAACAGATGCAGCGTTACAAGCCGGAGTGGAAGGCGGTCAAGCCGCGCTTTTGAACGCTTCTTTCGTGATATCACCGTGTACCTGCGTGACGTTGGGCCGGTCTCATTACTGGATAAGATGAACCGGCTTCGCCGCATAACTTGAACCGCCGTATGCGCAGCCGTACGTGCGTTGGTGTGAGAGGACGGCGGGTGCGAACCCGCTTCCCACTCGATCGCGTTGCCTGAGCCGGTAAGTTGACGTTCTGCCGAGCGTCGTATTCAACTGAGCAAGCCCGTGCTCACCGCCACAATCAGGAAAATCCCCAGCGCTGCGCGATAGATCACGAACGGCCAGGTCGAGAAGCGCTCCAGAAATTTCATCAGCCCCCAGATCGCCAGGAACGCCGAGACACTGGCAACTACCAGACCAAACAGCAAGTGCGGCCAGGCGTTGGCCGCAAGTTCGGTATGGGACAGTACCCACAGTTCTTTCAAGCCCGCCAAGGCGATCGCCGGTAACCCGAGCAAAAAGGAAAAACGGGCTGCTTCCTCGCGCTTGAAGTTGAGAAACAGAGCGGCTGTCAGGGTCGAGCCCGAACGGGAGACCCCGGGAATCAACGCGCCTATCTGCGCAATCCCGACAATTAATGCATCGCGCAGGCGCATGTCGCCGACGGTACGGCGATGTCGCGCCGTCAGTTCTGCTGCGGCCATCAGCACCGCCATCAGCACGCAGGAAATACCGATCACCATCAGCCCACGCAACGGCGAGTTGCAAGCGTTCAGGGTTGACGACAACGCCACGCCAGCAATGCCGATGGGGATAGTTGCGAGAATGATCGCCACCGCCAACTTGAACCACCGGTTGTCGTAGTCTTTCTGGCGCAACGCTTGAACGCTGCCGGTCGCCACCTGGCGCACATCCTTCCAGAAATAACTGACCACTGCAGCCAATGCGGCCAATTGCATCGCTGCTGAAAACGCAGAACCAGGGTCCGGCCAGCCCAGCAGGGCGGGGACCACGCGCATGTGCGCGGTGGAAGATATGGGCAACAGCTCAGTGATGCCCTGAATCACGCCAAGGATGCCGATTTGCAGGTAATCCAGGGAGGCGAAGCCTACGTCAAGGCCGTTGGTACATGCGTTCGTCAAAGTACTTGCCTTGAAAATCATGAGGAGGAGGTGCGGCGGATTCTAGTGCAGGTGTATGCCCATTTCTGCGGCGCCAGGAAAAATACGCGATTGGTTCAGCAAACAGAAAGGTCGGGGGCGGGGGTAGGGCGACTCACTCATGCTTTGAGGTGGGAACGTGCTTGAGGCAAGCACGCGGATCATGAGCGCTGAGCCGGGCAGACGGGACAAACCCATGATCGCTGCTGCCCGCTCACGCGTTCGCAAAGGTCGGGTTGCGGCGAATGATCAGCGTGATGTTCTACACAGTGACTGGACATTTGGCGGGTGACTCAGCCTCAGGGCAGGAAGGCGCTTGATGAAGAGCCAAGCAGGTGTCGACGCCCATCGACAGGCAATAAAAAACCCCGCCGAAGCGGGGTTCTCATGACGCAGATTTCAGCGATTAAGCCTGAACAACCGGGATATTGGCGTTCGCAGCGGCTTCACGGAATTCGGCGATCTGGTCGAAGGACAGGTAGCGGTAAACATCAGCCGCCATGCTGTCGATCTTGCCCGCGTATTCCATGTACTCCTCGACGGTCGGCAGGCGACCAAGGATCGAGGCAACGGACGCCAACTCAGCCGAAGCCAGGTAAACGTTCGCGCCGTCACCCAGACGGTTCGGGAAGTTACGGGTCGACGTAGACACTACAGTGGCGTTCGGTTCTACGCGTGCCTGGTTGCCCATGCACAGCGAGCAGCCCGGCATTTCCATGCGCGCGCCAGCCTTGCCGTAGATGCCGTAGTAGCCTTCTTCGGTCAGTTGGTGAGCATCCATCTTGGTCGGCGGCGACAGCCACAGACGCGTTGGAAGCTGACCTTTGACTTGTTCGAGCAACTTGCCCGCAGCGCGGAAGTGGCCGATGTTGGTCATGCACGAACCGATGAACACTTCGTCGATCTTCTCGCCGGCAACGCTGGACAGCAGACGCGCGTCGTCCGGGTCGTTTGGCGCGCAGAGCACAGGCTCTTTGATGTCGGCCAGATCGATCTCGATGATTTCTTCGTACTCGGCATCAGCGTCCGCAACCATGAGTTCCGGATTGGCAACCCAGGCTTCCATCGCTTGAGCACGGCGCTCCAGAGTGCGCGGATCGCCGTAGCCCTGTTCGATCATCCAGCGCAGCAGGGTGATGTTCGAGTTCAGGTACTCGGTGATCGACTCTTTGGACAGCTTGATGGTGCAACCTGCGGCGGAGCGCTCGGCCGAGGCGTCGGAGAGTTCGAATGCTTGCTCGATGCTCAGGTTGTCCAGGCCTTCGATTTCCAGGATGCGACCCGAGAAGGCGTTTTTCTTGCCTTTTTTCTCGACGGTCAGCAAACCCTTCTGGATCGCGAAGTAAGGAATCGCGTGAACCAGGTCACGCAGGGTGATGCCCGGTTGCATCTCGCCCTTGAAGCGAACCAGGATCGATTCCGGCATGTCCAGTGGCATCACGCCAGTCGCAGCCGCGAACGCAACCAGACCGGAACCGGCCGGGAACGAAATCCCCATCGGGAAGCGGGTGTGCGAGTCGCCGCCGGTGCCGACGGTGTCCGGCAGCAGCATGCGGTTCAGCCAGCTGTGGATGATGCCGTCGCCCGGACGCAGGGAAACGCCGCCGCGGGTCATGATGAAGTCAGGCAGCGTGTGGTGCGTGGTCACGTCTATCGGCTTTGGATACGCCGCGGTGTGGCAGAAAGACTGCATCACCAGATCGGTGGAGAAGCCCAGGCACGCCAGGTCTTTCAGTTCGTCACGGGTCATTGGACCGGTGGTGTCCTGAGAGCCGACGGTGGTCATCTTCGGTTCGCAGTAGGTGCCAGGACGCACACCTTTGCCTTCCGGCAGACCGCACGCCTTGCCAACCATTTTCTGCGCCAGGGTGAAACCTTTGCCGGTGTCGACAGGAGCTTCTGGCAGCTTGAACAGGTCTGTTGGGCCCAGACCCAGCTCAGCACGCGCCTTGTCGGTCAGGCCACGGCCGATGATCAGCGGGATACGGCCGCCAGCGCGGACTTCGTCCAACAGCACCGGGGTCTTGAGTTCGAAGGTGGTGATGACTTCTTCGCTGTCGTGCTTGCAGACTTTGCCAGCGTACGGGTAGACGTCGATCACGTCGCCCATGTTGATGTTCGAGACATCGAATTCGATTGGCAGAGCGCCGGCATCTTCCATGGTGTTGTAGAAGATCGGGGCAATCTTGGTGCCGAAGCAGAAACCGCCAGCGCGCTTGTTCGGTACGTTCGGGACGTCGTCGCCGAAGAACCACAGCACCGAGTTGGTAGCCGACTTACGCGAAGAACCCGTGCCGACCACATCGCCGACGTAGGCGATAGGGAAACCCTGGCCGCGCATTTCTTCGATCTGTTTCATCGGGCCGATAGAGCCCTGAACGTCGGGCACGATGCCTTCGCGGGCCATCTTCAACATCGCAAGGGCGTGCAGCGGGATGTCTGGACGCGACCAGGCGTCAGGCGCTGGCGACAGGTCGTCGGTGTTGGTTTCGCCGGTAACCTTGAATACGCGCAGGCTGATCTTGTCGGCCAGCGTCGGGCGCTTGCTGAACCACTCGCCGTCAGCCCAGGACTGCAGAACGCCTTGGGCGATTGCATTACCGGTTTTGGCTTTTTCAGCGACGTCGTGGAATGCGTCGAACATCAGAAGGGTGTGCTTGAGTTGGTCGGCAGCGACCTGACCCAGTGCAGCGTCGTCCAGCAGGTCGACCATGGTCACAATGTTGTAACCGCCCTGCATGGTGCCGAGCAGCTCTACAGCGTGTTTACGGTCCAGCAGAGGGGAGGTGATTTCGCCCTTGGCCAGAGCGGACAGGAAACCGGCTTTGACGTAGGCAGCTTCGTCGACGCCAGGTGGAACGCGATTGGTGATCAGATCAAGCAGGAAAGCTTCTTCGCCAGCCGGTGGGTTTTTCAGCAGCTCGACCAGGCCTGCAGTTTGTTCGGCGTTAAGCGGCTGGGGCACGATACCCAGAGCGGCACGCTCTTCGATGTGTTTACGGTAGGCTTCAAGCACAGTATTACCCTCATCAGTGGTCCCAAATGGGTGTCCGGGACGCTCATCCGAAGAAAGTCCGCATCCAAGTGCGTTAAAACTTTTCGAGTTTTTTGGCAGGAAGCTGACGATCTCCAACAGAAGCTGTTTTCAAAGTTTTACGCCTGCATGGAACGGTTTGGGAGGGGAACGCAGGGCAAACCTGCGTTAAACCGGACTGCGGGGTTGGGCTCCCTACAACGGTAGACAGCCCTGACTGTGCTCGTGACGCTTTGAAAACAGCTTCCAACGGACATTGGCGCCTTAAAAGGCCCGGTGATTCTACGGTAAAAAAAAACTAAAGGTAAGTTAGCCCCTACATCTTCAGGGGTGTACCCCGTTAGACAAAGGGCTAACATGCGGGCTTGTTTCGTCCTCTGCCGTGTTTGTGTGCCATGCCCAATCAGACCATCAAAACGCCTTGCGTCGGCCTTTGCTCCACTGTTTACGGAGATCTGGTGTGCCGTGGCTGCAAGCGCTTTCATCACGAAGTCATTCACTGGAACGGCTATAACGAGGCGCAAAAGCGCGCCGTGTGGCTGCGTCTGGAGCAATTGCTGGTGCAGGTGATGAACGCCAAGCTCGAAGTCTTCGACAAAGACAAGCTGCGCCTTCAACTGGAGCAGCGCAAGATCCGTTTCGTGCCGCACCAGTCCGAGTATTGCTGGGCCTATCAACTGATTGCCCGTGGCGCACGCGTCATCAATCAGCTTGAGGCGTACGGCATGGTGCTGATGCCTGAGTTTCGCGACTGGGCCCTCCCAGAATTGCGTGACGCCATCGACAGGGAGTTTTTCCTGCTGTCCGAAGCGCACTACGAACGCTACATCGCACCGGGCTTTTTGAAGGATGCTTTCGGCGCACAGGGCGTCTAACGAGCATCACCGGTGAGCGCCTCAAGAATCCGATACGCCGCTGCCACGCGCTCCTCATTGGGGTAATTCTTGTTGGCCAGCAGCACAATCCCCATGCGCTTCTCCGGCACAAACGCCACATAAGTGCCGAAACCATTGGTAGAGCCGGTTTTGTTGATCCAGACGTCGTCACGCGGCGTCATTGGCGGCTGTATCTCGCGCACTGGCTTGGGTTTGAGGATCATGTCCGCCGAGTTTCCCTCTTGCAGGTCTTTCAGTGGGACCGGGTAAGGGTATTGCTCCCAGATCAGGTCTTGGGTCATGCCGCCCGCCGCGTAATAGCCGGTATGCGTGTCGTTGATCGCTTGCTCGTAAGCTTTGCCCAGTGTGATCTGCTTCATGTTGGCCTGCATGAAGCGCGTCAGATCGACGACATTCGACTTGATGCCATACGCCTCGGCCGACAACACGCCGGGCGATACGCGGATCGGTTTTTCGTCTTTGGTATAGCCCTGCGCGTAGTGAGTCATCTGCGGCGCGGGCACATCAATGTACGTGTTGCTAAGGCCCAGCGCGGGCAACAGGCTTCCCTCCATCAACGTTTTGAAATCCTGCCCCATGGCCTTCGCGGTAATCAGCCCCAGGGTGCCGATGCCCGGATTGGCGTAGGTTCTGAACGTGCCGGGTGCTGACGCAGGTTGCCACTGCTCGAAGTAGCGCGTCAGTTGGTCATTGTTGGTGATGTCTTCAGGCACCTGTAACGGCAAGCCGCCGGGCGTATGCGTCCCCAGATTAATCAGCGTCACGTCACCAAACGGGTGCTGCTTGAGCGAGGGGAAGTACTGGCTGGTTTTGTCTGACAGCGAAAGATCGCCCTTTACCTGCGCATAGGCGGCGAGGGTTGCGGTGAACGTCTTGCTGACCGAACCCAGTTCAAACAGGGTGTCGGATGTGACGGGCTGACCTGTTTGCCGTGAAGCGACGCCGTAGCTGAACAGGTAAGGCTTGCCTTCGAAGACCACGCCGACCGCCATGCCCGGGATGTTGTATCGGGCCATCATCGGGGCGAGCACTGCGTCCACTGTTGACTCAATGCGGGCGTGCAGGGCGTCTGCGGCGGCTGATGCGGTCGTGCACAAGGTCAGAAAAATGGCTGCTGCGCCGTGGGAAAGACTGATGCGCATAGCGAGTACGTCGTCCTTTTCAATCGGACGCCGAGTTTAATCGTTCAGCTGTTTGTGCGACACGGCGGTGTGCCTCATGCGCTTGGGCACCCAAGGTACGACCAGGCTGACGACGGCGTCCGTTTCTGCGCTTTTCTTCTCCACGGCACTGTTCCTGCGCAACAGCCCTCGTATAATGCTGCGCCTTGCCCACCCAGCCATTGTGAACTCATGCAGATCTATCCTGAAATCGATGCTTTCCTGCTTTGCCGCACCCCTGACAGCTGGGTTCAGGCAGCCTTGCACAATCTGGATATCTTGTTGATCGACCATGCCAACAACGAGAAGAAGGCGGCGGGCGCGGCGTTTCAGTTCATGTTCCAGTACAACGACAAGTTTGATCTGCTGAGCAAGATGTCGCGTCTGGCACGCGAAGAGCTGCGTCACTTCGAGCAGGTGATCAGCATCATCAAAAAGCGCGGCATCCCGTTGGTCAACATCAGCTCGGCGCGCTATGCAGGATCGCTGCGCAAGCTGGTGCGCAACCACAATCCCTACAGGCTGACCGATGCGCTGGTGGTGGGCGCCATCGTCGAGGCCCGCTCGTGCGAGCGTTTCGCCGCGCTGGTGCCTCATCTGGACGAGGACCTGGCGAAGTTCTACGCCAGCCTGCTCAAGTCCGAAGCAAGGCATTTTCAGGACTACCTGAAGCTTGCATACACCTACGGCGACGAAGCCGACGTCAGCGCCAAGATCGAAGAAGTGCGCCTGGCCGAGCGTGAGCTGATCGAAAGCCCGGACGTGGATTTCCGCTTCCACAGCGGCGTGCCGACCTGATCAGCGGTTGGCACCGTCCGATGCTTGCCGATTAGCGACTTTCCTCCACACACCCACGTCACGGGGACAGTGCCGCTGCGCAGCCCATCGCGGCCTCGCGTTGCTCGTCCGCTCCTGCAGGGGCGTTGGAGTCATCGGCAAATGTGTCATGCCCCAGCCTTTTTGTAGGCGTTGACGCGCCGAAGCGAGGCCGCGATTACGCCTACAGGGCCGGTGGCGTCACTCGTGTTTCCGGAGCGCCCCATTCTGGTGTAGCTGACGACCCGCGGCCAGGCCGCGATTGCGGTTATCAGGCAAAGCCCATCACCCAGAGCCCCGCATCTGCTAAGCCCCCCCCACGCTCGTCTGAAAGCTCAAATGTTAAATAATGTTTCATTGAAAAGATAACTGCCTAGGCAGTAATATCCCACCAACTCACTGCCTAGGCAGATAATTGGTGATTCATGGCGCATTTCACACCCGATAATTTTCACAGCAGTCTGCTCGGCATGTTGCTGGGCAGAACCGAGCAGCTGAAAAACCGCATTCTCGAGGCGCATCTCACCCCTTACTGCGTCTCCGCACCGCAGTTCAAAGTGCTGGTGATGATCGCGCAGTTTGGTGCCGACACACCCGCTGAGCTGTGTCGCATGCTGTCACTGGACAGCGGTTCGATGACCCGCATGCTTGATCGACTGGAGCAGAAGGCGTTGATCGAGCGCACCCGCTCGGACGCCGACCGGCGGCAGGTTCGTCTGGTGCTGACGGAAGAAGGCAAAAAACTTTCGGACTTGCTGCCGCACATTGGCGCCAAGGCCATGAACGAGATGGTCGGCATGCTCGAGGTCGAAGAGCTTGCGACACTTGAGCAGCTGCTTACCCGGATTCTGGTGGCCGCCGAAGATCCCATCACCCTGGCGCGGATCGCAGCAAAATGAACACATTCCATAGACACACATCAGCCCTGCGAACTCCTTTGAGCGTGATCATGGTCGCGCTGATGCTCGCCGGTTGCGCCAGTTCCAGTGGCCTGAACACCGAAGGCGTTGCCCTTGACGCCAAATCGCTGCGCGCCGAAAACAGCCTGCAGGGCGTCAACCTTTCGCCTGCGGCATGGCCTGCACGTGACTGGTGGAAAAGCCTGGGCGATCCGCAGCTCGACAGTCTGATCAACGAAGCCCTGCGCGACAGCCCGGACATGCAGGTTGCGGCGGCACGTACCCATCAGGCGAATGCCCAGGCCTACGGCGCCGATGCTGCACGCATGCCAACAGTGGATGCCGATGCCAGCATCTCCCGCTCGCGCCTTGATCGAGAGCAAGACCCGACCGGGCAGGGCGGTCGCTACGGCACCGTGCGCAGTCTGTCGGCCGTGTTCAATTACAACGTCGATCTCTGGGGCGGTCAGCGTGCTACCTGGGAAGCGGCGCTGGGCCAGGCGCGGGCTGCGCAGATCGATCAACAGGCCGCGCAGTTGACCCTCGCAGCCGACGTCGCCCGTGCCTACAGCGACCTCGGTCAGGCGTACATCGTGCGCGATCTGGCTGACGAAGACCTCAAGCGCACCACCCAGATGCTTGAACTGGGGCGCCGTCGTCTGACCTCCGGGATCGACAGCGAGTATCAATACCAGCAGACCGAAAGCCTGGCAGCAGGCTCGCAAGAGTCGCTGGTCGATGCAGAAAAGCGCCTGCGCACGGCAAAAATCCAGCTCGCGGTGCTGATGGGCAAAGGCCCGGACCGAACCAATGAACTGAGCCGCCCTGAGGTGTTAAAGCCTGCCGTTGTCGCGCTGCCATCGTCGTTGCCGGCCGAATTGCTGGGCCGTCGTCCGGACCTGGTCGCGGCACGCTGGCGTGTCGAGGCGGCGAGCAAAGACATCGTCGCCAGCAAGACCAACTTCTATCCAAACCTCAACCTGAGTGCGTCTGCGGGGGTGGAGTCGCTGCTCGGTGACGCCATGTTCGGTTCGGCGAGCCGCTTCTTCAACGTCGCGCCCACCATTTCATTGCCGTTGTTCGACGGCGGTCGGCGGCGTGCGGATCTGGACGCCCGAGATGCCGATTACGACCTCGCCGTGGCCCAGTACAACAAAAGCCTGGTGCGGGCATTGGGTGATGTCAGCGACAACATCAGCCAGTTGCGTTCGATCAGTGCGCAGATCGATGCGCGCCAGCACGCCACCGACGTCATCAAGCAATCCTATGGGACTGGCGCGCAGCGCTACGCCTCGGGCATCGGCAACTACGTCGATGTGCTGACCATTGAACAACAACTTCTGCAATCGCAACGCCAGCTGGCGGACCTCAATGCAGAGCGCATCGATTTGTCGATCCAGTTGATGCAGGCCCTGGGTGGCGGTTTCGCGCCCAGCGCCCCCGGCGAATCCGCCGCCCCGTCAACTGCGTCGCTGACTAAGTAAGGTAATCGTCATGGCCACTGCCTCCGAAAGTAACGCTTCACAACACTCTGCAACACCCGATCAGAAAGAAGTGCCCGATCAACACAAAGACGCAAAAGCGTCAGGTGGCGACAGCACACCCAAAGCCAATCCGCGCAAGCGCAAGCTGCTGCTGATCGGCCTGGCGCTGGTCGTCATCCTTGGCGGCCTGGGTGTGTGGGCCTGGTACGAGATGTACGGTCGCTGGTACGAAAGCACCGACGACGCGTACGTCAACGGCAACGTGGTGGAGATCACCCCGCAATCGACCGGCACGGTGGTCAGCATTGGCGCCGACGATGGCGATCTGGTGCGTGAAGGGCAGGTGCTGATTCAGTTCGATCCCAGCGATGCCGAAGTCGCGCAGCAAAGCGCCGAGGCCAATCTGGCCCGCACCGTGCGTCAGGTGCGCGGACTTTATAGCAACGTGGATGGCATGAAAGCGCAAATGGCCGCCCAGCGCGCGGAAGTGAAGAAGGCCCAGGACAACTACAATCGCCGGCGCAATCTGGCGGCCGGTGGCGCGATTTCCCAGGAAGAGCTGTCCCACGCCAAAGACGATCTGACCAGCGCACAAAATGCCCTGAACAACCTTCAGCAGCAGTTGGCGACCAGTACCGCTCTGGTGGATGACACCGAGGTGTCGTCGCACCCGGACGTGAAAGCGGCCGCCGCGCAGTTGCGCCAGGCGTATCTGAGCAGCGCGCGCAGCACATTGATCGCGCCAGTCACCGGTTACGTGGCCAAGCGCTCCGTGCAACTGGGGCAACGGGTGCAGCCGGGTATGGCGTTGATGGCGGTGATCCCGCTGAATCAGCTGTGGATCGATGCCAACTTCAAGGAAACCCAGCTCGGCAAAATGCGCATCGGGCAGCCCGTGGACATCGAGGCCGATCTGTACGGCAGCGACGTGAAGTACAGCGGCACGGTCGACAGTGTCGGCGCCGGGACAGGCAGCGCTTTCGCTTTGCTGCCGGCTCAGAACGCCACCGGCAACTGGATCAAGATCGTGCAGCGGGTGCCGGTGCGGATCCATATCAACCCGGATCAGTTGGCTCAGAACCCGTTGCGTATCGGTCTGTCGACGGTGGTCGACGTCAATCTGCACGACCAGAGCGGCCCGGTGCTGGCGCAGCAACCGCCGAAACAGGCCTCGTTCAGCACCAACGTGTATGAGAAGCAACTGGCCGACGCCGACACGCTGATCAACCGCCTGATCCACGAAAACAGCGCTGCCACCGGCAAAACCGCCCAGCGTTGATTCGCCAATCCGTACGCGGCGGCCTTCGGGCTGGCGCGACTTCAAAGTGTCAAAGGATTCGCGATGAGTAACGACGCTCCCGCTTCTTTCACGCCGCCCAGCCTGTTGCTTTGCACCATCGGGCTGTCGCTGGCGACGTTCATGCAGGTGCTCGACACCACGATTGCCAACGTCGCACTGCCGACCATCTCCGGCAACCTGGGGGTGAGTTCGGAGCAGGGCACGTGGGTGATTACCTCGTTTGCCGTGAGTAACGCCATTGCGTTGCCGCTGACCGGCTGGCTCAGCCGTCGTTTTGGTGAGGTGAAGCTCTTCATATGGGCGACGATCCTGTTTGTGATGGCGTCGTTTCTGTGCGGTATCTCGACCTCCATGCCTGAGTTGGTGGGCTTTCGCGTGTTGCAAGGGGTGGTCGCGGGGCCGTTGTATCCGATGACGCAGACGCTGCTGATCGCCGTCTATCCTCCAGCGAAAAGGGGGATGGCACTGGCATTGCTGGCGATGGTGACGGTGGTGGCGCCTATCGCCGGGCCCATCCTCGGCGGCTGGATCACCGACAGTTACAGCTGGCCGTGGATATTCTTCATCAACGTGCCCATTGGCCTGTTTGCAGCGTTCGTGGTCCGTCAGCAAATGGCTGAACGGCCGGTTACCACCAGTCGTCAACCGATGGATTACGTGGGCTTGATCACGCTGATCATCGGCGTCGGCGCATTGCAGGTGGTGCTCGACAAAGGCAACGACATGGACTGGTTCGAGTCGAACTTCATCATCATTGGCAGCGTGATCGCCGCGATTGGCCTGGTGGCGTTCGTCATCTGGGAAATGACCGACGAGCATCCGGTGGTCAACCTGCGGCTGTTTGCCTACCGCAACTTCCGGGTCGGGACCATCGCGTTGGTGGCGGGGTATTCGGGGTTCTTCGGGATCAACCTGATCCTGCCGCAGTGGCTGCAAACGCAAATGGGCTACACGCCGACTTACGCGGGGCTGGCGGTGGCGCCGATTGGCATTCTGCCGGTGCTGATGTCGCCGTTCGTGGGCAAATACGCGAACAAGTTCGACTTGCGGGTGCTGTCAGGGCTGTCGTTTCTGGGGATCGGCGCAAGTTGCTTCATGCGCGCAGGGTTCACCAGTCAGGTGGACTTCGAACACATCGCGCTGGTGCAGTTGTTCATGGGGGCGGGGATTGCGCTGTTCTTCATGCCGACGTTGAGCATTCTGATGTCGGACTTACCTCCGTCGCAGATCGCTGACGGCTCGGGGCTGGCGACGTTTTTGCGTAACCTGGGCGGCAGTTTCGCCGCGTCGCTGACCACCTGGATCTGGATTCGCCGTGCCGATCAGCACCACGCCTACCTGACCGAAAGCATCAGCGTATATGACCCGGTTACCCGGCATGCGCTGGACACCATGGGAGGGTCGAGCAATCAGGCTTACGCGCAACTGGACAGCCTCGTCACCAGCCAGGCGTACATGATGTCCACGGTGGATTATTTCTACATGCTGGGCTGGATGTTCGTTGCGCTGATCCTGGTGGTCTGGATGGCCAAACCGCCGTTTGGCGCCAAGGCTGCGCCGGGTGGCGGGCATTGATACGAAGACCCTGCCGGACCCTGTAGGAGCGCGCTTGCCCGCAATTGCGATTGTTCAGTCAAAGAAAGATGTCTGACACAAAGCCATCGCGGGCAAGCGCGCTCCTACAAGGATCACGCGTCCACAAAATCAAACGCGCTGAGCTGAAAGCCTTGCTCATCCACCTGCAACGTCCAGCCTTGCTTGTCCCAGTCACCCAACACGATGCGTTGCGCCGTGTCGTCGCCGATCTGCAGTTTGTGGATGGCTGGGCGGTGCGTATGGCCGTGGATCAGGGTTTTCACCCCGTACTCACGCATGATCCGCGGCACCTCTTCAGGCGTGACGTCGACGATGTCGTTGGTTTTCATGCGGGTTTGCGTCTTGCTTTCACTGCGCAGTTTGCGGGCCAGCTTGTGCCGGGTGCTCAATGGCAGGTGCCGCAAGACCCATAACGTAACCGGATTGCGCAAATAGCGACGCATGCGCTGGTACGCCTCATCGCGGGTACACAGGCTGTCGCCGTGCATCAGCAGTACGGCCTCACCGTTGAAGTTCACCACAGTGGGGTCACTCAACAGCGTGCAGCCTGCCGCTTTGCAGAAACTCTTGCCGATCATGAAGTCGCGATTACCGTGCATCAGAAACACCTGCGTGCCGCTGTCACTCAATGCCCGAAGCGCCTCACAGATGGAACGCTGAAAAGGCGACATCGCATCATCGCCAATCCAGGCTTCAAAAAAATCACCGAGGATGTACAAGGATTTCGCTTCGCGGGCGCGACCGCTCAGCAGATCCAGAAACGCCCGGGTGATGTCCGGGCGCTGTTCTTCCAGGTGCAGATCGGAGATCAGCAATATCACTCAATGATCTCGGCTTTTTCGATGATCACGTCTTCGGCGGGCACATCCTGATGGCCGGCTTTGGACGTGGTGGGAACGCCTTTGATCTTGTCGACGACATCAGTGCCCTCGATCACTTCGCCAAACACCGCATAACCCCAGCCCTGAACAGTCTTGCCGCTGTGATTGAGGAAGCTGTTGTCGGCAACGTTAATGAAGAACTGCGCGGACGCCGAATGCGGCTCCATGGTGCGGGCCATGGCGACGGTGTACTTTTTGTTCGCCAGGCCGTTGTCGGCTTCGTTCTGAATGCTCGGGCGCTTGTCTTTCTTTTCTTTCATGCCCGGCTCGAAACCGCCGCCCTGGACCATGAAGTTACCGATGACGCGGTGAAAAACAGTGTTCTCGTAATGTCCGGCGTTGACGTAGTCGATGAAGTTGGCGACGGTCAGCGGCGCTTTTTCGGCGTTCAGTTGCAGGACGATGTCACCGTGATTTGTGGTCAGCTTTACTTTTGACATGGGCGTGGTCGCTCTTCTGGAATTCGTGGCGGGCTGTTCTTTCAACCAGCCGGGGCAGTTTTGTCACTGCGTGCTGTCAGGGTCTTGACAGGTTCGGCTATGATAAGCGCTTTGATTTAGTCGGCCTACCCTGGCAGCCACTAGTAAGTTCAAGGATTTTATGAGCAAGCCCACTCAAGACGCCGCTGCGAATTCAAAGGCAGGCCCTGCAATTCCCACCAACTTCCTGCGCCCGATCGTGCAGGCAGACCTGGACTCGGGCAAGCACACCCAGATCGTGACCCGATTCCCGCCAGAGCCAAACGGCTACCTGCACATCGGTCACGCCAAGTCGATCTGCGTCAACTTTGGTCTGGCTCAGGAATTCGGCGGTGTGACTCATCTGCGCTTCGATGACACCAACCCGGCCAAGGAAGACCAGGAATACATCGACGCCATTGAGAGCGACGTCAAATGGCTGGGCTTTGAGTGGTCTGGCGAGGTGCGCTACGCCTCTCAGTACTTCGACCAGTTGCACGACTGGGCCGTCGAGCTGATTAAGTCCGGCAAGGCGTATGTTGATGACCTGACCCCCGAGCAGGCCCGTGAATACCGCGGCACCCTGACCGAGCCCGGCAAGAACAGCCCGTTCCGCGAGCGCAGCGTCGAGGAAAACCTGGACCTGTTCGCCCGCATGAAGGCCGGTGAGTTCGAAGACGGCGCCCGCGTGCTGCGCGCCAAGATCGACATGGCGTCGCCGAACATGAACCTGCGCGACCCGATCCTTTATCGCATTCGTCACGCGCATCACCACCAGACCGGTGACAAGTGGTGCATCTACCCGATCTACGATTTCACCCACGGTCAGTCGGACGCCATCGAAGGCATCACGCATTCGATCTGCACCCTGGAGTTCGAAAGCCATCGTCCGCTGTACGACTGGTTCCTCGACAACCTGCCGGTGCCGAGCAAGCCGCGTCAGTACGAGTTTTCGCGCCTCAATCTCAACTACACCATCACCAGCAAGCGCAAGCTCAAGCAACTGGTCGATGAAAAGCACGTGCATGGCTGGGACGACCCACGGATGTCGACGTTGTCGGGGTTCCGTCGTCGTGGATACACGCCTGCATCGATCCGCAATTTCTGTGAAATGGTCGGCACCAACCGCTCTGATGGCGTGGTCGATTTCGGCATGCTTGAGTTCAGCATCCGTCAGGATCTGGACCAGAATGCCCCGCGTGCCATGTGCGTGCTGCGCCCGCTGAAAGTCGTGATCACCAACTACCCTGAAGGCAAGGTCGATCACCTCGAACTGCCGCGTCATCCGCAGCAGGAAGAACAGGGCGTGCGCAAGCTGCCGTTCTCCCGCGAGATCTATATCGACCGCGATGACTACATGGAAGAGCCGCCCAAGGGTTACAAGCGTCTAGAGCCGAACGGCGAAGTGCGCTTGCGTGGCAGCTACGTGATCCGCGCCGATGAAGCGATCAAGGACGCCGACGGCAACATCGTCGAACTGCGCTGCTCGTACGATCCTGAAACTCTGGGCAAGAACCCCGAAGGCCGCAAGGTCAAAGGCGTTGTGCACTGGGTGCCGGCGGCTGAAAGCATCGAATGCGAAGTGCGTCTGTATGACCGCTTGTTCCGCTCGGCCAACCCTGAGAAAGCCGAGGACGGCCAAAGCTTCCTCGAGAACATCAACCCCGATTCGCTGCAGGTCCTGACCGGTTGTCGTGCTGAACCTTCGTTGGGCGAAGCTGCGCCGGAAGACCGTTTCCAGTTTGAACGCGAAGGTTATTTCTGCGCGGACATCAAGGACTCGAAACCCGGCCAGCCGGTATTCAATCGCACGGTAACGCTGCGCGATTCGTGGACTTGATGCGGTACAGGTAAGGGGCAGAACGTGCTTTCGATCTACAACACGCTCACCAAGAGCAAAGAAGTCTTCAAGCCGCTGGATGGCAACAAGGTGCGCATGTATGTCTGCGGGATGACGGTGTATGACTACTGCCACCTGGGCCATGGCCGCAGCATGGTGGCGTTCGATCTGGTCACGCGCTGGTTGCGTTTCAGCGGCTACGACCTGACGTATGTGCGCAACATCACTGACATCGACGACAAGATCATCAGCCGCGCCCATAAAAACGGCGAAGCGTTCGATGCTCTGACCGCGCGCATGATCGAGGCGATGCATGAAGATGAAGCGCGCCTGAACATCCTCAAGCCGGACATGGAGCCGCGTGCCACCGATTACATCGGCGGCATGCATGACATGATCCAGACGTTGATCGACAAGGGTTACGCCTACGCGCCGGGCAACGGCGACGTGTATTACCGCGTGGGCAAGTTCCTCGGTTACGGCAAGCTGTCGCGCAAGAAGATCGAAGATTTGCGCATCGGCGCGCGCATCGAAGTGGACGAATCCAAAGACGATCCGCTGGATTTCGTGCTGTGGAAAGGCGTCAAGCCGGGAGAGCCAAGCTGGGAATCGCCGTGGGGCGCCGGGCGTCCGGGCTGGCACATTGAATGCTCGGTGATGTCCACCTGCTGCCTGGGTGAGACGTTCGATATTCATGGCGGGGGCAGCGACCTCGAGTTTCCGCACCATGAGAACGAAATCGCCCAGAGCGAAGCGGCCACCGGCAAGACCTATGCCAACGCCTGGCTGCATTGCGGCATGATTCGCATCAATGGCGAGAAGATGTCCAAGTCCTTGAACAACTTCTTCACCATTCGCGATGTGCTGGAAAAGTATCAGCCGGAAGTGGTGCGTTATCTGTTGGTGTCCAGTCACTACCGCAGCGCGATCAACTATTCCGAAGACAGCCTGAAGGAATCGAAGTCGGCGCTGGAGCGGTTCTACCACGCGTTGCGCGGCTTGCCGCTGGCCGAGCCTTCGGGTGGCGAAGCGTTCGTCGAGCGTTTCACAGCGGCAATGAACGATGACTTCGGCACGCCGGAAGCGTGCGCCGTGCTGTTTGAGATGGTGCGCGAGATCAACCGTCTGCGCGAAAGCGATAAGGCCGCTGCTGCCGGTTTGGCAGCACGTTTGAAGCAGCTCGCCAGTGTGTTGGGCGTGTTGCAGCTGGAGGCAGACGATTTCTTGCGTGCAGGCGCTGAAGGCCGTGTCGATGCGGCAGAAGTGGAGGCGTTGATTCAGGCGCGTCTGCAGGCGCGTGCCGACAAGAACTGGGCAGAATCGGACCGGGTTCGCGACCAGCTCACCGACATGGGCGTTGTGCTGGAAGACGGCAAGGGCGTGACGACCTGGCGTTTGGCGGATTGATCATCGGCGTCAAACACCCATCGCGGGCAAGCGCGCTCCTACAAGGGATCGCATTCAACTGTAGGAGCTTGCCCGCGAAAGACGTCATTGCAGACGCCGCCGACCTCAAATCAAAACCCCTGCTCGCGCAGCCGCTTGTAAAGCGTATTGCGGCTAACGCCCAACCGCTTGGCCAGGTGGGAGATATTCCCGCCGCTCTCCTGCAACAACTCACTCAAATCCGCTGCCGAGGCCAGATTCGCTTTGGCATTCAGCGCTTCGCCGGGCTGTGAGAAATCGCTGCCCATCTCCATATCCGCGAAAAAATCCTCCGGCAAGTGCTCTGCCGAAATCACCTCGTCGTCAGCCAGCGCCAACGCCACCTGAATAACGTTGCTCAACTGACGCAAGTTGCCAGGCCACGGATGGCGTTCGAACAGTGCCATCACTTGCGCGTCGAATCCGGCTGTTTGCTCAGGTTCCCGATGTTGCTCCCAGATCCGTCGTACCAGCGCGGCTTTATCAGTGCGCTCGCGCAACGGCGGCAGCTCAAGGTTCAGCCCGCTGATTCGGTAATACAAATCCTGACGGAAGTGCCCGCTCTGCACCTGTTCGCGCAACGAACAATGGGTGGCGGAAATTACCCGAATGTCCACCGGATACAACTCGCTGCTGCCCAGCGGCTGCACGCAGCGTTCCTGCAACACCCGCAACAGTCTTGCCTGAACTGGCAGCGGCATGTCGCCGATCTCGTCCAGAAACAGAGTGCCTTTGTCGGCCTTGCGGATCAGCCCGATGCTGCCTTTGTGGTGAGCGCCGGTGAAGGCACCTTTTTCGTAGCCGAACAGCTCAGCCTCGACCAGTTCGGACGGAATCGCTGCGCAGTTGACGGCAATCAACGGCTGCTGCGAACGCGAGCTCGCCTGATGCAGGGCCTTGACGAAGACCTCTTTGCCGACACCCGTTTCGCCGTGAATCAGCAGTGGAATGTTTTTCTCCAGCAAGCGCTGCGCCTGACTGGCGGCCTTCGCGACTTTCTCGTCTCCCAATCCCATATCTGCAAGAGGCGAGGGCTCGTTGATCAGCGGTTTCCTGGCAGACGGTACGCTGCGCAGTTGGAGGACTTGAGCCTTGGGGCGCTTGAGCAGGCAATGAAAACGGTTATGCCCTGACGCCTGCAATTCGAACGGCTGGCCCTCGACCTGATCGAGCAGTTGCGAGACCGGCGCCTTGAACAGGTCTTCGATGTTGACCCGCAACAGGCTCACGCCCAGCAGATTGTCGGCGCGCCGATTGGCACAGAGGATGTGTCCGCTTTCGTCGAACACCAGCAAACCCGCCCATTGACTGTCGAGGTTATTAAGGCCGGTGTTGAACGTGAGCTGGAAATAGCTGTGGTGGAACTGGTCGAGGATTAGCCGGTTTTCGATGGTCTGGCTCATCATTTTCACCATGCCCAGCGTGTGGGATGGCGGCAGGAAGCTGTCGCTGGAGACATCGAGCACTGCGATCATGCGGCGGCTGGCATCGAAGATTGGCGCAGCAGAACCGGTCATGAAGCGATTGGCCTTCAGAAAGTGTTCGTCGTGCTCAATGTGTACAGCCTGCTCGCACGCCAGCGCGGTGCCAATGGCATTGGTGCCGGTGGCTTGTTCAACCCAGCTGGCACCGGCGACGAACCCCAGGCTTTGCTTCGGCTCGACGAAGCGTTTGGTGCCCCACGAGTTCAGCACCTGGCCTCGGTGGTCAGCCAGCAGGATCAGGCAATTGGAGTTACTGAGGATGTTTTCGTAAAAGGGCAGCACTTGCTGATGCGTGGTTTGCACTAACGAATGATTGCGCTCAAGCAACTGCGCAACCTGTTGTGCAGGTAACTGACCGAAGGCGGGGCGCGACTGATGGTCCAGGCCGAATTCGCGGCAGCGGGCCCATGAGTCCTGAATGATGGTGTCGTGATTACTGGAGACGCTGGGTAAGGCCATGGGTTGGAGTCCGCGCGGATGCTTTTATTTTTATGCTTTGTTTTTTATCAGCGGCTTGCATGAGCATCCGTGCCCGGAACCTACGTCCATTGTTGTTCAGGATTGTTCAAAGTCAATGTTCATTTTGTTCAGGTGTTCAGTGTTTACTGTTCATTTTTGTTCAGCAACGAATGTAAGTCTGATGCGCAACTCGTCGAGAAGGCTCTATTCCGTGGCTTGTGGCTGTTCAGGTGCGTGTGCGCGCGGATTGGCATGATTGTCGCTATCCAACAAGCGGGTCGACGAACGTGCGACCAGAACAACAAGCACCAGTCTTCTAATAAGAATCAGAACAGACAAAAGGGCACGCCATGTCTCTCACGCTTGAGCACGTCAGCCGCGCAGTCGACGGTCAGATCTGGATCGATGATGCGTCGCTGAGCTTCGAACCTGGCTCATTCAACGTATTGCTGGGGCGCACCTTATCAGGCAAAACCAGCCTGATGCGCCTGATGGCCGGCCTGGACAAGCCAGACAGCGGCCGGGTACTGATGAATGGCAAAGATGTCACCAAAGTTGCCGTGCGCCATCGCAACGTTTCAATGGTGTATCAGCAGTTCATCAACTACCCGAGCATGACCGTTTTCGACAATATCGCCTCGCCACTGCGTCAGGCCGGTGTATCGAAAGAAGAAATCCAGAACAAGGTTCTGGAAACCGCGAAAATGCTGCGGATCGAAAAATTCCTCTCCCGTTATCCCCTGGAACTCTCCGGCGGCCAGCAGCAACGTACCGCCATGGCGCGGGCGCTGGTCAAGGACGCTGAGCTGATCCTGTTCGATGAGCCCCTGGTCAACCTGGACTACAAGCTGCGCGAAGAGCTGCGTCAGGAGATGCGCCTGTTGTTTGAAGCGCGCCACACCATCGCGATCTACGCCACCACCGAGCCGAACGAAGCGCTCGCCCTCGGTGGTACCACGACCATTCTTCACGAGGGCCGGGTGATCCAGAGCGGTCGCACGCCTGAGGTCTATCACCAGCCGAAAACCGTGCTCGCCGCCGAGCTGTTTTCAGAGCCGCCGATCAACCTGATGCCGGGCCGCATACAAGGCAACGAAGTCAGCTTCGCCAACTTTGCACACTTCCCGCTCAACGTTGATCTGCGCAATATCGGTGATGGCGACTACCGCTTTGGCGTGCGCCCGAGCCACCTGAGCCTGGTGCCGTCCAACGACGACGATCTGGAACTGGCGGTGACTGTGGAGCTGGCCGAGATCAGCGGTTCCGAAACATTCCTGCATGTGCGCAACGAGCATTTCTCGCTGGTGCTGCATTTGCCGGGCGTGCATGCGTACGACGTCGATGCGTCGATCCGCGTCTACATCCCGACGCATAAATTGTTTGTATTCGATCAGCAGGGCGGCCTGATTCAGGCGCCGGGCCTGCGCATGGCGAGGGTTGCCTGATGGCTGAGATCCGTTTGCAAAACCTCGCCCATAGTTACAGCGCCACGCCAAGCGGGCCTGAAGACTATGCGATCCGCGAGATGAGCCACATCTGGGAGCAGGGCGGCGCTTACGCGTTGCTTGGCCCGTCCGGCTGCGGCAAATCGACCCTGCTCAACATCATTTCCGGCCTGCTGAGCCCGTCGGAAGGCAAGGTGATGTTCGACAGCACAGTGGTCAACGACATGTCCCCCGAGCAGCGCAACATCGCCCAGGTTTTCCAGTTTCCGGTGGTGTACGACACCATGACGGTGTTCGACAACCTCGCGTTCCCGCTCCGCAACCAGGGCATGGATGAGAAAAAGGTAGCGGCCAAGGTTCACGAAATCGCCGACGTACTTGACCTGCAACCGCTGCTTAAAAAGAAAGCCAAGAACCTCACCGCCGACGAGAAACAGAAAGTCTCGATGGGCCGGGGTCTCGTGCGCGATGACGTATCAGCGATCCTGTTCGACGAACCGTTGACCGTTATTGACCCGCACCTGAAGTGGAAGCTGCGGCGCAAGCTCAAACAAATCCATGAGCAGTTCAACATCACCATGGTCTACGTCACCCACGACCAGCTTGAGGCTTCGACTTTTGCCGATAAGATCGCCGTGATGTTCGGCGGTCAGATCGTGCAGTTCGGCACGCCCCGCGAGCTGTTCGAAAAACCACGTCACACCTTCGTCGGCTACTTCATCGGCAGCCCCGGCATGAACCTGATCGAAGTCACCCCGCAACCGGGTGGCGTAGGGTTCGGTGACATTCACCTGCCGCTGTCCGAAGGTTTGCAGCAACGCCTGGCGTCGACTCAGTGGACCAGCCTCAAGGTCGGCATTCGCCCTGAGTTCGTGCATCTCTGGGACGGCCCGTACGACGACGCCATGTGCGCTGACGTGACTTACGTCGAAGACCTCGGCACCTACAAGATCATTACGCTGAAACTGGCGGGCCAGTTGCTCAAGGTCCGCATTCAGGAAGACAAACCGGTGCCGCAAGGTCAGGCATGGATCAGTTTTCCCGGCCAGTGGTTGATGCTGTACGCCGACGACTATCTGCTGGAAGCCAACCCGGCGAGTGAGGTGCCCCATGAGTAAGGTGCAGAACAACAAAGCCTGGTGGTTGGTAATGCCAGTGTTTCTGCTGGTGGCGTTCAGCGCCATCATCCCGATGATGACCGTGGTCAACTATTCGGTGCAGGACATTTTCGACCAGTCCAGCCGCTACTTCGTCGGTACCGACTGGTTCCGCCAAGTGTTGCAGGACCCGCGCCTGCACGATTCGCTGTTGCGTCAGTTCATCTATTCGGCGTGTGTGCTGTTGATCGAGATCCCGCTGGGTATCGGTATTGCGCTGTGTATGCCGACAAAAGGGCGCTGGTCTTCGCTGTGCCTGATCGTGATGACCATTCCGCTGCTGATTCCGTTTAACGTGGTCGGCACCATCTGGCAGATCTTTGGCCGTGGCGATATCGGCCTGATGGGCTGGTTTCTCAACAACGTGCTGGGCATCAGCTACAACTACGCCGCGAACGCTTCGGATGCCTGGGTAACGGTGCTGATCATTGACGTCTGGCACTGGACTTCACTGGTGGCGCTGCTCGCTTATTCCGGCCTGCGGGCTATTCCGGATGTGTATTACCAGGCCGCGCGCATTGATCGGGCGTCGAGCTGGGCGGTGTTCCGTCACATCCAGTTGCCGAAGATGAAGAGCGTGCTGTTGATCGCGGTGATGCTGCGGTTCATGGACAGTTTCATGATTTACACCGAGCCGTTCGTGCTCACCGGTGGCGGTCCGGGTAACTCGACGACGTTCCTCAGCCAGACCCTCACCACCATGGCCCTGGGGCAGTTTGACCTCGGTCCGGCGGCGGCTTTCTCGCTGGTGTATTTCCTGATCATTCTGTTGGTGTCGTGGGTGTTCTACACCGCCATGACCCACGGCGAAAAGAACTGAGGAGCGGCCATGAACATGCGCGCAAAAGTTTCTCTGAAAACAATCATCCCGTTGTGGATCTATCTGGTGTTCCTGCTGCTGCCGATTTACTGGCTGGTGAACATGTCGTTCAAGACCAACACCGAAATCCTCGGCGGTCTGACGCTGTTCCCGCAGGACTTCACACTGGCGAACTACAAGGTGATTTTCACCGATGAAAGCTGGTACAGCGGCTACATCAACTCGCTGTACTACGTTTGCCTGAATACCGTGATATCGCTGAGCGTGGCATTGCCTGCGGCTTATGCGTTTTCACGCTATCGTTTCCTCGGCGACAAGCACCTGTTCTTCTGGTTGCTGACCAACCGAATGGCGCCACCGGCGGTGTTCCTGCTTCCGTTTTTCCAGCTGTACTCCTCCATCGGGTTGTTCGACACTCACATCGCGGTCGCATTGGCACATTGCCTGTTCAACGTGCCGCTGGCGGTGTGGATTCTCGAAGGCTTCATGTCGGGCGTACCGAAAGAGATCGACGAAACGGCGTACATCGACGGTTACAGCTTTCCCAAGTTCTTCGGCAAGATCTTCATCCCGTTGATTGGCTCTGGCATCGGTGTGACAGCGTTCTTCTGCTTCATGTTCTCCTGGGTTGAACTGTTGTTGGCGCGCACGCTGACATCGGTTAACGCCAAGCCGATCGCGGCCGTGATGACGCGTACAGTGTCGGCTTCGGGTATTGATTGGGGGGTGCTGGCAGCGGCCGGGGTATTGACTATCCTGCCGGGGATGCTGGTGATCTGGTTCGTTCGCAATCACGTGGTCAAGGGCTTTGCTCTTGGTCGTGTCTGAGGAGTCGCTGATATGGAATGGATGGCCTGGACACTGCCCACCGCAATTTTCTTTGGCAGCATCGCCGCAATCCTGGTCGGTATGACCGCTTGGGAGTTGCGTTCGGCGAGCATTGAGCGGCGAGGTTTCTTGCCGATCTCCACCACCCGTGGCGATCGGTTGTTCATCGGATTATTGGGCAGCGCCTACCTGCATTTGCTGGTAATCGGCGCGACCGACTGGAGCATCTGGGTTGCATCGGGGTTGTCCCTGTTGTGGCTGTTGGTGGTAATGCGTTGGGGTTGAAGATTGAGTCGTAAGAGCGCCGCTCAACTGTAGGCGCGCGCTTGCCCGCGATAGAGGACTGTCGGTCGATACATTCTTCGCAGACAGATCGCCCTCGCGGGCAAGCGCGCTCCTGCATAGAGTCGCTAGAGGTTTGAAAGCGGGACTAAATAAGAAAAAACACTGGAGGTGTCTATGTTCAATAAGAAAAACAAGCTGCGACATAGTGTGACATTGGCGACCATGCTGACGCTCAGCGGGTTGAGCGTGTCGGCGTGGGCTGATCAATACGAAGACGCAGCGAAAAAATGGGTGGGCAGCGAGTTCAAGCCTTCGACACTCACTGCCGAACAGCAGCTGGAAGAGTTGAAGTGGTTCATCAAGGCGGCTGAGCCATTCCGCGGCATGGACATCAAAGTGGTGTCGGAAACCCTGACCACTCACGAGTACGAATCCAAAACCCTGGCCAAGGCGTTCACTGAAATCACCGGCATCAAGGTGACTCACGACCTGCTCCAGGAAGGCGACGTCATCGAGAAGCTGCAAACCGCGATGCAGTCCGACAAAAGTATCTATGACGGCTGGGTCAACGACTCTGACTTGATCGGTACGCACTTCCGCTATGGCAAGGCCGAATCGCTCACCGACATGATGGCCAACGAAGGCAAGAACTTCACCTCGCCAACCCTGGACCTGAAGGACTTCATCGGCACCTCGTTCACCACCGCGCCAGACGGCAAACTGTATCAACTGCCTGACCAGCAGTTCGCCAACCTGTACTGGTTCCGTGCTGACTGGTTCGACCGTCCTGACCTGAAAGAGAAGTTCAAGGCCAAGTACGGCTACGAGCTGGGCGTGCCAGTCAACTGGTCTGCCTATGAAGACATCGCCAAGTTCTTCAGCGAAGACGTCAAGGAGCTCGACGGCAAGAAAGTCTACGGCCACATGGACTACGGCAAAAAAGACCCATCCCTGGGCTGGCGCTTCACCGATGCCTGGTTCTCCATGGCGGGTAGCGGCGACAAGGGCTTGCCGAACGGCTTGCCAGTGGACGAGTGGGGCATCCGTGTAGAGGATTGCCATCCGGTCGGGTCAAGCATCACCCGTGGCGGCGACACCAACGGCCCGGCAGCTGTATTCGCCACTCAGAAATACATCGACTGGCTCAAAGCCTACGCGCCACCTGAAGCCGCTGGTATGACGTTCTCCGAGTCGGGCCCCGTGCCTTCGCAAGGTAACGTCGCTCAGCAAATCTTCTGGTACACCGCGTTCACGGCCGACATGACCAAACCGGGTCTGCCGGTGATGAATGCCGATGGCACGCCGAAGTGGCGGATGGCGCCGTCGCCTAAAGGTCCATACTGGAAAGAAGGCATGAAACTGGGCTATCAGGACGTGGGTTCGTGGACGTTCCTGAAAGCGACGCCTGAGAAGCAACGTCTGGCGGCGTGGTTGTACGCGCAATTCGTGACGTCGAAAACCGTATCGCTGAAGAAAACCATCGTGGGCCTGACGCCTATTCGTGAGTCGGACATCAACTCGAAAGAGATGACTGCGCTGGCGCCGAAACTCGGCGGTCTGGTGGAGTTCTATCGCAGCCCGGCACGTGTTCAGTGGTCGCCTACCGGTACTAACGTGCCTGACTATCCGAAGCTCGCTCAGTTGTGGTGGAGCCACGTGGCCGAGGCGGTTACCGGCGAGAAAACTGCGCAGGCAGCGCTCGACGGTCTGGCCAAGGATCAGGACGCGATCATGACCCGTATCGAGCGTTCGAAGGTTCAGGAAGCCAGCGGTTGTGCGCCGAAGATGAACCCGGAAACCTCGGCTGAAGAGTGGTACAAGAAAGCTGAAGCCAGCGGCGGCAAGTTCCTCGCGCCACAACGCAAGTTGGCCAACGAGAAGCCGAAGGGCGAAACCATCAACTACAACGAGCTGCTGAAAAGCTGGGAAAGCGCCAAGAAGTAGAGACCTGTAGGAGCGCGCTTGCCCCCGATAATGAGGGTGCATCTAACCGTTATGGCACCTGACACACCGCAATCGCAGGCAAGCGCGCTCCCACATCTTCACATCTGAGCAACCCATAAAAAACGGCACCCTGGGGTGCCGTTTTTTGCTTCTCTGATCAGTCAAGCCGATCAGCCGTGCAGCGTTTGCGCTGCGTAAAGCGTGTTTTCCAGCAGACAGGCGCGGGTCATCGGGCCTACGCCGCCCGGTACTGGAGTGATCCAGCCAGCGCGGGGCAGGGCAGTGTCATACACCACATCGCCTACCAGCTTGCCGTCATCCTGACGGTTGATACCCACGTCGATGACGATGGCGCCTTGCTTGATCCATTCGCCCTTCACAAGCCCGGGTTTGCCGGCGGCGACCACTACCAGGTCAGCACGACCGACATGCCCGGCCAGGTCCTGGGTAAAACGATGCGTCACGGTGACGGTGCAGCCCGCGAGCAGCAGTTCCATGGCCATAGGCCGGCCAACAATGTTGGATGCACCTACAACCACCGCATCTTTGCCGTACAAATCCACACCCGTGCTTTCCAGCAGCGTCATGATGCCTTTAGGCGTGCAAGGGCGCAGAAGAGGAATGCGCTGGGCCAGGCGACCGACGTTATAGGGGTGGAAACCGTCCACGTCTTTATCGGGGCGAATGCGTTCAAGCAGGCTTGAGGCATCGAGGTGTTCCGGCAGCGGCAATTGCAGCAGAATCCCGTCGATGGCGGCGTCGTCGTTCAGGCGATCGATGAGGTCCGTCAGCTCGGTCTGGGTGGTGGCGCTTGGCAGGTCGTAGGCCTGAGAGATGAACCCGACCTCCTCGCAGTCTTTGCGTTTGTGTGAGACGTAAACCTGAGAGGCGGGATCGCTGCCGACCAGGATCACCGCGAGGCCTGGCGTTCGCAGGCCCTGCTCGCGACGCTCGGCGACACGTTTGGCGATCTGCTGGCGCAGGTTGGCTGCGATCGCTTTGCCGTCTATTAGTTTTGCAGTCATTACGCGTGATTAACCATCGGAAGGGAGGAAAAAAGAGCGCGCATTCTCGCATGACATCGCGCACGGGCAAAGGCGGTTGGTCTGCATAATCCCCTAACCCCTTTAATTACCTGAATTTTTTGGAAAAAAGAGTTGACGACCTTTTAGACCGTCTATAAGATTCGTCGCACTTGTCGGGCACAGCCTAGCACTGAGTAGCCAGAGATGGCTTGCGAAGTCGGTAGGTTGATTAAGTCAGGTGGAGTTCAGATCGACTCAGCATGATTGAAAGCTCTTAATTTGTAGTCGCAAGAATGCAAATTAAATAAGCGCCCGTAGCTCAGCTGGATAGAGCATCCGCCTTCTAAGCGGATGGTCGCAGGTTCGAGTCCTGCCGGGTGCGCCATTAACGGCAGCTTTGGCACAAGTAGTGTTCTTTACGAATGCGCCGGTTACAACGCAATATGGTGGGCGTAGCTCAGTTGGTAGAGCACGGGATTGTGACTCCCGTTGTCGAGGGTTCGATCCCCTTCGTCCACCCCATATTCGAAGAAGGCGCCAGACTTATAATCTGGCGCCTTTGCTTTGACAGCTTCAAACGCGGATGTGGTGGAATTGGTAGACACACTGGATTTAGGTTCCAGCGCCGCAAGGTGTGAGAGTTCGAGTCTCTCCGTCCGCACCAGTAAAAACCTCGAGAGTTGCCCCGGCAGCCTCAAGGATTAAAGAAAGCCGCCTAGTGCGGCTTTTTTTATTTCAGGGCGACGTCCGGCCATAATCGCTTCCTTTTATATAGGGCGATTCATGCCCGAGCCAGAAGCCTCGCGACGACGATTGTTGTCCGCGGTACATCCCTTGAATCATTCCACCGTATTTACCCTCACTCAGTAGGGTGACTTCTTGAGTTTGACCCACTAGAATGCTTGCCCTTGATTCTGGGGTCGGAAACGGCCGGCTAACGTCTGTGCAACGAGGAATATCCATGCAAGTTTCTGTTGAAAACACTTCCACTCTTGAGCGCCGCATGACTATTGGCGTGCCAGCTGAGCGCATCGAGACCGAAGTCAACAAGCGTCTGCAGCAGACCGCACGTAAAGCCAAGATCCCGGGCTTTCGCCCAGGCAAAGTGCCAATGAGCGTGATCCGCCAGCGTTACGAAGACGGTGCTCGTCAAGACGCACTGGGCGACCTGATCCAGGCGACCTTCTACGAAGCAGTGGTAGAGCAAAAGCTGAACCCGGCTGGCGCTCCGTCGGTCGAGCCAAAATCCTTCGAAAAAGGCAAGGACCTGGAATACGTCGCAACATTCGAAGTATTCCCTGAGTTCACCGTTGCCGGTTTTGAATCCGTTGCTGTAGAGCGTCTGTCTGCCGATGTGGCTGACAGCGACCTCGACAACATGCTGGAAATCCTGCGCAAGCAGAACGTTCGCTTTGAAGCAGCCGACCGTGCCGCTCAGAACGAAGACCAGCTGATCATCGATTTCGTTGGCAAGGCTGACGGCGAAGAGTTCGCTGGCGGCTCCGCTACCGGCACTCAACTGGTGTTGGGTTCGGCCCGTATGATTCCTGGCTTCGAAGACGGCCTCGTTGGCGCCAAAGCCGGTGAAGAGCGCGTCCTGAACCTGACGTTCCCAGAGGACTACCAGAACCTGGACCTGGCTGGCAAAGCTGCCGAGTTCACCGTCACGGTCAACACTGTTTCCGAGCCTAAGCTGCCTGAATTGAACGAAGCATTCTTCAATCAGTTCGGCATCAAGGAAACCGGCATCGAAGGCTTCCGCACCGAAGTTCGCAAGAACATGGAGCGTGAGCTGCGTCAGGCGATCAAATCCAAGGTCAAAAATCAGGTAATGGACGGCTTGCTGGCCGCCAACCCGATCGAAGTGCCTAAAGCGCTTCTGGAAAACGAAGTGAACCGTCTGCGCGTGCAGGCCGTTCAGCAGTTTGGCGGCAACATCAAGCCAGATCAGCTGCCGGCCGAGCTGTTTGAAGAGCAAGCCAAGCGTCGTGTCGAGCTGGGCCTGATCGTTGCTGAAGTGGTCAAGCAGTTCGACCTCAAGCCAGACGAAGATCGCGTTCGCGAGCTGATCAAGGAAATGGCTTCCGCTTACCAGGAGCCGGAGCAGGTCGTATCGTGGTACTACAAGAACGAACAGCAGATGAACGAAGTGCGTTCGGTTGTGCTTGAAGAACAAGTTGTGGATACTGTTTTGCAGAAAGCGAGCGTGACCGATAAAGCGGTCTCGTACGAAGAAGCGGTCAAGCCGGTAGAAGCTCCACAAGCCGACTGATTTCTCCTCTCGTTCGAAAACACCATAAGCCAGCCTTCGCGCTGGCTTATGCGTATTCAAGACATGACTATTTGGGAGTGAATGCCGGACATGTCCCGCAATTCTTATATTCAGCAGAACTCTGACATCCAGGCCGCAGGCGGCCTGGTCCCGATGGTTATCGAGCAGTCCGCCCGTGGCGAACGCGCCTATGACATCTACTCGCGTCTCCTGAAGGAGAGGGTGATCTTTCTGGTTGGTCCGGTAGAAGACTACATGGCCAACCTGATCTCGGCGCAACTGCTGTTCCTTGAAGCGGAGAACCCGGACAAGGACATCCATCTTTACATCAACTCACCAGGTGGTTCGGTGACTGCTGGTATGGCGATCTACGACACCATGCAGTTCATCAAGCCGGACGTGTCGACCACATGCATGGGCCAGGCCTGCAGCATGGGTGCTTTCCTGCTGGCCGGCGGCGCACATGGCAAGCGTTTTGCGCTGCCTAACTCGCGCGTGATGATTCACCAGCCGTTGGGCGGCTTTCAGGGGCAGGCGTCGGACATCGACATCCATGCCAAAGAAATCCTGTTCATTCGCCAGCGCCTGAATGAATTGCTGGCTCACCATACGGGTCAGTCGCTGGAAACCATCGAGAAGGACACCAACCGTGACAACTTCATGAGCGCCGAACGCGCTGCTGAGTACGGTCTGGTTGATTCGGTTCTCGATAAGCGTCAAATGGTTAAATGACTGCTTGATAGGCAGTAATCCCAGGTGGCCGGAAATCCGCACCACCTGCGGACTTGAAAAAGCCCGCAATTGCCTTCATCTTGTGTTGCAAGCCTACCGGATTGGATCGATCGAATGACTGACACCCGCAACGGCGAGGACAACGGCAAACTGCTCTACTGCTCCTTCTGCGGCAAAAGCCAGCATGAAGTGCGCAAGTTGATTGCCGGCCCCTCGGTATTTATCTGTGACGAGTGCGTCGACCTGTGCAATGACATCATCCGAGAGGAGGTGCAAGAAGCCCAGGCGGAAAGCAGCGCGCATAAACTGCCATCGCCCAAAGAAATCAGCGGCATCCTTGACCAATACGTCATTGGGCAGGAGCGTGCCAAAAAGGTTCTCGCAGTAGCGGTCTACAACCACTACAAGCGTTTGAACCAGCGTGACAAGAAAAACGACGACGTTGAACTGGGCAAGAGCAACATTTTGCTGATTGGCCCTACAGGCTCCGGCAAAACCCTGCTGGCTGAAACTCTGGCCCGCTTGCTCAATGTACCGTTCACCATTGCTGACGCCACCACCCTGACCGAAGCAGGTTACGTGGGTGAGGACGTAGAAAACATCATCCAGAAACTGTTGCAGAAATGCGATTACGACGTAGAAAAGGCCCAGATGGGTATTGTCTACATCGATGAGATCGACAAGATCTCGCGCAAATCCGACAACCCTTCGATCACCCGGGATGTGTCCGGCGAAGGCGTACAGCAGGCTCTGCTGAAACTGATCGAGGGCACCGTGGCTTCCGTTCCTCCGCAAGGTGGTCGCAAGCATCCACAGCAGGAATTCCTGCAAGTGGACACGCGTAACATCCTGTTCATTTGCGGTGGTGCGTTTTCTGGCCTTGAAAAGGTTATTCAGGCGCGTTCTACCCGCGGTGGTATTGGTTTCAATGCCGAAGTGCGGAGCAAGGAAGAAGGCAAGAAGGTGGGCGAGTCCCTGCGTGAAGTCGAGCCTGACGATTTGGTCAAGTTCGGTTTGATCCCGGAATTCGTTGGCCGTCTGCCTGTATTGGCTACGCTGGATGAGCTTGACGAAGCTGCGCTGATGCAGATTCTGACCGAGCCCAAGAATGCGCTGACCAAGCAGTACGGCAAACTGTTCGAAATGGAAGGCGTGGACCTTGAGTTCCGCCCGGATGCGCTGAAATCGGTTGCCCGTCGTGCGCTTGAGCGCAAGACAGGTGCTCGCGGCCTGCGCTCCATCCTGGAAGGCGTCCTACTCGACACCATGTACGAGATCCCGTCGCAATCGGACGTGAGCAAGGTGGTGATCGACGAGAGCGTGATCGAGGGAACGTCCAAGCCGCTGTTAATCTACGAAAATAGCGAGCCGCCAGCAAAAGTTGCACCAGACGCTTAAGTCTCGGTGTGACAACGCCAGCGATGTGGCGATGATGTAAAACGCAAAGGGGCCTTTCTGGCCCCTTTTGCATTCAGGTGCTTTTGCATTTCCTCAAACCGATGCTTGTTTTTTTGGGTATCTACCCCCATCTTGATTTTCAGCTCATATCTATCTGTCCATGGCCTTATGGCCGCTGTAGAGGCGAAATCATGAAGACGACCATTGAATTGCCTCTTTTGCCGTTGCGCGATGTTGTTGTCTATCCGCATATGGTTATCCCACTGTTCGTGGGGCGCGAAAAGTCGATTGAGGCTCTGGAAGCCGCAATGACCGGCGACAAGCAAATCCTGTTGCTCGCGCAAAGAAATCCCGCAGACGATGATCCTGGTGAAGACGCTCTTTATAGCGTGGGTACTGTTGCAACGGTGTTGCAACTGTTGAAGCTTCCTGATGGCACCGTCAAAGTTCTGGTCGAAGGTGAGCAGCGCGGCTCCGTGGAGCGCTTCATCGAGATTGATGGGCACTGCCGTGCCGAGGTCGTGCTGATCGATGAAGTCGATGCGCCTGACCGTGAATCCGAAGTGTTCGTGCGCAGCTTGCTCGCTCAGTTTGAGCAATATGTACAGTTGGGCAAGAAAGTCCCTGCCGAGGTTTTGTCTTCGCTTAACAGCATCGATGAGCCAAGCCGTCTGGTCGACACCATGGCAGCGCACATGGCGCTGAAGATCGAGCAGAAGCAGGACATACTCGAAATTATTGATCTGTCTGCACGGGTCGAACACGTTTTGGCCCTGCTGGATGCCGAAATCGACCTGTTGCAGGTCGAGAAGCGCATTCGCGGTCGCGTGAAAAAGCAGATGGAACGCAGTCAGCGCGAGTACTACCTGAACGAGCAGATGAAGGCCATTCAGAAAGAACTTGGCGACGGCGATGAAGGCCACAATGAAATCGAAGAGCTGAAAAAGCGCATCGATGCCGCTGGCCTGCCAAAAGACGCACTGACCAAAGCAACTGCCGAGTTGAACAAGCTCAAGCAGATGTCGCCGATGTCGGCAGAAGCCACGGTCGTGCGGTCTTACATCGACTGGCTGGTTCAGGTGCCATGGAAAGCCCAAAGCAAGGTGCGTCTGGACCTTGCTCGCGCCGAAGACATTCTCGATGCCGATCACTACGGTCTGGACGAGGTCAAGGAGCGCATCCTTGAGTACCTCGCCGTGCAGAAGCGCGTGAAGAAGATTCGCGGTCCTGTGCTGTGCCTGGTGGGGCCGCCAGGTGTGGGTAAAACCTCTCTGGCGGAGTCGATCGCTAACGCCACTAACCGCAAATTCGTCCGCATGGCGTTGGGTGGTGTGCGTGACGAAGCGGAAATTCGCGGTCATCGCCGGACTTACATTGGTTCGATGCCAGGCCGTCTGATTCAGAAGATGACCAAGGTCGGCGTCCGTAATCCGCTGTTCCTGCTCGACGAGATCGACAAGATGGGCAGCGATATGCGCGGCGATCCTGCTTCTGCGCTGCTCGAAGTGCTTGATCCTGAGCAGAACCACAATTTCAACGATCACTATCTTGAAGTCGATTACGACCTCTCGGACGTGATGTTCTTGTGCACCGCCAACTCCATGAACATTCCAGCTGCACTGCTGGATCGCATGGAAGTCATTCGTTTGCCGGGTTACACCGAAGACGAAAAGATCAACATCGCGATCAAGTACCTTTCGCCCAAGCAGATTGCGGCAAACGGTCTGAAAAAAGGCGAGATCGAGTTTGATGTCGAGGCCATTCGCGACATTATCCGGTATTACACGCGTGAAGCCGGGGTGCGAAGCCTTGAGCGTCAGCTCGCCAAAGTCTGCCGCAAAGCGGTCAGAGAACACGCCCACGAGAAGCGTTTTTCGGTGAAGGTCACTGCAGAAATGCTCGAGAATTTCCTGGGCGTACGCAAATTCCGCTACGGATTGGCCGAGCAACAGGACCAGATTGGTCAGGTGACGGGCCTTGCATGGACTCAGGTAGGTGGTGAATTGCTGACCATCGAAGCCGCTGTGGTTCCGGGCAAAGGTCAGTTGATCAAAACCGGTTCACTGGGTGATGTCATGGTCGAATCGATCACTGCGGCGTTGACTGTTGTGCGCAGTCGGGCGAAAAGCCTGGGCATTCCTCTGGACTTCCATGAGAAGCGCGACACGCACATCCATATGCCAGAAGGGGCGACGCCCAAAGACGGTCCTAGCGCAGGCGTAGGCATGTGCACGGCGCTTGTTTCAGCGCTTACACAGATACCGGTGCGTGCAGACGTGGCAATGACCGGCGAAATCACCCTTCGCGGGCAGGTTCTGGCGATTGGCGGACTCAAGGAAAAACTGCTCGCCGCACACCGCGGTGGGATCAAAACAGTGATCATTCCCGAGGAAAACGTTCGCGATTTGAAAGAGATTCCTGACAACATCAAGCAGGACCTTCAGATCAAGCCCGTTAAATGGATTGACGAAGTCCTGCAAATTGCGCTGCAATACGCGCCGGAGCCCTTGCCGGATGTGGCTCCGGAGCTGGTTGCGAAGGATGAGAAACGCGAGTCTGACTCAAAGGAAAGAATTAGCACGCATTAGTCTGAGTGGCTTCCTTGACAGCTTTTTAGAGCCCTTGTTATAAAGCGGCTCTTCAAGCTCAGGCAGTCAATATAGCCGGGCCACTCAGCGTTCGTTTGGCCACACCAAAAAACTTAGAAAATACTCAAATATAGATATAAGGGGACTTAGAGTGAACAAGTCGGAACTGATTGATGCTATCGCTGCATCCGCTGATATCCCGAAAGCTGCTGCTGGCCGTGCGCTGGACGCAGTAATCGAGTCCGTCACTGGCGCTCTGAAGGCTGGCGACTCCGTTGTACTGGTTGGTTTTGGTACCTTCTCCGTGACGGATCGTCCTGCTCGCGTAGGTCGTAACCCTCAGACCGGTAAGACTCTGGAAATCGCTGCTGCCAAAAAGCCAGGTTTCAAAGCTGGTAAAGCGCTGAAAGAAGCTGTGAACTGAGTTTCATTTTTGCCTTTACCCAGCCAGAGCAGCCTGACGCTGTTCTGGTTGCGAAGCGGCAAGTGCGGTTGGTTGTAAGCTGGCCTGTCACCTCGGGGGACGCAAATTCGAACCCTGTCCGCTTCGCAAGTTACGAGAAGGCGCATCTTCGGATGCGCCTTTCTTCTATCCGGATTCTACCCACGCTCCGCGGTTGGTGAGTCAAACACAACCGTTTCTGGGGGACGCATGCTGCAGAATATCAGGGACAATTCACAAGGCTGGATTGCCAAAACCATTATCGGAGTGATCATTGCTCTGATGGCCCTGACGGGTTTCGATGCCATTTTCAGAGCGACCAGCCACAGTCAGGATGCCGCGAAGGTCAATGGCGAGGAAATCAGTCAGAACGAGTTGTCTCAGGCGGTTGACATGCAACGCCGGCAACTCGCGCAACAACTGGGCAAGGATTTCGATCCTGCGCTGCTCAATGATCAAATGCTCCGCGATTCGGCCCTCAAGGGTTTGATCGACCGCAAGTTGCTGCTGCAAGGTGCTGCTGATTCGAAGTTTGGCTTCTCTGAAGCCTCGCTTGATCAACAAATCCTGATGACCCCCGAATTCCAGGTGGACGGCAAGTTCAATGCCGACCGTTTTGATCAGGTGGTTCGTCAGCTGGGCTTCACCCGTCTGCAATTCCGCCAGATGCTTGGGCAGGAAATGCTGATCGGTCAGGTGCGTGCCGGGATCGCTGGCAGTGCATTCATCACGGATGCGCAAGTCGATGCTTTCGCCCGTCTTGAAAAACAGACGCGTGACTTCGCGACCCTGACGCTTCCAGCCGATGTATCCAGCGTTAAAGTCACCGACGACGAAATCAAGGCCCATTACGACGAGCATGCCAAGGAGTTTCTCAGCCCTGAGCAAGTCGTACTCGATTACATCGAGCTGAAGAAGTCCTCGTTCTTCGACAAAGTGTCGGTCAAGGATGAAGAGCTTCAGGTTGCTTACCAGAAGGACATCGCCAACCTGGCTGAGCAGCGTCGTGCGGCGCATATCCTCATCGAAGTCAACGACAAGATGAACGATGCCCAGGCCAAGGCGAAGGTTGAAGAGATTCAGCAGCGTCTGGCCAAAGGTGAAGATTTCGCGGCCCTGGCCAAGGAGTTCTCGCAGGATCCGGGTTCGTCAGCCAAAGGCGGTGATCTGGGTTACGCGGGCAAGGGTGTCTATGATCCGGCTTTCGAGGACGCACTGTACGCGTTGAACAAGGATCAGGTGTCGGCACCGGTTCGCAGTCAGTTTGGCTGGCACTTGATCAAGCTGCTGGGCGTCGAAGCGCCTTCAGTACCGACGTTTGCAAGCCTCAAGGACAAGCTGACCAACGACCTCAAGTCGCAACTGGTCGAGCAGAAGTTCGTGGAAGCCACCAAGCAACTGGAAGATTCGGCGTTCGAATCCTCCGATCTGGCGCAGCCTGCGCAGGATCTGGGTTTGAAAGTTCAGACCACTGCTCCGTTTGGTCGTGAAGGTGGCGAAGGCCTGACCGCCAACCGCGCAGTCATTCAGGCGGCATTCAGCCCCGAAGTGCTGGAAGAGGGTTCCAACAGTTCGGCGCTGGAACTCGACCCTGAGACTGTCGTGGTGGTACGTGCCAAGGAACACCGTCAGCCTGAGCAGTTGCCTCTTGCAACGGTCTCCAGCGCTATTCGTGCGCAATTGGCCAAGCAACACGCCAGTGAAGCGGTGAAAGCCAAAGGCGAGGCGCTTCTTGCAGGTTTGCGTGACGGCAAGACGCCGTTGGCAGACAAGCAGGCCGGCCAGAGCTGGAAGGTCGTTGAAGCGGCTTCACGCGGGCAGGAGGGTGTCGATCCTCAGGTCTTGCAGTCGGTGTTCCGTATGCCCAAGCCTGAAGGCCAGGACAAGCCTGTTTATGGCAACCTGACCGCCGCTGACGGCAGCTTCGTGATCGTGCGCCTCAACGGCGTCAATCAGGCAGCGGCGCCAACCGATGAAGAGAAAGCCCAGTACCGTCGCTTCCTCGCTTCCCGTGAAGGGCAGCAGGATTTCGCCGCATACCGTGCTCAGTTGCAGAATGCCGCGAAGATCGAGAAGTACTGATCGATCAAGCGGACATACAAAAAGCCCCGGCTCGTGAGAGACCGGGGCTTTTTCATGGGTGTCAGCCTGATGGCGGTTGCCCTGATTGCAAAGCGCTCAGCACACGCAGAGAGCAGTGCAAAATCGCGCTCCTCAAGCTTTTTATGAGCAAAGTGTCTTTGCCAATGAGCTAAGTTTATCCTTCTCTTGTTGCAGTGCGAGTGAAATATTGGCACGCATGATCAACAGCTCCGCGTGCCGTTTGCAGCTTTGATTGAAGAGCGCCGGGTTTATCTGCGCGAGGCTGAGGAGAGCCTTTAGCAGACGAAGGTTAACTTCAAGCAGGCCTGCGCCGTCCCTGCTGATTGGGGCGAAAAAATCGTCGAACAAATCATCAACCGTCAATCCTTTCAGGTACACCAGGTCGCAACCCGGGTTGTTGTTCGGCGTAGACGCGTGCGGTTTACCCCAGCAGGTCAAGGTTCTGACTCCCCGGCCAATGACGTCAATGGCAGTGCCTGGGTCGTTGACCGCCGGCGACAACGCGCGTGACGCAATCTCGGAGAGTACGGAAAGTCCAAAACGCGGGTCGTGTTCAAACGTTCTCCTGATACCTATGCTCAAGGTCGCCAGGATCTTCTCCTTGATAGCCTGGTCATCCTCATCCTTGCCGTTCAATGCAACAATACGCACGAGGGGCATGCCCAGATGCACAAAGCTCCCTGGAAGAATTTCTAGATAGATCTGGATCTGACACTCCTCGGCAACGATACCCAAGGCATGCACATCGATATGCTGGACGTAGCCAGTGTGTTGACTGGACAGGGTCCGCGCGCAAGGCGCGAGTACAAGATCATGCGGGTAAGCTGAGCCGCCCAGGTACGGCCACTGAACGCGTTGGTTGATAGCCTCTATCGCAGCTTTTTCGACCCGGTCGATGGTTTCTCCTACACGCCCGAGTTTGGACAGGTGATCGATCCAGCGCAGCAGGGTGTAAACAATCAGGATCACAACCACTATCGTCACCGCGAACAGCAAGACCCGACCCTGTGTTCCGTAGGCGCCGGTACTCAATGCAATGATGCCAACCAGGCTGAAGAGAAACGAACCGATAAAAGTGGCCAGTGCGTTCTGCGTCGTGGTGTCTTCCATGACGAGAGTGGTGGCACGAGGCGTCACTCCGCTGCTTGCGGCACCGTATGCCGTAACCATGGTGCTTAACGAGAAGGTTGTGACAGCGAGCATGCTGGAAGCAATGATCCCGAGGATCTTGTCCACTGCATCCGCGCCAATGAGCGCTGGCAATGTTTCCGGGATGAAGTCCTTGAAGATCACGGCGAGCAACGCCGTGGCTACACCAAGAATCGAGAACAGTGAGGCTCTGAACCAAAGCCGCTTGGTGAATTGATTCGCTATCCAACGCCAACGCGCGATCATGTGCATTACCTTAAATGGCTACGGCTGATGGAGTAATTGACAAGGTAGAAGTTTCATCGCGGCATGCTGGATTGCAGTTTGCATCTTATCGGCCAGCTACTTATGATCGCCGCGGGTGCGCTGCGGCATAAAGCACAGTGCAGGTTAAAGCTCAAGCGTTGGTCGGGCCGCCAACGGAGAGTAAATGTGTCTGATAAAAAAATGGCGTCCGCTTCCATTCCCCGTCCTCAGGTGTTGACCGAGCGCGCGCTGTCAGCGCTCGAACGGTTCTCTCACATCGAAGCCGTCAGCGGCATTGTCCTGCTTCTGGCTGCAATGATCGCCCTGATCTGGGCCAATAGCCCGTTTGCCGATTCCTACGAGCATTTCTGGAATACCCAGCTTACGTTGGGGTTGGGTGATTTCTCGGTTTCGCGTTCACTGCATTTTCTGGTCAACGACGGGCTGATGACGATCTTCTTTCTGGTCGTCGGCGCGGAGATTCGTCAGGAAATCAGGGACGGCGCGCTGGCAAATATGAGACTCGCCACCCTGCCGCTCGGCGCTGCGCTGGGCGGCGTCCTGATGCCAGCGATCATTTACACGCTGCTCAACCATGGTAGCGAGGCCAGTGCTGGCTGGGCTGTCCCGACCGCCACCGACATCGCATTCGCCGTTGGCGTCCTTGCCCTGTTGGGTAAGTCGATTCCAAGCGGTGTGCGCATTTTGCTGCTGGCTTTGGCCATCATTGATGACATCGTTGCGATCCTGATAATCGCGGTTTTCTACACGGTCAGTCTGGATTACCTCGGATTATTGGTCGTGGTTGGCGGACTTCTGTTGGTTCTGATCTTCCAGCGGATGGGGATCGGCAAGGCTTACGCCTACGTTTTACCCGGCGCGATTGTTTGGTTTGGCCTGTTGAAGACCGGAGTGCACCCTACACTCGCGGGTGTGATTTTGGGTCTTATGGCTCCAGTCAATTCCAAGCCTGCGGTTGAGCGCCCGCTGGACACGATCGGTCGTACTTTCCATGAATTGATGGAGCGTTTTTCCCAGACAGGCGATAACCCGCAAGCGGTTGCCAAACCCCTGAAGCAACTACGCCACGCCGAACGGGAGGTGCTGCCACCGGTACAACGCATACAAGTTGGCCTTCACCCTTGGGTCGCTTACGGTGTGATGCCGCTGTTCGCACTGGCTAATGCCGGGGTCAGTCTTGGGGGGGCCAACCTTGACGAGGCGGTTTCGCAAAGTGTCTTTGTGGGGATTATTCTGGCGCTGGTACTGGGCAAACCGCTTGGCGTGATTCTCGCAAGCCTGGCGTTGGTTAAACTCAATATCTGCACGCTGCCGGACGGCGTGACATGGAAAGGCGTTGTGCTGGTGGGGCTGCTGGCAGGTATTGGATTCACCATGTCCATTTTCATTGCCGCACTGGCGTTTTCTGATCCGGCTCTACTGTCGTCCGCAAAGCTCAGCGTACTGGCTGCGTCGACTATTGCAGCGATGATTGGATTGATCTGGGGCAAGGTTAAATTTTGAAGGGGCCAAACATACAAAACGCCCGATGCAGTGCATCGGGCGTTTTAAGGCTCAAACAGATGTAAACCTGTTTAGGGCCAGGAAGCGATGGAAGGTATTACCCTCCATCACATCACTCTTCGAGATTGCCCATTGCGGTGGTGTTGAAGCCGCCGTCAACGTACATGATCTCGCCGCTGATGCCCGAAGCCAGATCGGAGCACAGGAATGCACCGGCATTGCCGACTTCGTCGATGGTGACGTTGCGACGCAGAGGTGTCTGCGCTTCGTTGGCTGCCAGCATTTTGCGGAAGTTCTTGATGCCGGAGGCCGCGAGGGTGCGGATCGGGCCGGCGGAAACGGCGTTGACGCGAGTACCGTCCGGGCCGAGGCTGCCTGCCAGGTAACGTACGCCCGCTTCCAGGCTGGCTTTTGCCATGCCCATCACGTTGTAGTTCGGCATGGTGCGTTCTGCACCCAGGTAAGACAGGGTCAACAGGCTGCCATTGCGGCCTTTCATCATCTCGCGACCGGCTTTGGCCAGTGCCACGAAGCTGTAGGCGCTGATGTCGTGAGCGATGCGGAAGCCTTCACGGGTGGTGGCTTCGGTGAAGTCGCCGTCCAGTTGATCGCCTGGTGCAAAGCCGACCGAGTGAACGATCACGTCCAGGCCGTCCCACTTTTTGCTCAGCTCTTCGAAGACTTTGGCGATTTCTTCGTCGCTGGCGACGTCGCAAGGGAAGCACAGCTCAGGGTTGGAGCCCCAGCCCTGCGCGAACTCTTCGACGCGGCCTTTGAGTTTTTCATTCTGGTAGGTGAAGGCAAGCTCAGCGCCCTCGCGATGCATGGCGGCGGCGATGCCGGATGCGATGGACAGTTTGCTTGCGACACCGACGATCAGGACGCGCTTACCGGCGAGAAAACCCATGTGTTGTTCCTCTATCAGGTTAATCGACAGCTGCCGGCGCCAAAAAGGCGGCTTCCAGCAGCTGCTGTGTATAAGGATGTTGCGGTGCGGCGAAGATATCTTGCGCTGCACCCTGTTCGACCACTTGGCCTTGCTTGACCACCATCAGTTGGTGGCTCAGCGCTTTGACTACCGCCAGATCATGGCTGATAAACAAATACGTCAAATTGTACTTGGCTTGCAGTGAACGCAGCAGCTCCACCACTTGGCGCTGAACGGTGCGGTCGAGCGCGGAAGTCGGCTCGTCCAGCAAAATCAGCGCCGGTTTTAACACTAATGCCCGTGCGATGGCGATTCTTTGCCGCTGCCCCCCGGAAAACTCATGTGGATAGCGGTGTCGGGCGTCCGGATCCAGCCCGACCTCCTTGAGCGCTTCGACCACCGCCGATTCCTGCTCCACCGCCGTGCCCATCTTGTGGATGCGCAGGCCTTCGCCAACGATGTCGCAGACCGACATGCGCGGGCTCAGGCTGCCAAACGGGTCTTGAAACACCACCTGCATCTGTCGCCGTAGCGGGCGGACCTGCTGCTGCGTCAGGGAGTCTAGCGGTTTGCCCTGAAAGCGTATGTCACCGTCGCTACCGATCAGCCGGAGAATCGCCAGACCCAGTGTCGACTTGCCAGAACCGCTCTCACCCACGATGCCAAGGGTTTGACCCTTTGGCAGGCTGAAGTGAATGCCATCCACCGCTTTGACGTGATCGACGGTGCGTTTGAAAAAGCCCTTCTTGATCGGAAACCAGACTTTCAGGTTTTCAACCTCCAGCATGGGCGCGCCCGGAAGGTTATCTGCAGGGCCGCCCGTAGGCTCGGCGCTGAGCAATTCCCGGGTGTAAGGATGCTGTGGTGAACGGAACAGCTCTTCGCACGATGCCTGTTCGACGATGCAACCGCGCTGCATGACACATACTCGGTTGGCTATTTGTCGAACCACGTTCAAATCGTGGCTGATCAACAGCAATGCCATCCCCAGGCGGCGTTGTAATTCCTTGAGCAGTTCGAGGATTTTCAGCTGCACGGTGACGTCCAGCGCGGTGGTCGGCTCATCCGCAATCAGCAGTTCGGGCTCGTTGGCCAGCGCCATGGCGATCATCACCCGTTGCCGTTGCCCGCCAGAGAGCTCGTGAGGCAATGCTTTAAGGCGCTTTCGCGGCTCGGGGATGCCAACCATGTCGAGCAACTCCAGCGTGCGCTCAGTGGCTGCCTTGCCCGTCAGGCCTTTGTGCAGGCCGAGCACTTCGTTGATCTGCTTTTCGACCGATTGCAGCGGATTCAGCGAGGTCATCGGCTCCTGAAAGATCATCGCGATGCGATTGCCACGAATCGCCCGCAAGCGTTTTTCGCTTGCGGTCAGCATGTCGTGGCCGGCGTAACGAATCGTGCCCGTCGGATGAGAGGCCAGCGGGTAGGGCAGCAGGCGCAGGATCGAGTGCGCGGTGACGGATTTTCCCGAACCGCTCTCGCCAACCAGCGCCAGGGTCTCGCCCTTGCGAATGTCGAAGCTGATGCCCTCGACCACGCGCTGCGTTTTGTCACCGCTGACGAACTCGACGGACAGGTCACGGATTTCGATCAGATTGTCCTGCTTCATCTCATTTCCTTGGGTCGAACGCATCGCGAGCGGATTCACCGATGAACACCAGCAGGCTGAGCATCAGCGCCAGTACAGCGAAAGCACTGATGCCCAGCCAGGGCGCTTGCAGATTGGATTTGCCTTGCGCGACCAGTTCGCCCAGCGAGGGCGATCCGGCGGGCAGGCCGAAGCCCAGGAAGTCCAGCGCAGTCAGGGTGCCGATCGCGCCAGTGAGAATGAACGGCATGAAGGTCATGGTCGAAACCATGGCGTTGGGCAGAATGTGGCGGAACATGATTGCGCCGTTTTGCATGCCCAGAGCCCTCGCTGCGCGCACGTATTCCAGGTTACGCCCGCGCAGAAACTCGGCCCGGACCACGTCCACCAGGCTCATCCACGAGAACAGCAGCATGATGCCCAGCAGCCACCAGAAGTTGGGCTGCACGAAGCTCGCGAGGATGATCAGCAGATACAGCACCGGCAGGCCTGACCATATCTCCAGAAAGCGCTGGCCAACCAGGTCTACCCAGCCGCCGTAGAACCCCTGTAGCGCGCCAGCGATCACACCGATGATCGAGCTCAGCACGGTCAGCGTCAGTGCAAAAAGTACCGAGACCCGGAAGCCATAAATCACCCGCGCCAGTACGTCGCGGCCCTGATCGTCAGTGCCCAGCAGATTTTCCCGGGACGGCGGGGCCGGGGCCGGGACTTTCAGGTCGTAGTTGATGCTCTGGTAGCTGAAGGGGATCGGCGCCCACAACGTCCAGCCGCCTTTGGCCGCCAGCAGCTCCTTGATGTAAGGGCTTTTGTAGTTGGCTTCCAGCGGGAATTCGCCGCCGAAGGTGGTTTCCGGGTAGCGCTCTATCACTGGGAAATACCACTGGCCGTCGTAGCGCACGGCGAGCGGTTTGTCGTTGGCGATCAATTCGGCGCCCAGGCTCAGGCCGAACAGAATGAGGAACAGCCACAACGACCACCAGCCACGTTTATTGGCTTTGAAGCGTGCGAAGCGGCGTCGATTGAGAGGGGACAACGTCATATCAATGATCCCTGCTTTCGAAGTCGATACGCGGGTCAACCAGCGTGTAGGTCAGGTCGCCGATCAGCTTCACAACCAACCCCAGCAGGGTGAAGATGAATAGCGTGCCGAACACCACCGGATAATCGCGGTTGATCGCGGCTTCAAAGCTCATCAGGCCCAGGCCGTCGAGGGAGAAGATCACTTCGACCAGCAAAGAACCGGTGAAAAAGATACCAATGAACGCCGACGGGAAGCCTGCAATGACCAGCAGCATGGCGTTGCGGAATACATGCCCGTAGAGCACGCGATGCTGTGAAAGGCCCTTGGCTTTGGCGGTAATCACGTACTGCTTGCCGATCTCGTCCAGAAAGCTGTTCTTGGTCAGCAGGGTCATGGTGGCGAAGTTGCCGATCACCAGGGCGGTGACGGGCAACGCGAGGTGCCAGAAATAATCGCCGATCTTGCCCAGCCAGCTCATTTGGTCAAAGTTGTTGGAGGTCAGGCCGCGCAGCGGGAACCAGTCCAGATAACTGCCGCCCGCGAACACCACGATCAGCAGGATCGCAAACAGGAACGCCGGAATGGCGTAGCCCACGATGATGGCCGAACTGGTCCAGACGTCGAAATGGCTGCCGTGTCGTGTGGCTTTGGCGATGCCCAGCGGGATCGACACCAGGTACATGATCAGCGTGCTCCACAACCCTAGGGAAATGGAGACCGGCATCTTCTCGACGATCAGGTCGATGACCTTGGCGTCACGGAAGAAACTGTCGCCAAAATCCAGTTGGGCGTAGTTCTTGATCATGATCCACAGGCGTTCCGGCGCCGACTTGTCGAAGCCATACATGTGTTCGATTTCTTTGACCAGGCTCGGGTCCAGGCCTTGCGCGCCCCGGTAAGTCGAGCCCGCGACCGCCACTTCCGCGCCGCCCCCGGCGATCCGGCTGGTGGCACCCTCGAAGCCTTCGAGCTTGGCAATCATCTGCTCGACCGGACCGCCCGGCGCGGCCTGGATGATCACGAAGTTGATGAGCAGAATGCCGAACAGCGTCGGAATGATCAGCAGCAAGCGCCGAAAAATATAGGCCAGCATCTTATCGCTCCGCGCTCGCAGGTTCTGGCGTTGTCGGCTCTGCTGGTTTAGGCGCAGCGTCCAGCGGAACGGCAGGTTTGGCGTCCGGTTTGACCCACCAGGTCATGTTCCCGACGTCGTACAGCGGCGAGACTTTCGGGTGACCGATATGGTCCCAGTACGCGACGCGCCAGGTTTTGATGTGCCAGTTGGGGATCACGTAGTAGCCCCACAACAAGACGCGATCCAGGGCGCGGGTATGGTCGATCAGGCTTTGGCGCGAATCGGCGTTGATCAAGCCGCTGACCAGTGTGTCGACCGCCGGATCCTTGAGCCCCAAAACGTTGTAGCTGCCCGGTTTGTCGGCGCTTCCGGAATCCCAGAATTCGCGCTGTTCGTTACCCGGAGAACTGGACTGCGGGAAGCTGCCCACGATCATGTCGTAATCGCGTGAGCGTCGGCGGGTGATGTATTGCGAAACGTCGACCCTGCGAATTTCCAGGTTGATGCCAAGGTCGCTGAGGTTGCGCTTGAACGGCAGCAGCACGCGCTCGAACTCGGTTTGCGCCAGCAGGAACTCGATGGTTACTGGCTTGCCTTCGGTGTCGACCATTTTGTCACCGACGATTTTCCAGCCCGCTTCCTTGAGCAGTTGGAAGGCTTTGCGTTGCTGCTCGCGAATCATGCCGCTGCTATCGGTGACCGGCAGTTTGAATTCTTCGGTGAAAACCTGCGGCGCAAGCTTGTCGCGAAGGGGCTCAAGAATCTTCAGCTCGGCAGGCGTCGGCAAGCCGCTCGAACCCATGTCGGAGTTATCGAAATAGCTTTTGGTGCGGGTGTAGGCGCCATTGAACAATTGCTTGTTGGTCCATTCGAAGTCCAGCAGCAGGCTCAACGCCTGACGCACGCGAACGTCCTGGAACATGGGTTTGCGCAAATTGAAAATGAAGCCCTGCATCCCCTGCGGGTTGCCGTTGGAAATCTCTTCGCGGATCAGGCGACCATCACGCACCGCTGGCGTGTCGTAGGCCGTGGCCCAGTTTTTTGCACTGTTTTCCAGCCAGTAGTCGAACGCACCGGCTTTCATTGCCTCAAGCGCTACGGTGTTGTCGCGGTAGTAGTCAATCGATAGCGTGTCGAAATTGTAGAAACCCTTGTTGACCGGCAGGTCTTTCGCCCAGTAATTCTTGTCGCGCTCATAGCGGATGGAGCGCCCGGCTTTGACCTCAGCCACCTTGTAAGGCCCGCTGCCGAGCGGGATGTCCAGATTGCTCTTGCCAAAGTCACGGCCTTCCCACCAGTGTTTTGGCAGCACCGGCAACTGACCAAGAATCAGCGGCAGCTCGCGGTTATCAGTGTGTTTGAACTTGAACAGAACCTTGAGCGGGTCTTCGGCGATGACTTGATCGACATCGGCGTAATAGCTGCGGTACAGCGGCGAGCCGTCCTTGATCAGCGTCTGGAAACTGAACACCACGTCTTCGGCACGCATCGGGTGGCCGTCGCTGAACTTCGCTTCCGGGCGCAGGTAAAAGCGCACCCAACTGCCATCCGGGGCCTTCTCGATCTTGCCGGCGACCAGCCCATATTCGGTAAATGGCTCGTCCAGACCCTGGCGGGCGAGTGTGTCGTAGATCAGGCCTATGTCGTCGGCGGGCACGCCTTTGTTGATGAACGGGTTGAGGCTGTCGAAGCCGCCAAACCCCGCCTGACGAAACAGCCCGCCTTTGGGTGCGTCGGGATTGGCATAGTCAAAGTGCTTGAAGTTCGCCGGATACTTGGGGGCTTCGTTGTAAAGGGTGATTGCATGTTCCGGGGCCGCCTGAGCAGCGCAGGCGACGCCCATCAGGAACACGGCGCCAGCCTGCGTCAGCAGGGAGCGAAAGGCAGTCATTGGGGTTTCTCCGAAGGCTTGAGCCACCACGCACGCAGGCCCAGGGTGTAGGGCGGGGTGGTGACCATGGCGAACCGGTTGTGGTACGCCAGACGGTGATTGTTGAGGTACCAGTTGGGGATCATGTAGTGCTGCCAGAGCAGGACCCGGTCCAGTGCTTTGGTTGCGGCAACCTGGTCGTCCCGGGTTTTGGCAGCCAGCAATTGATTGAGCAGGTTATCCACCACCGGATTGGCGATGCCCGCGTAGTTTTTGCTGCCTCTGATGCTGGCCTGGCTTGAGTGGAAGTACTGCCATTGTTCAAGGCCAGGGCTCAGGGTCTGGTTCAGGGTCATCAGAATCATGTCGAAATCGAACTGGTCCAGACGCTGTTTGTATTGCGCGCGGTCGACAGTGCGCAGCCTCGCATCAATGCCGATACGCGTGAGGTCTTCGATGTAAGGCTGCAGGATTCGTTCGAGGTTGGGGTTGACCAAGAGTATTTCGAAACGCAACGGCTGGCCGTTGCTGCCGGCCAGATGCCCGTCGGCATACTTCCAGCCCGCATCGGCGAACAGCCCCAGCGCCTTGCGCATGGTGTCCCGCGGGATACCGCCGCCGTCGGTTTTAGACACGTTGAAGGGCTGGGTGAAGAGGCTGGGCGGTAATTGTTCGCGGTACGGCGCCAGCGTCAGGAACTCACGACCAGCGGGCAATTCGGTCGCCGAAAATTCGCTGTTGGGGTAATAGCTCGTCGAGCGCTTGTAGGCGTCGTTGAACAGCGTGCGGTTGGTCCACTCGAAGTTGAACATCAAGCCCAGCGCTTCGCGTACCTTCACGTCGGCGAAGGTCGTGCGACGGGTGTTCATGAACAGGCCTTGGGTTTGTGTCGGAATCTTGTGGGTGATCTGCGCCTTGATCACGCTGCCGTTGGCCACTGCCGGAAAGTCATAGCCCGTGGACCAGTTCTTTGCCTGGTGTTCGATGTAGATATCAAACTCGCCCGCCTTGAATGCCTCGAACGCCACATCGGCGTCACGGTAGAACTCGACCTCGACACGGTTGAAGTTGTACTTGCCTCGGTTGACCGGCAGGTCTTTGCCCCAGTAATCCTTGACTCGCTCAAACACCAGACTGCGTCCCGGACGTACCTGTGTGATCCGGTACGGCCCGCTGCCCAGCGGCGGCTCGAACGTGGTGGCCTTGAAGTCGCGGTTTTTCCAGTAGTGCTGAGGCAAGACGGGCAGTTCGCCCAGCCGCAGTATCAACAATGGGTTGCCGCTTCGCTTGAGCACGAAACGAATGCGGTGGCGGTTGAGGATGTCCACCCGTTGCACTTCTTGCAGCGCGGTGCGGTATTGCGGATGACCGTCTTTGAGCAGCGTTCTGTAGGAAAACGCGACGTCATACGCAGTAATCGGCTTGCCATCGTGAAAGAGGGCTTCGGGACGCAGGTTGAACACCACCCAGCTGCGGTCCTCGCTGTATTCGACGGATTTGGCGATCAGGCCATAGCTGGACGTTGGTTCATCACCGGAGGGATCGTACTGGCCCGTGCCCACCATCAGTGGTTCGTTCAACTCACTGACGCCGTACTGACCGAAATTGGGCGTGGAGATCGGGCTGCTGCCCTTGAAGGTGTACGGGTTGAGGGTATCGAAGTTACCGAAGGCCATCATTCGCAAGGTGCCAGCCTTCGGCGCCTCGGGATTGACCCAGTCGAAGTGCGTAAAACTGGCCGGGTACTTGAGGGTGCCGAACTGTGCGTAACCGTGGCTTTCGCTGATGGTCGCGGTGGCTGTCGAGCTCAAGGCCAGGCTGAGGATCAGCAGGCAAGGGCGTATCAAATCAAGGTTCGATCCAGGCAGCGGTCGGTCACAGTAACAGCTTGTATCGGTTGGAAAAAGAGTCGTCAGGGCAGGTATCGATTACCTGTAGGAGCGAACGTGTTTAGCGAGGCGATGTATCTGATACACCGAATCAAACTCTCGCCAACAAGTTGGCTCCTACACATCGTGCGGTTTAACTTTCCACATCAATGCGGCAGGTAAACCGTCAAGGTCTGGCCTGGCTTCAACGCCTGACCACTGCGCGGGTTCCAGCGCTTGAGGTGCTGCATCTCGACATTGAACCGTTTGGCGACCAGATACAGCGAGTCGCCTTTCTGGATTTTGTACTGCATGGATTTCTGGTCGGCTTCTTTGCTGCTGGTGCCTTTGCTGGCAATGGCACGCGTGCTGATTGCGGCCTTGGCGGGTTTGCTGTTGTCTTGCATGATCAAGGTCTGACCGACCTTGAGATTTTGCCCGGACAGTTTGTTCCAGTGCTGCAGGTCCTTGACGTCAACCTTGTTGAGTTTCGCGATCTGGATCAAGTTGTCGCCTTTCTTGACCTTGTAAGCACGCGTGCGGACGGGCTTCTCGTCAACTTCGGCCACTTCCTCGAACACAGGGAGCGCCATTTTAATACCCGGCTGCACCGGAATCGTAATCGCCTGACCGGGCTTGACGCGGTTGCCGGGCAGCTTGTTCAAATCCCTGATCGTGTTGGCCGACACTTTATAGCGACTGGCAATGCTGGCCAGGCTGTCGCCGCGTCGGACTCGATATTGCTGCCAGTCGATCAGCTCTTCCGGCTTCATGTTCGAAAGGCTGGTGGTCAGCAACTGCGACTTGGAAGTCGGCACCAACAGGTGTTGCGGGCCATCAATGGTCAGCCGTTTTTTGAAGGCGGGATTGAGCTGGATCAGTTCGTCTTCATCAATGTTGGCCATCGCGGCGACCTTGGACAGGTCCATGCGCTGGTTGAGTTCGACGACCTGAAAATACGGCTTGTTGGCGATCGGGTTGAGGTTGACTCCGTACGCCTCGGGCGACATCACTACCTGCGACAGCGCCAGCAGCTTGGGCACGTAATCGCGGGTTTCCTGCGGCAACGGCAGGTTCCAGTAGTCAGTGGGCAGGTTCAGCTTATCGTTGCGCTCGATGGCGCGGCTGACGGTGCCTTCGCCTGCGTTATAGGCCGCCAGTGCCAGCAACCAGTCGCCATTGAACATATCGTGGAGCTTGGTCAGGTAATCCAGCGCTGCGGTGGTGGACGCCGTGATATCTCGGCGGCCATCGTAGAAATTGGTTTGGCGCAGGTTGAAATAACGGCCGGTGGACGGGATGAACTGCCAGATCCCGGCCGCATCACTGCGCGACAGGGCCATCGGGTTGTAGGCGCTTTCGATAACAGGCAGCAGCGCCAGCTCCAGCGGCATGTTGCGCTCTTCGAGACGCTCGACGATGTAGTGCATGTACAGGCTGCCACGCTCGCCTGCGGTTTCCAGGAAGGAAGGATTGTTGGCGTACCACAGGCGCTGTTGCTCGATGCGCGGGTTGAGGTCGTTGCCGCCCTGCAACTGGAAGCCTTCACGCATACGCTCCCAGACGTCGTGTGGCGGCGTCTGCGGAGTCGGTTTGCGGGCGAGGAAAACGGGTTGTTGCTTGATTTTAGCTGCGAGATTCGGTGCCGGGGTGGCGCTGCGAGACTCCAGACTGCTGGTGGTCTGGCAGCCTGCCAAAGTAGCGCTCGCGACAACCGCGATCGCTTGGGCCAACCGAGTCAATGCGTCGGTATTAAAGGTTCTGCGTATAGATGACGACATTGGCTGGGGGATAGTTCCAGTCGAAAATGTCGGGCGATTCTAGAAAGCGTCTTAACAACGGTCAACCTTTCAGAATTTCTGGACCAATCCGCCCTCACTTTAGAACTTATCTTTCCAGCCGCGCAGGGTCGCAAATACCGCCACAGGTGTGCGGTTATCGGTGCCACTCCGTTCGTCCGCTTTTTCCTTGACCGCCGGTATGTCGACCCGCAAGAAGGGGTTCGTCTTGCGTTCCAGCGCCAGATTGGAAGGCAGGCTGATGCGGTTCTCGTTGCGAAGTCGGGTCACGTCGTCAAAGCGCTGGAGCACATCGGGGTTGGCAGGCTCCACCGCTACTGCAAACCGCAGGTTGCTCAGCGTGTATTCGTGGGCGCAATAAACGAGTGTATTGTCGGGCAGCTCAGCGAGTCGTCCGAGGGAGCGGTGCATCTGTTCAGGCGTGCCTTCGAACAATCGCCCGCAACCTGCGGCAAACAAGGTGTCTCCGCAAAACAACAGAGGTGCCTGCGGGTCAGCATGATAGAAAGCAATGTGGCCCAGCGTATGGCCCGGCACCGCGTAGACGCCGAAGGTCAGGCCGAGTACGGTTAACTGATCGTTATCGTCGAGCGACACGTCGCGCACTGGCGTGTTCTCTGCGGCGGGCCCGTACACCTTGGCGCCGCTGACCTTTTTAAGCTGTTCGACGCCCCCCGTATGATCTGCGTGGTGGTGCGTGACCAGAATGTCGGTCAGTTGCCAGCCAGGGTTTTGCGCAAGCCACGTCAGCACCGGCCCCGCATCACCCGGATCAACTACCGCGCAGTGTTGAGTGGTCGAATCCTGTAACAACCAGATGTAGTTGTCGGAGAAAGCGGGAAGGGCTTGGACCTGTATCATGGCGCGCCTCGCTGTAAACAAAAATGCATCTTAAAGTTTCAATACGTTCCAGGCGAGCATCACTCGCGAGATCACTCATGGAGACCGCAAATGACCGATGAAGCGTTTGCCCAGGCCGATCCCGAATGGCTTGAGCTGATCAGCTCGGCGCGTGACTGGCTGTCCGGGCCGCTCGGGCAGTTGTTGCTGGAAGAAGAAAAACGCGTGCTCGAACAAGAGTTGGAGCGGTTTTTTGGGGGGTATCTGGTGCATTACGGTCCCTCGGCCGAGACGCCACCCGCTGCCAAGCAGGTCCAGCGCAACGTGCGACTGGGTGCGCCGCTGCCGGGGGTCGAAATCGTCTGTGAAGAACAAGCGTGGCCGTTGAGCGAGCATGCAGCCGACGTCGTGGTCATGCAGCACGGGTTGGATTTTTGCCTTTCGCCGCACGGTCTGCTGCGCGAGGCCGCGAGCAGTGTGAGGCCGGGCGGTCATTTGCTGATCGTCGGGATCAATCCATGGAGCACGTGGGGCATCCGTCATTTGTTCGCCCGCGATGGCTTGCGCCGGGCGCGCTGTATCTCGCCTTCCCGGGTCGGTGACTGGCTGAACCTGCTGGGCTTTGCGCTGGAGAAACGCCGCTTCGGGTGCTATCGTCCGCCGCTTGCTTCGCCGGCCTGGCAGCAACGTCTGGCAGGTCTCGAACGTCTGGGTGACGGCTGGCAAAGTCCGGGAGCGGGTTTCTACGTGCTGGTGGCTCGTAAACTGGTGGTCGGGTTACGGCCCCTGCGCATGCCCCGGCGCGAGCCCATGGGCCAATTGCTGCCGTTGCCGATGGCCAAGGTCAATCGGCGCAGTCCCGAGCCTTGAAGCCGTGATGCAGCGCCCAACTTTGAAAGTCGGCCCAGACGCCGAGAAGCCCCCTAAATGTGTGGAAAGTTGTCATGAGTGAAACCGTTGAACTCTTCTCAGACGGCGCCTGCAAAGGCAACCCTGGCCCCGGTGGCTGGGGCGCGTTGCTGGTGTGCAAGGGCGTGGAGAAGGAACTGTGGGGTGGGGAAGCCAATACCACCAATAACCGCATGGAGCTGACCGGTGCCATTCGCGGTCTTGAAGAGTTGAAACGCTCCTGTGAAGTCACTCTCGTCACGGACTCCCAGTACGTGATGAAGGGCATCACCGAATGGATGCCCAACTGGAAAAAACGTGGCTGGAAAACCGCCGCCAAGGAGCCGGTCAAAAATGCCGATCTCTGGCAACTGCTTGACGAGCAGGTCAATCGCCACAAAGTGAGCTGGCAATGGGTTCGCGGTCACATCGGACACCCCGGCAACGAGCGCGCGGATCAGCTGGCCAATCGTGGCGTTGATGAGGTACGCGGTATCAAGCGCGGCTGATCGCCTCTTGGGACCGCGCTTGCCCTCGATTGCGATTTGCCTGCCACCGAGCTCATGACAGGTATATCGCTATCGCGAGCAAGGTCCCTGCCACAGGGGCGAGACCCGATTGACCCATGCTAATATCCGCGCCTGACGTTGAGGCGGTAAGCAATGACTGTACAAAACACCCTTGAACGAAAAATAGTCCTCGATACCGAGACCACCGGCATGCCCGTGACCGATGGTCACCGGGTCATCGAGATCGGTTGTGTCGAGCTGATTGGCCGACGCCTTACCGGGCGCCATTTCCATGTGTACCTGCAACCGGACCGTGAGAGTGACGAAGGCGCCATTGGCGTCCACGGCATTACCGATGAGTTCCTGATTGGCAAACCACGCTTTGCCGAGGTTGCAGACGAATTTTTCGAGTTCGTCAAAGGCGCGCAACTGGTCATCCATAACGCAGCGTTCGACGTTGGCTTCATCAACAACGAATTTGCGCTGATCGGTCAGACCGACCGCACCGATATCACCACTTACTGCACCGTGCTCGACACCCTGGCCATGGCCCGCGAGCGGCATCCGGGGCAACGTAACAGCCTCGATGCGCTGTGCAAGCGCTATGGCGTCGACAACTCCGGGCGTGAGTTGCACGGCGCGTTGCTCGACTCCGAGATCCTGGCGGACGTCTATCTGGCGATGACAGGTGGTCAGACCACGCTGTCCCTGGCCGGCAACAATGACGGCGAGGGCGGGGCTGACCGTCCCAGCGAGGTTCGCCGGATTGCCAATCGCACGCCGGGCCCGATCATTCGGGCCAGTGACAGCGAAATGGCCGAGCACGAGGCACGCATGACGGTCATCACCAAATCCGCTGGCGCTCCCGCGCTGTGGGTGCAATTGCTTGAAGCCCGGCAGCAAGCCACTTCAGCCTGAGGAATGGCGTGCCTGGGCGCGCCTCCTTACTGATCCTCTCCACTCATCGACGGTGCAGGCCCGACATGACTGACTCTCCCGCCGCACCTCCTGTGCTAAGTGTTCGTGTTGCTGACGAATGTTTTGAGGACTACATCCTCAACAGCGAATTTACCTTCACGGTCAGCGGCTACGCACACGTGCAGATCGGCAAGCCGGTCGCACAGTGGCGCATCGATTCAGTCGAGCCTTATGTGAAAAACTACGGCATCGATTCGCAAGAGTTTTGCGACTATCGGGATCGCACAGACAGCACCGTGTTGGTGGCATGGATCGGCGAGGAGGCGGTAGGGCATATTGTGCTGAGCACGCACTGGAACGGTTTTGCGCACGTCGACGAACTGGCAGTGGATGCGACGGCAAGGCGCAATGGCGTTGCCCGTTCATTGCTAAACGTGGCGCAGTTCTGGAGCCGCAAACGCAACCTTCCCGGCATCATGCTGGAAACCCAGAACAACAATCCGGCCGCATGCCGACTCTATGAGAGCTACGGATTTATCGTGGGAGGGGTCGACCATCTGCTGTATCGCGCGATCGATCCGACAAGTGAAGAAGTGGCGATTTTTTGGTATCTGATTTTTGATGACGACGGGTCGTCTGAAAGCTGAGGGTTTCAAGCTTCAAAATCCAGGCTTCAAGCTTCAAGCTTCAAGCTAAAGGCTGTAACTCCGCTAGCCTTGTTGCAGCTTGCAGCTTGCAGCTTGCAGCTTGCAGCTTGCAGCTTGCAGCTATCCGCTTTCAGCTTTCAGCTAACCCGCGTGATCTTTGTTCCAGACTGAAGCAACTCGAAATCATCGCCGCCAAGATGGTTCACGCGATCACCAATTGCCAGTCGATAGGTGGACTTAGGCTCCGTGCCGTCAGCCTCGACAGGCTGTGATTCGCGGAACTCATGCACAGGGTAGACGCGGCCTTCTGCGTCTCTGGCATGAAATTGTCCAACTAGAACTGAAGCCATTTGCTTTGTAACCTCTGGAAATAACTACTCGTTTTCACTCGCATCGTACCACTGCGCGCCGACAATCTGCGGCCGCTCGTAAGGTAAGTCTGAAAGATATGTCGCCCTGCTCGCGGTTATGCCTTAAGACCGTCGATTTGAAGGGTAGTTTTCGTCAGTGAAAAAAATACACGGAGCCCATCTTGTCTCCAGGGTTCGCAGGGGCAGGTGGAGCATCTATCGGCCAGTCCGATGGGAATGACCGCACATTCTGAGCAGAACAAATCCGGGGTTTCATCTATAACTGTCAGCTCATCAATCAGCACAAGAGACACGTAAATGAGCCAGGTCCATACGATTGCAGTGATTGTCGGTAGCTTGAGAAAAGACTCTATCAACCGCAAAGTAGCCAACGCCATGGCCGAGCTCGCGCCCAGCAGCCTGAAACTCAAGATTGTCGAAATTGGCGACCTGCCGCTTTACAACGAAGACATCGACCATGAGACCCCACCTGAGTCCTACACTCGTTTCCGTCAGGAGCTGCAAGGCGCAGATGGCTTTCTCTTCGTTACACCGGAATACAACCGATCCGTTCCAGGGGCGCTGAAAAACGCCATTGACGTCGGCTCGCGCCCCTACGGCAAAAGCGCTTGGGGCAGCGCCAAGCCTGCGGCAGTGGTCAGCGTATCACCGGGCGCCATTGGCGGGTTTGGCGCCAACCAGCACCTGCGTCAGTCGTTCGTGTTCCTCAACGTGCTGTGCATGCAGCAACCCGAAGCGTACTTGGGCGGCGCGGGCACGTTCTTCGACGAACACGGTAAGTTGAACGAGAAAACGCGGCCGTTCCTGCAAGGCATCATCAATGCCTTCGCCGGGCACGTCGAGAGCACGCTAAAGGGCTGAAGGGCTGATAGATCTGAGCCAACTTGTTGGCGAAGCGACGTCAAGGTTGAATCAGATCTGCCGCCTCGCGAATACATTCGCTCCTACAGCTGATGGCGCCTGCGATGCGCCAACACAGCCGCCTCTACAGGCGGGGTTTTGTCACTGATCGGTCAGCGCAAACTGTGTCAGGCAGAACGTCGGGATCGACATGTCTTCAAGCCGTTGCGAGCCGCCAAGCTCGGGCAGGTCAATGATGGCAGCGGCTTCGTGTACCTTCGCACCCATGCGGCGGATCAGGTTGGCGGCGGCTATCAGTGTGCCGCCGGTGGCGATCAAGTCATCGAACATCACCACTGAATCGCCATCGCACAGACTGTCGGCATGCACTTCCAGAAGCGCTTCGCCGTATTCGGTCTGATAGGCCTCGGCCAGCACATCGGCGGGCAGCTTGCCTTGCTTGCGAAACAGCACCAGCGGTTTATTGAGTTCGTAGGCGATGACCGATCCGATCAGAAAGCCCCGCGCGTCCATGGCACCTACGTGGGTGAAATCCGAGTCGATGTAGCGCTGCACGAAGCTGTCCATGACCAGCCGAAGGGCTTTGGGCGACTGAAACAACGGCGTGATATCACGAAATATCACCCCGGGCTTAGGGAAGTCCACGACCGGGCGGATCAGGGATTTGAAGCTGAACTCATCGAAAATCATCGAAAGTATCCTGGGCAGGAAGGTAAACCAAAGCCGCTAGTCTAAGCCTGCCGAACCCCTCACGCATCAGCTTTCCAGCGAGCCGCCCGCCAGCGCGCACAGCTGAATGGGGTCAATGATGTGGATTTCCTTGCCTTCCGCGGCAATCAACTCGCTCTGTTGAAAGCGCGTAAATACCCGTGAAACCGTCTCGACGGCCAGCCCCAGGTAATTGCCGATTTCGTTGCGCGACATGCTCAACCGGAACTGGTTGGCCGAAAATCCGCGAGCGCGGAAGCGTGCGGACAGGTTGACGAGAAACGTGGCGATACGCTCATCCGCCGTCTTTTTCGACAGCAGCAGCATCATTTGCTGATCGTCGCGAATCTCCCGGCTCATGACCCGCATCAGTTGCCGACGCAGTTGCGGCAATTGTACGGACAGCTCGTCCAGGCGATCAAAAGGGATCTCGCATACGGACGTGGTTTCGAGCGCTTGTGCCGAGACCGGGTACGCTTCGGCGTCCATGCCAGACAGGCCGACCAGTTCGCTGGGCAGATGAAAGCCGGTGATCTGCTCCTGGCCACTGTCGCTCAGGCTGAAGGTTCTAAGGGCGCCGGAGCGTACCGCGTACACCGAATCGAACCTGTCGTTCTGGCGAAACAGGAATTCGCCTTTTCGCAACGGCCGGCCGCGTTTGACGATGTCGTCGAGTGCATCCATGTCTTCCAGGTTCAGTGAAAGCGGGAGGCATAACGGGGCCAGGCTGCAATCCTTGCAATGGGCCTGGGTGTGGCTGCGCAGTTTTACTGGCTCAGGCATCAGGTCAATCCTTGTAAGAAAACACACATAAGTCGTGAGGGTAACCCACGGTTTAACCCCCAGACCAGAAATAGCCTGCCTCGCGAGGAAAAGATTCCTGCAAGGTCACTCGCCGTTTCCTAGATCACTTGGGAAAATCGATAACGGTTGTTAACCGTCAGGTGCGCGTCGAACACCATACAAATCGCCCTGATCAACAGTTTTCCAGCGGGTTTGATCTGAATGCCTTCGGCGTCGATGTCGAGCAGCCCGTCTTCGGCCATCGTCAACAATTGAAGCCAGATATCGCTGAAGTAGTCCTGAAAGACGATGCTGAAGGCCGATTCTATTGGGGCGAATTTCAGGTTGAAGTTGCACATCAGTCGCTGAATGATGGCCCGACGCAGCCTGTCATCAGTGGTGCATCGCAGCCCGCGCCGGGTGGCCGGTTGACTGCTGGCCAGCAGGTTTTGGTAGTCGGTGAGGTCGTTGCTGTTTTGCGTGTAGAGATCGCCGATCTGGCTGATGGCGGAAACGCCCAGACCGATCAGGTCGCAGTGAGCGTGGGTCGAATAGCCCTGGAAATTGCGCTGCAGGGTGGCGTCTTCCTGGGCAATCGCCAGCTCATCGTCGGGCAGGGCAAAGTGGTCCATCCCGATGTAGCGATAGCCGGCCTGGCTGAGTTGATTCAGTGTGCGGCTGAACATCTCAAGCTTTTGCTCCGCGTCCGGCAGGTCGGCGGGATCGATACGGCGCTGAGGCATGAAGCGCTCGGGCAAGTGCGCGTAATTGAATACCGAGAGCCGGTCCGGCTGTAGCGCGATGATGTCGTCGAGGGTGCGGGCGAAACCTTCGGGCGTCTGCTTTGGCAGGCCGTAGATCAGGTCGATGTTCACCGAGCGAAATTGAAGGGTGCGTGCAGCGTCGACGATGGCCTGCGTCTCGTCCAGGCTCTGCAACCGATTGATCGCCCGTTGCACCACGGGATCAAGATCCTGCACGCCAAGGCTGACGCGATTGAAACCCAGGTCGCGCAGCATCCCCATGGTCGACCAGTCGGCTTCGCGGGGGTCGATTTCGATGCTGTAATCGCCAGAGTCGTCATCGAGCAAGTGGAAGCGTCGGCGCAGGTGGGCCATGAGCTGTCGCATTTGGGCGTGGCCAAGAAAGGTCGGGGTGCCTCCGCCGAGATGCAATTGTTCGACGACTTGCCTTGGGTCCACGTGACAGGCGAGCAGGTCGACTTCTTGCTCAAGGCGTTCCAGGTACAACTGCGCGCGGCCGCGATCCTTGGTGATCACTTTATTGCAGGCGCAGTAATAGCAGACGTTGGCACAGAACGGGATGTGCACGTACAGCGACAATGGGCGCAGGGCCTTGCGGCTTTCGCGCATGGCATGCAGCAGGTCGAACGCGCCGATTTGCGTATGAAACTGCACGGCGGTGGGGTAGGACGTATAGCGCGGCCCTGTCAGTGAATAGCGGCGGACGAGGTCAGAATCCCAACGAAAGTCGTCGAGCATGCGTGTGTTCCCGAAAAGTCTGGCGGTGGCGCCAGTTTAGGGAACGGCATGGTGGTCGCCATTGACCTGAGTCAATGGTCGGTCAGGAAGACACTTCGCCAGGTTTCGGCGCGACGCTCGGTATCGGGCAGGCGCGGAGTCAATGCCCCATCAGCCAGTGCTGGTGCGGGCCCGGTAAGGTCCAGAGGCCAAAAGCGATCACCAGAATGCCGCCCGCCATCCGCACGCCGCGTTTGCGCAACAGCGCAGTGGTACGCTCAGCCGCGAGCCCGGTTGCGAGCAACACCGGCCAGGTGCCGAGCCCGAACGCGAGCATCAGCACAGCACTGTGCAGCGCATCTCCCTGGCTGGCTGACCACAACAACGTGCTGTAAACCAGGCCGCAGGGCAGCCAGCCCCACAGTGCGCCCAGCAATAAGGCGCGGGGCAGGCTGGACACCGGCAGCAGTCGGCTGGCGACCGGCTGAATGTAGCGCCATAAACCCCGGCCCAGACTTTCCAGTCGAGTAAGGCCGCTCCACCAACCCGCCAGGTACAGCCCCATGGTGATCAGCAGCAGCCCGGCGAGCACCCGCATGAACATCGCCCCCGGACTGTTGGCGACTGCCCAGCCTGCCAGGCCGATTACCAGCCCTGCCAAGGCGTAGCTGACGATGCGGCCGACGTTGTAAGCCAGCAGCAGCCGAAACCGTCGGCTGCGTTGCTCTTTGGGAATGGCCAGCGTCAGCGCTCCCATCAATCCCCCGCACATCCCCAGGCAGTGGCCGCCCCCGAGCAGGCCGAGGATCACCGCGGAGGCGAGCATGGGCAGCAAATCACTCATGGGGTGGTTTCTCCTGTGCAGACGTTCTGACCTTGCCTGACGCCTCATCCACGCCTGCCTGATGATTGGGGTCCTGATCGTCGAACAGAATGCTGTGCGCCGGGCTGTCGAGGTCGTCGTACTGCCCGCTGTCCACCGCCCAGAAGTAGATGTAGATGGCGACCCCGACGATCAGCAGCGCGACCGGAATCATGATGTAGAGCGCGGGCATGAAGTCTCCGAAATACGTTGCGCATGCATGTCGGCAGCGCTCTGGCGGGACGCCTCGACTGGCGTGCCGTTGGCGTGGGTCAGGCGCAGCGCATTGAGCACCACCGTGAGCGAACTGACGGACATCCCGACTGCCGCCCAAAGCGGTGTGATCCAGCCGAGCGCTGCAAACGGCAGCATCAAGCCGTTGTAGAGCCCGGCCCACAGCAGGTTTTCAATGATGATGCGGCGTGTCCTTCGCGCCAGGCCGAATGCCTCGACCAGCGCCTGCAGGCGGTTGGACAGCAGCACTGCGTCGGCGCTGGTTTTCGCAAGGTCAGTGGCCGATCCCATGGCAATGCTGATATCGGCTGCGGCCATCACCGGCACGTCATTGACTCCGTCGCCGAGCATCAACACCTTGCGACCCTCAGCGCGCAACTGTTGCAGCATCTCCAGCTTGTCATCCGGGCGCAACCCGCCGCGTACCTCTTCGATCCCCAGTTCGGCGGCGACGCTGGCAACCATCGGCGAGCTGTCACCTGATAACAACAGCAATCGCCAGCCGCGCGCTTTGCAGGCGTTGACCAGGGCGGCGGCGTCTTCACGCAGCCGGTCGTCAAGCACCAGCCACGCCAGCGCCTGCCGATCATCCCCCAGCAGCAGCCATTGCCCCGGTTCGTCAGGCATTGGCGGCACCGGGCAACCGCTGAGCTGGCAGACGAAGGCGGGCTGGCCAATGCGCAACATGCGCTCGTCTGCCCGGCCTTCCAGCCCCAGGCCTGGCGTGCTTACCACGCAGTCAGCGGGGTACGGCGCCCGTCCAAAAGCACGTGCAATCGGGTGTTCCGAACGGCTTTCCAGTGCAGCAGCAAGGGCCAGGCATGTGTCGCTGTCGGCGTCGGCCAGCGGCTGGATAGCGCGCAGCGTCAGTCGTCCTTCAGTCAGTGTGCCGGTCTTGTCGAAAATCACTGTATCGATCTGGTTCAGGCCTTCGAGCACATGCCCGCGTGTCAGCAACAGCCCGAGCTTGTGCAGCGTGCCGGTTGCCGCCGTCAGCGCAGTGGGCGTTGCCAGCGACAAGGCGCAAGGGCAGGTCGCGACCAGCATGGCCAGGACAATCCAGAACGCCCTTGAGGAATCCAGTTGCCACCACAGCGCACCGATAACGACCGCGAAAATCAACGACGCCAGCAAAAACCACTGCGCAGCGCGATCAGCGATTTCTGCCAGCCGGGGTTTTTCCGATTGGGCGCGGTCAAGCAGCCGCACAATGCCCGAGAGCCGGGTGTCGTGGCCCAGCGCGGTCACCTCGATGATGAGGGCAGCTTCAACGTTCAAAGTGCCGGCCGTCACTGTGTCTCCGACGTGGCGCGTATGCGGCAGGTATTCCCCGGTCAGCAGCGATTCGTCGACGCTGGATTGTCCGTCGACGATCTTGCCGTCTGCTGGCACCACCGCGCCCGGCTGCACCAATACCCGATCACCGAGGCTCAACTGCGCAAGCAGGATGCGCTCGGTGCTGCCATCAGCACTGAGTCTCAGGCACGACGCGGGCAGCAGATTGATCAGTTGAGCGGTGGCGGCAGCGGTGCGTTCGCGGGCGCGTCGTTCGAGGTAGCGACCGGCAAGCAGGAACAACGCAAACATGCCGACAGCGTCGAAATACAATTCGCCTTCGCCGCTCATGGCGGTCCAGATCCCCGCAACATAGGCCGCGCCAATGGCCAGCGATACCGAAACATCCATCGTCAGGTGACGGGTGCGCAGGTCGCGCAGTGCCCCTTTGAATAAAGGTGCACAGCTGTAGAACACGATGGGTGTCGTCAGAAACATCGCTACCCAGCGCAGGATGATGTGCAGTTGCGGGCTGAGGTCGATGTTGAACTCCGGCCAGGTCGCCATGGTTGCCATCATCACCTGAAACCACAAAAGCCCGGCGACTCCCAATTGCCGAAGCGCCAGTCGATTGTCCCGGGCCAGTTTTTCGGCAGCCTTGTCGGGGTGGTACGGGTAAGCGGCATAACCGATGCGGCGCAGTTCGCCGAGCAGCGCGCTCAGCGGCAAATCGGCATGCGCCCAGCGCACATGCAAACGATGAGTGGACAGGTTCAGGCGTGCTTCGGCGACACCCGGCAGAGCGCGTAAATGCCCCTCGATCAGCCAACCACAGGCCGCGCAACTGATGCCCTCAAGCATCAGCGTGGTATCGGCAAACGCCTGATCATGGCGCACGAACGGCGCTTGTACGTCCGGGCGGTCGTAAAGCTTGAGTTCATCCATGAGTTGAGCAGGAAGGGTGTCGGGGTTGGGCGAGGCTTCGCTGCGATGCCGGTAGTAACTTTCCAGGCCGCCAGCGACTATCGCCTGCGCGACTGCCTGGCATCCGGGGCAACACAGCTCGCGGTCTTCACCGAGAATCGACGCAGTGAAGCGGCTGCCGGATGGCACGGGCAGCGTGCAGTGATAGCAGAGCGTGGGCGCTAAACGCGTGGTCAGGTGTTCGTTCATTACCGCTTCAAATCTTCGGCACCCTGGAGCGGCTCGTCGCCCAACACCAGATCGTGGTCGTGACTGACCGCTTCCTCCTCAAACATCCGCCACGTCTTGCCGTTCTCGACGCCCAGCAGTTCGACAAACCGTCGGCCTTGCACCTTGTCGTTGAGTTGGCCCACGTAGCGGTCCGTTTGCGATTCGCTGCGGGTCAGCAGGATGCGCCGGTCTTTCTCGGGCTGGGTCGGTGAGATCAGGTTCAGCTCGAGCGTTTGCGGCTGGGTGTTGCCGCTCAGGCGCAGATCCACTTCGCCGGTGATGTCATCCAGATGCACCGCCGCGCGCAGTTTCAATACCTGCGCCAGCCGTTCGCGGTCTAGCGAGCGGTTAATACCTTTGCCTGCTTCGTAATAGTTGTCGTTGACCAGGTTGTCAGGGTTTTTGACCGCAATGGTCACCATCGCCAGGGTCAGCGTGACCGAGCAGGCGAGAATGCCAATGATGATCCACGGCCAGAGGTGTCTGTACCAGGGGCTTGAGGCGATCGCTGCGGGCATGTCCGTGTTCTCTCGGTACGGGTGACTCAACGTACTTGTGGGCCGATGAATCGGCTTTTGGCCTGGATGTGTGTACTGCTGTCATCGGTGTCCCTGAGCATGAATGTCACCTCATTGGTACTCGACGGCAGTTGCTCCGGCGCGACCGACAATTGCACCGGTTGCGCGATAATTTCGCCAGCCGCCACTTTGATCTCACGTCGGCCTTGAAGCGCCATGTCAGGCAGCCCGCTGGCCTCCAGCAAATAAGTGTGATCAACCTGGTCCTTGTTCATGATTTTCAGGCTGTAGACGTTTTCGATCCGCCCCTGGGCGTTCTCGCGGTACAGCACGCGGTCTTTGCTGACGTCGAACCCTACCAGCGAGCGCATCAAAAACGCCCCGACCAGCAAGCCCGACATCAATAGCAGCACAACTGCATAGCCGATCAGGCGCGGGCGCAGTTTATGCGTGATCTGCCCGGAAAGGGTGTGCTCGGTGGTGTAACTGATCAAGCCCCGTGGATATTCCATTTTGTCCATGACCGCGTCGCAGGCATCGATGCAGGCCGCGCAGCCGATGCACTCGATTTGCAGGCCGTCGCGGATGTCGATCCCGGTCGGGCAGACTTGTACGCACAGCGTGCAGTCGATGCAGTCGCCCAGCCCGTGCGCTTTGTAGTCCAGGTCCTTTTTGCGAGGGCCGCGTGTCTCGCCTCTGCGTGGGTCGTAGGAGACGATCAGCGTGTCCTTGTCGAACATCACGCTCTGGAAGCGCGCATACGGGCACATATAGATGCACACCTGTTCGCGCAGCCAGCCAGCATTTGCATAAGTTGCCAGGGTGAAAAAGCCGATCCAGAAGTACGCCCAGCCATCGGCCTGGCCGGTGAAGAATTCGACGACCAGTTCGCGTATGGGGGAGAAGTAGCCGACGAAGGTCAGCCCGGTGACGAATCCGATGATCAGCCAAAGGCTGTGCTTGGCCAGTTTGCGCACGAATTTGTTGGCGCTCATCGGCAGTTTGTCGAGCTTGATGCGCTGATTACGGTCGCCTTCGGTGACTTGCTCGCACCACATGAAAATCCATGTCCAGACGCTTTGCGGGCAGGTATAGCCGCACCAGACACGACCGGCGAAGACTGTGATGAAGAACAACCCGAAGGCGCTGACGATCAGGATGCCGGACAACAGGATGAAGTCCTGAGGCCAGAACGTTGCGCCGAAAATGTAGAACTTTCGCTCCGGCAGGTTCCACCAGACTGCCTGATGTCCGCCCCGGTTGAGCCAGACAGTGCCGAAATACAGCAGCAGCAACAGTGTGCCACCGCCCATGCGCAGTGTGCGAAAAATGCCGGTGAACGCGCGGGTGTAGATCTTCTCCCGCGACGCGTAGAGGTCGACCCGGTCATCGTCTGTTTTAGCCTGCGGTGTGACGTTGTGTACCGGGATCTGGTCGCTCATCGGTGCATCTCACGGCGGTGGCGTTGGTTTTTGTGGTTCGGCCCGATCACTGGGGCTGCTGCTTCTGCTCTCCGTGCGACAAGCTGTAAACGTACGCCGCCAGGATGTGAACCCTGTCGTTGCCCTGCAACTCCTGCTGCGCAGGCATTTGGCCCTGGCGGCCATAGCGGATGGTTTGCTGGAGTTGAGCAAAACTTGAGCCGTAGATGAACGCTGCGGGATGCGTCAGGTCAGGCGCGCCCATCGCCGGGTTGCCTTTGCCTTCCGGGCCATGGCAAGCCACGCAAGTGGTGGCAAAAATTTTCTGGCCATTGGCAAGATCGACGTTGGCGTCTGCGGGGAGTTTGCGGCCGTCCATCAGCGTCAGGACATAAGCCGATACGTCCTTCACGCCTTGTTCCTGAATCACCTCAAGCCACGCCGGCATGACAGCGTGGCGGCCGCCCATGATCGAGGCCTTGATGGTTTCTGGCGCGCCACCCCAGCGCCATTCAGCGTCGGTCAGGTCAGGGAAACCATAAGCGCCTTTGGCATCCGAGCCGTGGCACACCGAGCAATTGGACGCGAACAGGCGAGCGCCCATTTTCAAGGCCTGCGGATCGCGTGCGACCGCTTCGATGGGCATTGCGGCGAATTTGGCGAAGATCGGTCCGAATCGTGCGTTTGAACGGGCCATTTCCTTCTCCCATTCGTGCACGCCGGTCCAGCCTTGCTGGCCATCGGAAAACGCTACCTTTTTGTCGTTATCGGCGTAGTCGTAATCCGGTAACAGGCCCTTCCAGTTGCCGAGACCGGGATAGAGCGCCAGGTAACCCACGGCGAAAACGAGGGTGCCGATGAACAGCATGAACCACCATTTGGGCAGCGGGTTGTCGTACTCCTCGATGCCGTCGAAAGAGTGACCGACCGTTTCTTCGGTCACGTCGGCGCGCTGGCCTTTGCGGGTCGCCAGCAACAGCCAGGCCAGGCAAAAAATCGTACCCAGGGTGAGCACCGCAACGTACAGACTCCAGAACGTACTCATTGTCTGCGGCTCCTGGCAGCTTTTGCCTGCTGCATCTGCTTGATCGCCTCCGGGTCATCGGCAAACGGCAGCATGGTCGCATCGTCGAACTCGGCTTTGCGCCGTGGACTGAAGACCCATAGCGCCAAACCGATAAAGGCCACCATTACCACCAGGGTGCCGAGGCCTCGAATCATTCCGATATCCATGGCAATCACCTTTTGCTTCTGATGAGAGTGCCCAGGCCTTGCAGATAGGCGACCAACGCATCCATTTCTGTTTTGCCTTTGACTGCGGCCGTGGCCCCGGCGATGTCTGCGTCGGTATACGGCACGCCTAATGTGCGCAGGACTTCCATCTTCCTGGGCGTGTCCTTGCCGTCGAGACGGTTCTCGACCAGGAATGGATACGCCGGCATTTTTGATTCAGGCACCACATTGCGCGGGTTATATAAATGCGCCCGGTGCCAGTCATCGGAGTAGCGACCGCCGACCCGTGCAAGGTCCGGCCCGGTGCGTTTCGAACCCCACAGAAACGGGTGATCCCAAACGCTTTCACCCGCCACCGAGTAGTGGCCGTAACGTTCGGTTTCGGCGCGCAAGGGACGGATCATCTGCGAGTGGCAACCCACGCAACCGTTGGCAATGAATACGTCACGGCCTTCCAGCTCCAGCGCCGGGCGTGGCTTCATGCCTTCTACCGGTTTGTTGGTGACGTCCTCAAAGAACAGCGGCACGATCTGGGTCAATCCGCCAATCGCAACGGCGATGACCATGAACAATGACAACAGGCCGATGTTCTTCTCAAGGGTTTCGTGTTTGATCATCAGTGGGCTCCCACGACAGCGATCTGCGCGGCGGCTTCTGCTTCTTCAGCGCTGGAGGCGTGAACCGTGCGGAACACGTTGTAGGCCATGAACAGCATGCCGCTGGCGAAGATCGCACCGCCCAGCGCCCGGACGATGTAGCCCGGATGGCTGGCTTGCATCGCTTCGACGAACGAGTAAGTCAGCGTGCCGTCATCGTTGATCGCTCGCCACATCAAGCCCTGTGTAATGCCGTTGACCCACATCGAGGCGATGTAGAGAACGGTGCCAATGGTTGCCAGCCAGAAGTGCGTATTGATCAGGCCGATGCTATGCATCTGCGGCCGGCCGAAGATTTTCGGAATCATGTGGTACAGCGAACCGATGGAAATCATCGCGACCCAACCCAGCGCCCCGGCGTGTACGTGGCCGATGGTCCAGTCGGTGTAGTGGGACAGTGAGTTGACGGTCTTGATGGACATCATCGGCCCTTCGAAGGTCGACATGCCGTAGAACGCCAGCGAGACCACGAGGAAGCGCAGGATGGGGTCGGAATGCAACTTATGCCAGGCGCCTGAGAGGGTCATCATGCCGTTGATCATGCCGCCCCAACTGGGTGCCAGCAGGATGATCGACATTGCCATGCCCAGCGATTGCGCCCAGTCGGGCAGCGCAGTGTAGTGCAAATGGTGCGGGCCGGCCCAGATGTACAGCGTGATCAACGCCCAGAAATGCACGATGGACAGGCGATAGGAATAGATCGGGCGTTCGGCCTGTTTGGGCACGAAGTAATACATCATCCCGAGAAAGCCCGTGGTCAGGAAAAAGCCCACGGCGTTGTGCCCGTACCACCATTGGATCATCGCGTCGGTGGCGCCTGAATAGGCGGAATAGGATTTGAAAAAGCTGACCGGCAGAGCGATGTGGTTGACGATGTGCAGCATGGCCGTGACGATGATAAAGGCGCCGTAAAACCAGTTGGCGACGTAGATGTGTCTGGTTTTGCGTTTGGCGATGGTCCCGAAAAACACCACCCCATAAGTGATCCAGACCACCGCCAGCAGGATCGCGATTGGCCATTCCAGCTCGGCGTATTCCTTGGTGGTGGTGTAGCCCAGCGGCAAGGTGACGATGGCGCCGACGATGACCGCTTGCCATCCCCAGAAGTGAAATGCTGCCATGCCGTCCGAGATCAGCCGCGTCTGGCAGGTCCGTTGCACGACGTAGTAAGACGTCGCGAACAAGGCGCAACCGGCAAAGGCGAAGATCACAAGGTTGGTGTGCAGCGGGCGCAACCGTCCAAACGTGGTCCACGGCAGGCCGAAATTCAACTCCGGCCACACCAGCTGGCAAGCGATGAAAACGCCGAGCCCCATGCCAAGAATCCCCCAGACGACCGTCATGATGGCGAATTGGCGAACCACCTTGTAGTTATAAGCAGTCGGGATGGTTGCTGTGCTCATTCTAGGGTTCCACGGTCTGGATATTTATTAGAGGTAACCATTGGCCGCACAATGGAATAAGAGCAGACGTTTCGCTGCGCGCCTGGCGCTCAGCGTGTCATGCCGATACTGATCATGCAGCCGCGAAGCACAGTCCCGACGCTGTAACGCGCAAAGAGAAAATGCCCGGGCGGACCGAAAGGCCGGGGAGACAGGTCGAGTGTGAGGGTCGCACATCCGGTCCCGCATTCTGGATACAGTCAGGCTTCGATGGCCGACCGAATGCGGTGCTAAAGCTGCACCGTGAATGCCGTACACAATCTTTCACCAGGCCTGTGGCCAGCTGCTGCCAGTCCATTACCCGCGCAGCTTAGTCGTGAAATGAAAGCGTTGGAAGTCGTATACATAACGGCTGCGACATTTCGTCGCGCAGCAGCGCTGAAACACCGCACCTCATTGCAAGGTGCGGGGTCTTGGGGTTTCAGGCCATGCTGAAACGATACTGCGCCTACTTTCCATGAACTTTAGGCGGAGCCTTTTTCGATAAATGTATACAAAAGACGTAGCAAATTGCACTCATCACTGCCCATAAAAATGTGGCCCGAGCAGGCAAATGACCCTCGCGACTGCAACGATAGTCTGCGATGGCGGAGCAAAGATCATCCAGTGGAGCCGCCCGGTTGCGTGAGGTTTGGGGCGTCCAGAGCCTGGCTGTCTCTTTCCGAAGTGCCAAAGCAGCGTACTCAGGCCTGGCTGAACCTTTGCTGTCCGCAGGCGGCATTGGCTGGGCATAATCGCCGCTTTGGGTGGGGGGTTGCCCATCGCAACACACAGTCATCAATAAAGAGGCAGGCGTGGTTAAAAAGAACAGCAGTGATATGGACCAGTGCGCGACATTGGCGACTCGGCAGGGTTGGCTCTGGAGCGCGCCCAAGGCGCTAGCGGGTCATCAAGCGACGTTGATCCTGGCCCATGGCGCTGGCGCCCCAATGGACAGTGAGTTCATGAACGACATGGCGCAACGCCTCGCTGAACAGGGCGTAGGTGTCATGCGCTTTGAGTTTCCTTATATGGCTCAGCGACGGATCGATGGCAAAAGGCGTCCGCCCAATCCGCAGCCCAGATTGCTGGAGCATTGGCGCGAGGTGTACCAAACCCTGCGGGATAACGTAGGTGGGCGATTGGCGATTGGCGGCAAGTCTATGGGCGGGCGGATGGCCAGCGTGATCGCAGACGAGTTGCAGGTGGACGCGCTGGTGTGTCTTGGCTACCCGTTTTACGCTGTGGGTAAGCCTGAGAAACCTAGGGTTGCGCACCTCGAGCCGTTGCAAACGCCGACGCTGATCATTCAGGGCGAACGGGACGCATTGGGTAATCGAGAGGCGGTTGAGGGCTACATATTGTCGAGTGCGATCACTGTGCAATGGGTGCCGACAGCCAACCACGACCTCAAGCCCCTGAAGGTCGCAGGTGTCACTCAGGATGAGTGCCTGCAAAGGGCTGCTGAACAGATCGCCCGCTTTTTACGGGATTAACGACGCCCACGTTCACTGGTGAGCGTCGCTCAGTATTCCGGATCTGAACATTCCCCGCACTTACCCATGACGCCGGCACCTGGGGGAAGCTGACCAGTTCAGCCGGCCAGACGCTGAGTCAAAGACCCGCGTTTATCGAATGGCAACGCCCAGTGCGGCATTGATGTGGAGGTATTTGAAGTCCTTTCCGGTGGCCAGGTCTTTCGCGTAATACCACTTGGCGCCCAGCACATTTTTGGCGACCGTCGAAGACCAGTAAAGGCCATTACCCATGGGCCACCGCCCTTTGTAGGCGTTATAGATTTCAATCAGCGCCTGAATGCTGGGGATCTGCGCGTTGATGTTGGACGCCGCATTGGACAGCTGTGTCAGGTTACCTGCGCCCACGCCGATGCAGTGGATCACGCCTGTCACTGAAACACTGTAGGCCTTGGTTTCACCCGCTGCGTCCGTGGCGGTAATCGAAGCGCCGCCATTACCTCGTACCGATACCAGACCGTCGGTGTCGACATGCACAACTTTGGTGTCCGATGAGCTATAGACGTAGGGCGGTCGACCGCCTTCGGCCATGCGCTTGACCGTGGTGCCTTGCGGAAAGGTGGGCAGCAGATCGGGATTGCCCGGCAACAGGTAAACCTTGCCACCCAGCACCACTGGCGAGGTGTCGAACACCAGTGCAGATGACACGGTCACGGCCAGCTTTTCGGATTCACGGTCCGCACCCTGGCGCTGTACAAAATAGCTCACTACCGCAGCACTGCCTTCGGAGGCCAGGATCGCTGCCTTCGATACGCTAAACGTCAGCGTCGTCTCGGTCCCGACCGTTTGCGCAGGCGTGCTCTCCAGCGTATTGCCCATCCAGCGGACCATGACCAAATCTCCTTCGGTCATGCCCGGATAGTTGACCCGCACAGTTGCGCCCGAATCGGGAATCAACGAAGGCCGAACGATGCCATCGGGCCCCACCGTGTCCATTGTCGGTGCCGGCAGTTCCAGCACAGCGCTCAACACCTTCAGCGCCACGACGGCCGACTCTTGAACGATGCCACTGGCGCGAGTCACGCTGTAAGACACCTGCACCGTTTGCCCGTCGTTGACACTGACCAGGGCGCTGGCGAAAACCACTTCCAGCGTCTGGCCGGCCTCGGTGGGGGTGATGACTTTTTCTTTTTGGTCGCTGCCTTTTGGGCCGTTCCAACTTACCTGAAGGGTGTCGCCAATTTTGAGCATTGCGCTGGCGTCAATTACCACCGTTGCTCCGTCGATGGTGTTTGCAGGGTCGAGGGTGTAGCCATCGGACTCTTTTACCGTCGGATCCGGAATATCGGGGTAAACGATATTGCCCACGGAAAACTGCAACTGTTCAGACACGAACTTTTGGTTGTTACGGTCTACCTCGTACCACACTACAACGCTGTTGTTGATGTTGGCGTCGACGTACGTCTTATTAACTCGAAAAACGACTTGTCTGCCTACCGTGCCGCTGTTGATTGTCGTCGAATCACTGTAAGTGCCGCTGGAGCCTTGCCCGTCCCAATAGAGCGAAATTTTGTCTCCGACAGACATGGCGTATGGCTCTATTCGGACTATCGCCTCCAGCACAATGTCGCTGGGATCTAGCACGCCGCCGCTTTCGACGCCGTCAACGGTTGGGGCTTTCAGCGGAACGCTGCTGTCATCACTAACGGTCAGTTGCAGGACTGGCGATTTGAAGAAGGCGCGAGAGAAGGTGGTCACGTTGTAATAAATCTCAAGTGTCCCTCCCGCGAGAGCGCTGACTTTTTGATCGGGAATCAGAAAGCTCACGGATTTGCCAACGTCGCTGTTGTTGAGGTTCTTCACCTCTTCGTGCATGACGTTTGCGCCACTGGCATTTTTACCCATCCATACCAGTGTCACGTCATTGCCACTGCCCATAAAATAGTAAGGCGGCACTTCAACGATCACATTATTGGTCGTCGGGTCCAGTACGCCGTTATTCATTTCTACGACAGGCACACGGGGCAGCGCTAATTCCATGGCACTGCCAATGACTTTTAGCGGCAGACTCTTTGAACGCAGCGCTTCCCCTGAGGGTTTGTTAACGATGTACTTGAGCAGTGCCCGGCCTTGAGTGATGGGTTGGAATTGTTGGTTAGGGATCAGGAAGTCAATGAAGCTTGACGTATTCTCAACCCGTTTTAAGTCTGTGTAGGGTTCCAGCGGCAGGCCTTCGGCGGTGCTTCGCGATACAACTAGGGTGATTTCATCGCCTATGGCGATTTCCGGTTGGGACAAGATCAATGCCTGTACGGCGTTCCCATGTATCCTGTCAAGGTCTAGTTCCATATTTGGTGCTTGGGGGACTACTGGCGCGGATAGAGCAGATTGTCCTGCCTCAACGTCCACGTAGGTCGCCAGTGACCATCGAGACCAGTTGTTGACTAGGTCCCGGACCTCATACCGAACTTCGATCATGTCGGAGTCGCCTGCGCGCTCAATAATTTCCTTGCTAACAGGGATAACAATTGGCTTGCCCAGATCGTCCTCGTGCTCAATTGCCTTCATGATAAGTTCGCCATGCCAGGAAAGTGTGACTCGGTCGCCGACACTCATGTTCACATAGGCCGCCAACTCAACAGTCACCCTTTCTGGTGAAGTGATGATGCCTGCGGGGTATACGGCCGGCAGGGCCAATGCTTCATTCTCCCACGGTGTAGATGGGTTGATGTCGGTGCCGCCAGGCAAGGTCAACTTCACATTCACCGAGAGCTGCGATGATTGATTCTGTAGCCCTCCGATCGGTTCGGTAACGTTGTAGTGCAGGTTTATATTCGTCGGACTAATAAATTTTTGATCAAGTTGGAGAACAACGAAAGAGGGTGTTTCTGGGGTCAGGTCATCAAGTTTAACTGTATAGTTAGCCGCAATTTGGCCGTTACAATAAAGATCAATAATGTCGCCTTCTGCGATCGTCACGTAAGGTCCAACACGTACTGATAGGGGCACGTGCGGGTCAAGCGTATCGGCGTAACCGATGCCACTTGGGTCGTGAAGGTTCTGCATCGCAGGTGCAGGCAAAAGTGTTTTATCTATATTATTCATAAAGTGTTTTTTCAATTTGGTTGTTATTTTATTGAAAGCGAGCCCTCAGGCCCGCTTCCTTTCAGTTAGCAGCCTTGGCCAGGCGTAGCCATGCGGATAAGCACCGGGGCAGTCTTGGAATTGACTGGCCCATTAGGGCCTTCGACGCGGTAGTAAGCCTCAGCACGACCTGTGCAAATCAATCGAAGTTGTCTGTCCGACACTCGGAAACTGTAGCCGCTGATCATTTCGAACTCATCAAGTACATGAGTCTCTTCGAGGCTTGCACCTGGAACCGGTACGTTTCCATTTGCAGCGTTATAACCATGGAAGACCAGAGTGACTCGCGGATACTTATCAATATGCTCGTATGGCATAATTTTAATAGGTGTGCCATCTGGACTTAGAATCGGGCTAATTGCGTTATTAGCGTTGGCATTGGAGAAAATCGGAGCAGCTAAGCCGTCGACACCCCCCGGTAGGTCGCCTTTAGCATTTACGACAACACCTTGTTCCGCAGAGCGGGAGGTATTTGGATTGCCGTTGTGAGTCACTGTGTAGAAGACCTTGATCAAAGCACCTGATCCTTCGTTCGCCATCAGCTGGTTCGGAATAGTGAGTACTAAATCTTTATTAAGGTCGGTCGATTTAATCGGAAATACAACGGGCGCGGTTTGTGATCCCCAGTACAAGCGAATAACGTCGCTGACGGCAAACTCATCGTTCCATTGAACAGTTGCATGAGCCTCCAGAAGAAAATCGTCTTCATCAATAACGTTGTCTTCATTGTTAGCATTGTCGCTGCTTCCTTTGATGACAGGTAGTGCCAGGGCTTCATTTTCTGGAGTTTCTGGGTCCGGATCTTGGGGCCCTGGCAGCTCAAGATAGACGTTTACATCGAGCAGCAGCGAGCTGCCAATCAGCACGCCATTGCGGCGGGCCTCGTAACGCAGGGATACTGGGCCGTCGCCTGGCAGGGCAATGATTGCGTAACGCACATTTATCCCTAACATAGGATTTTGAGTTTCATCACCACTCAATAACGTAGCCTCGGGCATCGCTGTTTCACCCCAATACAGCATGACTTTGTCGCCGGGTTGAGCATCCGGGTAATGAGGGATCTCCACCAGGACAGCAGCACGTGCATCGGAATCATCAATGACTGAGTCATCGGCCTGGGCACACAGAGGGGCCGGGAAGTCCTGGGGAACATCGCGCAGGAATAAGCGGAATCGCTTGGGCAGCGAATGAATTGATTCATTGCCTGCACGATCTGTCACGGTGTAATAGACCGGATCTGTGACATCACCCAGGCTTTCAAGAAACGCACGCGAAAAGTTCAGCATCACCCGATTCATGGTGACTTCTTCTTCAATAACCGTGTGCTCTGGCCCTGGAACTGCTCCCCAGAACGACCGAATCTGGTCGCCCCAGGCGATACCTGTATACCCGGGTACCTCTGCCGTGAGCACGTTGCCCAAAGCCTTCAGCTCTTCAGATGTAAGCATTCCGTCTTGCGTTACAGCAGGAAACACCAACGCTGCTAGCAGATCCCCGCCAGGAGCCGTGCGATCTACAATCACCGGAGTATCCGGCGACTCGCCTTCCTGACCGCCATCGGAACTGCGCGCGGTGTATCCCGCCTGATGGACGCCATCAACCAGTAATGATGCGGGAATTACCAACGACAATAGATCGCCAGGCAATTCGTCGTCCGCAATCGACTTAAAGACATTGGTGGGTTCGTTATTCCACCGGAGCTTATACGTATCGCCCGGCAGGGCGTCGTCCCAAACAGTCAGAGACAGAGTGACCTGTTGCTGCAAGTCTTCCAGAGTCAATAATCCATCAATTGGATCAGCCAATGGGATGGTCGGTGGGTTCAAATCACGAGGCTTTGATTTGCGAGGACGTGTAATCAGTAAACGGGGGTTGCGTGAGTTGCACATAGCCTTTCTCCATATTTAAGCAGCCGAGAACTTCGGCCTGAAAAGTGGTCGCTTTTATTAAGTTTTTTGTGACGCCCGGTGATGGCGTGCCTTAAGTTTCATTTCATCGATCAGATATTGTTGATTCTCATCAATCGCTTTTCTGATCGCTTTTTCAAGTAATATCAGTATTAGGGTTGTGTCAATGCCTGGTGTTAAATAATTATTAATGAAAGTGTTGTCAGCGAGGATTTTCCAACTTGGCTTTTAAAAAGTTCTCGGTTTTTGCGGAGGATCAAATCTGGTATGGCGGTGATCTGAGTTGTCAGAGCATTGAGGCTGGATTCGATTTGTTCGGGCGCTTTCCAGTGTCTGTCATGTAGGATGAGTACGACGTAAATTTAGGAAGTGGCCGATAGCTTATGCCGTGGAAAGTACTCGTTAACCCAAAATGCCAGTCCACACTGATCATTCATTTGAATGTCATCAGGGTAATGGAATGAGTGGGTACTGTGATTTAAGACGTATGACGAAAGTGACCGTTATCGGCATAATGGGCGGTTTTTTTTCAATTGAATATGCAATGGGAGAAGAACCGACGCGTACCACAAGTCTTGAGTATGTACATGTTGCTTCCGGTGAAACGCTGAATGTAAATGAGTCGACTTGGATGTTGTATCGCTTGCTACCTCACTCGATTTTGAACGTCGAAGGTGCTGAAGTGAGTGGTGTTGCGGGGAATTTTGCAACTGTTTACCTGAGTGAGGCAGTTGTGGACGATGCGCGAAATAATTCCATCTATTCTTCTCCTGCATTGACTTTGACCGGTGGCAAGCTCATCGCAAACAAAACTCGAATTAGCAGTTCGCGTAGCACAGGTCTAAGACTGGAGGCGGGAAGCCCCGGGGCTGTCTCGGTAGGGTCCGAAGTTATCATTTCCGATAGTCTCATTTCGGGGGTTGGAACCGGTCTGTTTTCGGCCAAGGGCCTGCTGTCTTTGAGTGGTAGCAATGTCACAGCATCGCGTGGTGCTGTCGGTGAAGCTATGGGGGTTGACACAAATACCTCAAGGATAACGATTAAAGAGAAAAGCTTGATCACAGGTGAAGATATCGGCCTCAGAATTCGGCCAGTGGGTGCTTTGCCTGGCGGCGGACCCCAGCATAATTTGCCCACTTTCGTCGATATTGACGACTCAATTGTTCAAGGGATCAACGGCCCGTCCATCAAGGTCCTTGGTGTATCAAGCAAAGGAGCAATTGCGGCCATTACCGTTAAAAACAATGCTTCATTGTTGTCCGGGAATGGAAACCTGGTGGAGGTCTCTGGTGAAAGTGAACTGGATCTCGCCGTCGACGGCAGCCGGCTTATGGGTAATCTAATCGCCGATGGCGGTAGCAAGCTGGATTTAGAATTGGGAAACAACACTCTGTTGACCGGTAACGTCTCCAATGGGAATGACATGGCGGTATCCACTGGCGCCCATTGGCAACTGATCGGTGACAGTGATGTGAAGAAACTGACCTTGGAAAGAGGTCGAGTCAGCTTTTCCGGCAACGCCTTTCACACCCTCTCGCTGAATGAACTCGCTGGCAACGGCACCTTCGACATGCGCATCAACCTGGACAATGCTCAAGGCGACCTGCTTCAGGTAGACGGGCAAGCCACAGGACAGCACCTGTTGAATGTGCAGAACACTGGCGTTGAAGCGGTACCCGCTGAGTTTGAACCGCTACGAATCGTCCACACCGAAGGCGGTGATGCTCAATTCGGCTTGATCGGCAATCGTGTCGACCTCGGCGCTTATTCCTACTTGCTCGAGAAGCAGGAAAACGACTGGTTCATCGTGGGTGAGGGCAAGACCATCAGTCCGTCGACGCAAAGCGCGTTGGCGTTGTTCAACGCGGCGCCTGCGATCTGGAACAGTGAGTTGACGACGTTGCGCAGCCGCATGGGTGAGGTCCGTGGGCAGGAGCAGGGGAGTGGCTGGATCAGAGCCTATGGCAATCGTTTCAATGCCAATACGGGCACAGGGGTCGATTACCAGCAGAAGCAGCAAGGGTTGTCGTTGGGTGCCGATGCGCCGATTTCGGTCGGCAACGGCAGTCTGGTGTTGGGTGTGATGGGCGGTTACAGCAAATCTGATCTGGATTTGAGCCGTGGCACAACCGGCCAGGTGAACAGTTACTACTTCGGGGGTTACGGCACGTGGTTGTCCGACGACGGTTACTACGTCGACGGCGTGCTCAAACTCAACAAATTTCGCAATGAAGCGAAGGTTGCGATGAGTGACGGCAGCAAAACCAAAGGTCGCTACGACAACACCGGCGTGGGTGGTTCGGTGGAGGTTGGCAAGCACATCAAACTGGCGGATGACTACTTCGTCGAACCGTACACTCAGCTGTCCGGCGTGCTGGTCGGCGGGGACAGCTACCGGCTGGATAATGGTTTGAAGGCTAGCAACAGTGGCGCGAAGTCTCTGCTGGGCAAAGTCGGGACTACTGCGGGTCGTAACTTTACGCTTGAGGATGGCAGCGTTGTTCAGCCGTACGTTCGTGTTGCCTTGGCGCATGAGTTTGCTCGCAACAATGATGTGAAAGTCAATGAAACCCGGTTCGATAACAACCTGTCCGGTTCTCGCGTAGAACTTGGCGGCGGGATTGCCGTATCGCTTTCCAAGCGAATTCAACTGCACGCCGACCTTGATTACATGAAAGGCGAACATGTCGAGCAACCCTGGGGCGCTAACGTCGGTCTGACGCTAGCCTTCTAAAACCTCTATCGAGCGCTGATGAATCCCAGCCACGTCATGTGGCTGGGATTTTTTGTCTAAAAGCCTTTTCGTCCTACTGATCTGCGGCGCCTTGGATTCCGAGGCCTGCCTTTACCTCCCAGCGTGATAATAAGTCGCTCGGAAATCCCCACCAGTCTTGAACGACGCACAACCTCGTAATGGACGTGAACTACGCCACTTTGATAATTGGTTAATTGTTCGCTGTTCATGTATTGGATCAGTCTTGGCGCATCACGATGAGGATTCGCGTCTAGCGTCGTATAAAAAGTGTTGTAGCCCCAGACCGTTTTTATCAGGTCGCCTCTCCATAAATTCCTCGACCGCGGAATGTTGATATACACGCCTTCGACGATTTGCTCAGGCGTCACTATGTCGCTATCCAGCCCGGTCAAGTAGGGTGCCAGGAAAATTGCAGGCTTTCGGTCTCTAGGGCCTTCGGTTGCCCATGGGAAACCGGGGGCGCGTTTGAGTACTTCCTTGTAAATATCAACTGACTCGCTATCTTCCGGGAGTTCTATTGATCCCGGTTGCATGGGGGTCTCTTGAACAGGCAATAACAGGGCAGTTGGCTGCGCTGACGCTTCACTGTCACAAGTGGCTATGTTACGTGCGTCGATATAGTGCCAGGTATCTGAATTTTTGTTTTTGTCATCATTTCCCATAGGTGCTCCCTGAGTTTTGTTAGGCATGTTCGAAGCGCTCGGATTTCTCGGTTTTGGCTGTAGGAGAAGTGTTTGCGAGACCTATGTTCAGTTCGAAATTTCTTGATGTCAACTTTCGAATTTGCACAGCTTGACGCGATATCGGTTGAAAACACTACTCATTATTCAAAACCGCTGTGTGTCTGGAATTTCAGATTGGGCCAATGATTACGGGCATTGCTGGAAGCGCCATCTTTACAAAAGGTCCAATATGTCAGACGGGTATTACAGACGATTCCCAAGATGCTGTGAGGCGTCAGATTGGCTATTGCGAGATCGGGCTCATAAAATCATTGATATATTTTTAATTTTATTTTCTATGGTGGTCAAACGGGTGTCATAATTTATAAGGTAAGTCCAAATGGATAGGGTGCTTTTCGTGTCACACATTCAGAATCAGCCTTGCAAGTAGCGATTTAGTCGACGTTTTACCTGCTCGATCTGTGACGCCGTACTCGATTTCCACAGTCCTGGCGTCCTCGCTTTCGAGAAAAGTCCATGCAAAAGGTATCGTTATGGCTTGGTTGATATCATCCTTGTGGATTGTTTTTTAGCTCCCTGTACTCTGGGGAAATTCGTATGAATGGTATCTACGGCGTCACCGCAGCGTATCCGGGCATGACGCATCAAGTTCTTGAATCCACGTTGACGGTCGCAAGCCGCGTGAGTCTGCCCGGAAACGGAATCGCCAAATCCTGGCAATCTTTAGAAGGTCATGCTCAGTCAGATATCGAATAGTCAGACATTCATCGTCAAAACCACCGGCATCGACATGACTGAAACATTACCGGCCCTGTCTGTGACAAAGTATTCGATCAGTACACTTTCACTTGCCAAGCCCTCCAGATAAGCTCGACTGAAAACAATGGAAATGGGTTTTTCGAGGGTCTCCTCCATTGTCACAGTATGACCAGGACCCATCACGCCATTGCATAGTGTCCGTATAGAGTCTCCGATTTGCATATCTGAGTAACCCGCGATCTTGCCAATCAAGTCTTCTCCTAGTGTGACGTTGGGGAAAATAATAGGGGCTAGCATCGCTGCGCCTGGTGGGGTACGGTCGACTTTCAGTTCGATAGATTCGGAGACAACATGCTGTTCACTAAAGGGACTTGATGCTCGGAACGCCAGCTTATAAATGCCGTTAGATTCAAGCAGCTTTTCAGGCAGCTCGAAAGTCATTGTGTCGCCGGGTGCGTCGCTTTCTGTGATAGTCCTTGCATCTCCAATCAGCTGATCATCCAAGACAAGCTGGGCATAATAATGTGGCTCCGCTGCTTTCCAGACTTCGACATTAACCAGTATTGGCTGTGAAAGATCGACAGTCTGCAGTAACCCATCCTCTGGGTCGGAGCTTGGAACAAAAACCAAGGGTAATGGATATGATGTTTTAGCTGTATTCATGAGTTTTCCTCATTGGCACACACAAGCCTCACTCACAGTGCCATGCGTACCAAAGCCATTAATAATGAAGATCAGACAAGTACCGTCTCTGCGCGGTAACTATGTATCTAATCTGTATTTCAAATAATAGGAATGCGGCTGGGGTGTCAACCCTACATTTCACTGATCGAACAAAAAAAGCTCTAAGCACCAGCATCGTTACCAGCTACGCAAGCACTAATTCCTTCATTTAAAGCAGGCAAAAAAAAGCCCCGGCACAATCAGATGCCGGGGCTTTTGGTTTCTGCGTTGAGGCCTATCGATTAAACCGTTCTACCAACGAGTATTGGGTGTTGGCGGTTGCGGCCAGTTCGGCGCTGAGTGTGGCGGAGCGGCGAGCTTCCTCGGATGTCTGATCGGACAGTTGGGCAATGGTAGTGATGTTGCGGCTGACTTCTTCGGCCACCGAGCTTTGCTCCTCGGTCGCTGCAGCGATCTGGGTTGTCATTTCAGTGATGTTCGCAACGGCGTCGCTGATGCCCACGAGCGCCTTGTCCGCTTCCAGCACCCGTTCAACGCCTTCTTCGGCCTGGCGGTGTCCGATGCTCATGGTCTGCACGGCCGCGTTGGCAGTGTGTTGCAGCTTGGCGATCAGGCTGTGGATCTGGACAGTTGAGGCCGTGGTGCGTTGTGCCAACTGGCGCACTTCATCGGCAACGACTGCAAAACCGCGGCCCATTTCCCCGGCACGCGCGGCTTCGATGGCCGCGTTGAGTGCCAGCAGGTTGGTCTGGTCTGCAATGCCTTTGATGACATCCACCACACCGCCGATTTCGTCGCTGTCCTTGGCCAACTGGGTGACGGTCAGTCCGGTCTCGCCTACGGACGCAGAGAGCCGCTGAATGGCTTCACGGGTTTCGCTGGCGATGTCACGGCCTCGGCGGGTGAGGGCGTTGGCCTGCTGCGTGGCATCAGCGGTGCGTTGCACGTGGCTGGCAACCTCTTGAGTGGTCGCGGCCATTTGATTGATCGCGGTGGCAACCTGTTCGGTTTCCACACGCTGGCGCTCCAGCCCCGTGGAGCTGGCATGTGCGAGGCTGTCGGACTGTCTGGCTTGATCGGTGAGGTGTTCCGCCGTGTCCTGCAGGCGAGTCAGGCAAGTTTTCAAACGCGCCTCCTGGCTGAGGATCGACATCTCAAGACGTGCCTGCGGACCTCGGCTGTCGGTGTACATCTGGGCGATCAGCGGGTCAGAGGTGGTTTGTTCGGCAAGACGCAGCAAGCGCTTGATTCCGCGTTGTTGCCAGCTCAGGCCCAGCAGCCCCAGCGGCACTGACAGCACAGCAGCGAGCGCAAAGCCCCAGTGAGAGTTCAGGAATGCCCCAATCAGAAAGCTCAACTGGCTCACGAGAATAAACGGAAGCCAGTTCTTTACGACCGGTAGCCATTTGTCATGCCCAGGCACTGCCGGCTTGCCGCTGTTGATACGTGCGTAGAGCGCTTCAGCGCGGCGGATCTGTTCCGCCGTGGGTTTGATCCGTACCGATTCATAGCCCACCACCTGCTGTTTTTCGAAGACCGGCGTCACGTAGGCGTTCACCCAATAATGATCGCCGTTCTTGCAACGGTTCTTGATGATGCCCATCCAAGGCTGGCCCTGCTTGAGCGTGACCCACATGTGCTCGAATACTGCCGACGGAACGTCAGGGTGGCGCACGGTATTGTGGGGCGCCTTCAGCAACTCTTCGTAGGAAAAGCCGCTGATCTCAACAAACGCATCATTGCAGTAAGTGATCACGCCGCGTACATCGGTGGTAGAGATCAATCGTTGGTTGGCGGGAAACGTGCGGTCGCGTTGGGTGACGGGCTGGTTGTTGCGCATGAGCTATCTATCCGGGAAGGCTTTGAGTGGGTATCGGCGTGTCCTGACAAAAATTGAGGTTATTGTGATGAGCAGCCGTCAGCGCAGGCTCTGGCTCAAGCGTCATCGATTGAACATGGGGTAAGTGAACAGCGTCAAGTGCACCAGATTCAGGCCGAAGTGTGTCAATACAGCAGCCGTCAAACCTCCGAGCTTGAAGGCGATTCCGTAGCCAGCTCCGGCAAGTCCAGCCAGCACGACCCACTCCCAGCCTGCGCCGAAATGCGCCAGGCCGAATAATGCGGACGCCACAGCGATCGCCAGTACGTCACCGCCGGGGACGCGTTCAAAAAGTCGGCTCAAGCCTCCCTGAATGTAGCCCCGGAACAACAACTCCTCCGTCAGCGTAACAAGCAGTAGATTGTTGAATATCCAGATTCCAGCGTGCTCAGGCCATTTGGGTGTCCAGGCGATCATGCCAAGCCCCACTGCGGTGGCCATGCATATACCGGTGGTAATCAGCAGCACCACTGCGGTGGATAGCAGTGAGCGGCCCGTCGCGGCACGGTAAAACACCCACGGACAGGCGAGCACGACCCAAAAGCCTATCAGCGGTTTATCCAGATTGAGAAACATCGAAAACGGCGCTGCGTCCGGGCTCATGCGCACGGCCGCGATGGCGCGGGCGTTGAGAAAGCCCGGTAGCCAGTGACTCGCCAGGCCGATTGCTACTGCTATAAACAGGGCGTGGCCAAAGGCGAGAACGGCCCAGTGCCGAAAATGATTGACGCAGATGCCGGCCATGATCAGCAGACCCAGCGTCACTACAACAGGCAGGCTCAACTGCCCATAGATCAGTGCAACAACGTAGCCCAGCGTAAGCAGGGCAAGCGTCGTCCAGCGTAGCGCCGGCATGGCAACGTCCTTAAGCAGTGAAATGAGGCGGGGATTCTAGCGTTTAATAAACAGGCATGGCTGTCAGATGTGGATGAAAGTCGGCAGCAATTTTAGCCAGCCGTATGGCGACGCGCTGTAGGTTATTTCCGACGCAAAAGAACAGGGCCACGAGCGGGCCCTGAAAGGACTGGCTTTGCCAGCGATGCATGTCTGCGGCCAAGCGGTCCTCGCCTTGTGGGCAGGCGAGGACCGTTACCTCAAGACGCGATCAATTGGCGCAACACGTAGTGCAGAATTCCGCCGGCCTTGAAGTACTCGACCTCATTAAGGGTGTCGATCCGGCACAGCACATCGACATCCTCAGCCGCACCGTCTTCGCGCTCGATCTTGAGCTTGAGCGTCATGCCAGGCTGCAGGGTCGCACCGCTAAGGCCTGCGATGCTGATCGTTTCGCGTCCCGTCAGTCCCAGTGTTTTTCGGCTTTGGCCAGACGTGAACTGCAACGGCAGCACGCCCATCCCCACCAGATTCGAGCGATGGATACGCTCGAAGCTTTCAGCGATCACCGCCTTGACGCCCAACAGATTGGTGCCTTTGGCCGCCCAGTCACGGCTGGAACCGGTGCCGTATTCCTGTCCGGCGATGACCACCAGCGGCGTGCCTTCTTGCTGATAACGCATGGCGGCGTCGTAGATCGGGAGTTTTTCGTCCGTTGGCACGTGCAGCGTAAAGCCACCTTCTTCATTACCGAGCATTTCGTTGCGAATGCGGATATTGGCGAAGGTACCGCGCATCATCACTTCATGGTTGCCGCGGCGCGAACCGTAAGAGTTGAAGTCCTTGGGCTCGACGCCTTTGCTGCGCAGGTAACGTCCTGCCGGGCTGTCGGCCTTGATGTTACCGGCAGGGGAGATGTGGTCGGTGGTGACCGAGTCACCCAGAATCGCCAGCACACGGGCTTCTTTGACATCGCTGATAACCGGCAGCGGCCCTGCCACGTCATCGAAAAACGGAGGATGCTGGATGTAGGTCGAGTCTTCCTGCCACACGTAAGTCGCTGCCTGTGGCACCTCGATTGCTTGCCACTGCGCATCGCCGGCGAACACTTCTGCGTATTCCTTGTGGAACATCGCGGTGTCGACTTTCTGGACCGCGTCGGCGATTTCCCGGCTGGTGGGCCATATGTCACGCAGGTATACCGGTTGGCCTTCGCTGCCTTCGCCCAGAGGCTCCGAGCTCAGGTCAACCCTCACTGTGCCTGCCAGTGCATACGCGACGACCAGCGGCGGTGAAGCCAGCCAGTTTGTTTTGACCAGCGGGTGGACGCGGCCTTCAAAGTTACGGTTGCCGGACAACACCGAGGCCACGGTCAGGTCAGACTGCTGGATGGCTTTCTCGATGGGATCACGCAGCGGCCCCGAGTTGCCGATGCACGTGGTGCAGCCATAACCCACCAGGTCGAAACCCAAGGCGTCGAGGTATTGAGTGAGCCCGGCCGCGTTGTAGTAATCGGTGACCACTTTTGAGCCTGGCGCCAATGAGCTCTTGACCCAAGGTTTTCGCTGCAGGCCTTTCTCCACCGCTTTTTTAGCCAGCAAACCTGCTGCCATCATCACGCTGGGGTTGGAGGTGTTGGTGCACGATGTAATGGCAGCGATGACCACGGCACCGTTCTTGAGACGGTATTTATTGCCGTCGTATTCGTACTCCGCTTCGCCCACCTGATCGGCATTGCCGACCGCAACGCCGCCGCCACCTTCGCTTTCAAGACGGCCTTCGTCATGTTTGCTGGGCTTGAGTTGCAGACCCAGGAAATCATCGAACGCCTGGCCGACATCCGGCAGCGCAACGCGGTCCTGCGGGCGCTTTGGCCCTGCAAGGCTTGCGACAACCGTGCCCATGTCCAGCTCCAGCGCGTCGGTGAATACCGGCTCCTGGCCGGGCAAGCGCCACAGACCTTGAGCCTTGCAATAGGCTTCGACCAGTTGCACGGTTTCAGCGGGACGGCCGGATAGCCGCAGGTAATCCAGGGTCACATCGTCCACTGGGAAGAAGCCGCACGTCGCGCCGTATTCCGGAGCCATGTTGCCGATGGTGGCGCGGTCAGCAAGCGGCAGATCCGCCAGCCCGTCGCCGTAGAATTCGACGAACTTACCGACCACGCCTTTCTTGCGCAGCATCTGGGTGACGGTCAGCACCAGATCGGTGGCCGTAATGCCCTCATTGAGCTTGCCCAACAGTTTGAAACCGATCACTTCGGGGATCAGCATCGACACCGGCTGGCCGAGCATCGCCGCCTCGGCCTCGATGCCGCCGACGCCCCAACCCAGAACGCCCAGGCCGTTGATCATGGTGGTGTGTGAGTCGGTGCCCACCAACGTGTCGGGAAATGCGTAAGTACGGCCGTCTTCTTCTTTGGTCCAGACTGTTCGGCCCAGGTATTCGAGGTTCACCTGATGGCAGATGCCGGTTCCGGGTGGCACCACGCTGAAGTTATCGAAAGCGCTCTGGCCCCAGCGCAGGAAGGCGTAACGCTCGCCGTTTCGCTGCATCTCGATATCAACGTTTTCGCCAAACGCGTTGGCATCTCCGAACTTGTCGACCATCACCGAGTGGTCAATCACCAGGTCGACCGGCGACAGCGGATTGATTCGCTGCGGATCACCGCCGGCCTTGGCGACGGCGGCGCGCATGGCAGCCAGATCGACCACTGCCGGCACGCCGGTAAAGTCCTGCATCAGCACCCGTGCAGGACGGTATTGAATTTCGCGGTCGGATTTGCGTTCGGTCAGCCACGCAGCAATCGATTTAAGATCGTCGCCAGTGACCGTCTTGTCGTCTTCCCAGCGCAGCAGGTTTTCCAGCAGCACTTTGAGCGACATCGGCAGCTTGTCCAGGTCGCCGAGGGATTTGGCGGCGTCTGGCAGGCTGTAGTAGTGGTAGGTCTTATTATTGATGTCGAGTGTTTTTAGACTTTTCAGGCTATCGATGGAAGGCATGAATTAACTCCTTGACGAGTCCGCACGGCACGGACTTGGGGGAATCGGGCTAACCGGAACAGCGTTACAGGGGTGTGCGCGAACGCACTGGCCAGCGGCTGGTGTAGTACTGGACCCGCACGACGCGCCAGTGGTTCCTGATTGGGCTATCATGCGCCGCTTTTGCGTCGCTGAGGTTTGGCCTCACGTCATCGCTTGCGTCACGCGCCATCGCGGCCTGTGCAGAGGACCTCCAATGAACACCCTGTTTATGCACTGTCGACCTGGTTTTGAAGGCGAAGTCTGTTCGGAAATCAGTGAGCACGCAGCACGCCTTGATGTGTCCGGCTACGCCAAGGCCAAAACCAGCGCAGCCTGCGCCGAGTTCGTCTGCACCGAAGCAGACGGCGCCGAGCGTCTGATGAACAGCGTGCGGTTTGTCGACTTGATCTTCCCTCGTCAGTGGGCGCGTGGCGTGTTTCTGGAGCTGCCGGAAACCGACCGTATCAGTGTGATCCTCGCGCACATGCAGGACTTCGCTACGTGCGGCAGTCTGTGGCTGGAAATAGTCGACACCAATGACGGCAAAGAGCTGTCCACCTTTTGCCGCAAGTTCGAAGCCCCGTTGCGCAAGGCCCTCACCCACGCTGGCAAGTTAGTAGACAACCCGAGTCTGCCGCGCCTTTTGTTGACCTTCAAAAGTGGTCGCGAAGTGTTTCTCGGGCTCGCGGATGCGGACAATTCGGCGATGTGGCCGATGGGCATTCCACGCTTGAAGTTCCCACGTGAAGCGCCGAGCCGCTCCACCCTCAAACTTGAAGAAGCCTGGCACCATTTCATCCCCCGCGATCAGTGGGACGAGCGCCTGTCGGGTGACATGACCGGCGTCGATCTTGGCGCAGCACCGGGCGGCTGGACGTACCAGTTGGTAAGGCGCGGCATGCTGGTGACGGCTATCGATAACGGTCCGATGGCCGAAAGCCTTATGGACACCGGTCTGGTGCAGCACTTGATGGCTGATGGGTTTACCTACAAGCCGCGTCAGCCTGTGGACTGGATGGTGTGCGACATTGTCGAGAAGCCCGCCCGAAATGCCGCGTTACTGGAAACCTGGCTAGGCGAGGGTCTGTGTCGTGAAGCCGTGGTCAATCTGAAACTGCCGATGAAACAACGTTATGCCGAAGTTCGACGATTGCTGGACCGCATCGAAGAAGGCTTCAAGGCGCGGGGGATAAAGGTGGCCATTGGCTGCAAACAGCTTTATCACGATCGCGAAGAGGTCACCTGCCATCTGCGCCGGCTGGATATGAAGCGCAAGACATAGGTTGAGCCAGACAGCCTTGGCCGAGAAATGCTGCTTTGTCAGGAATGTGGTGATCTGACGCGTTTGCAGGCGCCGGTGTTGCCCAGGCGACAGCGGAACAGCGTTTTGCTGGCTTGTCGGTGCAAAACTCCCTGCCAAGCGGCGCTGAAACCAGGGGGCGAGGTTGTACCTGATCCACCGCGTTCGCAGGCGGAATCAAAAATCCCGAGAACGCCCCGAATCCCTGCCGCAAATCCCCTGTAGGAGCGCACGAGCACCGCGAGGCCGCGATGGGGCGCGTAGCGGCCCTGAAACCAGCCCCCCCCAAAAACTTAGCGACACGTCCCGGTTTTCAGGCACGCCATGTGCAGGGCCATCGCCGCCGCATCCTTTATACCGCAGCGGTTCAAGGCGACTTGTCTGAAACCTGCTCCACGCTCACCATGTCCAGACAGTCGATGATCAAACACATGAACAAACAGTCGCACCCCTTCCCAGACGCAGCCAGGGCACACGCCAATGACCTCCGACCACCTTCGACCTGCCGTTGACATTCTCATCGTTGGCGGCGGCCTGAGCGGGACGATGCTGGCCGTGCAGTTGCTGCGCCGGCCTGGCAAGCGCCGGATTCTGATCATCGAGCCGCGCAGTGAAGTTGGGCGCGGAGAAGCGTATAGCGCCACCGAACTGGGCCACACGCTGAACGGCAATGCGGCGCGCATGAGCGTCGACCCCGACAAGGTGGACGACCTCACGCAGTGGCTGACGGGTTTCATTGCCGATGGCGGCTGGCCTCAGTCTGATGAGCAACACCTGCCGGTCGCTGAACTGTTCCCACCCAGAGGCATTTTCGGTCTGTACGTGCAGCAGCGTCTCGCTGAAGCTGAGGCGGTTGGAGCCGTCCATGGCTCGACGGTCGAGCACATCAGGAGCGAGGCCGTCGACCTGAACGTTGATGACTCGGGCGTGCAGATCACCTTGGCTGACGGCACTCGCCTGAGCGGCAAGCGCGGCGTACTGGCCACCGGCATGTTCGCCGCAGCGCGTACTCCGCAGCGTGATGGCAATGAATTGAACGCGGCAGCGGTTGATCCTTGGGACGTCAGTGCGATGCGCCTGCTTGATCCTCAGGGCCGGGTGTTGATCATCGGTTCGGGATTGACCATGGTCGATGCGCTGGTGTCTCTTGATCAGGCCAGGCATCTTGGGCCGGTGGATGTGTTTTCCCGTCATGGCCTGCTGCCCCACGTGCGCAGGCAGCCTCCGTCCTGGCCCGACTTTCTGGGTGCCGATGACTCGCTTCGCAGCACGCGACAACTGATGCGGGCGCTGCGCGAGCAATGCGCCCTGGCGGTTGCGCAAGGCATCGACTGGCAGGCGCCGCTGGACACCGTGCGGGTGCATATTCCCAGGTTATGGAGTCAGGCGACTGACGCGCACCGGCGACAGTTCGTACGCCATGTGAGGCCATGGTGGGAGAGTCATCACCACCGTTCACCGCCGCCAAGCGCAGCACTGTTGTCGCGCTGGCTGGAAGAAGGGCGCCTGACGATTCATGCGGCGTCATCGCTGGGCGTTGAGCCAGCCGAGCCCGGTCATGTGAGCATTCGCGTACGCCACCGGGGCGAAACTGCTTCGACCCTGATCGGCGGCGCCGCGCTGATCAACTCCACGGGCATTCAATACGACTGGCGGCGGGTTGACCGTGCGCTGCCCCGGCAACTGCTGGCGCGTGGGCTGATTCAACCGGGCCCCTTGGCGCTGGGCATCGCTGCCGATCCGGGTGGTGCCGTGCTGGATGCCCACGGCAATGCGTCTGCGCGCCTGTTTGCAATGGGCCCTCCGCTGCGCGGCTTGTGGTGGGAAAGTACGGCCGTCACCGATGTTGCCCTGCAAGCCAAGGCGCTCGCCTTCAGGCTGGCTGAGCTGAATTAAACCCGGGTTGGACGCTGATAGATCGCGGATTAACGCGCGCAGCACCGACGCCCATTAAATGTGGCGCGATTGACACACTGTGCGCGCAGATCCTCAAGCGCAGCCTTCAGATGCCGACATGATGGGTTCAACCGGTCAATTCGTGGCGACCTTGCCGCGCACTCTGACCCGATGACGACAATGCTATGGAGGCGATCATGTTGAGCTTGAGCTTCAGAAATCCGGCGGAGGCCGCGACGCTCCTCACACCCGCAAAAGGACAGCAGACTGCAACGGACAACGCAGACCCCAAGGTCTCACCGGCTATCGAGCAGATCCGCGAAAGCGTCAAGGTCATGCTATCTGCCGAGTCGCAGCGTGAAGCAATCAGCACCGACAAAAACGCCGACATAGACGCCAGCGACTTGCCTGAGCGGGTCAAGGATCAGCTGAAACTCATTCGTGACCTGCAACAGAAGATCGCCAGAAAAATGCAGGAAATGCAGGTCTTCATGAACGATCACTCGCTGTCCCCAAAATCGCGGGACGCCAAGATCCGGCAATTGCAGATGGAGGCCATGGCCATGACCAATTCGCTGATCCAGGCCACCAACGGGCTGAATCAGACGATGCAACAGATGAAGTTGTCGACGTCCGATCGCGCCCTGGCCGGGACGTTGGTCAGCCCGCAGAACCTTCAATCCTGATAGAGCAGGCGTGGCCCCGCGCCTTCCGCCCCCAGCGCGTCGCCGCTGTTGCGCAGTGGGCATGCGCTCATCGACAGACAGCCGCAACCGATGCATCCCGATAATTGATCACGCAGGGCGGTCAGCTTGTTGATGCGCTCGTCCAGGTCTGCTTTCCAGCGCAGCGACAGGCTGCCCCAGTCTTCCAGTGTCGGGGGGGCGGTCTTGCGGCAGCGTCTCGAACGCCGCCTGAATGCTCGCCAGCGCAATACCCAGTTTCTGCGCGGTCTTGATCAACGCCACCCGGCGTAACACGTCGCGGGAGTAACGGCGTTGGTTACCGCTATTGCGCTGGCTGCTGATCAGGCCCCTTGCTTCGTAGAACCGCAGGGCCGTAATCGCCACGCCGCTGCGCGCCGCCAGTTGGCCGACCGTCAATTCGCGCACGATGACGGCTGAATCTGTTTTGCCCATAGGCGTCCCTTTCGATGGCGATCGGTGCTTGACCTCCAGTTAAGTGGAGGTTTTACCCTGCGCGGCGCATGACTGCAAACATGCTGAAGACAGCAGTCCGGCAATTAACCAGAGACGCCCGCGCCGCAACACACACACGTAGTTCGCGAAAGCTCGCGCAGGCAGTCGGGTGGTTCGTACAGAACGCCAATCATGGAGAACCCTCATGACGTCCCAGGACTTCAATCCTTTCAGTCAGTTCGTAGAGTTTGTGGTGGATTCACGGCATCAATCCGCGCTGGTCGCTGCGCTGGCCGAGCGTACCGAGCGTTTGACGCGCACGTCCCCAGGGTTTATCAGCGCCAGTGTTCAGGTGAGCGAAGACCGCGAGCGGGTGCTCAGTCACGTGCTCTGGCAGTCCAGAGCCGATTGGGAGCATGCGGTGGAAGATGTCGAGCGGGGAGGCGAGGATTTCTGGAACCTGATCCGTCAGCACCGGGCGACGGCGTTGACGTTCAATGCCTACCAGATGGTGAGTGAAACGGTTGGGCGCCGTTGAGCGAACGGTCAGGCGCGCATCCGGCGCATCCCGTCGAAAAGCTGCGCCCATCGCTAAACCGAGACCTGCACCACCCGGTCGCCCTGCAAGTGTTCTCCGGGCCTGCGTTTGTTGACCGCCAGTTCGCCGATCTTGATCAGTCGCGCGCGCGTGACGTTGCGGCTCAGGCCCAGCAGGCCTGCGGTGTGCACCTGATTGCAGTGGCTGAAACGGTAAGCGGCGCGAAGCAGGGCGTCCTCGACCTTCTCATGCAGCGCGCCGGCCTGTTCTTCGAACAGCTTCTGAAACGCCCGGTCCAGTAACGCCTGGGTTGATTCATCCACCGCAGGCGTCTCGTCCGCACGCTCTATGCGCAGGTTGGACAAGCGCAAGTCATCGCGCTGGATCACCCCGTCGCGGCAAATCAGTAGCGTGTGGTGAATCACGTTTTCCAGTTCGCGAATGTTGCCTGGCCAACTGTAGGTTTTGAGCTTGTGTTCGGCCTCCGGGCTGATGCGAATCGGCCCGTAACCCATGCGCTGGCTGTAGACGCCGATGAAATGCCGGGTCAACGGCATGATGTCGCCGGGGCGCTCGCGCAGGGTGTGCAGTTCGAGATTGACCACGTTCAGGCGGTAGAAAAGATCCTCGCGAAAGTGCCCTGCATTGATCGCGCGTTCCAGTTGCACGTTGGTGGCCGCCAGGACGCGCACGTCAATCGGCGTACTTTTGCGCGAGCCCAGACGCACCACCTCACGCTCCTGCAACACGCGCAGCAATTTGACCTGGATGGCCATCGGCAGATCGCCAATTTCATCCAGAAACAACGTCCCGCCGTTGGCTTCCTCGAACCAGCCTGCCTTGGCGTTCAAGGCGCCGGTGAAGGCGCCTTTTTCGTGGCCGAACAACTCGGCTTCAACCAGCGATTCGGAAAACGCCCCGCAGTTGACCGCCACGAACGGCCTGTGCCTGCGCGCGCTGAGATTGTGGACATGGCGCGCGATCAGCTCTTTGCCCGTCCCTGTTTCACCAATGATCAACACGCTCGCCTCGCTGGGCGCAACCTGCTGCACATGGGCCAGCAATGCCTGGGATTTAGGGTCTTCGAAGACCTGCGCGGTGGCGCGGATCGAAGTCGCCAGCGCGGGCGAGGGCGGTAAGGTCAATAGCTGCATGGGGATCACTTCTGCGGAGGCAAATCGTTGGCAATCATTTCGCCGAACGGGCCGGTCAGGTTGGTGATGCCGCGACCGGCGAGGCTGCGGTACGGCTCGGGCAGCAGCGGGAATACCAGCTCGGCGAAGCGATACGCTTCTTCCAGGTGCGGGTAGCCCGAGAAGATGAAGCTCTCGATGCCCAGATCAGCGTATTCCTTGATCCGCGCAGCAACTTCTTCGGGGTTCCCGACCAGTGCCGTGCCGGCGCCGCCGCGCACCAGGCCGACGCCTGCCCATAGATTGGGCGCGATTTCCAGGTTGTCGCGACGCCCGTCATGCAGTGCCGCCATGCGCCGTTGCCCCTCGGAGTCGAAACGCGAAAACGACTTTTGCGCGGCAGCGATGGTGTCGTCGCTGATGTGTTCGATCAGATGGCTGGCGGCTTTCCAGGCCTCTTCGCTGGTCTCGCGCACGATCACATGCAGGCGAATCCCGAACTTCACGGTGCGACCGTTGCGGGCAGCACGCTCGCGGATGTCGGCGAGTTTCTCCGCCACGGCGGCGGGCGGTTCGCCCCACGTCAGGTAAACGTCCACTTGCTCGGCAGCCAGTTCATGCGCCGCTTCCGAGGAGCCGCCAAAATACAGCGGCGGGTAGGGTTTCTGGATCGGCGGGTACAGCGCCTTGGCGTTCTGCACGCGCAAATGCTTGCCCTCGAAATCCACTGATTCCCCTTGCAGCACGCGGCGCCAGATTTTCAGGAATTCATCGGTCACTTCGTAGCGCTCGCTGTGATCCAGGAAGCTGCCGTCGCCACGGTTTTCGTCAGGGTCGCCACCGGTCACGACGTTGATCAACAGGCGCCCACCGGACAGTCTGTCCAGGGTCGCCGCCATGCGCGCGGAAACGGTGGGAGAAATGATCCCTGGGCGTATCGCCACCAGATAACGCAGCCGTTCGGTCAGCGGCACCAGCGCCGAGGCGATGACCCAAGAGTCTTCACAGGAGCGACCGGTCGGGATCAGTACACCGTGATAGCCGAGGTCGTCGGCGGCTTGGGCCACTTGTTTCAGGTAGTTCAACGTGACCGGGCGCGCGCCCTTGGTAGTACCCAGAAAATGGCCATCGCCGTGTGTCGGTAGAAACCAGAAAACATCCATGACGCATCCTTCAAGCAGAATCGGTGGCTGTGTATGTGGGCCTATTTATAGAGCGTGGGATTTATTCCGTAAAAGAACTGAATTCCATATTTTTAGATCGTTTGGAGATATGTCACGCAATGTGTCGCTTGAGCGGGCGGTACGCAGACGCAAAAAAGGGCGCCGAAGCGCCCTTTGAATGCACTGCCTGAATCAGAAAATCTGCGTGAACAACCAGTACAAACTCCCCGACAGAACAATGGCTGCTGGCAAGGTCAACACCCAGGCAAGTGCGAGGTTGCGCAGCGTGCGCATTTGCAGGCCGGAACCGTTGGCCGTCATGCTGCCCGCGACTCCGGATGACAAAACGTGCGTGGTAGAAACCGGCAATCCGTAGACGTCCGCTGCGCCGATGGTAAACATCGCCACCAGCTCCGCCGACGCGCCCTGGGCGTAGGTCATGTGGGTCTTGCCGATTTTTTCGCCCACGGTGATCACGATGCGCTTCCAGCCCACCATCGTCCCCAAGCCCAGCGCGATGGCCACCGCAATTTTCACCCACAGCGGAATGAAGCGTGTGGCATTGTCGATCTGCTGCTTGAAGAGCTGCACCTTGCTTTGCGTGTCGGCGTCGAAATTACCGATCTTGTCCTTGTCCATCAGGCGGATGGCCTCGGAGGTGAGGTACATGTCGTTACGTACGTTAGCCATGGCTTCTGCAGGCACTTTGGCCAGCGAACCGTAGCCGCCGACCTGAATGCCAATCTTGCCGGCCATGACCGCCAATGCCGGAACCAGGTCCGGGCTCGGCTTTTTATCGCGGATGTATTCAGAGAGTGTCAGGCGCGGGTCAGCCGGGGCGGGCTGTGTGGAATGGCGACTGAGTGCTTGCTGGGTGACTTCAGCCACGGCCGCAAATTGCGCCGACTGATCGGCTGGCATGGTGCGGTTCAGCGCGTAGGCCATCGGCAGGGTGCCGACCAGGATCAACATGATCAGCCCCATGCCTTTCTGGCCATCGTTGGAACCATGGGCGAATGACACGCCGGTGCAGGTCAGGATCAACAGGCCGCGAATCCAGAGCGGTGGTGGCGCGTTGCCTTCGGGCGCTTTGTACAGCGCGCGGTTCTTGATGAACAGGCGCATCGCCAACAGCAGCAGCGCGGCGCAGACAAACCCCACCAGTGGCGACAGCAGCAGCGAGTAACCGACTTTGGTCGCCTGCGCCCAATCCACTCCGCTGGTGCCGTCACGCCCGTGCATCAGCGCGTTGGCCACACCCACACCGATGATGGAGCCGATCAGTGTGTGCGACGAGGAAGCCGGCAGCCCCAGCGCCCAAGTGCCGAGGTTCCAGATGATGGCGGCGATCAGCAGCGCAAAAATCATCGCGAAACCTGCTGACGAACCCACTTGCAGGATCAGTTCCACAGGTAGCAGCGCGATGATGCCGAACGCCACCGCGCCGCTGGAAAACAGCACGCCCAGAAAGTTGAACAGTCCGGACCAGGCCACCGCAAAATTCGGCGGCAGTGAGTGGGTGTAGATCACCGTGGCGACCGCGTTGGCGGTGTCGTGAAAACCGTTGACGAACTCGAAGCCCAAGGCAATCAGCAGTGCCACGCCCAACAGCAGGAAGGGCGTCCAGGTCAGCACCACGACGCCCAGGTCGTCGACGTCTTGCTTGAGGCTGTACGCAGTGAACAACAGCCCCATTGCCAGTACGGCAAAGAAGATCACCATCGTCAGTGCGCCAGGCTTGCGCCCGAATTGGGAGCTTAGCCCCGGGCCGCTTGATGGAAGGCCCGAAGCCAGTGAAGGGGTCGCCATGATGCACAATCCTGTTCAGATGGAATGACCGCCATGATCATTTCAAAATGTTACAGAAGTGCGACATGGGTCAATAAAGCCGGATGTGTTGGGGTTTCTGGATACGGGGCGCGTCAAAATTCAGTCGAGCCATCAATAATCGCCGCGCTTCCTGAATGCCCATCGCCCGGCAATAAACGTGAATGTCGCGACCAGTGCCACTAACACCCAAAATCCGTGGGGGTCGCTGGCCAGTGGAATGCCGCCCACGTTCATCCCGAAAAAGCCCGCGACGATATTGATCGGCAGCGCCAGTACGGTGACCACGGTCAGCGTGAACAGGGTGCGGCTGCTCTGTTCGTTAAGGTTGGCAGCGATTTCTTCTTGCAGCAGTTTGATCCGCTCGCCCAGGGCCATGAGGTCGCTGATCACCAGCGCCGATTCCTCTGTGGATTGGCGCAACTCCTGTAAATCTTCCTCCAGTAACCAGTGCGGCGGTTTGTGCAGCAGGCGCATGAGCGAGCCCGGTTCCAGCGCGAGCAAGCGTTGCAGGCGCACCAGTACCCGTCGCATGGCGCCCAGCTCCGAGCGGTTATTGCTCAGCCTTTGAGACAGCAGCTGGTCTTCGATCTTGTCGACGCTGAGGCTTGTCTTGCGCATGAACTGCGTCAGCACTTCGCTCTGGTCGCGTAGCAGGTGCGCCAGCAATTCCAGTGGCGAGCGAAACAGTTCGCCGTGCTTGACCGAAGACCGCAGTTTGTCCACCGAGCGCAGCGGATGGTGCCGCGCGGTGATAAGCACGCCGCTGCGCACGCAGACCCACAGCGTGGCGATGTCGGTAGACACCCGGTTAAAGTCGAAGACCACGTCGTTGACCACCGCCAGCAGCGCCGAGTCGACGTGCTCGATGCGGGTCGAGCGCGAACCCTCATGCAAGGCTTCGAAGAACTCGTCGGGCAATTCCAGATGGGTCTTTAGCCAGCGTTCGCAGCCGGCGTGGGCGAGGTTGAGGTGCAGCCAGACAAACTCATCAGGATCGCCGGGGCTTTCCAGGCACTGCAGCGCGAGGGTAGACGAGATTTCACGGCCCGGCTCATCCGGACGAAAACGAAACGCGTAAAGCAATCCGAACAGGTCGGAGTCCTGATGATGGGCAATGCTTTGGTTCATGAAGGCTCGCAGGCGACAGGGTGCCAGTCCGTGGCACAGGATCGAAATCCGCATCATCGCAAGCGCGTTTGACAGTTATGTGACAGTTTGTGTCAGGGCAACGCTTTTCAAACGTACCCCTGCCGATGCAGCCGTCACGCTGCGGTTTTGTAGGGCGCAAACCTGTTGGCGAGGCGTCGTAATGGGTTCAATCAATCCCGACGCCCCGCGAATGAATTCGCGTCTACAGCTGCACGCCGTCGCTCAGGCGCCTAAACCATCGACAGTCGTTGCTTGCGATGTGGCGCCGGCCAGGCTTTGTCGATCAGCAGCTCATCATCAATGCTCAGTTCGATCTGCGCCGCCTTGGCGTTCAGCGCGATGTGAGCCGGGGTGGTGGCTTTCGGGATGGCGATCACGCCGTCCTGGCGCAACACCCAGGCGAGGCAGATTTGCGCAGCCGTCGCGTCGTGGCGGTCAGCGACTTCCAGCAGCGCAGGGTTGCTCAGCAAGTGTCCGGCCTGACCAATCGGGCAGTACGCCATCAGCGGCATATTGGCGGTTTGCAGCCACGGCAGCAGGTCGTACTCGACACCGCGCGCCTCGGGGTTGTACAGCACCTGATTGGTGGCGCAGGCAGTGTTGTCGAGTTCAAGCATGTCGGACACGTCGAAATTCGAGACGCCCCAACGGCCAATCTTGCCGGCTTCACGCAGTCGCTCGAAGGCTTCAACGGTTTCTTCCAGCGGGTACTGTCCGGGCCAATGCAACAAATACAGATCGATGTAATCGGTTTTCATACGCTTGAGGCTGCGCTCACACGCCTCCGGGATGCCTTTTCGGCTGGCGTTGTGCGGGTAAACCTTGCTCACCAGCATCACCTGATCACGCTGCCCGGCGATGGCGTGGGCGACCACTTCCTCGGCGCCACCTTCGGCGTACATTTCGGCGGTGTCGATCAGCGTCATGCCCAAGTCGATACCGAGCTTGAGGGCGCAAACTTCCGCCTCGCGCTGACGCGGATCTTCGCCCATGTGCCACGTCCCCTGACCGATGACGGGGACGGTTTTATCTGCCAGTTCTAGCGTGCGCATGGTCGCTCCTGCAACGATGGGGTGATGAGGAATCTGGCAGCAGATGGGCGTGGGGGTTCAATTGAATGGGGCAGCGGCAAGTTGCAAGCTTGAAGCTTCAAGCTGGAGCCTTGCTCCAACAAGGTCTTGGCAGCACGCACTATTTGCGTTGCGCCACCGCATCACTCCCTTCCCAACCGCCACCCAGCGCGAGAAACAGATCGATCTGTCCCATTGCCACCTGCGTGTCGGCGGCTGCCAACTGTGCGCGGACGTCGGTGTAGACGCGTGTGGCTTGCAGGTCGGCGAGGAAGGATTCGCGCCCTGCCTCAAAGAAACGGTGCGTCTGTTGCGCCGCTTGTTGGGCCGATGCCTGCGTGTCGGCCAATGCATCGCGGCGCTCAAGCAGCGCGGTGTATTGCGACAGGCCGGTCTGTGCTTCGCGGACCGCGTTCAGCACCACGCCGTCAAAACGCGCCAACGCTGCCTGACTGGAGGCTTCGGCGATGTGAATACGGGCGCGGGCGCCGTTGGACGGGATGGTCCAGTTGATGACCCCGCCGAACCCCCAGCGATTGGTCGATGGATCGCCCAGCTCATCCAGAATACCCACCGTCCCGACCGTCGCACCGATGCTGATGTCCGGGTACAGCTCGCCGGTGGCGACGCCAATGCCCGCCGTTGCCATCGCCAGCTTACGCTCGGCCTGACGCACATCCGGGCGGCGTTTGAGCAAGGCCGCGCCGTCGCCCACCGGCATCACCTGCGCGATGTGTGGTAGCTCGGCGCAATCGGCCACGCCTTGAGGCAACTGGTTCAGTGGCTTGGCCAGCAGCATCGACAAGCGATACAAGCCTGACTGACGCGCTGCCTGATAACGGGGCAAGTCCGCGCGCAAGGAGCGGAATTGCGTTTGCGAGCGTGTGACCTGGGTTTCGTCGCCACGGCCCGCGTCACGCAGGCGCTGGGTCAGGCTCAGGCTCTGCTGCTGCAGATTGACCGACTCCAGCGCAATGCCGTGCTCTTCGTTGGCGGCACAGACTTGCGTGTAAGCCCGGACTACATCGGCCACCAAGGTGATGCGTGCTGTGTCAACGGCCGCCTGCGCGGCGTCGGTGTTGGCTTGAGCCGCTTCGATGCCTCGTTGCAGCACGCCGAACAGATCGAACTGATAGGACGTGGTCAGGCCGACATCACCGACATTGGCGACCGGGACTTTTTCCGGCAGCAAAAACGCCTGACCTGCTTCCTGCAAGCGCTGCGCACCGGCCTTGGCGCTGTTGGTGAACCCGCCCGCAGCATCCGCTTCCTGGGACTGATACCGCGCACGTTGCAAGTTGGCCGCAGCCACGCGCAGGTCAGTGCTCGACACCAGCGCCTGACGCACCAGCTCATTGAGTTTCGGATCCTGATAGAGCTTCCACCAGTCCTGAGGAACCGGTGCGGACACCACATTCGACGACTCACCGGCCAGTTCGCCTTGCAAGTCCGCACGGTTGACGGCGGCGTCCCCGGGCAATTGGTAATCGGGGCCGACCACCGTACACGCCGACAGCAACAGGCCAAGGCCGACCGTCAACACGCGGGCGCTGTGTTTCATTGCACGGCTCCTTTGGCGGCGACCGCTTTGTCGCCGTGCAGGTCCGCGTCATCAATGATCGACACAGTGGCAGTGCGACCGGCAATCATGCGGAAGTCTGCGGGCACCTCGTCGAAGGCGATCCGTACCGGAATACGTTGCGCCAGACGCACCCAACTGAACGCTGGGTTGACGTTGGGCAGCAGGTTCGAGCCGCTGCTGCGGTCGCGGTCTTCGATACCGGCAACAATGCTCACCACATGACCGCGAAGGCGTGCGTTGTCGCCGATTACCCGGATGTCGACGCTGGAGCCGATATGAATGCCGTCCAGCTTGGTTTCCTCAAAGTAGCCGTCAATGTGAAAAGACTGGCCGTCCACCACCGACAACACCGGGCGCCCGACGGTGACGAATTCATGATCACGGGGTGCGCGGTCGTTGAGGTAGCCGTCCACCGGGCTGCGGATCACCGAGCGATCAAGATTCAACTGCGCGGCATCCACCATCACCTGCGCTTCATTGAGCGCCGACAACGCACGGGCTTCCTTGGACTGACTCTCTTCGAGCTGCTCGCGTGCCACCAGATTGCCCAGACCACGATTACGCTTGTTCTCGCGTTGCGCCTGCTGCCAGGTTTCCTTGCGCTCGGCCACAGTGGCTTGCGCCTGGCGCAGGGCGAGGCGGAAACGGTCCTGATCGATCACGAATAACACCTGGCCTTTGCTCACCACCTGGTTGTCGGTGACCGAGACTTTTTCGATCAGCCCGGACACATCCGGCGCGATCTGGATCACGTCGGCGCGGATATGGCCGTCACGCGTCCACGGGGCGTACATGTAGTACATCACCATGCGCCAGACAACGATGGCAGCGAAGGTGACAACCAGCAGAGTCAGGACCACGCGGCCCAATGTCAGTAAGGGTTTTTTCATTTCATCAGATATCGACTTAGCGTATCCACGGCGCCGAGCAACAGGGCGTATAGACCGACGTTGAACAATGCCCGGTGCCAGACCAGGCGGTAGAAGTGGGTCCGCGACAACACGGCATGCACCACCAGAAAAATCAGATAAGCGATGCCCATCAGGGCCAGGAACGTGGGCAGGAAGATCCCGCTGATATCCAGATCACCGATCATAGAGGCGCTCCGTCGATGCCATAGGGCGGTTGTTCTTCCTGCTCGGCTTGCGCATCGACAATCTCGACGCCGGGCAGCAAAGCCAGGCGCAGACCGCTCAACGCGTGCAGCAAATGCAGGCGGGGTGCCTCATCGCCCAAGGCGTCAAAGGTCAGCGCGCGGCGTGCACGGTCCATGGTCATCAGCAGACCTTTTGGTGCGGGCAGGCGTTCACGCGCCGTGAGGCACGCGTTGAAGTAGGCGCCGACCTCCGTCGTGACCTGACGCAGCAACTGCCGCGGTACAGCTGGCACGCGAGGCATATAAGCGAGCAGGTCGAGCATGTTCAGCGCCACCCGCAATTCGCGCACTGCGATGCCGGTGTCTTGTGCGGTTAGCGTCAGGCGCGGCAATTGCTGCATCAGCCGGTCGAGCATCTTCACGCCCATGCGCCGATGTTCGGCCAGGCTGGCTTGCTCGCCGAGGGAAACGATGTCACGCCAACTGAACCGCGTCAGGCGCTTGGAGGCCATCTCGGTGCCGAACGGCCGCACGATCAGCGTCCAGACGAATGCGAACGCAAGACCCGCAGGCCCGGCCAGGTTGGAATTGACGAAGTTCAGGAAGTCGGCGTCGTAGGCGCTCTGAATGCTGATGAATGACGAGGTGTTGACGATGGTCAGCAGCGTGCCGAGGTAAAACCGCGGCTGCACCGTCAGCGTACCCACGCAGATGAACGGCAGCGCAAAGGCCAGCACCAGCATTGGAAAGTCGTGCAGATTGGGCAGCACCACAAACAGATAAAGGCTGGCGAACAACACCGAGAGCATGGTCCAGAAAAAGAACCGGTAAATCTGCGGCGCCGGGTCGTCCATCGCTGCAAAAAAGCTGCACGACACCGCCGCAAGAGCCACAGCGCTGGCTCCGTCCTGCCAGCCAAGCAAAATCCACAGCACCGAGGCGACGATGATCGCGCTCACCGAGGTCGCGACCGAATACAACATCATGCCCTTGTCCAGAAACGGCGACAGCCGGCCCAGCCGCCAATGGCGGTAGACCGCTTTCCATGACCTGTGATCGTCAGTGACGATGGCGTGTTGCAGGCTGCGGCAGTCTTGCCACAGATCGATGAACTCGCCCAGGCGGTACAGCGCGTTCGACAACAGCAACTGACGACGATCATCCAGCTGCGCAGACGTCGGTTGCAGGCGTTCAAGCTCGCGGTGCAGCACTTGCCAGTAGGGGAGCGGCGCGCCATGGGAGGTTCGTTCGAGCCAGTCGCGGGTTTCGATCAGCAAAGGTCCCAGATCCGCCACCAGCTCCGGGGTACGGCGCTCCAGCGCCCACAGCGCATCGTCCAATGCATCAATGACGGGCAACAAGTGGATCATCCGCCCGCGCAGTTCCTTGGCGTTGCGCACGCGCTGCTTGTGCGCGCCTTCGTGCGGCAACTGGCCGATCATCAGCTCAAGGCTGTTGAACGTGCCGACCATCGCGGTGCGCAACGTGCCCACGGCCTCCGGGTTGGCGCTGCGCGACAAAAAGAGATCGCTGTAGGCCGAGGCGTCGTTGAACCACTTGCCGAGGGAGTCCACCAGCACCGGGGCCAGGCGACGGGGCCAGAACATGCTGCCGACCACGGCTGCGCAGACGATGCCGAGAAAGATTTCCTCAGTCCGCGACACTGCGATGTCGAACACCGCTTGCGGGTTGTCGACCACCGGAAACGAGATCAGCGGCATGGTGTAGCCCGCCAGCATCAGCGCGTAACTATTGGCCGTGCGCAGGTGCAGGGACAGATAAAGCAGGGTGCCGGTCCACAGGGCAATCACCACAGCGAGCAAGAATGGCGTCTGCACGAACATCGGCACCAGAATGACCGAGGCCGCTGCACCGAGGAACGTCCCCGCCGCGCGATACAAGGCTTTGGAGCTGGTGGGCGCGACGAAGGGGCTGGACACGATGTAGACCGTGGCCATCGCCCAGTACGGACGCGGCAGCTCCATCATCAGCGCGATGTACAGCGCCAGCATGGACGCGGCAAAGGTGCGCACGCCGTAGAACCAGTCGAGGGCAGGGGGAACGCCCTTGAAAAAATCGCTGCTGAAAAAACCCTGCGAGGTCTGGCCGTTGCCGGGGCTCTGCCTGTTGGAAGTCGTGCTCAAGACGGTGCCACCGCCAGCGCAGGCTTCGCGTCGGCGAACGCCTTGATCACGCGCAACGCCGCCTCAAGATCGGCGGGGTCCAGGTGGCCGAACACATCGCGACGCAGGCGGATCAGTTCGGCTTCTATCGATTGCGCCAGTGCCCGGCCATCGTCGGTGAGGCTCAGAGACTTGGCGCGTCGGTCGGTGGGGTCTTCGGTGCGGCATACCAGGTTGGCCGCGCATAGCTGATCGAGCAGGCGCACCAGCGAAGGGCTTTCAAGGCCGCACGCCTGGGCCACAGTCACCTGGCGCACGCCGTCGCCGATCCTTGCAACCATCAACAATGGGCCGGCGCAGGCTTCGGTGACGCCGTAGCTGCTGAGCGTGGTATGGCACACGCGGCGCCACTGACGCGAGGCTGCGACCACGCCGCCGGTGATGTGCATTTGCAGGGAGTCGAGAGTCATAAAAGGACCACTGAGTGCGTTCGATGTCTGGAGTGATAGGCGATGAATGATTAGGCTCAGTATTATTAGCTTGCTAACTATTAATATCCTGTAACAAAGCTTCTTCGTCAAACGGAAATATGCCGAACGGTGGTGGTGCGGTCGTCGCATCCGCGAGAGCGGGGGACGTTATGTTGGGGTCATCAATTCTGAGCAGTGCCAGGCGTTACCGCCCGTCAGCCAGTAGGTTTAGTTACGGAACTTGATCAATTAAGCGCCAAGGCCTGCCGATAGCAAGGATGACATGGACGGGCTGAAAGCACTGTTCCAGACACTTCCTTTGCTGGTGTGCAAGCCGCACCCATGAGCGCCGCATGATCGACCTCGCCACTTGGAATCTGTCCATCCCTGTCGGCACGCCTGCCACCATCATCGACACGCCGTCACTCTTGAACGGTTACGAGGATGGGTATTTTCGGTCAGGCAGCACGTTGTTCTTCTGGGCTCCGGTGACCGGTTCAAAAACCGAAAACGCTATGTATCCACGCACCAAACTGCGCGAAACCAACGCCAACGGGTCGGTCAAAAACTGGGCGTATTCCCAGGCGGATAACTTTTTGCGGGCCGCGCTGGAGGTCGATCAGGTGCCCTCCACGGGCAAGATCGTGATCGGTCAGATTCACTGCTACGGCAGCACTGAGCCGCTGATCAAGCTTGAGTGTCAGTACAAGGAGAAATTGGGCACGGGCAACCTGGTGGTGAAATTTCGCCTTACGCCGACATCAGAGCCCGAGGTCATTCAGGTCGCGACTGGCGTGCTGCTTATTCACTCGCGTGGCGGCGGGATCGGTTTGACGCGGAAAACGCTTCGCCAACAAGTTGGCTCCTACAGAGGCGTGAGGACGCCAAACATCTGTAGGCGCGAATTCATTCGCGCGGCGTTGGGATTGGTTTAACGCGGAAAACGTTTCGCCAACAAGTTGGCTCCTACAGGGCTGCGCGGTGCTGCAATCTGTAGACGCGAATTCATCCGCGCGGCGTTGGGATTGGTTTAACGCGGAAAACGCCTCGCCAACAAGTTGGCTCTACAGGGCTGCGCGTAGTGTTCAGGCGTGCGTGAACACTAGCGCAAAGCAGATACGCCCCGGTCTGGGCTGTTTCACGCTGACTTCACCGCCGTGCAATTGCATGATCGCGGCGACAATCGCCAGGCCCAGACCGTTCGAATCAGAACTCTGGTGACGCGAGGCATCGCCTCGGTAGAAACGGTCGAACAGCTTGCCAAGCGCCGCATCGGTCAGCACCGGACCCTGGTTTTCAACTTCGATTCTGCACTGGCCTTGCGCAAGGACCACACGCATCAGAATTTCGCTGCCTTCGTCTGCATACCGAATGGCGTTGGCCACCAGATTGCTCAGCGCCCGGCGCAGCAACAGCGGGTCGGCGCTGAGGGTCGCGTCCCCCGTAATATGCAAGGTCATGTGCCGTTCTTCGGCCAGGCCTTCGAAATAGCCGGCGATGCGTTGCAGTTCGTCCTCCAGCGACAAGGGCTGGCGCTCAAGCACCGCTTGCGCTTCGTCGGCACGGGCGAGGAACAAAATGCTCTCGATCATCCGTGAAATCCGCTCCAGCTCCTCAAGGTTCGAGGCCAGCAGCGCCTGATATTCATCCGCGCTGCGAGACTGGCGCAAGGCGACCTGACAATGCCCCATCAGCGAGCCCACCGGCGTGCGGATCTCATGCGCCAGATCGGCCGAAAACTGCATCAGCCGTTGATACCCGTTCGCCAGCCGATCCAGCATCGCGTTATAGGCGTCGCTCAATTGCTGCAACTCCACCGGCGTGTTTTCGCTGTCCATCCGGCTGTCGAGGCGGGCCGGTGTGATGTCCGACGCGTGCGCCGCCATTTGCCGCAATGGCTTCAAACCCCGGCGCAGCAGCACATACCCCAGCAGCGCTGTGATCAGAAACGCCAAGGCCACGGCCAGGTAAATGCGCTGACGAAACTCCGCCAGCATGGCCATTTCCTTGACCATCACGTGCGCGGCTATCAGGTGCACCTCGCGCCCGTCCGACACGGTTTGCACGCTGGCCACACGCAACGGCACGCCAGAGGGGGACACGCCGCTGCGCAAATCATTGACGCTCAAAGGTACGTTTTGCTTGACCAGCGGCATGTCCGGCAACTGCGCACGCAACGGATTGACGTTGATCACCGGAGCCTCGCCCGGCTCGGCGATGACAAAAATATCGTCTTCGCTGTCGAGCATGTTTTCGAAGATCTGCGGGCTGCGTTGTAGCTTGTCCAGCGTCAGGTCGTAATGCAGCAACTTGCGGAAATGGTCGAGCCGCGCCAGTACCGCGTGATCGCTGCGCTGCATCACCGAGGCTTTCATCGACTCGTACAAATAAAGCCCGGCACCGGCCACGGTGAGCATGGCCACCAAGGCGAAAGCCAGGGTCGAGCGCAGTGTCAGGGAAGGGGGGCGTCGGGTCCGCATGGCCGCACCTCGCACACATAACCGATGCCGCGCACGGTATGAATCAGCTTGGCGGGGTAGGGCAGGTCGACCTTGCTGCGCAACCGTTTGACTGCCACGTCCACCACGTTGGTGTCGCTGTCGAAATTCATGTCCCACACCTCAGAGGCGATCTGCGCACGGGACAGCACATCGCCCTCACGGCGTAAAAACAGATGCAGCAGGGCGAACTCCTTGTTGGTCAGCACGATGACCTGTTGCTGGCGCGTGACGCGACGGCGCAGCAGGTCAAGCTCAAGGTCGGCCAGGTGGAAGTGATCGGCTTCGCGCACGACACCCCGGCGCAGAATGGTGCGGATGCGCAACAGCAATTCGGTGAAAGAAAACGGCTTGACCAGATAATCGTCTGCGCCCAGTTCCAGCCCCCGGATGCGGTCCTGCAACTGGTCACGCGCGGTGAGGAACAACACCGGCACATCTTGCCGGGCACGCAGCACTTCAATGATCTGGAAGCCGTCGATGCCGGGCAGCATCACGTCCAGCACGATCAGGTCATAGCGCGCTTCCAGGGCCATGTGCAGACCGTCTGCGCCGTGCTGGGTCCAGTCGACTTTATAGCCGGATTCGCCAAGACCCTTTTTCAGGTACTCGCCGGTTTTGGTGTCGTCTTCGATCAGCAGGATGTGCATCGTCTGGGTTCGCTCGGGTCACACCGTTGTGGGTTTGCTGGGCGTGGTATGTGCAGGTTCCGGCGGCTGCCGGACCGCTGCACGCCGCGTCGGATGTGGAGTTTAACCAACGGCGCTCAATGCGTCGGTTACATTTTTGTCATTGATCGGCGGCGTTTCGCGAATGACAAAAATGTAATCCACCGGTCATTGTGCGGTGCCGGTTACGGGTGGAGGATGGCACCACATCCACCGCAAGGAATTGTGACAATGAAGATGAAGACTGCACTGTCCACCACGTTCGGCATGCTCATGCTCAGCGCCGCTGTCATGGCCGTGGCGGCCGATATGCCCATGGTCAAGCCACTGCGCGGCACGGTCGACAGCGTTGACAACAATACCCTGACGTTCACCACCCGTGCAGGCGCTCACCAGACCATCGGCCTGACCGACAAGACCGGCATTCGCCTGGTATCGAAGACCGACATTGATTCGATCAAGTCCGACAGCTTCATCGGCTCGGCCGCCATTCCGCAGGCTGACGGTTCGCTTAAAGCGCTGGAAGTCACCGTGTTCGAGCCAAGCCTCAAAGGCAGCGGCGAAGGTCACTACGGCTGGGAAAACGCTGACGGCACCACCGGCACCATGACTAATGGCACCGTGGGCAAGCTGGCAAAAGCCAACGGCCGCACGCTGACCGTGGGCTACAAAGGCGGCGAGAAGCAGTTGGTCGTACCGACCGATGTGCCGATTGCTTATGTAGAGCCGGGTAAAACCGAGCAGTTGGTCAAGGGCGCCAAAGTGGTGGTGTTCCCTGCCGATGATGGCAAGACCGCACGCGGTGTAGCGGTTGGCAAAGACGGCTTCCAGCCGCCGATGTAAAGGTTTTTGTTGGAGCCAGGCTTGCCCGCGATTGCAATATGTCTCACAACACAACGTTGGAGGACACAACGCTTTCGCGGGCAAGCGCGCTCCTACAGGCTTCACGCCGTTCTGTGGGATATGAGTAAAAAAATGAAAAAAACACGCATCCATCCCTGGCCCGTCCGCCTCACGCATTGGCTCAACGCCTTTGGCATGACCTGCATGTTCATGAGCGGCTGGGCGATCTACAACGCATCGCCTTTGTTCCCCTTCCGCTTTGCGCCTGAGTTGACCGTGGGTGGCTGGCTGGGCGGGGCACTGGCCTGGCATTTTGCAGTGATGTGGTTGCTGTTCTTCAACGGCCTTATCTACGTGCTTTACGGCATTTTCAGCCGCCATTTCAAACGCGACTTGCTGCCCATTACCGCCAAAGCGGTGAAACAGGATCTGGGTGACGCGCTGCGCTTCAAACTGGTTCATCAAAAGGGCGTTTATAACGCGGTGCAACGGCTGATGTACTGGCTGGTGCTGGCGGCAGGCGTGCTGATCGTTGTCTCCGGACTGGCGATCTGGAAACCCATTCAACTGCAAGAACTGGTGGCGCTGTTGGGCGGCTATGACGTCGCGCGCTACGTGCATTTCGCTGCCATGGCGGCTATCGGTGCGTTTGTCGTGGTGCATCTAGCGCTGGTGCTGCTGGTGCCCAAAACCCTTTTGCCGATGATCACTGGCGGCGTGCGGCCGATGCAAACCGGGAACCCCGATCATGATTGAGCCAAAAAAACGCGCCATTGCGCGCATCAAGCTGGAGCCTGCGCAACAGATTCAACTGGAGAGCATCCAGCGCCGAAACTTCCTGCGCGGCGGCCTGACCGTTGGCGCCATGGCGATGCTGACCGGCTGCAACCTGCAGGACGGCGACCAGGTGGACAAGGTGCTGTGGGCAATGTCGCGCTGGAATGACCGGGTCCAGGCCTGGCTGTTCAGCGGGCAAAAACTGGCGCCGACCTTCACCAAGGCGCAGATGACCACGCCGTTCCCGTTCAACGCGTTTTACGCCGAGGACGACATCCCGGAGGTCGATCTTTCCGATTACTCGCTGGCGGTGTCCGGGCTGGTTCGTGACAAAGCGCCCTGGACTCTGGAAGGACTGCGCAAGTTGCCGCAGCGCACCGACATCACGCGTCTGATCTGTGTCGAAGGCTGGAGCGCCATCGGGCAGTGGGGGGGTGTGCCGCTGAAGACATTCCTGGAGCACATCGGCGCTGATACCACGGCAAAGTTCGTCGGTTTCAAATGCGCGGATCGTTACTATTCCAGCCTCGACATGCCCACCGCGCTGCACCCGCAAACGCTGCTGGCGCTGGACTATGGCGAAGTCGCGCTGCCACCCGAATACGGTTATCCGTTGCGGGTTCGGGTGCCGACCAAGCTGGGCTTCAAAAACCCCAAGCACATCGTCGAGATCTTCGTCAGCAACGACTATCCGGGCGGGTATTGGGAGGATCAGGGGTACAACTGGTTCAGCGGGATTTAAGGCCCGTCGAGAGCTGCTTCTGGCCGCAGGCCGTGGGAGCCTTGCTTGCAGGCGATCTGCCGGGAACCGGCAGCCAATCCTATGACTGGGATGCTCTTGAAGCACCGCGTAGGGTGAATTCACGACCGGTTCCCGGCCGATCGTCAGCAAGCTGGACTCCCACGCCTTCGGCAGAAGCGGTCTGCGGGAGGTGACGCCTTTGGCGGAATCGGTGTGCAGGAAGTGACGCCTTTGGCAGAAGCGGTCTGCAGAAAGTGGCGACTTTGGTAGAACCGTTCCGCTTAATGGCATGCCTTTCAGAAGGGAATCGCTGACCCACAAAAAAGCCCGTCTACCGGTAATCGGCAGACGGGCTTTTGGTTGTAGCAGGGCTTAGTTCAGGCCGAGCTTGCCGCGCATTTGCGACAGGTCTTCAGCCAGTGTGTTGACTGGGCCGATCAGTGCTTTGCGGTCGTTTTCTTTGACTTTGTCGTAGGTCTCGTAGCCGCCGTCCTTGGTTTTGTACTTGGCCAGGATCTTGTCCACGGTGGCGAAGTTCTTGTCGACCTTGGCGACGAACGCCTTGTCCGACGCTTCCAGTTGCGGCTTGAACAGGTCGACGATTTTCTTCGCGCCGTCAACGTTGCCCTGGAAGTCATACAGATCGGTGTGGCTGTAACGGTCTTCTTCGCCGGACACTTTGGTCGCGGCCACTTCTTCGAGCAATGCAGCAGCGCCGCCGACGACTTTCTCAGGCGGGAAGGTCAGTTCGGCGATGCGCGCCTGCAAGTCCTTCACGTCAACCAGCAGTTTGTCGGCCAGTGCTTCCTGACCTTTGGTGGTGTTCTTCTCGAACAGCGCGTGCTCCAGGCGATGGAAGCCTGTGAAGTCATCGGCGTCTACGCCTTTCTCGTGGTCGTCCACGCGCGAATCGATCGAGGCGTCAAGGTCGCTGAACAGCTCGGCAATCGGCTCGATGGCTTCATAGCTGACACGTGTCGGGGCGTACAGCTTCTTGGCCGTGGCCAGGTCGCCCTTCTTGATTGCGTCAGTGAACTTCTGCGTATCGGTGGTCAGCTTTTCGACGTTTTCGGTGACGTAGATTTTGTAATCCGACACTGGAGTCACCAGGTCGAGTGGGGCGGTGACGGCAAATGCTGACATCGAGGTCTGCAACACACCAGCGCTGAGCAACAACGCGATAGACGACTTTTTCATAAAAAAACGCTTCCTGTGAGTAGAGAGTTGTCAGGCATTTATTGTTTTGGGAGCTGATGCAGCCAGCAGGGAACGGCCAATGAAATCCTGGTCGTCAACTACCCCTGGCAAGGTAAAGAAATAACCGCCACCCACCGGCTTGAGATACTCCTCCAGCGGCTCGCCGTTGAGGCGGGTCTGTACGGTGATGAAGCCTTTTTCGAGGTCCGACTGGTAGCAGATGAACAGCAGGCCCATGTCCAGCTGGCCGTTCTTGTTGACGCCGTTCGAGTAGTTGAAAGGACGGCGCAGAATCAGGTTGCGCTGGGTTTCGGCGGTGCGCGGATTGGCCAGGCGAATGTGCGCGTCGAGTTTAGTGATCTTGCCGGCCGGGTCTTTGTGGAAGTCCGGCACGTCGGTCTCGGCTTTGCCGTCCATCGGTGCGCCGGTAGGCTTGACGCGGCCGATGATCTCCTCCTGTTCTTGCAGCGGGGTGCGGTCCCAGCGTTCGACGAAATTACGAATGATCCGTACTGCTTGATAGCTGCCGTTGGCGGCCCAGACCGGCTCATCGCTGTCTGGCTGGACCCAGACCAGCGTGTTCATGGCTTTCTGATTATTGGAGTCGGGGTTGGCCGAGCCGTCACGAAAGCCCAGGAAGTTACGCGCGCTCTCGGCCGGTTGGCCCGGTTTCAAAGGTGCCTGGGCCGGCACGGTGCCTTCCTGTTTCCAGCGAACCAGCAACAGGTCCGGGAGGTTTTTGACGATGTCGCGCAGGGCGTGGATGTTGCTGTCCGGTGCGTTCGAGCAGAGCTGAATGCTCAGATCGCCGTGGCAGCATTCAGCTTCCAGCGCGTCATTGGGGAAACCGACCATGCGTTGCAGGCGCTTGGGCTTGACCGCTTCCAGGCCAAAGCGTTCGTCGAACAGCGAGTCGCCGACCGACACCGTAATGGTCAGGTTGTCCGGCGTCACAACCGGCCCGAGAATCCCGGAGTCCAGTGGCGGCAACTTGGGATCGACTTGCGGCACGGCGCCACCTGTCATCAAAAAGCTGATGCGTTCGTTCAGGGTTCGGAAAAGCCGCTCCAGGTCTTCGCGGTCCTGGGCCAGCACATCGAACGACACCATCATGCCGGCAGCCGGGCGCGGGTTGACGATGCCCGTCTGGTGCTCGCCATGGAACGCGTTGCGGTCCTGGGTTTTTTCGCTTTTGGGCGCGTCAGTCACTTGTGCGGGGGAAGGCGCGGCCAGCACGTTGGCGCTCAGGCTGCTGCCAGCGATGGCAGCGCCCGCTGCGCCGATGCCCATGAGTACACGGCGGCGCTGAGCGGAAATCGGGGCGTTGGACGGATCTAAGTCTTTCATGTGAGTTAGCTCTTCGCTCTGGTTCAAGGGCCAGGCGGGCGCGTTCTGCACCCGCCAGCGCACGCTTACAGGCCTGAAAGGCCCAATGCCGGATCGATTCCATCGAGTGCGTCGGCCAGTACCTTGGCCTTTTCTGCAATCTGCTTTCTTTGTTCGGTGCTGACCTGGTCGTACGGCATGTAGCCGTTATCGGTCTTGAGCAACAGCAACTGGTCGTCCAGCGCAGTGCTGGCCGCGTCAATTTTCTTCAACAGATCGGCGGAGGTTTTGGCCAGCAGCGGGCGCATTAGATCAATGACCTTGCGCGTACCTTCCAGGTTGGCGGCAAAACCGTTGACGTCCAGATGGCTGTAGCGTTCTTCTTCGCCGTTGCTGCGACCGTCAGCCAGGTTGCGCATGTTGCGCACCACCATGCTTGCCAGTTGCTCGGGCGCGATGCTGTTGGCCAGCAGGGCTTGCTTGAGGCTGGTAATGTCGGTTTGCAGACGCTCGACCACAGGTGTCAGGCCTTCGACCGAATGCTGCTGGAACAGGCCGAACTCGATGCGGTGGAAGCCGCTGAAGTCCGGGTCCTGTTCGCGTTTTTCGTAATAGTCGGCGCGGGCGTTGACGGCATTGTCCAGTTCGGCCAAGCGCTGTGCGGCCGGGGCGATACGCTGGTACGCCGCACGTGCCGGCGCATACGCGTCCTGTGCGGCCTTGAGATCGCCGCTTGCAATTGCTTGTTGCAGGTCACCCACTGCGCGCAGCAGAGCGCTGCTTTGCGTGCTCAGATAGACGCGGTATTCAGACAGCGGCCCAATGAACGCCACCATTGACGGGCGGGCCTTGGCAGCGGCATCGGACGCCGCGGTCGGCGTGACGTGCAACGTGCCACGCGGGTTGCTCAACAGGCCGCAGGTGATGACATAGTCGCCCGGTTGCAGGTTGGCGTTGATGACCTGGCTCAGGCCGGGCGCGATATTTTCACGCTCTTCGATCACCAGCACGCCGTCGAGGATCTCCCATTCCACCGCGCGTTCCGAGCGGTTGACGATGCGAAACGCATTCTTGCCGGCGGCCACAGTGATTGCATTCGGTTCGCAATTTTTGGCGTGAATGGTCACCACGGTTTCGCTGCTGTTATTGGCCTGGCGTTTTTTCTGCGCGCTTTGCGAGGCGTAATAAAACAGCCCGCCAGCGGCGACCATCAGGATCACTGAACCGGCAACGGCCAACCGCAAGGCGCGAGGAGGCTTGGCTTTCTTGGGAGGAAGCCCTTTGGGACTGATGGTCATGGGAGCCCTTATTTATGCGTAACTGAAGAAGAGTGACCGTGTTCGTGTGCCGGTCGGGTGGGCAAGCTCACCACCCGCGGCGCCGGCATGAAGAACAGCACCAGCGCGAAGATCAGGTACGCCAGATACACGGACAGCACGCTGACGGTCGGCGCATCCTGGTAGCCGAACATGCCTGCCAGCACCGAACCGGCGGGGCCGTCCATTGGCAAGGTCGAGCTGATATCGAAGACCACGGTCTGGAAGTGATTCCACACGCCAGCCTCGTGCAACGCCTGCACGGAGTTGGCCATAATGCCCGCCGCCACCACGAGGATGAACAGGCCGGTCCAGCGGAAGAAACGGGCCAGGTTCAGACGCATGCTGCCGCTGTAGATGGCAAAGCCTATACCCACTGCGATCAGCAGGCCGAGCAAGGCACCGATTGGCGCGTCTGTACCTTCGCTTTGCTGGAAGATCGCCAACAGAAAGAACACGGTTTCCAGCCCTTCGCGGGCCACGGCGAAAAACACCATGGCGATCAGCGCGTACGTCTGGTTTTTCGATCCGGCCAGGGCGGCATCGAGGGAGGCATGCAGTTCATGCTTGATGGAGCGGGCGACTTTGCGCATCCAGAACACCATCGAGCTGAGGATGATCACCGCGAGCAGTCCGACCAGGCCTTCGAACAGTTCCTGTTGCTTCTGCGGGAATTCAGCGCTGACCATTTCCAGACCGCCACCGACCAGCAGGGCCAGTGCGCAGGCGAGGAACACGCCGATCCAGACGGCTGGCATCCATTCGCCACGGCCGGTCTGTCTCAGGTAGCTGGCGATAATGCCAACGATAAGCGCGGCTTCAATCCCTTCGCGCAGCATGATCAAAAAAGGAACGAGCATGGATCACCGAATAAAGACTGATAAGGTGTTCGCCTGAATGCGTCATGGAGTCATTCGCATTCAAGCAATTTGTAACATAATGATACTCATTATTGAATGCGCATACTGGTTTTTTTGCAAAACCCGGGATTTGTGCAGGTGTTCAGGTGGCGTTCAGCCACATCTAGTTTTCGTTCAGCTCCCCGCGCTGTAGCAGCTGGCTTTTTGGCGAGGCTCTGGCGGTGTGAACCGCTCCGGCGCCTCGCGAATGAATTCGCTCCTACAGATGCGGTTCTGTGTGGGCCAGTTTGTTGGCGAAGCGGCTTGATGGGTCAATCCTGTCCCGGCGCCTCGCGAATGAATTCGCTCCTACAGACGGATGCGGTTCAGTAGGAGCCAACTTGTTGGCGAAGCGGCGTGATGGATCGAACCCATTCCGCCGCCATGCAGATGAATTCACGCCCGCTGCGCAATTATTTTCAACATTCGTGTGAGGTAAAAGGCCTCGGCTTACGTGTAGTGAGAATCAGATTCGTTTCCTAACGACCGTTTCTCCTTATAGACAGCCCAGGTTTACCTTGTCATGACAGCTCAATCCGGTGTTCGCAGGCCTATTCTTCACGCTTGTCCTGTTTCATTTCTCGGTGTGTGCTCGGCCACTGCGCTGCTGTGTTCGCTAGGGCTGGCATCAGGCGCTTATGCCCAAGAGCTGCAGCTGGATGCGGTCAACATCGACGCTGCCTCGCAACCACCGGAGCCTAGCGACGTCGAGCAGAGCAAAACCAGCTATCAGGCACGCCGCGCTTCGGTCGCCACACGCACCAATACGCCGCTGGTTGAAACCCCAGCCACGGTGAACGTGGTGACCAATCGGGTAATCGAGGACCGTTCGCCCAACAGCCTCGACGAGGCGATCAATGCGGTCAGTGGCGTCAAGGCGGGTAATACGCTGGGCGGCACTCAGGACGCCATTCAGAAGCGCGGCTTTGGCACCAACCGAGATAACTCGGTCATGCGTGACGGCATGCAGTCGGTGCAGGCGCGTAACTTCACGCCGACGACCGAGCGCATCGAGGTCCTCAAAGGCCCCGCATCCATGCTGTACGGCGTGCAGGATCCGGGTGGCGTGATTAACGTAGTGACCAAAAAGCCTCAACTGATGGCCGCGCATTCCGTTTCTGCGTTCGGCAGCAGCTTCGGCGGCGGTGGCGAGCAAATCGATTTGACCGGCCCGCTGGGCAGCAGCGGCCTTGCTTATCGCTTCATCGCCGACAAGCAGAATTACGATTACTGGCGTAATTTTGGCAGCATCGATCAGTCGGTGATCGCGCCATCGCTGGCCTGGTATGGCGACGACACCACGGTCTCGGTCGCCTACGAACACATGGAATACTCGGTGCCCTTCGACCGCGGCACGCAGATCAATCCCAAGACTGGCAAAGTCCTCGACATCCCGCGCAACCGGCGTCTGGACGAGCCGTTCAACGTCACCACCGGCCGCTCTGACGCGCTGGACCTGCGCGTCGAGCATCGCCTCAACGACATCTGGACCTTGCGCACCGGCTACGGCTACAGCCGCAACTATTACAACGACTACCAGTCGCGTTACATCTCGGCCAACTACAACACGGGTGCGGTCACCCGCCGGGGCGATGCCACCCGCGACGCCGTGCAGGTCGCGCACACCGCCACTGTCAATGCGCTGGGCGACCTTTACTGGGGCGGCGTCAGGCACGAGTTGTTGATCGGTGCCGACACGATGCAAAACGAACGCGACCTGGGCGATCTGTACCGCAGCACCAACAAGGCTGATTTCAACTACAACCGACCGGTGTATGGGGTTACGCAGCAACCGAGCACGGTCAGTGCCGCCAACAGTGATCAGAGCGATCATCTGCGCACCCACGCCTTCTTCATTCAGGATTCCATGCACCTGGGTGAACACTGGATCTTCCAGGCAGGCCTGCGTTACGACGCGTTCGACGAGATCACCGGCAAGGGACGACCGTTCGTGGTCGGTGCCGACGTCAAGGACAGCAAAGTGGTGCCACGTCTGGGCCTGGTCTACATGATCCAGCCGGACTGGTCGGTGTACGGCAGCTACACCGAGTCATTCCGCCCCAATACCTCGATTGCCGCACCGATCGGCGATTTGCCGCCGGAAGAGGGCAAGGCGTATGAGATCGGCACCAAGTTTCAGAATAACTACCTGACCGCGACGGTGGCGCTGTTCAACATCAATAAGAAGAACGTGCAGACCAGCGAGCAGTGCGGCACCGAGACGTGCACACGCGTCTCGGGAGAAGTGCAGTCACGTGGACTGGAGGCGGACATCACCGGGCAGATCAACGAGAACTGGAGCCTGACCGGCAGCTACGCCTACACCGATACCGAGGTGCTCGAGGATCCGATTCTCAAGGGCCAGCCGCTGGACGGCGTGTCCAAACACACGGCGGCGCTGTATCTGACGCGTGACTTCGGGCACGTCGGCATTGGCAACCTGCGCGCAGGTGCAGGCGCACGCTATGCGAGCCGCTGGGGGGTGAACGACGGTACGGGCGTCGAGTATTACTTGCCGTCCTCGAAAGTCGCCGACGCGTTTGTGGCTTACAAAATGAAGTTCGAAGAACGGGACCTGACGTTGCAGCTCAATCTCAAAAACATGTTCGACGAGCGCTACTACACCTCCGCCAGCGGCCTCGGCTCGCCCGCCATTGTCATCGGCGAACCCCGGCAGTTGGTGGCGCGGGCCAGGCTTGATTTTTGACCTCCCCGTGAAACGCAGAAACCTGCGCACAGGGCTTGGCAGGGATGACCCTGTGTCTGGTTATGGGGCCGCTGCGTGCCCCATCGCTGCCTCGCGCTGCTACAGGGTTTTACGGTGTTCCCGGTATGTGATCACCGTAATCCCCCGCCGTTACACCATCCGCTTGAGGGTGTTGTCCTTGCGCACGAAGTGATGCCAGACCGCCGCTATCACGTGGAGCCCAATCACGTAATAAAAGATCGTGCCCAGCAGCACATGGTAGTGCTCAAGGATTTCCGCAGTGTCTTTGGACAAACCAAAAGGCGACGGTATCGACAATTGCGTCAGCGGGATCGGCACTGCGCCTTTTTCCAGCAATACCGTAAACAGCCCCATTAATGGCTGTGCGAACAGGAATGCGTAGAGCGCGTAGTGCGAAACCGTCGCTGTCAGGCGCAGTACACCTTCGAGCGGTGGCGTGATGCCGGGCGGGGTGTGGCGATGGCGTTCGGCAATTCTGAAAAACGCCATGATCAGGATCACGATGCCCACCCAGAAGTGGCTCTGAACCACCAGCATTCGCAGATCGGAGCCACGGGCGAACTGGCTCCTGCTCAGGATCAGGATGTAAGCCAGCACGATCAGGCCAGCCATCACCCAGTGTAACCATCGGGCTTTTGAGCTGTAGCGTTGTGCGGTGGAAGGTGTTGTCACGTTCATGTCCTCACTTTTTTTAGTAGATGTCAGGCTGTTGGCAAGGTTAACCCAGTCGTCTGCTGCCTCTGAATGAAGAAATCCTCTGATCATCTCGCTAGCCGAGGCCCGCAGCACGCTGCCTGCTGATTGAAACAGCGGTATGAAACCAGCAGGCTCGACCGCCAACAAAGCTTGAAAGTCTGTGGGTTAGTTAATTTATATGCTTTTGAACTCATTCAACTGGAGGAAAAAATCGATTCAGTCAGCACGATTTTTAAACAGATATTAAAAATATTATATTAATAACAATTCGTGATAAATAAACCGTTAAAGTGCATTTGACAGGTATTGCTGTTAGATCCATCTTGTCGTCTGCGATTCATCTTTCCGATGAATGGCATAGAGCCATCAAGTGCCTGTTTCCAATTTTTGTACCTACATGCAGTTCAATAGGAAGTTTTCTCAAAGGGACCATTGAATATGGAAAATCAGGATTTCGTGCGCGTTTTAAAACACCAAAACCCCGATTCGCAAGTGTGGTTCGACGACTGCCCTGTGAGATATTCGGAATTCAGAACGTTAATGCTGAACCGTTATCCGCAACTTTCCGGTTATATATACCGTTTGTTGCCGGAATCTTTTTTCGATAGTCAAACAGGTATTAGCGGGGGCACGACCAACCCGAGGCTGGTGGCGCGAGCAGTGCTGGAATGCCCCAGTCATTGGCACGAGCAGGTGTCCGCCCTTGAGCCGCATCTGTTCACGAATGAAAAGTCCCGGGCTGTTTACGATCAAGTAATTGCTGAAAGCGCACGCCACTTTCACCCTTTATGGACATTGTCCCGACACAAGTACGGCTGGCTTTCTGCGCAAGTCGAAACAACTCATCTGCACAGTGTCGACACTGTCGTTGCCCGAGGTCTGGAACTGGCGCGCCTATCGCCCAATGTCATGGTCAAGGTGCCTGGAAGTCAGAACGGCTATCGGGCCATCGAGCGGCTCGTCGCCAACGGGTGTTCGATCAACAACACGCTGTGCTTCACCGTATCGCAGTTCAATGCCGCAATTGCTGCAATCCAGAGCGGTCGTTTGCTGGCGCGGCGCAAACACGTCGATTTGAGCAATGCGCAATACGTCATCACTTTCATGATCGGCAGATTTGGTGACGAGCCTGAGTTCGACCTTCAGGCCAGGCAGCGTGGCATTACCCTCACAGCGTCTGACAAGCGCTGGGCTGAAGTCGCTATTTATCAGGCGCTTCAGGCCTCGTTGCAATGCCGGTATACGCAGGTACAACTGCTGCTTTGCAGTGTGCGCGTGGACATTGACGAGGTCGGTTATGAACATTCCTGGCACCTCGAACGCACCGGGGCCGACGCAACGCTTTACACCCTGACGCCCGAAGTGATCGAGTTTCTGCTGCGTCGTCAGGCCAACGGTACGCCGGTCCTGCCGGCAGCGCAGCGGTTGCGTATCCCCGATGAGGTCCTGAGCAAGCTGCTGTGCATCCCGTATTTCGTGGAAGCCTATTTTGAGCGGGCCATCAAACCGGCGGCCTTCGAGCATCATCCGGCATTTATCAGGGCCCGCGATGAAGCGAGTGTTGCTCACAGCCAACTGCAAGCTTTCGTTGAACGCTCGGCGGTAGCGCTGGCGCACCCGATGCTCAACCCTGTTTTGAAAGCCGATGCAGCGCAGTTGGGTGCTTACCTGTGAACCGCATGATTGCGCTGTGGGCGCATCCGCGTTCGCGTTCGACGGCACTTGAGCGCGTTTTCATCGAGCGCGGTGACTTTGAAGTGTTCCACGAACCCTTCGCGCATATGGCGTTCGATGAGCAGTCAGCGATCCCGTTTGACGCGCCCGACCGTCGCATGCCGACGACCTACGAAGGCATCAAAACTGCGCTGCGCGATGCCCGCCTGCTGCGCCACGTGTTTCACAAGGACATGTGCTACCACTGCGTGGACGACCTGAAACTCGACGCGGAGTTTCTGCTGGAGCAGCAACACGTTTTCATCATCCGCGAGCCAGGGCGCGCCATTCTTTCGCACCACGCGATCTACCCGCAGATGCCAGTGCAATCAATCGGGCACCGGGCGCTTTACGAGATTTTCTGCCGGGTCACACGGCTCACCGGCAAGACCCCTCACGTGATCAACGGCGAGGAATTTGCGCGCAGACCGGAACACACCGTGCGCACCCTGTGCGATCACCTGCAACTGGACTTCCTGCCGCACGCCCTGAACTGGCAGGCCATGTGCCCGAGCCAATGGTTGCCGTGGCGCAGCTGGCATCGCGATGCCGAGCACAGCACCGGCATCGACACGCGCCACACCTGCGCGTTCGACGAAGCGCAAATTCAGGCAAACCCGCGTCTGGCGGGGTATTACGCCGTTCACCGTCCGTCCTACGAACGCATGAATCAATTCGCTCAGCAGGGGTAAGGGATGAAAAAAGTAGTGATCACCGGCGCTGCAAACGGCATCGGAAGGGCGACAGTCGTGGCGTGCCTTGAGGCGGGATTTTATGTGATCGCGGCTGACAAGGACGAGAAGGGCCTTGGTGCACTGGGGCGCGACCTGCAAAGCGAGCACCTTGAGCTGCACGTCGCCGACTTCTCCCGGCAGGAAGTCTTCAAAACGTTCATCCCCGACTTGTGCGGCAAGCACCGTCACGCCTCGTTGTATGCGCTGATCAATAACGCAGGCGTTTATCACGGCAAAAGCGTTTACGACTACACAGATGAGGAAATCGATGAAATCTGGGCGCTTAACCTCAAGTCGCTGGTGTACCTGTCCAAAGACTTCGCGCAGCAGACAGCCCAGACGGACGGCGCACGCTGCATCGTCAACATCGCCTCGGTGGCCGGTGAAGTGGGCAGTTTCGACGCGTTGTATGGCGCGACTAAAGCCGGCGTCATCGGGCTGACCAAGGCCAACGCCTGGAATTTTGCGCCCCGGGTGCGGGTTAACGCCGTCTCGCCTGCGTTGATTCACGACACCTCGATCTACGACCGCATTCCGGAACATCGTCGCAAGGAATACGAGCGCCAGGAAACTCTCAAAGACCCGATTTATCCAGCGGGAGTTGCGGACGTGATCATGTTTCTGCTCTCGGATCAGAGCCGGCACCTGACTGGAAAAGTCATCGCAGTGGACAACGGGGCCTACCCGAGATAGCGCGCACGCGCTCTGCCGTTTCATCTGGGAGATCAATCATGCAACGAAAAAAACTGCTTATCGTCGGCGGCGGGAATCTGTGCCTGCAAATCCTGCAGATCCTCGCCCCAGGTAATGCCTTTCACTTTCATGTGGCCAGCCGGGACGCTGAAAGTGCCGCCAGGTTATGCAACCTGGTCCGCCTTGGCGCGCTGCAACTCAACGCCAACCTGTCTATCCGGCCGTGGCAGATGAATCTGGTTGAAGCGCAGATCGAGCAGAACGCCGAGATCCTGAGCTACATCAAGCCTGACATCATCGTCAACTGCGCGTCGCTGCAATCCTGGCGGGTCATTACGCAACTGCCCAAAGCCGCCTTCAATACGCTGGATCAGGCGCAACTGGGCCCTTGGCTGCCCATGCATCTGGCGCCGGCCTATGCGCTGATGCGGGCCGTCAAACAGTCAGGCGTCAAGGCGATGGTCGTCAATATGGCGTTTCCCGATGCCGTCAATACGGTGCTGGACAAAATTGGCCTGGCGCCCCATGTCGGCGCCGGCAACCTCGCCAACCTGGTCCCGGCCACTCGCTGCGCCATTGCCATGCTGGCGCGCTGCGAGCCCGACGCTGTCAGAGTCAAGCTGATCGGCCAGCATTTCTTCAGCCACTTTGTGCCACGCGGGGGGCTGCCAGCCGTGGCTAACTTTCACTTGCGTTACTGGATCAATGGCGTGGAATCGACCGGCAGATTCAGCGCCGAACGCATCTTCGCCAGCGTCTCCACCGATTTTCGGCGGCTTGGTGGCGTCGACGGTCAGTTCCTCACCGCCACATCAGCCGTCAACGTCATCTGCGGCCTTCATGCGCTGGAGGAGACAGAAACCCATGCGCCCGGTCCACACGGTTTGCCGGGCGGCTACCCGGTGCGCATCGGCATGGGACAGATCGTGCTGTCGTTGCCCCACGGCATCACCCGTGCCGAGGCGATCTCCACCAATCAACTGTGCCAGCGGCAGGACGGCATTGAAATGATTCACCCCGACGGCAGTGTGTCGTTCGGGTCGGAGCAAATGGCGGTGATGGAGTCATCGCTCGGTTTTTTCATGGCAAAAATGCAAATCAGCGAGGCCTCCGACCGGGCCGCCGAACTGGCGGCTAAATACAAGGCTTTTGCTGACAACCTCGGTAAACAGGGAGTGACCGCTCATGTCGTACAATCTTTTAGAGCCTCATACGGACCAGGGCGATCAGAACTACGCCCATCAATACCCGCAGGAGTTCGTCAGCCGCTGGGATGAGTTGATCGACTGGGACAAGCGAGCCGCAGGAGAGGGCAGCTTTTTTACCGATCTGCTGCTGGCGGCGGGTGCCTGTACGGTGCTGGATGTGTCCACCGGCAGCGGGTTTCATGCCGTTCAACTGACTAAAGCGGGGTTCAAGGTGCGCGCCAGCGATGGCAGCCAGACCATGGTCGACCGCGCCAGGGCCAACATGGCCTTGCACGGCCTGAAGACACCGGTGGTTTGCTGTGACTGGCTTGACCTGGACTCATTGCGACTGGGGACGTTCGACGCCGTGCTATGCCTGGGCAGTTCGCTGTGTCATGTGTTCGATGAGGCCGAGCGCCTGGCGGTGCTGCGGCGGTTTCATTCGCTGTTGCGCCCTGGTGGTTTGCTGGTGGTGGATCAGCGTAATTTTCAGGCGATCCTGGAGGGGAATTTCAGCACGTCCGGGCGTTATTACTACTGTGGTAAAACGGCCCGCGTCACTCTGGGTGAAGTCAACGAGCAGCGCTGCGAATTCGTCTACACCTTCAGCGACGGTGCGACCTACCGCTTGCGCGTGGCGCCGATTCGCCCGCAAACCCTGGTTAAGGAGATCAAACAAGGCGGCTTCGCAACCGTGCAGTCGTTCGGCGATTTCAAGCCGTTGTACGACCCGATGCGCAGCGACTTCATCATTCATGTAGCACGCCGTTGACACCCAGACCGGTAAAACCCCCAAGGAAGGTAACCATGAACATTCACATCGGCACCCGGGCGCGCTCGGGCTCTCTTTATCCGTACCCCTTCACGCCGGTACTGAAGACAGGCGCAAGCCAGATGCCGCAGGTGGTCTGGCTGACAGGCTTGTCCGGGGCGGGCAAATCGACCATCGCCAACGCCTTGAATGAAGTGTTGCAATCGCGAGGGCTCAAGACCGCCATTCTGGACGGCGACTCAGTACGCGGGGGGTTGTGCCGCGATCTGGGTTTTAGCGTGCAGGACCGGGACGAGAACGTGCGACGGGTGGCCGAAGTGGCCGCATTAATGGCGGATGCCGGCCTGACAGTGCTGGTGGCGCTGATCTCGCCCACGTGCCAGTCTCGGCATCACGCAAGGTCTATTGTGGGCAACGAGCGGTTTGTCGAAGTCTTTGTCGACGCGCCGTTGGCGGTCGTTGAGGCGCGGGACCCGAAGGGCTTGTATAGAAAGGCCCGGCGCCGCGAGCTGCCAGGATTCACGGGGATCGACGCGCCGTATGAAAGGCCGGTCTACCCGGAAGTGCACGTGCGCAGCGATGAGGTGAGCGTTGCCGACGCCGTCCGCTTGATCGATGCCTGGCTGCAACGTTCGCGACAAGGTCTGCTTGACTCTTCTTGTCCCGGCAGTTGAAAGCGTGTTTGCAGGACGCATGACCTCGGCCGGCGTGCCGTGCTGAGCGTGCGTTCGTCTTTAATGCTGGTTTTGCCCTGGAAACCGCCATGTCCTACAGTCAAGCCAAGATCAATGCAATTCGCCTGGTGGGGGGGCTGCCTGCGCTCGACTTCCTCAACACATGCGACGGACGCAGGCCGGGCACGTCGCTCAGAGCAGTGGTCGACAAACTGTCGAGTCTGCAAGACATCGTTCACTGGTATGCGCACGCAGGATTGATCACGCCGCAGGAGCACCAGCGTTTCATCGGGTTGACGGACGAATCGACCTGGCACCACCTCGACGCATTCCAGCAGTTGATCGACTTTCGCGAAGCGCTGTATCGCCTGCTGCTCCCGGTGGCGTTGGGGCGCCGAATTGACGATGAAGCACTGGCGGCACTCAATCGGGAGCTGGTTCGCACAGGCCCGGAGCGCGTGCTTGTTGCTACGCCGGGCGGGGTGATCTGGCTTTGGTGCACGTGTGATTCGCTGGACGCGATGACCGCCAGCCTGATCGGGAGGGTAGCTGTGCAGGCTGCAGCGTTGTTGACCGGTCCGGATGTGGCGAGGCTCAAGGCATGTGGTACTCCGGACTGCGACTGGCTGTTCGTTGATATCTCGAAAAACGGCCGCCGTCGCTGGTGCCAGATGAACGTTTGTGGCAGCCGGGAAAAAGCCCGCCGTGTTGCGCACTCTGCTGATTCATCAACCGGTGGCCGCGATGCCGCCAGTGCGTAGGCTACGGCGGTCCGCCAACACGGCAAAGTCTGGGAAATACGGCACCCATCCTCGCTGGAGCCCTTCAAAACCTGCCAGCGTCCGCAACCTTCAACAACCCCATGGAACCAGCGCCACTGCCAGGCTTCATATGACGTGAACATTGGCCCTCGCACAGACGGTTATCAGCCCAAAGCGTTAACACGCCAATGGATTCGGGCGGCCTGAGCATCGCAAAGATGCACCGGCGCTCGCCGCAATCGCGACATTGATGTGACAGAACGCACGAGACTTCTTCCATGAGCGAGATTCGCATTGGTATTTCAGGCTGGCGCTACGTGCCTTGGCGCGTGGATTTCTACCCCGAAGGCCTGACGCAGAAGAACGAAGTCAAGTTTGCCTCGCGCGCGGTCAACAGCATTGAAATCCGCCACCAGAGTTTTTGCTCGCCAGACTTCATCAACGATTTGGTTTTCCTGAGCCTGCGTGGCGGCAAAAAACCTTACGCCAGCGGCTACACCGGCCCGGCGCTCACGCGTTGGGGCGAACTCCAAGGAGCCCTGTTTTGACCAGTGCATTGATCCCGCAACACACTTCAGGCCCGCATCAATCAGCGACTGCCGAAGTGACGCTGAACCTGCTCACCATGAACATGCACATGGGATTTGGCGTCTTCAATCGGCGCTTCATCCTGCCGGAGCTGCGTGATGCGGTACGCGAAGTGTCGGCTGATGTGGTGTTTCTGCAGGAAGTCCACGGCGAACACCAAAACCACGCCCAGAAGGTCAAGAACTGGCCGACGCTATCGCAGTACGAATTCCTCGCGGACAGTGTGTGGACGGATTTTGCCTACGGGCGAAATGCCGTTTATCCCCATGGTCATCACGGCAATGCGCTGCTGTCCAAATACCCGATCCTGCGCCATGAGAACCTCGATATCTCGATCCACGGCACTGAAGAAAGGGGCTTGCTGCACTGTGTGCTAGAGGTGCCGCACTTTGGTGAAGTCCATGCGATTTGCGTGCACCTGGGCCTGAGGGAAGTGCACCGTCAGCAACAGCTCAAGCTGCTCGCCGACCTGCTGGCTGGTTTACCGCAGGATGCGCCGGTCATCGTGGCCGGGGATTTCAACGACTGGCGGCAGAAGGCCGATGCCGCGTTGGCTCACACCGGTTTGCAAGAGGTGTTTGTCAGTACGTTTGGTGCGCCGGCCAAAAGTTTTCCGGCACGCTTCCCGTTGCTGCGCCTGGACAGAATCTACGTGCGAAATGTTCGCGTGCGCGCCCCCAGAGTGCTGTCCAGCCGGCCCTGGTCCCATCTTTCCGATCATGCGCCGTTGGCGGTGGAGATAACCCTATGAACGCCAAAAAGAATAAGGTCGGAACGTGGCATGAAGGCAACTCGGTGGAGTTGCTGATCAACGGTGACGACTTCTTCACCCAGGTGTTCGAGTCCATCGGCGCCGCGCAGCAGGAGGTGTTGATTGAAACCTTCATCCTGTTCGAAGACCGCGTAGGCGAGGCGCTGCAGCGCGTATTGATCGACGCCGCACAGCGGGGCGTGCGGGTGGTCATGACCGTTGATGATTACGGGACCAGCGATTTGAGTTCTGCGTTCGTCAGGGAGATGACCGACGCGGGCGTGCAGATCCAGCTGTTTGACCCGCGCCCCAAGCTCATGGGGATGCGCACCAACCTGTTCCGCCGTCTGCACCGCAAAGTCGTGGTGATCGATGCCCAACTGGCATTCATCGGTGGTATCAACTACAGCGTCGATCACATGGCCGACACAGGCATCACCGCCAAGCAGGATTATGCAGTCAAGGTGCGCGGGCCAATTGTCGCCGACATCTATCGCTCCACGACCGGCATGCTGGGGCCGGTTGTCCGCAAAAGCTGGTCGCCGCTGAAGGTCGTCACACGCCAGACCGGCAGCGCCAGAATGCTCTTGGCCGAGCGGGACAATCGCGAGCACACCACCGACATCGAAGAGCAATACCTGAGGGCGATGAGCACTGCTACCCAGCGCATCACCATCGCCAATGCGTATTTCTTTCCCAGCTACCGATTCTTGCGGGAGCTGCGCAGCGCGGCGCGACGTGGCGTCAAAGTGACCCTGATTCTTCAGGGCCAGCCGGACATGCCCTTTGTGCGCATGTGCTCGCGGCTCACCTACACATGGCTGCTGCGCGAAGGCGTGGTGATCCACGAGTACACCCAGCGCGCCTTGCACGGCAAAGTGGCCCTGGTCGATCAGGAATGGTCGACGGTGGGCTCCAGCAACCTTGATCCGCTGAGCCTTGCGCTGAACCTTGAAGCCAACCTGTTCATTCGCGACCAGCGCCTCAACCAGCAGTTGCACGAGCACCTCAAGGAATTGGCGGCGGCGCACAGCAAGCAGGTCAACCTCAAGGGCCTGGCGAAAGGGCAGTGGTGGCGGGCACCGATGATCTTCCTGAGCTTCCACTTTTTGCGTCATTTTCCGGCCATCGCCGGATTGTTTCCGGTTCACGGTTTGCGCCTCAAGCCCATGCGCGCGCCTCAGGCCTTGCCTGCAGCCGCCGAGATTAAAAACGAGGATGAGCTGCACGATCAGGAGAAGTCGGTATGAGTGCGATGTCCGAGACGTCAAACGCCAGGAGTCAGGACAAGCCAGCGGGCAAACACGCCACGTTGCTGAAATGGGCGAAGATCATTTTTACGCTTTTTTTCTTCATCGCTGTGCCGATCATGCTGTACCTGCTGGTGAAGAACCTTGACTGGAACGAGGTCAAGCACGCACTGCAGTCCTACAAAAGCAGTACGCTGGCGCTGGGTTTCCTGATCGCAGCCGGCAGCTACCTGACGTATTGCGGTTTTGACGTACTGGCGCGGCGCTACACCGAACACAAGCTGTCGGTGAAGCAGATCATCCCGGTGACGTTCGTCTGCTACGCCTTCAACCTCAACCTCAGTTCGTGGGTGGGCGGTATTGCGCTGCGCTACCGGCTGTATTCACGGCTAGGGCTGGACGTGCCCACCATCACGCGAATCCTGAGCCTGAGCCTGATCACCAACTGGCTGGGTTACATGCTGTTGGCGGGTATCGTGTTCTCGGGGCGTTTCATTGACATGCCCGAAGGCTGGAAGATCGGCGACACCACGTTGCAGTTGATCGGATTCGCGCTGCTGGCGTTGTGTCTGGCCTATTTCCTGGCATGCCGGTTTTCCAAGCGTCGCTCGTGGAAGTTTCGCAAACAGGAAATCGTCCTGCCGTCGCTGAATCAGGCATCGCGTCAGGCGTTGCTGGGGGCGTTGAACTGGGGGTTGATGGCGTTGCTGATTTACGTCTTGCTGCCTGAAAAAGCGTTCTACCCGGCGGTGCTGGGGATCTTGCTGATCAGCAGTATTGCGGGCGTGATCGCGCATATTCCGGCCGGGCTGGGTGTGCTGGAGACGGTGTTCATCGCGTTAATGCAGCATCAGTTCTCAAAAGGCCAATTGCTGGCGGCGTTGATTGGCTATCGGGTCATCTACTTTCTGGTGCCACTGATGCTGGCGCTGGTGGTGTACGTGGTGCTCGAAAAACGCGCGAAATCTATGCGTCAGAGCAACGAAGCTGCGGGGGTTTAAGCTTGCTGCGGTGGGCGTGCACACCGTCTCTCAAGGCCGCAAGCGAGACTAAACCCTCGCTTGTAGCCTCTCTGGCTTGAAGCTTGAAGCTTGAAGCTTGCAGCTCAAATCTGCCCCTAATCCTCAAACCCGACTTGTTCGGACATCTCGTCCACCTTCAGCTCCAGGCGGTAGGCGACGGCGATGAACAGCGCCTGGCACAGGCACAGGGTTGCGCTCAGCGAGCGGAAGGCGAAGGAACTGCCTTCGTTGACCAGCAACACGGCGTTGGCGCGTTTGGCCAGTGGCGACAGGTTGCTGTCGGTGATGATCAGGGTCTTGGCCTGATGGTGTTGAGCGATGCGCAGGCAGTGCTGGGTTTCTTTGCCGTAAGGCGTGAAGCTGATGGCGATCACTAAATCATTGGCACGCACGCTGCGCATCTGCTCGCGGTAGCTGCCGCCCAGGCCGGAAATCAAGTGAATGCGCTTGTTGGTGTGCTGCAGGTTATAGACCAGGTAGTCGGCCACCGCGAACGAGCGCCGTACGCCCACCACGTAGATATTGTCGGCGTTGACCACCAGATCAACGGCTTTGTCGAACGCCTCGTCGTCCAGTTCCAGTGCCAGCCGTTCCAGCCCTGACAACGTGGCGTGAACGCACTCGCGCGCAAGGTCGCCGCCGCTGGCTTTCTGCGACTTGTTGGCGATCATGCTGCGGATGCGTTGCTGGTAGTTCTGCACCGGGGAGGCTTTGTGGGTATACGCCTCGCGAAACAACGCCTGCATTTCACTGAAGCCGCTGAAACCAAAGCGCTGGGAAAACCGCACGATGGCCGAAGGGTGCACTTCGCATTCCCGGGCAATATCACTGATGCGGTCGACCATGATCCGGTCGCTTTGCTGGCTCATGTAGCTGGCAATACGTTTGAGCTGGCGCGGCAGGCTCTCGTATTCGGTGGTGATCAGCTTGAGCAGCGTCTCGGCGTTCACAGGCGAGCTGACCGGTGCGGCATCAACGCTGGACGTCTCGACGCTGTTGTCGGGCAAGGACGGCTGATCGGGGCTGGACATACGCTTGAATTCCTTTGGATTGTCCCTTTGGGGCGCGGATAGCCGATGCTGGCGATGACAGCGCTCCTAGAATTGAACGAAGCGCAGTTTACAGCGGTTCGGATTTATATCGCGTCTGTTTAACACGATGTGCCAGCATCTGGTACCGCTTGGAAAAAAAATTCCACATGAAAAAAAATTAGAATAATTGTTGATCGGTGTTGCAGGGCGTTCTAGTCTTCACTCCACCAAGAGCGTTTCGTGCACCCGTGCATGACGCAGGCTGATAAAAATAACAGGAGCCACTATGGGCCAGACTCGTTTTGCCGCCGGGCGTGAATTGGATGTGATTTGCCTGGGTCGCCTCGGCGTCGATCTCTACGCGCAACAGGTCGGGGCGCGTCTGGAGGATGTCAGCAGTTTTGCCAAATACCTCGGAGGGTCCTCCGCCAACATTGCGTTCGGCACTGCACGTCTTGGCTTGAAGTCCGCCATGTTGACCCGCGTTGGCGATGATCACATGGGCCGTTTTCTCATCGAGTCCCTGGCCGCTGAAGGGTGCGACGTGAGCGGCATCAAGATCGATCCAGAGCGCCTGACCGCAATGGTGTTGCTGGGCATCAAGGACCGAGAAACCTTCCCGCTCGTGTTCTACCGCGAGAATTGCGCCGACATGGCCCTCAGTAGCGAAGACGTGAGTGAGGCGCACATAGCCTCCAGTAAAGCGCTGCTGATCACCGGCACGCATTTCTCTACCGATCAGGTGTTCAAAGCCAGCAGCCAGGCGCTCGATTACGCAGAAAAACACAACGTCAAGCGCGTGCTCGATATCGACTATCGCCCGGTGCTGTGGGGGCTGGCGAGCAAAGCCGACGGCGCTACACGTTTCGTTGCCGACCAGAAAGTCAGTCAGCACGTGCAGCGCATCCTGCCGCGATTCGACCTGATCGTCGGCACTGAAGAAGAGTTTCTGATCGCCGGTGGCGACACTGATTTGCTGGCGGCGCTGCGTACTGTGCGCGAACTCACGTCCGCCACGCTTGTGGTCAAGCTCGGCCCGCAAGGCTGCACGGTGATCCACGGCGCGATCCCGGCGCGGCTCGAAGACGGTGCGCTCTATCCGGGCGTGCGCGTCGAGGTGCTCAACGTGCTGGGCGCGGGTGATGCCTTCATGTCGGGTTTTCTCGTGGGCTGGCTCAACGAGGAGAGTGATGAACGCTGCTGCCAGCTGGCCAATGCCTGCGGCGGCCTGGTGGTGTCGCGTCACGCCTGCGCGCCTGCGATGCCAACCCTGGCTGAACTCGAATACCTGTTCAACAGCCCGACACCGATTACCCGTCCTGATCAGGATCCTGTCTTGCAGCGCCTGCATCGGGTAAGCGTGCCGCGCAAACAGTGGAAACAGTTGTTCATCTTTGCCTTCGATCATCGCGGACAATTGGTCGAACTGGCGCAAAAGGCCGGACGTGACCTGAGCTGCATCGGTCAGCTCAAGCAGCTGTTCATACAAGCGGTTGAGCGCGTCGAAGGCGACCTTCAAAAGCGCGGCATCGAGGCTGATGTCGGTTTGCTGGCCGACCAACGATTTGGCCAGGACTCGCTCAACGCTGGCACCGGTCGCGGCTGGTGGCTGGCGCGCCCGGTCGAAGTGCAGGGTTCACGGCCGCTGGCCTTCGAACACGGCCGGTCTGTGGGCAGCAACCTAATGAGCTGGCCGCGCGAGCAGATCATCAAATGCCTGGTGCAATACCACCCCGATGACGAGCCGATGCTGCGACTGGAGCAAGAGGCGCAGATCAAGGGCCTGTATGACGCCGCTCAGGCGAGCGGGCATGAACTGCTGCTGGAAATCATCCCGCCAAAGGATCACCGGTCCACCTATCCCGACGTCATGCTGCGTTCGCTCAAGCGCTTGTACAACCTGGGCATCTACCCCGCGTGGTGGAAGATCGAAGCGCAGCCGGCGCACGTGTGGGAACAGCTCGACGCGCTGATCCAGGAACGTGATCCCTACTGCCGCGGCGTCGTATTGCTGGGCCTCAATGCGCCAGCGCCGACCCTTGCCGAAGGCTTCAGACAGGCCAGCAAAAGCACCACCTGTCGCGGCTTTGCGGTGGGGCGGACGATCTTTCACGAACCCAGCCGGGCGTGGCTGGAAGGCGAGATCGACGACGCAGCGTTGATTGCGCGCGTGCAGGCCAACTTCTGTTTTCTGATTGAATCCTGGCGTGACGCACGGGCCTGAACCTCTGTCACCCAGCTCACTTTGCAAGCAACAAAAATAAAAGGTGCAGAACATGCCCGCTTCCGCAATCCGCATTGGCATTAACCCGATTTCCTGGAGCAACGATGACCTGCCAGCACTCGGCGGAGAAACGCCGCTGAGCACCGCGCTGACTGAAGGCAAGGAGATCGGCTACGAAGGGTTTGAACTCAACGGCAAGTTTCCCAAGGACGCCCGGGGCGTTGGCGACGTGCTGCGGCCTTACAACCTGGCGCTGGTCTCGGGCTGGTATTCGAGCCAGCTGGCCAGCCGTTCGGTGGCCGAGGAGATAGAGGCCATCGCCAGCCATGTCGAGCTGCTCCGGCAGAACGGCGCTACTGTGCTGGTGTATGGCGAGGTGGCCGACTCGATCCAGGGGCAACGAATCCGTCTGGTCGAGCGGCCGCGCTTTCACACCGATCGCGCCTGGCAGGAGTACGCCGACAAACTCACCGAGCTGGCGCGTTTTACCCTGTCCCAAGGCGTGCGCCTGGCGTATCACCACCACATGGGCGCGTACATCGAATCCCCGGATGACATTGACCGCCTGATGGCACTGACCGGCAACGAAGTTGGCCTGCTGTTTGATTCAGGCCATTGCTATATGGGCGGCGGCGAGCCTTTGCAGGTGCTGCGCAAACACATTGACCGGGTCTGCCACGTGCACTTCAAGGACGTGCGCAAAGACGTCGTGCAGCTGGCGCGCAACAACCTGTGGAGCTTTCCGGATTGCATCATCAATGGCACGTTCACCGTGCCCGGCGATGGCGATATCGATTTTGCTGCGTTGCTGGAGGTGCTCTTGCAAGCCGGTTACTCCGGCTGGCTGGTGGTTGAAGCCGAGCAAGACCCGGCCGTTGCGCCCAGCTATATTTGTGCGCAGAAGGGCTATGAAACCCTGCGCAATCTGCTGGCTGCCGCTCAAGAGCAAAACCCCGCCCAAAGGAGTGTGTGAGCATGAACCTGTTGGTCAAAAGCAAACCCGAAGGACGTGACGTCGTGTCCCTCGCAGAAGGGGTGCTGGAGTACGTTGGTTTTTCTGCCCATCGCCTGACCGTTGGCGAGCGCCTGCCTGTCAGTGCCGGCGACAAGGAGCTGTGCCTGGTGCTGCTCAGCGGTCGGATCAATGTCTCCGGAGAAACGCCTGGGCAGGGGACGTTCAACTGGGACAACATCGGCGACCGGCACTCGGTGTTCGAAGAGAAATCTCCCTTCGCGGTCTACCTGCCGCCTGGCAGTGTGGCGCAGGTCACCGCGCTGAGCGCTGTGCAGATTGCGGTGTGCGCGGCGCCAGGTGACGTCAGCAAAAACCTGCCTGCACGCCTGATCAAGCCCGACAGCATGAAGCGCAGTGTGCGCGGGAAAGGCGCCAATACCCGTTACGTGTGCGACATATTGCCGGACACAGAGCCGGCCAACGCGCTGTTGGTGGTGGAAGTGCGTACGCCGTCCGGGCATTCATCGAGCTACCCGCCACATAAGCACGACACTGATGATTTACCGCACCAGAGCTTCCTCGAAGAAACCTATTACCACCAGATCAACCCGTCGCAGGGTTATGTCTTCCAGCGCGTGTACACCGACGATCGCAGCATCGATCAGGCCATGGCTGTGGAGAACAATGATCTGGTTACAGTGCCCAAGGGTTACCACCCGGTCAGCGTGCCCTATGGTTATGAGTCCTATTATTTGAACGTGATGGCCGGCCCGAAACGCGCCTGGCATTTCCATAACGATCCAGAGCACAGCTGGCTTCTGGATCTATAGGCTCTCCATGAAAGATGGCTGCGCGTCGGTGATGCTGCGTTAAAAACAGGCTCGGGATGCTCATTTAGGTACCCCAACTCCGCTTCCTCGCCTGTTTTTGCCTTGCCTGACCGTCGCTCACCGACCTTTCATGAAGACCCTACAACTTTTTTAAGGAGCAGGTCATGAGCAACGCCCCGGTTATCGGCCATTACATCAACGGCCAGATTGAAGAGCGCGCAGAGCGCTTCAGCGACGTGTTCAACCCGGCCACCGGAGAGGTGCAAGGGCGGGTTGCGCTGGCCACCGTGCAAACGGTGGATGACGCCGTTGCCGCCGCACAGGCGGCGTTTCCGGCATGGGCCGATCAGTCGTCATTGCGCCGCGCGCGGGTGATGTTCAAGTTCAAGGAGCTGCTCGAGCAGCACCACGACGAGTTGGCAGCGATCATCTGCCGCGAGCACGGCAAGGTGTTTTCCGACGCCAAGGGCGAGGTGGTGCGCGGTATCGAAATCGTCGAGTTCGCCTGTGGCGCGCCGACCCTGCTCAAGACCGACTTCAGCGACAACATCGGCGGGGGCATCGACAACTGGAACCTGCGCCAGCCGCTTGGAGTGTGCGCGGGCGTCACGCCGTTCAACTTCCCGGTGATGGTGCCGCTGTGGATGATTCCCATGGCGTTGGTTACGGGCAACTGTTTCATCCTCAAACCGTCTGAACGCGACCCTTCGGCCAGCCTGTTGATGGCGCGTCTGCTTAAGCAGGCCGGTTTGCCGGACGGAGTTTTCAGTGTGGTGCAAGGTGACAAAGTGGCGGTCGATGCGCTGCTTCAGCACAAGGGCATCGAAGCGATTTCGTTTGTCGGCTCGACCCCGATTGCCGAGTACATCCATCAGCAAGGCACCGCCAACGGCAAGCGCGTGCAGGCGTTGGGCGGCGCGAAGAACCATATGATCGTGATGCCCGATGCCGATCTCGATCAGGCTGCAGACGCCCTCATTGGCGCGGCGTATGGCTCGGCCGGCGAGCGCTGCATGGCAATCTCGATTGCGGTGGTGGTGGGCGATGTCGGGCAGAAACTGATCGACAAACTGTTGCCGCGTATTGATTCGCTCAAGGTCGGCAACGGCATGAACGCAGACTCGGACATGGGCCCGCTGGTGACGGCGGTGCACAAGGCCAAGGTCGAGGGTTATATCGACCAGGGCGTGAAGGAGGGCGCGAAGCTGATCGTTGATGGCCGCCATTTCAGCGTGCCGGGCGCGGAGCGGGGGTTCTTCGTGGGTGCCACGTTGTTCGACGAGGTGACGCCCGAGATGAGTATTTATAAAGAGGAAATTTTCGGCCCGGTGCTGGGCATCGTGCACGTCGCCGATTTTGCGGCGGCGGTCGAGTTGATCAACGCCCATGAGTTCGGCAACGGCGTGTCGTGCTTCACCAGCGACGGCGGCATTGCCCGGGCATTTGCGCGCAACATCAAGGTGGGCATGGTCGGAATCAATGTACCGATTCCGGTGCCGATGGCTTGGCATTCGTTTGGCGGCTGGAAGCGCTCCCTGTTTGGCGATCACCACGCGTACGGCGAAGAAGGTCTGCGGTTCTATAGCCGCTACAAAAGCGTGATGCAGCGCTGGCCGGACAGCATCGTCAAAGGCGCCGAGTTCAGTATGCCCACCGCGAAATAATCGACATTTCCCCGTGGGAGGGAGCATGTCTGCAGGAGCGCGCTTGCCCGCGATTGTAGTTTTCAGGCGCAGACAATGTGTGTCGGATGCACCGGCTTCATCGCGGGCAAGCGCGCTCCTACAAGTGATCGCATTTCAAGTCCACATCCACCTCCAATAACAACAAGGTGCGAGCATGACCACGACACGATTGACCATGGCCCAGGCCTTGGTGAAGTTCCTCGATAACCAGTACGTCGAAGTCGACGGCGTGCAGAGCAAATTCGTCGCCGGGATGTTCACCATCTTCGGCCACGGCAACGTGCTGGGGCTCGGCCAGGCGCTGGAGCAGGACAGCGGCGACCTCATCGTTCATCAAGGCCGCAATGAGCAGGGCATGTGCCACGCCGCCATCGGTTTCGCCAAGCAACACCTGCGGCGCAAGATTTACGCCTGCACCTCGTCGGTCGGGCCGGGTGCGGCCAACATGATCACCGCCGCCGCCACTGCATCGGCCAACCGAATTCCGCTGTTGCTCCTGCCGGGCGATGTCTACGCCAGCCGCCAGCCAGACCCGGTGCTGCAGCAAATCGAGCAGTTCCATGACTTGAGCATCAGCACCAACGACGCGTTCAAGGCTGTCAGCAAATACTGGGACCGCATCAATCGTCCCGAGCAACTGATGAGCGCCGCGCTGAACGCCATGCGGGTGCTCACTGATCCTGCTGAAACCGGCGCCGTGACCCTGGCGCTGCCGCAAGACGTGCAGGCCGAAGCCTACGATTACCCCAACACTTTTCTGCAAAAACGTGTGCACCGGATCGACCGTCGGCCGCCGAGTCAGGCCATGCTCGACGACGCGCTGGCCCTGCTCAAAAGCAAGCGCAAACCGCTGCTGATTTGTGGCGGCGGCGTGCGGTATTCCGCTGCCAACGACGCGTTGCAGGCGTTCGCCGAGCGCTTTGCCATTCCCTTCGCCGAAACCCAGGCGGGCAAGAGCGCGATTGTGTCGGCGCACCCGTTGAACATGGGTGGTATCGGTGAAACCGGCAGCCTGGCCGCCAACACACTGGCCAAAGAGGCTGACCTGATCATCGGTGTCGGCACGCGCTACAGCGACTTCACCACGGCGTCGAAATGGCTGTTCCAGAACCCCGAAGTGCAGTTTTTAAACCTCAACGTCGGCGCATTCGACGTGCAGAAAATGGACGGTGTGCAACTGCTCGCTGATGCCCGCGTGGCGCTGCACGCAATGACCGAGGCCCTGAGCGGCAGTGACTACGTAACCGCCTGGGGCGATCAGCCTGAAACGGCGAAAGCCGCGCTGGACGCCGAGGTCGACCGGATTTACGCCATCGAGTATCAGACTCAGGATTTCGTCCCTGAAATCAACGACACGCTGGACCCGGCGGTATTGCGTGAATTCATCGAATTGACCGGCTCGTGCCTGACCCAGAGCCGTGTTCTCGGCGTGCTCAATGAGCGCTTGCCAACGGACGCTGTGATCGTTGCAGCGGCGGGCAGTCTGCCAGGGGATTTGCAGCGGGCCTGGCGCAGCAAGACGGTGGGCACCTACCACGTCGAGTACGCCTATTCGTGCATGGGTTATGAGGTCAACGCGGCGCTGGGCGTCAAGCTCGCTGCGCCGGAGCGCGAGGTGTACGCATTGGTCGGCGACGGCTCGTACATGATGCTGCACTCGGAGTTGGCGACCTCGATTCAGGAACGACGCAAGATCAACATCGTGCTGCTGGACAACATGACCTTCGGTTGCATCAACAACCTGCAAATGGGCAACGGCATGGGCAGTTTCGGCACCGAGTTCCGCTTCCGCAACCCTGAGACGGGGTTGCTGGACGGTGGCTTCGTACCGGTGGATTTCGCCATGAGCGCAGCCGCATATGGCTGCAAAACCTACAAGGTGAGCACTGAGGCCGAACTGCTAGCCGCCTTGATCGACGCGCAGAAGCAAACGGTGTCGACGCTGATCGATATCAAGGTTCTGCCCAAAACCATGATTCACGGTTACTTGTCGTGGTGGCGCGTTGGGGTGGCGCAGGTCTCCACCCAGGGCGCAACGGCTGAGGTTTATCAGCGTTCCCAGGCTGAACTGGCGAAAGCCCGCCAATATTGAGTGCATAGGTGGGAGGGAGCTTGCTCGCGAATGCGATCAGTCAGTGACAAATGTTTTGTCTTATCCACTGCAATCGCGAGCAAGCTCCCTCCCACAGGGTTGCGCTTCAAACAGGACAGGTCGAACAAGGAGAGCAACATGAAAATCGGATTGGTCGGCTACGGCAAAGGCGGGCGCTATTTTCATGCGCCGCTGATTGCCAGCTTGCCGGGCGTTACGTTCGCCGGCGTGGTGACGCGTTCCCCCGAGCGCCGTCAGGAACTGGCCCGCGATTACCCGAAAGTCCCGGCGTTCGACACCCTGGCTGACATGGCAGCGGCCGGAGTCGAGGCCGTGGCGGTCTCGACACCGCTCGACTCCAGGCAAGCGTTGATCCTTGAGGCCATCGAACTGGGCGTCGCCGTGGTGAGCGATAAACCGTTTGCCCACGATGCCAAACAGGCCCGGGCGCTGGTGGACGCTGCTCAGCGGCGTGATGTGCGCCTGGGCGTTTACCAGAACCGGCGCTGGGATTCGGATTTTCTCACCGTGCGCAAACTCATCGAGCAGGGCGTGCTGGGCGACATTACGCGCTTTGAATCGAGGGTCGAACGCTATTCGCCCTCCTCGGTGGGCAAGCCCAGCGGCGGCGGCATGTTGCGCGATCTGGGCAGTCATCTGGTCGATCAGGCGCTGCTGCTGTTCGGGCCGGTGAAACGGGTGTACGCGGAGCTTGAGTTTGCTGGACCGCATCAGCCGGTGGATCACGGCTTTTTTGTCTCGTTGACCCACGCAAATGGCGTTGTCTCGCACTTGTGGGGCAACTGTTTGCAAAACGCTCAAGGGCCGAGGTTTCGGGTCAATGGTTCGCTGGGCTGCTACAGCGTGGACGGTCTGGACGGGCAAGAGGCCGCCGCGCTGGCCGGGCATTCACCCAAGTCCGAGGGCGAGCGGTGGGGCGTTGAAGAACATCGCCGCTGGGGTTGGTTCGAGCAGGGTGAACACCGGGAGCGTGTGCCTTCGGAGCGAGGCTGCTGGACCGAGTTCTATCGGCTTTTTCAAGAGGCTGTGGACAATGGCGGCCCGATGCCGGTGGATGCACAGGACGCTGTGAAATCAGCGGCTATTCTTGACGCTGCTCGGGTCAGCGCAATGGAGGGGAGGGTGGTCAGCGTGTGATCCAGACAAGGAGGGGGCGCGCGAAACACACCCCTTTTAAAGCGTGTCGCAGCGCTCAAATAACAGAATAGAAATAAATTCTAAAAGCTGTTGAATTAGAAATTATTTTCCAATAGAGTCATTTCCAGGTTGCCGACTGTCGTGGCAGGCGCGGGGTTCCAGTCACTTAAGACCCTTCGCCGGACTCGCGACACAAAAACAAAAAGACCAATAGTAGAAAGGTACTGTCGATGAAAACCTTTACTCATGGCCCCAAAGCCTGCCGCCCCGTTTTCCGTCCTGCCCGCTCCTTGTCTCACCTTCATCCCAAGGCCTCTGGCCTTGATTCGCAGAGCCCTCTGCGCACTGAACCCTCTTTTCTGCGCGCCCTGCGCCACGCATGCAATGCCCTCGCTCGCGCGCTTTGCATAGAGCGCAACGGGATGTTGATGTGCGCCTTGCCGGGCGCGCCGATCGTTCGTCTGCCGCACAACGCCAAGGGCTTTTGAGCGTCCCGCGGAAGCAGTCGCTACCCAATTCACTACAACAACAAGAATTTGGAGACAGACCGTTCATGAATATCAAGCTTCGTTTCACCTCGCTGGCATTGGCAATGATGCTCGGCAGCGGCGCCGTCATGGCGGCGGACCTGAAGATCGGCGTGGCCATGTCGCAGTTCGACGACACCTACCTGACTTACATGCGTGAAGACATGGGCAAGAAAGCCAAGGCCATGGGCGGCGTCGACCTGCAATTTGTCGATGGCCGCAACGACGTCAATAAACAGCTCGATCAGGTGCAGGAGCTGATTGGCAAGAAAGTCGATGCGCTGATCGTCAACCCGGTCGACACAGAAGCCACCGCACGTATCACCAAAGCGGCCACCGCTGCCGGTATCCCGCTGGTCTACGTTAACCGTCGCCCGGATGATCCGAAGCTGCCAGCAGGCGTCGCCTCCGTGACCTCTGACGATAAAGAGGCCGGCAGACTGCAAATGGAATACCTGGCGAAGAAAATGGACGGCAAAGGCACCATCGTGATTTTGCTCGGTGAGCTGTCGAACAACTCCACGCGAGACCGCACCGAAGGCGTGAAGGAAATCCTGAAAAAATACCCCGACATCAAGATTGTCGAGCAGCAGGAAGGCGCCTGGGGACGGCAGAAAGGCATGGACATCACCAACAATTGGTTGACCCAGGGCAAAGACTTCAACGCCGTGGTCTCCAACAACGACGAGATGGCCATTGGTGCTGCCATGGCCCTCAAACAGGCTGGCAAGAAGCAGGGTGAGGTGTTTGTGGCGGGTGTTGACGGCACGCCTGACGGGCTGAGCGCAGTCAAGAAAGGGCAACTGACCGTGTCGGTGTTCCAGGATGCCAAGGGTCAGGGTGAAGGCTCCATCGACGCCGCCGTGAAGATGGCGAAGAAGGAAGCGCTGCCACAACAGGCCATCGTGATTCCCTTCAAGCTGATCACGCCGGAAAACGTCGACACCTTCAAATAAAAACCGACTGCCCGGGAGGGGCGCCTTGCGCTTTTCCCGGGCCACTGTCGTCCAGGAGCCTGTGATCATGTTTGCTTCCGCCACTGCTTCGAGCAACGCCAGCACCGACGCTACCGCCGACGCGGGCGTGCTGAACGCCGAATCGCCTTACCTGCTTGAAATACTCAACGTCAGCAAAGGCTTTCCCGGTGTGATCGCGCTCAACAACGTGCAACTGCGGGTCCGGCCTGGCAGCGTATTGGCGTTGATGGGTGAGAACGGCGCGGGTAAATCGACGCTGATGAAAATCATCGCCGGTATTTATCAGCCTGACGCTGGCGAGATTCGCCTGCGCGGCAAGCCGGTGACCTTCGATACGCCGTTGTCGGCACTGCAATCGGGCATCGCCATGATCCATCAGGAACTCAACCTGATGCCGCACATGAGCATCGCCGAGAATATCTGGATCGGCCGTGAACAGCTCAATGGCTTTCATATGGTCGATCACCGGGAAATGTACCGCTGCACCGCTGCGTTACTTGAGCGGCTGCGCATCGACCTCGACCCGCAGGAAATGGTAGGGCACCTGAGCATCGCCGAGCGGCAGATGGTCGAGATCGCCAAAGCTGTGTCTTACGATTCCGATGTGTTGATCATGGACGAGCCCACCTCGGCCATCACCGAAACCGAAGTGGAGCACCTGTTTTCGATCATCGCCGACCTGCGCGCCCAGGGTAAGGGCATCATCTACATCACCCACAAAATGAACGAAGTGTTCAGCATCGCCGATGAAGTGGCTGTGTTTCGCGATGGCGCTTATATCGGCCTGCAGCGCGCCGACAGCATGGACGGCGACAGCCTGATTTCGATGATGGTCGGGCGTGAGCTGACGCAGTTGTTTCCGGTGCGCGAGACGCCAATCGGCAGGTTGCTGTTGTCGGTGCGTGATTTATCGCTGGAGGGTGTGTTCGACGGCGTGTCATTCGACTTGCACGCCGGGGAGATCCTGGGCATCGCCGGCTTGATGGGCTCGGGCCGTACCAACGTTGCCGAAACCATTTTCGGCATCACCCCAAGCACCCGTGGCCAAATCCACCTCGACGGTCAGAGCATCCGGGTCAGCGATCCGCACTTCGCCATTGAGAAAGGCTTTGCGCTGCTGACCGAGGACCGCAAGCTCACCGGGCTGTTTCCATGTCTGTCGGTGCTGGAAAACATGGAAATGGCCGTCCTGCCGCATTACGCCGGCAATGGTTTCGTCAACCAGAAAGCCTTGCGAGCACTGTGTGAAGACATGTGCAAAAAGCTGCGGGTCAAGACGCCTTCGCTGGAGCAGTGCATCGACACGCTGTCGGGCGGCAATCAGCAAAAAGCCTTGCTGGCGCGTTGGCTAATGACCAACCCGCGAATATTGATTCTCGATGAACCCACACGCGGCATCGACGTGGGCGCCAAGGCGGAGATCTATCGGCTTATTTCGTTCCTCGCCAGCGAAGGCATGGCGGTGATCATGATTTCTTCGGAGCTGCCTGAAGTGCTGGGCATGAGCGACCGGGTCCTGGTCATGCACGAAGGTGAACTGATGGGCACCCTTGACCGCGCCGAAGCGACGCAGGAGCGCGTGATGCACCTGGCGTCAGGCAATTCGGTTCACTGACAGCCGCTTCATTGAAACGCTGTCCTTTGACGGGTCAGCCAACGGGCAACTACCCGACAAGAATAAGAGGCACGCATGAAGATGAACGCGATTCTGGACAATAAACCCGCCACCGCACCGAGTAAACACAAGCGCCGGTTGCCGACCGAACTGAGTATTTTTCTGGTCCTGATCGGCATCGGTCTGATCTTCGAGCTGTTTGGCTGGATCGTTCGCGATCAGAGCTTTTTGATGAACTCCCAACGCCTGGTACTGATGATCCTGCAAGTGTCGATCATTGGCCTGCTGGCCATCGGCGTGACGCAGGTGATCATCACCACCGGCATCGACCTGTCCTCGGGCTCGGTGCTGGCGCTGTCGGCCATGGTCGCGGCGAGCCTGGCGCAGTCTTCCGATTACACCCGGGCGGTGTTCCCGTCGCTGACCGATCTGCCGGTATGGATTCCCGTCGTGGTGGGGCTTGCCGTCGGGCTGCTGGCGGGGGCGATCAACGGCAGCATCATTGCCATCACCGGCATCCCGCCGTTCATCGCGACACTGGGGATGATGGTGTCGGCACGCGGGTTGGCGCGCTTCTACACCGAAGGTCAGCCGGTAAGCATGCTCAATGATTCCTACACCGCCATTGGCCAGGGCGCTATGCCGGTGATGATCTTTCTGGTGGTGGCGGTGTTTTTCCACATTGCCCTGCGTTACACCAAGTACGGCAAATATACCTACGCTATCGGCGGCAACATGCAGGCGGCGCGGACCAGCGGCATAAACGTCAAACGCCATCTGGTGATCGTCTACAGCATTGCCGGTCTGTTGGCGGGTCTGGCTGGCGTAGTGGCCTCAGCGCGTGCCGCCACCGGGCAGGCGGGGATGGGCGTGTCTTATGAGCTGGATGCGATTGCGGCTGCGGTCATCGGCGGCACCAGTCTGGCGGGCGGTGTGGGACGTATCACCGGCACTGTGATCGGGGCACTGATCCTGGGAGTGATGGCAAGCGGGTTTACTTTTGTCGGGGTCGACGCGTATGTTCAGGACATCATTAAAGGTTTGATCATCGTGGTGGCGGTGGTGATCGACCAATACCGTAATAAACGCAAACTCAAGCGCTAGGGCTGATGGAGAGACAAAAGGGCCTGGATTGGCCCTTTTTGTTTTGTAATGGGTTTGAACCGACTGGGTGGTGTCGAGTCAGACATTGCCACCCAGACGTAGGTTTTGCTCAATGCCACCGGGGTTTTCAGGGGGCATTGAGCGAATCTCGTTCAATTAGGTTGCCGAGCCGTGAACCCGGCCTTAGACTGCCGCCCCTCGTAAATTGAGTGCCAGGTGGCGCTTGGAGACTATGGCGCTTTTACGGCTACGCTGAGCCGCTCCTTTAATTCGCCTTAATGCACGTTTTTTTTATAGAGAAATCAATGACCAAGGAAAAGTTGCTGGCGATGCCGGCCGATGATTACATGAACGCCGAGCAGCACGCTTTCTTCGTCGAGCTGTTGCAGTCCATGAAAGTGGAAATCCACGGGCGCATCGAACAGAGCCGTATCGCCATCGAAAGCCTGGAGTCGCCGGCCGATCCTGCCGATGCCGCGTCTGTCGAGGAAGAGCGTCACTGGCTGGTGAATGTCATCGACCGCGACCAGCGCATGCTTCCACAGCTGGAAATGGCCCTTTCGCGCATTGCTGACGATACGTTTGGCTGGTGTGATGACAGCGGCGAGCCTATTGGCCTGAAACGTCTGCTGATCAGCCCTGCCACCAAATATTGCATCGAAGCGCAAGAGCGGCACGAACAGATCGACCGTCACCAGCGCCAGGCCTGACGCTACGCTGGCTTGCCCTGCGCCATAGCGGCTTCATTCCCGATGGTTGTTCAGCACACACTGTGTGCAAGTACACAGCAATCGACGAGTGAAGCCGCTTTTTCCGTTTATGGCCCCTTCCGTATTCGTTTTGAGAAAGTGTTGAGCGCGGCTTTATTACGCTCATGTCTAAGTACTTGCCCATTGCTCTGTAAGAGTTTGCTTTAAGCCCTGTTTGTTAATACATCAGTTTGCGTGGGAATCTTCTGAAACTAAGGTTGGAGGGTTGACGTAAGTGCAGTTACAAGCAAGCTGTATTGAATATGCCTGAATGTTTTTGTTCAACATCAGCTTTCAATACAGCATGCAAGGGATCTGCAATATGACTAATGAAAAAAACAACACTTTAAAACCGGATATTTCGCTAAATGCGTCACTGGCAGTCACTCTGCGCCTGGGCATATTTTTTGACGGCACAGGCAACAATCGCATCAACAGTCAGATCGGTGCGGATTGCCGGGCCATGGCGGAAATTTATCACCACAAACACATCAAAGAGTGCGGCGGACGCCACTCTGACCCCAACAGCAGCTATGCCAATGAGCTGACCAATATCGCTTTGCTGGCCGATCTATACAAAAAACAGCCTGTCGCAAGAAATAACGGCGATGGGCTCAGGGCTTATCATTCCATTTATGTCAGCGGTATCGGCACAACATCAGGAGGGCGAGACTTTATATCCGGGCTGAGTTTCGGTCGCGGCCATACCGGTGTTGTTGCAAAAGTTGTGATCAGTGTAAAAAAGATCCTGAAAGTGTTAGGCGAGTTTTCTGCGCACAACCCGGGTTGTGTCATTGCCGCGCTGGAACTGGACCTGTTCGGTTTTAGCCGCGGTGCTGCGGCCGCCCGTCACCTCGCCAACGAGGTACTCAAACAACACAATGGTCTATTCGAAAAAATCATGGCGCGGCGGGGGTTACCATTATCTGAAGCGTTCACCTGGGCCAATGCGTGTATTCGCCTGAAAGTGATTGGACTGTTCGACACGGTGGCGGCCATCGGCAGCATTTGTGACTTGGGGTCTGTCAGTGATTCGGTCAATAAGCGGGTCAATCTGTTTTTGCCTCCCGGTTGTGCGCAGGAAGTCATTCACCTAGTGGCGGGGGATGAGCAGCGGCGCAATTTTTCCCTGAACAGTATCGCGCCAGGGTGGGAGCGGGAAATCACAGTGCCAGGTGCGCATTCTGACGTCGGTGGGGGCTACCCGGCGCAACTGCAGGAGACACTCCTGTTGACGCGACCCCGGCGCAGCCAAGTGAGTTTGCAGACGCTCAGCGAGGACACTCATGCCTTTCGCGAGACCCAGGCAGAGCTTCAGGCCATGGACCGCCTCCGTTGGCTCGATCCGCGTGATGCCGAGGCACATCTGCAAGTGAAATGCTGGGAGCGTCACAGCCATTCGACCCGTGGCATGAAAGAGGTGTGGGCAGCGGTGAGCCTTGAACGAACGGTGTTTGGTCATCTTTCGCGGGTGTACTTACGGTTGATGCATGCGCTGGCGCTGGAACAGGGCGTCCCGCTGGTAGCAGTTCCGGCAACAGACGTGCTGAGTATTCCGCCGGAATTACGGGAAATTTCGCTCAGGTTGATCGAGCAAGGGCAGAAAGGGCGAATCGTGCTGAGCGAGTATGACGCCCGTGTTTTGTCCCGGCGTTATATCCATCGCTCCGCTCACTGGAATACCTTTGTAGGGAAGTCAACATTGTGGAGTGACAGTTTTTTCATTCATGCGCCCGGCAGTGAAGGGCGCACGAGGTTTCCAAATGACCAGCAGCCGGGCTATCCGCAATAGGCAGATAGCGGGCGGCGCCGGTGCCGTGGACCCTTGCCTGTTGGCTGAAACCTATTTGGTTTCGTGCAACAGTGCATTGAGTTCGTCCACCGCTGGCGCCCATTCGGCGTCCAGTTGCATCTGGTCTTTCAGAAACTTCTGCTGTGTAGGGGTCCAGAAATCGGCTTCCGAGACCTTCACGTCGTCTGCCAAAGGACCGTGTTGCTCGACGAACGCGTCGATGCTGGCCTGATCGGAGTCCAGACCCAGTTGGTCGAACAATGTTTCAAGTGTCGGTGTGGTGGTGTCCATGCTATCTCCTCGCCGGGCATGTCGCCCGCACTGGCATTTACGGTATGTTCAGGCCTGTGCTGCATGTGAGTCGGCTACCTGTCGAGAGTTCGACCTCTTTGTACGCATGTGCCCGCACGCCACGGATGCACTCAGCGCCGGTCGCAAGCACCCGGAGTGAGCCATGGCGGCGCAAATCCGGGGCGTAGTGGACGAAAGGTATATATCGCACAATGACCGCTAGCCGGTAGAATCCTCCGCGTGCCAGCGCCCGGCACGCAGGGTGCATCGTGTGATCGCCATCTATATTTGTTGCCTGGCGGCATGGCCGGGCGGGTTTCTTTCAGGTTGGGAGTTTGTACATTGGCAGTAAGTAATCTGGATACCCATGCTTTATTTGTGCTCGGTGATCTGCGCGCTAAATTGGTGAAACAGTTCCAGGCGCGTTTTGTTTATGTCCTGGAGCAGTCCGCCGAAGGCATCTACATGGCCGAAATCGACACCCAAAGCGCGTTGGTGGTGGACGATAAACCACGTCTTGAGCTTAAGGTCGGCGATCATTTCCGCGCGGCTGTACTGCCCAGTCGGGAAGGCGGCAAGTTCGAGTTAAAGTTTCGCGAGATCAAAATGACCGTTTACGGACTGGGCGAATACGCCTATGTCGACACTGCGGAAGGGCACGGGATTGTCTTCAAGGAGTCGCAAACCATTTTCATGGTGTTCGCGGCCAGCGAGCAGATCGCCAGCGGCCTGAGCAAAGTGCTGAAAGCAGCCGCCGGCAAAGCCGCCAAATGGCGCAAAGGCGAGCTCAATTTCAAACCGAGCGAATAAGCCGTTTCCAGCGCGAGGCTGTGGTGCGCTTGAAAGCTCCGGCAACTGCACCCTGCCGCGCTTTGGCTGCTACAGATCCGCCCGCTGCTATCAATTGCCGTCATGTTGACCGTTGCTGACTTCTGGCGGCACGTCGTCGCCGGCCATGCGCTGGCGGAATAACCCGGTGCGCGCCAGCAGCAGCGTGGTGACGGGAACCGTGATCGCCAGCAGGACCGGAATCAGCCAGGCGTGAATCACCGGGCTGGCTTTAAGCGCTGAGAAATACACGATCGAGGCCAGCGCAACGCACCACGCGCCGATGGTGGAAGCGAGCGCAGGCGGGTGCATACGCTGGAAGAAATCCTTCATGCGCAGCAAGCCGACGGCGCCGGTCAGCGCAAACAGGCTGCTGAGCACCAGTAAAATGGCTGTCAGCGCTTCCGCCCAAAAAGGCAACACATCCGGCGCATTCATTCGATCACCTCGCCACGCAACAGAAATTTGGCCAGCGCGAACGACCCTACAAAGCCAAACAGCGCAATCAGCAACGCTGCCTCGAAGTAGGAGTCGCTGGCGTAACGGACGCCCAGCACCAGCATCGTCAGCATCGCCAGGATGTACAGATAATCCAGCGCCAGCACCCGGTCCTGCGCGGACGGACCTTTGAACAGGCGGATCAGCGTCAGGACCATGGCGACGGCGAATATAAACAGGCTCAACAGAATCGCATTGGCAAGCAGAGCGCTCATTGGAAAATCTCCATCAACGGGCGTTCGTAGGCGGACTTGAAGTGCGCGATAAACGCCGCTTCGTCTTCCAGATCAAACACATGCATCAGCAGCACGCTGCGGTCCAGCGCGAGTTCGGACCAGACAGTGCCGGGCACCACCGTCGTAATCATCGACAGAGCCGCCAGACCGTTGGCATCGTGCAGGTCCAGCGGCACTTTGACGAACACCGAGCGTGGCGGCTTGTGCCCGGCGAGCCAGACCGTTCGAGCGACTGCCAGATTCGACACGATCACATCGCGGCCCACCACCATCAACAGCTTGAGCGCCACACCGGGTTTGCGCATGCGCACGGGCAGCGGTCGTAACGGCGCAAACATCAGCGGTGCGGCAACCCCGAACAACGCGCCTAACAGCAGGTTGCCGGGGCTCAGCGAAAGATTGAGCACCAGCCACAGCGCCCATAGCGTCAATGTCAGCAGCGGGGCGGGGAACAGTCGCTTCATGGCTGCACCCCCGGCGTCATGCTGGACGGGCCTGGCACAGGCTTCGCTGCCATTACTGACAACACGTACTGGCGCGGGTCATGCAGCGCGGCAGCCGTATCCTGAGTGTAATGCAGCAAGGCCTGTGCCTTGAAAGTCATGGCCACGCACAGGCCGAGCAGGATCACGATCGGAATGCATTCGTAGCGGCGCAGCGCTGGCGACGGACGCTCGTGAGGGGTCCAGAACCGCTGAACACCAATGCGGGTGAACGACAGCAATGCCGCGAGCCCGGAAAATATCAGCAGCGCAATCAGCCCCCAACTGGCCCCGGCAATCGGCTCATCCTGAGCGACATCCAGCCCCAGAGGATTGAGCAGCGCGCTGATCAGCGTCAGTTTGCCCAAGAAGCCCGACAGCGGCGGCAGGCCGATGATCAGCAGCGCACACACCACAAAACTCAGGCCCAGAAACGCCATCGTCCAGGGAATCACCTGACCGACGAGGGCTTTCTGCTGGTCGTCCAGATTGATGCCCGGAACCGGTTGCAGCGCCTCCATCGCCTTGGGCAATTGATCGGCGTCCTCTTCCAGCGGGATCTCGTTGGCCGAACGCGAGCGCTCGATCAGCTCAGCCAGTAAAAACAGTGCGCTCAACGCCAGCGTCGAACTGACCATGTAGAACAGTGCGCCAGCGGTCAGGCTGGGTTGAGCAAAGCCAATCGCCGATAGAAGAATCCCGGCTGACACCAGAATGCTCAAGCTGGCCATACGCTCCAGTCGCTGAGCGGCGATGATCGACAGGGCCGCCACCAACAGCGTCGCCATCCCGCCGTAAATCAACCAGTTGCCGCCGAAAAATGCCGAAGCCCCGGCCTGACCGGAAAACAGCAGCGTCCACAGTCGCAGCAAAGTGTAGGCGCCGACTTTGGTCATGATCGCGAACATCGCGGCCACCGGCGCACTCGCCGCAGAATAAGCAGGCACCAGCCAGAAATTCAGCGGCCACATGCCGGCCTTGGCCAGAAACGCCACCGCCAGAATCGCTGCGCCGGCGTGCAGCAGCCCCAGATCCTTCTCGGCCACCAGCGGGATCTTGACCGCCAGATCGGCCAGGTTGAGGGTGCCGGTCACGCCGTAGATCAACGCTGCGCCAATCAGAAACAGCGACGAAGCCAGCAGATTAACGGTGATGTAGTGCAGGCCCGAAGACACCCGCGCCCGACCGGAACCGTGCAGCATCATCCCGTAAGAGGCGGCGAGCAATACTTCGAAGAACACGAACAGGTTGAACAGATCGGCGGTCAGGAAGGCGCCGTAAAGCCCCATCAGCTGGATCTGGAACAGCGCGTGAAAGCTGGCGCCGGCCCGGTCCCAACGCGCCATTGCGAAAAGCAGCGCGCAGAAAGCGATGATCCCGGTAAGCACCAGCATCAGCGCCGACAGGTGATCGACCACCAGCACGATGCCGAACGGTGCCTCCCAGTTGCCCGGCAGATAAACCCCGATCGAGCCGGTGGTGCCGCTCTTTTGCACCCACAGCATCAGGCTGATCGAGATGACCAGGCCCAGTGCTGTCGACAGCAGGTTGATTCGCGCCTTGAGCGGGCGGTGTTTTTCGCCCAGCCAGAGCATCAAGGCCGCGGTGAGGACGGGGAGCAGAATCGGCGCGACGATGAGTTGATTCATCCACGTCATTCGCTGGGCTCCCGACCGTCCACGTGGTCGTTACCGGTCAAGCCGCGCGACGCCAGCAGCACTACCAGAAAGAGCGCGGTCATGGCGAAGCTGATCACGATCGCCGTGAGCACCAGCGCCTGGGGCAGCGGGTCGGTGTAATTGAGCAGATCCTGCGGGACGCCGTCCTTGATGATGGGCTCCTTGCCGATGAACAGGCTGCCCATGCTGAAGATGAACAGATTGACGCCATACGACAGCAGGCACAGGCCCATGACCACTTGGAAAGTCCTTGGGCGCAGAATCAGCCAGACGCCCGAGGCGGCGAGGACTCCGATGGCAATGGCAATGACTTCTTCCATCAGGCGACTCCTTTCACGTCGATTGGTTTGGGCAGCGAAGTGGGGCGATGGCTGCGCACCGACTGGTGAGCCAGCGCAGTGAGGATCAGCAGCGTCGAGCCGACAACCACCGCGTACACGCCGACATCAAAAAAAAGCGCGCTGGCGATGTGCATATCGCCGAGCAACGGCAGGGTCAGGTGAGCGGTGTGGGTGGTCATGAACGGGTAGCCCAGCACCATGGATCCGATGCCGGTGGCGAGGGCGAAAAACAGCCCGGTGCCCATCCAGCGCAAAGGGCGCAGGCTCATCTGCGCTTCGACCCACTGGGTGCCCGCCACCATGTATTGCAGAATGAAGGCCACCGACATCACCAGCCCGGCGACGAATCCGCCACCCGGCAAATTGTGGCCGCGCATGAACAGGTACATCGACACTATAAAAGCGATCGGCAACAGCAAACGCACCAGCACGGCCGGGACCATCATGAACCCCAGTGCGGTATCACTGGCGCTGCGCGGGTTGACCAGGTCGGTGACCACGTCCCGCGCGAGCAAGCGCTGCTGGGTGGGCAGCAGAATGCTTTCCTTGGGCGGGCGGAAGCGGCGTAAAAGTGCGAATACGGTCAGCGCCACAGCCGCCAGCACGGTGATTTCGCCAAACGTATCAAAGCCACGGAAGTCCACCAGCATCACGTTGACCGTATTGGTCCCCCCACCCAGCGACAGCGCGCGACTGAGGTAAAACTCGGAGATGGCGTTTGGCGTGGGGCGCGTGAGCATCGCGTAGGACAGCAGCGCCATGCCGCCGCCGACTCCCACGGCCAGAACGAAATCACGGATACGGCGGGCGCGTGCGCGATTGCGCGAGCGCGGCCCGGCGACGTTTTCATTGCGTCGCGGCAGCCAGCGCAGGCCGAGCAGAATCAACACCGTGGTCACCACTTCGACCACCAATTGGGTCAGGGCAAGGTCTGGCGCGGAAAACCATACGAACGTCACGCACGTCATCAGGCCGCACACGCTGACCATTGTGACCGCAGCAAGACGGTGATACTTGGCCTGCCAGGCTGCACCGACCGCGCAGGCAATCGCAATCAGCCAGAGGATGACGAACACCCCCGACCCCGGAATTTTTGGCCGATCTCCCCACGTCAGGCCACTTGAGTACATCGGGATGAAGCCTGCGAGCAATGCCGCGAAGACCATCAGAAACAGCTGCGCCTGCAAACGACGCGTTGTCAGCAGCCGTTCCAGGCGCTGCGCCAGACGCATGATGATCACCATCGAACGCTCGAACAGACGTTTGCCATTCAGCCGCCAGACCAGCGGAGGGCCGACGAACCGCTCGCGCTTGAGCGGTTTGCGCAACAGCAGATACAGCAGGATGCCTGCGCCCATGGCGATCAGGCTCATGATCATGGGCGCGTTCCAGCCGTGCCAGATCGCCAGGCTGTACTCAGGCAGCGTGCCACCCACCACCGGTTGTGCCGCGGCGGCAAGCAACGGCCCGACCGATTGCGCTGGAAACACCCCGACGATCAAGCACGCCAGCACCAGAAACTCCACCGGCGCACGCATCCAGCGCGGCGGCTCATGGGGCGTATGAGGCAGATCAGTGGCCTTGGGGCCGAAGAAAACATCCGCCGTGAAACGCAGGGAGTACGCAACGCTGAACGCGCCAGCGAGGGTAGCGATCACCGGCAGCGCGATCTCGACCCACTCGGTGGCGCTGATGAACACGGTTTCGGCGAAGAACATTTCCTTGGACAGAAATCCGTTGAGCAGCGGAACGCCCGCCATTGCGGCGCTGGCCACCATCGCCAGCGTGGCGGTGTAGGGCATGAGCCTTATCAGCCCGCTGAGTTTGCGGATGTCGCGCGTGCCGCTTTCATGATCGATGATGCCGGCCGCCATGAACAGCGAGGCCTTGAATGTGGCGTGATTAAGGATGTGAAACACCGCTGCAACGGCGGCCAGCGGGCTATTGAGGCCCAGCAACAAGGTGATCAGCCCCAGATGGCTGATGGTGGAATAGGCGAGCAGGCCCTTGAGGTCGTTTTGGAACATCGCGGAATACGCGCCAATGATCAGCGTGCAGGCGCCGGCGCCACTGACGATCCAGAACCATTGCTCGCTGCCGGACAGCGACGGCCAGAGCCGCGCCAACAAAAACACCCCGGCCTTGACCATGGTCGCCGAGTGCAGATATGCAGAGACTGGAGTGGGCGCCGCCATCGCGTGGGGCAGCCAGAAATGAAACGGAAACTGAGCGCTTTTACTTAGCGCGCCAATCAGGATCAGCGTCAGCAGCACCGGGTACAGCGCGTGCGCGCGGATCACATCGCCGGCCGCCAGCACGCGGTCCAGGTCGTAACTGCCGACCACATGGCCCAGCAGCATCATGCCGACCAACAACGCGAGGCCGCCTGCACCGGTGACCATCAGCGCCATGTAAGCGCCGCGTCGGGCGTCTGCGCGGTGGTGCCAGTAGCCGATCAGCAAAAATGAAAAAATGCTGGTCAGTTCCCAGAAAAACACGATTTGAATGAGGTTGCCGGACATCACCAGGCCCAGCATGGCGCCCATGAAGGCCAGGAAAAAAGCAAAGAAGCGCGGGACAGGATCGTCGGGTGACATGTAATAGCGTGCGTACAGCGATACCAGCGTGCCAATGCCCAGGATCAGCATGGAAAACAGCCAGGCGAAGCCGTCCATGCGTAACGAGAAGTTGAGCCCCAGACTCGGCAGCCAGAAGAACTCCTGCCGGATCACGCCTCCGTCGGCGATCTGCGGGTACCACAGCGCCACTTGCACGGCGCCGATCAGGGCGATCAAGCCAGCAAGAATCGATTCACTGTTACGGGCGTTGTGCGGCAAAACCGCTGCGATACAGCTGCCGATAAACGGCAGAAGCAGTAGAACTATCAGGGACATAGGCTTCTAATCTGCGGACAAATGTCAAGGATCATACGTTGCGCTCCCACGATCACCAAACGACAAGGTGTCGCAGAATCCTACAGGCTCTGTAGGTGCCATCTAATTGACAGCAGTAAAAGTATTCCGTTGGCGCGAGCGTTGTTCAGTCGCAGCCAGACCGGCGTCGTTTGGCGCCTTCCCTTATTTGAGCGACAATGCCCGCCAGTTTTTGGAGCGCCTTATGCCTGATTCCCTCGAAAGTCTGTCCGCCGACGCCGTCCTCGATGCCACCGGCCTCAATTGCCCTGAACCGGTAATGATGCTGCACCAGAAGGTACGCGACCTGCATGCCGGTGGTGTGCTGAAGGTCATTGCTACCGACCCCTCGACCCAACGCGACATCCCCAAATTTTGTGTGTTTCTGGGCCACGAGCTGCTTGAACAACGCTCGGCAGAAGGGGTTTACCTGTATTGGATTCGCAAGAAGCTTGACTGAGCGTCCCTCAAGATCGCGGCGTTCTGCGCTGTGGCGCTGGCCCGGTCTGGCGCCAGCGCCTACACTGCCGCGACTTCAGGGAGCTCACCATGCGCATAGTTGCTGACGAAAACATTCCAATGCTCGACGCCTTTTTTGAAGGTTTCGGTGAGATACGCCGCTACCCGGGACGTACCATCGACCGCGCCGCTGTCGCCGACGCAGACATTCTGTTGGTGCGCTCCGTGACCCCTGTCAGTCGGGAGTTGCTCGAAGGCTCAGCGGTGCGTTTCGTGGGCACCTGCACCATTGGCACTGACCATCTCGATCTCGATTATTTCGCCCAGGCGGGCATCCAGTGGTCCAGCGCACCTGGCTGCAACGCCCGTGGTGTGGTGGATTATGTAATAGGCAGCCTGTTGACCCTTGCTGAAATCGAGGGTGCCGACCTGAGCCAGCGCACCTACGGCGTGGTCGGGGCGGGACAAGTGGGCGGGCGGCTCATTGAAGTGCTGCGCGGTCTGGGCTGGAAAGTGCTGGTCTGCGATCCGCCGCGTCAGGCGGCCGAAGGCGGGGACTACGTCAGCCTCGACGAGATTGTTCAGCGCTGCGACGTGATCAGTCTGCACACGCCCCTGAGCAAGACCGGCGATCACCCGACCTGGCATCTGTTCGACCGCCCACAGCTTGAGCAACTCAGGCAGGGCGCGTGGCTGATCAACGCGGCGCGCGGCCCGGTGGTCGACAATATCGCCCTGCGCCATGTGCTGCTGGCGCGTGAAGATTTGCAGGCAGTGCTGGATGTCTGGGAAAAAGAGCCGTACGTCGACCCCGCGCTGGCGGAGCTGTGCGTCATCGGTACGCCGCATATTGCCGGTTACAGCCTCGATGGCCGGCAGCGTGGCACTGAACAGATTTATCAAGCGCTGTGCAAACATCTGGGCAAGCCCGCCGAGGTGAGTCTTAGCCAGTTGCTGCCCAAGCCATGGCTGGCACAGGTAACACTGGATGCCGCAACCGACCCGACATGGGCGTTGAACATGGTGTGCCGCGGCGTTTATGACCCACGCCGCGATGACGCTGATTTCCGTCGCAGTCTGGTAGGGGATGCCAACACCCAGCGCCTGGCATTCGATGCGCTGCGCAAGCACTACCCACCGCGTCGCGAGATAGAGGGGTTGCCGGTGATGCTCAATGGCGAGAACGCCGAACTGCGTCGACTGATCGAAGCCCTTGGCGCCGTCGTGGTGAGTGGTTGACTCAGTCGACGTATTTTTTGATGTATGACCACAGCGTGTCCGGCAGTCGCGGTGGCACCTGCTGCCAAAAAGCTCGCATGCGGGCGAGCGCGGCGTAGGCCTGATGCCAGGCCTCGGCGCGGTCGTTCGGGTCCTCGACCCGCCCATGTGTCAGCTCAGCGAAGCTCTTGAAGCTGCACGCCAGTGGCAGCAGCTCGCTACGCTCAATGCGGTGCGTCTGTTCTTCCAGCGTGACCATCGTGCCGTCTTCATTGATGAAGGCGATTGGTGTCAGGGTCTGGACCTTGTTGCAGCGACTGCTGCAGAGCAACTTTCGACTCTTGAGCATGCCGAATCCTCGTTCATACATCGAGATCTGTGAGCCGCTGACCCGCATGCAGGCTGTCTCGAAAGCGTTGAAAATAACCTCGGCGTTCTCGATGCTGGCTTCGATGCTGCCGATGTCGACAAAGCGCTCAAGCGTTTCATTCTCCAGGCTGTCGAGCGCCCGCTTGATAGTCGACATGTGCACAAAATCTTTTTTACAGCCGATCAGGTGCACATCGAATTGATAGTCAGCCAGGTCGGTGCCTGCAATGACAGTGGCGAAGGCTTTGGTGTCGAGCGCTGTCTCCAACACGATATTGAATTTGTTTTCATGGGCATGTTTGAAAACCCGGCTACACAGTTCCCAGATAAACGTCTCGGTGTGTTTATAACGATGAGTAACGCCTTCGTTAGCCATCTCGTTATACCGGGGGTGCAGTTCGCGATAGTTCTCCAGGTACAAGCGCACGTAGTTGGAATAACGGGGTTGTTTGAGCAGGGTATTGTTCAGCATGTAGGTCTTGCCGGAGCCTTGCACGCCGGCAACCACGAGGATTTTCGGACTCGGGTTACCGTCATCTCCAATGTCTTTTCTGACATTGAACAAGGTCCCTTCGAGCTGGGTGTAGGCATGGTCCATTTCTGCATCTGTGTACGGGTAATGAAGAGCAGTGGAGAGCATTTTTTCTTCCTTGATGGTCATATTGTTGATTGGATTACTTGAACCTTGGCGACGTAATCGCAGTAAAAAGCTGCGTGCAATCTGATAACTGTTGCCGGACATTGCGGTACATCCATTTCAACGACAGACCGTTCAAGGACACATTATTTACGGACAGAACGTTCAGTGGGGGACAAATTCAGCGCAGAAAAAACCCGGCGCGTTGGCCGGGTTCTCAATGAGGTCTAGCATCAATCTTGTTTTTCAGGCTTGACCCAATACTTTTCGCATTCCAGGCACGCTTTCTGGACCATCTCTTCGGTGATCAGGACTTCTTTCCCGTTTTTATCGAGAATCGCGCCGCCCACGTTGAGGTTGGGGTTTGCCTGTACGGCTGCTGTGTGATTGCTGCTTTCATGCAAGCTCATGGCCTGTCTCCTCATCAGGTTGTGCGCTTTCGAAACTACTCATGCTTGATGACCACACCGTGACATCGCTTCGCGCCCACAAGCACTCAATCAGCCACCGGAAAATACCGAAATCCACCATCCCCGGCGTGAGATCAATCTTGTCTGACGAGACTGCCCTGCGGTCATAAAATAACCGACTGAGATCAATTCCCCGAGTTCAGCGCAAGGCGACGAGCGTGCGGCACCGTGGCGGGTGTAGGCTCTGCGTTCGAGTTATTTCCTCAAGGCAGTTCTCTTTATGGTTTCAGTGCTCAACGGTCGCCAGCGCCATGCCATTCGTCTGGCGATGCGCATGATCGCGCCTTATCGCAAGCAGGCCATCGGTGCACTGGTGGCGTTGATCGTGACGGCCGGAATCACCTTGTCGATGGGGCAGGGCATCCGGTTGATGGTCGATCAAGGCTTCATGACTCGCTCGCCGACGCTGCTCAATGAAACCATTGGTCTGTTCATGCTGCTGATCCTGGCGCTGGCCGTCGGCACGTTTGCGCGGTTTTACCTGGTGTCCTGGATCGGCGAGCGGGTGGTCGCCGACCTGCGAAAGCAAGTCTTCGATCACTTGATCAATCTTCATCCGGGGTTTTACGAAAACAACCGCAGTTCCGAAATCCAGTCGCGGCTCACGGCCGACACGACCCTGCTGCAATCGGTGATCGGCTCATCGCTGTCGATGTTTTTGCGCAACGCGCTGATGGTCATCGGGGGCGTGATCCTGCTGTTCTTCACCAACCCCAAACTCACCAGCATCGTCGTGGTGGCGCTGCCGCTGGTAGTGGCGCCGATTCTGATTTTCGGCCGACGCGTGCGCAGCCTGTCCCGGGAGAGCCAGGACCGGGTTGCCGATGTGGGCAGCTATGTGTCCGAAGCCTTGGGCCAGATCAAAACCGTGCAGGCCTACAATCATCAGGCGCAGGACAAACAGCGCTTCGGCAACACGGCGGAACAGGCGTTCGAGACGGCGCGCAAGCGAATTTTGCAGCGCTCATGGCTCATCACCCTGGTCATCGTTCTGGTGTTGGGCGCGGTGGCGGTGATGCTTTGGGTGGGCGGGATGGATGTCATCGCCGGGCGGATCTCCGGTGGCGAGCTGGCGGCGTTCGTGTTCTACAGCCTGATCGTAGGCAGCGCGTTCGGCACATTGAGTGAAGTGATCGGTGAACTGCAGCGCGCCGCCGGTGCGGCCGAGCGCATCACAGAGCTGTTGCAGGCGCGCAGTGAAATCACGGCGCCGAGTAAGGACCTGCTGCGCTTGCCTGAACGGGTTAGCGGGCGCCTGGCATTGCAAAACGTGACCTTTGCCTACCCCTCGCGCCCGGAGCGGAACGCGATCGACGCGTTGAGCCTGGAAATCGAGCCCGGAGAAACGGTTGCGTTGGTGGGACCGTCGGGTGCAGGCAAATCGACGCTGTTCGACTTGCTGCTGCGCTTTTACGACCCACAGCAGGGCCAGGTACTGGTCGAAGGCATGTCGGCGGATCGTCTGGACCCCCTGGACCTGCGACGTTGTTTTGCCTGGGTCTCGCAGACGCCAGCGCTGTTTTTCGGCAGCGTCGAGGACAACATTCGTTACGGCAACGCCAATGCGAGCTTCGCGCAGGTCGAGGCCGCGGCAAAAATCGCTCACGCTCATGAGTTCATTCAACAGTTGCCCAAGGGCTATCAGACTCATTTGGGGGACAGCGGCATGGGGTTGTCTGGCGGACAGCGGCAGCGCCTGGCGATAGCGCGCGCGTTATTGGCCGATGCGCCGATCCTGTTGCTGGACGAGGCGACCAGCGCGCTGGATGCACAGAGTGAGCATTTGATTCAGCAAGCGCTGCCCACCCTGATGGAGGGTCGGACCACGCTGGTGATCGCGCATCGCCTGGCAACGGTGCAGAACGCGGATCGTATTGCGGTGATTGATCAGGGGCGTTTGATTGCGGTGGGAACCCACCAGCAATTGATCGCCACCAACGCGCTGTATGCGCGGTTGGCAGCGCTGCAATTCAATCAGGGGATAGAGCGGGTGTGATTTTTTACTTCAACTTTTGCGATCAGTGGTATTCGCACAAGTAAGCGGTGTCTACCGTGACTTTGAGCTGGAATTTGCTCTCGCCCGGCACTTCGAACGACTCGCCGGCGGCGAAGGTTTTCCAGTCACTGCTGTCCGGGAGCTTGACAGTCAGTGAGCCCGATACGACCTGCATGGTTTCAGGCTGGCCGGTGCCAAACTCATATTCACCTGGAGCCATGACGCCCACAGTGGCTGTTTTCCCTTCGATGGGCGTGAACGCAATGGACTTGACGGTGCCGTCGAAATACTCGTTGACCTTGAGCATGAAGGGTCTCCTTGGAAGGGCTTTAAAGGGCTTGAAAAGGCAGGACAGTATGCCGAACAGGTAAATGGGCGTCATCCGCTTTGAACAATGCGTCGCGTCTACGTTGCCATGATCAGCGGCAACAGGCGTGCGGTGTTGCGTGCGTCGTTCAAAGCGCGGTGCTGCTGGCCATTGAAGTGCATACCCGCCAGTTGAAGCGCGCCATTAAGGCCAGGCGCCTTCTGCAAATGACGCGCCTCGGCAAACCGTTGTTTGAGGTTGAGGTGGGGCAGGGTGCTCAGCGCGCTGGTCAACTGTTGCTGTCGCCATTGGAGTTCCAGTTGCTGACGATCATAATCGCCCCAACTGGCCCAGCCCGCGAGCTTGTGCTGGTGGTGACCCAACCAGCGCTCGAACTGCGGCCAGACCGTGCCCAAGGTCGTGGCGCTGTCTATGTTGCTCTGAGTGATGTGCGTCAACTCGCGGCAGAACAGCGTCAGCAGGGGGCGGCGCAATGGTCGGACGAAGCGTTCGAAATGGTCCACCTCGCGCCCGTCCTGATTGACCACGGTAGCGCCGATCTCGATGATTTCCATTTCTGCGACGGGCCACCCGCCTTCCTCGGTGGTGGCCTCCAGGTCAATCACCAGCCAATGGGGCATGTCGAACTCCAATTTCAACCCAGTACTCATGACCCGTGTTCACGAACTGAAGCGTAGTCATATTAAGCCCGCGTCGTCCAACCGCGATGCAGGCCCTGCTATTGTCGGACTCATCCCACACGCCATGGTTTGCGACGGCACGGGTTATTTTTGAGAAACAGTTGTTTTTTAGCGCTGAAGGCCAGCTTTCCTGACGGCTGGCATCGGCAGAGATTGCTGCGGGAAGTGTTTTCAGGCTTGATTCGGCTTAACAATCGCGGCTGATTTTGCGAAAGCTAAACTCGGCTTTATTTGATCATTGTCTAATTGTGTCGAAGCGCCTAATTTATCGGGATTCGATTCGCCAGAGGTGCTTTGTGTTGAGGTCTACGTCCCTGCGGATGGCTGTTAAAACGTCGTTAACAGTGCTCTTCAAAAGTTCGCTCCTGGCGATTGCAGCGCTCTGTGCGGCGCAGGCAGGCGCTGCGCAGTTGGTGCGTATTGGCGCGGCCCATTTCCCGCCGTACGCCATACGCCCTGAACGAGGCGCAGACACAGGTCTGCTGCCGCAACTGATTGTCGCGCTCAATGCGATGCAAAAAGATTTCCACTTTGAAATCGTGCCGACCTCGATCCCTCGTCGCTTCAGGGATTTCCAGCAGGCGCGGTTTGACATGGCGATTTTCGAGAACCCCGAGTGGGGCTGGAAAGACTATCCGCACGTGGCGGTCGACATGGGCCTGGAAGACGCCGAGGTGTTTGTCACCCACCGCATCAAAGGCCGCGATCAAAGTTACTTCGATCAGGTCAGCGGCAAACGGCTCGCCTTGTTCAGCGGTTATCACTATGCCTTTGCCAAGTTCAACGCCGATCCCAAATACCTGGCCGAGACTTACAACGCGACATTGACGTACTCCCACGACAGCAACTTGCTGATGGTGCTGCGCGACCGTGCCGATATCGCCTTGGTCACGCGCTCTTACCTCAGTGCTTTTATGGCAAGCAATCCTGATGATGCGGATCAGTTTCTAGTGTCTGACCGGGTTGATCAGGTCTATCGACACTTTGCGCTGTTGCGCCCGGACGGGCCTATTACCGGGGATCAGTTCAGCGCGTTGTTGCAGCGGCTGCGTGACAATGGCGAAATGTTCAAGATATTCGAGCCCTACCGGATCGCCGTCATGGCGCAGGCCAGCCATCGTGCAGTGGCAATAGATATGGGGGGGGAGTGAGCGCGAGTGGCTGCTGATGGCGAGGCAAACCTTCAGGCGTTTTGCCTCCTGGATTGGTCGTGGACCGGATGGGTTGACGAGGCCGCTGACCGGTTTAACCCGATTGCTGCCTCGTCGGTAGCGGACTCTTAGGGAGCCTTCGATTATCGGTCCCGAGCTTCTTTGGCATCCATCTCAGCGTTGCGCTCATGGACGCGTTTGAGTTGTTCTTCGGTCAGGGGCAGCTTTTTGGCTGAGTCTTTGAGCATCATCAGGCCGCCGACGATCGAACCGATTGCAACTACCAGAATTAACCAGGCATACCAGGGCATTTGGGCTCTCCTCTTGTGATACCTGTTGGAACAGCGGCGCTGTCCAGTGGTTCAATTGTAGGTGCCCGATGACAGGCCCGCGTCTTTTCGAGGCGGGCCTGTTTGCCACTCCGGATGTCAGAGGCCAGTAAGCATCGCGTCGGCAGGCGCTGCGGCGCGTGAACGTGCGGTGAGCAGGAAGTAGATGAAGCCCACCGCCATGAACGCCAGGAATATCAGACCGATCAATGCGTTGAACCACGCCATCGCGATCAGGCAAACCATTGCCAGAGCCAGCGCAATGCCCGGCACGACCGGGTAGCCCGGTGCACGGAAGGTGCGTTCGAGCAGCGGTTCGGTCTTACGCAGCTTGAACAGGCTGAGCATGCTCATGATGTACATCACAATTGCGCCGAACACGGCCATGGTGATCATGGCAGCGGTAAGCGTCATGCCGCTGAGGTTGATCAAACCGTCGCTGTAGATCGCTGCGATACCGATAAGACCGCCGACGATGATCGCCCGATGCGGCGTCTGGAAGCGCGACAGCTTGGCCAGCGAAGCCGGCAGATAACCTGCGCGGGCAAGGGCGAAGAACTGACGCGAGTAGCCGAGGATGATGCCGTGAAAGCTCGCCACCAGACCGAACAAGCCAATCCACACCAGCATGTGCATCCAGTTGGAGTTCTCGCCGACCACCGCTTTCATGGCCTGTGGCAGCGGGTCATTGATGTTGGAAAGGGTGCGCCAGTCACCGACGCCGCCGGCAAAGAACATCACACCTATCGCCAGCAGAACCAGAGTAATGATGCCGCTGATATAGGCCTTCGGAATCGTGCGCTTGGGGTCTTTGGCTTCTTCGGCGGCCATAGCGGCGCCTTCGATGGCCAAAAAGAACCAGATCGCGAACGGAATCGCAGCGAACATCCCCGCGATGGCGCCAGGGCCGAAGGTGTCGGACCCAGCCCAGCCGTTGAGCGCAAAATTGCTGAAGCTGAAGGCCGGAGCGACCACGCCCATGAACACCAGCAATTCCAGGACCGCGAGCACACAGACCACCAGTTCAAAGGTGGCTGCCAGTTTGACGCCGAGAATGTTCAGGGTCATGAACACGATGTAGGCGCCGACGGCGGCATGTTTGGGGTCGAGCCCAGGAAATTGCACGTTCAGATAGGCGCCAATCGCCAGCGCGATGGCCGGTGGCGCGAAGACGAATTCGATCAGCGTCGCCATGCCTGCGATCAATCCGCCTTTTTCACCGAAGGCCCTGCGGCTATAGGCGAATGGGCCGCCTGCGTGTGGGATGGCGGTGGTGAGTTCGGTAAAACTGAAAATGAAACAGGTGTACATCGTCGCGACCATCAACGAGGTCACCAGGAAGCCGAGCGTGCCGGCAACCCCCCAGCCATAGCTCCATCCAAAGTATTCGCCTGAAATGACCAGCCCGACGGCTATCCCCCACAAGTGAAGCGTACCCAGTGTGGGCTTTAGTTGCGTATTCATGCGTCTCTCCCTGGAGTCATTGGATCATTGGGCAAGTTGTTGCAGCGGTCATGCCAGTGGGCCGCAGGTAGGTCGTTATGTTTCAAAACCTGTCGCTTGCAGAACGTTTGTTACTGGATGTAAGCGTAGACGATCGTGATTGGTGCGCTCTGTGCGCATGGGTAGTGCAGAATCTGCCGCATCCAAGCCGCGCAGAATTCCCGATCATTGGGTCCCGCGCTCCGACATGTTCAGCTACAATGCGCGCCGATTTCGACTTGCCAGAGAACCCGCTCATGTCCGTCTGCCAGACCCCCATCATCGTCGCCCTGGATTTTCCTACCCGTGAAGCTGCGTTGAATCTGGCCGATCAGCTGGACCCCAAGCTGTGCCGGGTCAAAGTGGGCAAAGAGTTGTTCACCAGCTGCGCGTCCGACATTGTCGAGACCCTCAACGCCAAGGGCTTCGAGGTGTTCCTGGACCTCAAATTTCACGACATTCCCAACACCACCGCGATGGCCGTCAACGCCGCAGCGGAAATGGGCGTGTGGATGGTCAACGTGCATTGCTCGGGTGGACTGCGGATGATGGCGGCCTGCCGTAATGTGCTGGACCAGCGCAGCGGGCCAAAGCCGTTGTTGATCGGCGTGACCGTGCTGACCAGCATGGAACGTGAAGACCTGGCCGCCATCGGCCTGGACATCGAGCCGCAAGAGCAGGTGTTGCGCCTGGCAGCGTTGGCGCAGAAGGCTGGTATGGACGGTCTGGTTTGTTCGGCACTTGAGGCGCAGGCTTTGAAGCACGCACATCCATCGCTGCAGTTGGTCACGCCGGGGATTCGTCCAGCGGGCAGTGCGGTCGATGACCAGCGCCGTATCCTGACGCCGCGTCAGGCGCTGGATGCAGGTTCTGATTACCTGGTCATCGGCCGCCCGATCAGCCAGGCGGCCGATCCCGCCAAAGCACTGGCTGCAGTGGTTGCAGAGCTGGCGTAACCACGCCCGTTTTTCGAATCGCGTCCGCGTTACGGACTGTCTGGTTTCTGTAGGGGCCAACGTGTTGGCGAGGCGTCTTCCGGGTTGAATCCCGATTCAGGCCCCGCGAATCACTTCGGCCCCACAGGGTTTAAGATCAGAAGCCGTTGCGCTTGAGGATCGCGTCGATGCTTTCTTTTGCAGGCCGACCGTAAAACTTCAACAGCTCGGACGTCCTATTGGTGAAGAATCCGTCCACGCCATTGCTGCTGATCGCCTTGAAATCCACTGCTTCGTCGACGGTATACGGGTGCACAACCATGCCGCGGTCGTGGGCCATCTTGTTCATCCACGGCTGAACCAGGTCCATATAGCTCTGGTCACCGCCGTTTTTCAGGGCTGATGCGGGGCCGGTCCCAACCGCGCCGTGTGCCTTCGCCCAGTCCATCCAGCTCGCAAACTCTTCCTTGGATTTCACCTGTTGGCTGGCGTAGAAGGCGGCTTTGTCCTTGGCTCCCGACGTCTTGAACGTGGCATCTGAACTGGCTGCAATCGAGCCATCGCCCAGCCACAACAGCAGAACCTTCGGCACATTCGGCATGCTCTTCTGCAACAGCTCAAGGCTCGGTTTCTCGAACGTCTGCAGGACCACGCGGCCCGGCATGTGCGCTGTGTTCACATAACCCTTGGCTGCCGCCGGGCGCTCGCTCAACCAGCCACGCTGCTGCAGTTTTTTCTGCAGGTCTGCTTCGATGCCGGGAAACTGCGCCGGAACTTTGGTTTCGATGTACAGGCCAGGCTTGTTCTTGCCACCTTCTGCGATGTCGATCACTTCATCGAGCGTCAGGATTTTCAAACCGGCGTAACTGGCGCGAGCGCGATCAGGGTGGGCTTTGTTGAACCACGAGCCAGCGTCCAGACGCTTGAGCTCGTCGAGCGTGAAGCTGCTCAACGGCTGCCTGGCGCGATCAGGGAAAACATCGGCGATGTTGGTGGTGCGCTCCAGCGTGTCGTCGTGCAGCGCAATCAACACACCGTCCTTGGTGCGCTGAATGTCCATTTCCAGGTAGTCGGCGCCCAGCTCACGGGCCAGGGTGTACGAGGGGACGGTTTCTTCGGGCGCGTCGAACGATGCGCCACGGTGGGCAATGACCGCAGGCCACGGCACGCCGATCTGCTGCGCGATGGCCTTGCCTGGCTCGTTGGCCGCCATCGCTGCTCCCGATGACAGAAGTACACCGGCCAATGCGGCGCCGCCTAATGTTCTGGAAATTCGGTTGAACATGGTCTCGACATTCCTTATGTGCACGATTGATTCATGTAGGGGCAGGCCGTGAGTCATTCACTCTCCCCGGACGCTCCTTCAGAGCATTAGCAGCTACGCCACCTTCGAGCAACCCGGCTGGCATTGTGAGAGTGCCTCTTTCGCTCGGCAGGTGTTCTGCAAAGCGCCTGCAGCCCCAGCCCCTTAAACGCCCTCAAAGCTTAGTCCGAGCATGTTTCGATCCGATGTAACGTGAAATCGGGTCAGCGGTCTGCCAAAGCGTTCTGACTCGCGTTACTGTCTGCGTCATCGATTTTTTGTACGGAGCGGGGCGATGTCAGCGACAGTTTTGGTGTTGGTCGAAAGCGTGAATGAGTATTTGCCGATCCTTGAGGACGCCGGTTTTCGTTTGATTCTGGCGCCGACTCCAGCTACGCGAGCCGAAGCGGTCGCACAAGGTGGCGATCAGATTACGGCGGTGCTGACCCGTGGGCCGCTGGGTTTTTTTGAAGAGGAAATGGCCGCGCTGCCCAATCTGAAGATTATTTGCGTGATCGGTGCCGGCTATGAGCAGGTCGATTTGCCGGCAGCCGAGGCGCGCGGGATTACCGTCACCAATGGCGCCGGGGTCAACGCGCCCACCGTCGCTGATCATGCGATGGCGCTGCTGCTGTCGATGGTTCGCGACATCCCGCTGGCTGATGCGTCGGTGCGTCGCAGCGAATGGCGCAAGGTCACGCGGCCCACCTTTGCCAATAAGCGCATCGGTATTCTCGGGCTGGGTGCCGTGGGCCTGGCGATTGCCAAGCGTGCTCAGGGTTTTGACATGCACGTCAGTTACCACAGCCGCACGCCGCGCACAGGCGTTGATTTCGATTACTGCGAGACCCCTTTAGCGCTGGCCCACGCCTCGGATTTTCTGATCGTTGCCACGCCGGGCGGCGCAGGCACGCGGCACTTGATCGACAAAGCTGCGCTGGCGGCACTCGGGCCAGAAGGATTTGTTGTCAACATCGCGCGCGCCAGCGTGATCGCCACCGACGATCTGATCGATGCGCTTCAGCACGGGCGAATTGCCGGTGCAGCGCTGGACGTTTTTGACGATGAACCTCAAGTCCCTGACGCGCTGAAGACGCTCAACAACGTTGTGCTGACCCCACATGTTGCGGGGTTGTCGCCGGAAGCGTCACGCGGAACGGTCCAACTGGTCGCCGACAATCTGCTGGCGTTCTTTGCAGGCAAACCAGTGCTGACGCCGGTTCACAGCTGATCGAGCCATTTATTTCGCTGTTATTGAATATGTCTTTCAACAAAAACAAGGATCCCTTCATGTCCACATCCAACCCCACGAAAGTTGCGCTGGTCACGGGCGCTGGCAGCGGTATCGGTCGCGCGGTCGCTAAACAGTTACTCAAGGACGGATTTACGGTGGTGCTTGCCGGGCGTCGTATCGAGCCGCTGAATGAGCTCGCCGAGCAGGCTCGGGCTGCGGGCCAACAAGCATTGGCGGTGTCCACCGACGTGCGCGATCCGGCGAGCGTCGAGGCGCTGTTCGCACAGATCGAGCAGACCTGTGGCCGGCTGGACGTTTCTTTCAATAACGCCGGTATCGGTGCGCCAGCGGTGCCGATGGATGAGCTGTCATTCGAACAGTGGAAAAATGTCATCGACACCAACGTCAACGGGGTCTTTCTGTGCGTGCGTGCGGCGTTCGGCCTGATGCGTCGTCAGGTGCCGCAAGGCGGGCGGATCATCAATAACGGGTCCATTTCATCGCACACGCCACGGCTCTTCAGTTCGCCCTACACGGCAAGCAAGCATGCGGTGCTGGGGCTGACCAAAAGCACCGCGCTGGACGGCCGGCAGTACAACATCGCGTGCGGGCAGATCGACATCGGCAATGCCCTCACCGAAATGACCGAGCGCATGACCCATGGCGTGCTCCAGGCCAACGGGGTACTGGCGGTGGAGCCGACCGTGGACGTGCAGCATGTGGCCGAAGCGGTGAGTTACATGGCCGGGCTGCCGTTGTCGGCCAACGTGCTGAACATGACCGTCATGGCCAGCAGCATGCCCTTCGTAGGGCGCGGCTGATCGCGCAGGCGTTGGGTGGCGAGGGCTGAAACAAACACCGTTGTTTCGTCCAGCTATCCGAGGGTTCTGTCCAGGTTGTTGCCCGGAAATCCCTTCACACTGGCGCCATTACGATCACCGTCCATTGAGGAAAGACCATGAGCGAATTCGTCATCGCCCCCGTTGCCACGCCGTCGCTGGCTGTTGAAGGCACGTCCAGCCGTTTTCCGATCCGTCGTGTGTTTTGCGTGGGCCGTAATTATTCCGAGCACGCCCGGGAGATGGGTCACGACCCTGATCGCGAGCCGCCGTTCTTCTTCATGAAGCCCGCAGACGCCGTTGTCCCTGCTGAGGGCGATATCGCCTATCCGCCGTTGACCGAGGATTTGCACCACGAGATCGAGCTGGTGGTCGCCATCGGCAAAGATGGCGTCGATATCAGCCCTGAGGACGCGTTGAACCATGTCTGGGGCTATGGGGTTGGTTTGGACCTGACGCGGCGTGACCTGCAAGCCCAGGCGAAAAAGATGGGGCGCCCCTGGGAGTTCGCCAAGGCCTTTGACGCCTCCGCGCCCGCCACGCCATTGCGGCCAGTGAGCCAGATCGGTCATCCTGCGAAAGGCGCTATCTGGCTGGACGTCAATGGCGAGCGTCGGCAGCGTGGCGATCTGTCCGACCAGATCTGGGCCGTGCAGGACGTCATTGCTTACCTCTCGCAGTCGGTCGGTCTAAAAGCAGGCGACCTGATCTACACCGGTACACCGGCGGGCGTGGGTGCGCTGCAACAGGGTGATGTCGTTACCGCAGGCGTCGAGGGTGTGGGTGAACTGAGCGTGACCATCCGTTGATTTTCAGGTGCTTTCAATGACGGCGACTCAGTCCCGGATTCCCACATACGGCATGCAGCAACGCAGTGACCGCATGGATTTTTACATCCGTGACAAGTCTGCGCGGCCGGCACTGACCTCGCCGCACCGGCACGAATACTTCCAGATCCAGATCAACCTCGGTGGCGACACGGTGCAGCATATCGGGGGCGCAGTCAGGCCGTTTGCGAGCAACACTCTGGCCTTCATCCTGCCGCATCGGCTGCATGTGATTCCGCACCCTGAGGACGGCAATTTCGTACTGATCAATTTCGCCCAAGCGTTTCTGCTGCCGCACGTGCAATGCGACCCCATGGATCTGGAAGACATTGCCATCAGCCTGGCGCCGGAACTGGCGCCGTTTCGGTTTCAGGAGCATTTGGATTTTGTGCTTGGCGATGATGACTTCTCGCACGTTCTGGCGCTGCTGATGCAGATGCGCGAGGCCGATCAATCCCGGCAACTGGGCTCGGGGTCGATCCTGCGTGGCTATCTTCTGCAACTGATCGGTACGGTGTGCAATGTGTTCGAAGACGAGTTGCTGACCCTGGCGGCGAACAAGGCAGAGCGCAGAGGGCGGCGCGACGCCCTGGCGCGGGTGATGGACTGCATTCGGCAGAGGATCGCCGATCCGGGTTTGAGCCTGACGGAGGCTGCGGCTGCGGCGTTTCTTTCGCCCAACTACCTGACCCATCTGTTGCGCAAGGAAACCGGCAGCACGTTCTCTGAACTGGTGAGCGAGCGCCGCATGCGCCTTGCGCGTACGCAACTGATCAACAGCGACAAACCCCTGAGCCATATAGCCGAGGTCTGTGGATTTACCGATGAAGCTTATTTTTCAAGGCGTTTTCGCAAAACCCACGGCCTGCCGCCGGGACAGTTTCGGCGCGAACAGCGAGGCGGTTGAGTTTCGCAGGTGGGGGCGTCTTTGTAGGCATCATCGCGAGCAAGCTCCGTCCCGCAGCTCAAAATCCTGGAGACGCCGCCAATACCCTGTAGGAGCGCACGAGCACCGCGAGGCCGCGATGGGCTGCGCAGCGGCCCCGAAACCGGACGCCTCGGTCTTCCTGGCGCAAAGCCTTGTCAGCACCCGAGCGTCACGTCAGCGCAATCGGATGGCTTGGGTCAATTCGCCAAACAAGGTCGACACCGAGCGCAGTGCTCGGCAGTCGGGGCGCGTCAGCAGCCACAGCGCTGTGTCGTGGCCCTCTAGCCGCATACCGAGTTGCTCGAGCTCATCGCCACGCAGCAAAAAATCAGGCAGCGCTGCCACGCCCATGCCTGCCCGGACCAGTTGCGCCACTGCCAGCATCGAACTGCATTTATAGGCCGGATTGATACCCGGCCAGTGCTGGCGTCGCCAAATGACGGTGGGGTGATCGGGCAGGAAATCATCCGGCGCGATCCAGTGCATCTTCTCCAGATCCACAGACTCGGCACGGCGCAGATAGTCGGCGCTCGCGCACACTTGATACGACACCGTGCCCAGTTGCGAACCCACCAGGTGCTCGGGCGGACGATTGGTCAGGCGCAAGGCGATGTCTGCGTCACGGCGGCTCAGGTTGGCGAAGCCGCTGGACGTGTTGAACTCCAGCTTGAGCCCCGGGTAGTCGGGCATGAAACTGCTCAACGCCGGCAACAGCAGGCTTTGTAAAACCGCCTCGGTACACGTCAAACGGACCGTGCCGCTGACGATGTGCTGGCCTTGTTCAAGGCTGATCTGTGCCAGCTCAAGCGCCTGTTCGGCGCTTTGTGCCTGCTGCGCGAGGACCAGTGCGACGCTGGTCGGCGTATACCCGCTGCGACTCTTTTCGAACAGCGCCGTACCGAGCGACGTTTCTAGCCTGCGCACCGAACGAAACACCGTCGATACGTCGACTTTCAAGCGTTCCGCCGCCCGCGCCAGCGTTTTGCCGCGCACCAGCGCGAGGATCAGCGAGAGGTCTGAATGATTGATTCGATAGTGCATGGCTGCATTGATCACTTGCCTGAACGCCAATTTTTATTGCAGAGACGCAAGCTTATAGTGCCGTCCAGACACGCGGTAAAGCATTTTTATCTTCAAGGAGCGGTGATGAATCATCAGCAAGCTATACGCATTGCACTGGTTGGCGATTACGACCATAACGTGCCAGCGCACCAGGCGATTCCGGTAGCGCTAGGGCGCGTCAAGGAAGAACTGCGCGTGGATCTCACATGGCACTGGTTGCCGACCGTCGAGGTGGGTGATGGCCAGGGCTTGAAGGAATTCGACGGTATCTGGTGCGTACCGGCCAGCCCGTATCGGGACATGAACGGCGCGCTGACTGCCATCCGCTTCGCCCGCGAAAAACAGGTGCCGTTCCTCGGTACGTGCGGCGGGTTCCAGCATGCGCTGCTGGAGTACGCACGCAACCAATTGGGCTGGATCGACGCTGAGCACGCAGAGACTGCGCCGGACTCGGACCGCGCCATCATCACGCTACTCAGTTGCTCACTGGTGGATTCGTTCGCGCCGATTCGATTACTGGCCGGGTCACGCATCGCCGATGCCTACGGCGCGCTCGATGCCGAGGAGCGCTACCGATGCCGTTACGGCCTGCGGGAAGAACTGCAAGGCGAGATGTTTGCAGGACCGCTCACGGTTTGTGGCCGAGACCAGGCCGGTGAGGTTCGGGCGGTCGAACTCAAGGGGCATCGTTTCTTCGTGGCGACCTTGTTTCAGCCCGAACGCGCTGCGCTCAAAGGATGCACGCCGCCCCTGGTGAGGGCTTTCGTGCAGGCGTGCACGAGCAAGAAAGGAGCGTCTGATGATCATCGATAACGTATCCGCACCCTGCTACGCGGTGATTTTCACCTCGATCCGTACCGACGAAGACCCTGAGGGCTACAGTCTGGCAGCGCAACGAATGCTTGATCTGGCACGCCAGCAACCGGGATTTCTGGGCGTTGAATCAGCGCGTGAGGAAGGCGGTGTGGGTATCACTGTCTCGTACTGGTCCAGCGAGGCCGCAATTCTGGCGTGGAAACACCACCCCGAGCATGCGGTGATTCGTGAACGCGGGCGCTCGACCTGGTATCAGCGCTGCACTACTCGGGTGGCGAAGGTCGAGCGCCATTACGGCTATAACGCCTAGGGCACGCCTCTAAGGCATGACCGGCGGTATGTACGCCAGCGTGGTGCCCAGCGCCCAGAGCAAGAACAGCACCAGCGGCGTATGCACCAATAACTGCACGAAGGAGAACCCGATCAGATCCCGAGCCTTGAGCCCCAGTACGCCGAGCAACGGCAGCATATAGAACGGGTTGATCAGGTTGGGCAGTGCTTCGGCCGCGTTGTAGATCTGCACCGCCCAACCAAGGTGGTACTTGAGGTCGTTGGCGACCTGCATCACGTACGGCGCCTCGATGATCCATTTGCCGCCGCCGGACGGGATGAAGAAGCCCAGAATCGCCGAGTACACGCCCATCAACAGCGCATAGGTGTCGTGCGAGGCGATGCTGGTAAAGAACAGGGAGATGTGGTGCGCGACCGTTTGCGCATCGCTGCCCTTGACCGTGGTCAGCAGTGCGGCGATGGACCCGTACAACGGAAACTGGATCAACACGCCGGTGGTGGTCGGCACGGCACGCGCCACTGCATCGAGGAAGCTGCGCGGACGCCAGTGCAGCAGCGCGCCGACCATGATGAACAGGAAGTTATAGGTGTTCAGGCCGGAAATCGCCGTGATGGCCGGCTTGGTGGAGAACTCGTTGAACAACCAGCCAGACGCCAGAATCACCATCAGGATGATCAGCAGCGGGCTGTATTCAAGCCATTCGCCGGGACGGGTGCGCGGGGGCAACGGCGGCAGGCTGAAGGCTGGATCGACGCCGCAATCCTTGGCCTCGCGTGCGCTGTTCGGGCCGGGTGCCGTGGCGTACGCGACGATGATCGAAACCACGACCAGCGCCAGCAGCATCACGCCCGATTGCCACAGGAAAATCGTCTGGGTGAACGGTATGACACCGGTAATCGCCAGGATCGATGGCGGCAAGCTGGCCGGGTTGGCCTGCAACTGCGCCGCCGACGACGACAGGCCCAGCGCCCAGACAGCACCAAGGCCCAGATACGCAGCAGCGCCGGCTGCGCGATAGTCCATTTTCAGATCGGTGCGACGGGCGAGGGCACGCACCAGCAAGCCGCCAAACACCAGCGACAGCCCCCAGTTGAGCAGCGACGCCACCATCGAGATCAACGCAACCCAGGCCACCGCCGAGCGGCCGTTTTTCGGGATGCGTGCCAGGCGGTCGATCAGCTTGACCGCAGGCGGGGAGCTGGCGACCACGTAACCGCCGATCACGACGAAGGCCATCTGCATGGTGAAAGGGATCAGGCTCCAGAAACCATCACCGAAAGCCTTCGCGGCGTCGGTGGGTTTGGCGCCTATCACCAGCGTGGCCACTGTCACGATCACTACGGCAAGCGCGGCGAACACCCAGGAATCAGGGAACCAGCGTTCCGCCCATTTGGCGCAACGCAGGGCAAAGCGGGCATAGCGGCTTTCTTCGATATCAGCGGCCACGTGTGTTACCTCTTGGAATTATTGTGTTGGTGCTATTGAGATAGCTGTTTTTAGTGTTGGCGGTGGTGCGAAAAGGGTGTGTCTCAGATACAGCAAAGCCCCTTCATTGCTGAAGGGGCTGATGTCGCAAGCCCTGTAGAGCCAACTTGTTGGCGAGAGGGCAACATTCGGTGTGTCAGGTTCCGCCTCGCGAACAAGTTCGCGCCTACAGTTTTCGTTCGTATTCGGTCCGAATCTGGGGTGGTGCTGATTAAAACGTCATTTCAATCACGTCATCCGGCACGATCAGCTTGCCGGCGGTCTTGGCGATGATTTCTTCAACGGTCACGCCAGGCGCTGTCTCGCGCAGGATGAAGGCGCCATCTTCGATCTCCAGATACGCAAGGTCAGTCAAGACCTTGCGGATACAGGCGGCTCCGGTCAGCGGCAGGCTGCACAGTGGCAGCAGCTTGGACTCGCCGTCTTTGGAGGCGTGGGTCATGGTGACGATGATGTTGTCGGCACCGGCTACCAGATCCATCGCGCCGCCCATGCCTTTAACCAGCTTGCCGGGGATCATCCATGAGGCGATGTTGCCCTGAACGTCAACCTCGAACGCCCCGAGCACGGTCAGGTCGACGTGGCCGCCACGGATCATCGCGAATGATTGCGAGGAATCGAAAATCGAGGCGCCTTTGCGCGCCGTCACCGTTTGTTTGCCGGCGTTGATCATGTCGGCGTCGATGGTTTCTTCGGTGGGGAATTCGCCCATGCCCAGCAAGCCGTTTTCCGATTGCAGCATCACGTCGATGTCGTCGGGCACGTAGTTGGCGACCAGGGTCGGGATGCCGATGCCCAGGTTCACGTAGAAGCCGTCTTGCAATTCGCGCGCAACGCGCTGTGCCATTTGTTCGCGGGAGAGTGCCATTGTCTTGGGTCTCTTTTATTGTGTCCGGCCGCTCGGTTGGCCAGATTGTTTCAAGTTGAAAGCGCCAGGTTCAAAGCGCCTGGTAGAAACGCTTCGAGAACGACGAGCGCTTAGGCTTCTTTGAGCGTGCGTTTCTCGATGCGCTTCTCGAAGGTGCCCAGAACGACGCGGTCCACATAAATGCCGGGGGTGTGGATTTCGGTGGGCAGCAACACGCCGGGTTCGACGATTTCTTCCACTTCAACGACGGTAATTCGGCCTGCGGTGGCAACCACCGGGTTGAAATTTTGCGCGGTGTGGCGGTACACCACATTGCCGAAGTGGTCGGCTTTCCAGCCTTTAACGATGGCGAAGTCGCCGGTGATGGCTTCTTCAAGGATCACGTTGCGGCCGTTGAACTGGCGGGTTTCCTTGCCATCCGCGACGGGGGTGCCGTAGCCGGTGGCGGTATAGAAAGCGGGGATGCCGGCGCCGCCTGCGCGCATTTTTTCAGCGAGGGTGCCTTGGGGGGTGAGCTCGACTTCAAGTTCGCCGTTGAGCAACTGACGCTCGAACAAGGCGTTTTCGCCGACGTAGGACGCGATCATTTTGCGGATCTGGTGGTCTTCCAGCAGGATGCCCAGGCCGAAGCCATCGACACCGCAGTTGTTGGAGACGACGGTCAGGCCCTTGACGCCGAGGCGTTTGATCTCAGCGATCAGATTTTCCGGGATCCCGCAGAGACCGAAACCACCGGAAAGCACGGTCATGTTGTCGGTCAGCCCCGCGAGGGCCTCTTCATACGTTGCCACTCGTTTGTCGAGTCCAGCCATGATCAATCCCGCCTTTTTATAGTTGTCCGACAATCTGGCAGTCGGTACGCGTTCATCGCATCTTCTCTCGGGCTCAGTGATTTGTTAATTTTGTTTTTTTCATTGATTGATAAGAAAAGTAAATAAATGAATGTGAAGCAGCTTCGCGCTTTTCTGGCGGTCGCTCAGTGCCTGAGCTTTGCCCAGGCCGGGGAACGGCTGCACCTTTCGCAACCGGCACTAAGCCTGACGATCAAGGCCCTCGAGGAAGACCTCGGCGGTCAACTGCTGACCCGCACCACGCGCAATGTGAGCCTGACCCCTGAAGGCGAAACCCTGCTGCCCATTGCCCGCCAACTGCTGGCCGATTGGGACAACACAGAAGAACTGCTGCGCCAGCGCTTCACGTTGCAACTGGGCAAGGTCTCGGTGGCGGCCATGCCTTCATTCGCGGGCAATCTGTTGCCGGCTGCGCTGAAGGTGTTCCGTCAGCGTTACCCGAGGGTCAATGTCGCGGTGCACGATGTGATCAACGAACAGGTGCTGGAAATGGTAGACCATCGGCGCGTGGAACTCGGTGTCGGTTTCGAGCCGGAATCGAGTAACACGTTGTCGTTCACGCCGTTCTACACAGACCGGTTTGTGGCGGTGGTGCCGATGGATTCAACGCTCGCCGAGAAGGGGCTGGTGACCTGGGATGAGTTGCTGCACCACGACTTCATTACGTTGCAGCGACCTTCCGCAGTGAGATTGTTGCTGGAGCAGGACCTGCGCGTTCAGCACGGCAGGTTGTCGGTGGCCTTCGAAAGCCACCAGTTGTCCACCGTGGGCAGAATGGTTGCCAACGGTCTGGGCGTCAGTGCAGTGCCGTCGCTGTGCATTCAGCAAATGCAGGAACTGGGCGCGCGCTGCATCGCGCTGGAAGGCCCGATCATCGAACGGCGCATTGGTTTGATGACGCTGGCCGACCACAAAATGTCGGCCGCCGCGCAGGCATTGCGCGATGTGTTGATTGAGTGCGCGCAGGTTACTCAGGCCTTGTAGGAGCGCGCTTGCCCGCGAATGCGTTGTGTCAGGTCCATAGTTGTCATCAGACAGAATGCAAACGCGTTCCTAAAGATGGCCGTGAGACCCTGACCACACAGCTTCGCTGTCAAAAGTTTCACTGCGGCGCAATGTCGCATCCGGTATCGTTTGGTAAATTGATACAAGTTGTTTCGCTAGTGCTGATTACCACCAAATGATAAGGAGTCCGCTGTTGGACGCTTCTTCTGCTGTCTGGGTGTTGCACGACACCCAATTGATCGTCTGCTGCCTGATCGCAATCGCCACCATCATTGTTCTCATCAGTGCCACCAAACTCCCGCCGTTTCTGTCGATTCTGATCGGTACGTTCATTGCCGGGATCGGTGCCGGGCTGCCTGCCGAAGCCGTGGCCAAGGCGTTCAGTAAGGGCGCTGGCGGGATACTCGGCGAGGCCGGGATCATCATTGCGCTAGGTGCCATGCTGGGCGCGTTGATGGCGGAGTCCGGCGCTGCAGACCGGATCGCGTCCACGTTGCTCGGGCTGGGCAAGGGCAAGGCGCTGCCGTGGGTGATGGCGTTGGTGGCAATGGTCATTGGCCTGCCGCTGTTTTTCGAGGTCGGTCTGGTAATGATGGTGCCGATCATTTTCGTGATGGCGCGCCAGTCGGGTCAGCCGCTGCTGAAGATTGCGATTCCGGCACTGGCCGGGATGACCACGCTGCACGCGTTGATGCCGCCCCATCCTGGGCCATTGATTGCGGTCAGTGCGCTGCATGCCGACCTTGGCCTGACGATGTTGCTGGGGTTTTGTATCGCAGTGCCGGCGGTGATTCTGGCCGGTCCGCTGTATGGCAACTGGCTGTCAAAACGCATGCACATCCAAGCGCCTCCCGAGCTGGGGGAATTGTTTTCCGCCAAGCCCGGTGTCACGCGGCAACCGGGTTTTGGCATCTCTTTGCTGATCATTCTGCTGCCGGTGATGTTGATGTTGGGCAGCACGCTGGCCAAGATCGCCATGGCGCCTGAAAGCAGCGTTGCGTTGACGTTGAAATTTCTTGGCGAGCCATTGGTAGCGTTAGGTATCGCGGTACTCGCTGCGGTGATTTGCCTTGGCTGGGCCAACGGACTTTCCCGGGAACATGTGGGTGGGACGCTGCGCAAAAGTCTGGCGCCGATTGCGGTGCTGCTGCTGACCATTGGCGCAGGCGGTGGTCTGAAACAGACATTGCTGGACGCGGGTGTCAGCCAGACCATCAGCAAGGTGGCGGAGGGCGCACACATGCCCTACATCGTGCTGGCCTGGCTGATTGCGGTGGCGCTGCGTCAGGCCACTGGTTCCGCGACTGTTGCAACCACCACGACGGCAGGGATTCTGGCGCCTTTGATGGCCGGACTGGCGGCGACGCAAAGCTCGCTGGTGGCCTTGGCGATTGGTGCGGGGTCGGTGTTCTTCTGTCACGTCAATGACGCGGGCTTCTGGATGGTGCGTGAGTACTTTGGCTTGCAGCTCAAGCAGACGATCTGGGTCTGGTCGGTGCTGCAGACCATCGTCTCGGTTGTGGGGTTGATCGGCACGTTATTGCTTTGGCAATGGCTGACGTGAATTGATGCGGCAGGAGGGATCTGGAACAGCCATTGGAGCAAGGACTGCGCACCTGTTGAGCGAGGCTTGCCCGCGAAGCGTTTTGCCGGGCAGGTCATGAACGAACACGCTGTGGAGACCTCTTCACAGCCAAACCCCGCTCCAACGCCAAGTGACAATAGCGACTATCGAGACGGTTGATTTTTGCTGGACGGGCCTCAAGCGTAGCCTTGCATCCATTCCAGAAACGAGCCGAATGGAGGCTCTCATGAACCGTCTTGTTGCCCTTGCCCTGTTGCTTTCAGTCACCGTCGTATCTGGCTGTGCCGCAGGTAATCATCCCGAATCGCGTGCGTACACCCCGGCAGAAACCCAGCAACTGGCGCTTGAAGACCTGAACCGGCGCGGTCTTTCCTACGATGAATACCAGGCCCGTAAAGCCCGGCTGATGGCGCAGCCCGAACTGCAGCGGGTTCATGCATTCGATAACCGCGGCGAGTACAACGCCGAAGTCAATCTGCCCAATCGAGTCCGTCAGGGTTAAGGGATCGTCCTCAGCGGGCTGCCCTCTTGGGTAAATAACAGTTTCTAGAAATTATCTTTATTAAAAAACTGTACTGGCGAAAGTCAGCATCACTGTGCGTGTGTTTTGAGTCCCCGCTTGCGTAGCGTGGGGCCTTCGAATCGACCCGTTGATGGACTGCACATGTTTACCGCCGAACTGCTTGTTGCCTTCGTTTTATTTGCCTTCGTTTCATCGATCACTCCCGGCCCGAACAACACCATGCTGTTGTCGTCAGGGGTGAACTTCGGTTTCAACCGCACCGTTCCGCACATGCTCGGCATCAGTTGCGGTTTCGCCGTGATGGTCCTGGCAGTGGGTTTGGGGCTTGGCGCGGTGTTCAAAGCCTATCCACTGCTTTACACCGTTTTGCGCTACGCGGGCGCCGCGTATTTGCTTTATCTGGCTTACAAAATTGCAACGTCCGGCCCCGTTCGGGATACCGGCGGCCAGGAAGGGCGGCCCATGAGTTTCCTCGCCGCCGCTGCATTCCAGTGGGTCAATCCAAAAGCCTGGGTGATGGCGATTGGCGCCATTGTTGTGGCTCAATATTTGTGGACCATGATGTAGGAGTTTCAACCTAAGGAAGCATCATGGGATTTCGGGTCGTCAGCGCTGAAGAAAAGGCCGAGGCAATACGCTTGGTCGTCGAGATGAAATACTCAATACCCAAGGCATGCGAGCAGACAGGCGTTGGGCCCACTGCACTGCGGCGATGGGTTTGGCGATGGCGCAAGGAGCAGATAGGAGCGGCGCAAACCGCACGCCCGCAAGATCAGGATCTGATCGATTCGTTGCAGGCCAGACTTGCGCTGCTGGAGGCCGAAAATGATGTCCTAAAAAAGCAGTTGCCCTCTCATCTAAAGGTGCTGTTTGGCCGAAGACCATGATCGAGGGCGCGGGACAAGGTTTATCGGTTCGCCACAAATGTCGTGTGCTGGGTGTGCCCCGCAGCACCTATTACGCCCTGCGCCGCCCCAAGCCTCCAAGGCGCATTGATCGACAGCTTGAAATCAAAATCCGTGGTTTGCACAAAGACCACCGTGGCGCGTTGGGCAGCCGTGGCTTTGCCAAAGCGCTGAAGATCGAGGGTTTCGTAATCGGGCGCCATCGCATGCGCGGTTTGATGAAGAGCCTCGGGCTGGTCAGGCGTAAAGCGCAGTACAAGCATTATCGTCGTGTGACAAAGCCGTCCAGTGTTGCGCCGAATGTGCTCAAGCGCCGCTTCAACCCAGCACGGCCTAATACATTTTGGGCGGGCGATATCACGTACATAAGGGTCGGGGGCAGTTGGTTGTACCTGGCGGTCGTGATGGATCTTTTCTCACGCAGAATCGTTGGCTGGGCGTTTTCGAGAACAGCCGATACCGAGCTGTCGTTGCGGGCATTGAGGTTGGCAGTGGGGATGCGCAGGCCTTCCCCGGAACTGGTTTTTCACTCGGACCAGGGATGTCAGTACACCGCTGATCGATTTGTGGCCTATCTGAGGGAGAAGAAGATCGTGCAAAGCATGAGTAGACGCGGAAACTGCTGGGACAACGCCGTGGTGGAGCGTTATTTCAGATCACAGAAGCACGACTGGTCACCTGAAAATGGTTACACCAATCACTTTGAGGCAGAGCGGGACGTGATGGATTTTATTGCACACTACAACCATCGTCGTTGCCACACTGCCGCAAAGAACCTGCCGCCTGCTATTTTCGAAAAGCTGGCGGCCTAATACTCCTACGTAATGGTCCAAAAAAACTGGACCAGTACACATCAGCACCTACACGCCCATGAACGGCTACTTCACCAATGTGGCGATCATCGCGCTGGTGTTCGGCGTCGTGAACCTGCCCGCCGTGAGCCTTTGGGCGGGGTGTGGCAGCTTGTTGCGCAATGTGCTGCGCGATCCTTTCTGGCTGCGGGTATTCAACGGTGTGATGGCCGTTTTGCTGGTGCTGTCGTTGTACCCGTTGCTGGAGGGCTAAGGCCTTTTACAGCGCCAGTTGCAGGTGCCCGCCAGCGTCTTTGTGTCGTGCATGCGTGCGGTGCTGCAAGCTCAGTTGAAAATGTTCCAGACCTTCATGCAGCCGCTCGGTGAGTAGCTCATCGAGTTCGCCGCCCTCTGGGTGTGCTTCGTTGTAGCTGATCTGGCTGTCAATGGCATAAATGCCATGCAGCACTTCCTGGCATTTGAGTGCGGACAGTACCGGCTTGAGCGCGTAATCCACCGCCAGCATGTGGGCGATGCTGCCGCCGGTTGCCAGTGGCAGAACGACTTTGCCATGGAGTGAGCGCTCCGGCAGCAGGTCGAGCAGGGTTTTCAGTGCACCGGAAAACGACGCCTTGTAGACCGGCGTGCCGATCAACAGACCGTCAGCCTGTTTCACGGCTTCGACGAAGGCCACCACTGCCGGGCTGTCGAAGCGAGCGAACAACAGGTCCTCAGCGTTGAAATCATGGATGCGCACCGGGCTCACTGTCGCGCCACGGTCTTCCAGCCAGCGGGCTGCGTGTCTAAGCACTACACCGGAACGCGATCTTTGCGACGGACTGCCTGCAATTGAAACTACCCGCATAGTTTGAATTCCCTGGATCAAGTCATGCCTTTGCCGGGCGCGCCGTGCAACGAGGCATGAGTGCGAAAAAATGTCGTGATGAAAATCAACCCAGTACAGTGCTTAGCAGCATGCATGCCAGCGCGATCAGCAAGCTGGATCGCCCGAAAAAGCGGGTGTGCGCGCGGTTGGCTGGGTGTGGTGTGCCGGGGTAGGTGTGCAGAAGTCGGGTAACTGTTGATGGGGTGTGTCTCCAGCAACAGCAGGGGATGGTTTTTACGATGGCTGCGTAGCGGCGTTGAAACCAGACACCGCGGTTGCGCCTGATCAACCGCATGCGCAGGTTTTACTGCCGCTGCGCAACAGATCGCGAACAAGTTCACTCCTACAGCCCTTCGGGCAGAATCAACATCCCAAGCGCTCCGGGTAGCATCAAAATCCCGAACGCTGCGGACCGCACCAAAAATCCCAAATTCCGGTCAAAAAAAATCCCCGCAGCCTGCGCTTGCGAGGATTTTTCTGTTGCGTTCATGCCGTTAAATCTTGCGTTTACCGCGCCTCAATTCTTGAACATCGCGCCTGTCTGCACGATGTTGTTGGAGCCCAGCAACTGACTGATGAAGCGGTTCCAGCGTGTGATGTTGGCCGGACCGACGAACACCACGTCCTGTGCTTGGAGCTCGAATTGTTTGGCGAGGAGGTAGCCGGTGGGCTTCACGGCGTTCAGGTGGTAGACCGTCGATCCGTGGGTGGCATCCTCGCCTGCACGAATCACATACACCGCGTCGCCGTCGGCCGCGTCCGGGCTGAGGCCGCCTGAACTGCCCAAAGCCTCAAGCAATGTCACGCTGGTGGTGCTGAAGGAAATCACCTGTGGTCTTTGCACTTCACCCAAGACGTAAATCTTGTTCTTGGAGTTGCTGTTGAGGTGAAGGTAGTCGCCGTCCTTGAGGAAAATCCTGCTCAGTTGCGAGTCTTTGCGGTTGAGCGAATCCACATCGATCACGTAGTCCTTGCCGTCGCGGCGCAAGGTCAGGCCCGCGAGGTTGGCGTCTGTCAGGTCCATGCCCGCCTGACTGATCGCCTGCACCAGGCTCAGCGGAACATTGGTGATCGGTTGCGGACCTCCGGTCCTGAATGCACCGGACAGCAATACGCGCTGGCTGTTGTAACGCAGCACTTTGACGTCGACTTTGACCTCGGTGTATTGCGGCAACAGGCCCATGCGCAGTTGCTCACGGATCTGCGCAACGGTCTTGCCAGCGGCTTGCACACGGCCCACGTACGGGAAGAACACCGTGCCGTCGTTCAGGACCTCACGGCTGTTGGCGTCCAGTTGGTCAGTGGATCCAGGCGCTGTCAGTTCAGGGTGCTCGAACACCGTTACCAGCAAAGTGTCGCCTGGGCCAACCACGTATTCAGGGGTCTTGTAACTGAGCAATTGGGGGGGTAACGGTTTTGCCAGGGCGGCGGCACGCTGCTGTTGCTGTTTCAGCGTGGCGGGAGTGATTTTGATCAACGTGACATTCGGGCCGTCCGGGTCTTTTTCGGTGACTTCATCCAGGGTCATGTGCTGCCCTGGTGCAAATGCACAGCCTTGCAAAATCAGACTGGAAAGCAGCACAACAGCTAACGTTACTTTCATATGACGTTCCTTCCTATTAGGCGCGTTCTGGCACCACAGTGATTTCATTGCATCCCTTACAAACACCGAACTTCTGATTACAGGTACTCATGCAGGGGGTCACCTGCTGCAGAGCGCGTTACGTCCCGGCTGTTGTTGTTTTGGGTGAGGGTTGATCGACGCGATGAATGACGTTGTCGCTAAAAAGCGTTCTTGTTGACGAAGCCTTTGAAGAGCGTCAGCAGGATGATTTTCATGTCCAGCCAGACCGACCAGTGCTCGATGTACTGCAGGTCGAATTCCACGCGTTTGCGCATCTTGTCCAGGGTGTCGGTTTCGCCCCGCCAGCCATTGATCTGTGCCCAGCCAGTGATCCCCGGCTTGACCTTGTGTCGCAACATGTAGCCGGCGACCTGTTTGCGGTACTGCTCGTTATGCGCCACGGCGTGGGGCCTCGGGCCAACGATGGACATCTCGCCACGCAGCACATTGAAAAACTGCGGTAGCTCGTCCAGCGACGTCCGGCGCAGCAATGCACCCAGCGGCGTGATGCGGGCATCGTTGCGCGTGGCCTGAGTGACCCGTTTGTCATTTTCCTGAACGCTCATGCTGCGAAACTTCCAGACCATGATCGGCCGGCCGTCCAGCCCGTATCGACGCTGGCGAAACAGCACCGGGCCTGGCGAGGTGAGCTTGATGGTCGCAGCAATCAACAGCAGCGGCAGGGCGATCATGGTCAGGATGATGCTCGACAGCACGATGTCTTCGGCGCGCTTGACCATGCTCCAGGCACCGTCCATGGGTGAGTCGAAAATGCTGATGCTGGGCAGGCCGTTTATGCTTTCACTGCGAGCGTGCAACAACTCGAACATGAACACGTCCGGGATCACATAGACCGACGCGGTGGTGTCGCTCAACCCCCTGATCAACTGTCCCAGTCGGGTCTGGCTGTCCAGCGACAGGGTGATGTAGACCTTGTCGATCCTGCCTTTGCGTGCATCGATGAGCAGTTGGTCAAGCCCGCCCAGCACCGGGACCCGGCGACCGATTCGCGCCAGATCCATCTGCTGCGGCTGGTCATCGTAAAAACCCAGCAGGTCGAGGCCCATCCATGGCGCGCTTTCGATGGATCTGGCCAGCCGCTCGCTGCAATGGCCGGTGCCCACTACTGCAACACGGCGAATGTTGAAACCCTGACTACGCAGTCCTTGCAACAGGCTGCGAATCCCCAGTCGATAACCGCACAATGCGAGCAGCACCGTTGCAAACCAGGCCAACTGCGCGTGATCACGGACGCCGGTGTGGTTGAGCAGCAGGTAATCGGCGCTCAGCAACACCGCGAAGGTCAATGCCCAGTAATTGAGGACCTTGAGCAGTTCGCGGCCAATCCGTTCGCCACGCCATGAGCCGTAGAGCTGGTGACATTCCCCCAGCCAGTGAAAGACCAGCACCGCAAGCAAGATCTGAGTCCACGCCTCGGCGGTCAGTGCCATACCGTTGAAACGGGCCTGACAGGCGCCGCCCAGGACGATCACCGTCAGGTCCAGTAGACGGTGAGCGACCGAAAGCGACGATTGATGAGCCTTTAGGATGCCGCGCAACGGTGTGCTCATGACGGTGCTCGCTCAAACGGATTTGATCTGAACTACCCGGCCGCTCAGGTCGTTGCTGACCAGCGTCGGCCCCGCTTGCGGAGCCCGGGCCGCCGCAGGCACCCGGGACTGGCGGGCAACACTCAGGCGCTGTTCGACGAATTGGTGCATCTCGGTCTCGAAGCGTTCTTCGCTGAAGCGTTCGGCGTTGTTTCGACACGCCTGGGCCGTGATCCGCGCGCGCTCAGTCTCGAACTCGCTCACGGCGGCCACCAGCGACTCCACCGTCTGATGCTGGTAGAACACGCCGGTTGGTTGCGGGTGGTCCAGGCCGCAGACGGTTTCCAGCGCGCCGCCCTTGCCGAACGCAATCACCGGTGTCCCGCACGCCTGAGCCTCCACCGGGCTGATGCCGAAATCTTCTTCAGCGGCAAAGACGAACGCTCGAGCATTGCGCATGTGCTCCAGCAGCACCGCGAACGGCTGATAACCGAGCAAGGTGACGTTGGGCGCATGAATGGCTTTGGCCCTTTCCATTTCCGGACCATCGCCAATCACGATCAGGCGCTTGTCCGGCATCGCCGCGAACGCCTCGATGATCATTGGCATCCGCTTGTAAGGGACCATGCGCGACGCCGTGAAGTAGTAGTCCTGCTTTTGCTCTTGCAAGGTAAAAGCCTGGGTGTTCACCGGCGGGTAAATCACCGTGGACTCGCGGCGATAGGCTTTGGAGATACGCCCGCCGATGAAATATGAATTGGCGACGAAATCATCGACGCCGGCCGCCGTGCGCTGATCCCACATGCGGATGTAGTGCAGGATCATCCGCGCCAGTTTGCTTTTCAGGCCGCGCGCCATTCCTGACTCCTGCAGGTACTGGTGTTGCAGATCCCAGGCGTAGCGAATGGGGGAATGCACATAACTGATGTGCAACTGGTCTGGCCCGCTCAGTACGCCTTTGGCCACGGCATGGCTGCTGCTGATGATCAGGTCATAGCCGGACAGGTCGAGTTGTTCGATGGCCATCGGCATCAGCGGCAGATAGCGCTGATAACGGGTTCTGGCTTTGGGCAGGCGCTGAATAAAGGTGGTTTTAGCGACTTTGCCACCCAAATGGGCACGGTCTTCGTCGCTCAGGAAATCGATGACGGAAAAAAGGTCCGCCTCAGGCCAGATGTGAATCAGCGACGCCAGTACTCGTTCGGCACCGGCGTAAGTCACCAGCCAATCATGGACGATTGCAATTTTCATTGGAGTTCTCTGCTTTAGCGGCCGAAGAAAAGTTGCGCACGTCGAGCGGTGCTCGCGCGCAACCTCCCACTTCCTGTAGGTTTGCAGGCGCTACTTCAGACGCTCACAATCTGCGTCTTGGGATTGCGGTTATTGAGGCGTCTACCCAGCTGAATAAACGGTGTTTCGATCAGGCGAAAACTCAGGTGGGCAAACCCCAGGGTTAGCACAGTGGCAAATAGCGCAACGATCAGCGGCGAAGCGCCGGTGGGTTCGAGCAGCCAATGGCTCAGCATCAACATCGAGGGGTGCAGCAGGTACAGCGAGTAACTCACAGCGCCCAGCCATACCAGCGCTGGGTGATGCAGGCGAACGCTTCGCGTCAATAGCAGGAAACTGCTGATGGCCACGAAGTAGGTGAACAGGTAACGGCCCCAGGTCTCGCCGGTGCCCATGTCTTTGTTGTAAGCCATGATCAGCGTGGGCGGCAGCAACACGGCGAACCCGACCAGCAACAGCAGCAGATTGCGTGTGAGCTGGCGGCTGTGTTCGCCCAACAGCCACTGGCGCCACACCGAGCCAAAAAACATCAGCGACAATGCCAGCGGCAGGGCCACCGGCAGCTTGCGTTCGGTCACTGCGCGCACGGCTCCCATCGCCAGTGCCATCAGCAGAAACAGCAACGCGCAGCGGCTGCGGAACGCCACGTCGTCCAGCTTGCCGGCGACGAACAAGGCCAGGCACAGCGCGTAAAACACCACTTCGATGAACAGCGTCCAGTACAGGCCGATGACGTCATCAAAGCCCATGGCCGCTTGCACCATGCTCAGGTTGGCGATGACTTGCGGCCAAGCGGGCAGCGCACTGCCACTGATTTTGAGCATCACCAGAAACACCAGCAGCGATAGCCAGTAGGCGGGGTACAAACGCATGAAGCGGGAAATCAGGAACCGGCTTGGACCGTCGGGGCCGGGTTTGAGGCTGAACGGAATCACCACGCCACTGATCATGAAAAACCACAGCACCCCGAGTTTGCCCGGATCAATCAGGTAGTCGAGCACCCACACATGCCCGAGCAGCGGTGCGTAGAAGTGGGTGAACACCACCAGCAATGCCGCGATGCCGCGCAGTGCATCGAGATAGTCCAGACGTTTCATGCCCATGCCTCACAGCTTGCTCGACGAGGATTTGCGTTGCAGGTTGTCAGTGCCGCTGCTTGCACCGCGCCGGTCTTTGGCGGGGCTCGTCAGGAAATCGATGCGCTGCGAAACCCGTTGCGCCGAGTCTTCCCAGGAGAACCGCGCCACGTTGTTCAGGCCACGACGGCGCAGCGATCGGCGAAGCGTCAGGTCCGAGAGGATGCGCTCCATCGCCGCGGCGATATGGCTGACGTCCAGCGGGTCGAAATACAGCGCGCTGGCTTGCAGCACTTCGGGTATCGACGCCGCGTTCGCGGCCAGCACCGGGCAGCCACAGGCCTGTGCTTCCAGTGGCGGGATACCGAACCCTTCATAAAGAGAAGGGAACACAAATGCTTTGGCGCCCTGGTACTGGGCAATCAGCTCGGTATCGCTCAAGCGCCCCAGAAAACGAATGCGCGGGTCGCGCGATGCGAGGCTTTGCAGACTCTCGTCCGCGAAAATTTCGCTGGCGGCGCCGACGATGCGCAGCTCCAGATGGTCGTGGTCGCGCAGCATCAGGAAGGCCTGAATCATTCGGTTGAAGTTCTTGTGCGCGCTGGGCGATGACACTGCGAGCAAGTAGTGAGGTCCGTTCTTTACCTGAGCGCCAGGCTGAAAGGCAGCACTGACAGCGTTAGGCACCACGACTATTTTCTTTTCGGGGTAACGATAGAACTGCGAGATCTCCCCTCTGGAGAAGTTGCTCACCGTGAGCAGCGTTTTGATACGCGTCAGCATGATCGGCGTCATGGTCCGGTAAAGCAGGCGGAAGGAGCGGGTGTAACTCTGCGGATGCCGCACATACGTGATGTCATGGTGCGTGGCGATCTGGTTGCCGTACAGCAACGGCGCCGTGCTGCAGAGCGAGATCAGCAGCGGGCTGGCGTTGCGTTTGAGGTACAGCGGCAGGTCCAGCTGTTCCCACAGGTGGCCGCTGTTACGACCGATGCATTGCACGTCCAGGGCTTTGGCGCTTTCGTGCATTTTGATGCCGTGGGGCGCCACGAAAACCACGTCGTCGCGCAATTGCTTCAGCGCCAGGCAGGTTTGCTCGGCAAAGCGCTGTACACCGCGCAATTCCTGCGTGAGAAAACGTGCATTGATCACAATCATCGAGGGGCGACCTGTTGTAAAAAAAATGAGTCATTGCGAGAGAGCCCGGAAGAACATGGACACAGAATGTCGCTCTCGGCACGGACTGAAAGTCTTTTGACGCTGTCAGGGCAGGGCGAACAAGGCCGGCCGCGTACCGAGGGTTATGATTTTTGGAAACTCGGTGATGGGCACCTGCGCCGAGCAGCGACCTTCGTTGCACGACCACGGGATGCCGCTGTCGATGAGGCCGTCTTGCGGTTTTACGGTGTCGATGTACTTGACGTTTCCGCCCAGCACGCTGCTGGCTTCGACTTTTATCGGGCGCTCGAGGCCCGTCGTCCAGCCCACCAGGATCTGCTCGGAACCCTTGGCGAACCGCAGCAGGAATTGCGACTCTGTTTCTCGGCTTTTTTCTGCGTCGTAGCGAAACCCATGCAGTGTCGGGCTGATCGCCTTCAGGGTCAGGTACGCGGGTTTGACGCTGAGGTCCTGATTGAGCAAGCCGAAATTCTGTTCAGGGTCATGGCGGTCGGCGCCTTCGTTGAGCAAGCCGTTCCACCACAACCCCTTGATGTCTGGCAGCGTCTGGGCCAGGAAAAAACTGCGGGCCAGATAGGCCGATTGCAGCTGTTCACTGACGCCGCAATTGCCGTCGTTGCTCGGCCAGCCCATTTCCGTCAGGTACAGCGGTACAGGCCGGGCGGCGAGGGTTCGAAGATCTGCGTTCAACCAGCGCAACCAGGCGATCCATCGCTCCGGCGTGTGACGCTCCTCGTAGCGGCAATGCACGTACGGGTGCAGCGACAGGCCATCGACGTGTTCCAGAATGCCGGATTCGATCAGCCGATCAGCGAAACCCAGGTCCATGCCCTGACTGGTGACCGCGCCCGCAAGCACCACCATGGGCCGTTCGTTGGTGCGGATGCGCCGGACGCTTTCTTCGACCAGCAGGCTGTAGTCCCTGGCAAACGCTGGATCGACCGGGTTCTCCTTGTCCCACTCGTTCCAGATCTCATAAAAATCCACGCTGTCGGTCAGTTGCCGGGTCACGAACTGGACGTAGTTGCCGAACGCTTGCCTGACAGCCGGGACGCGCGGCTTGGCGTAGTTATCGTAAAAAGGGCTGCCATAGCCGAGCACCAGCAGGGGCCTCAAATGATGTTCCTGTGCTTTGCTCAAGTACGCTTGCCAGGCCGGTTCGATCCGCATCAAGCCTCGTCGGGGCTCGGCACTGGACCAGTAGGCGTCATCGCGCACCGAGTCCACGCCCGCAGCTTCAAGCATCTGCAACGCTTTGGCCGAAGTCGTGTTTTTGTTCATGAGGTGGGTATCCACACCGATGATGAACGATTCATCGGCAATCGCCGCACAGCTCAGCAACAAGACCAGCAGGAGAACCATCAACGGTTGTCGTGACGTTGTCAGGTACGTGTCGGGCATGGTGTGTCTCAATGAGGAGGCGCGGTCCGGAGCGCTTGCTCAGGTCAGTCTCGGGCCGTTGGCGAGAGACCGGCGGGGGTGCGATGCTTATTAAACGGTCTGGCTGGCGGTGTGGGGTGCCTGTCGGCTGTTGGTGCTCAGTACGGTCTGGTCGAAGATGCGCTGGTAACTGTCGAGCATCAGGTCCAGGTTCAAGAATGCAGCCACGCTGCCCCGGGCCTGAGCGCTCAAGCGCTGGAACAGGTCTGGCTGCTGATCCAGTCTGAGCATGGCGTGGCCCAGTGAGTGCGGGTCCTGGGGGTTGCACAACAATCCGTTGAGCGGCTCTTGAATGATTTCCGGTAAACCGCCCATCCGGCTCGCAATGACCGGCACCGAGTGCGCGCAGGCCTCGACCGCGACCATGCCGAATGGCTCGTTCCAGATCGACGGCACCACCGCGACATCAATCCCCCGGTAGAACGCGTCAGGCGTCTGATAGCCGACAAAACTGATTGCGGACGATGTCGCCAGCGCCTTGAGCTGCGCTTCATCGTCAAGCTGCCCGCGTCCTGCGATCTGCAGCGTGGCGTCGAACGGCAATCGCTGAAACTGCTCGATCAGCCAGCGCACGCCTTTTTGCTCGGACAACGTCCCCATGTAGCCGAAGCGCAGCGGCGTTTTTTTCAGTGCCGGGTTCGCCTGCCTTGCTGCGGCTCGAATATTGACCGGCGCAGCGTAAGGACTGGCGTTGTGCACCACGTAACCTCGCGCACCGTTGAAGTAGCCCTGCTTCTGAAGCTTTTCCAGCATGAAGTTGCTGACCCCGACCACCGTCGACACCTGCGCGGAACGGGCATCGTGGCTTCTTCGAAACTGCTGGCAACTGGCGCATTGTTGCTGGCAGCACTGGCCCTTTTTGAACATGTTGCTGCTGGGACACATCAAGTACATGTCGTGCAGTACCTGAACGATGGGCAGTCCTGACGCGGTAATTTCATCCCACACCGAGACCGACCAGCCCGCCAGGTTGTGGCACACGACTACCTGCGGTTGTTCCTTTTCGATGACCTGCCTGACGTAGGCCCGCATGGCGCCGTTGTAGCGGTCGCGCAGGTGCCAGCCCAGCCGGGCGAGACGGCCTGGACGCTGGTTGCTGAACTGCCAGTAGAAGTTATGCAGCCCGGCGCGGTAGACCTTGACCTGATTGATTACCTCGACTGCCAGCCCAGCGTCGGGACCGGTCGCGAGCACGCTGACCTCGCAGCCCCGCTGTTGCAAGCCTTCGGCGGTGCGTTGAAGAATGATCTCCGCGCCGCCGCCGATGTGGGGCGAGTACAGGCTGTTGATGAACAGTATTTTCATAAGGGGTACGACTGATTCAGACCCAGTACACCGGACTCACCGTCGCGGATGGCTTTTTCAATCAGGCTCAGGCGCGCTTCGGCACCGCGCCGCTTGGCGATCAGGCGCAGCAGGCGGAAGAACACCCAGCGGTTGAGGCCATAGAGCACCGAGGAGTTGGACCAGATGTTCTTGTCGAACCAGGCCTGGTTTCTCGCGCCGTAATAGGCCCGCAGATCCGAGCCACCCAGTAAAAAGCTTTCGTAAATGTTGTTGGTGCGCGCCTTGATGTTCCAGGAGCTTTCCAGATCATCGAGCAGTGCGTCTGGCACCAGGAAAATCCTGCCGCCGCCTGCGGTGATGCGCCAGGTGTATTCGCTGTCGTCTGCGTAGAGCATCAACGCGTCCAGCGGCAGACCGATGCGCCGATAAAGTTTTCGGTGGGCCAGCAAGCCGCCGTAGGTCGCGAACGGCAATTGCACCAGCGCCAGCTTGCGCTCCGGTTGCTTAGGCGCGCCCCACGGCAGTCGGCGCCAGATCTTGTACGGCAACTGCGCGATATGAAAACCGAAAAAGCTCGAGCGGCGTTGAATCGCGAAGCGGTTTGGCACACCTGCAGCAATGTCGGCTTGATGGGTGGGGCGAAAACCCAGCACGGCGGCTTTGTCTTGGCCGTCGATGGTTTTGCGCTGTTCAAGCACCTCATGCAGGGTGGCGATGGCGTTGATGGTCGGGGCGTTGTCGTCGTCCATCAGCCAGATGTGTTCGGCACCTGCATCCAGCGCCGCCTGTATGCCCACTGAGTAACCACGCGCCGAGCCGGTGTTTTCGTTCAGGTAAATCACGCTCACCTGGCCCGGCCAGATACGCTGCAGGGTGTCCAGCGGTGCGGTCGATGCGTTGCTCACGATGATCACGCGATCAATCAACGGACTTTCCAGCGAGCGGCTGACCAGCGTGTGCAGGTAATTGAAACGATCACCATAGGTGAGCGTCACCAACGTCGTTTTTTGGGTCATGGTGATTTTCCGGGGCGAAAGCGGACGAGGCGCTGTGCGGCTGCACAGCACCAGACAATCAGTAAGAGGTGAGGCGTGGTGTCTAGAGCGGGTGGACTCTCACGCCCGGGCTTCGGCGCGGGTCAGGCTACTGACAGGAAGTGTCACTTTCTGCTCACGTTGAAGGAGGTTGAGCAGAATCACTGCGCGTTCATCGCCGTCTGCCGTCAGAAAAATGGCTTCCACGTCGTTGAAACCTTCCGCCGTAATACGCACCGTCTCACCTTGCTGAAACTGCAGCTTGGGCGGCGGTGTTATCAGACGCTGGCGGATTTGATCGATCAACACATCCTGAACCGGAACGGGCATGCCGCCGAACGTCACGATGCGCGCAACGCCTCGGGTCGAGCGGATGGGATACCAGTTGTCCTGTGCCTGATCCATGCGGATGAACAGGTAGCCCGGAAACAGCTCTTCCTCGACAGCGGCACGCGATCCGCGTTTTTTCTCGCCCATCTTGATAGGCCTGTAACACTCGAACAGCTGGCGCTGCAAATGCTCCTCCGCACGGGCTTCCTGCCGAGGTTTGGTTTGAATCAAATACCAACGCGCTGGTTTATTGGCTTGAGACATGTTTATCACTCCACTGCAATCCGGTTCGACAAGGCAGAAGCACCGCCTGGATATTGTGCCATTCCGTGCAGCAAGTCCGGGTTGGCCACTGGCCTGTTTTTGTCCAGTGAATAACAGGTAAGCAATTGCTGGACCTGTTCGACAGAGTTGAACATCAGCACATCAATGATCGACAAGTTAGCGACGAAAGGCTGTCTGAACTGCCGGTAAATTACCGGGTTCATCCGGAAAAACCGCACCAGCAGCCGGTTGCGCGCAAAGTAATCGCGATCGTACTGCACCGACCCGCCTTCCGGGTTGATGAAGGTCGTTGCCTCAAGCATATGAGCGATGCGAACCATGCGCTCCTGTCGGTCGGCAGGCTGGCCCAGAATCAGCTCGGAACCGCGCATGATCGGCGTACCGATATCAAGAAAAGTACACATCGCGCGGATTGTATGCTCGGTATACAGCGCAATGTTGGGTTGTGCAAACCGTATCAAGCGTTCGATCAGCGGCATCACCTGAGCAAAATACGGCGCCTTGATGTAACAGGAGGTGATGAGCTTGATCAGACGTTCGGCTTCATCTTCGAAGTTGTCGCAGAGTTGCCGCTGATTAACCGCCAACTGGAAGCGGTCCTTCTTGAGCGGGAAGGTAATCAGCTTGGCTTCGTGATGATGCAGTATGCGGTTGCGGTTGACCCAGCCAGACCTTACGTACGGCAGATCGTCTCCCAGAACAAAAACGTCTGCTGCGGCAATCAGCTGGAAATAACCCAGATAGGGGAAGAGGTAGGGTTGCATCACTGCGACGGTCCTGGTCATTTACGTCTCCATGTTTTCTTCAAATACTGTTGTTGAGCTGTGGCGGGAACTTTTTTGTGAGGGCGCGGAGGTTAACGTGCGGCCGGATTACTTGCGAGCCGTTGTGTAGTCGTAACCGTAGGTAGCGCAGTCGTAGTCCGCCGTCGATGCCTTGCGCAGCACGCCGTTGAAAATAGCACCCTTGATGACGATGCCGTTCTGGCCCAGGCGACGCTTGCATGCTTCGATTTCTTTGGCGGTGGTCAGGCCGAAGCGTGTCACCAGCAAGCAGGTGCCTGACTGGCGACCGACCAGTGCCGCGTCGGTGACCGCCAGAACCGGCGGCGTATCGACCAGCACCAGGTCGTAGAGCGGCGCGAGGTCGCTGATCAGCTTGTTGAAGTTGTCGTGCATCAACAGCTCCGACGGGTTGGGCGCGGCAAAACCACAGGAGATGAAGTCCAGGTTGCGCACTTCGGTGTGGTTGATCACCTCTTTGCTTTTCAGGCGAGCGGCCAGCGCATCCGACAGGCCGTGTTTGGGCGTCAGATTGAACACTTTATGCAGGTAGCCTTTGCGCATGTCGGCATCGATCAGCAATACGCGCTTGCCGGTCTGGGCGATGATGACCGCCAGGTTGCTGGACACGAACGACTTGCCCACGCCCGGCGTAGGGCTGGTAATCATCAGCACGTTGTTGCGTGCTTCGAGCATCGCGAAATGCAGGCTGGTGCGCAGGCTGCGCAGCGACTCGATGGCCAGCTCCGTCGGCGCGCTGACACTCAACAGTGCGCGTTCAGGGTTGGAGCGGCCGCTCTGGGTGGTCTTGTCCATGCGCTCTTGCTGACGCGAGAACGGCAGCGATGCGTACACCGGCATACCCAGGTTTTCGATGACCTCCGGGTTGTCGACGCCACGGTAGAAAGCCTGGCGCACAAACACCGTCGCGACGGCAATCAGCAGGCCCACAAGGGTCGCGATAATAACGATGACTTTCCTCATCGGTTTTGCCGGCTCTTCGACGTTGACGTCGGCGTTGTCGATGATCCTGACGTTACCGATGCTGCCGGCCCGCAGAATGTCCTGCTCCTGGCTCTTGTCGAGCAGCAAGGTGTAGGTTTGCGTTGTCACTTGCATGTCACGTGTCAGGCGCAGCAGTTCTTGCTGAGTGGCAGGCAGCGCCTGGATCTTCTTCAGCAGCCCTTGTTTTTGCGACTCGATCTGGCCGATCTGGGTGACCAGTGCCCGATATGTCGGGTGTTCCGGGGTGTACAGGCGTTCGACTTCAACGCGCTTCATTTTCAGTTCGGACAAGGTGCCGTCGAGTTTCACCACCTGATCGAGCACTGCCTTGGTCTCGATGCTCAAATCCACCGATTTGGCGCCGGTCTGAAAGTTGTTGAGCGCGGTTTCCGACTGCTCCAGCTGTTTGCGCACAGCGGGCAATTGCGAGCGCAGGAATTCAAGCCGCTGGGCCGCTTCGGCCGAACTGCGCTCAACGTTCTGACGGACGTAAAGGCGGCTGACTTCGTTGAGAATACGTTTGGCCAGTGCCGGGTCGGGGTCTTGGATAGTCAGATAAACGATCCCGGAGTCCTTGCCGGCTTCGGCGATTTTCAGGCGGTCCTGATAATTCAGTGCGGCGGTCAGCGTGCGCTGGCGGACTACGCTGAATTCAGTGCCGGGACGCGCATTGAGGTTCGCGACCTGAATCTTGATGCCACTGCCTTCGACGCTTTGGTTGGTGGCGCCTTTTAGCAGCAGGTTTTTGTCGTTGTCGTACAGCGAAAACGTACCTGGCTCGTTCGCAATCAGGGTCATTCTGGCGCCAAGCAGGGCTTCGGGCACGTCCAGCTGGAAGATGTCCAGCTTCTCGCCGCCCCACGCGTAGCTGTTCAGTCCGAACATCGGGCTGGCCAGCGCGCCCTCATGATCGGGTTTGAAATTGCGGGCCAGGTAACCGCCGATGACCGGCGCGTAGTTGGGCTTTTGCACGATGTTGAGCTTGAGGTCGTCGACCACCTTGCCCAGAACGGCGCGGGACTTGATCAGCTCGATTTCAGTGGTCGCCTGCGACACCGACAGCGGCTTGCTGTTGACCTCGGTGCGGCCCTCGATGCCGATTTTTTTCGGCTCGATCTGGATCATCGCGTTGGCCTGGTAAATAGGTATTGCGAGGATGGCGTAAGTCAGCCCCAGCAGGGCGCACAGGCCGACGATCGATGCAATCATTCCCTTGTGATCGAATAGTGTGCGCAAGATAGTCGCCAAATCGATTCGGGAGTCTTGAAAGTCCTCCAACGAACTACGGTTCATGACGGTCATTTATCTTGATTCTCCTGACTGAAGATAAGGAAGCCAGTCGTCGACGCAACGCGAGAGCTGCTCGTAGGTCTGTTCAAAGGCCAATTTGGGGCGCCGGTAGGGGTCGGCTATTTCCAGTTCTTGCCATTTGCCAATCAAAAACGTTTTGCCGCGCACCTCTGGAGCGAGGCTGAGCACGCTTTGCAGCTGTTGCGGTTCCATCACCAGGACCAGGTCGGCCTGGTGCAGCATCTCGACGTCCATCTGACGGCTGCGGTGTTTGTAAACAGGCACGCCGTTGACCTTCAAGACGTCCTGGGCAAGCGGGTCCATGCTTGAGCTGAGCATGGCGTGGGTGCCCGCTGATGAAATCGACACGCCCTTTGTGCCGACGCGTTGCAGGAGCATGGCTTCAGCCATTGGGCTACGGCAGATATTGCCGACGCAGACCACTAATACGTTATTGAACATGACCTTTGCTTAATGTGGGCACCAGCCGTTTGCTGATGTTTGTGCTGAAATTAAGGGCGACTTGCGACAGCGCAATCACTTTGTTTTGTGGCGTCATGGCTGACAGTGAGTAGCCCACCAGTTGCATCAGAAAGTACTCATAGAGTTCCTGATTGCCCAAGCGGTTGTAATAGTTGGCCAGTGCGCCTGCGGTTTGCAGGCTCATGTGCAGTTTGCGTTTGTTGGAACGCATCGAGAATACGCCACCAGGGTGCAGCCGGTAGGCAGCCGGTTTGATTTCACCGAGAAACTTGCCCTTGCCAAACGCGCCCAGTAACGACCACCACACCAGATCATTGAGCGGTGCAGCCAGCAATTCCGGGGGCAGCGTATCGAAGACGTTGCGAAAGCAGGTGGTCAGGGTCGAAATCGGCCGGGCCTGCTGCAGTTCGAGCGCAGTGGCATCCCTGCGCAGTTTGCCCTGCAGTTGAACGCCGTACTGGCCATCTGCATCGAAGGATACGGCATCGTGGTACGTCAGCACGTAATCGGGGTGACTTTCCAGGAAGTCCACCTGGATTTGCAGCTTCTGCGGGTCGGTCCAGTAATCGTCGCCTTCGCAGAAAGCGATGTAGCGGCCTCGGGCAACCCCAAACAGGCGGGGTACTGACGGCTTGCCTTGCGAGTACTGATTCACTTGGCTGTAGAACGGACGGATGAGTGAGGGGTAGCGCTGCGCATAGTCAGCGATTACCCGCGCGGTGCCATCGGTGGAGGCGTCATCGTTGACCAGAATTTCGATCTCGAACGTGGTCTTCTGCGCCAGAAACGCCTCCAGCGTTTGTGCGATATAGGCTTCCTGGTTGTAAGCGGGGCAGACAATGCTCACCAGCGGGGCGGCTGACGGCTCGGCTTGGGTGTTCGTACGGGTAGCATCCATGGCTCATGTACTCAATTTGCTGAACAGGACTGAAATTTTTGTCACCAGCGGCTTATAGCTCGCTGCTACCACGATCAAGGTAATCAGGCCGGTGATCGCAAGGCCCATGAAGGTCGTCAAGCGGTCTTGACCGGCGACCAGTCGAAAAACCGGCTCGCTGATGACAAGGCCTACGGCGGTCATCACGCTGATGCGAATGACGTCTCGCAACCATTGGCCATTAATCTCCGGCGCCAGCTTCTGGTGAATGAAGGCAGGCCAGATAGCGAACGAAATCAGGCGCAAGACAAACCAGGCGATGGCGGCCCCGAGCGCGGCGTAGTAATGAATCGCCACAAACATCACCGGTACGGTAATCAGCGCTGAAATCACGCTGTATCTCATGTGCAGGCGCATCTGGCCATAAGCGTATTGCAGGTAAAACTGGAACGCGCTGGCGGCCATTATGGCGCTGCCCAGTGCGTACCACGGCAGGATCGAGCGGCACCACTGCGCAGCGGCCAGGTCGCCTGACCATGCGTAGACCAGTGAATCGGCGTGCAGTGCGATCAGCGCCGCCAGCGGGAACAGGAACGTGCAGATAAAGCGGTGCGCTGCCAGAAACAAAGCGTGCATCTCGTCCCGGCGGCCCTCGGCCATCAACACGGTCAGGCGTGGCAGCAGGGTCTGCGCGACCGGGTTGCTCAACATCATGATGCCGGTGGTGATCAGCGCCACCAGCGAAAAATAACCGTACTCGTGCAGCGGTAGCAGTTCCGACAGCAGCACTTTGTCGATCTGAGTCAGCAGAATCCACAGGATCGCGGCGCCTGACATATTCGCGGCGAAGGGCAGAATCGGTTTGACCAGCGCCCAGTCAAAGCCCGTATGCCAGGTAGGTGTCGGCATTTGCTGGTAAGCACGTGCGGCGAAGATCAAGGCTTCGATCAGGCCGACCAGCGCCTGGAAAACAAAAAAATCGATCGGGTCTTGCGAGTAGGTGCTCACCAGCAGTAACCCGCCGAAGTAGCGCAGGGTGGCGATGATCACGTTGGCCGCATTCAGCCACGCGTGTTGTTCCAGACCCTGAATGCCGCTTTTATAGAGGGTCGAATACAGGCGCAGCGCAATGATCACGCCCATCAGGGAGATGCAGTCGATCAGCGTCTGTGGGCTCATTTGTCTGGCGTTGAGCCAGTGAACGGCGATCCAGTCGCTGCCCAGGTACACCGCAATGCAGCACAGCGAGGCCAGCGGTAGAAAGATCACTTCAAACGAGCGCAGCAACCGGCCCGTACTGCGCTCCTGCGCTGGCGTGCCCTGTTGATGCGCCACTGCGCGCACCAGACTGGGGGACAGGCCCGCATCCAGCAGTTGCAGCCAAGCCTGGATCACGGCGAAGAATCCGATCAGCCCGTAGGCCTCGGCACCCAGATGGCCGAGGTAAAACGGCATGATCAGGATACCCACCAGTAACGCGTACGCCTGGCCTGCATAGCTCAGTGCAGTGTTGCGCACGACTGAACGTCTGGCGTCCCGGGTAGATCGGATCTGCATGACAGTCAGATGACCTGAGCGAGTGTGGGCACCTGGTAGTGCGCTTGGCCCAGGCTGCATTCGGCGATGATCGTGTTGATCACGCGGTCCTGATCTTCGCGTTTCAGGCCTGGGTAGATCGGCAGGCACAGCACGCGTTCGCTGAGTGCGCGCGAAGCGGTCTGTGCGGCCTGTGGCTGCAGGTATTCAAGGGTATCGAGCGAGGGATAAAAGTAGCGGCGGGGGTTGATGCCGTTGGTGTTCAGCGCCGCACGCACACGCAATAACTGCTGCTCATCAGCCAGCCCGATCGGGAAATAGCTGTTATTGAGTTCGCTGTCGGCTTCAGCGCGTTGCAGGTCAACGTAGTCGCTGAGCCGGCTGACGTAGTACGCGGACATTTCAGCGCGCTCCTGGAGGATATTCTGGATGTCGTCCAGAATGCACAGACCCATCGCGGCCGAGAACTCGTTGAGTTTGGCGTTGATGCCAAGCCCTTCGATCTTGTCCACACCCGTGATGCCGAAGTTGCAAAGCAAGTGGGCACGGCGTGCTGTTTCATCGTCGTTGGTGATGATCGCACCGCCCTCAATGGTGTGAAACAGCTTGGTGGCGTGGAAACTCAAGGTGCTGATGTCTCCCCAGTTCAGCACTGATTTGCCAGCGTGGCGCACCGCGAATGCATGGGCGCCGTCGTACACCACTTTCAGGTTGTGTTTGTGGGCAATGGCTTCAATGCGCTCAACCGCGCAAGGGTTGCCGAACACGTGAGTGCCGACGATGGCGGTGGTGTCGGAGACGATCCGGCTTTCTATATGGTCGGGGGAGATGTTCCAGGTGTCTGCGTCGATGTCGGCGAAGATCGGGCGGATGCCTTCCCACTGCAACGAGCTGCTGGTGGCCACAAAGCTGAAGGGCGTGGTCACGGCGCTGCCGCTCAGCCCCAGTGCGCGATACGCAACTTGTAGGGCGAGGGTTCCGTTGTTGGTGAGAATGACGTGCTTGACGCCCAGGTATTCGCGCAGCCGCGCTTCAAGCTCGAGCACCAGCGGACCGTGATTGGTCAGCCAGCCACGTGAATAGATGCCTTCCACATAGCCCTTGAACTTGTCGATATCGCCTAGATAGGTCTTGGTTACGTTAATCATCGAAGCCTCCATGTCGGACGAAGTGCGTAAGTCAGGTAGAGCGGCAAGTTTTGCTCAGGCTAGCCTTGGGTTGAAGCGGGTGGCTGACTGCCGGTCTTGTTGCTGATGCGTCGAGCGCGGCCCTGGTTGAACTTGAGGATCCAGCGCGTGGCCAGGCTGCCTGTGTGGGGATCGCCAAAATGAAACAACGCTGTGGCGCGCTTCACTTCAGGGCTGCACGCCTGATTGGCATGGAGGGTGCGATAACCCCAGAAAAAGTAGATGTTGCCGGGCTCCAGTTTCAGCACGTAAGGCTTGAGCCAGCCCTGATGCATGCCCTTGCAGATCAACCAGCGGGTGAAGCGGTTTTGCAACAGGGCCTTTTCAAGCACATTGAACAGCACCCAGCCGCGCACCCGGCGCAGGTTGGGAAACAGCATCAGGTCACCGCGCTCCGCGCCTTCAGTCGGGATAAACACGGGGATGAGCGCGGTCACCAGGCTGGCGTCGTAATGGAAGCAGTTGGATTCGCGTCGTCCGTGCACGCCTTGTACGCAGCGCAGCACCGGGAAGATCCGTTCGCTCGCAGCCTCGCGACTGGCGGCACGGCGATAGAGGCCCGCCAGCAAATGCTTGAGTTTTGGGTCGGCCCAGAACCCGGCAAGCACGCTGCCAGCGAGCTTTTGTTCACCGTGGTACGCGAAGTATTCACCATGATGTTGTCGCGCCTGGGCATCGGTCCAGTCGCGCAATTGTGCCAGCTCGTCATTGCTGACGGCGCCGGTCAGCTTTGCAAAGCCGTTGGCGTCAATTTCGTCAGCCAAGCGCTGAGCGTGCTGCTCATCCATGTCGAAAAGTAGTGGCATTGCATCGGTCTCTCGGGGGTAACTGGACACACGCTGGGAAGGTAATCAATGCGTGCAGTGGCGTCGGCGTCTCGCAAAGGCGTTAAGGCACGCTACCGCCCGAATCTGCAGACCCAGGGGGGCAGAGACAGCTTGTGCCAGGCGCTTGATTCATCCAGACGCTTGACTCATCGGGGGAGTGACTGCGAAACGATTCTTCAGGCAAAGCTACCGCCACGCCGAGCAAACTCAGTCAATATAGGAATTTCTTTTTCCAACACGTTTCCACCGGTGATCGGTGCGTGCCGTAGTAACTAACTTCGTGGGCAGAGCGAAAAGGTAATAACAGAATGAGGTCCGCACACTGCTCTAAGGCACTGCTGTTTTTCTGGAAAACATCTGACAGGTGTATATATCGGCGGCGGCGCTGATCCTGTCAAATTATTTCGCCAAGATTCTGTAATATTTTTAATAAGGCAGGAATTATTGAGATTAAGTCGTTGATTTAATAGGGCGTCAAAAAAACGACTTGGCCTCAGGTTCGGCGTTATGGCGTTATGGCGTTTTCAGGCGGTGTCGGGAGGCTAGCGGCAGGACGGTGGATAGACATTTTTCTAACGCCAGAAGATGGGCGTTTCTGGTCAGTAGCGGTTTTATGGCGCTCGTTAATTGAACTTGCGCAGAGGGTTTAATAATCAGATTCATGAATTATCGCGAAGCATTAGCAATAACGGGCGCGTGCGAAATTGTACCCGCCAGGTTGAAACAGCTAGTTGGTGCAGCGGCTGTTTATAGAGCGTACTTAAATGGATGTGTTTCGATAATATCCCGCCGAAAAGTAAAACTCTGGGCTGCGGGGCTTTTATAAGCGTGCTTCATTGCGCGCTGCACGGTTGCTCAGCCCACGGCGCTGCTCCATTATCCGATCCGGGCTACGCAAATTTGGGGCGGGAGAATCAATGAATATGCAGTCGAAAACCAATGGAGCGGTTGCCGAACGCCTGACGCGGGCGCGGGCCTTGATGAGTCGCGAGGGCATTGATGCCTGGCTTGTGCCATCGGCCGATCCTCATTTGTCGGAGTACCTGCCGGGCTACTGGCAGGGCCGTCAATGGTTGTCGGGTTTTCAAGGGTCGGTGGGCACGCTGATCGTGACCCAGGCCTTCGCAGGTTTGTGGGTCGACAGCCGATACTGGGAACAAGCCACCAAAGAGCTGGCGGGCAGTGGCATCGAACTGGTCAAGTTGCAGCCGGGGCAGTCCGGCCCTCTTGAATGGCTCGCTGAGCAGGCCAAACAGGACTCGGTCATCGCAGTCGATGGTGCGGTGATGGCGGTAGCGGCCTCTCGTACGCTGGCGAGCAATCTATATGCACGTGGCGCACGTCTGCGTACGGACCTCGATCCCCTGATCGAAATCTGGCGCGACCGACCGGCATTACCTGCGCAAGCGGTTTATGAGCATAAAGCGCCTCAGGCCACGGTATTGCGCCCCGAGAAGCTTCAGCGGTTGCGTAGCGCGATGAGCGAACGAGGCGCTGACTGGCATTTCATTGCGACCCTGGACGATATCGCGTGGCTATTTAACGTGCGTGGCGCTGACGTTTCCTACAACCCGGTGTTCCTGTCGTTCGCGCTGCTCGGACCTGACAGCGTCAGCCTGTTCGTCGCGTCCGACAAAGTTGACTCCGCGCTGCGTCAGACGCTCGCAAGTGAAGGCATCACGTTGCGTGAGTACACCCAGATTGGCGCAGCATTGCGTGAAGTGCCGGTGCAGGCACGCTTGCTGGTGGACCCGGCTCGGGTGACCTGTGGGCTTCTCGATTACCTCGATAGTGAAGTGACGCTGGTTGAGGGGTTGAACCCGACGACGCTCTTCAAATCACAAAAAACCGAGGCGGACGCCCAGCATATTCGTCAGGCGATGGAGCAGGACGGTGCGGCGCTCTGCGAGTTCTTCGCGTGGCTCGACACTGCGCTGGGTCATGAGCCTGTGAGTGAGTTGACGATTGATGAAAAACTCAGCGCCGCTCGCCAACGCCGTCCGGGGTACATCTCCCCCAGTTTTGCTACGATTGCAGGCTTCAACGGCAATGGCGCCATGCCGCACTACCGCGCTACAGAGGCAGAGCACGCGCAGATCGAAGGCGACGGTCTGTTACTGATCGATTCGGGCGGACAGTACCTGGGTGGTACCACCGATATCACGCGTATGGTGCCGATCGGTCAGCCCACCGCTGAGCAAAAGCGCGATTGCACACGCGTGCTCAAAGGTGTGATTGCCCTGTCCAAAGCCCAGTTTCCGCGTGGAATTCTCTCGCCATTGCTTGATGCTATCGCCCGCGCACCGATGTGGGCCGATGGCGTCAACTATGGTCATGGCACCGGTCACGGCGTCGGCTACTTTTTGAATGTGCATGAAGGCCCGCAGGTTATCGCCTACCAGGCGCCGGCGACCCCTCAAACAGCGATGCTGCCAGGGATGATCACCTCGATAGAGCCGGGAACTTACCGTCCGGGGCAGTGGGGCGTGCGAATCGAGAATCTGGTGATCAACCGCGAAGCTGGCAAAACCGAGTTTGGCGAGTTTCTGTCATTTGAAACGTTGACGCTGTGCCCCATAGACACGCGATGCCTTGAGGTCGGTCTGCTCACGCAGGAGGAGCGGATCTGGCTAAACGGCTATCACCATGAGGTGCGTACGCGCTTGAGTCCGCTGCTTGGAGGGACTGAGCTGGCGTGGCTCGAGGAGCGGACCGAAGAGGTCTAGCTACTGATGTGGCGCGGTCTGATGGCCGCGCCCTTGGCATCGTCGGTGTACCGATGATCGTAAGCTAAGCATCTGCGCTCGATCAGGGCGAGACCGGCTTTTTGCAGATGATGATCATGCTGCGGCTGGTATAACCGGCAGGATTGAGGCCAAAAGGGTAGTCGCCCGGGTCTTCGGATGCATCGCCAGACTTAGCGATGACCCTGTAGTTTTTCGACTCGCACGAGTCAGTTGCCAGTTCGTAGCAGCGATCCCAGGAGGAGGAGAGCCCGGAGCAGTTGATATGGATGCCGCGCTTGCCCTGCTTTATCGGTTTGGAAGTCGCTGCACATCCTGCGATGGATGCTATGGCTAGCATTATTATGATGTATTTCATTCTGTCCCTTACCTGACCCGAAGCACGGGCCAGCATCTAGCTTGAATTCGCTTACCTTGCCTAAGCCAACAATGCTGCCCATCGCGATTTTGCCAGCGTGGAAGTCGCAGTGGGCGTAAACATGGCCTAACAGCGTTACAAATGCTAGTGACATCGTGTAACGGGTTCGATTTCGCTTTTATTCCGATCAAGGCGTGGAAGGCGCATCGCAACGGCAGTCGGCCGATGAACTCCACTGCAACATCTATCGCCAGTGGGGTCCTGCTGATAGCTATATATAGAAGATACATGGTGAGACTTGCCAGTCCAAGGTGCACAGCACTTGCAACCTCAACGTCGATAAGGGCAGCGGGGCCCTGGCCAGGGGAAGCATTAACCCTCGTGTTGACGTTTTACTAGGCTGATGACTCAAATATGTGAACTTCTTGAATTAGGGGTTGACGGCCCTCAGGATCTGTCTATAATTCGCCCCACTTCCGGCGCGGACGAAACGGAAAACTCTTTGTTAATCAATGAGTTGGACGAAGTAAACGGTGAGGAAGTGCTTCGATTGAGTGGTTCGAATCGAAGGTGCAGAAAGGGGGTTGACAGCAGATTGTAACGCTGTAGAATTCGCCTCCCGCTGACGAGAGACGCTAAGTCGCTCACGGCGCAAGTGGTTGAAGTTGTTAAAGATTTCCAAGCGAAACTTTGAAAGCTTCTGAAAATAACCGCTTGACAGATACACGGGGCGCTGTAGAATGCGCGCCTCGGTTGAGACGAAAGATCTTAACCAACCGCTCTTTAACAACTGAATCAAGCAATTCGTGTGGGTGCTTGTGCTGTAAGACTGATGTCAACTGATTATCAGCATCGCAAGTTACTCCGCGAGAAATCATGGTTTAACCAACGATTGCTGAGCCAAGTTTAGGGTTTTCTCAAAACCCATGAAGTAATTGAACTGAAGAGTTTGATCATGGCTCAGATTGAACGCTGGCGGCAGGCCTAACACATGCAAGTCGAGCGGCAGCACGGGTACTTGTACCTGGTGGCGAGCGGCGGACGGGTGAGTAATGCCTAGGAATCTGCCTGGTAGTGGGGGATAACGTTCGGAAACGGACGCTAATACCGCATACGTCCTACGGGAGAAAGTGGGGGATCTTCGGACCTCACGCTATCAGATGAGCCTAGGTCGGATTAGCTAGTTGGTGAGGTAATGGCTCACCAAGGCGACGATCCGTAACTGGTCTGAGAGGATGATCAGTCACACTGGAACTGAGACACGGTCCAGACTCCTACGGGAGGCAGCAGTGGGGAATATTGGACAATGGGCGAAAGCCTGATCCAGCCATGCCGCGTGTGTGAAGAAGGTCTTCGGATTGTAAAGCACTTTAAGTTGGGAGGAAGGGCATTAACCTAATACGTTGGTGTCTTGACGTTACCGACAGAATAAGCACCGGCTAACTCTGTGCCAGCAGCCGCGGTAATACAGAGGGTGCAAGCGTTAATCGGAATTACTGGGCGTAAAGCGCGCGTAGGTGGTTCGTTAAGTTGGATGTGAAATCCCCGGGCTCAACCTGGGAACTGCATTCAAAACTGTCGAGCTAGAGTATGGTAGAGGGTGGTGGAATTTCCTGTGTAGCGGTGAAATGCGTAGATATAGGAAGGAACACCAGTGGCGAAGGCGACCACCTGGACTGATACTGACACTGAGGTGCGAAAGCGTGGGGAGCAAACAGGATTAGATACCCTGGTAGTCCACGCCGTAAACGATGTCAACTAGCCGTTGGGAGCCTTGAGCTCTTAGTGGCGCAGCTAACGCATTAAGTTGACCGCCTGGGGTACGGCCGCAAGGTTAAAACTCAAATGAATTGACGGGGGCCCGCACAAGCGGTGGAGCATGTGGTTTAATTCGAAGCAACGCGAAGAACCTTACCAGGCCTTGACATCCAGTGAATCTGCCAGAGATGGCGGAGTGCCTTCGGGAACACTGAGACAGGTGCTGCATGGCTGTCGTCAGCTCGTGTCGTGAGATGTTGGGTTAAGTCCCGTAACGAGCGCAACCCTTGTCCTTAGTTACCAGCACGTTAAGGTGGGCACTCTAAGGAGACTGCCGGTGACAAACCGGAGGAAGGTGGGGATGACGTCAAGTCATCATGGCCCTTACGGCCTGGGCTACACACGTGCTACAATGGTCGGTACAAAGGGTTGCCAAGCCGCGAGGTGGAGCTAATCCCATAAAACCGATCGTAGTCCGGATCGCAGTCTGCAACTCGACTGCGTGAAGTCGGAATCGCTAGTAATCGTGAATCAGAATGTCACGGTGAATACGTTCCCGGGCCTTGTACACACCGCCCGTCACACCATGGGAGTGGGTTGCACCAGAAGTAGCTAGTCTAACCTTCGGGGGGACGGTTACCACGGTGTGATTCATGACTGGGGTGAAGTCGTAACAAGGTAGCCGTAGGGGAACCTGCGGCTGGATCACCTCCTTAATCGAAGACTCAGCTTCTTCACAAGTTCCCACACGAATTGCTTGATTCATTGAAGAAGACGATAGAAACAGCCCGAAATTGGGTCTGTAGCTCAGTTGGTTAGAGCGCACCCCTGATAAGGGTGAGGTCGGCAGTTCGAATCTGCCCAGACCCACCAATTTTGTGTGGGAAACGCCTGTAGAAATACGGGGCCATAGCTCAGCTGGGAGAGCGCCTGCCTTGCACGCAGGAGGTCAACGGTTCGATCCCGTTTGGCTCCACCACTTACCGCTGTTTCGTTGTTAGAGTTTAGAAATGAGCATTCCGCTGATGAGGCGGTGAATGTTGATTTCTAGTCTTTGATTAGATCGTTCTTTAAAAATTTGGGTATGTGATAGAAAGATAGACTGGATGGCACTTTCACTGGTGTTCATTCAGGCTAAGGTAAAGTTTGTGAAATGCAAACTTTCGGCGAATGTCGTCTTCACAGTATAACCAGATTGCTTGGGGTTATATGGTCAAGTGAAGAAGCGCATACGGTGGATGCCTTGGCAGTCAGAGGCGATGAAAGACGTGGTAGCCTGCGAAAAGCTTCGGGAGTCGGCAAACAGACTGTGATCCGGAGATGTCTGAATGGGGGAACCCAGCCATCATAAGATGGTTACCTTACACTGAATACATAGGTGTATGGAGCGAACCAGGGGAACTGAAACATCTAAGTACCCTGAGGAAAAGAAATCAACCGAGATTCCCTTAGTAGTGGCGAGCGAACGGGGACCAGCCCTTAAGTTGTATTGAGATTAGCGGAACGCTCTGGAAAGTGCGGCCATAGTGGGTGATAGCCCTGTACGCGAAAATCTCTTTGCAATGAAATCGAGTAGGACGGGGCACGAGAAACCTTGTCTGAACATGGGGGGACCATCCTCCAAGGCTAAATACTACTGACTGACCGATAGTGAACCAGTACCGTGAGGGAAAGGCGAAAAGAACCCGGAGAGGGGAGTGAAATAGATCCTGAAACCGTATGCGTACAAGCAGTGGGAGCCCACTTTGTTGGGTGACTGCGTACCTTTTGTATAATGGGTCAGCGACTTATTTTCAGTGGCGAGCTTAACCGAATAGGGGAGGCGTAGCGAAAGCGAGTCTTAATAGGGCGTCTAGTCGCTGGGAATAGACCCGAAACCGGGCGATCTATCCATGGGCAGGTTGAAGGTTGGGTAACACTAACTGGAGGACCGAACCGACTACCGTTGAAAAGTTAGCGGATGACCTGTGGATCGGAGTGAAAGGCTAATCAAGCTCGGAGATAGCTGGTTCTCCTCGAAAGCTATTTAGGTAGCGCCTCATGTATCACTGTAGGGGGTAGAGCACTGTTTCGGCTAGGGGGTCATCCCGACTTACCAAACCGATGCAAACTCCGAATACCTACAAGTGCCGAGCATGGGAGACACACGGCGGGTGCTAACGTCCGTCGTGAAAAGGGAAACAACCCAGACCGTCAGCTAAGGTCCCAAGTCATGGTTAAGTGGGAAACGATGTGGGAAGGCTTAGACAGCTAGGAGGTTGGCTTAGAAGCAGCCACCCTTTAAAGAAAGCGTAATAGCTCACTAGTCGAGTCGGCCTGCGCGGAAGATGTAACGGGGCTCAAACCATGCACCGAAGCTACGGGTATCATCTTATGATGATGCGGTAGAGGAGCGTTCTGTAAGCCTGTGAAGGTGAGTTGAGAAGCTTGCTGGAGGTATCAGAAGTGCGAATGCTGACATGAGTAACGACAATGGGTGTGAAAACACCCACGCCGAAAGACCAAGGTTTCCTGCGCAACGTTAATCGACGCAGGGTTAGTCGGTCCCTAAGGCGAGGCTGAAAAGCGTAGTCGATGGAAAACAGGTTAATATTCCTGTACTTCTGGTTATTGCGATGGAGGGACGGAGAAGGCTAGGCCAGCCTGGCGTTGGTTGTCCAGGTTTAAGGTGGTAGGCTGGAATCTTAGGTAAATCCGGGATTCTAAGGCCGAGAGCTGATGACGAGTGTCCCTAGGACACGAAGTGGTTGATGCCATGCTTCCAAGAAAAGCTTCTAAGCTTCAGGTAACCAGGAACCGTACCCCAAACCGACACAGGTGGTTGGGTAGAGAATACCAAGGCGCTTGAGAGAACTCGGGTGAAGGAACTAGGCAAAATGGCACCGTAACTTCGGGAGAAGGTGCGCCGGTGAGGGTGAAGGACTTGCTCCGTAAGCTCATGCCGGTCGAAGATACCAGGCCGCTGCGACTGTTTATTAAAAACACAGCACTCTGCAAACACGAAAGTGGACGTATAGGGTGTGACGCCTGCCCGGTGCCGGAAGGTTAATTGATGGGGTTAGCTAACGCGAAGCTCTTGATCGAAGCCCCGGTAAACGGCGGCCGTAACTATAACGGTCCTAAGGTAGCGAAATTCCTTGTCGGGTAAGTTCCGACCTGCACGAATGGCGTAACGATGGCGGCGCTGTCTCCACCCGAGACTCAGTGAAATTGAAATCGCTGTGAAGATGCAGTGTATCCGCGGCTAGACGGAAAGACCCCGTGAACCTTTACTATAGCTTTGCACTGGACTTTGAATTTGCTTGTGTGATAGGTAGGGGAGGCTTTGAAGCGTGGACGCCAGTTCGCGTGGAGCCAACCTTGAAATACCACCCTGGCAACTTTGAGGTTCTAACTCAGGTCCGTTATCCGGATCGAGGACAGTGTATGGTGGGTAGTTTGACTGGGGCGGTCTCCTCCTAAAGAGTAACGGAGGAGTACGAAGGTGCGCTCAGACCGGTCGGAAATCGGTCGTAGAGTATAAAGGCAAAAGCGCGCTTGACTGCGAGACAGACACGTCGAGCAGGTACGAAAGTAGGTCTTAGTGATCCGGTGGTTCTGTATGGAAGGGCCATCGCTCAACGGATAAAAGGTACTCCGGGGATAACAGGCTGATACCGCCCAAGAGTTCATATCGACGGCGGTGTTTGGCACCTCGATGTCGGCTCATCACATCCTGGGGCTGAAGCCGGTCCCAAGGGTATGGCTGTTCGCCATTTAAAGTGGTACGCGAGCTGGGTTTAGAACGTCGTGAGACAGTTCGGTCCCTATCTGCCGTGGACGTTTGAGATTTGAGAGGGGCTGCTCCTAGTACGAGAGGACCGGAGTGGACGAACCTCTGGTGTTCCGGTTGTCACGCCAGTGGCATTGCCGGGTAGCTATGTTCGGAAAAGATAACCGCTGAAAGCATCTAAGCGGGAAACTTGCCTCAAGATGAGATCTCACTGGAACCTTGAGTTCCCTGAAGGGCCGTCGAAGACTACGACGTTGATAGGTTGGGTGTGTAAGCGCTGTGAGGCGTTGAGCTAACCAATACTAATTGCCCGTGAGGCTTGACCATATAACACCCAAGCAATCTAGCGACCCGAGAGGGCACAGATTGCGGTGACTGTGAAGATGACAGACGCTGAAAGTTTGCAGTACACGAACCAAACTACCTGATCACATACCCGATTTGCCGAAGCGAGGCCCTGGCGATAGGTGCAGCGACTTGGTACCCGAATTTCTTGACGACCATAGAGCATTGGAACCACCTGATCCCATCCCGAACTCAGCAGTGAAACGATGCATCGCCGATGGTAGTGTGGGGTTTCCCCATGTGAGAGTAGGTCATCGTCAAGATTAAATTCCGAAACCCCATCTGCTTACGCAGATGGGGTTTTTTTTATGCGCGCGAAAAACTATGCACTTGGCCGGACGCTCAAGAAAGCCCAATCCAAGGTAAGCTTCTGACCAACACATCCCCTAAAGCTGATAGAGCCATCGCCTCCATTGAACCGAGGCAGTAGTTTTGCAGATGGTGTTCTCTGTAATGACTCACCGGCCATGTTTATGGTGCTTGTTATGCCAGCCTACGCTGATCAAAACTCCGCTGTCGTTTTATGCGCAGCTTCCAATAACGACCTGGAAGATCTGGTAGCCATCAGGATTGAGGCCATGCGCGAGAGCCTTGAACGGCTTGGACGATTTAATCCAAATCGTGCACGCGAACGATTTCTTGGTACTTTCGAGGCTACCAGCACACGCCGTATAGAGGTATCAGGTTATCTGGTCGGATTTGTCGTTATCAGAGACCATCAGAACGAGCTTCTGCTTGATCACTTGTATGTCATACCCAGTGCTCAGGGAGCTGGAATAGGCTCTCAAGTTCTTACTCAGATTTTCAGAGAGGCTGATGAGATCGGGCGTCCGATTAAGGTTGGTGCTCTTAAGGAAAGCGCTTCAAATCGTTTTTACACTCGCCATGGATTCGTGTTCGTCGAAAGCGGTGAATTTGATAATTATTATGTCCGGGCTAACGGCAATGCCGTTAATTTGGGCGACTAGGCAGTTCTTGATACGGTGCCTCGTCAGAGGTTGCACCTTTAGATTGGCATCCACCTGTGCGGCAGTAGGTCGGTAATCTCATTCGCCCGCTGCCTCGGCAGGTGCGTGAGAACATCCTTAAAATACGTGTATGGATCATGACCATTCCGCCGCGCAGACTGGATCAAACTCATGATTGCCGCCGCGACTCGGACTGAAGTCATACACCACGGCCTTGAGCGCCGAAAACGGCGTGGTGCAGTAAGCCCAGACATAAGCGCGGTGCGTTTTCTTCTCTCCGGGCTCAAGGATCTACAACGGCGTCTCATCGGCGTGCACAACTTGCTGCGCCAGTACGGCCTTTCGAAAGGCATCGACCAGCGGCAGAAGCTGTATACAGGTCTATCCGACCCATTGGGACAGCGTTGAGCGAGGAATCGCTAAACCGCGGCGCCCGAAGATTTTCTCCTGCCGATACAGCGGCAAGCGGTCAGCGAACTTCGCCGACATCAACTGCGGTTGTAGCCGCGCGCTTGGGTTGCTGGCGTTTCTTTTCTGGAGCGAAAGCTGTTAGGAGGGCCTACAACTCGGCGTCGATGGCCTCAAGATCCGTGTTAAGCACGTCGTCGAGCAAGTTGCCTTGGTTCAACCGCCGTTCAGCCAGCGAGGCACCAATCCCCTGATTAACCAGGACTTTCATTAGGTTAGCCCGCCGATTGGTACAGAGACAACCGCAGTGAGGCTTCGCCGCACCGAATACTGCAATCACTCTGGCCCACGCGGTCTCGGTACCTGCGTGGATACCCATGGTCTCGGTGGCGAGCCAGATGGCATCGATGCGGATCACTTGGCAAGTTCACGGACAAAACGAGCACACTGTCAGGATCTGAGGATGGCCACTTAGCAGTCAGTTTTTGCTGCGCGAAAGGAACCTCGATGTTGACCGGCACTTGCTGATCGGCCGGGTTGTGGACGCAAGTTTCATCGGAACAAAAGCAGGCAAAGATAGCGCCTGATTGTCACGATAAGCAGGCATCCACTTTCGAACGAGTGGCGTTAATGCTGTGACGCAGGGCCACGCCAGCCAACATCAGTCGCCGCGATAAACGCACCCACTCGTGCATGTCTCGTGAATCCTTATCGCCGAAAGCTCAGGCAGCAGTGGCTTTAGCTCATTCCATATCCATTTCACCAGAACTTCGCTGGTTGGGTTTTCAAGCCCCGGAATATCGTTCAGATAGTTATGGTCGAGCCGCTCATATAGCGGCTTGAAAATCGTCTTGATTTCGGAAAAGTCACGGATCCAACCAGTATGAGGATCCGGTTCGCCGGCAAGATAAATGGCGATGCGAAACGAGTGTCCGTGCAAGCGCCCGCACTTGTGCCCCTCGGGTACATGAGGGAGGCGATGAGCAGATTCGAAAGTAAACTCTTTGAATATTTCCACAGTGTTTTTGGCCCTGAAAATTGGCGATCGCCGAGGCGATAAATGCAGACGGCGAGTTTACCAGCATTGGTCTGACCGTAGGGCGATCAGACCTGACCGAACGGTTAGATCAGCGGCAACAAACGGGCGCCAAGGCGGCTTGATTCAGCCAACTCCAGAAACTCATCTCCCAAGCGTTTGCTCTCAGCCATCGCTTTGCGCCAGTAGGCCTGGCGCTCTTTGTCCTTGCCTAGAAAACGCTTGAAATCGCTCCTGTCAGGCAGCTTTCCCAGTGGCAACGTTTCCAGATACTCCCTGGAAGGTGAAAGCAGAATCACATCCTGAAGCCGATCAACATTGCCGCGCCGCCAAGGCAGCGCCTTGTCAAACCATCCCGGAATGATCTTGTCCGTGAAATGCGGATACAGGACGATATCGTCGCCTCGGTAGGGCAGGTCCAGATGGTAATCAAGCAATCCACCATCACGAAATGTGCCTGGTCCTGCACCGGGGATGTCAATCACCCCTTGCATCACCATTGGGATAGAGCCTGAAGCGAGAAGTGCCTGTCGCAGGTTGGATGTAGCCAAAGGCAGGCAGCGAGAAGGGAAGTCTTCAAGCGGGTCGAGCGGTGGGGATAGACGCGCGTCATGCATGATCAAGCGTTCAAAGTGCCGCGACAAGCGCTGACGTCCCACCAGGTTATCCGCGATGACTGACGACAACCCCACGCTAAGGCTGCCCCTATGGTCGCGTGCCAACAGCCCGTAGCTTTTCACGATCAGGATGTTCAAGCGGTAATACGGGGCCTCCAGCACGCTTGCATCGTGCCCTTGCATCAGATTATCAAGCATCCTCACGCAACTGGCGGTCACCTGCGCCATAGTCACGCCCTTGGCGAAGCTTTGCGCATTGTAGAGCTCACCCAGTCGTATGATCCCCTGCACTGGATCGGGCAGGCACGCGCTCGCCAAACGCCAAGATCCAATTGATGCGCCAATCAGCGATCGTTCGCGAGGCGCCCTTAGCAGCCAATCGCCAAACAATGCCAGATCAAGCCCCTGAATGCCCAATGCCTTGGGGCCGCCTGCAGCACCCGGAACGATACCCACGTCGGCGGGTGATAAACCACGCTCGCGCACTCGAACCATGGCACGCTTGCCGGCCCTGATCGTCAGTGCTGATGATTTGATGTGAATGGCGCTCATGAACGCTCCGTTTTCGAACAGTGGCGAATTATAGCGAGTGCAGCCTGTGCGCAAACTCGATTGCGTGACATGAATCTGGTGATGGCATGTAGCCAGAAAATTCAGTTTGAATTAAGTTGGGATGGTTAAGGTGGGTCCCGTAAACACTGAAAACCAACGGAGATACACCATGAAAACCCTGACCGCTTTTTTCACTGCATCCGCTATTGCCCTCTCGGCTGGTGGTGTTCAGGCCAAGGATCTAGGACCGGATGAAGCTCTGAGACTGCGTGATGCGGGTACTATTCAATCCTTCGAAAAACTCAACGCCGCTGCGCTCGCCAAGCATGCCAATGCGACAATCACCGACACCGAGCTGGAAGAGCAATACGGCAAATACGTTTATCAGGTCGAACTGCGTGATGCCAAAGGCGTTGAGTGGGATATCGAAGTGGACGCCGTATCTGGCCAGGTACTCAAGGATCATCAGGACACGTAATGAGGGCAAATAAGCGTCCCTACCAGTATCTCGGGCTGATCGCGCTATCAATTTCAGCGCTGAGTAACGCCCGGGATCTTAATCAGGATGAGGCGCTTGCCCTGCGTCAACGGGGCATTATTCTGCCCCTTGAGCAATTTATCGGGCAGGCATTGGGACGCTATCCCGGATCCAAATTGCTAGAGGCCGAGCTTGAGGAAAAGCATGACGTGCTGATCTATGAGATCGAACTGCTAACGGCCGAAGGCGTGGTCCGCGAACTGAAGTTCGATGCGCGTGACACACGTTTGCTCAATGACAAGGAAGATGACTGATGCGCTTGTTACTGGTGGAAGATCATGTCCCGCTTGCCGACGAGTTGATCAGCGCACTCGGACGCCAGGGTTATGCGGTGGACTGGTTAGCCGATGGGCGGGATGCGGTTTACCAAGGCGCAAGCGAACCCTACGATCTGATCGTACTCGACTTGGGCTTGCCAGGCCTGCCAGGGCTTGAGGTGTTGAAGCAATGGCGCGCCGGAGGGCTGTCGACGCCCGTGCTGGTGCTGACCGCGCGCGGGTCCTGGGCTGAAAGAATCGAAGGTCTTAAAGTTGGCGCCGACGATTACCTCACCAAACCTTTTCATCCCGAAGAGCTCCAGTTGCGCATTCAGGCGTTGCTGCGCCGCGCTCGCGGTCTCGCCAACCACCCCACGCTCCAGGCAGCAGGCTTGCATTTGGACGAAGGTCGCCAAACGGTTAGCCGCGATGGTCTGGCGATCCAATTGACGTCGGCCGAGTTTCGGCTGCTTCGTTACTTCATGCTGCACCCAGAGCAGATCCTCTCGAAAAGCCACCTCTCCGAGCATCTCTATGACGGTGAAAGCGAGCGCGATTCAAATGTGATCGAAGTGCACGTCAATCATTTGCGCCGCAAGCTTGGCAAGACGGTCATCGAAACCCGGCGTGGCCAAGGCTATCTGTTTGGCGGGCAAGTGGCTTGAGATCAATCCAGGCGCGACTCAGTCTCGGCTTGATCAGTGTCTTGCTGATTGTCGGTCTTGTGCTTGCACAGACCAGCCTGTGGTTGTTTGAGCTGGGTCTGCAGCGCTATCTCGAATCCGGTTTGCGAAACGACAGCGAATTGCTTCTTGTGGCGCTGGTGAAAGGACCGAATGGCTTGCAGTTAGATGAGCATCGCCTGTCACCTGGTTATCAGCGCCCGTACTCAGGGCATTATTTTCGTATCGATTTTGAGGACGGCCACTGGCGCTCTCGTTCGTTGTGGGACCTTGAGTTGCCGCAGCCAGACGAGGACGGACTTTATGCCAACCTGAAACTCGAAAAAAGTGCCCAATCCTTGCTGTTGCTGCACAAGGACTACCGCAAGTTCGGCCAGCAGATATCCATCACCGTTGCTCAGGATTACAGCCCGGTGAAAGCCAGCTTTCAGCGCGTTCAGCAAATCGGCCTCGGGCTAGGGCTCGCTGCACTGGTGCTGATCCTGATCCTGCAGCGCGTGACGGTCAGAAGGGCGCTTCGCCCGCTGGACAAAGCCCGAGAGCAATTGCTGCAACTGCAACAGGGCCAGCGTTCCCAGCTCGATACTCAGGTGCCGCTTGAACTTGAGCCGTTGGTGGCGCAGATCAACCACCTGTTGGCCCACACCGAAGACAGCCTCAAGCGCTCGCGCAACGCATTGGGCAACCTCGGACACGCCTTGAAAACGCCTTTGGCGGTATTGATCAGTGTGGCTGAAGGCAGACGTCATGACGTACCTGAGCCCGTGCGACAAACGCTGCGTGAGCAATTACAGCAAATCCAGCACCGTCTGGAGCGTGAGCTCAATCGCGCACGGCTGTCGGGCGACGCTTTGCCGGGCAGCCATTTTGATTGCGATAGCGAGCTGCCTGGCCTGTTTTCGACGCTGCAGATGATTCACGGTGAACACCTTGAATTGCACAACGAGGTAGCCCCAGGGCTGACGCTGCCTTGGGATCGGGAGGACGTCCTGGAGTTGCTCGGCAATTTGCTCGACAACGCCTGTAAATGGGCTGACAGCACCGTCAGCCTGGACATCAGGCATCAAGATCAACGTTACCTGCTGTTGATCAACGACGATGGCCCTGGCATCCCTGAAGTGCGCCGCAATGAGGTGCTGGGTCGTGGGAATCGGCTTGACGAGCAGGTCGACGGACATGGCCTTGGCCTTGGCATCGTTAAAGACATCGTCGCGTCCTGGGGCGGAGATCTGCAATTGGCCGACAGCCCATCGGGTGGTTTGCAAATTCGTATCGAGCTGCCAGACCGTAATATTCCCGACGCCTGATTACTCCCGCCTGCCGTAACCCGCCATCGTCAGTGTCGACCTCAACTTTTGCGCGTGCTCGCCGTTAACCCTACAAGCGCCCCTTGGGCGTTAAGCACACAATAAAAAAGGTCACGGTACTTATGCGTCTGAATCTGAAGGCCAAGTTGTTATCGCTGGCAGTCCTGCCGGTTTTGCTGTTCGCCGTAATCATCAGCGCCAGCACCGTTTATATGCTCCGCGACCAGGCCAAACGTGAAGTCGACGACACGCGTCAACACCTGCTCGCCGAAGCCAAGGAAACACTGCGCAGCTACGTCGCGGTCGCCATAGGCACGATCAAGCCGTTCTATGACGCCTCGGCGCCGGGTGATATGGACGCTCGAGCGCAGGTGATAAAGCTGCTATCACAAGTGTCCTACGCCAAAGACGGCTACTTTTTTGGCTACGACTCCCAAGCGGTCAGGCTGTTCAAAGGCAGCAGCCCCGACGGCATCGGCAAAAGCTTCAAGGACGCCCGCGACCCGAATGGCGTCTACGTCAACATGGGGCTGGTCGATGTGGGGAAAGCGGGCACGCATTACCTCGAATACTCCTCGCCCTTGCCAGGTACTACAGCGCTTGTACCCAAGCTGGGTTACTCCGAATACCTCGCCAAATGGGACATGGTGGTTGGCTCTTCTGTCAATCTGGAAGGAATCGACGCGAAGGTGGCCGAGGTCGAGAAAAACGTGAACGAGCGTGTGCACGACATCCTCATCAGCATCGTTGGCATCACCGCGCTGGTGTTGCTGGTGATAGCAGTGCTGGGCATCTGGACCGCCACCAGCATCCTCCGGCCGCTGCACCTCATGAAGGCCAACCTGGACGATATCGCCGCGGGTGAAGGCGACCTTACCCGGCGCCTGGCCGTCACCAGCAACGATGAGCTGGGCGATCTGGCGGGGTCTTTCAATCGTTTCGTCGACAAGATTCATGGATTGGTCCGGCAGATTGCTGAAATGACCACCCAACTGACCGGCCTGGTAAGTGAAGTTTCTGACCAGGCTCAACGCTCTGAACAGGCAATGGAGCGGCAACGGCACGAAACCGATCAGGTCGCCACGGCCATCAATGAAATGTCCGCTGCCGCGCAGGAAGTCGCCAAGAGCGCTCAAGGCGCCTCTGTTGCCGCGCAGCAGACCGACCAAGAGGGGCAGGCGGCCAAGCGAGTGGTTGATGGCAGCATCCAGCAGATCCACGCGCTGGTGAGCGACATTCGCAATAGTGGTTCCTCGCTGGACAGCCTGCAAAACGACGTCACGTCTATCGTGGGTGTGCTGGGGGTTATCCGCTCCATCGCCGAACAGACCAATCTGCTAGCCCTCAACGCCGCCATTGAAGCAGCGCGCGCAGGTGAGGCCGGTCGAGGTTTTGCGGTAGTCGCCGACGAAGTCCGCGCGCTGGCCAGTCGCACCCAACAGAGCACCCAGGAAATCCAGGGCATGATCACCCGCCTGCAACAAGGAACCCACGGCGCAGTGGAGGCCATGCGTCGTTCCAGCGAAGCTGGCGATGGCACTTCGGCCAAGGCCAACGAAGCCGGGGCGTCGCTGGACACCATCGGCCAGTTGATCGGCACGATTAACGCCATGAACGCGCAGATTGCCAGCGCCGCCGAAGAGCAAACTGCCGTTGCCGAGGAGATCAATCGCAGCGTGCATCAGATTGCGGTTGCGGTGGAAAACGTGGCCGATGAGACCCGCCACAGCGCCAACACGTCGCGGCAACTGGCGGACCTTAACCAGCGTCTCGGCATGCTGGTCGGACAGTTCCGCATCTGATCGTTCAGTTCTTCATCTTTAGAGGGGCATGGTTCACGCCTTGCCCTTTTTTTCGTTTGGCATCAGGTAAGTGATCTCTCCCTTCCTCAGCGCATACGCGGTGGCACTCCTGTTGCGAATGGCGGACTAAGCATCAAGACGCGCGCAAAGTGCGGCTCGATGGACACGGAAGAGAAATGAACGAAACCACGCTTCAATACAAAACACTGATGCTGCTGTTGGTGCTGGTCACCATCGCTTTTATCTGGATCATGCTGCCGTTTTACGGAGCAGTTTTTTGGGCGGTAATCCTCGGGATCATCTTTGCGCCGTTGCAACGCCGTTTATTGGCGAAGTTTGGCTGGAAAAGAAACACCGCTTCGTTGTGCACGCTGCTTATCTGTCTGGTGATTGCGATCCTGCCAGTGATCATCATCAGTGCCTTGATGGTTCAAGAGGGTGCCGCGCTCTACAAAGGTGTCGAAAGCGGGCAGTACGATGTCGCTAAATACCTGGCCGAGTTCAAGGTACTGCTTCCATCGCCGGTGCAGCATTTGATGGACCGCATGGGCATGGGGGACTTTGAAGGCCTGCGCGACAAAGTGGCCAAGGGCGCGTTGCAAGGCAGTCAGTACCTTGCTACTCAGGCTTTCAGCTTTGGGCAGGGGACATTCGATTTTGTGGTCAGCTTCTTCATCATGCTGTACCTGCTGTTCTTCTTTCTGCGAGACGGGCAGGAGCTGGTGCGCAAGATCCGGGTGGCGTTTCCCTTGGCCGAGCCGCAAAAACGTCGGCTGCAACTCAAGTTCAACCGCGTGGTGCGGGCGACCGTGAAGGGCAACGTGGTGGTCGCAATCACTCAGGGTGCATTGGGTGGTTTGATCTTCTGGATTCTGGACATTCCCAGTGCGTTACTGTGGGCAGTGTTGATGGCCTTTCTGTCGCTGTTACCGGCGGTGGGGGCGGGCATCGTCTGGGCTCCGGTGGCCGCGTATTTCCTGCTGAGCGGGATGATCTGGCAAGGCGTAGTGCTGGGTCTGTTCGGCGTGTTCGTGATCGGTCTGGTGGATAACGTCCTGCGTCCGATCCTGGTGGGCAAAGACACGCGGATGCCCGATTACCTGATTCTGATGTCCACATTGGGCGGGATGGCGGTGTTTGGGCTGAACGGATTTGTCATCGGTCCGATGATTGCCGCCTTGTTCATGTCGACCTGGGGTTTGTTTACCAGTGCCAAGAAGCCCCCTCGGTTGCCGGGGTAGCTTTTTGGCTTTGGCTTTGGCGCGTGCCGTACCGAGATTTCCTGAGCGCCACAAAGTGCGACTTTGGCGGGCTGGACACTGAAGCGAAACGGTTTGGTTACTTTGCCAGGACAAAGTAACGGGCCGTAACGGGGGCAAAGGTGAGTCAGCGCCACCTGCGCAAACGGATGTACACCCCCATCCCAAAGCCCCCGAAAAACGCCCACAAAAAAACCCTGCTAAAGCGCAGGGTTTTTTGTACCTCAGAGATCCATCACAAGCCGGCGTGCTGCACCAGAGTCAGCAGCGGTTGCGGATAAACCCCGAGGAAGAACGCCAGCAGCGCAATCCCCAACAGCATCACACCACCCGCACGCTGCGCCCAGTTGAACGGGGCGTCGTGGCGCTGGATCTTCGAATCCTGCAAATACAGCGTCACCATCACGCGCAGATAGTAGAAAACACCAATCGCGCTACCCACCACCAGCGATCCGGTCAGCCACCACAAGTGCGACTCGACGCCCGTCGCGATGATGTAGAACTTACCGATGAAACCCGCCGTCAGCGGAATACCCGCCAGCGACAGCATCATGACCGTCAACACCGCAGTCAGGTACGGACGACGCCAGAACAGGCCTCGGTATTCAAACATCGCGTCAGCGTCACGACCGCTGTAAGGCGACGACATCAGCGTGATCACACCGAAAGCGCCCAGGCTGGTCAGCACATAGGTCACCAGGTAAACGCTGATGGCTTCAACCGCCATGCCCTTGCTCGCCACCATCGCGATCATCAGGTAACCGAAGTGCGCGATCGACGAATAACCCAGCAGGCGCTTGAGGTTGGTCTGCGTGAGCGCCAACAGGTTACCCACCAGAATCGAAGCCACCGCGATAACAGACATCACATCCGTCAACACGCCACTGCTGGCCGCTGGCGAGATCTGAAACAACCGCACCATTACCGCGAACACCGCCACTTTACTGGCCGTGGCGAGGAAAGCGGCGACTGGAGCAGGCGCGCCTTCGTACACGTCCGGCGTCCACAGGTGGAAAGGTACGAGCGAGAGCTTGAAGCCCAGACCCACCAGCATCATGCCCAGGCCCAGCGATGCAAGCGTGCTTGGCATGCCGGTGGCTTCAATCGCCTTGCCGATACCGCTGAAGCTCAACGTGCCCGCGTCTGCGTAGAGCAATGCCATGCCGAACAGCAGGAAAGCAGAACCTGCCGCTGACAGCACCATGTACTTGATACCGCCTTCCAGCGAGCGCTTGTTGAAGAATGCATACGCCACCAGCCCGTAGACCGGCACCGACAGCAGTTCCAGGCCGATGAACAACCCGGCCAGATGCTGCGCCGCTACCAACACCAGCCCGCCAGCAGCCGCCATCAGGATCAGCAGGTAAAGTTCTTCGCGGTTACCGGGATAACCGGCTTTGCCCTCACCCAGATACGCATGAGCGAGGGTGACGCAAGCCAGTGTGGAAACCAGAATGATCGCCATATACAAACAGGCGAACGCGTCGATCTGCAGCAGGGGCGTCACCACCAGCGGCGCGACCTTGAGGGCCGGATAGATTGACAGCAGGGCCAGGTTGAGTCCTGCAACAGTCAGCAGGAATGATTGGGAGTGATTGCGACGCCATGCGATCCCGAGCATCACCACAACAATGGTGATGCTGGTAATCAGCAGCGGCGCCAGCGCAATAAAGTGTTGAATCGTCAGGTCCATAGCGCTCTTACCGGGCCGAAGCGAGTTGAGTGAAGGCGGTGCCGAGCCATTGCTGCACGCCGTGCATGGTTGCGGCGGACATGTCGAGGATCGGCTGCGGGTAAACCCCGAGCAGAACCAGCAACACCGCCAGACCGAGCACCATCGTCAATTCCCGTCCATCCATACCCTTCAAGACGTCATCCGATTTGGACGGGCCGAAGTAGGCGCGATGGATCATGATCAGCGAGTAGACCGAGCCAAACACCAGACCAGACGTCGCGATGGCCGAGATCCAAGGCGTCGCGACGAAAGCACCTAACAGAATCAGGAACTCGCCAACGAAGTTACCGGTGCCTGGCAGCCCGAGTGACGCGGCGGCAAAGAACAGGCTGATCGCTGGCAGATAAGCAATCTTGTTCCACAATCCTCCCATTTGGCGCATGTCACGGGTGTGCAGGCGCTCGTACAACTGGCCGCTGAGAATAAACAGCGCCGCCGCCGACAGGCCGTGAGCGAGCATTTGAACGACGACACCCTGCAGCGCTTGCTGGCTGCCTGAGTAGATGCCGATCAGGACAAAACCCATGTGCGAGACGCTGGAAAACGCGATCAGGCGCTTGATGTCGGTCTGCGCAAACGCCAGGAATGCGCCGTAGAAAATACCGATCAGGCCAAGGGTCATCGCAATCGGCGCAAATTCCGCCGATGCGTTGGGGAACAACGGCAGGGCAAAACGCAGCAAACCATAGGCAGCGGTTTTCAGCAGGATACCGGCCAGATCGACCGAACCTGCAGTAGGCGCTTGAGCGTGAGCGTCCGGCAGCCAGGAGTGCAGCGGCACAATCGGCAGCTTCACCGCGAAGGCAATGAAGAAGCCCAGCATCAGGATGTATTCAGTGCCGCTGGACAGTTTGGCCTTCAGCAACTCGGCGTAGCTGAACGTGATCACGCCGGTCTGGTTGAAGTTGACCAGCACCAGACCCAGGATCGCCACCAACATGATCAGGCCGCTGGCCTGAGTGAAGATGAAGAACTTGGTTGCTGCATAGATCCGGGTTTTCTTGCCGTCTGCCGAGCTGTGACCCCAGAGCGCGATGAGGAAATACATCGGCACCAGCATCATTTCCCAGAAGAAGAAGAACATGAACAGGTCGATGGCCAGAAACACGCCAACCACACCGCCCAGGATCCACATCAGGTTGAGGTGGAAGAAACCAACGTTACGCTGAATCTCCTTCCACGAGCACAGCACCGACAGCACGCCGAGCAGGCCGGTCAGCAGGATCATCAGCAACGACAGGCCATCAAGCGCCAGGTGAACGCTGATACCAAAACGTTCGATCCACAGGTGCTTGAATTCAAGGGCCCACGTAGGATCGGCGCCGGGAGCGGGTGCGTAACTGAAGTCTCCAGTGCTCCACAGCCACAGGCCCAAAGCCGTTTCGAGGGACATCGTCAACAGCGCAATCCAGCGCGGCAGGGTAGGGCCGAAGCGCTCACCTTGCCAGCACAGCAGGCCGCCGATAAAGGGGATCAGGATTAGCCAAGGCAGAATCATGACGGGCTCAATTCCTTTCGCAAATTCGCAAGGTTCATGTCAGATCGACTCATCAGACCAGCACAATCGCGCCGAGTACCAGAACGGCACCTGCGGCGATCGAAGCGGCGTACCAACGCAGTTGACCGGTCTCGGTGCGGCTCATCAGGACATGACCGCCTTTGACCAGACGAGGGATTACACCGATTGTGTGGTCGAGCGGGTCGCCACGCAGGAGGTGACTGATCGCCAGATACGGCTTGACGAACAGCTTGTCGTAGACCCAATCGAAGCCCCACGCCGCAAACCACCAGGCAGAAAGGAAACGACCCGGACCGCTGTTGGCGATGGCCGTGGCCAGGCGACGCTTGCCCAGGAACAGCAACGCTGCCAGCAGAATGCCAGCCAGCGCGATAGCGCCCGAGGCGATTTCCAGACTGTGCTTGGCTTCGCCGCCTGCATGTCCGACGCTCTGTGGCAGCACGCCGGCCAGCGGTGGATGAATCCACGCCCCGATGAAGGTCGACAGCACGATCAGCACGCCCAGTGGTAGCCAGTGTGCAATGCCGTGGCCCGCATGCGCTTCGGTCTTCGCTTCGCCGTGGAAGGCGATGAAGATCAGGCGGAAGGTGTACAGCGAAGTCATGAACGCGCCGAGGAGGCCGGCGTAGAGCAGATAATCATGACCGCTGGCGAAGGCTTCCCAGAGGATTTCGTCCTTTGAGTAGAAACCTGCGGTCAGCAGTGGCAGGGCAGACAGTGCGGCGCCGCCGACGATGAAGCTGGCGTACGCCAACGGCAGTTTCTTCCACAGGCCGCCCATCTTGAAGATGTTCTGCTCGTGATGGCAGGCAACGATGACCGCACCGGATGCAAGGAACAACAGCGCCTTGAAGAAGGCGTGGGTCATCAGGTGGAAGATCGCGCCTTCCCAAGCGCCAACGCCCAGCGCCAGGAACATGTAGCCAATCTGGCTCATGGTCGAGTAGGCGAGGATACGTTTGATATCGGTCTGCACCAGCGCGGCAAAACCCGCCAGCACCAGCGTCACACCGCCGACGATACCGACCAGGTGCAGGATGTCCGGCGCCAGGGCGAAAAGGCCATGAGTACGGGCGATCAGGTAAACACCCGCCGTTACCATCGTTGCTGCGTGGATCAGTGCCGAAACCGGTGTAGGACCGGCCATCGCATCCGCCAGCCAGGTTTGCAGCGGCAGTTGCGCGGATTTACCGACAGCGCCGCCCAGCAGCATCAGCGTCGCCAGCACGATCCAGAAGTCGCCGACCTTGAAGTGCTCGGGCGCACGCACCAGCAATTCCTGAATGTTCAAAGTGCCCAACTGCTGGAACAGGATGAACAGACCGATGGCCATGAACACGTCGCCGATACGGGTCACGATGAACGCTTTGAGTGCGGCATTGCCGTTGTTGCGGTTGCTGTAATAGAAACCGATCAACAAGTACGAGCACAGGCCCACGCCTTCCCAACCGAAGTACAGGAACAACAGGTTATCGCCCAGGATCAGGAACAGCATGCTGGCAATGAACAGGTTGGTGTACGCGAAGAAGCGCGAGTAGCCGTCTTCACCGCGCATGTACCAGGACGCGAACAGGTGAATCAGAAAGCCCACGCCGACCACGACGCCAAGCATGGTGATGGACAGCCCATCGACATACAGCGCGAAGTTGGGCGCGAAGCCGTCCACCGACATCCAGCGCCACAGCACCAGGGTCATGTGCCCGCCTTCAGGAGGCGAAACGTTGAACTGCCAGATGACGTAGGCGGCGACGATGGCCGATAGGCCAATGGAGCCGACACCGATCACGGCAGAGAGGTTTTCCGACCATTTGCCGCGTGAGAACGACAGCAGTAGAAAACCGATCAGGGGGAATACGAAAGTCAGAAAGAGTAGGTTCATCCGCGCATCTCGCTGGCAGCATCGATATCGAGCGTGTGGAAGCGGCGGTACAGCTGCAGCAGGATCGCCAGGCCGATACTGGCCTCGGCAGCGGCAAGGCTGATCACCAGAATGAACATGATCTGACCGTCTGGTTGCGCCCAGCGGCTACCCGCGACGACGAAAGCCAGCGCGGCAGAGTTCATCATTATCTCCAGGCTCATCAACACGAAAAGTATGTTGCGGCGTACCAACAGGCCCGCCAGGCCGAGGCAGAACAGGATGCCGGCGACTGCCAGCCCGTGTTCGAGAGGGATTGCATTCATGGCTTTACTCCTTCGCCTCGCGGCCGAGGTGGAACGCCGTCACCGCTGCGGCAAGCAACAGCATCGAGGCGAGTTCAACCACCAGCAGGTAAGGGCCGAACAGGCTGATGCCAACTGCTTTCGCGTCAACAGTGGTATGGCCGATACCGGCGCCGGTCGGGTTGGCGAACAGCACATACAGCAGTTCGGCCAACAGCAGACCGCACAGCAGGATGGGCCCAAGCCAGATGCCGGGTTTGAGCCAGTCGCGTTCTTGCTGCACCGAGGCTGGGCCCAGGTTCAGCATCATCACCACGAACACGAACAGCACCATGATGGCGCCAGCGTAGGCGATCACTTCCAGCACACCGGCAAACGGTGCGCCAAGAGCAAAGAAGGTCATGGCCACGGCGATCAGCGAAATGATCAGGTAGAGCAGGGCGTGCACCGGGTTGGTGTTGGTGATCACCCGAAAGGTGGCCACAACAGCAATACCGGATGCGAAATAGAAAGCGAATTCCATCTTTCTTCCTTAAGGCAGCAAGCTCTTGACGTTGATCGGCTGGGCTTCGTTCTGCGCAGAGCCTTTGGGCTTGCCAGCAATCGCCATACCCGCAACGCGGTAGAAGTTGTAATCAGGGTTCTTGCCGGGGCCGGAGATCAACAGATCTTCCTTCTCGTACACCAGATCCTGACGTTTGAACTCAGCCATCTCGAAATCCGGCGTCAGCTGGATTGCAGTGGTCGGGCAAGCTTCCTCGCACAGACCGCAAAAGATGCAGCGCGAAAAGTTGATGCGGAAGAAGTCCGGGTACCAGCGACCGTCTTCGGTTTCAGCTTTCTGCAGCGAGATGCAACCCACCGGGCAGGCCACGGCGCACAGGTTGCAGGCCACGCAGCGCTCTTCGCCGTCGGGGTCGCGGGTCAGGACGATACGGCCACGGTAGCGCGGCGGCAGGTAAACAGCTTCTTCCGGGTATTGCAGGGTGTCGCGCTTGCGAAAGCCATGACCAAAGATCATGACCATGCTGCGCAACTGGGTACCGGTACCCTTAATGATGTCGCCAATATATTTGAACATGGGTCAAATCCTCACTGAACCGAGCCCGCTGGCGTGTTCAACAACACGATCGCAGCGGTCACCAGCAGATTGATCAGGGTCAGCGGCAGGCAGAATTTCCAGCTGAAATCCATCACTTGGTCATAGCGCGGACGAGGGATCGAGGCCCGCAGCAAAATGAAGATCATGATGAAAAACGCGGTTTTCAGTACAAACCACATGAAAGACAGCTGCGGCAGGATGTTGAACGGGCCGTGCCAGCCACCGAAGAACAACGTCACCAGCAACGCCGAGATCAGGATGATGCCAATGTATTCACCGACGAAGAACATGCCCCATTTCATGCCGGCGTATTCAATGTGGTAGCCGTCGGCCAGTTCCTGCTCTGCTTCCGGTTGGTCGAAGGGGTGACGGTGAGTCACTGCAACGCCTGCGACAAAGAACGTACAGAAGCCGAAGAACTGGGGAATGATGAACCACAGGTTGTCCGCCTGGTAGGCAACGATGTCGCCCATGTTGAACGAACCGGCCTGAACCACGATGCCCATCAGTGACAGGCCCATGAACACTTCGTAAGACACGGTCTGCGCCGAGGCTCGCAAGCTGCCGAGCAAGGCGTACTTGTTGTTGCTCGACCAACCGGCGAACAGCACCGCATAGACCGACAAACCAGCCATCGCAAAGAAGAACAGCAGGCCGATGTTCAGGTCCGCGATAACCCATGTCTGGGTAATCGGGATGATCGAGAAGCAGATCAACAGGGCGCTCATGGCGACCACCGGCGCCAGAGTGAAGATCACCTTGTCGACGAAGGGCGGGTTCCAGTCTTCCTTGAAAAACATCTTCAGCATGTCGGCAGCAATCTGGAACATGCCGAACGGTCCGACGCGGTTCGGACCGTAACGGTCCTGCCACCAGCCCAGCAGACGGCGTTCGACGAAGCTAAGCAGCGCGCCGCAGACCACAACGGCCAGCAACACCACGATTGCCTTGAGGGCCGCGATGATCGAATCGATCACTTCAGGGGTGAACCACGTCATTGCGCTGCCTCCTGCAGACCGTCCACGGTTTTGCCGAATACGGCCGCAGGAATGCCCGCCAGACCCGATGGCAAACCAACCAGTCCCGCGCCCATCTCTTCATTGATGCGCAGCGGCAGACGCAAAGTCTGGCCCGCAACGTTGAGGCTTAGCAGAGCACCTTCATTGACGCCCAGGCGATCCGCTTCGGATTTGGCCAGAGCGACGTAAGCCTGAGGGATGCGTTCCTGAACCGGAGCCGCTCGGGAGGACATTTCGTCGCTGCCGAACAGGTGGTAGAACGGCACGACCTGCCAGGTGCCCTGCGCTGGCGCAAAAGCACGCGGCACGTTGCTGAACCAGCTCAGATTGTCGCCGCTGCTTTCGATCAGGCGCACGCCCGGATCGCCGGCTCGCAAGTGACCGCCGACTTCGTCTTGGAACTTGTTCCAAGCCTGTGGCGAGTTCCAGCCCGGAGACCAGGCGAATGGCACTTGCTGGCGCGGCTCGACCGAGCCCGAATAGCCTTCCATCGAGAACGAAAACGCCGAGTCGACGTCCTGCGTAGTCCGTGGCTCGTGCACGCTGATGTTGGCGCGCATGGCGGTCCGGCCGCTGTAACGCAGCGGTTCGCGGGCCAGTTTCAAGCCCTTGATGCGGAACGCAGCAGACGGTGCGGCACCGACGATGCCCGCCAGCTGCGTGTTGCTCTTGGCAACGGCAGCGGTCACGTGGTCGAGTTGAGTCCAGTCCACCGGTTGATTCAGCAGGGTGGCGCGCAGGGCATGCAGCCAGCGCCAGCCTTCGTGAATCTTGATGCTGGCGTCCAGATACGTCGGATCGTAAACCTGGAAGAAGCGCTGGGCGCGACCTTCCTGGCTGACCAGCGTACCGTCACCTTCGGCAAAGCTTGCAGCCGGCAGCACCAGATGGGCGCGGTCTGAGGTTGCAGTCTTCTGATGATCGGCAACGATCACCACCTTCGCAGCCTTCAGCGCAGCATCGACCGTTGCAGCATCAACGCGGGTGAACAGATCGTTCTCCAGTACCACAAGCGCGTCGGCCTTGCCCGAAATCACCGCTTGCAGCGCATCATCCAGCGAGTCGCCACCGAACAGGGCCAGGCCCATGCTGTTGGCTTCCGGCACGATCAACGTCAGAGAGCCTTGCTTGTCGCGCAGCTTCAACGCCTTGGCGATGTTGGCGGCCGCTTCGATCAGCGCGTTGGAACCCAGTGAACTGCCGGAGACAATCAGCGGGCGTTTGGCGTCGAGCAGGGCGGTTGCGATACGTTGCGCCAGCTCCAGCGCTTCGCTGTCCAGACCGACGACAGCAGGTGCGCTTGGGTCAATGGCGTGTGCAACGGCGAAGCCGATCCGGGCCAGATCCTCAGGCGCTGCATGAACGCATTCTTCGGCGATGTCATCGAGACGGGTTTCAGCCAGGCTGGCGATGAACAGCGGGTTGAGCTCGTGCTGAGCGATGTTCTTCACTGCAGCGTCGAGCCATGGCTGGACTTTCATCGCAGCGGCCATGTCTTCGGCTTTGTTTTTGACCGACTGACGCAAGCCCAGGGCCATGCGCGCAGCGGTTTGCGTCACGTCTTCGCCAAGAATGAAGACAGCGTCATGCTCTTCGATTTCACGCATTGTCGGAATCGGCAGCGGGCTGTCTTTCAGAACCTTGGCGATCAGGCGAATACGTTCCAGCTCACCGGCTTCGATGCCGGAGTAGAAGTGCTCGGCGCCGACCAGTTCGCGCAGGGCGAAGTTGCTTTCAAGGCTGGCGCGGGGCGAACCGATGCCGATGATGTTGCGACCACGCAGCAACTCAGCTGCTTTGTCGAGCGCAGCGTCGAGGCTCAGCTTGACGTTGCCGTCGGCCAGCATCGGTTGGCGAGGACGGTCTTCACGGTTGACGTAGCCATACCCGAAACGGCCACGGTCACACAGGAAGTACTGGTTCACCGAGCCGTTGTAGCGGTTTTCGATGCGGCGGATTTCGCCATAACGCTCACCCGGGCTGATGTTGCAACCGCTGGAGCAGCCGTGACAGATGCTCGGCGAGAACTGCATGTCCCATTTACGGTTGTAGCGCTCGGAGTGGGTCTTGTCGGTGAACACACCGGTCGGGCAGACCTCGGTGAGGTTGCCCGAGAACTCGCTTTCCAGCACGCCGTCTTCAACGCGACCGAAGTACACGTTGTCGTGGGCGCCGAAAACGCCCAGGTCGGTGCCACCGGCGTAGTCTTTATAGAAACGTACGCAGCGGTAGCAGGCGATGCAGCGGTTCATCTCGTGGGAAATGAACGGGCCGAGGTCCTGGTTCTGGTGCGTGCGTTTGGTGAAGCGATAACGGCGCTCGTTGTGGCCGGTCATCACTGTCATGTCTTGCAGGTGGCAGTGACCGCCTTCTTCGCAGACCGGGCAGTCGTGCGGGTGGTTAGTCATCAGCCATTCGACGACGCTGGCGCGAAACACTTTCGCTTCTTCGTCTTCGATGGAAATCCAGCTGCCGTCGGTGGCAGGGGTCATGCAGGACATGACGATACGACCACGGGTGTCGTTTTCGTCGGTGTACTGCTTGACCGCGCACTGGCGACAGGCGCCAACGCTGCCAAGTGCCGGGTGCCAGCAGAAATAAGGGATGTCGAGGCCCAGCGACAGACACGCCTGTAACAGGTTGTCTGCGCCATCGACCTCAAGCGCTTTGCCGTCTACGTGAATAGTAGCCATGGTTCAAAGTTCTTCGTTGGCCCGGTGTCAGGGGGCGTGGCTAATGGAATCTCGGTGCTACCCGACTCAAACAGCCTGTCAAGGCGTCATCGGGTACGAAGTCGGCCGCTTGATTGGCTGCCGACTTTTTCTATCTTGTTATGCGCCAACCACCGTCGGACTGCTGACTTGAGTCAGGCTGCCCGGACGTGCCGGGGCGATACCTGCTTCGAACTCAGACCGGAAATACTTGATGGCGGCGCCCAGTGGTTCGACGGCGCCCGGTGCGTGAGCACAAAACGTCTTGCCAGGGCCAAGGAAGTTAACCAGGCCCAGCAGCGTCTCGATATCGCCCGGTTGACCCTCGCCTTGTTCGATGGAACGCAGGATTTTCACGCTCCACGGCAAGCCGTCGCGGCAAGGTGTGCAGAAGCCACACGATTCCTGGGCGAAGAACTCTTCCAGGTTGCGCATCAGCGAGACCATGTTGACCTTGTCATCAACAGCCATCGCCATGCCGGTACCCATCCGCGTGCCCACTTTGGCAACACCGCCTGCATAGAACTGGCAATCCAGATGCTCAGGGAGCAGAAAGCCTGTGCCTGCACCACCGGGTTGCCAGCACTTGAGCTTGAAGCCGTCACGCATACCGCCCGCGTAGTCTTCGAACAACTCGCGTGCCGGCAAGCCGAATGGCAATTCCCACAGGCCCGGGTTCTTCACCTTGCCGGAGAAGCCCATGATCTTGGTGCCCATGTCTTCGCTGCCCGGACGCGCGATGGCTTTGTACCAATCGTTGCCGTTGTTGACGATGGCCGGGACGTTGCAAAGGGTTTCGACGTTGTTCACGCACGTAGGCTTGCCCCACACGCCAACAGCGGCGGGGAAGGGCGGCTTGGAACGCGGGTTGGCGCGACGGCCTTCCAGGGAGTTGATCAGTGCGGTTTCTTCGCCGCAGATATAACGCCCGGCGCCGGTGTGCACGATCAGTTCGAAATCAAAGCCGGTGCCCAGGATGTTCTTGCCCAGCAGACCTGCGGCCTTGGCTTCAGCCACTGCGCGATTCAGGTGCCTGGCAGCAGTCACGTATTCGCCACGCAGGAAGATATAGCCACGGTAGGCCTTCAATGCGCGAGCACTGATGAGCATGCCTTCAACCAGCAGATGGGGCAGTTGCTCCATCAGCATGCGGTCTTTCCAGGTGTTGGGCTCCATTTCATCGGCGTTACACAGCAGGTAACGGATGTTCATGGATTCGTCTTTAGGCATCAGCCCCCACTTCACGCCAGTGGGAAAGCCTGCGCCGCCGCGGCCTTTGAGGCCGGAGTCTTTGACCGCCTGGACGATTTCATCGGGCGACTGCGTTGCGAACGCTTTGCGCGCCGCTGCGTAACCGTCTTTGGCCTGGTATTCGTCTAGCCACACCGGTTCGCCGTCATCGCGCAGACGCCAGGTCAGCGGATGGGTTTCCGGGGCGCGTTGAATCAGGTTGGCCGGGCCGAAGGATGTAATGGTCATACGTAACCCTCCAGCAAGGTGGCAACGCCAGCTGGCTGTAGATTGCCGAAAGTATCGTCGTCGATCATGACCGCAGGCGCCTTGTCACAGTTGCCCAGGCAGCAGGCAGGCAACAGGGTGAAGCGGCCGTCGGCGGTGGTTTGCCCCAGGCCGATGCCCAGCTTGCTCTGGATCTCGCTGACGATGTCTTCGTGACCGGCGATGAAGCAGACCATGCTGTTGCACACGCGAATGATGTGGCGGCCCACCGGCTGACGGAAGATCTGGCTGTAGAACGTCGCCACACCCTCAACGTCGCTGGCGGGAATGCCGAGCACGTCGCCGATGGCGTAGATCGCGCCGTCCGGCACCCAGCCGCGTTCCTTCTGAACGATCTTCAGGGCTTCGATGGACGCCGCACGCGGGTCTTCGTAGTGATGCATTTCGTGCTCGATGGCCGAGCGCTCGGTTTCGCTCAGGGCGAAACGATCTGTCTGGATAAGCGTGCTATTCATGCTTAGCGGTCCACGTCAGCCATAACGAAGTCGATACTACCCAGGTAAGCAATCAAGTCCGCGACCATGCTGCCTTTGATCACCGAAGGGATCTGTTGCAGATGCGGGAAGCTTGGGGTGCGGATCCGGGTACGGTAGCTCATGGTGCCGCCGTCGCTCGTCAGGTAATAACTGTTGATGCCCTTGGTCGCTTCAATCATCTGGAAGGATTCCTGAGCCGGCATGACCGGGCCCCACGAAACCTGCAGGAAGTGCGTGATCAGGGTCTCGATGTGCTGCAAGGTGCGCTCTTTGGGCGGCGGCGTGGTCAGCGGATGATCCGCCTTGTACGGGCCTTCAGGCATGTTGCGCATGCACTGGTCAATGATCTTGATGCTCTGACGCATCTCTTCGACGCGCACGATGCAACGGTCATAAGCGTCGCCATTCACGGCCAGCGGCACTTCAAACTCGAAGTTCTGGTAGCCCGAATATGGACGCGCCTTACGCAGGTCGAAATCGCAACCTGTAGAACGCAGGCCGGCGCCGGTGACGCCCCATTCCAGCGCTTCCTTGGTGTTGTAGGCAGCGACGCCGATGGTCCGGCCTTTCAGAATGCTGTTATCCAGCGCAGCCTTTTGGTATTCGTCCAGGCGTTTTGGCAGCCACTCGACGAAGTCCTTGACCAGTTTTTCCCAACCGCGCGGCAGGTCGTGAGCAACGCCACCGATGCGGTACCAGGCCGGGTGCAGACGGAAGCCGGTGATGGCTTCGATCACGGTGTAGGCTTTCTGCCTGTCGGTGAAGGTGAAGAACACTGGGGTCATGGCGCCGACGTCCTGGATGTAAGTCCCCAGGAACAGCAGGTGGCTGGTGATGCGGAAGAACTCGGCCATCATGATGCGGATGGTGTCGACCTTATCCGGCACCTTGATGCCAGCCAGCTTCTCGACCGCCAGCACGTACGGCAGGTTATTCATCACGCCGCCGAGGTAATCGATGCGGTCGGTGTACGGAATAAAGCTGTGCCAGGACTGACGCTCTGCCATCTTCTCTGCGCCACGGTGGTGGTAGCCCACGTCCGGCACACAGTCGACGATTTCTTCGCCATCCAGCTGCAGCACGATCCGGAACGCACCGTGAGCAGAAGGGTGGTTCGGGCCCAGGTTGAGGAACATGTAGTCCTCGTTGGTGCCGGAACGCTTCATACCCCAGTCTTCCGGGCGGAAACGTGCGGCTTCTTCTTCCAGCTGCTGTTTGGCCAGGGTCAGGCTGTACGGATCGAATTCCGTGGCGCGGGCAGGGTAGTCCTTGCGCAGCGGGTGACCTTCCCAGGTGGGCGGCATCATGATGCGGCTCATGTGCGGGTGGCCGGCAAAGTCGATGCCGAACATGTCCCACACTTCGCGCTCGTACCAATTGGCGTTGGGCCAGATGCTGGTGATGGTCGGCACGCTGAGGTCGCCCTCGGACAGCGCGACTTTGATCATCACGTCACTGTTCCGCTCGACCGAGAGCAGGTGATAGAAGACCGTGAAGTCAGCGCCCGGCAAGCCACGGCGCTTGGTGCGCAGACGCTCATCCACACCGTGCAGGTCGTACAGCATCGAGTACGGCTTGGGCACGTTGCGCAGGAAAGTCATGATTTCAAACAGCTTGGCGCGCTCGACCCACAGCACCGGCATGCCGGTACGGGTGTGCTGGGCGGTGAACGCCTCGGCGCCAAAACGGTTGTTCAGTTCAACGACGACATCTTGGTCGTCAGCCTTGTAAGGCGGGATGTACAGAGCACTGCCTGTAGTCATGGTTTTTTTATCGCTTTGGGTCAACGTAAAGAATGAAGCCAGCTACGCGTTTCTTTGTAAGGAACAGGTCTGGATCAGACTTCGTCGGGGCTGCGCAGGTTGGTGACTGCGATTCGCTGTTCGCGGCGCTGTTCCTTTTGCGACGGCATCTCGGCGCGATATACGCCTTGATCACCGACAACCCAGGAAAGAGGGCGACGCTCCTTGCCGATGGATTCCTGCAACAGCATCAAGCCTTGCAAAAATGCTTCGGGGCGGGGCGGGCAGCCGGGCACGTAGACATCCACGGGCAGGAATTTGTCCACGCCCTGGACCACCGAGTAGATGTCGTACATGCCACCGGAGTTGGCGCACGAACCCATGGAAATGACCCATTTAGGTTCGAGCATTTGCTCGTAGAGACGCTGAATGATCGGCGCCATCTTGATGAAGCAGGTACCGGCGATAACCATGAAATCCGCCTGACGCGGCGATGCCCGGATGACCTCGGCGCCGAAGCGTGCGATGTCGTGGGGCGCCGTGAAGGCGGTGGTCATTTCCACGTAGCAGCAGGAAAGGCCGAAGTTGTAGGGCCAAAGGGAGTTCTTACGTCCCCAGTTGACCGCACCGTTCAGCACGTCTTCGAGCTTGCCCATGTAAATGTTTTTGTGGACTTGGTCTTCTAACGGATCGGAAACGGTTTCCCGTTCGCCGATAGGGTACTGCTCGTTAGGAGCATCCGGGTCGATCCTGGTGAGATTGTATTGCATTGCCAAAGCCTCATTGTTTTAGCTTCGCTTGCCGGTTACGACGGCCTTCAGGCGCCCAGTCAAGAGCCCCCACACGCCATAGGTAGACAAGACCTGCCAACAGAATTGCTATGAAAACGAGAGCTTCGGCGAATCCGGTCCAGCCGCTTTCGCGAACGGACACAGACCAGGCAAAGAGAAAAAGGGCTTCAATGTCGAAGATCACGAAGAGCATCGCGACCAGATAGAATTTTGCGGAAAGACGCAGCCGGGCGCCGCCCGTTGGAAGCATGCCGGATTCGAACGGTTCGTTTTTGCTACGACCCCAGGCTTTGGAACCCAGGAGGCTGGAGAGGCCGAGCATGAAGGCACAGAGCCCGACGACACCCAAAAGGAAAATGGCGAAGCCCCAGTTGTGGGCAATCAAACCTGTCGATTCGGGCATGCTGGCAGTCCTTATCAGAGAGCAAAGGTCTCTGTGCTTGAAAAGAGATTAGGCAGTGACGATATGTCGCAGTGAATCAATCTCAGCGATTTTATGTGCAAACCAGAGGCAAGTAAATTTTCTGCATCAAATTTATTCACAGGATTAATGAGACAGGTCATGGTTTTATCACTAAGAGCCATGTGCTGCGGGCGTCACGCCTGTTTTCATTAATTGTGTTTCACACATCCTGTGACCGAGAACGTCAGTGTTAAATGATAATTAATATCATTTAAGTTTCATCAGGTTGTTTGTGCACCCCTTTTTCAACAAAGTTTAGGGGTCAAGTGCTAACCATAGCTTGGATAATTAAGGCCGTTAATTAATCTTTGCCTGTCTTGGATAGGAGCTGACGAGCCTGGGCGAGGCTTCGATCGAGGTCTGTCTGAGACACCGCCATCTCAGCCTCGCCCGGGCTAGTCAGCTGCCGCAAAAGCAGGCCATTGGCGCGAAAAAAAAGCCGCCTTTTCGGGCGGCCTTCTGTTCGGCGAGAATTGCTGCTTAGTGGAACTGGTCTTCTTCGGTCGAGCCGGTCAACGCGGTGACCGAAGATTTACCACCCTGGATCACAGTGGTCATGTCATCGAAGTAGCCGGTGCCCACTTCCTGCTGGTGCGCGACGAAGGTGTAGCCTTTTGCCGCGTCCGCGAACTCCTGTTCTTGCAGTTTTACGTAGGCAGTCATGTCGTTTCGGGCGTAGTCGTGCGCCAGGTTGAACATGCTGTGCCACATGTTGTGGATCCCCGCCAGCGTAATGAACTGGTGCTTGTAGCCCATCGCCGACAGCTCGCGCTGGAATTTGGCGATGGTCGCGTCGTCCAGATTTTTCTTCCAGTTGAAAGAAGGCGAGCAGTTGTAGGACAGCAACTGGTCCGGGTATTCCTTCTTGATCGCTTCGGCGAAGCGGCGTGCTTCATCCAGGTCTGGTTTGGCCGTCTCACACCAGATCAAGTCGGCGTAAGGGGCGTAGGCCAGGCCGCGAGCGATGGCTTGGTCAAGGCCGGCGCGCACTTTATAGAAGCCTTCCGGTGTGCGAGTGCCAGTCACGAACGGCTGGTCATACGGGTCGCAATCGGATGTCAGCAAATCAGCTGCGTTGGCGTCGGTACGTGCCAGGATGATTGTAGGAACGCCGGCAACGTCAGCCGCCAGACGTGCAGCCACCAGTTTTTGTACCGCTTCCTGAGTGGGCACCAGAACCTTGCCGCCCATGTGTCCGCATTTTTTTACCGAGGCGAGCTGATCTTCGAAGTGAACGCCAGCCGCGCCCGCTTCGATCATGCTTTTCATCAATTCGTAGGCGTTGAGAACGCCGCCGAAACCGGCTTCTGCGTCGGCCACGATCGGCGCGAAGTAGTCGATGTAGCCTTCATCGCCCGGGTTCTTGCCGGCTTTCCATTGAATCTGGTCGGCGCGACGGAATGAATTGTTGATACGTTTTACAACGGTGGGCACCGAGTCAACCGGGTACAGCGACTGGTCGGGGTACATCGATTCTGCCGAGTTGTTGTCCGCCGCGACCTGCCAGCCAGACAGGTAAATAGCCTGAATGCCCGCTTTGACTTGCTGCACCGCCTGACCGCCAGTGAGGGCGCCCATGCAGTTGACGAAATCCTTGTCCGGGCGGAAGGATGGTTTAGCGCCCTGCGTCACCAGCTTCCAGAGCTTGTCTGCGCCCAATTTTGCGAACGTGTGTTCAGGCTGAACCGAACCACGCAGGCGGACGACGTCAGCAGCCGAATATGTGCGAGTCACGCCTTTCCAGCGTGGATTCTCGGCCCAGTCTTTCTCGATGGCTGCAATTTGTTGTTCGCGTGTTTGTGCCATGGGGTAAACCTCGTCGCATCGTTCTTGAGTGGGTCTTGAGATGTAAGCGCCTGTGCTCCGCCAGATGAACGTCCCTGTGTGTCGCTGGCACGTCGATGGCCGCTCGCTGATCAGAAGAACCGTCAAGCCTGCATCAGGCGGGTGGCGACGTTTGAACGAAGGGATCAGAAGAGGAAAGCCTGGCAGGGCGGTGTCAGGACGTCTGCATTACCTTGGCTCGTGAATGCCATGTAGTGCATTCGTCAATGTGTTTCACCAACCGCCCAATAACGCTTCCGTCCCTTAGGAAAACTTCGTTCCAGTCGCGACCTCGTCAAAGTGCCTTTTGGGCGATACAGACACGAACCGGCTCAAGTTGGTTGGGTTAGAGCGTCGATCCGGAGGCTTTTGTGCAAGACTCTGATTAGCGGGAGCGAGGCAATGATGCAACGTCATTTTCGACTCGTCAAACGTTTTGTAGTGACTATTTAGCGGCACTACATATTTCCGGAAGCGACTCGCCGGTCAGTTTTTGGGCCTGCGGGTGTTGTGGGGAAGTACGGGCCGGGGGGCTCTTCAGCTCCTACAAGGGTGTTTCAGTTCAAACTGTCGACCTTCACCCGCAACGACATGTCGTCACGGCCTTGGGTAGAGTAACGGCGAATCACGCCTTGTTCGTCGGCGCGGGATTGATCACTGGTTCCGGCCAGTGTGATCCATTCGCCGAGCCTGCCGCTGACCTGCGTGTCGGTACTCTGTACCTTTATCGCGTCAGGCCGCTCCTCGTTCAGGCGGTCACGGTTGGTGCTGATGCTCAGATGGACAATGTCACCGGTCACGCTGGCGGTGACATAAAAGCCCTGGGTGACGTTGCGATACTCGGTGTTGCTCTGCGGATAACCGTAGCCGTCGGTTTGCGTGCTGGTGATTGGCACGCTCTGTCCGACCTGAATCAGCGCGGGGCTGCCTTCATTGGCCTGCACTTGCTGCACGCCGCCGTCACGGCTGGTAGAGCCGTAATTGATGATTCGCGTCTGGTTGCGTCCACTGACCTGGCCGTTCTGCGTGATCACCTGGCCGTTGACCGAATATCCAGAATTACTCTGGTTGCTGCTGTCGCTCGTGTCGACGCTGATCAACAAGCGTTTGGGCGCTGTGTCCAATTGACCGAGCAAGTCTCGGATTTCGCTGATCTTGCCGGGTTCCGCATTGATGATCAGCTTGTTGCCATACGCGCTGACCGTGCCTTCGTTTCCCAGAATGGACTTGACGGTGGGCAGCAGCTCATCGCTGGTGCGGTAGTTGAGCGGAACGACTTCAGTGGCTGCGACAGCAGTGAAACTACACGCCAACAGCAAAACAGCGAGCAGGGGAGGTAACGACATTTCGGTGATCTCCGCGATGGTGCATCAAGGCGTTAAGTTTGACAGTGTGTCGGCTCCAAAAGCGCCAAGTTGAATCGCAGACGGCAAAGCGCCCCGACACTTCCAGCATAGTCAGCTGAAAGCCGGGGCGTCCGCCACCTTGAATCGAGCGCTTCACCTACCCGTCCGAATGACGCTCGCCATTCAAACTCCTTACCGGTGACGCATCTCCCGGGCTATTTCGAGTTGCGGAGCATGTCTACGTGAGGCAGGCCCGCTTCCAGAAACTCGGCACTTACCACTGTGAAACCGAAGCGTTCATAGAACGCCGTGGCGTATACCTGTGCGCTGAGCTTCTGCTGTCGCAGTCCGCCGCGCTCCGCCTGTTCGATGGCCGCGTTGAGCAACGCGTCGCCCACGTTCAGGCCGCGCCAGTCCTTGAGTACCGAGAGGCGACCGATTTCGCCATCCGGCAACAAGCGCAAGGTGCCAATGGGGAAGTCCCCTTCGAACGCCAGAAAGTGCTGAGCGCCCGCATCTTCCGCGTCCCACTCGAGTTCGGGCGGAATCGATTGCTCGACGATGAACACGGCGTCGCGGATGCGGCGGATATCACTGTTGTCTTTGTGCCAGTTGGCCGTGTGTACGCGGATCTTATTCATCGGCAAATCCCAGACTTCCTTGTTTGACCAGTTCGCAGATCAGGTTGCGAGCGTCTTCATCGGCCAGCCATTGCCCGAGATTGTCCATGTGCAGCGCGTCAGCGGCGCAGATCAGCTTCAACAGCTCCCGAAGGTTGCCCGGCAGAAGACGGCTCTGGCCACTGGCGAACAGCAGCAGGTCGTCGTCTACTTCGGACCACGCCAACCGTGCACTTGGGTTGCGGATCAGCACGGCGCCCTGCTCCAGGCTGTCCAGCAGTTCGGTTTCTTCCAGTTCAGGTCCGACCACCAGCTCCGGATAACGTGGCTCGGTCATGAACTGGCCAAACCAGGTCAGCAGCAGGCGCTCATCACTCATATGTTCGTTCAGCAACGCTTTGAGACGGTCCAGTGCGTCGTGCTGAATCTGATGTGGATCGCTGACCGGCTGAGCATCGGCATCGGTATAGCGATCCTCGTCAGGGATGAACTGGCTGAGGAAGTCCGTGAAGTGAGTCAACACTTCGGCGGCGCTTGGCGCACGAAAGCCTACCGAGTACGTCATGCAGTCATCGACCGCGACGCCGCAGTGGGCCAGACGGGGCGGCAGGTATAGCATGTCGCCGGGTTCCAGCGTCCATTCTTCGGTGGCCTGGAAGTCAGACAGGATGCGCAGATCGGCATGCTCGAGCAGCGGAGTTTCGGCGTCGCACATCTGACCGATCTGCCAGTGACGTTTGCCGTGGCCTTGCAGCAGGAATACATCGTAGTTATCAAAGTGCGGGCCCACGCTGCCGCCTGGCGTGGCGAAGCTGATCATCACATCGTCGATGCGCCAGCTCGGCAAAAAGCGGAAGTGCTCCAACAGCTCGCTGACTTCTGGCACGAACTGGTCAACGGCCTGAACCAGCAACGTCCACTCGCGCTCCGGCAGTTGGCTGAATGCGTCTTCGGCGAACGGGCCGCGGCGCAGTTCCCATGGGCGCTCGCCATGCTCGATGACCAGACGTGATTCGACTTCTTCTTCCAGAGCCAGGCCTGCCAGTTCATCGGCGTCGATCGGATTCTGGAAGTCCGGAATGGCCTGACGGATCAGCAGGGGTTTTTTCTGCCAGTAGTCACGCAGAAAAGCGCGAGCACTGATGCCGCCAAGCAGCTGAAGAGGAATATCAGGATTCATGTGTAACCTATTGAAAAATTGCGTTTTGCTGAATGAAATAAAAACGCCCGGCTCAGCCGGGCGTTCAGAGCGTGGGCGCTACGATCAGATGCGCTGGGCTTGCGCCACGGCGTTACCGATGTAATTGGCCGGCGTGAGCTTCTTGAGCTCGGCCTTGGCTGCGGCAGGCATGTCGAGGCCGTCGATGAAAGTCTGCAGCGCTTGCGGGCTGATGCCCTTGCCGCGTGTCAGTTCTTTCAGCTTCTCGTACGGGTTCTCGATGTTGTAGCGACGCATGACGGTCTGGATGGGTTCAGCCAGAACTTCCCAGCAAGCGTCCAGATCAGCGGCAATCTTTTGCTCGTTGAGCTCTAGTTTGCTGATGCCTTTGAGGCTCGCCTCGTAAGCAATCACGCTGTGAGCAAAGCCCACGCCCAGGTTGCGCAGCACGGTGGAGTCGGTCAAGTCACGCTGCCAGCGGGAGATTGGCAGCTTGCTCGCCAGATGCTGGAACAATGCGTTGGCGATGCCCAGGTTGCCTTCGGAGTTTTCGAAGTCAATCGGGTTGACCTTGTGCGGCATGGTCGAGGAGCCGATTTCGCCTGCGATGGTGCGCTGCTTGAAATAACCCAGGGAGATATAGCCCCAGATGTCGCGGTCGAAGTCGATCAGGATCGTGTTGTAGCGCGCGATGGCGTCGAACAGCTCGGCGATGTAGTCGTGCGGTTCGATTTGCGTGGTGTACGGGTTGAAACCCAGGCCCAGCTCATCTTCGATGAAGGCGCGAGCGTTGGCTTCCCAGTCGATGTCCGAATAGGCCGACAGGTGGGCGTTGTAGTTGCCCACGGCACCGTTGATCTTGCCCAGCAGCGGAACGGCGGCGACCTGAGCGATCTGGCGCTCCAGACGGTAAACGACGTTCGCCAGTTCCTTGCCCAGTGTGGTCGGGGAGGCTGGCTGGCCATGGGTGCGCGACAGCATCGGCACCGCAGCGAAACGGATTGCCAGCTCACGGATGGATTCGGCGATCTGACGCATCAGTGGCAGCAGCACGGTATCGCGGCCTTCGCGCAGCATCAGGGCATGGGACAGGTTGTTGATGTCCTCGCTGGTGCAGGCAAAGTGGATGAACTCGCTGACCTTTGCCAACTCCGGCAGCTTGGCCGCCTGCTCCTTGAGTAGGTACTCAATGGCTTTTACGTCGTGATTGGTGGTGCGTTCGATCTCTTTCACGCGCTCGGCGTGTTCGAGAGCGAAGTCATCGGCCAGCGCGTCGAGGATGGCGTTCGCTTCGGCGGAGAAGGCCGGCACTTCAGGGATTTGGGGGTGAGCCGCCAGGCGTTGAAGCCAGCGAACTTCGACCAGAGCGCGAAAACGGATAAGGCCGTATTCGCTGAAAATAGGGCGCAGGGCCTGGGTTTTGCCGGCGTAGCGGCCGTCTACAGGGGAAACCGCAGTGAGCGAAGAAAGCTGCATGGGGTGTTCTCGGACAGTCGGGCAACGAAAAGGGGCGCGTATCATACATGAAAAATCAGCGGAGCCGACTTGGACTCGCCGCCGTAGATCGCGCAGTGCTTGGTAAAACGCGTGATGATGGCGCGGGGAAAATCAGCCGTGCATCAACGGGTACAGCTCTTTCAATAACTTGCGACGGCTTACTACCAGTTGCCAGCGGTGGCCGCCCACTTGTCGCCAAAGACGAGCGGAGCGAATACCGGCCAGCAACAGCGCGCGGATTTTCGATGCATTGTTCGGTTGTTGGAGGTTGCGCATGTCGCCGTGCACTTGAATCCGCTGGCGCAGGGTGCTCAGAGTGTCCTGATACAGCGCGCCAGTGGCCGCAACCACGTTCTCGTGCACGATGCCGAAGTGTTCAACCTGGGATTTGATTTGCGGCAAGCGTTTGCCGATGACTTCCAGCATGTCGTCGCGTTTGGACAACTGACGCTCAAGGCCGAGCATCGACAACGCGTAACGCAGCGGTTCGCGCTGCAGGGTGCCAGGGTCACGTTCAAGAGCGCTGGCGAGGGCGCGATAGCCTTCGCGAAGGTTCAGGTCGTCGCCACCGTACACTTCCAGGGTGTCCTTGGGGTCCAGCACCAACAGGCTGCCGAGCATACAGCCAACAGCGGCTTCACCGGCCTGCCCGGTCTTGGCGATGCGATCGACCAGCACCGCCGCTTGAAACACGCCGCCCAATGCAATCAGTTGCTCTTGAAGCGGACTCATCAATGTCCATCCTTGCTGTGCCAGGGTTCGGCAATTTCGATGACGCCGCCGCCCAGGCAGATCTCGCCATCATAGAAGACGACCGATTGGCCCGGCGTAACAGCGCGCTGCGGTTCGTCGAACGTGGCGCGGTAGCCGGTGGCGATGCGCTCAAGCGTGCATCGCTGGTCCCCTTGGCGATAACGCACTTTCGCGGTCAGCTGGCGTGGGGTGGTCAGATCAATTTCATTGACCCAGTAGATTTCCGACGCGAGCAGGGCACGGGAGAACAGCCACGGGTGTTCGTTGCCCTGGCCGACGATCAACTCGTTGTGCTCCAGGTCCTTGACCAGCACATACCATGGCTCATCACTGGCATCCTTCAGCCCACCAATGCCCAGGCCCTGACGCTGGCCGATGGTGTGGTACATCAGGCCCGCGTGGCGGCCGATGACCTCGCCTTCGGTGGTCTTGATTTCGCCTGGCTGTGCGGGCAGGTACTGTTTGAGGAAGTCGGTGAAGCGACGCTCGCCGATAAAGCAGATGCCGGTGGAGTCTTTCTTCTTGGCCGTGGCCAGCTCGTACTTCTCGGCGATGGCGCGCACTTGCGGCTTTTCCAGCTCGCCGACCGGGAATAGCGTCTTGGCGATCTGCTCGCCGCCGACGGCGTGCAGGAAATAGCTTTGGTCCTTGTTCGGGTCCAGGCCTTTGAGCAGTTCGGTGCGGCCGTCGATGTCCCGGCGACGTACGTAATGACCGGTGGCGATCAGGTCGGCGCCGAGCATGAAGGCGTAGTCGAGGAAGGCTTTGAATTTGATTTCGCGGTTACACAGGATGTCCGGATTAGGCGTACGTCCGGCCTTGTACTCTTCGAGGAAGTGTTCGAAGACGTTATCCCAATATTCCGACGCGAAGTTAACGGTGTGCAGTTTGATCCCAATGCGGTCGCACACGGCCTGGGCGTCCGCAAGGTCGTCCATGGCGGTGCAGTAGTCGGTTCCGTCGTCTTCTTCCCAGTTCTTCATGAACAGGCCTTCCACCTCGTAACCCTGCTCCATGAGCAGGAGGGCGGAAACTGAAGAATCCACGCCGCCGGACATGCCGACGATGACGCGCTTCTTCTCTGGTGTGGAAAAGGCTGAATCAGACATAGGAATTCAATGGGTGGCTTGGAAAAGGACGCGATTCTAGCAGGGTGTCGACGCCAAGGCGAAAAAGCTCTTCAGTCACGTACTACATCCAGACTGTGGATCGGGCCGGCAAGGTATTCATCGACGCAGCGCAGTACCAGCTCGCTGCGCCAGCGCTCTGGTTGGCCGGCCAGTTCATCGCGGGTCATCCAGGGCGCGCCGGTGATGCCAGTATCCAGCGCTCGCTCAGGATGATGTTTGACGGCTTTGGCCGAGAAGCAGACGCGCTGGTAAGTCACGCCATTGCTCGGCGCGGTGTACAGATAAATGCCGACTACGCCGGTCAATTCGACGTCCCAGCCGGTTTCTTCGAGCGTTTCACGAATCGCTGCGTCACGCAGTGTCTCGTTCGGATCCAGATGACCGGCGGGCTGGTTGAGCACCAGCTTGCCGTTCTTCAGTTCTTCGACGAACAGAAAGCGGCCGTCATCTTCAACGATGGTCGCTACGGTGATGTGTGGGTTGAAATCCATGGGCCTGCCTTATGAAGACCTGTAGGAGCATTCCGAGTTTGCGAGGGGCGCGATGCGGTGTGTCAGGAAAAACACGTTCGCGACCGTCGTAACCTCCGATTGCTCCTACAGCGATTGCGCTCATCCGCGAGCAAGCGGTGATCCGAAAGTAAAAACCCCGGCACGGGGCCGGGGCTTTAGTCTGCGTTAAAGCAACCTTACTTCTGCGCGTCAATCGCAGCATTAAGGGTGTTGCTCGGACGCATGGCCTTGCTCGCCAGTTCTGGAGTGGCGAAGTAGTAGCCGCCGATATCCAGAGGCTTGCCCTGCACGGCATTCAGCTCGGCGACGATGGTCGCTTCGTTGTCGGCCAGGGTTTTTGCTAACTGAGTGAACTGCGCTTGCAGCGCGGTATCTTCAGTCTGTTCAGCCAATGCCTGTGCCCAGTAAGTGGCCAGGTAGAAATGGCTGCCGCGGTTGTCGATGCCGCCGACTTTGCGCGATGGCGATTTGTTGTTGTCAAGGAACTGACCGGTAGCCTTGTCCAGAGCGGTCGCCAACACCAACGCTTTCGGGTTGTTGTAGGTAGAGCCCAGGTGCTCAAGGGAGGCCGCCAGCGCCAGGAACTCACCCAGCGAATCCCAGCGCAGGAAGTTTTCTTCTACCAGTTGCTGAACGTGCTTGGGTGCCGAACCGCCAGCACCGGTTTCGAACAGACCGCCGCCGTTCATCAGTGGCACGATCGACAGCATCTTGGCGCTGGTGCCCAGCTCCATGATCGGGAACAGGTCAGTCAGGTAGTCGCGCAGCACGTTACCGGTCACCGAGATGGTGTCCTTGCCAGCGCGGATGCGCTCCAGAGAAACCTTCATCGCGTCGACGGGAGACTGGATGCTCATGTCCAGGCCGTTGGTGTCGTGATCTTTCAGGTATTTTTCGACCTTGGTGATCATCATCGCGTCGTGAGCGCGCTCAGGGTCCAGCCAGAAGATCGCTGGCGTGCCGCTGGCGCGAGCACGGTTGACGGCGAGCTTGACCCAGTCCTGGACCGGCGCGTCCTTGGTCTGGCACATGCGCCAGATATCTCCGGCCTCAACAGCCTGTTCCATCAACACAGCGCCTTTGTCGTCGGTTACCCGGACAACGCCATCGGTGTCAATCTGGAAGGTCTTGTTGTGCGAGCCGTACTCTTCGGCTTTCTGCGCCATCAGGCCAACGTTTGGCACGCTGCCCATGGTGGTTGGATCGAAGGCGCCGTGTTTCTTGCAGTCTTCGATGGCCGCCTGGTAGATGGTGGCGTAGCAGCGATCCGGGATAAGGGCCTTGGTGTCTTGCAGGACGCCTTCGGTGTTCCACATTTTGCCGGAGTCACGAATCATCGCAGGCATCGAAGCGTCGACAATGACGTCGCTCGGCACGTGCAGGTTGGTGATGCCTTTGTCGGAGTTGACCATCGCCAGAGGAGGGCGGGTCGCGTAGACCGCTTGCAGGTCTGCTTCGATCTCTGCTTGCTTCTCAGCTGGCAACGACTTGATGCGCGAGTACAGATCGCCAATGCCGTTGCTGAGGTTGAAGCCGATTTCTTTCAGTACGTCGGCGTGCTTGTTCAGCGCGTCCTGATAGTACTCGGCCACGATCTCACCGAACATGATCGGGTCAGAGACCTTCATCATGGTGGCTTTGAGGTGGACGGAGAACAGCACGCCCAGCTTCTTGGCGTCTTCGATTTCCTTGGCCACGAAAGCACGCAGGGCTTTCTTGCTCAGAGTGGCGCAGTCGATCAATTCGCCGGCCAGTACTGAGGTTTTTTCCTTCAGCACGGTGGTGGTGCCATCTTTGCCGACCAGTTCGATTTTCACAGCGCCATCGGCTGCGATCAGCGAGGATTTTTCGCTGCCGTAGAAGTCGCCGTTGTCCATGTGAGAAACGTGGGATTTCGAATCTGCACTCCAGGCGCCCATTTTGTGCGGGTGCTTGCGAGCGTAGTTCTTGACCGAAAGCGGCGCTCGGCGATCAGAGTTACCTTCGCGCAATACCGGGTTCACGGCACTGCCTTTGACCTTGTCGTAGCCAGCCCGGGCGGCCTTGTCGGCTTCGGTGATCTCTTCGTCCGGGTAGTTCGGGACGTCGTAGCCTTTGTCCTGCAGTTCCTTGATCGCCGCTTTCAGTTGCGGGACCGAGGCGCTGATGTTCGGCAATTTGATGATATTGGCTTCCGGCGTAGTCGCCAGCGCGCCAAGCTCAGCCAGGTCGTCAGACACTTTCTTGTCACCCAGGCGCTCGGGGAAGCAGGCCAGAATACGGGCAGCGAGGGAAATGTTGCGGGTTTCGACAGAGATATCAGCAGAGGAAGTGAAGGCTTGGATGATAGGCAGGAGTGAGTAGGTGGCGAGGGCAGGCGCTTCGTCGGTGAAGGTATAGATGATCTTCGAACGGTTGGACATTTCGGGATAACTCTCTTCTTTGCTGAGCGTACACAAAATTTCGAGATGCGCAGGGTAGGCACTTTCGCCCAAGTATCGATGAGCCGAAAGTCGAGAATTTCGTCGCGTGATAGGGGGTGCATCAGTCGAGCGTCAAGCGGTTGAACTGCGGTAACAGTCCAGCCTACGGAGGGCTGAAGGTCTCGTTTCAGATAGCCAGGCCCCCCAATGACCCAATGGTCACCGGCCGCAGTATATCACCGGTCATGACCATAAATACGAGGGCAACCTGAACGCTCTACGGTCGCGAATACGATTTGTGAAACGTTTGTCGGCTTTGGAAAAACCGACAAAAAACCCTCAAAGCCCCGCGCTGCAAGCCCTGCGGCAACCTGTCGCAGGACCCCGTCGGGGCTATCAGAAAAATGAATCAGGAGTCAGTTTTCGACTAAAGGCTGTAAAGGCAGAGCAATTGCCTGTGGTCAGGGTCCTGACGAGAAAAAGCCGATCAGTTTATGGTGTGAGCTGACCGGCTTTTTCAGCTCTCGCGCTTGAACGGTCCGGCTCAGGCATGCTCTTTTTGATGCGCTTGATTGGTGTGTGGCTCTTGGTTCACCGCAGGGGAAACCGTTTCGTTCGCGGCTGTGATCGCAACCGCGTGCAGCCCCTTGGGTCCCTGGATGATTTCAAACTTGACCGGTTGGCCTGCTTTCAGCGTTTTGTAACCATCCATATTGATAGCCGAGTAGTGCGCAAACAGGTCTTCTGTCTTGCCGTCCTCGACGATGAACCCAAAACCCTTGGCATTGTTGAACCATTTGACCTTACCGCTTGCCATAGTCACATCCCTCTGCAAAGGACTCCGTTGGGAGTATCATCAACCTAATCCGCCGGACCTAAAAAATTTTGGTTGACTGCGCGGACCCTTTTTACCCAATGTGGGTTCTATTGTTTGTAACACCGTTTAGCCGATAGTCAAGGTCACGCGGCGGTCCATTTGAAAACCGGTCAGACTGCGACTCACTATTTCAATTCGCCTTCTAACGAACCTTTCTTTCCATGCATGCAATCAGCAAGATTCGACTAACATTCAATCAGGATGATCCGCAATCCCACGAGGATGACGCGGCTGGCATTGCAGTCCAGGATGCCAAGCCGATTTTGCAGGTGCCGCCTATGTATAAGGTGGTTTTGTTCAACGACGATTACACGCCGATGGACTTCGTTGTAGAAGTCCTCGAGGTCTTTTTCAACCTGAATCGTGAGCTGGCGACCAAGGTCATGCTGGCCGTCCATACAGAGGGACGGGCAGTCTGTGGATTGTTTACCCGCGACATCGCCGAGACCAAGGCAACGCAGGTCAACCAATACGCCAGGGAAAGCCAGCATCCGCTACTCTGTGAGATCGAGAAGGACGGTTAACGCCGGACACTTGGGTATGAGGTGAAGCTATGTTAAACCGTGAGCTCGAAGTCACACTCAATTTGGCTTTCAAGGAGGCCCGTTCCAAACGTCATGAATTCATGACAGTGGAACACCTGCTGCTGGCTCTATTGGACAACGAAGCTGCAGCCACCGTACTGCGTGCCTGCGGCGCAAACCTCGATAAACTCAAGCATGATCTGCAGGAGTTCATCGACTCCACCACACCACTGATCCCCGTCCATGACGAGGATCGTGAAACCCAGCCAACCCTGGGCTTCCAGCGCGTACTCCAGCGCGCAGTCTTCCACGTTCAGAGCTCCGGCAAACGAGAAGTCACCGGTGCCAACGTGCTTGTCGCAATTTTCAGCGAGCAGGAAAGCCAGGCCGTGTTTCTGCTTAAACAGCAGAGCGTTGCCCGTATCGATGTAGTCAACTACATCGCTCATGGCATTTCCAAAGTGCCTGGGCACGGTGATCAGTCTGAAGGTGAGCAAGATATGCAGGACGACGAGGGCGGTGAGTCTTCTTCTTCAGGCAATCCTCTGGATGCCTATGCCAGCAACCTGAACGAATTGGCCCGACAAGGCCGCATCGACCCATTGGTCGGTCGAGAGCTTGAGGTCGAGCGCGTTGCTCAGATCCTCGCCCGTCGCCGTAAAAACAACCCGCTGTTGGTCGGTGAAGCAGGCGTAGGCAAAACGGCTATCGCCGAAGGCCTCGCCAAGCGCATCGTCGACAACCAGGTGCCCGATCTGTTGATGAACAGCGTCGTGTACTCGCTGGACCTCGGCGCGCTGCTTGCCGGTACCAAATACCGCGGCGATTTCGAGAAGCGCTTCAAGGCGTTACTCGGCGAGCTGAAAAAACGGCCTCACGCAATCCTGTTCATCGATGAGATCCACACCATCATCGGTGCGGGTGCTGCATCGGGCGGGGTGATGGACGCCTCCAACCTGCTCAAGCCGTTGCTGTCTTCAGGTGATATTCGTTGCATCGGTTCTACAACGTTTCAGGAATTTCGCGGGATCTTCGAGAAAGACCGGGCGTTGGCGCGTCGCTTCCAGAAAGTCGATGTATCCGAGCCTTCGGTTGAAGACACCATCAGCATTTTGCGTGGACTGAAAGGACGTTTCGAGCAGCATCACAGCATCGAGTACAGCGACGAGGCACTGCGTGCAGCTGCTGAACTGGCCTCGCGCTACATCAATGACCGGCACATGCCGGACAAGGCCATCGATGTGATCGATGAGGCCGGTGCCTATCAGCGTCTGCAGCCGGTCGAGAAGCGCGTCAAGCGCATCGAAGTGCCGCAGGTTGAGGACATCGTCGCGAAAATCGCGCGCATTCCGCCAAAGCACGTCAACAGCTCCGACAAAGAGCTGCTGCGCAACCTGCAGCGCGATCTCAAGCTCACGGTGTTTGGTCAGGATGCGGCGATTGACGCGCTGGCTACGGCGATCAAGCTTTCACGAGCGGGCCTCAAGTCACCAGACAAGCCAGTCGGTTCGTTCCTGTTTGCGGGGCCTACGGGTGTCGGCAAGACTGAAGCGGCTCGTCAGTTGGCCAAGGCGTTGGGTGTGGAGCTTTTGCGCTTCGACATGTCCGAGTACATGGAGCGTCACACCGTGTCGCGTCTAATCGGTGCGCCACCAGGCTATGTCGGTTTCGATCAGGGCGGTCTGTTGACCGAAGCCATCACCAAGCAGCCGCATTGTGTGTTGTTGCTTGATGAGATCGAAAAGGCTCACCCCGAGGTCTTCAACCTGCTGCTGCAGGTCATGGACCACGGGACACTGACCGATAACAACGGGCGCAAAGCGGATTTCCGCAACGTGATCGTGATCATGACCACCAACGCAGGTGCAGAGACAGCGGCGCGTGCTTCGATTGGCTTCACGCATCAGGATCACTCCTCCGATGCGATGGAAGTCATCAAGAAGAGCTTCACGCCGGAGTTCCGCAACCGTCTGGATACCATCATTCAGTTTGGTCGCCTCAGCCATGAGGTCATCAAAAGTGTGGTGGACAAGTTCCTCACAGAGCTTCAGGCGCAGTTGGAAGACAAGCGCGTGCTGCTTGAGGTGACTGAGGCGGCGCGTGGCTGGTTGGCAGAAGGTGGTTACGACGCACAAATGGGGGCTCGCCCAATGGCGCGCTTGATCCAGGACAAGATCAAGCGTCCGCTGGCGGAAGAGATTCTCTTTGGCGAACTGGCCGAGCATGGCGGTGTTGTACACATCGACTTGAAGGACGGCGAAATCACGTTCGACTTCGAGACCACGGCAGAGCTGGCCTGACGCTTCACCGCACTAAAGCAAAAGGCGCCTGTGGGCGCCTTTTTGCTTATCTCGAAGCACCGCCGTCCCCTGTAGGAGCGCGCTTGCCCGCGATTGCGTTTCGTAAGCCGCCGGATGTATCCCAGGCAAACCGCAAGCGCGGGCAAGCGCGCTCCTACAGGCCATCATTTCGCGCGCACACAAAAACGCCCGGCATATATGCCGGGCGTTTTTGTTAAGACCTGCTTAACGGGCGCGGTAAGTGATGCGCCCTTTGCTCAAGTCGTAGGGCGTCAGCTCAACACGCACCTTGTCACCGGTAAGAATACGAATGTAGTTCTTGCGCATCTTGCCGGAGATATGCGCGGTTACGACGTGCCCATTTTCCAACTCCACACGAAACATGGTGTTGGGCAGGGTGTCGGCGACAGTGCCTTCCATTTCGAAGCTGTCTTCTTTCGACATGCAGTAAAGCCCTCGGTATCCAATGAATGGCCCGGTGCAACTGGCAGCCAGGCAAAAGCGGGCTGCATTGTGCCCGAAAAATAAGCTTTAAGCCAAGGGGTTCAGTAAAGAGTGACCCATCTCTGGTTTGTCAGCAGCTCGATGGCCCGGTATTGCGTCTTGTAATTCATCTTTTTGCAGTTCTTGATCCAGTAGCCCAGGTACACCGCATGCACCTCCAGCCGAGCGGCTTCGGCGATCTGCCAGAGAATGGCGTAACGCCCCAGGCTGCGGCGCTCTTCGCTGGGTTCGTAGAAGGTGTAAACCGCCGACAGCCCGTTGGGTAGCATGTCCGTCACGGCCACAGCCAACAGACGACCCTCTACCCGAAACTCGTAAAACCGCGAGAACGGCAGATCGCGAACCAAAAATGTCGAGAATTGATCCCGACTGGGTGGGAACATGTCGCCATCGGCATGACGCTGTTCGATATAGCGTTTGTAGAGGTCGAAATACTCTTCGCTGAAATGCGGCTTGGTACCGATGACTTCGATGTCGGCGTTGCGCTTGAAAATACGTTTCTGTTGTCGGTCCGGCTGGAACAGCGCCACAGGGATTCGGGCCGGCACGCACGCGCTGCAATTCTGGCAGTGAGGTCGATAGAGGTGATCGCCACTGCGACGAAAACCCATGTCTGACAGGTCGGCGTAAACCTGCACATCCATTGGCTGGCTGGGGTCCAGAAACAGCGTCGTCGCCTGCTCTTCAGGCAAGTAGCTGCAGGAATGGGGTTGAGTGGCATAAAACTTAAGCCGCGCCAGCTCTGTCATGATCAACCCTCGAGAAAAACCTTTGGTAAGAGTGTATGTCAGGGGAGTCAAACTCGCCTAGAGAGCCAATCGGCGCTGTTGGCCAGATCGAGGTGTTGGCTCAGGTATTGAGCAAACGCTGATCGGGGTATTGAGCGCGCTCCGAGGCTTTCGAGGTGATGTGTTGGCATCTGACAGTCGATCAGGACGAATCCCCAGTCTTTCAGGTGTTCGACCAGCGTCGCAAAGCCAACCTTGGATGCATTGTCGGCGCGGCTGAACATGGATTCGCCGAAAAACAACTGGCCTATCGCAAGGCCGTAGAGACCGCCGACCAGCGCGTCGCCGTCCCAGACCTCCACGCTGTGAGCCAGGCCGCGCTGATGTAATTCCAGATAAGCGGCTTGCATCGAATCGGTTATCCAGGTGCCGTCGGCATAGGTGCGCGGCGCGGCGCAGGCACGAATGACCGCTGCAAAATCAGTGTCGAACGTCACCCGGTAGCGTTGCTGACGCAGGACCTTGGCCAAGCTTCGTGAGACATGCAGCTCATCTGGCAGCAGCACCGTGCGCGGATCGGGCGACCACCAGAGAATGGGCTGGCCGTCCTGAAACCACGGAAAGCAGCCATGACGGTAGGCCCGGATAAGTCGGTCGGGCGATAAGTCGCCCCCGGCTGCCAGTAGTCCATCCGGATCTCGCATTGCCTTTTCCAGTGGCGGAAAATCGAGGCTGTTTCGTTGTAACCAGGTCAGCATGGCATCCAGACTTTACGAGAGGGGAGGGCGGTTGAGGTACATCGTGCAACTTGATGAGAGGCGTGCGGTCACACGCGGTTGTCCGCTTGTACACATGATGGCGTATTGGTGTTGTTTGGTCGCGGAGCGCTGCATGAGCGGGCCAGGTTGGTCGAGCAACCGCTACTCAGCGATAAAAACACGTCATAAGCCTTTGTCAGTAAAGAAAATGCATGCTCAAATTGCCCGTTGTCGCCTGCGCTTGAACATCTGCTTTGTGCAAGCCAGACTAACGTGGCACGTAGCGTGCAAATCCGTACAATGACCGACGTTGTTTAACCTCATTTCAAGTCACCTGTCGAGCGTGAGTTCAAGATTCTTTTCCGCACGCCGCTGACAGGATTTGGTCAGCACTATCTCGTCCATGCAGTCGTTCATAGTCAACCATCAGATGTTCGCGCTAGCGCGCAGGAATTGAAGCGTTTTGAAGAAATCCACCGCAGCAACCAGTCCCGTTCCGCTTTGGCGGCAGCACTTGCACTACCGGCTCAAGGAAGGTGCGCTGATCGCTTTTGGCGCCCTGTGCCTTTACCTGATGATGGCCCTGCTGACCTACGATCAGGGCGATCCGGGCTGGAGTCATACCAGCAGTTCCATGCAAGTCCAGAACGCTGCCGGCCGCGCCGGTGCGTTTTCTGCCGACATCCTGTTCATGGTGCTGGGCTACTTCGCTTACATCTTCCCGCTGCTGCTGGCCGTCAAGGCCTATCAGGTCTTCCGTCAGCGGCATGAACCGTGGCAGTGGAGCGGCTGGCTGTTCTCATGGCGCATGATCGGCCTGGTGTTTCTGATTCTTTCGGGCGCAGCCCTCGCGCACATCCACTTTCATTCGGCTGCAGGCCTGCCCGGCTCGGCGGGCGGCGTGCTGGGCGAAGTGCTGGGCGATCTGGCCAAGCGCGCACTGAACATTCAAGGCAGCACGCTGTTGTTCATCGCGCTATTCCTGTTCGGTCTGACCGTGTTCACCGACCTGTCGTGGTTCAAGGTCATGGACACCACCGGCAAGATCACTCTCGACCTGTTCGAGCTGTTCCAGGGGGCGATGAATCGCTGGTGGAGCGCACGCACCGAGCGCAAGCAGATGGTGGCGCAACTGCGCGAAGTCGATATGCGTGTCGATGAAGTGGTCGCACCGGTGGCGCCGGATCGCCGCGAGCAGGCCAAAGCCAAAGAGCGCCTGATCGAGCGTGAACAGGCCCTGACCCAACACATGGCCGAGCGGGCGAAGCATGTGCCTGCCGTCATCGCACCGGCACCGCCCAAAGCGCCGGAGCCCAGCAAGCGTGTGCAGAAGGAAAAACAGGCTCCGCTGTTTGTCGACAGCGCCGTGGAAGGCACGTTGCCGCCAATCTCTATCCTCGACCCGGCCGAAAAGAAGCAGCTCAACTATTCGCCCGAGTCACTGGCGGCTGTCGGTCATTTGCTGGAGATCAAGCTCAAGGAATTCGGCGTCGAAGTTTCTGTTGACTCGATTCATCCCGGCCCCGTGATCACCCGTTATGAGATTCAGCCCGCAGCCGGCGTCAAGGTCAGCCGCATTTCCAATCTGGCCAAAGACCTTGCGCGCTCGCTTGCCGTGACCAGCGTGCGGGTGGTTGAAGTCATTCCTGGCAAGACCACGGTCGGTATCGAAATTCCTAACGAAGACCGGCAGATCGTACGTTTCTCGGAAGTGCTCTCGACGCCTGAATACGACAATGCCAAGTCGCCGGTCACGCTGGCGCTGGGTCATGACATCGGCGGCAAGCCGGTCATTACCGATCTGGCCAAAATGCCTCACTTGCTGGTGGCCGGTACGACCGGTTCCGGTAAGTCGGTGGGCGTTAACGCCATGATTCTGTCGATTCTGTTCAAATCCGGACCAGACGACGCCAAGCTGATCATGATCGACCCGAAAATGCTGGAGTTGTCGATTTACGAAGGCATTCCGCATTTGCTGTGCCCGGTGGTCACCGACATGAAGGACGCGGCCAACGCGCTGCGCTGGTCGGTTGCCGAGATGGAGCGCCGCTACAAGCTCATGGCGAAGATGGGCGTACGTAACCTTTCGGGCTTCAATCAGAAGGTCAAGGACGCGCAGGACGCAGGAACCCCGCTGGTGGATCCACTTTACAAGCGCGAAAGCATCCACGACGAAGCACCGCTGCTGGTGAAATTGCCGACCATCGTCGTGGTGGTCGACGAGTTCGCCGACATGATGATGATCGTCGGTAAAAAGGTAGAAGAACTGATCGCACGTATCGCCCAGAAAGCCCGTGCTGCCGGTATTCACCTGATCCTCGCGACGCAGCGTCCGTCGGTCGATGTGATCACCGGTTTGATCAAGGCCAACATTCCGACGCGTATGGCGTTCCAGGTGTCGAGCAAGATCGACTCGCGGACCATCATCGACCAGGGCGGCGCCGAGCAATTGCTTGGTCACGGTGACATGCTTTATATGCCGCCGGGCACCAGCCTGCCTATTCGGGTTCACGGTGCATTCGTTTCCGATGAGGAGGTTCACCGTGTGGTTGAAGCCTGGAAACTGCGCGGCACCCCTGACTATAACGAAGACATTCTGGCGGGCGTTGAAGAGCCCGGCAGTGGTTTTGATGGTGGCAGTGGCGGCGGCGATGGCGAGGATAGTGAAAGCGATGCGCTGTACGACGAGGCGGTCAAGTTTGTGCTCGAAAGCCGCCGCGCATCGATCTCTGCTGTGCAGCGCAAGCTGAAAATCGGCTACAACCGCGCAGCCCGTATGATCGAAGCAATGGAAATGGCCGGGGTTGTCACCTCCATGAACACCAACGGCTCGCGTGAGGTCATAGCGCCAGCCCCGATGCGTGACTGATCCACGGTAAAGCGTCACGATTGACCTGACGGGGTGACAATGCGCCGTCAGCAATTAACTGAATTGAATGAGGGCTCCCATGCGTCTTATCCGCATGTTGTTGGTATCTGCACTGGCTTTTTCAGCTGTTTCGGCCCACGCCGACAGCAAGGACGTGGCTCGCCTGACTCAATTGCTGGAAACCTCGAAAACCCTCACCGGGCGTTTTTCCCAGCTGACCCTGGACGGCGGCGGCACGCAGTTGCAAGAGACCTCCGGTGAGATGACCTTGCAGCGCCCCGGGCTGTTCAACTGGCACACCGATGCGCCGCAAGAGCAGCTGATGGTGTCCGATGGCAAGAAAGTCTCGCTGTGGGACCCGGACCTGGAGCAGGTCACCATCAAGACCCTCGACCAGCGCTTGACGCAGACGCCGGCCTTGCTGCTGTCTGGCGATGTCTCGAAGATCAGCGAGAGCTTTGACATTACTGCCAAGGAAGCGGGTGGTGTGATCGACTTCGTGCTCAAGCCTCGCGCTAAGGACACCCTGTTCGACAGCCTCCGTTTGTCGTTCCGCAATGGCCTGATCAACGACATGCAACTGATCGACAGCGTCGGCCAGCGCACCAATATCCTGTTCACCGGCGTTAAGGCCAACGAGCCAGTGGCCGCGAGCAAGTTCCAGTTCCAGATCCCGAAAGGCGCTGACGTCATTCAGGAATAAGAGGCTCAAGCGTTTTCCATGGACTTGTTCAACAGTGAACCGATCACTCAACCGCTGGCCGCCCGATTACGGGCGACCAATCTGGATGAGTACGTCGGTCAGCAACACTTGCTCGCGCACGGCAAACCTCTGCGTGAGGCGCTGGAGCAGGGTGTGCTGCATTCGATGATCTTCTGGGGGCCGCCGGGGGTGGGTAAAACCACTCTTGCCCGGCTGCTGGCCAAGGTCTCGGACGCTCACTTCGAAACGGTTTCTGCGGTGCTGGCCGGGGTCAAGGAGATCCGTCAGGCTGTCGAAACCGCCAAGCAACAGGCTGGACAATATGGTCGACGCACCATCCTCTTCGTCGATGAAGTTCACCGTTTCAACAAGTCGCAGCAAGATGCGTTTCTGCCGTACGTTGAAGACGGCACGCTGATTTTCATCGGCGCTACCACCGAAAACCCCTCGTTTGAATTGAACAATGCGCTCCTGTCGCGGGCACGCGTGTACGTGCTCAAGAGCCTTGACGAGGTCGCGCTGCGCAAACTGGTCGACCGCGCGCTGACTGAAGAGCGCGGGCTGGGGAACCGACATCTCTCTCTGGGCGATGAGGGCTTCAAGATTCTGCTGGCGGCGGCGGACGGTGACGGCCGACGTCTGCTCAACCTGCTGGAAAACGCTTCGGACCTCGCTGAAGACGACAGTGAGATTGACGTCGAGCTGCTGCAAAGCCTGTTGGGCGACAGCCGTCGGCGTTTTGACAAGGGCGGCGAAGCGTTTTATGACCAGATTTCGGCGCTGCACAAGTCCATACGTGGCTCCAGCCCAGACGCTGCGCTGTATTGGTTCGCACGGATGATCGACGGTGGCTGCGACCCGCTTTATCTGGCGCGACGCGTTGTGCGCATGGCCAGTGAAGACATCGGCAACGCCGACCCGCGCGCGCTGCCGCTGTGCATGTCGGCGTGGGATGTTCAAGAGCGACTCGGCAGCCCCGAGGGTGAGTTGGCGGTGGCGCAGGCAATCGTTTATCTGGCCTGCGCGCCGAAAAGCAACGCCGTGTACATGGGGTTCAAGGCAGCAATGCGTGAAGCCACCGAACACGGTTCGCTGGAGGTGCCGCTGCACCTTCGCAACGCCCCGACCAAGCTGATGAAACAGCTGGGTTATGGCGAGGAGTACCGTTACGCCCACGACGAGCCGGACGCTTACGCTGCAGGTGAGGACTACTTCCCGGAAGAGCTTGAGCCGCGCCAGTATTACCAGCCGGTCCCGCGTGGCCTTGAATTGAAGATTGGCGAAAAACTCAAACACTTGGCGGCGCTGGACAGCGCAAGCTCACGCAAGCGGAGAAAATAATGCTCAAGACGATTCTTGCGGTGTCCATTGCGGGCATCGCTGGTACATTATTGCGCTTTGCTACTGGCCTTTGGGTGACTGCAAACTGGCCCCGGCATTTCTACGCGGCAACGCTGGCGGTCAACATTGTCGGCTGCCTGATCATTGGTGCGTTGTATGGTCTGTTCCTCCTGCGCCCCGAAGTGCCGGTCGAAATCCGTGCCGGTCTGCTGGTTGGTTTTGTGGGCGGCCTGACGACGTTTTCATCTTTTTCCCTTGATACGCTGCGTTTGCTGGAAAGCGGGCAGGCGCCATTGGCCATTGGCTACGCACTGATCAGTGTGCTCGGTGGGCTGCTTGCGACCTGGGCTGGCCTGTCTTTGACCCGAATTCTATAAACCCGATTCATAACGAGGCAACGATATGCTCGATTCCAAACTGCTGCGTACCCAACTTCAGGACGTAGCGGATCGCCTGGCTTCCCGTGGTTTCACATTGGACGTGGCCCGTATCGAAGCGCTGGAAAATCAGCGCAAGACGGTGCAGACCCGCACCGAGCAGCTTCAGGCCGAGCGTAACGCACGTTCCAAATCCATCGGCCAGGCCAAGCAGCGCGGCGAAGACATCGCACCGCTGATGGCTGACATCGACCGCATGGCCCAAGAGCTGAGCACTGGCAAGAAAGAGCTGGACGCGATTCAGTCCGAGCTCGATGCGATGCTCTTGAGCATGCCTAACCTGCCGCATGAGTCGGTCCCTGTGGGCGCAGATGAAGAAGAAAATGTCCAGGTGCGCCAGTGGGGTACGCCTGCGTCGTTCGACTTCGAGGTCAAGGACCACGTTGCACTGGGCGAGAAATACGGCTGGCTGGATTTCGAAACCGCCGCCAAATTGTCCGGCGCCCGTTTCGCCCTGCTGCGCGGTCCAATTGCCCGCCTGCATCGCGCACTCGCGCAGTTCATGATCACGCTGCACATCAACGAGCATGGTTACGAAGAGGCTTACACGCCGTATCTGGTTCAGGCGCCAGCCCTGCAGGGCACCGGTCAACTGCCGAAATTTGAAGAAGATCTGTTCAAGATTTCGCGCGAAGGCGAAGCGGATCTGTATCTGATCCCAACCGCCGAAGTGTCGCTGACCAACATCGTGGCCGGCGAGATTCTGGACGCCAAGTCGCTGCCGATGAAGTTCGTGGCGCATACCCCTTGCTTCCGCTCCGAAGCGGGCGCTTCGGGTCGGGACACACGCGGCATGATCCGTCAGCACCAGTTCGACAAGGTCGAGATGGTGCAGATCGTCGAGCCGGACAAATCCATGGAGGCGCTGGAAAGCCTGACCGGTAACGCTGAGCGCGTCTTGCAGTTGCTTGAACTGCCTTACCGCGTCTTGGCCCTGTGCACCGGCGACATGGGCTTCAGTGCAGTGAAGACCTACGACCTGGAAGTGTGGATCCCGAGCCAGGACAAATACCGTGAAATTTCTTCGTGCTCAAACTGCGGTGATTTCCAGGCGCGTCGCATGCAGGCACGCTGGCGTAATCCGGAAACCGGCAAACCTGAGCTGGTACATACCTTGAACGGTTCGGGTCTGGCGGTGGGCCGCACGCTGGTTGCAGTGCTGGAAAACTACCAGCAGGCCGACGGCTCGATCCGTGTGCCTGAGGTGCTCAAGCCCTGGATGGGCGGCGTCGAGGTCATCGGCTAATGGAATTCCTACCGCTGTTCCATAATCTGCGGGGCAGCCAGGTGCTGGTCGTCGGCGGCGGCGAGATTGCGTTGCGCAAGTCTCGCCTGCTGGCGGATGCTGGCGCTGTACTGAGAGTTGTTGCGCCCGAAATTGGAGCAGAGGTGCACGAACTGATTGTCAGCAGTCATGGCGAGGCATTGGTGCGTGGTTACCTCGAATCGGATCTGAATGGCTGCGTATTGATTATTGCGGCCACTGACGATGAGACGCTCAACGCGCAGGTGTCACACGATGCGCGCAAGCGTTGCGTGCCGGTCAACGTGGTGGATGCGCCCGCTTTGTGCAGCGTGATCTTCCCGGCCATCGTCGACCGCTCACCGTTGGTGATCGCGATTTCCAGTGGTGGGGATGCGCCAGTTCTGGCGCGCTTGATCCGCGCCAAGATCGAAACCTGGATTCCGCCAACCTATGGCCTCCTGGCTGGCTTGGCGGCGCGTTTTCGTCAGCAGGTCAAACACCTGTTTCCCAACGTCCAGCAGCGCAGGGCGTTTTGGGAGGAGGTGTTTCAGGGTGCAATCGCAGACCGTCAATTGGCGGGGCAGGGTGCAGAAGCCGAGCGCCTCTTGCAGGCGAAAATCGACGGTGATGCTCCGAGCGCTGCCGGCGAGGTTTATCTGGTGGGTGCAGGCCCCGGTGATCCGGATCTGCTGACGTTTCGTGCGTTGCGTCTGATGCAGCAAGCGGACGTCGTGTTGTATGACCGCCTTGTGGCCCCGGCGATTCTTGACCTGTGCCGTCGCGATGCGGACCGCGTGTACGTCGGCAAGCGGCGCGCCGAGCACGCTTTGCCGCAGGAGCAGATCAACCAGCAGCTGGTGATACTGGCCAAGCAAGGCAAGCGGGTTCTGAGACTCAAAGGCGGCGATCCGTTCATATTCGGGCGTGGCGGCGAGGAAATCGAAGAGCTGGCGGCGCATGGCATTCCGTTTCAGGTCGTGCCTGGCATTACTGCTGCCAGCGGCTGCGCAGCGTACGCGGGTATCCCGCTCACGCACCGCGACCACGCACAATCTGTGCGGTTCGTGACCGGTCACCTGAAAAATGGCACCACTGATCTGCCTTGGAGCGATCTGGTTTCGCCTGCGCAAACCCTGGTGTTTTATATGGGCTTGATCGGTTTGCCGATCATCTGCGAAGAGCTGATCCGTCACGGCCGTTCGGCGGACACCCCGGCAGCATTGATTCAGCAAGGCACCACGTCCAACCAGCGAGTGTTCACTGGCACGCTGGCCAATCTGTCGCAGTTGGTGGCGGAGCATGAAGTCCATGCGCCGACGCTGGTGATCATCGGTGAGGTCGTGACGTTGCGTGACAAGCTGAAGTGGTTCGAAGGCGCTCAGGCGAGCGTTTGATAGCCTTTAGTCTATAGGAGCCAACTTGTTGGCGAGACTGCCTCAAGGGTCGAACCCATTGGACGGCTTAGCGAACAAGTTCGCTCCTGCAGATTCAGTCTCGCTGCCAAATCCCGCGCCCGCTCAACCGCTCGCGATCGTGGGCGGTGGTCAAGTCCTGATGCGGTCCTTTCGGCACGATGCCTGTGGGATTAATCGTGCTATGACTGGCGTAGTAATGATGTTGAATGTGGTAGAAATCCACAGTTTCGGCCACGCCAGGCCACAGGTACAGCTCGTGTAGCCAGTTGCTCAGGTTCGGGTAGTCAACGATTCGCCGCAGGTTGCATTTGAAGTGGCCGTGATAAACCGCGTCAAAGCGTACGATGGTCGTGAACAATCGGATGTCCGCTTCCGTCAGGTAATCGCCGCAGAGGTAGCGCTTTTCACCCAGCACTGCTTCCAGCGCTTCCAGCTCGGCAAACACCTCATCAAATGCCTGCTCGTAAGCCCCCTGTGAGGTGGCAAAACCAGCACGGTAGACGCCATTGTTCACCGCTGGATAGATGCGATCATTCAGCTCGTCGATAGCCGGCCGCAATGCTTCGGGGTACAGATCCAGTCGATTGCCGGTCAGCCCGTCGAATGCGGTGTTGAACATGCGAATGATTTCAGCCGATTCATTGCTGACGATGCGCTGCAGTTTCTTGTCCCACAGCAGCGGAACGGTCACGCGGCCGGTGTAATTCAGCGTGTCCGCCAGGTAGCGCTGATAAAGGAATTCATGACCATCCAGCGGGTCGCCGCTTGAGCCTTTTTCAGTGTCGAAGGTCCACCCGTTCTCACGCATCAGCCAACTGACGACAGACACATCGAACAGGTCTTCCAAGCCTTTTAGCTGGCGGTAGATCAGTGTGCGATGCGCCCAGGGGCAGGCCAGCGAAACATACAAATGATAGCGCCCGGCCTCGGCCTTGAAGCCACCTTCGCCAGAGGGGCCCGGCGTCCCGTCAGCGGTGATCCAGTTACGGCGCTGCGATTGCTCGCGTTGAAAAGCGCCATCTTTGCTGCTTTCGTACCACTGGTCATGCCAGCGTCCTTCAACGAGAAGGCCCATGTCTGACTCCAAATTTGCGGATTAGCACGTGTTGGAGATCAGTCTAAGGGCAATCGTTCGAGAGAATGGCGCAAAGGGTGGAGCATGATGATCGACTAAATAGATGTGTCTCGATTGGCCCAGAACTGCTCGGCTTTTTCGAACGCCTCTGTACGAGTCAAGCCCAGGCCTTTGAGCGCCAGCGCCATGGTCGATATCAGCGCCAGTTGCGGATAGCTGTCCTGCACTTCACCTTTCCATACCGCGACCAGGTGCGCTGGCTCAAGCGTGGCCGGTTTGACGTGTCGTCGATCAGACAGCGCCGGCCATTCCTCATCCCACGGCTGCCCTCCGGTGGTGCCGTAAAGATGGCTGATGGTGTCGGGATTGATCTCGACTTCGCCGCCATCGCCCTTGACCACGATTGCGTGATCGCCGAGCAGGCTGCTGGCGTCACGATGAACTGCCTGATAACCCGGATGAAAAATGCTTTGCAGGCCGCAGCGTGCGCCCAGCGGATTGAGGATTCTCGCCAGCGAATGGATCGGTGAGCGCAGGCCAAGCGTATTGCGCAGATCGATCATGCGTTGCAGTTGCGGCGCCCAGTCCACCAGTGGCATGAATGCGAGATTACTCCGGTCCAGCGCTTCGCCGACCGCCTGCCAGTTCCGACACAGCGTAATGCCCAGCAGGTCCAGCAATTGCTCGCTATAGAGGCGCCCGGCCGTGTGTGCGCCGCCGCCATGCATCAACACCCGCACCCCGTTTTGTGACAGGCATTTGGCCGCCAGCAAGTACCACGGCAAATGACGTTTCTTGCCGGCATACGTCGGCCAGTCGATATCCACGTGCAGCGCAGGCGCATTGAGGCGCTCTCGCACGGCCTCGGTGAAGCCGGCCAATTCCTCGGCGCTTTCCTCTTTGTGGCGCAACAGCATGAGGAATGCCCCCAACTGGGTGTCTTCGACTTGTTCGTCGAGCACCATGCCCATCGCCTGTCTGGCCTCTTCGCGGGTCATGTTGCGCGCGCCGCGCTTGCCCTTGCCCAGGATCCGCACAAAAGGTGCAAACGGGTGCTCGACGGGCGTTTCGGTAACGAGAGCAGAAGGCGTATTCATAGGCAGTTAGTCGGCTTGGGCAGGCCCGCCAGCTTGGCGGCGAGTTTGGCGGGAGTGCCGTTGAACAGGTGATTGAGGTGCAGGCTGTTACCTTTGTCCTTGCCCAGCTTGAGTGCGGTGTATTTCACAAGCGGACGCGTGGCTGGGGAGAGCTGAAACTCGGCATAAAAGGCGCGCAGCAGCTCAAGGATTTCCCAGTGATCAGCCGTCAGGACGATGTCGTGTTCGACAGCGAGAGATTCTGCAACTTGCCGGGACCAGTCATTAAGGTCTGCAAGGTAGCCGTCCTTGTCCAGCGCCACAATGTGACCTTCGACGATGAGCTGTTTCATAGCCAGGTGTTTACTCTGTCGAAGCGGATCGAGAGTTCCACGAATGCCGCGTAATCTACAACCTGTACCCAGGCTTGAACGGGCAGGCCGCGCGCCGTTATGTCTTCATCGAGCGCGAACACCCTGGACTTTCCGCGTTGCGTCTCCAGCGCTTTGCAGGGGGCACTGGATTCGGTCAGCGCATAGATTGCATCGCCACACAGCAGCACGGCGTCCTGCTCACCCAGCAAACGCAGGCAACTGCTCAGTCGGGTGTCGGTGAAAGGCGAGTGAGAGAGCACGTGTAAGGTCGACATCAGAGCGTAATCACCTGTTCGTAGCGGTCAATGAGCGCGCCCAGTTCTTTGTCCTTCAGCACTGTCAGCGGCGATACGCTCAGGGCGTCGGCCGACAGACCGCGCTCCACAAGACTGGTGCTGCAGGCGTATAGATCCTCAACGCCGAACATTTCCAATGCCTTCAAATTGGCGGTCAGGTCCTTTTGCTGCAGCGCTGCGGGCTGTTGAAGGGCTGATAGCTGAAACACGCCGTCGTCGAGAAATAACATCCCGACAGGCAGGTCGTACGCGCCGCCCGCCAGCGCGATGTCCAGTGCCTCCCGGGCGCTCAGCCCGGCCCACGGCGCCTGCCTGCTGATAATCAGCAATGACTTCGCCATTTCAAGGCCCTCCGAAACAGATCAGTCGATCCGCTGATTGAATGCCATCGTGCAACTGCCCCAGGCCCGATAGCTCCCAGGGTGCAGGCACATTGGCCGAAGGGCGCTGATAGCGCAGGGCTTCTTCCTCATTCAGGACGCCACGACGCAATGCCGCTGCAATACAGACGACCCCGTCCAGCTGATGCTGCGTTACGAAGGCTCGCCACTGGGCGGCGATGTCTTGCTCATCCTGCGGCGCAACGATGTTTGCCGACGCGCTGTGCACGCCGTCTTGATAGAAAAACAGCCGCACAATTTCATGCCCCTCCGCCAGTACGGCCTCGGCAAACTTGAGCGCGCGACGCGAGGAGGGCGTATGCGCGGCGGAAAAAAGGGCGATGGCGAACTTCATGGTCGGCTCTGGCAGCGGGCTGGCAAGGGTGAAAGCCGCAATGATAAAGAAATCACGAACCCGAGGCAGCAAAAAGCCCGCCGAAGCGGGCTTTTTGTTGAAGCGTATGACTGATCAGTCGTCGCGGCTCATGATGCCGAAGATCTGCAACAGGCTGATGAACAGGTTGTAGATCGATACATAAAGGCTAATGGTAGCCATGATGTAGTTGCGCTCGCCACCCTGAATGATCGCGCTCGTCTGGAACAGAATCGCGGCAGAGGAGAACAGCACGAAACCTGCGCTGATCGCCAGTTGCAGGCCGCTGATCTGGAAGAACATGCTTGCCAGCACCGCACCCATCAGAACAAAGAAGCCAGCGGTGATGAAGCCACCGAGGAAGCTCATGTCCTTGCGAGTGATCAGCACGTACGCTGACAGACCACCGAATACCAGCGCGGTCATGGCGAATGCCGAGCTGACGACTTCAGCGCCCCCCTGCATACCCAGGTAGCGGTTGAGGATCGGGCCGAGGATAAAACCCATGAAACCTGTGAGGGCGAAGGTAGAAACGATACCCCATGCCGAATCACGCAATTTGCTGGTGAGGAAGAAAAGGCCGTAGAAGCCGATCAGCACTACGAACACGTTGGGGTAACGGACGTTCATCTGCTGGGATACGAATGCCATGACACCGCTGAAAACGAGGGTCAGGGCCAAGAGGCCGTATGTGTTACGCAGGACGCGGCTAACCTCTAGCTGCTCGACCTGCACGCTGTTATTGACTGCGTAATCCTGTTCGCGCATGGCGCAACTCCTGGTGGTTGAAATGTGAAGTTGCAAAGATCATAACAGAGGCATTGGGATAGGGTAGTCGCAGAGTTTGACAGCGTGTTTCATTCGGGTATTATGGCGCCCGCAACGCACTGGCCAGCTTGGTCAGAGCACGGGGAATTGGCAGAGTGGTTGAATGCACCGGTCTTGAAAACCGGCGAACGTTAATAGCGTTTCTAGGGTTCGAATCCCTAGTTCCCCGCCAAATCGATGTACAAGAAAGGGCTGATTTCATGATCAGCCCTTTTTTTGTGCCCGGTGATTCACCTCGTTCTTGCTTGAGCCGATCCGTAGCCAGCTACTGTGCATCGGGTGCGTGGTCACTCGTCATTGAAGGAGTAACAGATGAAAGGGATTTTGGTTGTCGTGCTGATTGCTTTTGCGTGTCTTGTGCTTACGACCTCGCCGGTCATAAAACGCTGGGCGGAAAATTACCTGGCGCCGCTAGCCACTGGGTCAGGATTGGCTAGTACGCCCAGCCCGCCGGAGGTCTCTCAAGTTGAGAATGCTAGAGTGGAAAGGGTTAACCCGATCAAATGTGATGGACGCAAGTATTGCTCGCAGATGACCTCTTGCGCCGAGGCCAAAAGCTTTCTGCAACAGTGCCCCGGTATCGAGATGGACGGCGACGGCGATGGAATTCCTTGTGAATCCCAATGGTGTCACTGAATAGGGCTGAGTTGATCTTCAGCCCTTTTTTTGTGCTGTACGTTCAACCCATTGCTGCTCACGCAACAGCACTTCAAGCTCGGCAAGCGGCAGCGGCTTGCTGAACAGATACCCTTGTCCGTGATCGCAGCCTTGTTCCGTCAGCAACGCCCACTGCTCTTTTGTTTCGATGCCTTCGGCGATCACTTGCAGGTTGAGGCTGTGGGCCAGTTCGATGATGGTCCGGGTGATGGCGGCGTCCTGTGGATTGCTTGTCACCTCGCGGACGAAGGCAATGTCGATTTTCAACTTGTCGATGGGAAACTTGCGCAGATACGCCAGGCTTGAATACCCCGTGCCGAAATCATCGATGGAAATCTTCACACCGATTGCGCGCAGTCGGTGCAGGCTGGCGATGGTGTGCGCTGTGTTCTCCATCAGCGAGCTTTCCGTGAGCTCCAGCTCGAGCCAGCGCGGTTCGATCTGACTGTCCTTGAGCGCGTTACTGATATCCGTGATCAGGTCGCCTTTAATGATCTGCTGCCCCGATACGTTGACGGCGACTTCAAGCGGCGGCAGGCCTGCGTGCTGCCAACGGGAAATTTGCTTGCAGACGCTGGTAATCACCCACTGTCCAACGCGGGAGATCAACCCCAGGCTTTCCAGCATCGGCACGAATACCGCTGGCGAGACGTTCGGCAGCCCAGGGCGAGGCCAGCGAAGCAAAGCTTCAAGCCCGCACACACTTCCGTCACTGAGCTTGATCTTAGGCTGGTAAAACAACTGAAAATCCTCGTCCTGCACCGCTTGCCGCAAGGCTGTTTCCATCTCCTGGCGCTCAAGCAGTTCGGTGTTCATCTGCGCGGTATAGAAACGGTAGGTATTGCGGCCGACCTGTTTGGCGCGGTGCATCGCGGTGTGGGCGTGTTTGACCAGGTTTTGTGCCTCGTCGCCGTCGTCCGGGTAAAGCGCAATCCCGAGACTGGCGGTCATTGAAGCTTCATGGCCGTTGAGCTTGTAGGGCTTTTGCAGCATGTCGCGCACACGGTCGATCATCCGGATAATGCTCGGCTGACCTTCGCGAACCATCAGAATCATGGCGAATTCGTCGCCGTTCATACGCCCCAGCGTGTCACTCACGTCGAGGCTATGGCTCAGGCGCTGGCTCAACTCGATCAACATCTGGTCGCCGATCAAGTGGCCCCAGGTTTCGTTGATCATCTTGAAATCATCCAGGTCCACCGTGACCACGGCCAGTTGCCAGTTGTTGATCGCCGCCTGGGTCAGGCCCATTTGCAAGGTGGTGTAGAACAGGTTGCGATTGGGGAGCCCGGTCAGCGTGTCGTAGTGGGCCATCTTCAGGAGGCGTTGTTCGGCCTCTTTGCGGTGCGTGATGTCGCGCACGATGCCGACGATGATCCAGTCGGCGCCGGTTTTGTAAGCCTGGCGATGAATCTCCACCGGCACGTGATGGCCGTCTTTGCAGCGGATGCGGCTTTCAACGGGCTCGACGGGCGCTTTGCCAGCGATGAGCTGGTCATACAACACTTCAAGTTCCTCGAGCGACGCGTCGCTCAGCTCGGCAGGACTCAGTTGCAGTAACTCATTTGGCGGGTAGCCCATGACCAGGGATGCGGTGCGGTTGAACTCGACCAGCGTCATGGTGGTTCGATTGATCAGAAAGATCGAGTCATCCGAAGCGTCCATCGCCGAGCGGAAACGCTCCAGATCAATGGTCCGCTGCTGAAGTTGCTCCTCAATGATCAGGCTGCGGCTTTTCAGGTAATCCCCGAATGCCTTGAGCCGTAACAGGTTACGGACCCGCAGCCACAGCTCTGTAGTTGACACCGGTTTGCTGAGGTATTCCTCGGCGCCGGTTTCCAGCCCCGCCAGCTTGGCGGTGTGTTCACTCAGAGACGTCAGCATGATGATCGGAATGTTGGCCGTTATCTTGCTGCTCTTGAGGCGGCTCGCCACCTGATAACCATCCATGCCGGGCATCATCACGTCCAGCAGGATAAGGTCGGGCGGGTCCTGCTCGACCATCGCCAAGGCCTGCTCGCCGGAGCTTGCCGTCAGCGTGCGATAGCCCTGGTTATTGAGCACCAGACTCAGCAATTTAAGGACATGCGCCTCGTCGTCGACTATCAGTAATGTGGCGGGTTGTTCTGGCATAGGCGAACTCAGGCGAGAGGCGGCGAGGGCGAGGTGTTTTGAAGCAACGTATCGATTACCCGATACAGCTCCTGATAACGCAGCGGTTTGACGATATAGGCATCACAGCCGGCAAGACGGGTTTTCTCTTCGTCCTCTTTCATCGCCATGGCAGTGAGGGCAACCACCGGAATCGCCGCCGTCCGTGCGTCCTTCTTGAGCAATGAAGTGGCGGCAAGGCCATCCATGCCCGGCAGCTGGAGGTCCATCAGCACCAACTGCGGTTGTAGCTCTCGGGCAAGCGCCAGACCGGTTTCGGCGTCAGCGGCACACAGTACGTCGTGCCCCGCATTGTTCAGCAGCAGGCAGGCCAGACGCATGTTGGCAGCGTTGTCTTCGACGATCAGGATCTGCGCCACAGCGCCTCCTTGGCAATCGGGCGCATCGGCAGCCAGGCCACAAAACGCGACCCGCTGCCTTCGCGGCTGGCCACCGCTACGCTGCCGCCGTGCAGTTCGGTCAACTGCTTGACCAGCGCCAGGCCCAGACCCGTGCCGTCAAATTTGCGCGCCAGGCCACTGTCTATCTGGCTGAATGCCTTGAATAACTTGCTCATGTCTTGTTCATCGATTCCGATCCCGTCATCAGTGACGCTCAACTCCAGAAAGTCCTCGTAGTCACCAGCAGGGACCGCAAAGCGATACACCGGCCAGTCGCCGTCGACGGACCCCGCCTGAGCTCGCGGCACGCTGCGCACTGCTAGCGTCACAGAGCCGTCGGGCTGGCTGAATTTCACCGCGTTGGAGAGCAGGTTGTAGACGATCTGCTTGGTCTTGCGCAGGTCCAGTTCGAGCAGGCCCAGGTCGCTGTCGATTTCAAGCTTCAACTGGATGCGCTGGCCTGCGGCTTTTTCGCGCACGATCAGCAAGCTGTTGCTCAACAGGCTGGCGAGTTCTACGGGTTCCAGCTCCAGCGCCATCATGCCGGCTTCGACTTTGGACAGATCAAGAATGTCGTTGATCAGCGACAGTAAATGCTGGCCGCTGGTGAAGATGTCAGTGATGTATTCGCGCTGGGTATCGCTCATGGCTCCGACCATGCCGTCCTTGAGCGCCTCGGAGAACCCGATCACGGCATTGAGTGGCGTGCGCAGTTCGTGGGACATGGTCGCCAGAAACTCGGACTTCATGTTGCTGGCGCGTTCGAGCTCGACGTTTTTTTCCTCCAGCGTGCGCTCGAAGCGTTTGCGCTCGGTCACATCCCGCGCGGCAGCAAACACCCCTTGCAGCTTGCGGTCGCGGTCGTGAAAGGTCGCTGCGTTATAAGAGACCACGGTTTCCGTGCCGTTGTAGGCGCGCACTGTGAGCTCGTAATCGCTGACCTTGTGTTCGCTGAGCACGCGCTTGATTGCAGCGTCGGCACGAGCCGGGTTGGTGAAGAAGTTCTTGCAAGGTGCACCAATCAGTTCGTCACGCGTGCGACCTGTGAGCGCCATCATCTGCTTGTTGACGTCGGAAATGATGCCCTGCGGATCGGTCATCATCAGTGCGTCGATGTTGGATTCGATCAGCGAGCGCGTATAGAACTGCTGATCGCGCAAACGCTGATCGAGCAGGGCCTGGGCCGTTTCCTCCTGTTTGCGCGCCGTGTTGTCGGTGCCGATCAACAGGTAGCCGATGATCTTTTCGGCACTGTCGCGCAGCGAGGTGACGGACACCATCGCAGACAAACGGCTGCCGTCCTTTCGGATGTACGTCAATTCGTAGTTGTCTTCGATGCCCCGCGAGGCTTTGAACACAAGCGCTTCAAAGCCCGGCGTGATGGGCGTATTCAGCTCCAGGCTCAGGGCGGCTGCTCGGGTGATCAGCTCAGCAGGATCGGAGATGTCGGCCGGCGTGATGAGATTGACCACGTCTTCGGACTGGTAGCCGAGCATGCGTTCGGCGCCAACATTGAAAATCTGAATGACGCCTTTTTCATCGGTCGCGATGCTTGAAAAGTAGGCGCTGTTGAAAATAGCGTCCTGAAGGGCGCCGGTCTTTAAAAGGGTTTTCTGACGCCTGAATTCGACGATTTTCTCTGCACGCGATTGCGCTTCGGCGGGCGGGCTGTCAGGAGACTGTTTGTCCATGTCTCGTATACCGTTTGCTCGCAAAGCCGCTTGCGATGAGTGGAGGTGCAGGCTAGGGATTATCGTTTGAGGAATATCGACGTAGAACGACGATAACAGACTAATTTAAATGAGTGTGTGCGAAAAGGGACGTGTTTTGCCCGGCGTTGTCGGGTTTTTCTTGTTTGAAAATAGAACCTGAAGGGGTATTGAAGAAGTGGCGGTCTGGTAATGGACCGCCACACATCTAATGCATCCTTTTGGATGAACTCAGCTTTCCTGCAACTGCTCTTCGTATTCCTTCACGTAATCGTCCGCCAGCGACTCTTTCTGTTTGTCATTGAGCAGCTTGCCCGCCATCTGGAAGAACTTCTGCTCTTCTTCCTTCAAGTGATGATGGACCTTCTCCGACAGCTTCTTCGCCGTGGCCAGCCAGGCCGGACTGGATATCTCGGTCTCGTCCAGCTCCTCCATCATCTCGTCCATCTCGTGGTGCTCGGAGATGCCGTGACGGCTGAGGTCCATGCCATTGTCGTGTTTCATCAGCGGGATATAGAAGCAACGCTCCTCGGCGGTCTCGTGGGCCTGCAATTCAGCTTTGAGCTGTTTGTAGGCTTCGGCGCGTTCAGCGCTGTCGCCGTGGGTCTGAATAAGCGCATCGGCGTAGCTACGCTGCCGCTCATGGCTTTCTCGCAACGCTTCGAAAATGTTCAACGGCAATCCTCCTGATGGCCTTCTGGATTAGAAGTGCTAATGGCTAGACACTCGCAGCAGAGGCAGGGTTCAAGAAGTCGCTGACCAGCCATCGCTCGGCTGTCGCATTCGCAATGCTGTGCCAATTTTCTCCGGCACCGGTGCGGCGCGTAAAACTTCGGATCAGCGCCGGTTATTCGCCATGGCCTCCGGCTTCCGGCACAGCTAGAATCGCCGCCTTGCCGAGTAGTGACGCTTTTCATGAGCCGCTTCGGCCCCGTTCGGAAACAGTCATGGCAAACGCACGCGCAACGTTCACCGAAGGTCGGGTCGCCCGCCATATTTTGGTGATGACCAGTACAATTGCGCTGAGTCTGCTTGCGGTTTTCCTGGTGGACATCCTCACGCTCGTCTATGTCGCCAAGCTCCATGATCCGGTGCTGCTGGCGGCGGTCGGGATCGCGAAGGTGCTGATCTTTTTCAACGGCGCGATTGCCAGCGGCTTTATCATTGCGGCGGCGTCGGTGCTCTCGGAGCGGATCAGCGAGCGCGAGACACCAGGGTTTGCCCGATTGACGGGCAGCCTGATGCTAATGGTCATGATCGCGTCCGGGCTCACGGCCGCCGTGCAGTTGGCACTGGTTTTCCCGGTGACGCACATGCTGGGCGCGGACGACGTTACTTACCCGGTGGTGCGCAGTTTCATCTGGCTGACCTTGCCGTTTACCGTCGCGCAGTCGGCGATGCAGATGTCGGCGCAAATCCTGCGGACCACCGGTGACAGTCGGCGGGCGCTGTGGGTGGTGCTGTCCGGCGCGGCCACGCTGGCGGTCGCCGATCCACTGTTCATCTTCGTCTTGGGTCTGGGAATCAAAGGGGCGGGGCTGGCGTACGCGTTGTCGGCCGTGGTGTCGGCCTCGCTTGGCGCGTTTTGGTTACGCAAGCGTGTCGGCTTGCTGTTTTCAACTGATTGGGCGCTGCTGCGAGAGCACATGCGGGTAACATTCAAAATCGCTTTGCCGGCGATCGTCGCCAATCTCGCGACCCCCGTCGGCCTGGCTTATCTGTTTTCGTCGCTGGCTGCTTACGGCACATCCACCTTGGCCGCCATGGCGGTGGTGGACCGGGTGATGCAGTTTGCATATTGCGCGTTTTTCTCCCTGCCGACCGCGCTGGCCCCGGTGCTGGGGCAGAACATTGGCGCCCGGCGTGATGATCGTGTCGGCACCGCCATCGTCTTTACGCGACGGCTGGTGGTGGCCTATGGTCTGGCGGTCTGGGGCGTGCTGATCCTGTCGAGCGGGCTGATCGCGGACCTGTATGAACTCGAGGGTCCGGGGCGCGCGATGTTCGTTGCGTTCTGCCAGATTGGCGGCGGGCTCTGGGCGATCATCGGGCTGGATTTCGTCGCTATTTCGGTGTTCGTTACGATGGATCGTTCTTGGCTGGTGGCGGCTTTCGCCTGGGCGCGGGCAACACTGGCCGCCGTGCCATTCATTTACGTCGGCACCCATCTTTTTGGGGGCAGCGGGGCGTTGCCCGGTATGTTTGCCGGCAATGCACTCATTGCAATAATCTCGATATTTACCGCATCCCTGACCGCGAAACGGTTTTTTCAACGCCGGGCTCAGCCTGCGTGAGGCAGGGACAACACACCTCAACGCTACGGATGTTTATGTCAGTCGATGAATCAGGGAGTGAATCAGGCGAAGTCGCACCGCCCAAGCGTCGCAAGGCGCCCAAAGGGGAAATGCGAAGAACCGCTTTACTGGATGCCGCCACGACCATTTTCGCCCGGGACGGCTACTCCAGCGCCTCGATGCGCGACGTTGCGGAGCTGGCGGGGATCACGACGGTCGGTTTGCTGCACCATTTCCCGAACAAGGTGGCGTTGCTCGGCGCGTTGCTCGAACGCAGGGATCAACGGGTGACGTCGCGGTTTGACGAGCTGACGCTGGAAATGACGCTTGAAGGCTTTATCAAATTTCTCAAACTGAGCATGGGCTTCAGTGTCGAGGATGCGGCGGAATGTCAGGCGTCGCTGGTGATGAATACCGAGAGCCTGTCGAACACGCACCCCGCGTGGTCGTGGTATCAGGAGCGGTTTCATCTCACTCACGCTCACGCGCGGGGCCACATTGCGGCGCTGATCGAGAAGGGAGAGATTCGGGCTGACGTAGACGCCAACGCCTTGGCTCAGGAGATTTTTTCGGTGATGGACGGCTTACAGATCCAGTGGCTGAGAAGCCCGGATGAGGTGGACGTCATGGCCGTTTTCGAGGTCTACGTACGGCGGCTGGGAAGGGATATTCAGGCTCATTCCTGAGCCTGAATCTGTTGCTCTCGAAGCTGGCTGCTCCAGCAGCCGCCGCCTCTAACGGGTTAGATCAATAGCGCTGAGTGGCGCTGACCTGCACTGCTTTGCGCAGCGGTAAAGGCAGCGGGTTGCTGTCGCGGGTGGTCAGGTGCTCGGCAAACAGGGTTTGCAACGTGCGGTCCAGCGGCAGGTTTTCCGAGTCCGGGCCGACCAGTATCTTGAACTTGCCCGCATCGACGTCCCAGCTGTCGGTCTTCTCGACGAAGTAGGCCAACGACCTCGAATCCACCGGGATGCTGACGGTCTTGCTCTCACCCGGCTGCAAATACACTTTGGTGAAGCCCTTGAGCTCTTTCTCTGGGCGATCAACGGCCGGCTTTTGCGGTTTGACGTACAACTGAGCCACTTCAAAGCCCGCCTTGTCGCCGCTGTTGGTCACTGTGAACGTCACGTCAACCGTGCTGCCTGGCACCAGAACGTTGTTCGAAAGCTTCAGGTCGCTGTAGTTGAACGTGGTGTACGACAGGCCGAAACCAAACGGATACAACGGCTTTTTGTGCGCTTTGTCGTAACCGCGATAACCCATGTAAAGGCCTTCGCTGTAGACCATCTCGGTCAGCGCGTTATCGCCTCGGTAAGCGGCTGGGTTGGGGTACGACGCATAGCTTGGGTTGTCTTCGATTTTCTTGTCGATGGTGATCGGCAATTTGCCCGACGGGTTGACCTTGCCGAACAGAATCTCGGCCAGTGCCTGCCCGCCTTGCTGACCTGGGTACCAGGCTTGCAAGGTGGCGCCGACTTTCTTCGCCCATGGCTGCATATCGGGAACGCCGCCACCGTGCATGACCACGACGGTGTTCGGGTTGGCTTTGGCCACGGCGCTGATCAGATCCGCCTGTTGGTCGGGTAATTCAAAACCGTGGTCGGAACCTTCGCCTTCGTTCTCGTAGTTGGTGCCGGTGGCAACGACCACGGCATCATATTTGGACAGGTCGGCAGGTGCTCGTAGCGAAGCCCAGCTCATCTGCACGCCGGTCAATCCACCCAGTGCCGGGATGAAATTGCCCTGCACGCGCTGGTATTCAAGCTTCACGGCGTAAGCCTTGCCTGCGCTCAGAGAGGCGGTTTTGCCGGATGTGGTCATGGCATTGACTACGTCTGCCGAGTACGGGACACCGTCGCTCTGCACCACCAGTTCATCATTGACCCACAGTTTGTAAGGGCCGTCGGCGCGAATCTTGAACACCTGAGGTCCGGAGATCACCGGTTTGATGGTGGTCGTGAAGCGGGCCGAGAAGGCACCAGCTGTCGGGCTGAAACCAGACACCGCTGTGCTGCCAGCGCTGGTCACGTTGGTCCCGGTCAACCAGTTCAGGTTTACACCTGGCTCGACGCGCGTCAGCGCCGGGTCACCGGAGAAGCGGGTGTTGGCGAAATACTCGGCCTTCACACCGGCATTGCTGATGCCGTTTTTACCTGTGGCCGGCTGATACCAGACCGAGGCTTCCGGGTTCAGGCTCATCTCGGACAGGTACGTAACGTTCGCGCTGCTCGACGCCAGTTGCTGCAGGCCGCTCAATTCAGTGACGTAGCTGTTGGGTGGCGAGTTGGCGGTGCCGAACGGCGACGCTGGCGCATGGTTGGCCCAATCGCCGATCACCGCGATTTTGGCTGAGCGAGCCAGCGGCAACAGCGGCTTGCCGGCGGTGGTATTTTCGTTGCGCAGCAGCACGATCGCCTCACGTGCGGTATTGAGCGCTGCGCGCATGCCGTACTCGGGATGATCGAGTGTCTTTGCAGTGTTGAGGTTTTCCTGAAAGTCGTAGCTGACAACGGCGCGCAGGTTGCGCTTGACCTTGTCATCAATGACGTTCTGCGTCAGTTGCCCGCTCCACACGTAGGGCATCAGATTGGCTTCAGTAAATTGCAGCCCCGACGGCATGTCGAGGTCAGTGCCGGCCCACGCGCCTTTGAAAGCGTTGTGGATGGCATTGAAGTCACTGATAACAGTGCCTTGGTAGCCCCATTCACCTTTGAGCACTTCGGTGATCAGGTGATGGTTTTCACAGGCGTAGTCGCCATTGACCTTGTTGAAGCCGCACATGATCGACGCGACATTGGCGTTCTTGACCATCGACTCGAAGCCCGGCAGATACAGCTCGCGCAACGTGCGTTCGTCCACCACGACGTTGATCGCCTGACGGTTGGCTTCCTGTTCGTTGGCCAGGTAATGCTTGCCGCTGGCCTGGATACCCTGGGCCTGGATGCCGTTGACGATGGCGGGGGCCAGGACCGCGCCGAGGAAGGGGTCTTCACCGCTGACGTATTCCGCCGCCCGGCCGTTGTATGGGGTCCGATAGAGGTTCACGCCAGGGGAGAGCATTTGCTGTCCGCCCGAGATGCGGGTTTCGTAGGCGATGGCCAGGCCGAACTCTTTGGCCCGGTTGATGCTCCAGGTTGCTGCCATCGCCGGTTGCGACGGGTATTGCGCGCCAAAGGTGGCGTTGTTGACGTGCACGCCCATGGAAGAGTCGTACGCCACGGTGCCCTTGATGCCCCACTTGAGCAGGGACGGAATCATATGACCATCGTTGACCCGCGTGAAGTTGATCTTCTCGGACTGGTTCATGTTGTCGAGGATGGAGCTGACACGCGCCTCGACTTCATTGCCGGTGGCCGGCGTTACCGCAGCAAGCGCAAGATTGGCCTGCACGATGCTGAACGTCAGCAGGCTCAGTCCCAGTGTGTGTTTGAAAGCTGCCAAGGCGGGTGTCCTTTTGGCCGATGCGATCGGCTGATTGAGAGGGTTCATGGGCGCTGCACCTGCGTCGGGGCGTCGTCGGTTTCCACTGGCGCATCCAGCAGGCTGTTCGCACCTTGCTGTTTGGAAGGGCCGATTTTGTCAGCCCCCGACAGCTGGTCGCGCTTGGCTTCGATCTGCTCACGAACATGTTGATCGGACGTACTGGCGTTTGCAGTGGAAGTTGTGTCTGCAGCCAGCGCGGATACGTGTATGGCGCACAGCAGTACAGCACCCATTACAGGCGGCATGAATCGCATCATCGATGTTATCTCGGGCGGTGGAATATTCAGTATTGATCGACCAGGACGGAGGAAGTCCTGCGGGCGTCGATGCATAAGTCTGGATGATGCACTTAAAAGTTCAGTCGCCGCAAAGACATTTAAAACGGGGAGTTAAGCTTTGGCGTAAATGAGGTTTTTTAGAGGTTTTTCGAGGGTGAGGAAAGGGTGGCGCTGGTAAGTCAGATGCGGTTTATGTGGAAAAATGACTGTAAAGTGCCATTTATTGCTTATTCCTAGCTATTTGTTAGCTTATTTATTGGATTTTGTAGCGTTTATACTCTTCACCATAAACCTAGTTGCAATTAGGTTTATGGCTCTGGTAAGCTTGGCGGCCTTTAGGAATACGCGTGTTGCTCATCGTATTTTTATTCTCTTATTACTGTTTAAAAACGCTGGCAGGCGCTAAGTCTGTATTTATCCAACGCCCTGACTGTTGGATAAAATAGCAAGTTTAAATGACTCGTCACTATCCAGATTTTGTCAAATCTGTGCGGTAGCCATGGTGTTTCGATAATGGATGGCGATAAGTTTTAATGGTCCTTGAGATTTTCGGTTTCGGCGGGATACCAACTTTTTAATTGTAGTTACTTTTTCAAAAAGTTGACGCCAAGGTATTACTGATCCTGTGTATATATAAACCTGGCACCGTGCGGGATGCGCTCGCTATAACCAATGATGATTTGACCATCCGGTCAGCATTGCCTAGGGTAGCGGGCCTTTTTCCGCCTGAGGTCTCTATGTCCCGCCGTTCCAAGCTTCCCACCGACGTCTATCTGCTGGGGTTGACGATTTTCTCGCTGGTGACCGCAGAGTTCATGGTCGCGGGGATGATGCCCGCCTTGGCTGAAGCGTTTTCGGTGAGCGTGTCGCAGGTCGGCAATCTGATTGCTTTGTATGCGCTGGGCATGGCGCTGGGCGGGCCGCCGGTTACGGTGCTGTTGCTGTCGCGGGGCATCAGTAACCGACGGGCGCTGGTCGGATTACTGGCGGTCTATGTCGGGGCTGGTGCGCTTGCCGCCGCTGCGCCTACTTATGAGGTGCTGGCGCTGGCGCGCATCATCATGGGAGTGTCCAGTGCCGCGTGCATTGGCCTGTGCCTGACGCTGTGTGCCGGCATGGTTGCGCTTGAGTTACGCGGCCGGGCGATTTCGGTGGTGCTGGCCGGGCTGATGCTTTCGCCCGTGGCCGGCGTGCCTTTGACTGCATGGGTCGAGCAACATGCGGGTTGGCGTGCCAGCGCCTGGCTGGTGGTGGCGTTGGCGCTGATCTGTACCGCGCTGGCGGCCTCTCGTTTGCCACCCAGTGCTGCGGGCAGCGAGCCTGCGCTGAGCCAGCAGTGGGCTGCGCTGAAAAACCGCAGTTTGTGGGCGGCTTACCTCACCAGTGGATTGATCATCGGCGCTACGTTTGCAGCCTTCAGTTATTGCACACCCATCCTCATTCACGAAGTTGGTATCGCGCCCGGACACGTCGCGCCGTTGCTGGCGCTTTATGGCGTGGCCAACCTGATCGGCAACATGGTGGTCGGGCGACTCGCCGAGCGGTACACGCTTCCCGCGCTGGCTTGGGGTCTTGTGCTGATGGTGCTGGCGCTGAGCGGCTTCGCGCTCGCTGGCGAATACCAGTGGTTGAATCTCGGCTGTTTCATCCTGCTCGGTTTGACCGGCGTGGCGCTGAACCCGGCGATGGTTGCACGAGTGATGAAAGCGGCTGAGCCAGGCGCGCTGGTGAACACGCTGCACACATCGGTGATCACTGCGGGCCTTGCGTTCGGCAGTTGGGCGGGGGGTACCGCCATCGATGCCGGTTATGGTCTGCGTTCACCCCTCTGGGTCGGGGCGGCCATGGCGCTTTTGGGGCTGCTGAGTCTGGCCCGGCCCGCTGCGTCTTGGCAGGGCGCTTGCTCGCGCTGAGGCCGTTCGATTGACCGCATGTCCACGGGGTGGCGAGCAGGTTTGCGGCCTATCCTTGTTGTCGGTAGGCTACGCGGCTGTCGATCAAGGAGTATGAGATGACGCAGTCCACCCCGCCGGAATCGGGCATCGAGCAACCCACTGTCACTCGACACCGGCGCGCACCCAAAGGTGAAAAACGCCGTGAAGAGTTACTCGATGCGGCGTTGCAGGTGTTTTCCCTGGAGGGATATACCGGCGCTTCCATTGCTCAGGTTGCCGGCATTGCAGGCATTTCTGTTGCTGGCTTGCTGCACCACTTTCCGAGCAAGGTTTCTTTATTGATGGGCGTGCTGGAGCGTCGCGATGCGGTCAATCAAAAGATCGCCGACGAGGTGCGCACCGACCACACGCTCACCGGTCTGTTGAGCAGTTTGCGGGCGATCAATCGGTCCAACGCCACGGCACCGGGCGTGGTGCGGGCCTTCACTATCCTCAATGCCGAAAGCCTGCTCAACAACCAGCCTGCATGGGAGTGGTTCCAGACTCGCTATCGCGTCATTCACGCGAGAATGCTGGTGCGCTTCCAAGCGTTGGTTGAGTCCGGCGAGGTCCTTCCCGATGTGGACCTGTCGGGCCTGATCGAGGAAATCCTGGCGATGATGGATGGCTTGCAGATCCAGTGGCTGCGTTTTCCGGAACGCTTCGACCTGGTTCAGCGTTTCGATAACTACATCGCACGGGTCGATGCCGCGATTCGCATTCAATAACACCAGCGCTAACGCCACGCGAATGAATTCGCGCCTACAGATGATGCTCTTCTGTAGGCGCCGACTTGCTGGCGAAAGGTCATTCAAAAAACCTGCGGGAGCGAATTCATTCGCCAAGAGGGTGGTGCATCCGACACGCTTGCATTGTCAGGCCAGTCCCTCGCGAATAAACCCGCTCCCCCAGGTTCTCATTCAAGCTTCAAAAGTGGCTCATCCCTGAGCCCGTGCTCTATCCCTGAATCAACGCATCAATTGCCAGTGGCGCTCGACTTGTCGGTGGTGGTGCCGGTGTCGACATCGCTGCCGTAACCGTCGCCATCGCTGGTGTCGCTGTCGTCGTTTTCGTTCTGGTGCATCACGCCGCCGGTGGTAACCGGTGGCAGGGTGACCAGTGTCGAATTCAACGCCGAACGCGGCAGCGGGTTGCTGGTGGTGGTGGACAGTTCCTGACGGAACGGGTTGACCAGTTTGGCGTTCAGGCGAATGTCCTGCGACGACGACCCGAGTGCGATGTTGAAGGTGTCGGCATCGACCACCCACTGCTTGCTCTGGGTATCGAAGTAGGCCAGCGAGCGATCATTCAGCTCAATGGTCACGCGCTTGCTTTCACCCGGCTTGAGGAAGACTTTCTTGTAGCCCTTGAGCTCCTTGATCGCGCGTTCCACTTTCGGGTTCTGCTGACCGACGTACAGCTCAGCCACTTCCGAACCGCCAACCTTGCCAGTGTTGCTCAGGTCGAACGACACCTTGATCGGTGCGCCAGCCACCGCAACGCCCGGCGTTACGCTGATGTTGCTGTAACCGAACGTGGTGTAGGACATGCCGTAGCCGAACGGGTAGAGCGGCTTGATGCCTTTCTTCTCGTAACCGCGGTAGCCCAGCATCAGGTCGTTCTTGTAGCTCATCTCCTTCAACTGCTCTTCGTTGTCGAAGTTCTTGAAGGTGGAGTAGATCGGGTTGTCTTCGATGTTGCGTTCGATACTGATCGGCAGCTTGGCCGACGGATTGACCTTGCCGAACAGAATCTCGGCAAGCGCCTGACCCCCGTTCTGGCCCGGATAGAACGCGTGCAACGCAGCTGGCACCTGATCGATCCAGTCGCTCATCTTCAGGCCGGTACCGCCGTGCATGGTGACCACGGTGTGCGGGTTGACCTTGGCGATGTTGTTGATCAGGTCGTTCTGGAACTCAGGCAGATCGAAGCTGTGGTCGAAACCTTCACCTTCGTATTCGTTGCTGTTACCGACCGCGACAACCACGGCGTCGTACTTGGACAGGTCTTGCGGCGCGACCAGCGAAGCCCAGCTCATCTGCACGCCGACCAGGCCACCCATGGTGGAGATGTAGCCGTTGCGGCGCGAGTATTCGAGTTTGATGTCGTAGGCCTTGCCGGCTTCAAGCTTGAGCTTTGCGAAGACCGGAATGGTCGGCGGAATGCTGTTGCTTGGCAGGTGCTCGCCATCACCGTTGTCGATGATTTTCTCGCCATTGACATACAGACGCACGGCGCCGTCAGCGCGGACCTTGAACACCTGTTCGCCGCTGACAGTAGGCGTGACCTTGCCGCTCCAGCGAATGGAGGTGGCCGAAGTGTCGCCATTGATCGGCAGATTGGCGTCGCTGGACCAGTCCAGGTTAACCCGTGTGTCGGTGCGCGTTGCCGCAGCATCGCCGGACCAGTTGGCGTTGCTGAAGTACTCGGCTTTCAGGCCTTTGACGTCGTTGCCGGCAGTGTTGGTGCTGGTCCAGACGCTTGCAGTCGGGTCCAGCGACAGGCCGTCGATGAACTCGACCTTGGCGTTTGGCGCGATTTGCTTGAGGCCGCTCAGCTCGCTGATGTAATGGCTGGCCATGACGTTGGCGCTGCCGAAACCGGTAGGCGGTGCGTACTTGGCAAGATCACCGACCACTGCGATGGACTTGACCTTGGTCTTGTCCAATGGCAACAGGTTGTCCTGGTTTTTCAGCAGCACAATACTTTCACGGGCCGTGTTCAGCGCGACCTTGTTGCTGGTGGCGCTGTTCATGTTGTGCGTGGTCAGCGGTGCTTTGCTGTCGAACTTGTACAGGTAGATGTTCTTGAGGATGCGGCGGACTTTATCGTCGATCGTCGCAGCGCTCAGCTCACCGCTGTCCAGGTGCGGCTTGAGCACCGTGCTGTTCATCTGGTAGCCCATCATGTCCAGATCGGTACCGGCCTGTGCAGCGTCAAGGCCATGCACCACAGCGTTGTAGTCGCTTTGTACGAAGCCTTTGTAGCCCCATTCCTTCTTCAGAATGTCGCGAATCAGGTGCGTGCTTTCGCAAGCGAAGTCGCCGTTCACCTTCTGGAACGCGCACATCATCATCACTGTCTTGCCGTTTTTCGAGGCGGACTCGAATGCAGGCAACGTCATCTCGCGCAGTACGCGCTCGTCGATGGTTTCGTTGAGGTTGAAACGGTTGGATTCCTGATCGTTGGCCGCGTAGTGCTTGGTGTTGGCCCACACGCCGCGCGATTGAATGCCGTTGACCACGGCAGGCACCAGGCTTGCACCCAGGAACGGGTCTTCACCCGAGAGGTACTCGAACGCACGACCGCTGTACGGCATGCGGTACAGGTTTACACCCGGCCCAGTGATGAACTGATAGCCACCGGTGGCGGTGTCATAACCCAGCGCGCGGCCAAGGTCGATGGCGCGGCGCGGGTTCCAGGTGGCGGCAAGGTTAGGGCCGGACGGGTAGACCACACCCTGCTCGTTGCCTTCGCTGGTGTAGCGAACGCCCACACCGCCGTCGGCGCCGTGGATTTGCGGGATGCCTTGCGAGGCGAGGGGTTTGACGTCCCAGCCACCGGTGCCGCCGATGTAGGCCAGCTTTTCTTCCTGGGACATCTTGGCCAGCGTTTTTTCAGCCGCTTTGTCAGCGCGAGCTTCACGTGCCGCTTGCTGCGTCGCGTCGGCGGCATGAACCTGAGATACCGCCAGTGCCAACAGGGCCAGAGCCGAGTGGGCACCGATCATTTTTTTATTACGCATTTAAAGCTCCAACACATTTAACTGAGTCAATTGGTCGCAGGCGACCACTAAGTTTTGTAACTTTTCCCGGGCAATAAGATGCCTTTATCGTGACTTTTATGTTTCAACTAAAAGACGATATTTGCCGTGTTTCGCTGATTTTATTTTATGAAATTCGTGTTGTAGATGGCTCTCGCATTACATCCAAAGTGCTAGTACGTAGTGGCACTTTGAATCGCTAAAACGGGTAAATTAAGACGTTTCTTGCAACGAAAAGTCAAACAAAAGGTGGAAATTGCGTGTTTTGACACTTTCTTTTACAAATATCTGAACCTTTGCTAAACCATTGGGTCAGTTGGTTTAAGAAATTCACGACGCTGGATGCCGTTTTTCTAATGGCACCTGGCTCTGCTTTCTTAGTTTGAGCGCCTGCGTTGATATTCTCGAAGCAGTGCGCTCTGCTTCTTTTAAATTTCAAGTGGAGAAAGTTTATGAAACTGCCCCTGATTGGTGCGGGTGTTGTTCTTGGTCTGTCGCTTTGTGGCGCTGCAATGGCCGCGCAATCCACGGACGCCGACGCAACCTCCGGCGTTGCGGACTCCACAGTAATGACCCAGACTCAAGCCCCTAAAGCGGTGAAGAAACAGAAAGCCGAGGTCACCAAAGGTGGTCGTCCGCTGAGCAGCACCTCCAGCAGCACCAGCAAGTCCGGCAGCACCTCGTCGAAATCCTCGAACTGATCGTTCGAGACCTTTCGATCGGCCCCTTCCCCAAGCAGGGGCCGCTTGCTCCTCCGATCTACACAGAATCCTTGCTTCCTATGTCCCCAACCCCCGTCGACGCTACCCAACTGCAGATTCCCGATGCCGAGCAGCTCTGCGCCTGGCTGGCGGAAAACGCAGGCCTCAAGCCTGCCGATCTGGAGCGTGCCCGGCGTTTGCTTGCCGAGTCCGAGGGCAGCGAGTTGCTTGCGTTGCTGACCCGGCTGGGGCTGGTCTCCGAGTTTGAGATGGCCCGCGCCTGGGCTGCATTGCTTGACGCCCCCTTGATCGTTGTCGACGCAGCGCCCGCGTTGATTGATCCGCTGCCTGCACTGACCGAGCGCTTCATGCGCCATTTTCAAGTGGTCCCGCTGGAGTGGCGTGACGAAGGGCTGCACGTGCTGGCCGCCAACCCTAATGAGATGTTTGCTTTCGAGGCCATCGCTTACGGTTGTGAAGTGCCGGTGTGGCTGTCGATTGGCCCGCGCAATGACGTTGAAACGCTGATTGAGCGTTATTACGGCCAGGGTCGTTCCGCCATGGGCACGCTGATTGAAAACCTCGACGAAGAAAGCGGCTCGCTGGAAGACATCGAGCACCTCAAGGACCTGGCCTCCGAAGCGCCTGTCATTCGTCTGGTCAACCTGATCCTGCAACGCGCCGTCGAACAGCGTGCGTCCGACATTCATATCGAACCCTTCGAAAGCCAGCTCAAGGTGCGTTACCGCATTGACGGCGTGTTGCACGAAGCCGAAGCGCCGCCGTCCAGCTCATCGGCGGCGGTCATCTCCCGGGTCAAGATCATGGCCCGGCTGGATATCGCCGAGCGCCGCTTGCCGCAGGACGGCCGCATCATGCTGCGCATGCAGGGCAAAGAGCTCGACTTGCGCGTCTCCACTGTGCCGACCAGTTTTGGTGAATCGGTGGTGATGCGCTTGCTTGACCGACAGACCATCAACTTCGATTTCCAGAGCCTGGGCTTTGACGGCGACCGCCTCGACGCTTTTCTCGATGTGCTGCAACGGCCCCACGGTATTTTGCTGGTCACCGGCCCGACCGGCTCGGGCAAAACCACCACCCTTTATACGGCGCTGTCGCAGCTCAACACCGCCGAACGCAAGATCATCACGGTCGAAGACCCGGTCGAGTACCAGCTCGAAGGCATCAACCAGATTCAGGTCAAGCCCTCCATCGGCCTCGACTTTGCCGGGGCATTGCGCTCCATCGTCCGTCAGGACCCGGACGTGATCATGATCGGTGAAATGCGCGATCTGGAAACCTGCCGTATCGCCATTCAGTCCTCGCTCACCGGTCACCTGGTGCTCTCGACGCTGCACACCAACAGCGCCGCGGCGAGTATCACGCGGTTGCTGGACATGGGCGTCGAAAGCTACCTGATTGCGTCCACGGTCAATGGCATTCTGGCGCAGCGCCTGGTGCGCCGCCTCGATCCCGAGACCCGCGAAGCGTTCGAGGCGCCGCAAGAACTGATCGATGAACACGAACTGCATCGCTACACCGACGAGCGTCCGATCCGGTTGTACCGCCCGCGTGTCGATGCGCCCGGTGGTGGTTATCGGGGTCGAAGCGCGATCACCGAGTTGCTGGTCATGAATGAAGAACTGCGCGGCCTGCTGATGCGCCACGCCGATGCCTCCACCCTTGAGCAGGCCGCACGCCGGGCCGGGTTGCGCACCTTGCATGAAGAAGGCCTGCGTCAGGCGGTTGCCGGCGTGACCTCGCTCGAAGAAGTGCTGCGCGTCACGAGGGGCGAATAACATGACCCCTTTTAAATACCGCACCCTTAATGGGCAAGGCGCCGAACAGCACGGCGTGCTTGAGGCAAAAGACAAAGACGCCGCCGTTGCGCTGCTGCAAAAGCGCGGCCTGATGGTGCTGCATATAGAAGCGTCAAGCCTGGGTGGGCTGCGTCAGGCGTTGGGACGCGGCACGTTGAATGGCGCGGCGCTGATGAGTTTTACCCAGCAATTGGCAACACTGCTGGGCGCCGGTCAGCCGCTGGAGCGCTCGTTGACCATCCTGCTCAAGCAACCGGGCCAGCCGCAAACCCGGGCGCTGATCGAACGCATCCGCGAACAGGTCAAGGCCGGCAAGCCGTTGTCGGTTGCGCTGGAAGAAGAGGGCCGACAGTTTTCGCCTTTGTACATCAGCATGGTGCGCGCAGGCGAGGCGGGCGGGGCGCTGGAAAACACCCTGCGTCAATTGAGCGATTACCTGGAACGCAGCCAGTTGCTGCGTGGCGAAGTCATCAACGCGCTCATTTATCCGGCGTTTCTGGTGGTCGGCGTACTTGGCGCCCTGGCGCTGTTGCTGGCGTACGTGGTGCCGCAATTCGTGCCGATCTTCCGTGATCTGGGTGTACCGATTCCGTTTATTACCAAGGCCATTTTGTGGCTCGGGCAATTTCTCGGTGCCTATGGATTGCTGGTGTTGGGATCGATCATCGCGTTGATCTGGGGCAGTGCCCTGCGACTGCGCGACCCGCAACGACGCCTGCGCCGCGACCGCCGTTTACTGAAAACCCGAATCATTGGCCCGCTGCTGCAGCGCATTGAAGCGGCCCGCCTGGCTCGCACCCTCGGCACGCTGCTGAACAACGGCGTGGCGCTGCTCCAGGCATTGGTCATTGCGCGGCAGGTCTGTACCAACCGCGCGCTGCAACAGCAGGTGGAGCAGGCGAGTGAATCGGTCAAGGGCGGTGGCACGCTGGCCAGTGCATTCGGTGCGCATCCGTTGCTGCCGGACCTGGCCCTGCAAATGATCGAAGTCGGCGAACAGGCTGGCGAACTCGACACCATGTTGCTCAAAGTAGCCGACGTGTTCGACGTCGAAGCCAAGCGCGGCATCGACCGCATGCTCGCCGCGCTGGTGCCGACGCTGACGGTGGTCATGGCCGCACTGGTGGCGGTGATCATGCTCGCGATCATGCTGCCGCTGATGAGCCTGACCAGCAATATCTGAACAACTTTCTTGAGGAAACATCGCAATGAGCCGTACTCGATTCGCTGCTGCACGATTCAATCCCGCCCCCAGTCGCCAGCGCGGTTTCACGCTGCTGGAAATGCTCGCGGTTATCGTCCTGCTGGGCATCGTCGCGACCATCGTTGTGCGTCAGGTGGGCGGCAACGTCGACAAGGGTAAATACGGCGCGGGCAAAGCGCAGCTCGCCAGCCTGTCGATGAAGGTCGAAAGCTATGGCCTGGACATGGGTTCGCCCCCGAAAAGCCTGCAGCAACTGGTGGAAAAACCAGCCAACGCCGCGGGTTGGGCTGGTCCGTACGCCAAGCCTTCGGACATCAAAGACCCGTTCGGTCATGCCTTCGGTTATCGCTTCCCGGGCCAGCACGGCTCGTTCGATCTGATCTTCTACGGCCAGGACGGCCAGCCCGGTGGCGAAGGTTACAGCGCCGACCTGGGCAGCTGGGAATAACACCGGCCCATGACGCTTCCTGCGACAAGCCGAGGTTTCACTTTGCTGGAGATGTTGGTGGTCATCGTCTTGATGAGCATCGGTATCGGCCTGGTGGGGTTCGGGCTGTCCCGGGGTTTGCACTCGGCCAGCGAGCGGCAAGTGGTGGCGCAGATGGTGCAGACGCTGCGTACCGCCCGCAGCGCCGCGATCATCAGCGGCGAGACGACCGAGGCCAGATTTGACCTCAAGCAGCGCACGTTTCAGGCGCCCGGTCAGCGTGTCCAGCAATGGCCGGCGGAGTTGGGCGTGCAGCTCAATACCGCAGCGGACCTGGATTCGGCATTTGCCTTTCATCCTGACGGAAGTTCCAGCGGCGGCAATCTGGTGTTGTTTGCCGGTGAACGCAACTGGCGCATCGACGTAGGCTGGTTGACCGGCAGCGTCAAAAGTCGAGCGTTGAGATGAGTCGCCCACACCAAGCGGGTTTTACCCTGCTCGAAATGCTCGCCGCGCTGGTGGTCATGGCCGTATGCAGCAGCGTGGTGCTGGTGGCGTTCGGGCAAAGTGCGCGCTCCTTGCAGCAGGTCGAGCGCAGTGACCGGCTCAGCCTCGCGGCGCGTTCGGTGCTTGATGACCAAGACATCGGCATCCTGCAATCTGGTCGCCGTGAAGGCGTGCTGGACGGCGATATTCACTGGACGCTGGCCGTCAGCGAGCAGGCCGCCAAAGCGGGTCAGCCACGCCTGATGCGCCTGGACCTGACGGTCAGCGAAGGCCGGCGTCGTGCGCAATTCAGCACCTTGCGGCTGGTCAGTCCTGCCAGCCCCGGGTCGCCGGGGAATGCATTGTGATCCGTCGACAACGCGGCTTCACGCTGCTGGAAATCATGATCGTCTTGAGCCTGTTGGCGGTTCTGTTGACGCTGGTCGGCGGTGCGATTCTGGGCGCCAACCGTGCGGTGCTCAAAGCCGACCGCTACACCGCAAGCCTTGATGAGCGTCGTGCTGCGCAAGCGTTTTTGCGGGCGTCTATCAGCCAGGCGCTACCGCTGGACATCTCGGACGACGACAGCGAAAGCTCAGGGTTTTTCGAAGGCTCCGAGCAGCGCTTGCAGTTTGTCGCAACCTTGCCAGGCACCCTTGGCGGCGGCATTCAGCTGCACACGCTGACGCTGGGCGGTCCTGAATCGGACCGCCATTTGCAGATCGCTTTTGCTCAGGTGAAGGGCAATGTGTTGCGCGCCTGGGGCGAGCCGCAAGTGTTGCTGCACGGCGTTCGCAGCCTGAGCCTGAGCTATCGCGGGTTGACTGCCAAAGGCGAGCCCACTGGCTGGATTTCGCAATGGCCGTGGCCCAACCGTTTGCCCCGTGCCGTGCGTATCAAGGTGCAAATGAAAGGCCCGGTGGGTTGGCCGACAGAAGTGGTCGCCCTGCGTCTGGACTTGTCTGGCGGGGCAGGGGGATGAACATGCAATCAGCCTTCAAGCCTCAACGCGGTATCGCCCTGCTTCTGGTGCTCTGGGCACTGGCGTTGCTCAGCCTGCTGCTGGGCGGTCTGGCCGGTTGGGTGCAGCTGGAAACCCGTCAGGCGCAGTGGCAACGCCAGCACACGCAAGCAGTGTTGGCGGCAGAAGCGGGGGTGAATCAGGCCGTGCAGGCGTTGCTCGACAAGGCCCATCGACCGCGCTGGATCGCCGACGGCCGTGGCATGCCGCTGCGGTTCGACGAGGCGCAACTGGTGGTCGGCGTGACCAGCGAGCGGGGCAAGCTGGACCTCAATGCGGCAGCGGTCGAAGACGTGGTACGTGTCGCTCAGGCCTGCGGCGCCAGCCGTGATCAGGCCGCGCAACTGGCTAAAGCCTTGCAGGCCAGACGTGGCGGTGATGAACCGCTGTTGCGGGTGGTGGAAGAACTGCGCCAACTGCCGGGCATGACGCAAACGCTCTATAGCCGTTTGCTGCCCGAGGTCACTTTGTGGAGTGGACTGCCGCGCCCGGAACCGGCCTTTGTCACCGCGCTGTTGCGCCGCGCCTTGAACATGCCGAATCAGGCTGCGGTGGGCGCTGATCCGGGCGAGGTCGTGACCATCGAAAGCCAGGCCCAATTGCCGAGCGGCTTCAGTGCCCGGCTCTACACCACCGTTTTATTGAACCCATCGGAGGGTAACGCTCAGCCTTATCGGGTGCTGCGTTGGCAAGAATGAGTCTTTTATCTTCACCGCGACTGGCGCCGCTCAAAGCGCGCCTCGACGTGATCGCCAGGCAATGGCGTATCAGCCCTGCGCAGCGCTATTGGCAGCTGTGGCTGGACGAATTGCGTGCCTGCCTGCCTGCGCGCGTGCGCCAGTGGCTGGCCGACGAAACACCGGTGCAAACCTGGCAATGGCCGTTGAGTGAGCCGCTGCCGGCACGCCGCGCCGATGCCCGGCAATGGCTGCTGTTGCCAGCCCGTACGGTGATGGTCCAGCGCCTGCAACTGCCGTTGGCCGCCGCCCGCGATCTGGCGTCGGTGGTCGGTTATGAACTGGACAAGTTCACTCCATTCCCGCGTGACCAGCTGTATTACGTCGCGCGTCAGGACGGTCGCAGCGCAGGCTTTTTGCAGGTCACGCTGGTGGCGATTGCCCGCGATCGACTGGACAAAATACTGAGCGAGTGCGCAGCGTCCGGTCTGGTACTCAATGGCGTCGATGTGATCAGCGGCGATGGCACGGCCCTGGGAATCGACTTGTTGCCCGACCCGATGCGCCCTGCTCAAAGCCGCAGCGGTCGCGGATGGCAAGGCAAGCTTGCGTGGTTGTGCGCCGGCTTGCTGCTGGCCTTGATGGTGCTGTGGCTGCAGGACCGCCAGCAATTGCTGGAACAGATGCAAGCCACGGTTCGGGCGCAGAGGGCCGATGTCGCTCAGGTTCAGGCGTTGCGTCAGCAACTCACCAACACCCGTGGCGCGGCGCAATACCTGGCCCAGCGCAAAGCCGCGCAGCCTACGATGGCGGCGTTGCTCAGCGAGCTTACCGCTTGCCTGCCCCGGGACACCTGGATCGATCAGTTTGAAATCGATGACAGCGCCGAGGTCTCATTCAGTGGCCAAAGCGCCAAGGCCAGCGCCCTGATCGCGCGCCTGAAAGACTGCCGTAGCCTCGAAAACCCGCAGTTTCAGGGTGTTATCCAGCCTGACGCCGACACCGGCAAAGACCGCTTCTCACTGCGCGCCCACTTACACCAGGAGGCCGCCGATGCGCCGACCGCTGACACCCCGTGAACGTCGCGGCGCCGCGCTGATTGTGCTGGCGCTGGTGATCTGCGCGGCCTACTGGCTGCTGATCGACAGTTGGTTCACTGGCCCGCTGCGTGACATCGACGAGCAAGCCGAGCAATTGCGTAGCCAGCAGCAACGCTACGCTGGCCTGCTGCAACAAGGCGATGCGCTGCGCGAGCAATTGCAAAAAGCGCAGCAAGACCCTGCCAGCAACACCAGCCTGTTACCCGGCGAAGACCCCAGCGCCGTGGCCGCCGATCTGATGCAGCGAGTGGCCGACCTCATCGTCAGCCATGCCGACACTGGCGCCGGTTGCAGCCTGACTCAGCGCATGCCGATTACCCCGGAGCAAGAGGGCGGCGAGCCTTATCGCCAGGTCAAAGTCAGCCTGACGCTGGAGTGCGGCATCGAGCCGTTGATGGCGATCCTGCATGAGCTGGAGTATCAGCGTCCGTTCTTATTTGTCGACGACATCAGCCTGCGCCGCGACGCCAACGCGCCGCTCAAAGGTGGCGCCGGCAAGCTGGTCGCGCACCTGCTGGTGCGCGGTTATCTGCAACCTGCCCAGATTGCCCAGATTGCCCAGGCTGCACCGGTTGAGCAAGGCGCCGCCGCAGAGCAGGGCGCGCCATGATCGGCTCATTGAAAACTGTCGAAGTGGCTCTGGCCGGCGTCGCGGCACTGTTGATGCTGTTGATTGCAGGTGTACTCGGCGGGATCGGCGATTCTGCCGACTGGCTCCCTGCGCGTGCACCCCGTTCAAACGCGCAGGCTCAGTCAGCTCCACATGTCCCCGTTGCTGAACTGGCGAGCCTGTCGAACACCTGGACGTCGCCATTGTTCAGCACCGACCGCAGCCCGGACATCGCTTTGCGCAAATCCGGGCAGGCATCGAGCCTGGCCGGCCTGACACTGACCGGCGTCATTCTCAATGGCGATGTGCAGGTGGCGTTTATTCGTCAAAAGAGCGGCCCGGCCCTCAAGGTCCATCGCGGTGAACGCCTGCCTAATGGCTGGACACTGGATGCTCTGACGCCTTTGCAAGCGCGCTTTGTCCTTGATGGCCGCACCGAATCATTGAGTCTGCCGGTCTTGAAACTGCCGCCGCCCTCGACCCAAGCCCCTATTTCCCTTTCCAATGAGTCCGCCCCATGAGGGCCACTTCAGGAGTGAGTAACATCGCTACTTTGCGCACACCCTTGCTTTGCCTGGCCACCGCTGTCGCCCTCGGCGGCTGCGCGACCTCGCCCAACACACTCGATCCAGACAGCGGGATGCTGCGTGAAGCGCTACAAGGAACAGGTTCGCAACGCCCGCCGGTAGACCCGCGCAGCGAGCAACTGCCGATCGAGCCACAACCATCCCAGGGTGCTACTGCGCCGACCCGGCAGGTGATCAAAGGCAATCAGCGCTTCGTTCGCACGCCGTCGGTGAAGGCGGTTGCCCAGCCGGTATCACCGCCTGGCGGCGCAGGCGGCGACATCGTCTTCAACTTCACCAACCAGCCCATTCAGGCGGTGGTCAACAGCGTCATGGGCGATTTGCTGCACGAGAGCTACAGCATCGCCGAAGGCGTGAAGGGCGATGTCAGCTTCTCGACCTCCAAGCCGGTGGATAAGCAACAGGCGCTGTCAATTCTGGAGACCCTGTTGTCATGGACCGACAACGCGATGATCCGCCAAGGCAATCGCTACATGATCCTGCCGGCCAGTCAGGCGATCACCGGCAAGATGGTCCCGCAGATGTCCACCGCGCAGCCATCGGCCGGGTTGTCGGCGCGGCTGTTTCCGCTGAGCTACATTTCGGCCACCGAGATGCAGAAATTACTCAAGCCGTTTGCACGCGAGAACGCCTTCCTGCTGGTGGACCCGGCGCGCAACGTGCTGAGCCTTGCCGGTACGCCCGAAGAACTGGCGAACTATCAGCAGACTATCGACACCTTCGACGTCGATTGGCTAAAGGGCATGTCGGTGGGCGTATTTGGTTTGCAGCGCGCATCGGTCGGCGAGCTGATGCCGGAACTGCAGAAAATGTTCGGCCCCAACAGCGGCATGCCGCTGGCCGGCATGGTGCGCTTTTTGCCCATTGAGCGGACCAACTCGGTGGTGGCGTTTTCTTCGCAGCCCGAGTACCTCAACGAAGTCGGCAACTGGATTCACACCATCGACGAGGGCGGCGGCAACGAGCCGCAAATGTACGTCTACGACGTGCGCAACATGAAAGCCACGGACCTGGCCAAATACCTGCGGCAGATCTATGGCAACGGCGCGATCAAGGAGGAGTCGGCGGCCAAAGTGGCGCCCGGTTTGCGAACCCGTTCGATGTCGTCTTTGACCGGCAACAGCAGCGGTTCAGGCTCTATGGGCGGTGGAATCGGCGGCAACAGCACCAGCGGCGGCATGAGCAGTGGCGGCTTGAATGGTGGGATGAATGGCGGGATGAATCAGCAAGCGTCCGGTGCAGATGACCAGGCGGAGGGCGACGACGAAAGCGCCGACAGCGAGAGCAGCGATAGCGCAGATAGCTCTGGTTCGGACGAGTCCGGCAGTGGCAAGAAAAGCCTCGACGCCGGCACGCGCATTTCGGCGCAGAAGAGCAGCAATCAATTGTTGGTGCGTACCCGCCCGGCGCAATGGAAAGAGATCGAGGCGGCGATCAAGCGTCTGGATAATCCACCGTTGCAGGTGCAGATCGAGACGCGGATTCTGGAGGTCAAACTCAGCGGCGAACTGGATCAGGGCGTGCAGTGGTACCTCGGTCGTCTGGCCGGTAACTCCACCAGCACCACCGTTGCCAATACCACTGGCAGCCAAGGCGCGCTGGGCGGTGGCGGGGCATCGCTGGGTGCCAGCGATTCGCTGTTTTACTCCTTCGTCAGCACCAATCTGCAAGTGGCCATTCACGCACTGGAAACCAATGGCCGCACGCAAGTGCTGTCGGCGCCGTCGCTGGTGGTGATGAACAACCAGAACGCGCAGATCCAGGTGGGTGACAATATCCCGATCAGCCAGACCACGGTCAACACCAGCACCTCCGACACCACGTTAAGCAGTGTTGAATACCTGCAGACCGGCGTGATCCTCAATGTGGTGCCGCGCATCAATCCGGGTGGTCTGGTGTACATGGACATCCAGCAGCAGGTCAGCGATGCCGACGACAGCGTGCTGGTCAACGGCAATCCGCGGATTTCGACCCGCTCGGTGTCCACCCAAGTGGCAGCCCAGAGCGGACAGACCGTATTGCTTGGCGGTTTGATCAAGCAGGACAACAGCGAAAGCGTCAGCAGCGTGCCGTATCTGGGTCGCATCCCGGGGCTCAAGTGGCTGTTCGGCAACAGCACCAAATCCAAGGACCGTACTGAATTGCTGGTGCTGATCACGCCACGCGTCATCAACAGCAGCAGCCAGGCGCGACAAGTGACTGACGATTACCGCCAGCAAATGCAACTGCTTCGCCCGCAAGCGGCGCAGACCATGCCGATGTACTGATCCAGATGAACCACGCGGCGCCAGATGCGCCGCGCACTCGCCCCACGGTCGCTTGTGCGCTAAAAACTCTTTAGGAACGCACGAGCAACGCGAGGCCGCGATGGGGCGCAAAGCGGCCCTGAAACCAGACGCCTCTGCTGTATCTGATACCCCCCGTGCTCAGGTTTTACTGCCGCTGCGCCAGATCGCGAACAACGTGTCAGACCTCAGCAACCAACCGGGCAGGGCGCGAGGTAATGGCGTAACGGCCGACGCCGAAGCTCACTGCTGCGCTAATCAACAGCATCAGCAACGTGCCCCAAGCCGCTTTTGACAGCTGGCTGGCGGCGACTTTTGCGGCTTGACGCGCTTTTTGCTCAGACAATGAAAGGGCGCGTGCACCGGTGTGCACGACCTGAATCCAGTGTGCGAGCGCCGTCAGATACCCGTCTTGGCCCAAATGCACCCCCATTCATGGTGCATTCGCACTCCTCATTCTTCACATCGACTGCACTATGCTGCACCTCTCAGGTCCGATAAATGGGCCGCCCGTCCCGGTTGCCGTCCTTGTGGAGACGCAGTGAATGAGTGAGGCCGTGCTTGCCAGTGAAACCAATCGTCGTCAGTTGCAGCAGATCATCTCGGGACTGTCCGACGGGGTGATCTTGATCGAAACCGATCAAACCATTCTTTGGGCAAACGAAGCTGCACTGCACATGCACGGCGTCGACAAGCTCGAAGATCTGGGTGCTACGGGCGATGAGTACCGCGAGCGTTTTGCGCTGCGCTACCGCAATAACCATCCCCTGGATGTCGACCAGTACCCGATCAGCCGGGTGGCAGCGGGCGATACATTCAGTGACGTGATCGTTGAAGTGAGCGCCGTCGGCAATGAGCAAGAGCGCACACGTGTGCACCGGATTCGCAGCATGATTCTTGAAGACCGCAACGGCGCCCCCGAGTCGCTGGTGCTGATCATGGCCGATGCCACCGAATGGGCCAGCGCCGAACAGCGTTTCGAGAAGACCTTCAACGCCAACCCCGCGCCCGCTGTCATCTGCCGCCTGAGCGACTTGCGCTACATCAAGGTCAATCAGGGGTTTCTGGAAATGACCGGCCACATCCGCGATAACGTCATTGGCCGCTCGGTCTATGAGCTGGATGTGCTGGAAAACGCCGAGCGCAAAGACCTCGCCATCGAGCGTCTGAATCAGGGCGCGACCATCCCGCAAATGCAGGCCGAGCTGAAACTGCCAGGGGGCGGAACCAAGCTGGTGATCGTTGCCGGGCAGGCGCTGGACATGAACGATGAGGACTGCATGCTGTTCTCTTTCACTGACCTTGAGCCCCGTCGCAAAGCCGAAACGGCCTTGCGTCAGAGTGAAGAGCGCTTCGCCAAAGCCTTCCGTCTGACGCCTGTGCCGACGCTGGTGTGCAGTGCTGATCGCCAGCAGGTAGTGGACGTCAACGAGGCGTTTCTCAACACCTTGGGTTACAGCGCTCAGGAGTTGATTGGCCGGTCGGTGGTGGAGCTGGATTTCATCGACGGCAAAGGTGCCGCCGAGCAACTCTTCGATGGCCTGCAGAAGACCGGCAATCTGGAAGGGCTCGATCTCAAGGTGCGCAAGAAAGGGGATGAGCTGATTGACTGCGTCCTGGCGGCCGACACAGTGAGCATTCAAGGTAACCCCTGCTATTTGCTGGTGCTGATGGACATCACCGAACGCAAGCGCTCGGAGCTTGAGCTGGTCGAGGCGATTGAGGAGGTGATGCAGGATGCGTCGTGGTTCAGCCAGACGCTGATTGAGAAGCTGGCCAATGCCAAAAGCGTCAATACCCCTCGGGCGCCAAGCGCCTCGTTCACTGACCTGACTGCGCGGGAGCGTGAGGTGTTGGGCCTGATTTGCGAAGGCCTGGCCGACAAGGAAATCGCTGCACGGCTCAAGCTGGCCCCCAACACCGTGCGCAATCACGTTGCGACCGTCTACTCCAAACTCGACGTCCACAGCCGCAGCGAAGCCATCGTCTGGGCGCGCGAACGCTACCTGTTTGCCGGGCACAAACGAGGGAAGGAGAAAGGCTGAATGATTTCTGCCGGTATTCGGCAGAATCAAAAGCTTCGCGAACAAGTTCGCTCCTACAGCCCTTCGGGCGGAATCACAACCGCAGTAGCGCCGCACGTTTTGGCGGAATCAAAATTCCGACTGCACCGCAAGTTTTGGCGGAATCAAATTCCGGGTGCGCCGCAAACCCCTGTAGGAGCGCACGAGCAACGCGAGGCCGCGATGGGGCGCGCAGCGGCCCTCAACTCTGAGATCAGACGAATTAATCCGCGCACTGATTCAGGTGCAAATGCACTAGCTCATCCCCTTAGAATTCACCTGTTGCCCCTTGGCTGTTTTTCCTAATCTGAGCCCATGCCGGACAACCAGAGATTGCGCGTCCGGCCGTCAATCAAAAAAGGAAAACATCATGAGATCCGAGCATGTCAAAGGTGCAACAGAGCAGGCCGCTGGCAAGGTTCAGGACGTTTTTGGGAGTCTGACTGGCAACGACAGCCTGAAAATGGAAGGCAAAGCGCGGCAGGCAGCCGGTGAGTTGCAGGAGCATTACGGTGACGTGCTAGACGACGTATCGTCTTTCGCCAAGCGTCGTCCGCTGGCCAGTGTCGCGATTGCCGGTGGTATCGCGTTTTTGCTGGCGCGTTTGTTGATGCGTCGTAAGGGCTGACCGCCGGGAATAGCATCATGAGTCATCGAAAGGGGCCGTTTGAGCGGACGTCATTGACGTCTCCTCAATCGGCCCCTTCGTCGTTTGTGCGGCTGAAGATTTTCGTTTCAGACAGCATTGCGACAGCAACCGCCATCCAATTGCGGGCTGACATCTGAGTCATGCTGGGTATGATGGGCCCGACGTTTTTTTACAGGGTCTTGCCGCAATGATGAAGTTCTTCGCCGCGCTGTTGTGCGTTTTTTCCGGCCTGGCGCATGCCCAGCCTGCCTTGCTTACCGATCTCGCCTTGCCGTACCTCGCGTCGGCGCCTGCCCAGACGCCTTCCGGTTCTGCCGAGACGCCGCTGGTTATCTTCCTGCATGGATACGGCAGTGATGAACGCGACCTGTTTGACATTAAGGAAGATCTGCCCGCTGATTACACCTATCTCTCCGTGCGTGCGCCGCTGGACGTCGACGGTGGTGGTTACAAGTGGTTCAGTCAGGACACCGACGCCGCCGATTACGAAGGCGTTACCCGTGATGTCGACGCCAGTACCGCGCTGCTTACCCAATTCATCGAACAAGCCAGCAAGAAATACGGCGCGAAGCCTGACAAGGTCGTGCTGATCGGCTTCAGTCAGGGCGCGATGATGAGCTACCAGATTGGCTTGCAACACCCCGAACTGGTGCGTGGTATTGCGCCGCTGAGCGGCAAGATCCTGTCGGCGCTCAAAGCCCGCCTCAAAACGGATGACTTCAAGGGTCTGAAGGTATTTATCGGGCACGGCACTGCCGATACTCGCGTTGCTTACACAGGCGCAACCGACGCCAAAGGGGTGCTGGATAATCTGAATCTGGCCCCGGAATTTCACGCTTATCCCGGATTGGGACACAGCATCAACGGCAGCGAAATCAGCGACCTGAACGCCTGGTTGAAATCGACATTGGGCTCTGAGGCGCGTTAATCGCCTCGATGGGCTTGCTCGCGGGCGGACGTTTCTGCGGACGCCCAGATTCAACTAAAGGCCCCGGTCATGCACTGTGGAAGCGCGATGTCACCGGGAGTAACGGGTTACTGACTGTCGAGCGGGTGGACAACGATCCCGCGCAACTGGAGCGCTTCATCGACGGGCTGAAGCTGTTTGGGCTGGGTGCTTCGTGGGGCGGATTCGAAAGCCTGGTGATCGTCGCCAACGTAAAGGACCGGGTCAATACGCAGGACAAAGCGCTGAATCCATCGCTGCGTTTGCACATCGGCCTTGAGGACGTCAGCGCCCTGATCGAAGACCTCGAGCGAGGGTTTGCGGCGATTCGGTACGCCTAGGCTCGGCACACACCTGCTGCGTGCCCCTGGTGGGAGGGAGCTTGCTCGCGAAGCAATGGTTCCGACGCTAGAGGTGCGTCGGATGTACCGGCCTCTGGCGAGCAAGCTGCCTCCCACGGTCCTGCGGCTAATCAGGGATCTACCGGAAACTTCGCGGCTTCTCGGGGTTTCGGTTCTGGCCGCAGGCCGCAGGAGCGTGGCTTGTGTCTGGGCCGCACTCGGACGATCTGCCGGGCACCGGCAGTAAATTCTCCGCACTCGATACGTCAGGGAAAACTCGGTCGCATGGTCTCAGGGCCGCTTCGCAGCCCATCGCGGCCTCGCGTTGCTCGTGCGCTCCTACATTGATTTGCGGCGTTCATGGGATTGACTCTGGCCGCAGGCCGTAAAAGCGTGTTTGGGATTTTGATTGTTGCCGGAGGCCGTAGGAGCGCGCCCGCCCGCGATTGCGGTGCGTCAGGTTCATCACCGTCGACTGACACAACGTCATCGCGGGCAAGCGCGCTCCTGCAAGTGGTTCAGCCGCGTGAGTTCTTCAAGAACGCCAACAACGCCACCAGCGGAAAAGCGCTGCCAGCGATGACAATCCATAGCCAGCCGCCGTTGTGATAAAGGCTGCTGGCAATCGCTGACCCGATCGCGCCGCCGATGAAAATACTGGTCATGTACAGCGCGTTCAGGCGGCTGCGGCTCTTGGCGTCCAGCGCATACACGGCGCGCTGGCCGATCACCATGTTCATCTGCACGCAGAAATCCAGCACCACGCCTGTGATTGCCAGGCCCACCACCGCAAACGCGGGATGCACCAGACCTGGTAAAAAGCTCAAGGCGGCAAACACCAGCGCGCACAGGCTGGCGACGCGGGAATGCCCGGCGTCCGCCAGGCGCCCGCTGATGGGTGCCGCGATGGCGCCGATGGCACCGACCAACGCAAAAATGGCGATCTGGGTTTGCGACAGGCTGTAACGGCCTGCCAGTTCAAGCGGCACGGCGGTCCAGAACAGGCTGAACGTGGCGAACATGCACGCCTGATAAAACGCCCGCTGTCGCAGCACCGGCTGAGTGCGCAGTAGCGTCCACAACGAAAAAATCAGTTGGCCGTATGAGGCGCTGTGATCAGGCTGGCGCTTGGGCATAGTCGTCGCCAGCACCACGCTGATGATTGCCATCAAGGCTGCCGCCGAGCCGAAAACGGCGCGCCAGCCGAAGTGGTCAGCCACCAGACTCGACAACGGTCGGGCCAGCAATATCCCCAGCAACAGCCCGCCCATGATGCCGCCAACCACCCGGCCGCGTGATTCCTCAGGCGCCAGGTGTGCCGCCAGCGGCACCAGAATCTGCACTGATACCGAACTGAATCCCACCAGCAGTGACACGATCAAGAACACGTTGGGCTGCTGGGCAAATGCCGCGCCCAGCAGGCTCACAATCGCCACGCCGGTGGTGACGATCATCAGCTTGCGGTTCTCGAGTAAATCCCCCAGCGGCACCAGGAAGAACAGCCCCAGCGCGTAGCCGATTTGCGTCAGGGAGACGATGAAACTGGCCAGGGTGCTGCTCAGGCCGATATCCGGCGCGATCAGGCCGATGATCGGTTGGGCGTAGTAAATATTGGCCACGATGGCGCCGCAGCAAAAGGCGAACAGCATCGCCAGGCCCTTGGTCATGGTTGGGGCGCGATGGGGCGCGTGGGGCAGGGAGGTCATGGAGATTCTCGATTTTCCGCAGTGCCGGAAGGCTAACGCAGATTCGTAGCGTTAAGAAGGATGGTCGGATTGATATTTTGTATGGCTGAAACAGATGGATGGCATAGCGCCCCCTCTGTAGGAGCGAACTTGTTCGCGAGGCGATGTAACTGATACACCGCATCGCCAGGCTCGCCAACAAGTTGGCTCTACAGAAGAGATATGTGCAGGTCAATCCACGTCAATATCCAGCCGTTTCAAGCACGAGGCGAGGGTGGTCGGCTTGATCCCGAGCAACTCGGCCGCGCCCCTTTGCCGAACAGCTTGCCGTTGGCAGCCTTGAGCGCGGCGTGCAGGTTGTTGCGCTCCAGGTCGCGCATTTGTGCTTCGGTGAGAAACCCTTCGCTCGCAGCGCTGGTGATCACAGGTGAAGCCAGCGCTTTGGCTTCCTCCGGCAAATCCAGGTTTAGATCGGCGCCGGCGGAGGTGATCAGCTCCAGTCATTCGGAGTGCGTCGCGCCACTCATCGGCGTCCCACCAGTGGCTTACTTGACGGTTCTTTGTAACGAGACAATACTTCGCGCAGATTCATATAGATGACTAGATAAATAAAACAGCGAAGTGTTCGAACATGAACCGCCTTTCCAGCGACGTCCGCCTCCCGCTCTATCAACGCTTGCGAGATCAATTGGCTGAGCAGATCGCCAATAACCGCTGGCGTCCGGGGGAAGCGATCCCCACCGAATCCGCACTGTCCAGCGAGTACTGCCTGTCCACCGGCACCGTACGCAAAGCCATCGACATGCTGGTCAGCGAAAACATTCTCGAGCGTCAGCAGGGGCGCGGCACCTTCATCCGGCGTCCGCAGTTCCAATCCTCTCTGTTCCGCTTCTTCCGTTTTCAGACCGCGTCCGGCGAACGTCAGGTGCCGGAAAGCCGTGTGCTTTCCATCGAGCCGGTGAGCGCTCCTTCCGCCGTTGCGCAAGCGCTGGGCCTGCCGCTGGAGGCAGCGGTGATCCGCATGATTCGTCTGCGTTTGCTGGATGGTCAACCGGTGCTGGCGGAGGAAATCTGGCTGCCACGCGAGCAGTTTCAGGCCCTGCTTGAAATCGATCTGACCCAGCAGGGCCCGCTGCTGTACCCCATCTATGAAGCGTTCTGCGGGCAGGTCGTGGCGTACGCCGAAGAAAGCCTGACGGCCGAAGCTGTCAGCGAAGTACACGCCCGTCTGCTGCACGTCCCGGTCAACAGCCCGGTGGTGGTGATCGAGCGGCTGGCGCGCAACTACGCCGGTCAACCGCTGGAATGGCGCCGCTCACGCGGGCATGCCGAGCACTTCCGTTACACCGTAGATATCCGCTAGCCGCGTTGCACTTCTGTAGGAACCAACGTGATGGCGAGGCATTCGACCGGGGTGTATCAGGCACGCCGCCTCGCGAACAAGTTCGCGCCTACAGGGTAGCGCCACACAACAACTGCCAAACGCACACTCATAAGGACAAAAACCATGTTCAGTTGGTATCGCCAAGTCACTCCCCGGGAGCGCAAAACGTTTTGGGCCTGCTTCGGCGGATGGTCGCTCGACGCCCTTGAAGTCCAGATGTTCGGTCTGGCCATTCCTGCACTGATCGCAGCGTTCGCCCTGAGCAAGGGCGATGCCGGACTGATCAGCGGCGTTACGCTGGTGACGTCGGCCCTCGGTGGCTGGGTCGGCGGTACGCTGTCCGATCGTTACGGTCGGGTGCGTACATTGCAATGGATGATCCTCTGGTTTTCGGTGTTCACGTTTCTGTCGGCTTTCGTCACCGGCTTCCACCAATTGCTTGTGGTCAAAGCCCTTCAGGGGTTCGGCATCGGTGGCGAGTGGGCGGCCGGCGCGGTGCTGATGGCCGAAACCATCAACCCCAAATACCGTGGCAAAGTCATGGGCACCGTGCAAAGCGCCTGGGCCGTGGGCTGGGGCCTGGCCGTGGGCGTGTTCACCCTGATCTACTCGTTCGTGCCGGCCGATATCGCCTGGCGTGTGATGTTCCTGGTCGGCCTGTTGCCGTCCTTCCTGATCATCTGGGTGCGCCGCAACGTCGAGGAGCCAGACAGCTTCCAGCGCCTGCAAAAAGAGCACGCCATCCCGCAGAGTTTCTTTAAATCCCTGGCCGGTATCTTTCGTCCCGAACTGATCCGCGTGACCTTGCTCGGCGGCTTGCTGGGCCTCGGCGCCCACGGCGGCTACCACGCGGTGATGACCTGGTTGCCGACGTTTCTGAAAACCGAACGTAACCTGTCGGTGCTCAACTCCGGTGGTTACCTGGCCGTGATCATCTTTGCGTTCTGGTGCGGTTGCGTGGCCAGCGGCTTTTTGATCGACCGCATTGGGCGGCGCATGAATATCGTGTCGTTTGCGCTGTGCTGTGTGATCACCGTTCAGTGCTACGTGTTCCTGCCGTTGACCAACACGCAAATGCTGTTCCTGGGCTTTCCGCTGGGCTTCTTTGCGGCGGGCATTCCGGCCAGTCTCGGCGCGCTGTTCAACGAGCTTTACCCGGCTGATGTACGCGGGGCAGGGGTTGGTTTTTGCTACAACTTTGGCAGGGTACTGTCGGCGGTATTCCCGTTTCTGGTGGGGCATATGAGCGAATCGATGTCATTGGGTTCAGCCATCGGCATCGACGCGGGCATCGCCTACGGCGTTGCCGTCATCGCTGCGCTTTGCTTGCCGGAAACCCGCGGCCGCAGCCTGGAAGCTACCTCGGCGGCTGCGCAGGACTCTGCCAACCCAGAGACCGCTCGCGCCTGATGTTTTACCTGTGCGGTGTGGGCTTTGTTCAACGGCCTGCATTGCGCGTTCTCTCGATAGACGATCACACCACCGGATACCTGCATGCCTGATAGCTGTTCTGCGCCAATTCTCGGCATCGATGCACATGCCCACGTGTTCAGCAGGGAGCTGGATCTCACCGCCGCACGACGCTACACCCCCGACTACGATGCAACGCTTGGGGTGTACCTGAATCACCTGCGCGACCACGGTTTGAGCCATGGCGTGTTGGTGCAGCCAAGCTTTCTTGGCACCGACAACACGTATCTGCTCAAAGCGCTGCAACACGCGGCCGGGCAGATACGCGGGATAGTGGTCGTCGAGCGTGATATCAGCCGTGAGCAGTTGGACGCGATGGACCGTCTGGGCGTGGTCGGTGTGCGTCTGAACCTCATGGGCCAGGCGCTGCCGGACTTTGACGAGCCTGCCTGGCGAGTGTTTTTCGGGCATCTCGCCGAGCTGGACTGGCACGTCGAGCTGCACCGTCAGGTCGAGGATTTGCCGGGTTTGATTCGCGGCTTGATGCCGTTCGGGATCAAGATCGTGGTCGACCACTTCGGGCGTGCCGATGCGCGGCTGGGGATGGATCAGCCAGGCTTTCGCGAACTGCTGGCGCTGGGGCAGAGCGGGCAGGTGTGGATGAAGGTCTCGGGCATTTATCGACTCGGCGGTACCGCGCAGCAGAACCTTGATTTCGCCCGTGCAGCGATGCCCTTGCTGGAGCAGGGTTTTGGCTCGCGCCGTCTGGTGTGGGGCAGTGACTGGCCGCACACCCAGCATGAAAACAGCATCGGTTACGGCACGGTGGTCGAGCAATTGCAGGCGCTGGAATGTTCGGCGCATACCATGCGTTCGCTGTTGATCGAGGCGCCGCAGGCGCTATTCGATTTCAACGTGACCGAGGCCTGAAGCCTGCGCAGGAGGCTATTTGTTGGCGAGGCGTTCTGGCGACGCCACGCGAATGAATTAGGCGCCTACAGAGTAGAGCCTTGCGCGGCTACAGATTCAAACCGCTCAGGATTTCGGCTCTTTGGTGCCCAATACATCGCGGATGCTGTCCACAACGTTGCTGTCCTTGATCACATCATTGAGCCAACCTTCCAGCGGCATGTTGCCCCACTTGATGGCACGCTCGATCAGGTACGGCACCGGGCTTTGCGGCTCGGTGTTTTTGAAGAACTGCGCGACGCTGGCGAGCATCGTGAAGGCTTCATCGCGGCTGATGGGCGTGGTACGCAAGGGTGCCGGCGAAGCGTCCGGGGAGGGCGTGGTCATGGCGGCACCTGCGGTGTGGGCAACGGCGGCTTGAGGGGCGGAGGGCGCAGGTTCGACAGGCGCAGGATGCAGTTCGATGCCCCGGTCCTTGAGCAGCTTTTGAGCCAGTTGCCCGGCGCGCGAAAGGATGTCGCTGAGCGCCGCAAAGCTTGGCGCCTCCGGACCAAAAAACGTGTCGGCGGTCGTCTGGAGTTGCTGGCACGCCTTCAAGCTGTCGGCAATCTCGGCAGCCTTCATGCGCAGGTGATCGGAGTCCGTGAGCACCACCGAGCGCTGGAAGATTTCCGCGTTGATCTTGCCTTCTTCAACGGCGGTTTGCATGGCCTTGGGGTTTTGCAGCGCCAGGTTCTCGACGTAACGGGATTCGTCGTAACGCTGCAGGCCGAATTGCTGGCCCTGGGTGATTGGCAGCCCGCCGACCATATCCGTCAGCGAGGCCTTCAGCCAGGCGAGGCGGGCGCTGCGCTCTTCAACGCCATCTTCAAGCGACGGAAACAGGTCCGCCCAGAACGTCTGCAAAATTCGCTCGGCCAGGGTCAGGCCGAAAGTGATACCGAGGAAATGGTACCGGTGCGCCAGGGCTTCACTGAGCCAGGCAACCAGCATCAGGTCCTTGCTCTGTTGTGCAAGGCCTTGCGCTGCCAGCGTGATCGTCAGGTCCCAATCCGAAGATTTCAGATCGGTCTGCCAGTCACCCTGGGTGAGGTAATCGGGGTCTGCTCGACGAGCTTCTTTGACCTGATCGAACAGGGTGGAGAAACTCAGGTCTTCGCCACTGCCCCCGTTGATGGGTGCGGTCAGGTCCGCCAGCGAAAGGTCGTTGAGAAATTCAGACATGGGTCACTCTGATTCAGGGTTAAAAAAACACCGTACCCATGCAAGGGTACGGTGCTGAACACGGACCGCTTTCACGGCCCGATGTCGTCAACGGCTTATGCGAAGACTTTGTTGGCCGTGCGATCCCAGCCGCCAGTGACGTTACCGCCACCTTGACCATCGGAACGGCTCTGTTGGGTATAAGTGGTCTTGATACGGGCGAAGTTGAAGCTGATTTCTTCAATCGGCAGGTCGCTGACCGCTTTGTCTTCGCCATCTTGACTCCCACCGGCAACCGCTTTGACCGACGACACCACAACCTCTTCCAGGTTGATGGTCAGGTAGGTCAGCTTGTCGCCGCCTGCGCGGTTGACGTTGAGCTGGATCTTGGCGATATGCGTGCCTTTGCAGCAGGCTTCGAACAGCTTGGCGGAGGCTTTGTCCACGGCTTTACGAATGCTGAAATCGCTCAGTGCAACGCGCTCGGAAGAAGCACCGCCCGAAGAACTGGCAGTAGCGGACGTCGCCTGAGTGGCGCCGTACTCGTAGCCCAGCACTTCAATCCAGTCCTTGTGCTTGTCGTCCAGAACTTCACCTGGAATGCCGTCGATTTGGATGTATGCGTCAAATGCCATTTCTTACGTCTCCTTTCCTTCATTTAAGGGCCTGCATCACCTGCGAACAGGTCGCAGCCCTTTGCTTTAACCTTCTTGAAATGATCAAGAAAGGCTTCGTTACCGCTGCCCCGGCCTCATGTTTCGATGACCCAGGCGCCGGTTTTCTTCAATTAGACCGCGAGCTCAATTGAGCGCGCGCACTTCGATCTCTACCCGTCGGTTTGGCTCAAGGCACTGAATCAACTGAGCCCGCGGCTGCTGCATGTCGCACTTGACCAAGGGCTTCTCGCTGCCTTCGCCCACGGCGTCCACCAGTTCGGACGGCACGCCTTTGCCCACCAGATAAGTCTTGATGGTCTGCGCGCGCTGCTTGGACACCTGCAGGTTGCCTTGTCGGTCACCCAGTTGGTCGGCGTGACCGGCGATGATGATCTTGCCGATGTTGGGGGTGCTCAACAGCTTGCCGGCAATCGCGCTCAACTGGCCCTGGCCTTCGCTTTTCAGGCTTTGGAAATCAGCACGACCGAAGGCGAACAAGGTGTCCGATTCCAGCGTGATGGTTTCAATCGAGCGCAGTGTCTGCGTCAGCAAGCTGTTGATGTAGTTGCGAGAGCTTGAGGTCAGAAACGCGTTGTCGAGGATGCGCGGCACGTCGAGTTCGTGAATCTGATCGCTGTAGAAATTGATCTGCCGGCTTGCGTATTCATAGTCCTGATTGGAGCCTGGTCCGCTGTTGGCGGTGATCGTCTTGCCGGTCTGGCGGGCAATCGCCGGGTACCAGTAATCGGGCATTCTGGCTTTCAGGAACACGGGATCCGCCTTCTCCCGTTGCGCACGGGACAGCATCACGTAAGTGTCCAGGGTGGCCTTGCCGAAGTCGGCGATGGACTGCGCGCGGTTGTCGACGGGCAGTGCTTTGGGCTCGACACTGTCGACGCCTGTTACCGGCTGCAAATCCTTGGCGTTGCGCTGATAGACCTTGATCGTGGTCAGCAGGTACAGGGAGCGGGTCAGGTTGTCGGCGGTTGGCTTGAGCATCACGCTTTCGAGGCGCGAGAAATACCGGGTGCGCAGCAGCGGCTCGACGTCGTAACCCTGATAAAGGCCCAGACGCAGGCGCAACGGCACACCCTCATCGTGGTGCTGAGCGTAATAGTGCGCGGTCCAGAAGCGCATCCGGTCCAGGGTTTGCCAGTCGGTGTATTGACCGGTGGCAGCGCTGTCATCGGCGGCGGCCTGCGTAAGCTCCGTGGAAATACTTTGAATGGTCTGGTGGTTGTTCCAGTACGACCAGCCCCACAGACCGCAGACCAGCGAAGCCACCAGGCCAGCGCCGCCGATCCATGCCGCCTTGCGCCTGCGCTCGCGGTGATTGGTGGTGTACAGCGCGACCAGGTGCTGGTCGGGAATGATGACTTTGCGAAACAGGCTGTTGATGAACAGCGGCCGTGGCTCGGCCTGGCCATCGACGATGGCGTGATCGCTTTCCAGCGAAAAGCGCTCGGTGACTTCACGCGTATGCAGCCCCAGTTCCGGCTGATCGGCGTCCAGTGCACTGGTGAAATAGAACCCGCGCAGCAACTCGGCGCTCTGGTAAGGATTGGCCCGCAACAACGCATCGACGAACAGCTGCAACCGTGGCTTGAGCGCGGCAAGCTCCAGCGGGAAGCGATACACCGCCGAATCCTGGCGGGTGATCTGGATGTCCTGCAGGGCCAATTGCTGGTTGGCGACCTCTTGCCAATAGCTGATCAGCTCATCCATCGCCACGCCAAAGCGCTGGCCCCAGTCGGCCTGTTCGAAACCTTTGTGGGCGAACGTCTTGCCCATGACTTCGCCACGGGCCACGTCGTCCAGCTGACGATAGAAGGGTGCGAACCCTGGCACCAGATCGCATTTGGTGAACACCAGGTAGACCGGCAGGCGCACTTCCAGCAGCGAGTGGGTTTCCTGAATGCGTTCACGCAGGCGCTTGGCGATGCGTTCCTGGTCCTCAATCGAGGATTGCAGGATGTCGTGGATGCTGACAGTCACGATCAAACCGTTGAGCGGTCGACGCTGACGGTGCTGGCGCAACAGCTGCAAGAATGCCCGCCATTTGCCGGCTTCTTCCTGGTCGTGCATGTAGCGTCCGGCGGTGTCCAGCAGCACGGCCTCGGAGCTGAAAAACCAGTCGCAGTTACGCGTGCCGCCCAATCCTGCAACGCGTGCGCCTTCACGCTCCGCATACGGGAAGTTCAGGCCTGACTGGTAAAGCATGGTGCTTTTGCCCGCAGCCGGCTGGCCCACCACCAAGTACCAGGGCAGCGCGTACAACGCGTCTTTGGCCTGGGTGCCGCGTGGTTTATTGCTGTGCAGGCGCTCGATGCTTTGCAGCAGGCGTTCGCGCAGCAGGCTGACTTCTTCGCGGTCGGCGGGGCTGGCATTGAGCACCGCCTGATCGGCGTCTTCGCGCAGCAGCCCTTCAAGGTTGTGATGGCGCGACACGCCCCGGTACAGCAGCAGTACATAACCGGCTGACAGCAGCAGGAACACGCCGATCCCGCTCAGCAGGCTGTTAAGTGAGCTGAACCCGAACGCACGGCCGATGCCCCACACGACGAAAATCGCCAGGAAGAAGCACACCCCCAGAATGTAGGGTTGGTAACGCAAGCAGTAATACTTGATTTTGTTCATACAGACTTCAAATCCAGGGCGTCGACAAAACGGTCGATAACGTCACGAAGGGGGCGGTCGATTTCGGGAAACGCGTTGACGCGGTGGTGCTCGTCGAAGGCGTCGAAAGACGCCAGAACGTCGTAGCTTTCTGCGCGATCGCCGGTGCCGGTGAGCACGCGGTACAGCGCATTGGTGTTGCGCGAAGGGAAGCAAAACAGCTGGGGCCGCATGAAGTCGTCGGCCAGCACACTGATTTGCGGCGCCGCGTGGCTGGACTTCATGCGCGTCAGCCAGTTGATCCACAAATCGGCGGTCGGGTTCTTCAAACCGCGTTCGGCGGGCAGCGGCAGGCAAATACCGCCCGTGCTGTCCGGGTGCACCTGGCGTTTGAGCGCGTGCAGCCTGGTCAGCACGGCGTTGGTGACGAACTCCGGGTACGTGCTTTCCAGCGCGTTGGCGATGTCGCGCAGGCTGAAGTTCACCAGAAACTTGTTGTGCACGCGCCGAAACAGCTCAAAGTCCTGACCCTGCAACGGCCGCAACGCCTTGATGCGCTCGAACAGCACAGCGGACTGTTCGCCCTGAATCGCCATGTGCAGCAGCGGCTTGATCTGCGCATTGAACAGCTCGCTCAGGGTGAACGGGTTCGCCAGGTTGGCTGCCTCGCTGGCCTTGAGGGTCTGGAAAATGAAGAACGGATAGCGCCGGGCGCTGGCGTCCCGCGAGCTGATGAAACCGCCCAGCAGCCAGTTGCCGGTGCGTGCCCGGTAACTGAAAAAGCACACCGGCAGGCGGTCGAACAGCTCGCGCCAGTCCTCCCGATGCTGCATGCCCGCCAGCGCGCCTTGCAGCCATGCGTCGAACTCACACACCTCGTCAGCGGCGCCGTGCAGGCTGACGAAGTCCGGGCTCGCGGGGAGCTTGCCGAAGCAGCCAATCATCGGCTGCGCCCCTGATTCATCGTGCAGGTGCTCACTTGGTCCGTCCTTCAGGAGCGTTCAGCGCACTCAGCGCCTTGACGTTGGCCAGGTCGGTGAGCTTGACGCCACCGTAGTTGCGGACCGCCAGACTGACTTGACCGCTTGGCGTGCTCCAGCTGAAACGCTGCTGAATGCCATCCAGATCGTCGACCCGTGCGCTGTCGTTCATGCGCAGCAAGCCCCAGCGACCCGGGTAGTCGAACACGGTGATGCGTTCGCCACTGAGGGTCACAACATCCAGACGCGCACCCGGCGCGGTGGTCGTGCCGGGCCAGGAGAAGCGGCTCCAGCTGGTCTTGCCGTTGCGGTAATGCTGCACCTGACCGTCCAGGGTGAAGATGATATCGGTGAAGAACGCCGACGGCTCCAGCATGATCTCGAAGCCGTTGTCGCGGTCCGACAGGCTGGCGATGACCTGACCGAGCGAGCTGGCCTTGTCGATGCTGTTGACCATGTTCGGGTTAACCAGCGGCGCAGACTTCGCGCCGCTGCTCATGCCCAGGCCTTCACCGCCGGAGAGGTTACCGATTTCATTGCGCTTGAAGTTCGGCAGCAGGCCCGATTCCGGGTCGACGAAGCGCTGCAGATCCTTGACCGATGCTTCGTTGCGACTGCCAGCGGCGATGGGGTAACGGTGAGCCATGACTTGTTCCCAAGGCTTGGCAATCTGCTGTGCCCAGGCTTTGGCGATCTGCTCGCCGGCCGGGTCGCGCAGGGTTTCCCAGGTGAACTGGATCGGCAAACTGAACAGGCTTTGCAGCGAGGTGGACAAGCCGCCCTGGCTGGTATCGACGGTGGTCTCCACGTAGTTGCGCACGCTGGTGACTTCGCTCGGCTGGCCTTCCAGTGTTTCGCTGATCAACTGCTTGCTGCTTTTGCCGACGTCCTGCGAGCGCTGGATGTTGTTCATCCGCACCTTGAGTTTGCGCAGTGCAGCCAGGTAGCGGTCCATGATCGTGCTGTCGGCGCCTTCGGCATTTTGCGCGGCGAACACGCGCGACACCGGCTCGAAGCGTTTCGCCAGGCTGCCGTCGTCCACCGCAGGCAGCGGCGAGACCAGCGTGCTCGGCGATACCTTCTGATCATCGAGAATGCCCGTGACCTTGCCCCAGAACCCGTCATCACGCTTGACGCCCGGCTGCTGGGTTTCCCGCAGCGCCGGAACATCCCACTGGGTGTTGTCGTTGACCGCTGCCAACAGGCGCTTGATCGGCGAGTTCTGCACATCGCTGAGCAACGATAATTGCTGCGTGGCGTTGGCCATGTCGGTGAAATGGCGCACGCCGATGCTGTCGACCAGGGTGTACCAGGCCTGCGTGTAGTCGCGTTTGTAGCGGCTCATGAATTCACGGATGAAGTTGGCTTTCTGCACAACGCTGTCACCGCCATCGCCATCGAGTACCCAGTCCGACTCGTTGTGAAGATTGCCCGACACCAGCTTGATCAGCTCAGGCTTGACGAACTCCTCCCAGCCCTGACGGGTGAAAATCGCCGGCACCGCTTCGCTCCCGTAGAGCAATTGACGACCCGGCAATGGCACCAGATCGCTCAGGCCCACGGCCGGGAACTGGCGACTGGATTCCAGTTGCAGACGCAGGTATTCGCGGTCCACCAGCGAGCTTGAAATCATAAAGGACTTCAGGCTTTTGCGGGTTTCGCTGATCAGTTGCTCGTTGCGCGGCAGGGTAGGGGCCTGGCCGTTTTTGAGCAGCTGCACGTACACCGGTGCATTGTCCTGAATGACCTCGTCGCTGACCGGGTTTGCTTCATCGGCCGTGTTGGCCCATGCCATGGGCAACGCTGCGCTGACGAATTCCGGCTCTGGGTGCGCGGTAGGCTGAGTAAGCATGAGGTAGAGCTTCAGCGCGTTGTATGACTCGATGATGGACGCGACCTGCCGTTCATCCAGTTTGCCGAGCATTTCTTCAGACAAGGACAGCCCGCCCGTGGTGGCCGACAGCTCGGCTGCATCACTGGTGGTGGCCGGGTTGGCGCTTGACGGGTTGCGCAAGGCTGCCAAGGCGTCGTTGCGCGTCTGATTCACAGCGCCTCTGCCGGCGTTGCTCAGGCGACCGGTCACGTCGCTGGTGCTGCGCGGAATGCTGCTCAGGCTGGTAGGGCGGCCAACGCCTGCCGCAGCGTTTTGCAGACTGCGGTCCAGCGCTTTCTGACCCTGAGCACGTGCCTGCGCGGCTTTGCTGCCAGCCTTGCCCGGCGCTGTGACGACAGCGTTTTGCGGATCCATGGTTTTGGCGAATTCGTTGAATTCCCGCATGCGCAGTTGCAGGTTCAGGACAATCGGCTCAAGCGCTTGAGTGCGCAGTTGCTGCAGGTAGGCGGTCTGCGTGGCGAGGTAAATGTCGTCGCCCCGGTACAGGCCGCCGCTCAGTTGCAGCGGCACGCCCTTGGCCCGGTAGCGCTCGATGGTGGCCAACTGATTGCGCAATAGCTCCAGGCCTTTGCCGGAGGCGAGCAATTGCGCGCGGTCCGGGGATTGCTCAAGGTCGGTCAACTGTTGACGCAGAGACGCCAGCCACTCGCGGTTGTTCTGGAACGACAGGCTCTGCCAGCCGATGAAGGCCAGTCCGGCAAACAGCGCCACGGCAATCACCACCGGGCTCCACGACTTTTTGCCCATGCGCGACTGATGCAGGGCCAACTCACGGTCCGGGAAAATAACCCGGCGGAAGGTGTCGGTGATGAAGTAACTGCGGTCGCCGGTTTTCTTGCCGCTGTCAGGCGTCAGTGTCGGCTCGCCCTCTGGCAGCAGCGCGAAAGACTCGGCCAGGTCGTCTTCATACACATGGCTCAGTTGCTGTTCGGTTTGCAGCGCGCTGGTGAAATACAGCCCGCGCAGCAGCAACTGCGTGCCGCCATGCCCGCTCTGTGCAAAGTGCTGAAGAAACTGCTCCAGCGCCACTGACAGTTCGGCGAAATAGTTGGGGAAGTTGAGCAGAGTGCTGTTGGCATCAGCGCCCAGCGCGACCATCTGCGCATCGACGTGACGACGAATATGGCGGTGCAGATTGGCAAGCTTGGCTTCCAATACAGGGCGCAGGCCCTGATTGCGAATCTCCGACAAACCGAAGGTCATGCCCAACGGCTGCTGACGCTCGTGCAGGTCCAGCCCCTCGAACGCCTGACTGAACCCCGGTATCTGGTCGGTCTTGCTGAGCATCAGATAGATCGGGGGGTTGGCGTCCAGGCACTCGGTGTATTCCTCGATACGCGACACCAGTTGCGCAGCCAGTTCGTTGCGTTCATCGGCGCTGCCAGCCAGCAATTCAGGCAGGCTGACCACCAGCACCAGACCGTTGACGGCCGCTTTGCTGCGCTGCTTTTTCAGCATCCGCAGGAACGCCGCGAACTCGCTCGCCGACTGGTCGTCACGCAGGTAACGGCCGGCTGTGTCGATCATTACCGCTTCAGGGCTGAAGTACCAGTCGCAGTGCTGGGTGCCGCTCTGGCTTTCGTTGGCGCTGCTGGCAATGCTGGCCGACAGTCCCGAACGGGTCAGCAGCGACGTCTTGCCCGCCGCCGACATGCCGATCACCAGGTACCACGGCAAATCATACAAAGCCGATGAACCACCGCCGCCGGCAGAACGGTCCGTGCGCAGCATCGCGATGGCGTGCTTGAGGCGCTCGCGCAGCACTTGCTGGTCGCGGAACTCACCGGTGGATTTGAGTGAGCGATCGACTTCGATCTGCACCAGGTTTTCAAGGTTGCGTTCCGCGCGGATGCGTCGGTATTGGCGCAGCACGATGATCAGCACGTAGAAGGCGCTGATGATGATCATCGCCTCAGGGGTGTGCTCACGCAGCGCTGCAATGCGTGGCGCGACCAGCCAGCACAGCAACAGGCTCACCGCCCACAGCATGGGGATGAGAAACCAGAAACTTTTTAACGAACGCAATAGTGTCTTCATGTCTTCCTGACCCGGTTACCTGACCTGTGCTCAGGCACTGAACAGCTGGCTGATGTGTTCTGCCAAAGCGGCAACGTCTTTGCCCAACAGCCAGTCGAGCGTCAGGTAAACCCCGACGCAGACCAGCGCGATGAGCGCCAGGTACAGCCACACGGGGACTTCATGACGAAGCATTTGCGAGACCTGATCCGGCAATGCCCAGTCAGGCGACAGCGCTTTGGGGGTCTTGCGATACCGTGCGATGTCCTGGCCCAGCGTGTTGGCCAGGTAGCGCAGCTGATCCTTCTGACCGAGGCTGAACTTGCCCTCGAAACCCAGTGCCAGGCACAGGTGGTACACCTCCAGCACGTCCAGATTGCGTTTCACGTCGGCGCGCAACGATTCGATCTTTTCGAAGAATCCTTCGCCCGCCAGATGCACGCCGAAAAACCGGAATTGCAGCGGTTGCAATTCGAAGTGGCGGCGCAGGGCGTTGTCGCCGGAACGCAACACGCTTTCATCGAGAAACGCACACAGCGCGTACTGCGTGTCCTTGACCTGGTCAACGCTGTAATTGGCGTTGCGCGCATCGCGTTCCAGAGCGGTAAAGAAGCTGTCGACACTGGCCTCGAAGGCCGTCACCGAGGTCACTTGACGTCCTCTGCGCACGATCAACGCCATGCTGATGAAGTCCTGCACGAGGTCTTTGAGGCTCGGTTTGTCAGTGGCGGCCACTACGGCGCCTTGCATCACAGCTTCGGTCATTTGAGTACCGCCATCAGTTCAAGCTTGAGGTTGGTGAAAGCGCTGGGCGCGTAAAAGGAGATCGCCTGAGCGGTCATCATTCGCTCATAGACCCGGCCATGCGGTTCGATGGAGAAGTAGTGATTGTCCAGTCGCACCGGGATTGCATTGGGCAGGCGCGTCGAGTGGTTGAGCGTGACGCCCGGCATGGCGCTGTTGACCACCACTTCGATGTCTTCGGGCGAGCCGACCTTGAACGCACGCGGTACCAGTTCCAGCACGCTGGCGCCGGGCATGTCGGCGTGCACCGAGAGGTAGAAGTCCGCTTCGGTCAGGCGTGGGTCGTGCAACTGGCCCTGCCAGTACGACGGCTTGGTCTGGGTCAGGTTGATGACGATGCACTGGTTGGGGATCACGTTGTCCAGCAGCACGCGGATCATCTCGTCCAGCTTGACCAGCGAAGCCGCCGGATCATGGTGGTCGTACTCGGGAATGTCGTTGAGCTGGGTGTCCAGCGAGAAGGTCAGCAACCCGCCCGCCAGCTCCGCCAGAAACAGATACAGGCGCTCGGGGTGCAGGCGTGGATGTGCCAGCAGGTGCGCAAGGTTCGGGTACGCGCGGTTGACCGTGTTGAGCAGCCAGAACAGGGTCACGTCACTGGAGCCGAACTCGGCGATCTGGTCGGCACGTTCGCGACGACGACCCGACAGCGCCTTGCTCTTGGATTGCAACGCACCCAGCAGGCGCTTGCCCAGGCCGACCAGTGTTTCGTGGGTGCCGACGTGCAGTGTCGGGTGCACGAAATGCGCGTCCAGGTTGAAGCCACCGATGTTATTGCGCGACAGCCGGGCAACCGGGCAGTAGCTGTAGCCGTCCAGATTGTCGCCATCAATCAGCATCACCACGTTCAGGCGCAGGCTGGTGATTTCGTTTTCCAGATCGCCTTCGTTGAGGTCGGGCAGGGTGTCGAATTGCTTGCGAAAACGGCGTGCGCTCTTCTGCTCCTGACCGTCTTCAACGTAATTGAGGCCAAAGGGCTCAGGCAGTTTCAGGGCGGCGTAGATCTTGAGGTCATTGCCTTTGAGCAGGTCTTTCAGGTCGCGAGCGGCCGGCAAGGGATCGTGCTGTGGCGCATCGAACAGGCTGCCATCAGGGAACACCAGTTTGAGGCGCTTGAGTTGCAGCGAGCCTGACGCCAGCGCTTCCTCGTCAATCTGCAGGGCTTGTACGCCCCAGTGAAACGGGGTGCTGCGCAGTGTCGATTCGGCCAGCTGGTGCTGGTGAAACTCATCCTGATACTGGAAATGCTGTGGCAAAAGGAACATGCCCTCCGACCACATCACGCGGCTTTGCTTACTCATTTAGCGCCTTCCAATAAAGAATTGAATTGTGAATCGACTGCTTTTTTCGTGGCGCCGGTGGCCGAGTCCTGGGCCTGTTGAACCGCCGCGTCCTGCACTTGCTGCGTCAGCGTCGGGCTGGCGGGCGTCGCGGGTGTGACGGGTTGCCCGGGCACGGTGTTGGCCTTGGCAAACTGCGCTTCGGTCTTGGGTTTGTTCAAGACATCCACGCCACGCACGGCCAGCACGTAGTTGTTGTCCACCAGCACGCGCAAGCCATCGGAGGAGAACCAGATGCCGTCTTTGCGCAGCGAGTTGGCGTCGAATGCGACCTTCCAGCGGCTCTTTTCATCGGTGCGGAAAAACGCGGCCACGCCGACGTAACCGGTGGCCGTATTCAGTGGCCACTGATCGATCTGGCCCATGCCCGGCAGCAAGGTGATTTCGCGGTTGTCGAGCAAGGTGTTGCCGAGCGCTTTTTTCGGGTCTTCCCAGAGGCTGTCGGCGTCGATCGAGGCGAAGCGCTCCAGGGAGGTCAACTGGTAGACGCGCAACACCACCGAAAGCGGTTTGCCGGAGTCGTCGGGGTTCAGCTGATTGCCGCCGTCCGAGGTCAGGATGACCTTCTCGGTGTCGCCAAACAGCATGTCGCCTGCCCACGTGTCGTCGACGCGCTTGCCGACGCGGTCAGTAATGCCGCAGCCCGCCAGCAGCAGGGCCATTGCCGTTGCCACCAGGCAGGTTGCCAATGCCGGCCGCGTGCGACGCGTCCCTTGATGTGTGTTGTCCATGACTGCTACCTATGGGTGATCGATCAGGTCAGGCTGTAGGCGAAATCGCCATCGCTGCCCAGTCCGATGGTCAGGCTTTGAATCGGTTTGTCTTGCGCCATGCGTTCGAGCACGCGCTGAGAAAGTTCCGGCATCAGTGTTTTCGACAGGATGTTGTCGATGTTGCGCGCGCCGCTGTCGACCTCGGTGCAACGTGCAGCGATGGCCTTGATCAGCGCGTCGTCGTAGCTCAATACCGCTTGGTGGTTGCGCTCGAAACGCTTGGCGATGCGCGCCAGTTTCAGGCCCACGATGCGCTCCAGAATCTCGTCCTGAACCGGGTAGTACGGCACGATGGTCAGTCGACCGAGGAACGCCGGCTTGAAGACCTGATTCAGCTCGTCGCGCAGATCTTCGACGATCTCGTCGGGCGTCGGCGGCTGATCGGTATTCAGGCAGCGCTGCATGATGCGGTCGGTGCCGGTGTTGGACGTGAGGATGATCACCGTGTTGCGGAAGTTGATCTCGCGGCCTTCGCCGTCGTCCAGCACGCCTTTGTCGAACACCTGGAAAAACAGTTCGAGCACGTCCGGGTGGGCTTTTTCGACTTCGTCGAGCAGCACCACGCTGTAGGGTTTGCGGCGCACGGCCTCGGTCAGCACACCGCCTTCGCCATAGCCGACATAACCCGGTGGCGAGCCTTTGAGGCTCGAAACGGTGTGGGCTTCCTGGTACTCGGACATGTTGATAGTGATGACATTGCGCTCGCCGCCGTACAGCGTGTCGGCCAGCGCCAGGGCTGTTTCGGTCTTGCCGACGCCGCTCGGACCGAGCAGCAGGAACACGCCAATCGGCTTGTTCGGGTCTTCCATGCGGGCGCGGGAAATCTTGATGCGTTTGCCGATTTCATGCAGCGCATGGTCCTGGCCCAGCACGCGCTCGCCCAGCAGTACGGGCAGGCGTTGCACGGTGTCGATTTCATCGCGCTGCATCTTGCCCAGCGGGATGCCGGTCCAGCCGGAAATGACTTCGCCGATGGTGCCGCCATCAACCAGTGCGTGAACCAGCGGTTGCTCGCCCTGAACGCTGGCGAGTTCGGCGCGCACCGCTGCTATCTCGCTGGCGTCCGGCTTACCGTTTTCCGGCGTGCTCAACGCACCGAGCTTCTCCACCAGTTCCAGTTCGCGCTGCCATTGCTGTTCCAGCGTCTGGCGAGTGCTCTGTTCGGTGTTCAGCTGTTCGGTCAGGGCAGTCAGGCGGCGTGTGTGGTCGCTGCCTTTGGCGGCTTCCTGCTCCAGCACGGTGATTTCAGCCTGGAGGTTATCGATCTGCCGTTTGCAGTCTTCCAGCGCGCCTGGCTGTGCCGACTGGCCCAGCGCGACGCGGGCGCAGGCAGTGTCGAGCACGCTGACGGCCTTGTCCGGCAACTGCCGACCGGTGATGTAGCGATTGGACAAGCGCACGGCCTGTACCAGCGCTTCGTCCATGACCGTGACCTTGTGGTGCTCCTGCATTTTTGCCAGCAGGCCACGCAGCATGTGGATGGCTTTGTCTTCGTCAGGCTCTTCGACCTTGACCACCTGGAAGCGGCGGGCGAGGGCTGCGTCTTTTTCGAAGTACTTTTTGTACTCGGCCCACGTGGTGGCGGCGATGGTGCGCAGCTCGCCACGAGCCAGCGCTGGCTTGAGCAGATTGGCCGCGTCGTTTTGCCCGGCCTGGCCGCCTGAGCCGATCAACGTGTGAGCTTCGTCGATGAACAGAATGATCGGGTGCAGGCTGCGTTTGGTTTCTTCGATGACCGACTTGAGGCGGTTTTCGAACTCGCCTTTCACCCCGGCACCCGCTTGCAGCAAACCGAGGTCGAGGGTGTGGATAGCCACGTCCTTGAGCACCGAAGGCACGTCGCCCAGCACGATACGCAGCGCCAGGCCTTCGACCACGGCGGTCTTGCCCACGCCTGCTTCACCGGTGAGGATCGGGTTGTTCTGACGACGGCGGGTGAGGATGTCGACCATCTGCCGAACCTCGAACTCGCGGCCCAGTACCGGATCGATACGGCCGTCCCGCGCGCTTTGCGTCAGGTTGATGGTGTATTGATCCAGCGCAGGGGTTTTGCCATTGCCTTTGACCGGGTTGCTGCCATTGGCATTGGCGCTCGCCAGAGGCTTGGCCAGTGCGGATTCCGCGCTACCTTCCACCAGCGCGCCAAGGTTCAGGCGCAGGTCGTCGGCGTTGATTTTTTCAAGCTCCGGCGCCGAAGCCATTACCACGCGTCGCAGCTCGTCATCGTCAAGCAATGCCTGCAGCAGATGCCCGGTGCGGATCTGTGCCTGGCCGAATTCGATGGACGCCAGTACCCACGCCTGTTCGATCATTCGCGTGATGTGCGGCGACAGGGCAGGGGTGCGCGTATTGCCCTTTTTGAAGGTGCCAAGCGCCGTCACCAGCTGTGCTTGCAGGCGGTCGGGCACTACGTCGTAGTGACGCAGGATCGCCGGCAGGTCGTTGTCGTTGTTGTCGAGCAGTTGCAACAGCAGATGCTCGACTTCGACGTCGTAGTGATGCTCCGACAGGCACAGCGCTGCAGCGCTTTCTGTGGCGGTGCGGCTGGTGTCGTTCAGCTTGGCGAACAGGGACTTCAGGTTCACAGGGAGACCCCATCAAAAGGAATGTGATAAACGGCGCAACGGGACGGTTCCGCGTCGACGCCCGGACGTTTGAGCCAGCCAAGCCAGCCCAGGGCAACATTGCCCTGGCGACCCAGGCGGGCAGGAGGTACGGCTTCGCGCTTGAGCGAGGGTGCGAGCTGAAAATCCAGTTCGGCGCCCACGTAGAAACGCACCAGTTCAACCACTTTCTGGTAGTCGACCGTGCCGGGCTGAAAGCGCTGATAATCGGCAAGCTCCAGCGGACCGACTTCGATGCGTACGCAGGACTGGTAGTCCCAGACGCGATTGCCGGCCACAGCGCTTTGCCCCAGTACCGCGTTCTTGCGGCCCAATTGCGTGCATTGGCTGGCGTCGAGTTTCAACCAGCGCCCGGCGAACTGCGCGACCTTGAACGGCAGCGAAAAATAAAAGCTCAGCATGACTTCCAGGTTCAGTGCGTTGCGTGGCTTCTGCGCGAACATCCCCGAGAAGTAACTGAACAGTTCCCGACGCAGCGGTGAGCCGTCCTTGTCGAATTTCTGCTTCTGCGCTTGCGGGCCGAACCCCACGAGATTGAGCAGGTAGCGGTCGAAGCCCGAGGTGCCGTTGCGCTCGTACTCGATGTAGAACTTGTACTTCTGCCAGGCCTCGTAAAACAGCGTGGTCATGCGGTGCGAAAAAACGTCGAGAAACGCGTGCGCCGCGTCATCGCGATACTGAATATGGCGTTCCATCAACAGCTCGGTGTACGGACGCGGCAACACGCCGGACGGCCCGACCAGCCCCATGAACGTGACCTGCACCTCGGACAGCGGCAGCCCTGCGGTCGACACTTTGCCCGGACGCTCGAACTGCAAATCGCTGACTTCACTGGCGGGGAAGTTGAGCGACAGCTGCGAACGAAAGCGCAGAGGGTCTTCGTGCGGGCGCGTTTCCAGGTCCATTCGCCCGGTTCTGCTGTAATGCAGGCGGAGCAAACGCACCAATTGGAAAAATTCGAATCGGTGCGGCTCAGCCCTTGCCTGGTCGATCAGACCAGGGGTTGATCGCCGGTTCGTGGGGGCCATTGGACGACTCTCTTTTCGCGCTGCAAGGTGCGAAGGGTTAATTGGGTAAAACTGTTCATCGTGCAGTACTGACCGAAGAAGTGGTCGAGCACCATGCCGAACAAAAACACGCCACTGCCGGTGTACTGGCTTTCATCGAGCTTGAGGGTGATGCCCACGCCGCGAACGAAGTTCGGACGCGGATGACCGATGCGCGCAACCACCGGCTCACTGCTGACCGAGACGATGCCGTTGATCTGTTTGCGGATGGCCGACACGTTGCGGTAGTTGTAGAGCGAGAGCAGTTCCAGCAGCACGTCGCGGCCATTGGCGACCAGCGACATGTGGTTGAGCGAAAGGTGTGAAATCAGTCGCCAGATTACCCCGTTGCCCAGCGGTACACGCACCGTGGCGGTGGGTTTGCGCAGGCAGCGAATGTCCTTGATGACCGACGCTGCAGGAATGCTGAAATCCCCGCGCTCGCCACCAAAAGGCAGCATCAGTGGCAGGTCGCGATTGCTGCAGGTGATGCGGATACTCAAGGTGTCGTGGTTGGAGTCGATCAGTTCCAGGTCGCGGTCCACGACCCGGATGAACATGTTCGATCCGTCGCGCTGCTGGGTTTGCACCGCACGGCGGCGGGCAATCCAGAAACTGCTGCCCGGGCCTTGATCGCCACGCGGCTCGAAGAACGGATGACAGGTGCCGACCTGATCGATGCCGCCGACTTTCTTCACTCGGCGCACGCGATCGATCGATACCACTTCCGACGAGCTTTGCAGGCGCACGTCTGGCGTAACGGCGTACTCGTGCTGGGCGTGGGTCAGCTTGATCGGCTCTGCCTGCTGACGGAACAGGTTGATGATCGGCGTGCAGTTGAGCTTGAAGTTGTTGCGCCCGATGTTCTGCGTCAGACGCACCAGGCGGTCGGTCAGGTCGTACTCGGAGAAGTAGAAGTTGATCTCGATATTCTCGATGTTCTTGCCCGCCAGAATGCGCGCAAACCCCGAGAGATCGAAGAACATGAACTTGTCCGGAAACGTGAAGTACTCATGCAGCAACCGGTAGCCCAGAAATGAGCGTTCCGAGTAATCCACCAGCCCTTCGTCCCGGGCATAACCGACCGACTTCAGTGAGCCGACAGGCAACACGACTTCGCGGGTTCGGCCCTCGTCTTCGAACGACAGCGTGGCTTTGGCCAGGTTATTGAACAGCAACTCATAGAGCTGCAGCATCAGCGTGCTTTCGCCGTCGAGGAAGAAGCGCAGGCTGTCCATTTCCATCACGCCAAAATGCACGTCGGACGTAGCGTTAAGGCCGATGCGCAGGCGTGCAACCAGATCCGCGCTGTGACCGTTGAATGCCGAGCGCTCCATCTCGATGAACGAGGCGTGCTGCACGTTGATCGGCCACAGCTCGACCGGGTAGCACGTGCGGAATTTGCAGACCACGCCTTCAACCTGATTGGCGTGCAGTTCGGTGTGCCGCGCCACGCGGTAGGCCTCTGTGACCTTCTCCTGCTTGCCGAGGTTGAACTCCACAATCGACATCGACGGAGTAGGGCGCAAGTAATGCGGGTACAGCACCTCCAGAAACGACTCGACGATTTCCGGAAACTCGTCGTCGAGTTTCTTGTGCACGCGCGCTGCCAGAAACGAAAACGCCTCGATCAGGCGTTCGGTATGCGGGTCTTCGCAGTTATCGCCCTCGATGAGCAACCGCGACGCAATTTTCGGGTACTGGCTCGCAAACTCCTGGCCCAGAAAGCGCAGGTGCGAGAGTTCCTTTTCGTAATAGGGCAGCAGATCGTCGAGCATCAGTTGAGGTTCTGCACTTTGTATTCCTGGGTGTTGACCTGCAGCACGGCGTCGAAAGAAACCTGACGCGAGATATCTTGCAGACGCAGTACCGCGTCCACGCGAAATGTCAGCATGCGTTGGCCGGTTTGTTGAGCAAGGAGTTGCACTTTGACGCTGCGAAATCGTCGGTCACCGAAGGTGATCGCTTTTTCCAGTTGCCGCTGAATCAATAAACGGTCTTGCGGGTCGAGCACGCTGCGGCTGGTGAAATCCGGCATGCCGTAGTCGAGGATAGTGCCGTTGAGAATGGCGAAATCCTCGAGCTCGGCAGCGACTAGCGACTGGCGAGTGTTCACCAGAATCTCGAGGTCGCGCACGATGCTGGCCTTGTAATCGGCCAGCGAGCACAGCCGCTGTGATGACGCTTCAACGGATTGATGCGGACGGTCGTCGAGCAATCGGTCAAGCAATGAAGGCAGCATTTTGTGTTGATTACTCATGCTGCCTCCCTGGCAACGTCACCGTTTAGCCGCGTGTCGATTGCGGCAGTTCAGCGACCAGACGCAGAGAAGCCGTCAGCTCGTCGAGTTGGTAGTGCGGGCGCAGATAGGTCACGGCCTTGTAGACGCCAGGCTTGCCGGGTACTTCGAACACTTCGGCACGCGCTTCGCGCAGCGGGAACTTGGCTTTGGCTTCCTGGCTGGCGGTGTCGTCCAGCAACACGTAGCTGGACAGCCACTTGTTGAGGAACATTTCCACGTCTTTGCGGGACGCGAAACTGCCGATCTTGTCGCGCATGATCGCCTTCATGTAGTGAGCGATACGCGAGGTGGCGAAGATGTATTGCAGCTGCGCCGAAAGACGCGCGTTGGCGTTGGCGATGTCGGTGTTGTACTGCTTTTGCTTCTGCGCCGATTGCGTGCCGAAGAACGCTGCGTAGTCGGTGCCTTTGCAGTGCACCAGCGGGATGAATCCCAGGTCCGACAGCTCTTTTTCACGACGGTCGGTGATGGCGATTTCGGTCGGGCACTTGAGGGCGATTTCGCCGTCATCGGTCTTGAACGTGTGAGTCGGCAAGCCTTCAACCAGACCGCCGCCTTCCACACCGCGAATCGCCACGCACCAGCCGTAACGCGAGAACGCATCAGTGACGCGAGTGCCCAGTGCGTAAGCAGCGTTCATCCACAGGTATTTGTTGTGGTCGCGGCCATCGACGCTTTCCACGAAGTTGAATTCTTCAACCGGCGTGGTATCCGGGCCATACGGCAGGCGACCGAGAACGTGTGGCAAGGTCAGGCCGACGTAGCGGGAGTCTTCCGAGGCGCGGAACGACTTCCACTTGGCGTATTCAACGGTGTCGAAGATCTTCGCCAGGTCACGCGGACCGGACATGTCGGTAAACGAGTCCCAGCCGAACAGCTCAGGCGATGCAGCCGAAATGAACGGCGCGTGCGCAGCGGCGGCAACGTGGGAAATCTCTTCAAGCAGGTACATGTCTTCCGGGCTGCGGTTGAACTCGTAATCGCCCAACAACATGCCGAATGGCGCGCCACCGAAGGTGCCGTATTCTTCTTCGTAGATCTTCTTGAACAGGGCGCTCTGGTCGAATTCGGACGAGGCCTTGAGGTCGCGAACCAGGTCTTTTTTCGACGCATTGAGCAGCTGGATCTTCAGCGTGGTGCTGGTCTCGGTCTGGTCGACCTGGTATTTCAGACCGCGCCACGACGCTTCCAGTTGCTGGAATTCACGCGCATGCATGATCTCGTTCATCTGCTCTGACAGCATCGCGTCGATCTCGGCGATGCGTGCGTCGAGCACGGCGATCAGGTCTTTGCTCGGGGTCATTTCGCCTTCGAGCACCTGACCGACCAGTTCGCCGATCAGGTCGCGGGTGCGGGTGCGCTCGGTTTCGGAGCGCGCCACGCGGCTTTCGGAAATGATGCTGTCCAGAAGAGAGGATTGCGGGGCGAAGTTTTCCACTTCAACCAGATCGCTGTCCTGCTGAGTCACGGGTTGCTTATCGGTCATCGTCAGGCTCCTCCTTACTCTTTGTGGTCAGTGGCGGGAACGGCGGCTTCGCGACCGAATTCCTTGCCCAGGGTTTTCAACTTCTCGGTGTTCTGCAACACGTCCATAAGCAGCTCTTCAAGCTTGTCGTTGCCGCCCATCTTGTTGCGCAGGTCAGCCAGTTTGTTGCGCACTTCGAGCAGCTTGCGCAGCGGCTCGACCTGCTTGACCACGTTCTGTGGCTCGAAGTCTTCGAGGGTATTGAAATTCAGCTCGACGCCCAGCTGCGTGCCGTTTTTGGCCAGGGTGTTGTCGACCCGGTACGTCAGGCGGGGCTTTATGCCCTTGAGGACGCCGTTGAAGTTATCGCGGTCGATGAAGATGAACTTGCGATCCTTGAGCTTCGGCAGAGGCTCCAGCGGGTTGCCGGAGAAATCGCCCAGCACACCCACGACAAAGGGCAGCTCTTTCTTTTCCTGAGCGTCACCGATATCAACGTCGTAGGTGATATGAACCCGAGGCGCGCGGACGCGGTCGAGTTTGTGCTGGGTACTTTCCTTCTTCGCCATCGTGGTCTCCTGAGCGAGCTACTCGCTGAAAGTCATTTGCATCCGTGCCTACAATTGGGCCGGCGCGTTACAGTCCTTCGATTGTCAGCAGAAGGCGCTGACGGATTTCATCGTTCATTTCCAAGATGTTGTCGTGGCCCACCAGTTCTTCGAAGCTGGTGTTGCCGGCAATCTGGGTACTGCTGCGGATGACCGATTCATCGGGCAACTCTGCACGCACCGGAGAGCTGATGACACAAAACGGCAAGTCGCCAAATTCCTTCAATCGCTCGAAACTGACCGGAAAGCGCAAGCCTTCGAACAGGCGGCTGACACCGGGCGATTTGCTCAGGCAGTAGAACAGCACCAGGTAATGCACTACGTAACGATACAGTTCGGCGCTGCTGCGATTGGGGTCTTTGATGACGTTGCGAAATTGCGCCAGATCGAACGAGCTGAAACCCACCACCCAGCGCACGGGGCTGGTGATGCGGATGGTCTGGCCGCTCTGTTCGAGAACCTTGTCGTACTCCAGCGCAAACAGTTGCGGCGTAGTACTGATGAGGTTGAGTGGCACTTCCAGTTCGTTGACCAACTGGAACGGCGCGGCGGAACCGATGCGGTCGAAGAGTTCTTTGAACTCTTTGAAGTGGTGCTGGGTTTCCCGACCACTGCTGCGCGGCGCGCCCTGCAAGTACTCACCGAAGAGCGTTTGCGGGCGAATCAGCAACGCGAGCGTAGACAGGTAGTCCGATGCCTGCGCCTTGAGCGCGTCGGAGATAGCCCGGGTCTGCCTTCGCAGCTTGATCAATGCTTCAACATCAAACGTCTGAGTCATCGGTACATCGTCCTTGAACCCCTCCCGATCACGTCCCGGTGAACCCGGGCGGACGAAAGAAGCTACGAATTTCTCACTGCACACCCGCTCGCCATGCGCCATTGCCGATGACCGTCATCGCTAATCGCACTGCCACGTTAAGCAGGAGAGGAATGCTGGCAAAGAGGTGTCTAGTAGCCAGTACTGTGGTCTATGTCTGTCAAATATGTAGGAAAGTTCCCACAAGGATACGATCTTTTCTCAAGGCTGTTACATTTCGCAATAATGACCTAAGGCCACTACGTGTCATTTTCTTGCCTGAAAATCTGCTCAAACACACGTGTTTGAAGGCTCTCAGCCTGTTTTTTGGCACGGATTCACGCATCAAAATAAGTGTGAAAAAGATTAAACGGTTCACCTGATCAAACAGCGTGAGGTCGGTTATAGGTTCTGCTCTTGAGCGGAGTGACTTCAGAGCTGAGGCGGATTCTGCTGTTCGGCTGCAGCAGAGGGCGGGTGACTTCGGTGGCGAGCGACCTGTCCGCTTCAGTCGATCCCGACCGCAGCCGCTGGTAATAGGAAGTTACATCCAAACGGATAACGCGGTATAACGCCGTCAGCGTGGCGCGTAGCGGGGGACTGTGCGGTGTGTCACGCGTGCGCAGACGCTTTCGGGCGTTTGTTAAATGGACTTTGTGCCCGCTAAGGATTGCCATCGGCGACGCACCCCTGTGAGCCTGTCTCATGAAAACCTTGAAGCTCATTGCAGTACTGATCGTGTTGCCGTTGTGTCTGGGCTTGTTCGGCGCGTGGGAATTACAGCGCAGTACCGAGAACAGCCTCTACCTGATAGATACCCGGGCCAATCTCAAAGACATCCGGTCCCAGCTTGAAGAGATGGCGGCCAAACCCGGTTCACGTTCGATTAGCATCGACTTTGACGGCCAGCGGGTGGGGGTCGAACTGGCACTCTCCCGCGTGACAGAAGCCGAGAGTGAACTCAACACCCTGCAACCTCTTGATAGTGTGATGAACGGCTTGGCCAAGGCGGTCATCGCGCTCGGCCTGCTGGCGACACTCGTCGGTGCCGCGGGGATGCTCGGGTTGGGATGGGCTGGCTCCCGGGCGCTTCGCTCACGCGAGCAATTACTCGCCACGTTCAGCCGTGTAAGCCGGATTCTGCCCTTTGTGCTGGTGGGCCACATCATTGCCATGGCCGCAGCCGTGGCGGCCATTCTGGCGTACGAGGGCCTGGGGCTTTGGCACATGGGCCGTATGTCCTCCGGGGAGTTGAAACTGATGCTCGCTGCGCTGATGGTCGGCGCGGTTTGTCTGTACTCGATCTGGACAGTGGGCAAGCAGCTGGGCGTCATGCTGAGCATGTTCGAGTCCACACCGATGCAGGTGTTGGGGCAAGCCGTCAGCCCTCAGGAGGCTCCGGGCCTCTGGGCTTTTGTTAGCGATCTCGCTGAACGACTCGGCGCACTGGCCCCGGATCACATCGTGTTGGGCATGACAGAGGGTTTTTACGTCACCTCCAGCGACGTCGACCTGCTTCCGTCCGCCACGCAGCTTAAGGGCCGAACCCTTCACGTGCCGATGATGTACCTGGGTTTGCTTGATTCAGCAGAGACAAGCGCGGTAATCGGTCACGAACTCTCGCATTTCGCGGGGGCGGACACTGAGTACAGCCTGCGCTTTCTTCCGATCTACGATGGCATTGGCCGCAGCCTGGGCGTGATCGCCAGCACCATGCTCAGCAGTGACTTACTGCAGCGCACGATCCTGCGTCCGGCGTTCATGCTTGGCGTGTATTTCATGGAGCGTTTCGATCACGCGGTCAATCACTGGAGCCGTGTGCGGGAACTGGCGGCCGATGCTGCGGGCGCGCAACTGTCTGGCAATGGGGCGGCGGCGTCAGCGCTGTTACGCATCTCTGCCATTGATCCTGTGTTGCAGGAGTCGGTATGGGGGCACGTCGCCAAAGCGACCAATCCAACCCCAGAGCACACGATGACGCGCGACTTGCCGACCACGGTGCTGCATGAGCTCGGCATTCAACCGCTGACCCTGCCGGAAGAAGAACTCGCCACTCAGTTGCCGCATCCCTCCGATACCCATCCCTCCAATGGCGAGCGTATTGCGTCACTGCAGGTGAGTGTCGCAGACGCCGTCGTCAATGGCACCCGAGCTGTGGACGCCGCGCAGGCGTGCGTTGCGCTTGATGGATATTTCGCGGACCCGCAGGCGCTCCGTGCCCGTATCACCGAAGACTTTCTCAATCACTACGTGAGCCGTGACGCTGCGGTCGTCGAGGAACTGCGCACCCACGCCAGTAACGTGACAGGCGATGTGGTCCTGCACGAAGGCGCTCGCGTACGGGGCATCATCACGTTGATCATCTTGGGATTATTCGTGCTCGTCGGAGTCGCCGTGCTGGCGTTGCCGTTCCTGTTTCCGGAAAAGCTGGGCGGCGAAAAGGCCATGATCTTTATCGTCGGCGGTGCGTTGATTGGCGTGATGCTGTTTGTGCTTCCGTATTCGCTGCGTCTGTACCGGCGCGCTGACAAAACTGCACTTTCGCTAACGCCCGACCACTTCGCGTTTGCCAACCTCAAGGCGCCGATCCCCACTCGGCACATCGCCGACTTTGGTTTACAAGTGGGGCAGGGTGTAGTGCTGAATATCCTGCTGGAAGACGACGCGCCGTTGCCTGAAGTGGCCTCGCGCTCGTTCTTCGCGCCGGGGGCCAAAGTCCTCAAGAAACAACGCTGGGTGCAATTGCAACTGACGCAGTTTTGCCGCGACAACAAAAAACTCAAGGATCAGGAGCTGGCGGACTTGATCGGTACCTACCTCAGCGCGGGCACTGCGCGGCACATACTGCAGCAGCGGTTTGAGAAGACGTAGTTTCAAGAACGCTGTCTGGCCGACCGGTACTCCCGCACCCTGCAGTTTTCAGTCTGTGAGTGACGCCACGTAAAGCTGTTCGTAGCGCGTCATGGTGTCAGCCAGTCGCTGCCTCAGGTATGCATTCGCATGCCCGAGGGCAGCCAGAATCTGCTCGGACTCGACCAGATAGGACGCTCGCTTGGCCTTCGCCCAAGTGGCCGGCGCCGATTGGAGATTGGTGATCCTGTCGCACAGTTTGATGGACGCCGCTTCACAGGAGTGGCTGGCGATACCCTGGAAATAACGTGCTTCGGAGAACGGCACGATCAGGTTCTTGCTCAGACTCGCCACAGTTGAAGAGACCTCTGCGCCAAAGACTTCTGTCAGCGCTTGCTGCGTCGTGGGCGTGTCTTCCAGAACGTCATGCAGCAACGCGGCAGGAACAGCGATGGCCAGATCACCGACCGAGGACTCCCGGGCTGCGAAAATCAGCTCATTGGCAACCATCGCGACGTGGGTGGTGTAGGGAAGATCCGACCCCGTCATTTTCTGCCCAAGGTGGGCGTGAGAGGCGTACAGCCAGGCTTTGTTGTAAAGGCGTTGCAGGTCGTCAACAGGCATTGGGACTGGCTCCAGAGCAGGTCTTTTTTGCGGGGAAAACTTTCAGATTGCATTCCAGCGGGCAACTGGATTTTCAGGCCGTGGGCGATCTGATCGCCGATGCAGTGGGGCGTCTTGCGGGTGAATGGAGCTACCGTTGCAATAGACGATCCCTGATATGTTTAGCGCCCAGAGCATCCTGTGTCTTCGAGTGGAGGGTCAATACTGACATGGAATTTCGCGGATGAAGCTTCTGGATCGTTTGAAAGGGTGCTTTGGCCGCATACCGAATGCGGATGAGCCCGAGGCGGTTCGGGTTCCGCCACCGAGCGACGAAGGCGAGACGTTGTCGCGAGTTGCGCGAAACCTGAGTTGCCCTGAAGTCGAGTCGGACATTGTGTCTCTGACGCATGCGGCGCAATCGGCGAGACAGCCCAGCGAGCCCGCTCCTCGGGCTGCGGACATGGACGAGCTGCTGTCCTATCTACCCAAGCTTTACCCGGACGGAGTTGCCATCAAAACCTATGTCTTTCGCGGATGCTGGCCCGAGTACTTCGATGTCGTGAAAGACTTCTACCGCGTCATGGCCAATGAATGCTGGACCGATATCGATTACATCGCCCATGGCGCTGCGGTTATGTTGGTCAACGAGACCTGCATCGCCCAGGCGAGCCTGGCAGATATCCAGACCATGCTGACGCTTTGCCTCAGGGGAGAGCGCTTTTGCGATGGACATCATGGTTCGGTTATCGAGAAGGGTTATGTGCTGAATGTGTTGAAAAGGTTGGCGGTGTTGCGGGAGGAGGTGGGTGGTGAAGTTTGCAGGGGCTTGAGCTAGCTCTTTGGCTTGGCTGATGTTTGTTTTGGTGGATGGCTTATGGCGAGGGAGTGGGGTTATGGGTTTTGCTGGGTCGGTTGAGGTCGTGTCTGGGTCTCAAGGGGAGGTTGGAGGATTCGGACTCGTCTTCTGACTCTGTGGAGGGAGGGTTGCGCTGGCGGGAGCTGCCGGAGGAACCGTTGTCGACGCCGCCGCCCGGTTGTCAGTCGGTTTGGGAAAGAGATGCTGGGTTACTTGTCAGGTATCTGGGCTAAGCCGAGGTTGGATATAGACAGTCGGTATTGGTGCAGTTGCGCTTCCTGCCGCGTCCTTGGTGGCGGGGGTGGCCGTTAGCTTTGTTTCAGGTGTATTCGTACAATGGGTCGTAGTTCACACTGGACTGATAAGGCGGTCGGCGACGCTTTGAAGATTGAGGATAGTAAATGATCGGCTCCCAGAATATTAAGGAGATTAGTTGGGCTTTTTTTGGGGTCTTGATTTTTTTTATGGCATTTGGGCCTTCAGGTTTAAAGTATTTTTGGCAAGTGTTCTTTGTTATGGCTTTACTTGCATTCGTATGTAATATATATCTTGTCTATGTGTGTGAGAGCATTGTTTTTTATTTGGCTTCGATAGTTTTTTCGGTTGTCGGCGCATTTTCTTATATGGCCTGTACGGCGGCTTACATGATTGGTGCAAGTTTCTGGGGGAGAACAAGTATTGCTGCCCTAATGGTAGGGCTTTTTCCAATGGGCGTCACATTGTTATTGTATTTGATCTTGGTAAATGGTAAGCCGTCATTTCATCCATTTGTTTATGATGGAATTAAGGTACAGCCACGTCCGCAAAACAAGCAAAAAACATCCAGCGCCTACAGCCTTCTTTTGGTGGCCGGCGCAACCACCTTGGCGGCAAGTATTTTTACCAAAACTGTCGGTTTCCTCACTACCGGTGTGGTTGTCCTGTTTGGGACGCTAGCTGTTTCCGTGACATTCTTATTTTATGCACGCCACATAATCCGAGTCCTACGCACCCTTCGCATCCAACAAAAAACCATGCCCATCCCCTACACCTTCATGCAGATCGATGAAATTCGTGAAGCTCGCAGTCGTTGGTGGCTGAGCAGATTTTTCAAGTGGGTCGCTTCCTGGCGCAAGTCGCCGGGTGGCTGATGTACGTTTGGTGGACGGCTTATGTCGAGGGAGTGGGGTTATATGGATTTGCTGGGTTGGTTGAGGTCGTCTCTGGGGCTCAAGGGGAGGCTGGAAAAGTTTTTGCGGGATTCGGACTCGTCTTCTGGTTCTTTGGAGGGAGGGTTGCGCTGGAGGGAGTCACCTGATGAACCGTTGTCGCGTGTGCAGCAAAATCTCAGCTGGTTGCCGGTTTATCAGGCGCCTGAACCGTTTTCGACGCCGCCGCCCGGTTGTCCGTCGGTTTGGGAAAGAGATGCTGGGTTACTTGCCAGGTATTTGGCCTATGTGACCGCCGCCGAGAAAATTGGCTGGCGAGCGCTGTCGCAGGCTTCCCGGGAAACAGGGCGTGAGCTTGCAGCCGAATGGCGGTCGAGAGGGATCGATCTTTCCTGCGCCAAAGCCACCGAACAAAGTGAGGGGATTTACTGGTACTTCCAAGGCGCAGCCATCGCTTCACTGTTCGCGGACGGGCCGAAATCGGATGCTTTCGCCCGCTACAGGAAAGATGTTGAATCGTATCGGCGGTGGCGCATGGCGGGCGGTCAGGTGCAGTTGTTTGATGAGTATGTGAGCGTGATTGCTTCTGAAGCACAGCTCAGGCCGGGCACAGAGTGATTTGCTGAGTGGCACCTGTCTGAGCTTGCCCGCGAAGGCAGTGTGTCAGTCGATATGTTCGTTTCAGACCATCGTGTTCGCCAGCGAGCCGGCTCATACGGATTGTGTATACGCCGACGATTGTTTGCGTTGCCAAGATCCCCTGTAGGAGCGCGCTTGCCCGCGAAAGCAATCTGCCTGTGACGAATGGTTTGCCTGACGCACCGCTTTTTCGCGGGCAAGCGCGGTCCTACAGGTAAGTAGCGGCTACCGAAGAGGCGCGTTCGACGCAGGACCTCTGAGAGGTTGCTCGCGATGAGGACTCCATTCCTCCATGTATTCCGATTGCCTTTGAGAGTGCGTAGTCATAATCAAGATGTAACTCTGCTCGATACTGATTAAGGCGCTCCGCCCAACCGTCTCCATTTCCGGCATTTGGCACCGCAGATATGCGGGTCATCACTGCTCTTGTCGGAATGGTATTTTTCATTCCAGGGGCCGTGATCCTATAACTTCAACCCATTTGGTTCCAAGGGATCAACAACTACCCTCGCGGCAAGTCCCTAGTCCAAAGGTGATTTCAGTAATAGGGTTTATTCGTCGGCGAAGTATGCTTAGATATCTATATTCTTACACAAAAAATATTGTGACCATACATTTTGCAATATGCAAAAAGATAAGGCTCGTAAAGCAGGGCCTGAGTTATAGTGTTTTTTTCATCATTTCTTGGATTATCTGGTAAGTTTTAGTGTTTCGCCCGTCGGTAAGCTCAACATAGAATTTGCTGTATGCCTTCGAAAGGTCATCATATTGCTGCAGGTCTGTATCCGCTAGCAACTTGTAACCTGGAATATCTCTTGGTTCCATTTTTTCATGAATCATTTCATTTTCAGCATCTATAATTAAAGGCTTCATCTGTTCATATAGGCGCAATGCAGCGCGGTCTTTTGACTTGTAAAATTCGAGTTTTTCACGTAAGTCCAGCGCCGCCTGCTTTAATGTTGCAGTGTTCATGTGGATTCCTAATTATCGATTTCGCCATTTAGTTTCAAGGAAGCAACAACTACACTTTTCGGCAAGTCTCAGGTCCAAAGGTGATTTCAGTAATAGGCTCGGCCTGGCTGCTGGAGTAGCGGTAGGTGATCTTGTTCCCAAGTTCAAGCAAGAGCAGATAGGCTGTCTGGCTGCACAGCGCCTTCTGGATCTGCTGAGTAAGGTAGCTCTCGTAGTACACCCGCTCACCTGGCCGATTATCAAAGCCATAAAGCGTGATCTTGTAGAGCACGTTGTGATTGGCGTAGGAGATGTTGTCGATACGGGTTATCGGGTCCAGCATGATGGGAAGTTGTTTCTGTTGCTCAGCAATGACGCTTTCAAGCGCTTTTTCGCTGTCCTGGGCATAGGTCGGTGAGATGCAGGCCATGGTTGCCGCTAAGGCAAGCGCGAATGGGCTCAGGCGATACAGGGTCAAATTGATGTTCCTTGTTGTCATTCGCAAGCCTATTGATTCGGACGTGTGTTTTTTGGGTAGGAGGTTTTGCAGTGTGAATTTGGCTCGGGATGACCCTGGCAACTGGATCTTCAGGCCGCATCCGCGATGGATGGCTATGTAGTAAGCGTCCACTGGCGCTTTTAGCGGTCAACTGTATTCAGAATCATGCTGTCAACACAAACCAGTGGTGTTGTTGGTTCTATGTGAGCTAAGCCTACCAAATTGCTCGGTTGTTAGGCTCATATTTATCGAACTCCTGCATTTCTTAGTGTTGGGATCAGTTTCTATTTATCAAATGATACGGTAGTGATTTTTCCATTTTCACAGTTAACGGAATAGCTAACTCCGTTCCAGTTGCCAGAAATAAGTTCCTTATTCTCGCTTATGTATACATTCACATACGGCTTATCTTTTTGCGTGCCATGTGGGCTTTCTTCGATTTGCCAGAGAATTTCTCCATAAAATCCGATGCCAAAAACATTCCTGTTAAATATTATGCCGACTGGGGTTTCACTCTAACCACTATGAAATTATGGTGCGTGAATGCCTCTTCTATACTGTGCAGTATACCGATCATATGCCCGTCGATGGTGAGTTTTCTATTGGAAATAACAAATGGTATTTTGTTCATTGGCCGAGCCTTACTGTGTTGTTAAATGTGGACGTTGGCAAGCGTTGGAGGCGCTAGTATTGCGTAGCATTCCCTATCCCTCCGAAAACTGGATTAACCACGCCGGTTCTGACTCGATTTCCTGCTGGTACTGATACTTCCGAGATAAAGGGTGGGAGTTCAGGGAGTGCAAGTTTAGATTTAATTTCTGCGGCTGTGAGTCCTTCACTATTCGCCCCAAATAATTTTCTGGCTCCACCTAATATCTGAAATAGCTCTTCGCGGATAGAGAAATCGTCAAGTGCTGATTTCGAAATGCATTCGTAATGCTGATACTTTTCCTTCAGTTTGGTAAGTGTTAATCTTTGGGGTATTTCCTTTGGCTCCCATACTTTTTCATCGGATTCACTCCGAGTTGCGTTGGTATGATGTCCGATATGACTGAATACCAATTCCATAGACGTCCTCCCGGAACCTCAAACTGCGAACGCTCTTTGTCCGTTCCAAGGGGCTCCACGGTGAAGGTGTGAAGAAAATTAATGTGCTATACGTGATTCTGATGTCTTGATTTAAATAATCTTAAAGCGTCGGACTCTCCACCTGTGAGTTGAATGTAGAAGGCTGCGTACGCCTCCGACAAATCATTGTACTGTTGTAGTTCAGTTTCAGTTAAAGCTTTATAGCCCGGTATATCTCTGATCTCCACTTCTTGCAAAATAGCTCCACGTTCGGCACGATCCAGTAAATTTTCAAGCTGAGCCAGTAATGCTGCTGCAGTCGTATCAATAGCGACATAGTTATTTAGGACGCGACGCAGCTCTCCAGCAGTTGTTTTTAACTCGGGCATGTTCATTACGTATCCCTTATTTAAATTGGTGGCTGCTATCCTCGGTTGAAAGTATTCGCCTCTGTACGGATCATACTTGCTACGATTAAAATCGCATGAGATGCTTTCTATATATCATATTTTTTTCTATCCTCACGAAAGAGCTTTAAGGCCGGGGATTCTCCCCCCCGTAACCTCTATTGAAAAACGCGCAAATGCCTCTTCAAGGTTGTTATATCTCTGCAGCCCTTTTTCACTCAGCCTGTATCGACCTGGAATTTGTCCCCATTGTATAGGTGTGTTGAATCTTCCTGTTTTTATTAGATTTAATAGCGGCTGTAAGTCTGCCTGCAATTCAGCAGCCTCGTGATCTTGCTGTGCATAGATTTTGAGGTTTTTCTCTAGCTCGATAGCGGAACTTTCAACGTCTTTAATATTCATTTTAATTTCCAATGGTGCCTATTTTTTCTGCGGGGGCCCAATAGGATCTATTGGGTATCACATATTGTAGTGCGCCCACAGTTTTCTCCACTGCCACTCAGCCATCTATTTATTGCGCATTCCCGATCCAAGGCTCGCCCTGCGCGCACCAATGCTTTCCACGCTGCCAACCACACCCGCTTTCACCGGCCCACGCGTGAGGTAGGTGACGATTGCTGTGAGCAGCAGCACTATCAGTTGCTCCTTTCTGCGAACAAGTAAGTGGGCGACGCTTTCGGGGCGTCCATCGATCAGAGCACCAGAGCCGCTTGGCAGGTCGGGTTCTGGGACTTGTAGCCATTTTCGGCATGCCACGCGGTTGTTATGCGTTCTTGGAGGACCGAGAGGCGGGCGGGAAGGTCTTGGTAGAAATATTCGTCGATGGCGCACATGCCTTGGCCTAGCCACAGACCCATCAGAATCAAATTACCGACCTGCAAACCTAGCCGCCACCGCCACCGACAGCGGCTACCGGTCATCGCCGAATCGGAAAACACCCGTTACGCCTCTAAAGATTGAGCTGGTTGCTACGCTACCGCCCAGAATCCTGGAGACTTCTTTGACCAGTTTCAGTAATACCGGGAGGTTCTGCTCGATCTTAATCGACGCTCATTTGCGTTTCAGATATTACTGAACGAAGGGTAGGAGAGGGCGATGGCCCGGCGAAAATTGTCGATGCGGCTGCCCCCCCACGTAGCCATGGGCTTGGGCGCCACTGCCCTATCGCCGCGGGGGAGCCCTGCCAAACGTTGTGAGCGCTTTGCGGCCCTTCGCTGAAACTTGATTGGACTGGCTGAATTTATCAAGGCTCTGCCAAAGATCGCCAAAAATTATGATAGAAAGTTGTCTCTGTTGCTCGGCAATCACGCCTTCAAGCGCTTTTTAGCTGTTCCGGTCATAGGTCCGTGAGATACAGACCAGGATTGCCGCTAAGGCAAGCATGAATCGGTGTAGGCGATACAGGGTCACATTGACGTTCCTTGTCGTCTTTTTATCTAAATTTTTGCTGACTGCCGCTCACCCCCTGTTGTCGTGAGTCCCGCAACAACTTGAGTCGATTAGCCTCGCTGCTGGATGTTTCCAGTCCCAGCTGCTGCCATATTCGCGGATAGATTCCGTGAATTAAATAGCCGTCCCTCTTCTACTACCCGGCTTCTGGATCAGCAACTCGTCTAGCTCTCTGTGGCGGCATTTGGTGACGAACGCCAGTGCGGCATTGAGATCCTTTTGAAAAAGGTCAAACTGCGCACGGTCAATTTCGTAATATTCCTCATACTCAATCCTGTCATTTCTAACAGGAAATGAAACATAGAACTTTCCGGACGTTTCCTCTATACCTAGTGAGAAGCGTTCCTCGCGGTTAAAGTAGATGTCTGTAAAATCCATAATGTCCTCTACGGTAGTGGAGTTGTTGTAAATCGATCCGCGGATATCTCTCACTGATGCCGGCAAGTGTCCTCGATCACGTCGTGCAGAAGCGCGGCGGGCATGGCGATTGCCATATCACCGATGTCACTTTCCTGGTCCGCAAAAATCAGCTCGTTCGCGACCATTGCAACATGGGTGGTGTACGGCAGATCTGCCCCCTTCATCATCTGACCGGCGTGAGCCTGGGAGGCGAAGAGGCAGGCTTTGTCGTACAGGTGCCGCAGGTCGGTAGACGTCAATCGTTTAACCCCGGAAGTGGGTGTTTGCTAAATCGCGCTGCCTCGGTTCCAGCCTGGCTTTTCCATCAGCAACTCGTCGAGTTCACGTCGGCGGCAGCGGTTTACGAATTGAACTGCTGAGGCAAGATCGTTCTGGAACCGTTCGAACATGTGCCCGTCAATTGCATAATATTCTTCGTAGTCCGCGAAGCCGCTGCTTACGGGTAATGACACGTAGAACTGGCCTGAGGTTTCTTCGACTCCCAGAGAGAACATTTCTTCTCGGTTTACCTGGATTCGCTTGTATTTCATGTTCAGCAACCTACATTTTTGCGAATTCGTCTGTGAGCGGCGCCTGATCGTGAAGCTGCTCCGCCAGATGCTGAATATGTGCTGACCATGCCACCTTGGCGACCCATTCTTCCGGCATGCCTGACACACCGTACAGCGCACCGGCCAACTGCCCCGTGACGGCCGCAACCGTATCGGCATCGTCTGCGAGGTTTGCTGCGAGCAATACCGCATCCTTGAAATTATCGGTAGTCCAGACTGCCCAGAGTGCGGCTTCCAATGTATCAATGGCATAACCGGTGGAGCGGATCTGGTCGCGGGTTTTGTCTTTGTATTCACCCGCATTTATGATCATCGCCCGGGGTTGCAGCGGTCGAACCCTTGGCGCGCATAACTCCGTTTTGTCTGCGCCGTTCAGCGCCAGATGCAATTGCGCACCCAAAAGCTCGCAGCAACTTACCGCTTCCAGAGCACGATGGGTTGCGCGACTTTGGCTTTGGCTGTCCCGCCACGTGGCAGCCAGGCTATGACGCCTGAAAATAGCCGTCGGTGCCAATCGCATGATGGAACCGTTGCCAGCGGTATTGGGTTCCGTGTTGCCAAGCCAACCCAAACCTTGTGTTAGCCATCCATCCAGCGCAGCCCGCGTGGCATTACCGATGTCGAAACAAACACCGTTGACGCTGTTAGATCCCTGTTTGTACCACTGGCAGAGCCGGTCCAGATAATCGCTGGAGTCGAAGTGTTGGTGAGCGAGATACGTTTCCGCCAGGCACAGCGCCATGCTCGTGTCGTCCGTCCACTCGCCAAGCTTGAGATGGAAGGGGCCTGCGCCTTCCAGGCCATGAACGTGTTTTTTGTCACGGGGCAGAAACTCAAGTGTAGTACCCACCGCGTCGCCTATGGCGAGACCCAGTAGCGCTCCCTTGGCTCTGTCCAGCGACTGATCATGGGTGAGCGAGGAACGGCGGGCGCGTAAACATTCAGGTTCGACGTAGGTGTCGCCGCGCGGTGTAGCTTGCGGCAAAAGAGAGTCATATCGATGGGCGTATTCGCTGACAAATAACGTTGGGCTGCGCAGGTCGATCATGGGATTTTCTTGCCTCCTTGGTCTGGAATGCTTGCGTCACGTAGGAGCTTATAGGTTCGCGGGTACGAAATCCGGGCCGTTAGGCTTTCCTCGGCGATTGCCAGGCGAGTAGATGATAGCTTCGGCACCATGGGATTTTCGTATTTGTCCCTGTACTTCCATCTGCTGGATTTCGATGCAAATAATCAACTTGATATCTCAGAAGGACAAATCGATGCTGACGATCTTTTTGCTCCAACGCTTCGCTATCGCTTGTCTCGTCTGGTGCTAACCGGTTGAGGAGGTCCTCTACACTGGACGAAATTAAAACATATCCCCGGCCTTCATTCGCTGCGTCGTGTACCCATTAATGTACCGCTCCAGTTGCCTTATCGATGCAAAACTGATCGCCCATCGGCGACTCGCCGAATGTGTAGGTGTTGTCCGGGATTCGTGCGGAATGCAGCTCGTTCCTGTGGAAGATGTTGTATCTGTCGCCTGATAGGCCATAGATGAGGTAGTAGGTCCCGGTCCGGGTCGCGAGTTGTGTACCTCGGGGGAAGACTACTGCTCCGCCTAGATCGGTTGTTAGATCCAGCAATAGATCCTCAGTCTCAATGACGCATCCCTCCGGCAGAGGTTTGTTAATCAGGCGAGAGGTTGGGTTTGCGCAATGATCCCCGAGTGCTTCAGATGGTCTTTTGCTGATTGTAATCATGTTGCCGCTTCTGACCTGATGACCCGGTGCCGATCCTTCAAATTATTACGCGCCATCAGGAACGTAGTCAGGGCCGTTGAGCCTGTCCCGAACGTGGTGAGCCGTGCGCACCAGGGGATCCCACAAGCCCGCAGTGCTGTCCCACGGAGCGCTGGCCCAGCGTTGGTCGGAGGTCAACTCGGCCCTGCGGTCTGCCGTGATTTCTGTCATCGGCTCGGCATCGCTGCTCTTGTGGTGTTGAAGCTGAGACTGCCGCCACCCTGCGGTAAGCTTGTTGACTTACAATCATCCAGTCCCGGTCGCTACCCGCAGGCTACTAAAGATTATTAGGCACGAAGTCGGGACCTTCAAACTTATCCCGAACGCCTAACGCCATGCGCATCAATGGCTCCCAGAGACCTTGCTTACTGTTCCACGACTCGCCTGCCCACCGCGTGTCGTTAATCAATTCAACTTTGTTGACCTCAAGTTCGTGCTTGAGCGTACCTGCGATGCCGTCTGTATCCATTTCAAAAAGCTCACGATAATTGCCGTCAGGATTTGACTTCTTTTGGGTCAAGCAATAGTGGTAATACTGGATCCAGTCGGATACAGCATAAATCGCTCGATTTTTGTCTGGGTAGGTTCCCAGAGCCTTCAACATTGCTGTTGCAAATTCGCCGAGAAACGTTTCATCTTTGGTCCTGATCCAATAGTCGAGCACTAGTAAGTCGAAGGCATTGTGTACATTTTGTGGTTCTTTTGTGTCTGCCTTGGCTTCTTGAAAATAGAAAGGCTCGCCGACGATAAATTTGTCGAGTGCGCCGTCCGCTAGCGCGATAAGTAGCACATTGTCCAAGCTATCTGTCATTGGATTTGAGTCCTTGCGCAGTCAATTGCACTAATAGCCACCGCTATCTTTTATTTGGTGGTTTCGCTGCTGCTCATAGTGGGGGCGGCATTCATCATGAGCATCCTTTCGATTCCAAGGGCCAAAGCCTGCCCGGCCCACGTGACGGAACTTTCCGGCAGCATACTGGTGATCCGCGCCGATCGGGTAGTGCGGGACAATGCTCAAGCCAATCACCCGACATCGGAGCCTGGTTATCCCGAGGCTTGAATTCGCGCATCCATTTCAGAGACTGGCGTATTGCGCCCGGTAGGCCAATGTACAGATTTGCAAGCGCATGCTCATTTTTGGCTCGATTCAAATAGCGTGCAAGAATGCCATCGAGCAACGACTAACGGATGCGTTTATGACACTGCCCCACTTTATCTACCATCCCGATCCCATCGGTACCGGTTCGGTGCAACCTTCTTCAGCCACTTGCGTGAGTTGCGATCAGGCGCGCGGCTACATCTCCGCGGGGCCGGTATACGCCGTTGATGAGTACGAAAACTGCATCTGCCCTTGGTGTATTGCCGACGGGAGTGCTCACCAGCGCCTCGGCGCGACGTTTGTGGATGACGAAAGTATCGGCCTGGATGGCGACGACACGCTGAGCGAGGCGCAGATCGCCGAAGTCTGTCAGCGCACGCCTGGTTTTAACGGCTGGCAGCAAGAATGCTGGTTCACTCATTGCGACGACGCGGCCGAATTCATCGGTAAGGCCGGCCATACAGAGTTGCTTGAAGTGGGGCCAGCAGCCATCGCCGCCGTTCAGGACTCAACAGGATTGGAGGAGGGGCCGCAGTGGCAAACGTTTCTCACTGCGCTCAACAAGGATCATGGCCCTACCGCCTACCTGTTTAAATGTCGCCACTGCGCCACGCTAGGCGCTTATCAAGACAACCATTGACGCCCAACGTTGAAGGCTATGAATAAAACCGAATGGCAAGCCCTCAAGCTCAGGCTTAAAAAGTACTTTGTTCAACGTCGGCGAAGGATTTTTACAATAAGTCTGTGGCCAGTCAGCCTACAAACGTTGCTTCGTTTTTTGGGAGATGGCAGGCGGAGCGGCCGTGACCCTCGCTTATGGCGCGCTGGCTGCAGGCGCAGCGCCTTTAGCAGCGGTCTTAGTCGTTGGTTGGGGGGTAGGGCTTGGGGTGCAATATGTGATGATCCATTATGGGATCGATAAGCGAATTGAAAATGCTTTGAAGCGTTGAAAAGGATTCTGGCTAATGATTTTGGACTCCGATTATCTTAAGCGTGGTGCTTGGGTCTGTTTCAGTGTGCTTGTATTTGCCATGATTCTCGGGCTCTCTGTTGTACCGTTCTTCTGGTCTGTCTATTTATTTATTTTTATCTTGAAGGTTAGCTGGTTTCTTTACCTGATCTATTTTTGTGAGAGGTTCACATTTTATCTGTGGTCAGTCTTAGCCAGTGTGCAGGGTTTTCTGATCATACTGGCGAGCAGTATCGCCTATTCTTCCGCCGCCGACGTATGGGGGGCAGCAAGTGCTGCAGCCTCTATTGCAGGCTTGTTACCTACGGCTTTAGTACTTTTGGTTTTTTATATAATCACTCACACAAAACCGTCGTTTCATCCATTTGAATACAGTGGAAACAAGGTAAGGGTGGTGCCGAAAGTTAGCCAGAGTACTTCAGCAAGGTATCCTGTTGCCTTGTCGGCTGGTGCATCTACGCTAGCGGCGAGTGTCTTTATCAAATTTTTTGGCGTGTCGGCGGCGGGAGTCATTGGTGCGGTCGTTCTGTCCACCTGCGCTTTAGTCATTCTCTACCATATGCGTCATACAGTTAGAGCACTACGCACTCTAAACATGAGCGAAAAAAAAACCTCAGTGCCCTATACGTTTATGCAAATCGACGAGATTCGCCAAGCGCGCAGTCGCTGGTGGATCAGCAGATTTGTCAAGTGGGCAGGTTCCCGGCGAAAGTCCCCGAGTGCCTGATTGTCGATGATTCCAATGCGCAGGTTTACGCCTGATCTCGTGTTACTCGGTTTAAGGAGTAGTTGAAGCGATGGATGTTTCCTCACTGTTTTCGGCGCAGAACAGGCGCCTGTTCAAGCTGACCATGGCCCTCAAGGGTGGCCAGGAGTTGTTGCTTGAGTCCTTTGCCGGGAGTGAAGGTCTATCGACTGATTTCGGGTTTCAGCTGGATCTCATTTCCGATGACGCGAGCGTAAAACTCAAGTCCGCCATCGGGCAGGCGGCGACGATTGAAATCCAACTCGCCACCGGCGGTAGCCGTTATATCAACGGCCACGTGCTGAGCTTCGGGAACAACGGCAGCGATGGCGGCATGTCGAGCTACTCAGCCTATGTGGGTTCATGGTTGAGCCTGATTGCGCAGCGGTACGACTCTCAGATCTACCAGGATCAGACTGTCGAGGACGTAATTACCAAGGTTTTCAGTCGGTATGAAGGCCTTGCCAAATATGAGTTTCGTGTCAATCGGACCTTGAAACCTCATAGCTACATCACTCAGTACCGCGAGAGTGACAGTCACTTCGTCATGCGATTGCTAGAGCAGGAAGGGCTGTTTTTCTACTTCGAGCACACGGCCGACAGTCACACCCTCGTCATCATGGATGACTCTACTGTGTTTACGCCGCTGCCAGAGCAGCCGCAGGTGCGTTTCCACACAGCGTCGGTCACTGAAAATGCAGACTCCATCACCCACTGGACGTCTGCTCGAGAATTCCAGGCCAGCAAGATCTCTGTGCAAACGTTTGATTACCGGCAGCCGGGTAATCGCCTCCCCGTGACAATGAACAGCCTCAACCAACTGGGCGTGTCTGGCACGATTGACTGTCATGGCTAGCACTCCCGACTTCGACCGCCATCCTACGATTAGATATCCGGTGCCATGCATTTTCTCATCATTTTTACGCTCGGCAATGATTGGCGAAATAGTGTCGATCAATTTGTTGTCGCCTATAACACCCCGCGAGCGCTCGACTTACGGTCATTCCAAGGCACGGAACTGAATGAAAAAACTTTGCAACAGGATTCGTCTCGCTGCTTTGCCCATCGCAAAATCGATCGACCGGGTTGACAGTGGGAGGTGCATCAGTGTCTCCTTTGCCGCTGCGAAACATCGTAACGATTTTGAGACTGTGATGCCGTTCGCGCTTCTGTGGGGCCTGTGGCACTTTCGAGTTGCGGAGCGGTCCCAATGTTCAGCAATATTTCCACGCTGGGCTTGTTGGGCTGTTGATGGTTTGCGCTCGCGCGTCACCGGCATTGATGCCTGCTCTCATTTACTCTTACTGATGCGCGCGAAGCTCGTGTCGTCCCTGATTTTGGGGCTGCCTACACGGCCGATTGCGAACTTGTACCGTGGCGAGTCATCGGTCCGTGATCGACGATTCAACAAGGCTCCGGCCCCCTTGTCGGCTCGTAACCTGTTGTTGCTGAGCATGGCGGTAGCGTTCTGCCCCGTGCCATCAAGGAGATTTACATGATGATGGACCTGGCTCCACTGCTACTTCCTCAGAATAGGGGGTTGTACCCTTTGGTAAGCGTTGTCAGTCAAGGGAAGGTTCTCCTTGAACCCTGCTCAGAATGGGAAGCTTTATTTAAGGCCAACGGCTGCATGCTGCTGTCGGTCTGTGAGAATCCTGGCGTTGGAGTCAAGTCGACTACCGCCGAGGCAGGAACCACCGGCGGCGATATCGCCACCACCGTTCTGTGCCAATCGGTGCGCCCTAGCACCTATTTCTCTGACGTCTGCAATTTCCAAACGGCTAGCATTAGAAACTCGTCAAGGACTAAGAGACATACTGGTAGCGAGTTTTTGCCTCCGATCAAGCGGCAGGTGAGGGGACACTCGTGACTAACTTTTTGACGCCTCCAACGTCAGCACCGCTGCGATGCGACCGCAGGCAACCTGGGTTGCTCGGAGGCGGACAGCAGGGATTCGCAGGCGAAACAGCAATGAATTTTTACATGCGCCCTCCCAACCTCGCGGGACTGTACGTTACTGATAATTACACCGCGGCGCTGCTACTAATAAGCCAGCTTTCATCGCCAGATCAAGATATGAGTTCTGCGGAAGCCGAGAGCTCGGCTCTTCTCCTCAGGGAACTGTTGAAGGTAATGGAGGGTGCAAAAGATGTCTCCGTCGAAGCTCTTCAATCATTGCAAAAAGCAGCAGCGGCAATCCCGACGATTGGGCCTTTAATGTTTTCTCCTGGAAACATTCCAGGAACCATCGCGAGCGCGTCCGGACTCGTAATGGCAGCAGCTAAAACTAAAAAATTATCAGATATGCTTGACTTGACCTCAGCGCAACGTACGAAACTTCGTAAGTGGGCCAGTCGCAGGGGTGGCCCAAATGTTAATGAAGCGGGAAAAATTCTAAAGGGACGGATTAAGGTGTTGCGCAAAGCTGGACAGTTAGTTTTGGAGATACCACTGACCCTTGAATCAAAAGATTATAAGATCTTGGGCGAGATTGGGAAACCGGCTGTGACTATCCCTGCCGCAGCAGTGCAAGGCGAGCTTAGCAAAAGAGTTTATCTGCACGCCAATGCTGCGAGAGGTGGCCTAAAATTATTAACAGGCGGCACGGTTGGCGCCGCGTTGGCGGTCGGGCCACAAGCGTATCTCGATTGGACTAGTTCCACTACCAATGAAGAGTTTTATAGAAAGTCCGCAGAGAGTCAGCCCACTAATGCCGTGTCGTTTGTGGCAGGTGCCGCTGTCACGTTTGCGATTGGTTTGACGGGTGCGCCTCTCATAATAGTTATAGCGGTTGGTTGGGGGGCAGGATTACTAGCCCAGCATGCAATGGCCAAATATGGCTGGGATAAAGATGCTGAGGACTGGTTGCTCAAATGAGTACGATATATGATCCAGATGCGCGTACTGTCAAGCAGATCTCGCTAGTGATACTTATATTTTCCCTTTTCCTTGGCTTGATCGGTGTCTGTCGCTTGCCTGGAGATGGATGGGTTTACGGACTGCTCTCAGTAGTTGTTTTTGTTTATATGTTGTATTTGAGATATTGGTGTGAGAGCTACACTGTGTTCGCGCTGAGCTACTTTACTCTAATGATTTTTTTATTGGCACTTGCACCCGCTTGGGTAAGTTATACCGTGGTTACGGATGAATTGGGTAGATCGCGTCTGGAGGGAGGGGGCGTCGCCTGCTTGTTGTTCGGCTTCATCGCTATTCTGTATGGTGTTATTTATTTGACGCCTACGCAAAAATTTCCATTTGATATTGTTGGCAACAAGGTTGCTTCTGCTGCGTCCAATACATCCAGTTTAAAGTGGGGTGTGATTGCAGGTCTTGGTACTTTGGTCGCTGGTTCAGTGATAAGGTCAGTCACTCCATTTACTACAAGCATCCTAATCATTCTACTCTTCGCATTTGGGTGCATTGCAACGCTGATCCATGCTCGCGATCGCATCAGAGGCCTACGCACTCTTCGCATGCAACAAAAAACAATGCCCGTGCCCTACACGTTCATGCAAATCGACGAGATCCGTGAAGCTCGCAGTCGCTGTTGGATAAGAAGACTGTTTAAGTGGGTCGCTTCCTGGCGCAAGTCGTCGGGTATCTGATTTTCGATGATTCTGGCGCGCAGGTTGTAATGCCTGATCGCGTGTTACCGGATATAGGAGTAGTTGAAACGATGGAACTCTCGTCACTTTTTACTGCACAGAACAGGCGCCTGTTCAAGCTGACTATGGCCCTCAAGGGTGGCCAGGAGTTGTTGCTTGAGTCCTTTGCCGGGAGTGAAGGTCTGTCGACTGATTTCGGGTTTCAGCTGGATCTCATTTCCGATGACGCGAGCGTAAAACTCAAGTCCGCCATCGGGCAGGCGGCGACGATTGAAATCCAACTCGCCACCGGCGGTAGCCGTTATATCAACGGCCACGTGCTGAGCTTCGGGAACAACGGCAGCGATGGCGGCATGTCGAGCTACTCAGCCTATGTGGGTTCATGGTTGAGCCTGATTGCGCAGCGGTACGACTCTCAGATCTACCAGGATCAGACTGTCGAGGACGTAATTACCAAGGTTTTCAGTCGGTATGAAGGCCTTGCCAAATATGAGTTTCGTGTCAATCGGACCTTGAAACCTCATAGCTACATCACTCAGTACCGCGAGAGTGACAGTCACTTCGTCATGCGATTGCTAGAGCAGGAAGGGCTGTTTTTCTACTTCGAGCACACGGCCGACAGTCACACCCTCGTCATCATGGATGACTCTACTGTGTTTACGCCGCTGCCAGAGCAGCCGCAGGTGCGTTTCCACACAGCGTCGGTCACTGAAAATGCAGACTCCATCACCCACTGGACGTCTGCTCGAGAATTCCAGGCCAGCAAGATCTCTGTGCAAACGTTTGATTACCGGCAGCCGGGTAATCGCCTCCCCGTGACAATGAACAGCCTCAACCAACAAGGAGATGTCCCGTCCTACGAAATTTTCGACTACATGGGGCAGTACACACACGGCACGCCTGAGGATGGAGAAACTTTGGTGCGCAACCGCATTGAGGCGCTTGAACTCAAGGGCAAGACATTTGTGGGTTCAAGCAACTGCCGTGCAATGCGTCCGGGTTATACGTTTGAGTTGACGCAGCATTATGAACACGACTCAGGATCGGCCGATGATCGGCAGTTCTTGTTGATGAGCATCGAGCACCGGGGCAGTAACAACTACACCTCGGGAAGCCAGGCCGGTTACGGCAACAAATTTTATTGCGTAAGAAAAAAAATAAAATTCCGTCCACAAATGGATTTGCTCCAACCAGCAATTTCCGGCCCCCAAACCGCAATCATCGTCGGCCCACCCGGCGAGGAGATCTACACCGACGAAATGGGTCGCGTAAAAGTGCAATTCCACTGGGACCGCTACGGCCAGTTCGACGACAAAAGCTCCTGCTGGGTCCGCGTCGCACAGTCCGGCGCCAGCGGTGGTTTCGGCAGCATGCAGATCCCGCGGGTTGGCGACGAAGTGGTCGTGGTTTTCCTCGATGGCAACCCCGACCGTCCTCTGGTCATGGGCAGCCTGTACAACAGCCAGAACACCCCGCCATGGTCGCTGCCGGCGAACAAGACGCAGAGTGGATTTTTGACGCGGTCGATGAAGGGTGATGGCGGAACGGCCAACGCTTTTCGCTTTGAAGACAAGGCCGGTGCAGAGCAGATCAGCTTGCACGCCGAGCGCAACATGGACACCGAGATCGAGCTGGACGAGACCCATAAGGTCGGCAACAACCGCTTGGTGACTGTCGACGGCACGCACACCGAGATCGTCAAGAAAGACACAGTGATGAATGTTCAGGAAGGCTCATTGACGATTCAGGTCGATAACCAGTTCATCCAGGTCAACGCCAAGCAGCACATCATTCTGCAGGTGGGGGAGAGCAGCATCACGCTGACGCCGGATGGGATTGAGATCAAGGGCAAGGTGATCAGTACGGTCAGTTCGGGTACTACCCAAATCACCGGTGCCGAGGTGCGGGTCAATGATTGAGGTGTCGGCTCAATGAATCGGACGAGTATTTACGATCGCATTTCCGAAAAACGTTTGGCGCTGGAAGAGGCGGCACGCGAGCAAGCGATGTTGCCCGTGGCTATCCCTGAGCCCGAGCTTGAGCCCGAACCTGTTATTGCGCTGCAGGACGCACCGAGCAGTTTCTCGTTCGGCGGGTTCAATCTGCTGTTTCCGACCGGCTTCAATTTTCGCGACATCCAGACCACGCTTGAGCATGAAGGCGAGCCTATCGTCCTGACGATCAAGCGACGTGACGTCCGCCAAGGCCAGTCACTGACGCAAATGTTCGAAGAGTCCATGCAGCCGTTTCGCAAGCTCTATCCACAATTGCGGATCATTCGGGAGCGTGACTGCACTGTCGCGGGCAACGCGGCGAAGTCGGTGGATTTCCATTTTGTGATGGGCCACGGCGAGCGCCATAGCCGGCTGGTCGGTGCTCTCGTGCCGGTCATAGGGCGAGATGACCCGCAGTGGCTGAGTATTTCTTGTGTGATTGATCCGACCAAGCCGGTGTTGAGTCTATGGCTGGCAGATTTCGACGGTATTCTCGATGGTCTCGCCGTTCGCTGATCGCTCATCTCTTTTGTTGATTTCAGGAATTTACATCACATGGATTACGAGTTGCAGGAAGGAAGCATCGCGCTGCCCACAGGTTTTCAAGACCGCACGGTGAATATGTTCGTCTTGGGGGCAAGTGTTCCGGCGCCCCTGAGCATCACCATTTCCAGAGACATGCTGCTGCCTGGCGAAGTGCTCAAATCCTACGTGGATCGACAGGTCAAAATGCTTGCTTCCAAGCTGCGCGGCTACACGCTGCTGGGCAAAAAGACTGTTTCCGTGTCGGCGTCCTCACCTATCGAGGGCGTCCAGATCGATGCGTATTACATGACGGATGGCCGGCCGTTTTATCAACGTCAGGCTGCCTTTCTGATCGAGACAGGGCGCGCGATCATCTTTTCGACAACGGCGCAGGCCGACTTCAGTGCCGAGCAGAATCAGGACTGGATTAATCTGCTGGCCAGCTTCCAGCCCCGCGAGCCTAGCGTGACCAATACCGACGCCAGCGAACAGGAGTAAAGCTCATGTTCGAAGCGGCCAGGTTCGGTGACGAGATTTCCCATACCAGTGCGCTCGGAGGGTTTCTGATAGGCGCAGCACTCGGTATTGCGTTGGTTGCGACGGTTGCTATCGCAACGTTCACCTGCGGATTCGGTGTGGCGCTGCTGGCAGGGCTCGCGGCCGGCGTGGGCGGTAGCCTGCTGACAGCTGCGGGGGAGGCGATAGGAAAGATGTTTTCCTCACCTTCCGGGACCATTGTCACGGCGTCTGACAATGTGTTCGTGAACAGCCGAAAAGCTGCCCACGTCGAAAAGAGTATTGGTGCCTGCGACAAACACCCAGGCCCCGTGCAAGTTGCTGAAGGGTCGACCAACGTCTTCATCAACAGCACCGCTGCGGCGCGCAAAGGGGACAAGATCACCTGCGGCGCTACCATCTCAAGTGGTTCTGGCAACGTTTTCATTGGCGGTGGTACCCACCGGTATTTACCGGTGGATGACGAAATCCCTGGCTGGCTGCGCACCACTGTCGACGTGCTCATGGCCATCGCAGGTGCCGCGGGCGGCATCGCGCAATTGATCAAGGCGGGCAGCCAGGCAGGCATGAAGGCAATCATGCCTTGTGTCATGAAGTTCACGGCAGGGTTCGTGGCAGGTGAAGTCGCCAGCCGGTACGTCATAGGCCCTGTCATAGACCGCGCCGTCGGTGGCCAGACCGGCAACCCTGTCGACACCACCACCGGACGTAAAGTCATCCCCGATGAAACAGACTTTAGCCTTCCGGGCCTGATGCCCATTGAGTGGTCACGCTTCTACGCCAGCGACCTGACTGTGGAAAGCGTATTGGGTAAAGGTTGGGTGCTGCCATGGGAGCAGAGCCTGCGCCGAAGCGGCGGGTTTGTTTACCTTACTGACAATCAGGGTCGCAGCGTTCCGTTTGTAAATGTTCAGCCCGGCGAGCGCATTTACAACCCTCATGAGCAGGTCTATCTGGTTTGCACCGAGGGCGGTCACTACCTCCTACAAACCCTCGACAACATCTTCTTCTACTTCGGCGAAGTCCCCGACGACAACGCTGAAGTACCGCTGCAACGGATCGAAAATGCTCTCGGCCACTACCTGCATTTCACCCGGACCACTGAGGGCACCCTTACAGACATCAGCGCAACGGGCGGCGTGCGGGTGCATTTGCATTACGACAACCCTTTGGGGCGCCTGACCGACGTCAAACGCGTCGTCGACAACGAAGCCGTTGAAACCCTCGTCCAGTACCGCTACGACGACAACGGTCAGCTCATCGAAGTGATCAATCGCAATGGCGATTCCATGCGCCGGTTCAGCTACGCCGAAGGCGTGATGGTCAGCCACAGCAACGCGCTGGGCCTGAGCTGCAATTACCGTTGGGAAACCATCGACGGTCAGCCCCGTGTGGTCGAGCACTGGACCAGTGACGGCGAGCACTTTCATTTTCGCTATGACGTGAAGGCCCGCGTCACCTGGGCCACCGATGTTGCTCGGCGTGAACTGGAAATTCACTACAACGCTGATCATCGCGTGATCGCGAGCCGTGACTTCGGTGGCGAGCGCTACGTTATCGACATCGATGAAACCGGCAACATGACCGGTCTCACGCTGCCCGATGGCAATACTGTCGAGCTCAAATACGACGATTACGCACGCCTCGTCGAAGAAACCGACCCGCTCGGTCGAAAGATCACCTATCAGTATCACCACTTGACCACCTTGGTGACGCAGGTCAGTTACCCCGACGGCAGCGTCTGGAAAGCCCGCTACGACGACAAAGGCAACCTGATCACCGAAACCGACGCCCTCGGCCACACCACCGAATACCTCAACAGCGACGATGGCCTGCCTCACACCATCATCGACGCCACGCGCAAATCCAAATACCTGTGGTGGAACACCCTGGCGCAGGTCGAGCGTTTTCAAGACTGCTCGGGCAAAAGTACCTATTACCGTTACGACCAGCGCCAGCACCTGGTTGCCGTGACCGATGCGCTGGATCAGACCACAACCCTTGAGCGCAAACCCGACGGCGAAGTGTTGCGCATCGAGCACCCGGACGGCACCGCCGAGTCGTTTACCTACAACGCCCTTGGGCAAGTCCTGACGCACACAGACGGCAAAGGCCAGACCACGCGTCTGCTGCGTACTGCACGCGGACTGCCTGCCAGCCGACAGGACGCCAAGGGCCAGCGCATCAGCTACGAGTACGACAAGGCGATTCGCCTAACCGCGCTGGTCAACGAAAACAACGCTGCTTACCGATTTGCCTACGACGCCTCGGATCGTTTGATCGAAGAACAACGCATCGACAACCTGACCCGACGTTTCGCCTACAACGTCGGCGGGTATCTGACTCAGGCTGAAGAAACCGGCTACGGCGAACGTGCTGAACGGCCACAACGCACGACGGAATTTGAGCGCGATCAGATTGGTCGCCTGGTGGCGAAAGTTAACAGCGACGCCCGTCAGGATTACGCCTACGACGAGGCAGATCGGCTGCTCAGCATCGAGCGTCTGCCTTCCAGCATCGGCAAACAGCTGGGTGTGGCGGCAGAGAAACTGGATTTCGCCTACGACCTGCTGGGCCGCCTGACCAAAGAGACCACCCCAAGGCGCTTTGGCCTACGAATACGATCCGCTGAGCAACCTGACCACGTTGACGTTGCCGACTGGCCAGCACCTGAATCACCTGTACTACGGCAGCGGCCACCTGCACCAACTGAACCTTGACGGTCAGTTGATCAGCGACATGGAGCGCGACGACCTGCACCGCGAAGTGCTACGTACCCAAGGCAAATTGACCAGCTGTTTTGGTTATGACGCCATGGGTCGCAAGAGCTGGCAGTTTGCATCGTCGTTGCCTGCGGAAAAGCTCTCGCGCATTCACAACCCAGGCATCACACCTGAACTGCTGGTCGAGCACGCCTACAACCCGATCCATCGCCGTCACGAATACGACCCGGCCGGGGAGTTGACCAAAACCCTCGACAAACTGCGCGGCGAAATCAAATACGAATACGAAGCCAACGGCCAACTCCACAGCCGTGATACTGGGCAATTGGTCGACAGCGAAGAGTTTCGTTATGACGCGGCGGCCAACCGGCTGAACTTCAACACTAGCCAGTTCGATCACGTCAAAGACAACCGCATCAAGCAGTGGCGAGACCAGGAATATACCTACGACGTCTGGGGCAACCTGGTTGAAAAGCGGGTAGGGCTGGGCAAGCTGCAGACCTTCACTTACGACTGCGAAAATCGTTTGGTCAAAGCGGAAACGCTGGTTGACAGCAAGCTTGAAAGTGTCGGCACCTACCGCTACGACAGCCTGGGCCGCAGGATCGGCAAGACCTCAGAAAAAGACGGCAAAACCGAGCAGAAAACCTTCCTCTGGCAGGGCCTGAGGATGCTGCGCGAAGAACAGCCGGGAAAGAGCAGCCTCTACATTTACGAACCAGGCAGCTACGCGCCGCTTGCCCGGGTCGATCAAAGTGAAGGCGAGGCAGAGAAGCTTTATTACTTCCACACCGACCAGATCGGCACGCCGCTGGAAATGACTGACGCCGACGGCGAAATTGTCTGGCAGGCGACGTACAAGGCGTGGGGCTCCATTGAAACCTTGGCGGTAAACGAGGTTGAGCAGAATTTAAGGTTTCAGGGTCAGTATTTCGATGGTGAGACTGGGCTGCACTACAACACGTTCAGGTATTACGATCCTGAGGTGGGGCGGTTTATTACGCAGGATCCGATAAGCATCCTTGGCGGTGCCAACTTGTACCAATATGCGGTAAACCCTTTGAGTTGGCTCGATCCGCTTGGGTGGGCCGGTAATCCTGCAAACGCTACTCACATAACCTATGAGGGGATAAAAAATGGCAAGCCTTATATTGGATATGCGAGCAAGCCCGGGCTTGGGCACTCTGCTGAAGATGTTTTAAGATATCGATATCCTAATACTTCAGCTTTCAATAAGGCACCCCAGCCCCTATTTGTCGGCGATGGGCAAACCGGTAAAAATACTGCCAGAGGTCTAGAGCAGCGGCTATTTGAGGATCGAGGCGGCTTAGCAAAGACCTCGAATCTACAAAACCCAGTGGGCATAAACAACCCCAATAGAGCTAACTATCTGTCCGCAGCAGATGAATATCGTACACAATCTGGCAGTTCAAAGTTTAAAACAGGAGCAGCGTCATGTTGAAAAGCGTCAAGTGGACAGAGGATGGCGTCGTAGTTGTCAAGATTTGTGAAGGCGTTTTTACATTGGCCCAAATGAGGAAAAACGGCCTAATGGAGTTTTTCGACGTGTTTAGAAAAAATGATAATTGGGAGGATGTGGATCTGAGTAAGAGTAAATTGATTTTTTGTATTTTTGTTGCTGAAAAGCGACTAAGGTCAATTTTTTTTAGATTTTTGGAAAAGCTCGAAGTTCGGATAAACACCAAGCCTATAATAAAAGAAATGTTATCGTTCGAGTGGCTTGCAGAAAATACTTATACTGCAAATTTGATAGAGTTGACTGATGGCTACTCCAGTGTAGGTGCTCGTCTTCTAAAAGCGAATCTGTCAGTTGATAAAGATCTTGAAACGATAGAGACGCATGAGTTTTGTGGTGTTATTGGTGATCCCGAAAAGCTTTTGGCCAGGCTAAAGTTTTTCCACGAAACGGGAGTAAACTGGGATGAAGAAAAAAAATTTATATATCCATCTCTGAGCAGGCCATCCGGGTTTCCTGGTAACTGAGATATGTTTCGAGGAGACTATTAATATGGATGAGTTCTCTGGCAATGGCAGCCCCGAGACCCTTGGGGCTGGAGCGACATAAGAGTCTTCCCCTGTACCTAAAAATAAACTTGTGGACGACCTGGCTATTTCTCTCAGGGGGGAATATGCCTAGTGGGCAGGCAATATTTTATAGTGTCGCCAAAATAAATGACGTGAAGGGCATATTAGTGCCGATAACTAAGTCTAAGTCGAAAATATTTCATATTCAAAGGTTCTATATTCTGACCTCGTATTGGATGTGCGAGTCAGCCAGGCCTAGGGCATGCAACTCAAGATGTATTGGATTATAGATATTCCAATACTGCACGTTTTGATTATGATCCTGTCCAGTTTTTGGGTCGCCAGGCCACACTGAGGCTAATTTGATTGATCTTATTGACGATTATACTAACATTGGTGCCGAGATAGTTAAGCCCTCGCTAACGACTGAGGAGACTTTACAGTTGATTTATGACTATGAATCGTGTGGTATGGCTGGAAATTCTGAAAGGATTTTAAATAGATTAAAGTTTTATCATGACACTGGTGTGAGCTGGGACGAATCTAAAGTATATGTATTCTCTGGCATTAAACCGCCGAGACCTTCACGCTGAAGAATTTCAAGGAGTATTTATGGCCGTTGTAGATGTGGCTGCATTACACCAGCAGCTCGATTTTTTAGATGGGCATGAGGAGTTTTTGGAAAAAGTTAAGCCAGTGATGTCTGATCTGGTGCGGAATCTCGAAAATTTGCCGTTTACAAGTTTGGGTAAAGGTACGCTGCCTGTTTTTAAAAATTGTATCATTAGCATAAATCGCTTCGAGGAATACATTGAGACGGTGGAGCGAGAGTCTCTATTGGAAGTTTTATATGGGCTGGGTGAGGTAGTTGGACTGTCTAGGGAGAGTGAGTTTGCCGAAGAGTGGCGTGGCGATTGGTAGGCTGAATTCTGATTATTAATTTAGATTCGTAGTAGGCTTGAATAGTTGGCTCTTTAATAATTTATAAGACGTAGTGACTCCCGGCTCTGTCTCAGTAATTTTTATCCCTAATTCCGCGATTGGTTAATTTTGCGTTGCGTTCACAGGCTAAATCCGATTCGCGGTTTATTTACTTCTTCAGCAAACTCTCAACAACATCTTCTTCTACTCCGGTGAAATTCCTGACGACAACGCTGAAGTCCCGCTGCAGCGCATCGAAAACTCTCTCAGGCACCACCTGCATTGATCTGCACCGCGAAGTGCTACGTACCCAAGGCAAGCTCACCAGCTGTTTCGGCTACGACGCCATGGGCCGCAAGAGCTGGCAGTTTGTATCGTCGTTGCCTGCGGAAAAGCTTTCTCGCATTCACAACCCCGGCATCACACCTGAACTGCTGGTCGAGCACGCGTACAACCCGATCCATCGCCGTCACGAATACGACCCGGCCGGGGAACTGACCAAAACCCTCGACAAACTGCGCGGCGAAATCAAGTACGAGTACGAGGCCAACGGCCAACTCCACAGCCGTGACACCGGGCAATTGGTCGACAGCGAAGAGTTTCGTTATGACGCGGCGGCCAACCGGCTGAACTTCAACACCAGCCAGTTTGATCACGTCAAAGACAACCGCATCAAGCATTGGCGAGATCAGGAATATACCTACGACGCCCGGGGCAACCTGGTTGAAAAGCGGGTAGGGCTGGGCAAGCTGCAAACTTTTGTTTACGACTGCGAAAATCGCCTCGTCAAAGCTGAAACGCTGGTTAATAGCAAGCTCGAAAGTGCCGGTACGTATCGCTACGACAGCCTCGGAAGACGGGTCGGCAAGACAGCAGAAAAAGACGGCAACACCGAACAGAAAAACTTCCTCTGGCAGGGCCTGAGGATGCTGCGCGAAGAACAGCCGGGACAGAGCAGCCTCTACATTTACGAACCAGGCAGCTACGCGCCGCTTGCCCGGGTCGATCAAAGCGAAGGCGAAGATCAGAAGCTTTACTATTTCCACACCGATCAGATCGGCACGCCGCTGGAAATGACTGACGCGGACGGCGAAATCGTCTGGCAGGCGACGTACAAGGGGTGGGGCTCCATTGAAACGCTGGCTTTGAACGAGGTTGAGCAGAATTTAAGGTTTCAGGGTCAGTATTTCGACGATGAGACCGGGCTGCACTACAACACATTCAGGTATTACGACCCGGAGGTGGGACGGTTTACAACGCAGGATCCGATTGGGTTATTCGGCGGGTCTAATCTGTATCAGTATGCTCGCTCTACGATTATCTGGGTTGACCCATTGGGACTTAGTCCCTGCAATGCACCTGGTGGATATAAAACTGGTGCCGTAGATCCACATGGAAACCTATCACCGGGGGTCAATAGGGCGGCGGGACACTCTCCGAGCAAAGCTGATGGTGTGGTCCAAAGCCACCACCCAATTCAGGACGCATGGGCAAAACAAAGAATTGACGGATATCAGCGTAACTCTGCTCCGGCAACGCTCCTGCAGTCCAAGTCTGGCAGTCCCCATGCTGCAATCAGTGCCGCTCAACGAACCAGAAGAGCAGCAGCAGGGGGGTGGGATAACACACTGAAGCAAGAGTTTAATACAAGTTATAAGGAGATGCTTGATTCGGGTGTGCCCACATCGCAAGCGAGAAAAGCACTGGGGGACGCATATAAATATTTTGATGGGCTTAGAACGAAAAATATGGAAAATCCATTTTTTGATATCTAATTTGTTAACTCGCGAATGAGGGCTTTAAATATGAATGAAAGTCAGGTGCGGGAAAAACTCAAAGAAATTGAGGTTAGTCTTGGGGGTAAGCTTTCTGAAGATTATAAAAAGTTCTCTTCTGAAGTGGTACAAGGGGATGATGTTTATGAGCTGAAGCTTGTGTCAGGGGGGCAAGTATATATTTATGGTTGTGCAGAGTTGCTTGAAAGAAATGCAACGTATGAAGTGCAGGTATATGAGTCTGACTATTTTCTTATCGGTCAAGATGGAGATTTAGGATATTTTTTAAGTTTAAAAGGAGGGAGTGAAGTCTATAGCTTAGATTTGGGAGCTTTAGGGTCGTTAACTATGAATAAAGAAGCTGATGGTATTTATGGGCTGTAGATATTAGCGCTAGCAACATGAACGGTACTACACCTACCAATTACTGGTCAACGATCTGGTATCAAATTGATTGCGCTACAACGTCGACATTCTGATGTCGGCCGACGGCGCCAGGGGGCTGGTTGGCATCTACAAGATAGCGTTTATTTCGCTTGGTGATGAGTAATGGGCGCCGACATTTTCTCATTCGCTCTATTTGAACTGGGGATGTTGAATGGCGTCAGATTTAGTGTGCCGTCGATGCGTGGCTTTCAGTGGAAAAAATCTAAGAGTGACTTAGGATCTACTCTAGATCTGACCTCGCTGGTCAAACAGGTCAACTAGCCCGACGGAGTACCTGGAAAGGCCATTACGACAACAAGAGCAACCTGATTGAGGAATACGATGCGCTAGACCCGCGCACCGAGTATTTCGACAGGGATGATGCTTTGGTACACACCATCATCGATGCCAACCACAAGTCGAAATTCATCTGGTGGAACATCCACGCACAGTTCGAGAAGTTTCAGGGCTGTTCTGGAAAGTGCACCACTTACCATTGGGACAAAAGTTGGTTAGGGCCTGACGGTCTGCGGCGAGTTCATAACAGCGCGCCGCAAAGTATGAGTCGCGGTCCTTTTAATACTTGAAAAAACACCTATTGGAAAGAGCGGTCTTTAGATTTTTGAGAGGTGATCATGACTTATATCGATGTTATTGAAAACGAAATGAATTTGAGCAGTGATGAGCCTGCATTTGCCGGAGGCGCGAGCGATGAAATTATAGCTGAGTTTGAAAAAACGTTAGGGGTTGAGTTTCCTCCCTCTGATAGGCTGTTCCTTAAAAAATTTGGTACGTTATCTTTTGGTGGTAGCACATATTATGGTATTACTAAAAACGGGCTCACAGCCGCGGAGGTCCCCTGCGTGTTTTTTGCAACAAAGGATGCTCGAGATGCGGGAGACGCGGATTCAAAAATGATCGTAGTCAAGGCATCGGGGTACGGTCCCTTATTCTCTATCGATACTTCTCAGCTTAGCCCGTCGGGCGAGGCGGTAGTAGTATTGACGGAGCTGTCTTTTAAGCGAGATGGTGCCAAAGAAGTTATGTACGAAAGTTTTGAAGCGTTTTTCTGCGACACTGTTCGCACCTCAATAGCGGAGCTTTAATTATTCGGAATACGCTTACCGCCGGCATTATCTTTGTGCTACTTGGAACATGTCATCGAAGAGCCCTAACGCCAGGTTGGGGTAGCGGCGGTTCAAGGGGTATTACCAAAAGTCGATTATTGCGCCTAAGCGGACCGACTAGTTAGGCACAGCGTCGGTGCGCTTAGATTTCAGATAGCCACTCACCGGATGCCAAGATGCGGCCATTTCAAACGTAGGCAGCTATCTCGCACCCAGCTTCGTCACTGGCCCTCGGGGCAGTCCTTGGGGCTGGTCGGCAGTCCCGTCGATCTCGCAACAGTCCGCAAGGTACTGCTGGACTCAGGCAAAAATCATATGGTCTCGCTTTTATGCCAGCGATCTTGCCGTTGAAAGCGTTCTGGGCCGAGGCTGGGTGCTGCCCTGGGAACAAAGCCTGCGCAGAAGCGGCAGCTTTGTGTACCTCACCGACAACCAGGGCCGCAGCGTGCCCTTTGTCGACATCGAGCCCGGCGAAAGTATCTACAACCCCTACGAACAGATTTATCTGGTCCGATCGCCCGGCGGTCACTACCTCCTGCAAACCCTCGATAACACCTTCTTCTACTTCGGCGAAGTGCCGGACGACAACACGCCGGCGCCCTTGCAACGTCTGGAAAACGCCCTCGGGCATTACCTGCATTTCACCCGAACGGCCGACGGTACGCTTACCGACATCAGCGCCCCGGGCGGCGTGCGGGTGCATTTGCATTACGACAACCCTTTGGGACGTCTGACCGACGTCAAACGCGTCGTCGACAACGAAGCCGTTGAAACCCTCGTCCAGTACCGCTACGACGACAACGGTCAGCTCATCGAAGTGATCAATCGCAATGGCGATTCCATGCGCCGGTTCAGCTACGCCGAAGGCGTGATGGTCAGCCACAGCAACGCGCTGGGCCTGAGCTGCAATTACCGTTGGGAAACCATCGACGGTCAGCCCCGTGTGGTCGAGCACTGGACCAGTGACGGCGAGCACTTTCATTTTCGCTATGACGTGAAGGCCCGCGTCACCTGGGCCACCGATGTGCTCGGGCGTGAACTGGAAATTCACTACAACGCTGATCATCGCGTGATCGCGAGCCGTGACTTCGGTGGCGAGCGCTACGTTATCGACATCGATGAAACCGGCAACATGACCGGTCTCACGCTGCCCGATGGCAATACTGTCGAGCTCAAATACGACGATTACGCACGCCTCGTCGAAGAAACCGACCCGCTCGGTCGAAAGATCACCTATCAGTATCACCACTTGACCACCTTGGTGACGCAGGTCAGTTACCCCGACGGCAGCGTCTGGAAAGCCCGCTACGACGACAAAGGCAACCTGATCACCGAAACCGACGCCCTCGGCCACACCACCGAATACCTCAACAGCGACGATGGCCTGCCTCACACCATCATCGACGCCACGCGCAAATCCAAATACCTGTGGTGGAACACCCTGGCGCAGGTCGAGCGTTTTCAAGACTGCTCGGGCAAAAGTACCTATTACCGTTACGACCAGCGCCAGCACCTGGTTGCCGTGACCGATGCGCTGGATCAGACCACAACCCTTGAGCGCAAACCCGACGGCGAAGTGTTGCGCATCGAGCACCCGGACGGCACCGCCGAGTCGTTTACCTACAACGCCCTTGGGCAAGTCCTGACGCACACAGACGGCAAAGGCCAGACCACGCGTCTGCTGCGTACTGCACGCGGACTGCCTGCCAGCCGACAGGACGCCAAGGGCCAGCGCATCAGCTACGAGTACGACAAGGCGATTCGCCTAACCGCGCTGGTCAACGAAAACAACGCTGCTTACCGATTTGCCTACGACGCCTCGGATCGTTTGATCGAAGAACAACGCATCGACAACCTGACCCGACGTTTCGCCTACAACGTCGGCGGGTATCTGACTCAGGCTGAAGAAACCGGCTACGGCGAACGTGCTGAACGGCCACAACGCACGACGGAATTTGAGCGCGATCAGATTGGTCGCCTGGTGGCGAAAGTTAACAGCGACGCCCGTCAGGATTACGCCTACGACGAGGCAGATCGGCTGCTCAGCATCGAGCGTCTGCCTTCCAGCATCGGCAAACAGCTGGGTGTGGCGGCAGAGAAACTGGATTTCGCCTACGACCTGCTGGGCCGCCTGACCAAAGAGACCACGCCCCAAGGCGCTTTGGCCTACGAATACGATCCGCTGAGCAACCTGACCACGTTGACGTTGCCGACTGGCCAGCACCTGAATCACCTGTACTACGGCAGCGGCCACCTGCACCAACTGAACCTTGACGGTCAGTTGATCAGCGACATGGAGCGCGACGACCTGCACCGCGAAGTGCTACGTACCCAAGGCAAATTGACCAGCTGTTTTGGTTATGACGCCATGGGTCGCAAGAGCTGGCAGTTTGCATCGTCGTTGCCTGCGGAAAAGCTCTCGCGCATTCACAACCCAGGCATCACACCTGAACTGCTGGTCGAGCACGCCTACAACCCGATCCATCGCCGTCACGAATACGACCCGGCCGGGGAGTTGACCAAAACCCTCGACAAACTGCGCGGCGAAATCAAATACGAATACGAAGCCAACGGCCAACTCCACAGCCGTGATACTGGGCAATTGGTCGACAGCGAAGAGTTTCGTTATGACGCGGCGGCCAACCGGCTGAACTTCAACACTAGCCAGTTTGACCACGTCAAAGACAACCGCATCAAGCAGTGGCGAGATCAGGAATATACCTACGACGCCTGGGGCAACCTGGTTGAAAAGCGGGTAGGGCTGGGCAAGCTGCAAACTTTTGTTTACGACTGCGAAAACCGATTGGTTCGTGCCGAGACTCTGGTCAACAGTAAGCTCGAAAGTGTCGGTTCTTATCGCTACGACAGCCTGGGCCGCAGGGTCGGCAAGACGTCAGAAAAAGATGGGAAAACCGAACAGAAAACTTCCTCTGGCAGGGGCTGAGGATGCTGCGCGAAGAACAGCCGGGACAGAGCAGCCTGTACATTTACGAACCAGGCAGCTACGCGCCGCTTGCCCGGGTCGATCAAAGTGAAGGGGAGGCACAGAAGCTTTATTACTTTCACACCGATCAGATCGGCACGCCGCTGGAAATGACTGACGCCGACGGCGAAATCGTCTGGCAGGCGACGTACAAGGCGTGGGGCGAGGTTGAAGCGTTGACCGTCAGTAACGTAGAACAAAATCTGCGATTCCAAGGGCAGTATTTCGACGACGAGACGGGACTGCACTACAACACGTTTCGGTATTACGATCCGCAGGTAGGGCGTTTTATCACGCAGGATCCGATTGGGTTGGATGGGGGGATGAATCTCTATAAATATGTCCCGAGCCCGACAGGTTGGATCGACCCTTGGGGGTGGGAATGCTGGTCAACTGCACGGAAAAATTACTGGAAAAATACGGCAACTGAAGAAATGAGTAAGCCCGTTTCCATCTATTCTCCGCGAAATCTAGCAACAATGGCCGGGGGGCAGCCGCCGAACATAACTGCAAAAATAAGAAACCTTAAGACAGGGAAGGTAAGTGTTAAGGACTTACCCTATGAACTGCATCACACGGACGTTCCACAACGTGTTGGCGGCGAAGGCGTACATAGCAGTTCCAACCTAACTGAGCTTGATCGCTGGCAGCATGCTGATGTGGACAAGTTTAGGCACGCAGGTTCCGAATTGTTGGAAGTGATTAAGGGAGTGAACTCATGGTAGATGTGGATAAGAGCTATATTTTATTTAGTTCAGTAGTCATCGAGATTGCATCGAAAAAATTTAATGCCGGGGTCAGTCATGAGGAAGCTGAGCCGTTTGTAAAAGCGCTGTATGAAAAATATATTGGTTTAAATTTGCCGCAGCCGGATTTGACTTGGATTTCGGCAACGCCCAAGTCAGCAAAAGCTTGGGTTGCAGATGAGCTAGAGGGTAAGTTCACTAGTTACGGGCAACGCCCTCGTTGGCTCCACGCACCAAGTTGGCGATATTTAAATGGTGTGCCAATGTCATTTGTACGACAGTTCTCTGTCGAGGCTGGAGGGGATGATTATTATGGTGGAGTCATGACGTATGTCTTTTTTGGAAGGAATTTTATCGGGGGGGAGGATTGGGAGCTAGTCGTAAAAATGATTCAACAAGATGAAGATGAGGCCGGCTCCACTTTCCTATAGTTGTCACTGCGAGAAAAGTTATCCCCCGACTAATCAAGGCCGGCAGCTAGACGGGCATGAAAGCCATCATGCCGTGCGTCATGAAACTCACCGCAGGCTTCGTTGCGGGCGACGTTGCCAGTCGCTACGTCTTCGGCCCGGCCATCGAAGGTGCTATCGGGAGGCTGACCGGTAATCCAGTTGACCTGACCACCGGACGCGAGGTCATTCCCGATGAAACCGACTTCAGCTTGCCGGGCCTGATGCCGATTGAGTGGTCCCTTTTCTATGCTAGCAATCTTGCGGTTGAAAGCGTTCTGGGCCGAGGCTGGGTGCTGCCTGGGAACAAAGCCTGCGCAGAAGCGGCAGCTTTGTTTACCTCACCGACAACCAGGGCCGCAGCGTGCCCTTTGTCGACATCGAGCCCGGCGAAAGTATCTACAACCCCTACGAACAGATTTATCTGGTCCGATCGCCCGGCGGTCACTACCTCCTACAAACCCTCGACAACATCTTCTTCTACTTCGGCGAAGTCCCCGACGACAATGCTGAAGTCCCGCTGCAACGCATCGAAAACGCCCTCGGCCACTACCTGCATTTCACCCGGACCACTGAGGGCACCCTCACAGATATCAGCGCAACGGGCGGCGTGCGGGTGCATTTGCACTACGACAACCCTTTGGGGCGCCTGACCGACGTCAAACGCGTCGTCGACAACGAAGCCGTTGAAACCCTCGTCCAGTATCGCTACGACGACAACGGTCAGCTCGCCGAAGTCATCAACCGAAACGGCGATTCGATGCGCCGGTTCAGCTATGCCGAAGGCGTGATGATCAGCCACAGCAACGCGCTGGGGCTGAGCTGCAACTATCGCTGGGAAACCATTGCCGGCACACCTCGCGTGGTCGAGCACTGGACCAGTGACGGCGAGCACTTTCATTTTCGCTATGACGTGAAGGCCCGCGTCACCTGGGCCACCGACGTGCTCGGGCGTGAACTGGAAATTCACTACAACGCTGATCATCGCGTGATCGCGAGTCGTGACTTCGGTGGCGAACGCTACGTTATCGACATCGACGAAATCGGCAACATGACCGGTCTCACGCTGCCCGATGGCAATACTATCGAGCTCAAATACGACGACTACGCACGCCTCGTCGAAGAGACCGATCCGCTTGGTCGAAAGATCACCTATAAGTATCACCACTTGACCACCTTGGTGACGCAGGTCAGTTACCCCGACGGCAGCGTCTGGAAAGCCCGCTACGACGACAAAGGCAACCTGATCACCGAAACCGACGCCCTCGGTTACACCACTGAATACCTCAACAGCGACGATGGCCTGCCGCACACCATCATCGACGCCACGCGCAAATCCAAATACCTGTGGTGGAACAGCCTGGCGCAGGTCGAGCGTTTTCAGGACTGCTCGGGCAAAAGTACCTATTACCGTTACGACCAGCGCCAGCACCTGGTTGCCGTCACCGATGCCCTGAATCAGACAACAACCCTTGAGCGCAAACCCGACGGCGAAGTGCTGCGCATCGACCACCCTGACGGCACCGCTGAGTCGTTTACCTACAACGGCCTTGGGCAAGTCCTGACGCACACAGACGGCAAAGGCCAGACCACGCGTCTGCTGCGTACTGCACGCGGACTGCCTGCCAGCCGACAGGACGCCAAGGGCCAGCGCATCAGTTACGAGTACGACAAGGCCATTCGCCTGACGGCGCTGGTCAACGAAAACAACGCTGCTTACCGCTTTGCCTACGACGCCTCGGATCGTTTGATCGAAGAGCAGCGCATCGACAACCTGACCCGACGCTTCGCTTACAACCTCGGCGGGTATCTGACTCAGGTTGAAGAAACCGGCTACGGCGAGCGGGCTGAACGGCCACAACGCACGACGGAATTTGAGCGGGATCAGATTGGTCGCCTGGTTGCAAAAGTTAACAGCGACGCCCGTCAGGATTACGAGTACGACGAGGCAGATCGGCTGCTCAGCATCGAGCGTCTGCCTTCCAGCATCGGCAAACAGCTGGGTGTGACGGCAGAGAAACTGGATTTTGCCTACGACCTTTTGGGCCGCCTGACCAAAGAAACTACGCCCCAAGGCGCGTTGGCCTACGAATACGATCCGCTAAGCAACCTCACGACGCTGACGTTGCCGACTGGCCAGCACCTCAATCATCTGTACTACGGGAGCGCCCATCTGCACCAACTGAACCTCGACGGTCAGTTGATCAGCGACATGGAACGCGACGACCTGCACCGCGAAGTGCTACGTACCCAAGGCAAATTGACCAGCTGTTTTGGTTATGACGCCATGGGTCGCAAGAGCTGGCAGTTTGCATCGTCGCTGCCTGCGGAAAAGCTCTCGCGCATTCACAACCCAGGCATCACACCTGAACTGCTGGTCGAGCACGCCTACAACCCGATCCATCGCCGCCACGAATATGACCCGGCCGGGGAACTGACCAAAACCCTCGACAAGCTGCGCGGCGAAATCAAATACGAATACGAAGCCAACGGCCAACTCCACAGCCGTGATACTGGGCAATTGGTCGACAGCGAAGAGTTTCGCTATGACGCGGCGGCCAATCGGCTGAACTTCAACACCAGCCAGTTTGACCACGTCAAAGACAACCGCATCAAGCAGTGGCGAGATCAGGAATATACCTACGACGCCTGGGGCAACCTGGTTGAAAAGCGGGTAGGGCTGGGCAAGCTGCAAACTTTTGTTTACGACTGCGAAAACCGATTGGTTCGTGCCGAGACTCTGGTCAACAGTAAGCTCGAAAGTGTCGGTTCTTATCGCTACGACAGCCTGGGCCGCAGGGTCGGCAAGACGTCAGAAAAAGATGGGAAAACCGAACAGAAAAACTTCCTCTGGCAGGGGCTGAGGATGCTGCGCGAAGAACAGCCGGGACAGAGCAGCCTGTACATTTACGAACCAGGCAGCTACGCGCCGCTTGCCCGGGTCGATCAAAGTGAAGGGGAGGCACAGAAGCTTTATTACTTTCACACCGATCAGATCGGCACGCCGCTGGAAATGACTGACGCGGACGGCGAAATCGTCTGGCAGGCGACCTACAAGGCATGGGGCGAGGTCGAAACGTTTGCCTTTAATAAGGTTGAGCAGAACCTGCGCTTCCAAGGCCAGTACTTCGACGGAGAAACAGGGCTGCACTACAACACGTTCCGGTACTACGATCCGGAGGTTGGGCGGTTTATAACCCAAGATCCGATCGGCTTGGCCGGTGGGTATAACCTTTATCGATATGCGCCGAATCCGAATATATGGATCGATCCATGGGGTTGGGCTTTTAAAAGTGTGAATTTCGAAGGTTCGAACGAGCTGTTTCCTGTGTCTGGGAATCAGAAAAATATTGTGACAATCGAAATGCAAGGATCTCGCGGCAGAGATTTTACGGAGGCTTATAAGCAGGCTGGCCTGAAGGAAGCTGATGTTAAAGCGCAAGGCAAATATACATGGCACCACCTTGACGATTTCGATCCTAGAACCGGTAAATCTACTATGCAGCTGGTTACAAGATCTGCACATGAAGCATCTCTCCCTCACACAGGATCTGTGGCCCAGTTTGAGAAGCATTTCGGGTTGCCTTCTGGTTCTTATGGCGGGAAAGATGCCGTCGGTATTTCGCAATCTAAAGGGTGGCTAAAAGGGCGGGCGCCTAGCGCTGCCGCATCAACCTGTTGAAACTGGAGGTCACATGCAAGTATTTGTGCTAATGCAACCTGAAAAAGAAATTGAACCGTCATCCATAGCCACATTAGAAAAGGCTGTTGGATTCAAACTGCCGGCTTCATTTATTGAACTGTACCTAAAGTTTAATGGAGGCATTCCCAACAGGAGTTGGGTTGTTACAGAGGACGGATACGAGCCGATGCAGATATCAGACTTCAAGCCTATTTGTTTTGATGGGGCGGAGAACGCAAGCGATACTGGATTTATTGAGGGGTGCTACAAGCTGATGTGTGAACGGCAGGTAATCCCACATACGCTTCTACCGTTCGCTGTCGATGATGGTGGTAACTTCTTCTGTCTGGATATGCTCAATGGTTCCGTTGTTTTTTATGCTGTGGATACGTTTCGTGAGGAGGTAAGCATGGCTGCGAATCAAATTGCCGCTCAAAGAATGGTCGCTAAATCGTTTGATCAATTCATCACAGAGCTTGAAGAAGAACCACAGTTCTAGGGAATCACTACCAAGCTGCAATGCAGGTCGTGGGATTGGCGAATCCTAATGCATCACCGCTCTTTAACAAGTTTAGATAACTTCTCTAGCAATTTCGGTTAGACGCGGCGCTTAGGCCTAAACCTAACGCTTCGATTGATAGTTCTCAGTCTTCTCCGAAGGGCGTCTTCGCCGTAAGTAAACCAGCTAATTCAGCAATTCTTTGGAGGGGCGCCGCGCAGACCGAAAGCTGGGTGCAACTGCTCGCCAGCTTCCAACCCCGGCATACCCAGGATTCACCTGCTGAAACTGCCGAGCAGGAATAACCATGTTCGAAGCCGCTCGATGGAACGACGAAATTGAACACACCGGCGCACTGGCCGGGTTTTTGGTAGGCGCAGTCGTCGGTTTGGCGATTGCCGCTTATGCCGCCACCCTTGTGTGCTCGGGAGGGACCGCTGCTTTCCTCATGCCCATCGCATTGGGGCTTCTCGCAAGTGCGCTGCCGGCTTTGGGGGAGTATTTCGGCAAGATGTTCAGCTCGCCGGCAGGGGAGATTCAGCTTCCCGGCTGCTCTACCGATGTGTTCGTAAACAGCCGCGACGCCGCGCATGTGGAGCTCAGCCTGGGCCGGTGCGAAAAACACCCGGCGCCGGTTCAGGTCGCCGAGGGTTCCTCCAACGTCTTCATCAACAGCGTGGCGGCTGCGCGCAAGGATGACAGGCTGACCTGTGGTGCACGGATTTCAGGCGGCTCGGACGATGTGTTTATCGGGGGCGGCACGGTTCAATACCTCCACATCGACGACGAAATTCCGGGTTGGCTTCGCGTCGTGGTCGACGTGCTGATGATCGTGGCGTCGATGGGTAAAGCGTTGGTATCAGTCGCCAAGCTGGGTCTGACGCAAGGGTTGAAGGCTGCGGGGCCGTGCGCGCTGCGCTTCGGCGCTACCGTTGCCGCCAGCTAACTCTCGGGCACCTACATCATTGGCCCGGCAGTAGGGAAAGTCTTGGGCGGTTTTATCGGCAACCCCGTCGACCTCACAACAGGCCGCAAACTGCTGCTGGACTCAGGTGAAACCGACTTCGTACTGCCCGGCCTGATGACGATTGAATGGTCCCGCTTCTACGCCAGCGACCTGACCGTCGACAGCGTACTGGGCCAAGGCTGGGTCTTGCCCTGGGAGCAGAGCCTTCGCCGCAGTGGCAGCTTTGTGTACCTCACCGACAACCAGGGCCGCAGCGTGCCCTTTGTCGATGTTGAACCCGGCGAGCGCATCTACAACCCCTACGAGCAGATTTATCTGGTCCGCACCCAGGGCGGGCACTACCTGCTGCAAACTCTGGACAACGTGTTTTTCTACTTCGGCGAAGTGCCGGACGACAACACCTCGGTGCCGTTGCAGCGTTTGGAAAACGCTCTCGGGCACTACCTGCATTTCACCCGGACCACTGAGGGCACCCTCACAGATATCAGCGCAACGGGCGGCGTGCGGGTGCATTTGCACTACGACAACCCTTTGGGGCGCCTGACCGACGTCAAACGCGTCGTCGACAACGAAGCCGTTGAAACCCTCGTCCAGTATCGCTACGACGACAACGGTCAGCTCGCCGAAGTCATCAACCGAAACGGCGATTCGATGCGCCGGTTCAGCTATGCCGAAGGCGTGATGATCAGCCACAGCAACGCGCTGGGGCTGAGCTGCAACTATCGCTGGGAAACCATTGCCGGCACACCTCGCGTGGTCGAGCACTGGACCAGTGACGGCGAGCACTTTCATTTTCGCTATGACGTGAAGGCCCGCGTCACCTGGGCCACCGACGTGCTCGGGCGTGAACTGGAAATTCACTACAACGCTGATCATCGCGTGATCGCGAGTCGTGACTTCGGTGGCGAACGCTACGTTATCGACATCGACGAAATCGGCAACATGACCGGTCTCACGCTGCCCGATGGCAATACTATCGAGCTCAAATACGACGACTACGCACGCCTCGTCGAAGAGACCGATCCGCTTGGTCGAAAGATCACCTATAAGTATCACCACTTGACCACCTTGGTGACGCAGGTCAGTTACCCCGACGGCAGCGTCTGGAAAGCCCGCTACGACGACAAAGGCAACCTGATCACCGAAACCGACGCCCTCGGTTACACCACTGAATACCTCAACAGCGACGATGGCCTGCCGCACACCATCATCGACGCCACGCGCAAATCCAAATACCTGTGGTGGAACAGCCTGGCGCAGGTCGAGCGTTTTCAGGACTGCTCGGGCAAAAGTACCTATTACCGTTACGACCAGCGCCAGCACCTGGTTGCCGTCACCGATGCCCTGAATCAGACAACAACCCTTGAGCGCAAACCCGACGGCGAAGTGCTGCGCATCGACCACCCTGACGGCACCGCTGAGTCGTTTACCTACAACGGCCTTGGGCAAGTCCTGACGCACACAGACGGCAAAGGCCAGACCACGCGTCTGCTGCGTACTGCACGCGGACTGCCTGCCAGCCGACAGGACGCCAAGGGCCAGCGCATCAGTTACGAGTACGACAAGGCCATTCGCCTGACGGCGCTGGTCAACGAAAACAACGCTGCTTACCGCTTTGCCTACGACGCCTCGGATCGTTTGATCGAAGAGCAGCGCATCGACAACCTGACCCGACGCTTCGCTTACAACCTCGGCGGGTATCTGACTCAGGTTGAAGAAACCGGCTACGGCGAGCGTGCTGAACGGCCACAACGCACGACGGAGTTCGAGCGCGATCAGATTGGCCGTCTGCTCGCCAAACTCAACGATGACGCCCGGCAGGATTACGCCTACGACGATGGCGACCGTCTGCTCTCCATTGAGCGACTTCCTACCGCCACCGGTAAGAAATTGGGCGTCTCCGAAGAAAAACTGGATTTTGCCTACGACCTGCTGGGCCGCCTGACCAAAGAGACCACGCCCCAAGGCGCTTTGGCCTACGAATACGATCCGCTGAGCAACCTCACCACGCTGACGTTGCCGACAGGCCAGCACCTGAATCACCTGTACTACGGCAGCGGCCACCTGCACCAACTGAACCTCGACGGTCAGTTGATCAGCGACATGGAACGCGACGATCTACACCGCGAAGTGCTACGTACCCAAGGCAAGCTCACCAGCTGTTTCGGCTACGACGCCATGGGCCGCAAGAGCTGGCAGTTTGCATCGACGTTGCCTTCGGAAAAGCTTTCCCGAATCCACAATCCCGGCATCACCCCGGAACTGCTGGTGGAACACGCCTACAACCCGATCCATCGCCGTCACGAATACGACCCGGCCGGGGAGTTGACCAAAACCCTCGACAAACTGCGCGGCGAAATCAAATACGAGTACGAGGCCAACGGCCAACTCCACAGCCGTGACACCGGGCAATTGGTCGACAGCGAAGAGTTTCGTTATGACGCGGCTGCCAACCGGCTGAATTTCAACACCAGTCAGTTCGATCACGTCAAAGACAACCGCATTAAGCATTGGCGAGATCAGGAATATGCCTACGACGCCTGGGGCAACCTGGTTGAAAAGCGGGTAGGGCTGGGCAAGCTGCAGACTTTTGTTTACGACTGTGAAAATCGCCTCGTCAAAGCTGAAACGCTGGTTAATAGCAAGCTCGAAAGTGCCGGTACGTATCGCTACGACAGCCTCGGAAGACGGGTCGGCAAGACAGCAGAAAAAGACGGCAACACCGAACAGAAAAACTTCCTCTGGCAGGGCCTGAGGATGCTGCGCGAAGAACAGCCGGGACAGAGCAGCCTCTACATTTACGAACCAGGCAGCTACGCGCCGCTTGCCCGGGTCGATCAAAGCGAAGGCGAAGATCAGAAGCTTTACTATTTCCACACCGATCAGATCGGCACGCCGCTGGAAATGACTGACGCGGACGGCGAAATCGTCTGGCAGGCGACGTACAAGGGGTGGGGCTCCATTGAAACGCTGGCTTTGAACGAGGTTGAGCAGAATTTAAGGTTTCAGGGTCAGTATTTCGACGATGAGACCGGGCTGCACTACAACACATTCAGGTATTACGACCCGGAGGTCGGGCGGTTTATAACGCAGGATCCGATTGGGCTTTTGGGTGGGGATAATCTTTATCAATATGCACCTAACCCTCAATCGTGGCTAGATCCGGTCGGTTGGATGGGCGTCCGACCCCAAAATGTATATCATTCTTTTGATAGCTTTAAAGTGCCCTCCGATCTACGGTATTCAAGTGACTCTGTTCAGTTCAATCGTGCCAATCAAAGCTTCATAAAAAACATGAATACTGACTCAGCATTTCGGCGGGACATGTTGGGTCGATATCCTCAATTGGAAAGTTGGATGAAAAGCCCCAAGATGGCTAAGAGCCCTTCAGGCTTGACTTGGCACCACCATGAAGATGTTGGCGTTTTGAAACTCGTAGACAGGGCAGATCATGGGTCGAAGCATGGGATCTACCACCCCACAGGCAAAGGCGGTCGGGACACGTGGGGAGGAGGTGAGCCAGGAAGAAAAGGCAAGCTGAACGGAAAAACCGGAAAATCACTCAAAGGAAGCTGCTGATGGACACGTTAAAAGTAAAAGAGCCTATTTCGATTAATGAAATAATCGAGGCGATACGTTCTGGGTATGACTTTGATGATGATTTATGCCTCTACGCTTCTGAAGAAGTAGATCAAATAAAAACTGAAATCATTTGCTATCTTGACGACTATCCAGAGGTTATTAACGATGAAGATCAATATAGCGAATTCATAAATAAACATCATCTTCATTTGCTTTATTATGGTGAGCAATTCAAGGATGTCATGCTCAACGTACTTCATCAAAGGCAACATGCATCATCTGATGAGATCATTAAAGCCTTGAATTATTATATGGAGAATGACGATTTTCTGGATTTGAAATGATTCTCGTCAGTTGGCACGTATTTTCAAGTGTCCATCGGCTCGGCGCTTTATAATTTTGAGTTTTATGGTGGGTGAAATCGCGATGGAATACTAGTATGGAGACAAGATGCAGGCTCATCTCCATACTCACATCAACCTTGAGACTGCTCTTTAAAGCGTGCTCAGCATCCCAAACATGTTGGCAGAACAACTATGAATCCGCCTCAACTCCGCATCTCGCACAAGCTATATCTAGCTAACGTCTAAAAGTAGCAAGTCTATGTGGGTCAAGCCTTCGTGCCTCTTCCGCTGGGGCCATCTCTCGCTGCACTACCTCATCGCCATCGTTACTATGCCGTGCCATCGGCGGTGATCGGGAACGCTGTTGTGGGCTCGGGCGAATGTTACATTGTGATGCCAACGCGTGGTCGATGACCGTGCCGTGGAAACCTTGGTCCAGTACATATAAGGCGACAACAGACAGCCTGTATATCTACGAACTTAGAAGTTACGCGCTGCTGGCTCGCTTTGATCAAAGTGAAGGCCAGGATCAGAAGCTTTACTACTTCCACACCGATCAGATCGGCACGCCGCTGGAAATGACTGACGCCGACGGACAGATCGTCTGGCAGGCGACGTACAAGGCGTGGGGCTCCATTGAAACCTTGGCGGTAAACGAGGTTGAGCAGAATTTAAGGTTTCAGGGTCAGTATTTCGATGGTGAGACTGGGCTGCACTACAACACGTTCAGGTATTACGATCCGGAGGTGGGGCGGTTTATAACGCAGGACCCGATTGGGTTGTTGGGAGGAGATAATCTTTATGCGTATGGGTTAAACCCCATTGGGTGGATTGATGCTTTGGGTTTAGCAAGCTCGAACCCAGGAGTATACGATGTGTTTTTCGAGGCCAAGTTACCGTCGCGAGAAATGTATAGACTCCCGGACCCAGTGCATTTTGGCGAATCAAATCGCCAACTGCATTATGCGATGAAAAACGATCCTGCTTTGAGAGCGAATCTCGAGGGTAGATACCCAGGGATCGAGAAGCATGTTGCGCCGACAACTCGAGGTACGTTCAGAGGAAAGGCTTTCCCTGGCACGACGTGGCACCATCACGGCCAAGTTGGAGGTTTATTGCAGCTGGTAGACATGAAAGACCATAAATCTCGTCACCTTGACTATCACTCCAAGGGAGAGGGTGGGCGTAAGCGGTGGGGTGGCGGTAGTGCTTGCAGATAATCGAAGGAGAACGGACATATGATAGTTTATAAAAACCTGGCAACTTTGATCGTAGATACTGAAAAACTTGACAAGTTCGGAACCCTTTATGTTGATCGGGAAAAGTGGCGCGCGGACCCAGCGCATGTAGAGATCTTGCTTTTGATCGGGGATGATGAGCTAGAGGATCTGGATGAGGAAGGTAATCCTGTACTAGCAACGCAGAACGATGCTCGGTATTTCTTTGACGTCGAAATCTTCCAAAGCGTTATTGATTTGCAGAGAGGAAAAAAAGAAGGATCTATTATTGACGACTATATTCATGCTATCAATTACTATTTAGAGAGCGATGATTTTTATTGAAGTATGGGCGGGAGCGAGGCCTAGGATTAAATATAAGGAACTACTAAGTGCGTAATAATTTTCGTGCTTAGCCAGATGTGCATTAATATTGCACTTAAGCTTAAAACGACTGCAACCGCTTGCTGTAGATCGAGCGGTTGCCGACCGCCATTGGTTAAAAGCTCGGCATTGGCAAAGATAATCTGGAATTTTACTACGACTTTCTTGGCCGGCTGATCAAAGAGACCATACCGCAAGGTGCGCTGACCTAGAGATAGGAGAGCCTTAGTCAGAAAAGTGCCTGAAGACCCTAGACGATAGATCGAAGTCCCGCTGCAACGCATCGAAAATGCTCTCGGACACTACCTGCATTTCACCCGAACGGCCGACGGTACGCTTACCGACATCAGCGCCCCCGGTGGCGTGCGCGTGCACCTGCACTACGACAATCCGCTTGGCCGCTTGACCGACGTCAAGCGGGTAGTGGGCAATGAAGCCGTTGAAACCCTCGTCCAGTATCGTTACAGCGACGACGGCCAGCTGAGTGAAGTGATCAACCGCAATGGCGATTCGATGCGTCGGTTCAGCTACACCGACGGCGTGATGATCAGCCACAGCAATGCTCTGGGCCTGAGCTGCAACTACCGCTGGGAAACCATCGACGGTCAGCCTCGCGTGGTCGAACACTGGACCAGTGACGGCGAGCACTTTCATTTCCGCTACGACTTCGCGCAGCGCACGTCCTGGGCGGTCGATGTGCTGGGCCGTGAGCTGGAGGTGCGTTACAACGAGGACCGCCTTGTCATCGCCAGCCGCGATTATGGCGGTGAACGCTACGCCATGCACCTGGACGAAGCCGGTAACCTGATTGGCATCACGCTACCCGATGGCAATCAGCTGGCGTTCAAGTACGACGACTTCTCCCGCCTGATCGAAGAGACCGATCCGCTGGGCCGTAAGATCCGCTACAAACACCACTTCGGTACGACGCTGGTCACCGAAGCCACTTACCCCGACGGCAGCGTCTGGAAAGCCCGCTACGACGACAAAGGCAACCTGATCGCAGAAACCGACGCCCTCGGTTACACCACTGAATACCTCAACAGCGACGATGGCCTGCCTCACACCATCATCGACGCCACGCGCAAATCCAAATACCTGTGGTGGAACACCCTGGCGCAGGTCGAGCGTTTTCAGGACTGCTCGGGCAAAAGTACCTATTACCGTTACGACCAGCGCCAGCACCTGGTTGCCGTGACCGATGCTGTGAATCAGACAACAACCCTTGAACGCAAGCCCGACGGCGAAGTGCTGCGCATCGAGCACCCGGACGGCACTGGCGAGTCGTTTACCTACAACGCCCTTGGGCAAGTCCTGACGCACACCGACGGCAAAGGCCAGACCACGCGTCTGCTGCGAACTGCACGCGGACTGCCTGCCAGCCGCCAGGACGCCAAGGGCCAGCGCATCAGCTACGAGTACGACAAAGCCATTCGCCTAACCGCACTGGTCAACGAAAACAACGCGGCTTACCGCTTTGCCTACGACGCCTCGGATCGTTTGATCGAAGAGCAGCGCATTGACAACCTGACCCGACGCTTCGCCTACACTGTCGGCGGGTATCTGACTCAGGTTGAAGAAACCGGCTACGGCGAGCGGGCTGAACGGCCACAACGCACGACTGAATTTGAGCGAGATCAGATTGGTCGCCTGGTGGCGAAGGTCAACAGCGACGCTCGTCAGGATTACGCCTATGACGATGGCGACCGCCTGCTCTCCATTGAGCGACTTCCTACCGCCACCGGTAAGAAACTGGGCGTCTCCGAAGAAAAACTGGATTTCGCCTACGACCTACTAGGCCGCCTGACCAAAGAGACCACACCCCAAGGCGCGTTAGCCTACGAATACGATCCGCTGAGCAACCTCACGACGCTGACGTTGCCGACAGGCCAACACCTCAATCATCTGTACTACGGCAGCGGCCACTTGCACCAACTGAACCTCGACGGCCAGTTGATCAGCGACATGGAACGCGACGATCTGCACCGCGAAGTCCTGCGCACACAAGGTAAGTTGACAAGCTGTTTCGGCTACGACGCCATGGGCCGCAAGAGCTGGCAGTTTGCATCGTCGCTGCCTGCGAAAAAGCTTTCCCGACTCCACAATCCCGGCATCACCCCGGAACTGCTGGTGGAACACGCGTACAACCCGATTCATCGGCGCCACGAATATGACCCGGCAGGGGAGCTGACCAAAACCCTGAATAAATCGCTTGGGAAAGGCTCTAATATTAAGTCAGCGGGAGGACGTAATGGATAAAAAGCACGCAAGTATCGAGCTGTATTCACCGGGAATCATCATATTTGATCCGCTGGTACTTGATGGTTTCCTTGTCGAAAATGATGTGATCGGGTCAAATGTTTTTAATGCTTTTTTAGAAGATGAGGTTTTAGGTCGTGCAGCAATTGATGAAGGAATCCTAATTCCTGTCTATCAGATACCAGAGGACGAGTACTCAGTACTTATTGACGGCGAAGCACTTGGCGAAAAAAATCGAGTTGGTTTAAAATTTGATTATCCCGGAATCTCACTCGAAGTGAGTTCTGGTATCGTTGTTGTTGCTGATCTGAATGCGTTAACGGACTGGGATTCAGATTTCTTTAAAAACTACAAAGCTAATTATCAGGGGCGGCTACCAAATAGTGACTACTTGGAAGTTGCAAGTGGATTGTATAGCGTTACAGTTTCGGGTTATGTGGGGTTGCAATCACCTTTAAAGTATCGTGGTTACGGGCTAACGTTTTTCCCTACTGTACGGTTCAAGAAAAGCGATCAGAAGTCCGCAGTCGATGATCGAGATTTTACATTGTAATGCTCTGTGCTGCATGGAGTGATATTCTTTATAGCAGTTGTTCTAGACCTGGGCTCTGTGTGCGCTACTGATGGTTTTATGTGTCGTCGACGTTCGCCCTAATTATGACTGAGAAGAAATGTAAAATGTTCACAAGGCAAGATTTGAGGGAGAGCTTTTCTGTAGTTGATGAGGGGCCCGTGGGATATTATTTTTTTCAGCATAAACTCCCAAAAGCGACCTATAGCTACAGCCTTAAAACCGCTCTTGATCGAGACGTGTTGACTGTGTCGGAGGATGCTAATGATAGAAAGTTTGCGGCGGAGATTCTAGATCAAGCGCCGCCATGGCTTTCACCATCAACGCCAGATATTTATACGCTGGCGAATAATGAGTATGGGTTTACGCACGCTATCGCTGTTCCTAGCACCTACCATGCTTGCCTGAAAGGACAACTGGAATCTAAACGTGGAAAGTTGTTTCTGTGCATGCCTATCTATCAATGTGAGTTTTCGGGAGAGGAGACTGAGTCCGAATTTAAAGAAATGATGACTCGCATGGTTCCTGTCTTTCGTTGGAGGCGGGATGCATCCCCTAAACTGAAAGTTTATTTTGATAACCCTAGAATAGGTAGTGGGGCAGGAAAGAACGGTTAGCTTATAAAGTTTCCAACGCTTATTTCTGAGGTTGAAAATTTGAATGGGGTAGTGAATGGGTTTATTGAGGTTACTAATTAGAGAGGTCAGGTTGTAGAAGTGTTATCACCCAGAAAAGATGTTTACACATTTATCAGAAATAGAGCGAATGAAGAAAGTATGGGTTTCGCTAAGCTTATGCAGTCGTTGGCTGAGTTTGCAAAAATCTAGATTGTAGTTAGATGGGCATGCCCAGTTTATGGTGGAGAGTACGTGCTGAGCCATTTTAATGAAAGTGGAAAAGCGTAAACACACCATTATATTGGTAAAAAATACGAGAAAGATGCTGATGCGGTTATTTAGCAGGTTAGTGCTAATGTTATAGCTAATATATTGAGTGCGGCAGACGAAGAAATCGAACGTAAGCTTGATAATTAAAACGCGAACTGCTGGTCATCTACCCCACAACCCATCTGCTGCCCGCGCGATTACCAAGCCAACCTCCAACCCCACACCCCCCAACACCACGCACGCACCTAACACCCCACCATCAACCAAATGAACAATTAGTCATCACCGCACACAACCAACTTTCATGCGGCATTCATTTGTTGTTCATCTGCCGCACGCGCAGCCTTGGTCTGTCGAAATCTACCCTGTGCAACAGGGACTTTTTCACTACTGAGGTTTGCGTCATGAACGCCAAGTCGTTACTGCTGGTGCCAATGTTGAGTTTGGTCGCTGTACTTTCCGCTTGTGCAGGCTCGATGCCCAAAGCTGACCCGAGCGAGGCCTGGATCGGCCTGCAGGAAGAGCCCGATGGTGTCCTCATGGCTGAAAACCTGGACGGTAAGCGGCTTGATGACGGCCGTTATTTTGAAGTCAAACCCGGCGCGCATACGCTGGATGTGAACCTGATCGTCGACGGTTACGGCGATGACGATCAGATGAATTGCCAGAGCGGTCTGAAGTTCGATCAGTTCAAGGCTGGCGAGCATTACAAGCTTGTGGAGTCGAGCCTGGGCGAGGCGTACAGCGTGAAGCTGGAAGACTCGAGCGGTAAACAGGTTGGTCACAGCAAGGACTTCACTTGCATGCCGGGTTAACAGAACGCTCCCTTCGACGGTCTTCGTTGAGCCCACAGTGAAAGCTGTGGGCTTTTTTTGCACCACGCTTTTGTCATCAGGTTTGGTCGGATAGGCAGAAATGCCCAGGCCGCAAATAATGCGCGGTGTCAGATTCCAGTCTCTAATCCTTGCGCTGGGCATGTAACGGGCTTGCTTACGCCATCGCGAACAAGCTCCCTCCCACAGGTTTTGCGCGAGCCCACGAATGGGCATTCACCCCAGCGCCAAGACCTGCCGGCACTCCAGCACCAGGCTCGCGCCGCCGGAGGGGCTGGTGCCGATGTTCAGTTTGAAGCCGTGCAGGTTGACGATGGCCGCGACGATGGACAGGCCCAGGCCGAAGCCGCTTTGCTGGTTGCCGCCTTCGCTGCGGTAGAAGCGCTTGAACACGGCCTCGCGTTCGGCAGCGGGGATACCAGGGCCGGTGTCCTGCACCTCGATGAACGTCGCGTCGCCCTCGGCCCGGGCGATCATGGTGACCTTGCCGCCGGGTGGGGTGAACTTGATCGAGTTGCTCAGCAGGTTCGACAGCGCTTCGAACAGCAGTGCCCGATCCCCCACCACCGGCGGCAGTGCGTCGGCGACCGTCAGCTCCAGCGTCACACCACCTTCTTCGGCCAGCGGCAGGTAGAAGTCGTGCAGCTCCTGCAACAAGGGACGTGGGTCCAGGCGACCAAATGCTGAACGCCGTTGATGATCCTCAAGCTCCGAAATCCGCAGCAACCCACGAAACCGCGCCATCAGCGTGTCGGCATCAGCGATCACTTGGGCCATCTGTTCTCCCTGCGACGAGTCTTCCGGGGATTGCTGCTGAATCCGGTACAACTGCGCGCGCAGCCGGGTCAGCGGCGTGCGCAGGTCGTGGGCGATGTTGTCACAGACGCCCTTGACCTCGTTCATCAGGCGCTCGATACGATCAAGCATGGCGTTCACGATGTCGGCCAGCATGTCCAGCTCATCGCGACGGTCAGACACCGGCAGGCGTCGCGTCAGGTCACCGATGATGATGGCCTCGGCACTCGCCTGAATCGCACGAATACGCTGCAACGGACGGCGGCGCAGCAAGTGCCAGCCCGCGATGCCCGGCAGGATGGTCAGCGAAATGCCCCATAGCAGTGCGCGCAGAATCAACGTGGTCACGGCAAACAGCGAGCCGTTGTCGCGCACCAGCACCAGCCAGCGGTCATCAAGGGTGTGAACCGCCACGGCGTCGCAACTGGCGCGTGGCAGGTCAGGGTTGTCGGAGTCGATGCAGGTGTCGAGTTCCTCGATCTGCCCGTTGAGGGGCAGCCCGGTCGGGACCTTGTGGATCGGCCCGCTGATCGGTTTGAGGTCTTTGTCGAACAGACCGTAGGCATCGACCGAGCGCATGTCGAACTTGTCGCTGTTGGCCAGCGCGTCATCCAGTTGCTCGCCCTCGAAGCGCGAGAACAATTGCTGACGCTGCATCAGCGAATGGCGGGCGAGGGTGTTCAGGTAACTGGTGACTTCCCAGTACAACACCCCCATGAGGATGCTGCTCCAGGCCACGAACAAGAAACTGTAGAGCGCCAGCAAGCGGCTGCTGGAAGAACGCCAGCCCTTAGACGGGTTCGGCAATGACATATCCTGAGCCTCGAACGGTTCGAATCAGGGGCGTCAGGGTAGGGGGATCGATTTTCTTGCGCAAGCGACCGATGTGCACATCGATCAGGTTGGTGCCGGGGTCGAAGTGATAACCCCAGACTTCCTCGAAAATCATCATGCGGGTGATGATCTGGCCGTTGTTGCGCATCATGAACTCGAGCAGCTTGTATTCAGTGGGCAACAGGTTCAGAGGTTGGCCCGCACGACTGGCCTCACGGGTGATCAGGTTCAGTTCCAGATCGGCCACTCGCAGCATGGTTTCAGCCTGGGTACCGGGATTGCTGCGTCGCAACAAGACCTCGACCCGCGCAGCCATTTCATCGGAGGCGAACGGTTTGGACAGGTAATCATCACCGCCTGCGCGCAGACCGCGCACGCGCTCGTCGACATCGGACAGGGCGCTGATCATCAGAATCGGAGTGGAAATGCCCAGTGCGCGCATGGTCGTGACAATCGCCAGCCCGTCGACTTCCGGCAACATGCGATCCAGGGTGATCAGGTCGTAGTCACCACTGACGGCACGCACAAGACCTTCGCGGCCGTTGTCGACCCAGTCTACCTGCAGGCCGTGGCTGCTTAGTTCAGCCACGATTTCCTTCGCCGTTACGGCATCGTCTTCGATCGTCAGAATTCGGGTCATGGGTTTGCCTGAAGCCATTGCAACTGGAAGGTGTAGTTTGCCTATAAATGCGGCGGTTTTTTCTGAATAAATATTTAGGAAAGAACAGACGCTGTTATTTGGTCCCTGTAGGAGCCAACTTGTTGGCGAGAAATGGTGGCGGCGAATCAGGCCCGGCGCCTCGCGAATAAATTCGCTCCTACAGATATCCGTCAGTTATCGCTTGGCCTCGCGCCTGGATTCAGCCGGGGTTTCACGCTTGACTGCGGCGGGCTCTTCCTTAGGCGCCCCTGTCTCACTTCTGATCTGCGCGTGGCTGATCAGGGCGAAGATGAAACTGCCGCCGATGATATTGCCTGCCAGCGTCGGGCCTGCGAAGACCATCCAGAAGTCCTTCCACGGCAGTTCGCCAGCAAACACCAGATAAGACACTTCGGCCGAGCCGACGACGATGTGGGTGAAATCGCCCAGCGCCATCAGGTACGTGATCATGATGATGATCACCACTTTTGCCGACTCCATGGAGGCGATCATCCAAACCATCGTGGCAATCATCCAGCCTGAGATGATCCCTTTGGCGAACATCGTGCCGACATCGTTCTCCATGATCTTGCGACCGATCTCAAGAAAAGCGTGATCTGTCCTGGTGTCGAAAATAGGCAAGTGCAGCATGACGTACGCCACCAGCAACGTGCCGCACAGGTTGCCCACCAGCACCACGCCCCACAGCCGGAATAGCCGCGCGATGTTCTTCACGGTGAACTTGGTCATGATCGGCAGGACCGCCGTCAGGGTGTTCTCGGTGAACAGTTGCTGACGCGCAAGAATCACCGCCAGAAAGCCGGCGCAATAGCCGAAGCTGGCGATTGCCTTGAAGCTTTCGCTGTCAGGCAGTCTTGAATTGAGCAGCCCCATGGCCATCAACGACAAGCCCATGGTCAGGCCAGCCGCCAACGCCGACCACCACAGCGCGGTCACGCTGCGCTCCAGCTCATGATCGCCCTGGGCGCGAATGGTTTCATGCAGAACCGCCGCTCGTGGCGGCTTGTTCTCGTCGATTTCCTGTTCTTCCTTTGCGGTGATGCCGGGGGTCTTGCCTTCTTCTTCCTGGTTTTCCATGGGTGTTCCTGGGTACGTTGATCGTTAACGAAGTGCCGGCATGAGCATTTGATGCTGAACAGGACTGTTGCTTCAGACACAATCTGTCATCTGTCGTTCGCCCCTGAACGATGTCGTTTTAATCTCAAACAGGAGTAACAGAGTGACCCTTCACATTCGTGACGCAAACAGAGCTGACGCCGCCGAGATTCTGGGTTTTATCACTGAGCTTGCGATCTATGAAAAAGCCGAGCACGAGGTGCTTGCGAGCCTCGCAGATATCGAACGAAGCCTGTTCGACGATGCCGCCTCACCGGCCAGGGCGCTTATCTGTCTGCTCGACGATAAGCCGATTGGTTTTGCCGTGTACTTCCTCAGCTATTCAACCTGGCTAGGGCGCAAAGGGCTGTATCTGGAGGACCTGTATGTGTCGCAGGAGCATCGCGGCGTTGGCGCGGGTAAAGCGTTGCTGCGGCACATGGCGAAAATCGCCGTCGACACCGGCTGCGGACGTTTTGAATGGAGCGTGCTGGACTGGAACCAGCCGGCGATTGATTTCTACAAATCGATTGGCGCAGAGCCGCAGGACGAGTGGGTGCGGTATCGGATGGAGGGCCAGAGCCTTACAGACTTTGCCTCGGATAAACGCTGATCACTCTGCGAGCGAAACCTCTGTAGGCGCGAATTTGTTCGCGAGACGTCATCATGCGGATGCCTGTAAAACGTCTCGCCAACACGTAGGCTCCTACAGCGGAAGGCTCAGGATATTCGTGCTATCAATCCGCTCAACCCCCGCCGCCAGCATCTCGCTCCAGGCTTTTTCAAGGGAGCCGCCGAGGTCAATTGCACGGCACGCGTCCTCGATGACCCACGTATTGAAACCCGCCGTACGCGCATCCAGCGCAGACCATGCCACGCAAAAATCCAGCGCCAGGCCGACCACGAATACGCTGTCGATGCCGCGCTCCTTGAGATACCCGGCCAGACCCGTCTGCGTGGTGCGGTCGCCTTCGATGAACGCCGAATAGCTGTCGATCCCCTGATTACAACCTTTGCGCAGCACCAGTTGCGCGTGTGGCAGATCAAGGTCCGCGTGCAACGCGGCCCCGTGAGTGGCTTGTACGCAGTGATCTGGCCAAAGGGTTTGCGGGCCGTAGGGCAGGGTGATCGTGTCAAACGGCGCACGCCCAGCGTGGGTCGAGGCGAAGGAAATATGCCCGCCCGGGTGCCAGTCCTGGGTGATGATCACGTTACGAAACTGCGCTCCGAGGCGATTGATCAGCGGCACCACGGCGTCGCCGTCGGCCACCGCCAGCGCACCGCCAGGCAAAAAGTCATATTGCACGTCGATCACCAGCAACGCGCAACGCGGGTCCGAGGGGCGGAGGCTTGGGAATGTGGTCGTCATCTCAGATCCTTGATGAGGCATTGCTTGATGAAGTGTTGAATGTGCCGCAACCGCAAGGGATGTGCCATAGCCGTCAACCAAACAACCGAATCGGCGCGCCCGCGTGCCATGCCTGAATGTCCTCGATCATTTGCGTGAAGAACATCCGGTAGTTGTTCTCGGCCACGTAACCCACGTGCGGGGTGGCGAGCAGGTTGGGCAGCGAGCGGAAAGGGTGGTCAGCGGGCAGCGGCTCCTGGCCATAAACGTCGAGCGCCGCACCAGCGATCTTTTTCTGTTTGAGCACCTCAGCCAGCGCGTCCTCATCAATGATCGGACCACGCGCCGTATTGACCAGATACGCCGTGGGCTTCATCCGGTTCAGCGCTTGGGCGTCCACCAACCCACGACTGCGATCACTGAGCACCAGATTCACCGAGACCACGTCCGACTGCTCGAACAGCTGAGCCTTGCTCACGTACGTCACGCCATGTTCGGCGGCGCGCTCGGCGGTGAGGTTTTCGCTCCAGGCAATGACCTTCATGTCAAACGCCTGTGCGTATCGGGCGAGCTTCTGGCCGATGCTGCCCAATCCGACGATGCCCAACGTCTTGCCGTACAAGTCACTGCCGATACCCACTTGCCAGTTGCCTGCGCGCAGGGAATTGGCCTCATCGACGATGTTGCGGGTCACGGCCATGATCAGTGCCCAGGTCAGTTCCGGTGCTGCGTATTTATAGCTCTCGGTGCCGGCAATCTGAATGCCCAGGCGCTTGGCGGCGGCGACGTCCAGCGCCGCGTTGCGCATGCCTCCCGTCACCATCAGCTTGAGGTTGGGCAACTGGCTAAACAGCGCATCGTCGAATATCGTCCGCTCGCGCATCACGCAGATGACCGTAAAGTCCTTCAGCCGCGACGCCATCGTTGCCGTATCAGCGGGGAACTCGTGCAGAAAACTCACTTCGCCGATTGAATCGAGTGCCGTCCAGTCCACCACGTGGTGGGCGACGGATTGCCAATCATCCAGTACCGCAATTTTTACCGCAGAACCCTGAGTCATTTGGATAAGCCTCATGCAAGGAAGACAGTGGTGCGACACGCCTCAGCCAAACAGGCCCGCCGCGATATTGATCGAGAATCCGAGAATGGCAGTGTTGAACAGGAATCCGATCAGCGACTGCGCCAGTACCACTTTGCGTAACGCTCGGGTGGCCACGCCGACATCGGAGGTCTGCACGGCAACGCTGAGGGTGAAAGAAAAGTACAGAAAGTCCCAGTAGTTGGGGTTCACTTCGCCATCGGCGAAGCGCAGCGCCGGCTCTTTGCCGCGCCAGGTGTAGAACATGCGGGCGTAATGCAGGCTGAAGATGACACCCGTCAACAGCCATGAGCCGACAATCGTCAGACCGGTGAAGGCGTAATGCAGCGCTTTGTCGCCGGGAGGCAGTGCTTTGGCACCAGACAGCTCAAGGACAATCGCCGCGAGACTGGCAATCGCCGCCACGCAGACCATCGCCAGGACGAGGCCCGCGTTTTCGTCTTCGATCTCGGCGATGCGCTTCACGTCCTCGGCCTTGGAGCGCAACGTGCGCAGCATGATCAGCACCAGATAAATCCACACGCCGACGTTCCAGGCGATCAGGCACTTGGTGGTCAGGGTGACGCCGGGTGCGATAAAAAATGACGCTATGCCTGCGGCTGCGCCCAACGCGGCGGAGATGGACAGGCGAGGATGGGTCTGGGAAAGAAGAGGCATGGAAGGCTTCGCGGCAGGACGTGCAGGTACATGGGTTCGCAGTGATAACGCAAAGAAAAACGGCGCGCAAGGGGTTACGCGCCGGTCGCCAAGTGGCAAGAATCTTGAGGGGCAAGCTATAAGCGGCGAGCGGCGAGCTACAAGCTACAAGCGAGGATCTCAGTGCTCTTAGCTCTTAGCTTGAAGCTTGAAGCTTGCAGCTAACAGCTCCGTGATCAACGCACCAAACACGGCGCCTTGTTGTTGAACTTCCAGTCCGGAATCAAAAACTGCATTGCCGCCGCATCGTCGCGGGCACCCAGGCCCATGCCCTTGTACAGCTCATGGGCTTTGGCCAATTGGTCCATGTCCAGCTCGACCCCCAGGCCTGGCTGTTTGGGCACTTGCACATTGCCGCCGACGATCTGCAATGGCGCCTTGGTCAGGCGCTGGCCGTCCTGCCAGATCCAGTGGGTGTCGATAGCGGTGATGTCGCCCGGCGCAGCGGCGGCCACGTGGGTGAACATCGCCAGTGAAATATCAAAGTGGTTGTTGGAGTGCGAGCCCCAGGTCAGGCCCCACTCGTTGCACATCTGCGCCACCCGCACCGAGCCCTGCATGGTCCAGAAATGCGGGTCAGCCAACGGAATGTCCACTGATTGCAGCTGGATCGCGTGGCCCATCTCACGCCAGTCGGTGGCGATCATGTTGGTGGCGGTGCGCAGGCCGGTGGCGCGGCGGAACTCGGCCATGACTTCGCGGCCGGAATAGCCGTTTTCAGCACCACACGGGTCTTCGGCATAGGCCAGCACCTTGTGCTGATCGCGGCACAGGCGGATGGCCTCTTCAAGCGACCAGGCGCCATTTGGGTCCAGAGTGATTCGCGCTTTCGGGAAGCGTTCGGACAGGGCGGTCACCGCGTCGATTTCCGCATCGCCACTGAGTACGCCGCCTTTGAGCTTGAAGTCTTCAAAGCCGTAACGCTGGTGCGCCGCTTCGGCCAGACGCACCACCGCTTCAGGCGTCAGAGCCTCTTCGTGACGCACGCGGAACCAGTCGTTGTCGGCGTCTTCTTCGGTGCGGTAGGCGAGGCTGGTTTTCTTCTGGTCGCCAACGTAGAACAGGTAGCCGAGCATTTTCACTTCGTCACGCTGCTGGCCTTCGCCAAGCAGTGCCGCCACCGGGACTTCCAGATGCTGACCGAGTAAGTCGAGCAGCGCCGCTTCAAGGCCTGTCACGGCGTGAATGGTGATGCGCAGGTCGAAGGTTTGCAGTCCGCGACCACCGGAATCACGTTCAGCGAAGGCGCGGCGCACATCGTTGAGAATCTTCTGATACGTGCCAATCGTCTGGCCGACCACCAGTGAGCGGGCATCCTCCAGCGTTTGGCGAATGCGCTCGCCGCCGGGGATCTCGCCCACGCCGGTGTGCCCGGCGTTGTCCTTGATGATCACGATGTTGCGCGTGAAGTAGGGGCCGTGCGCACCGCTCAGGTTAAGCAGCATGTCATCGTGGCCCGCCACCGGCACGATCTGCAGATCGTTGATGACCGGGGCTTTGCCGGTGTTCTGCGCGTATTGAGTGGTCATTGTCTGAATCCTTTGCTCAGTGCTTTCAGGCAGCGTGGTGCCGGTTCGAAAGAGTTGGTGGTTACGGATGAACCGGTGTCGTCGTGCCAGACATGCCGGGCGCGGGTTCGTGCTTCTTGGTGGTCCGCACGAAAAACACCAGCACCGCTGCAATGATCGACGTCGCGGTCAGGCCATACAGCCCGCCCTGAATGGAGCCGGTGTGTTGTTCCAGCAGGCCGAAGGTGGTCGGCGCCACGAAGCCGCCGAGGTTGCCCACCGAGTTGATCAAAGCGATGACGCCAGCCGCGATGCGTGCGTCCAGATAGCCTTGTGGGATGGGCCAGAACAGCGACGACGCGGATTTGAAACCTATGGCGGCGAAGCAAATGGCGATAAAGGCAAATATCGGCCCGCCAATGGTGGACATGAACATCCCGGCAGCGGCGATCAACAACGCGCCAGCCACCCAGGCCTGCTGGTGTTTCCACTTGGCCGACATCGACGCGAACGCGTACATGGCGACGATGGCGATGAACCAGGGGATCGAGTTGAACAGCCCCACTTGAATGTCCGACAGATCACCCATCTTCTTGATGATGCTCGGCAGCCAGAAGGTGGCGGCGTAGATGGTCAGCTGAATGAAGAAGTACATCAGGCAGAACATCAGGATCTGCCGGTCTTTGAGCAGTTTGCCGATGGACATTTTCACCGGGCTGGCGGCTTCACGGGCTACTTGTTCAGCGTCGATGGCGTGGGTGAGGGCGTCTTTTTCTGCCTGATTCATCCATTTCGCGTCTTGGGGTTTGGAGTCCAGCCAGAACCAGACGAAGACGCAAAGAAATACCGAGAACAGGCCTTCGATCAGGTACATCCACTGCCAGCCGTGCATGCCCAAGCCTTCGATTTGCAGCAGCAGGCCGGACAACGGGCCCGAGATCACTGAAGCAAATGCTGAACCGCTGAGGAAGATCGCGATGGCCTTGCCGCGCTCGACGCCTGGCAACCAGCGAGTGAAGTAGTAAATCACGCCGGGGAAGAAACCGGCTTCGGCCACGCCCAGCAGAAAACGCAGGATGTAGAAGTGGGTTTCGGTCTGGATGAAGGCCATGCACGCGGCGACGATGCCCCAGGTGAACATGATCCGGGTGAGCCAGATGCGTGCCCCGACTTTCTGCATAAGGATGTTGGAGGGTACTTCGAACAGCGCATAAGCGATGAAGAACAAGCCAGCACCAAAACCGTAGGCGGCGGCGCCGATGCCCAGATCGTGTTCCATGTGACTGCGCACGAACCCGATGTTGACCCGGTCGATGTAGTTGACGATGAACATGATGACGAACAGCGGAAGGATGTGGCGTTTGACTTTCGAGACCGCCGATTGCAGGACGGAATCGGGGCTGTCATGCGCCCCTGCTGAGGATGCGTTCACTGTGTTGACTCCCACTGATTATTTTTATGCGGGTTGCTGCGAGTGTGTGACAGGTGTTGACCTGTTGTTAGTCATCATACAAGTAGAGCGGCGCTAATCAATCGGTTTATGGCGCTATAAGCAGATTATTTTGCTCGGTTTCATAGCTTGTCATACAAGTTGAATGAGTTTTATCCTTCGCTCTCAGGTTCTGGTAATGCGGCTTCCAGCGTCTTTATGGCGGTCGTGTCTGGCACGAATTCCATGACTCATGCCAGGGTCGGGTACGCAAAAGTACAAGTGCTTTTCCTGGGGCTACACCAACTCCGCTTCGTTATTGTCAGGAGACACCCATGCAGGAACACACCGCCACGCAGCCAAAGCGGCGTCAACACAGCTTGGCAACCGACCTGGTGACTGACCTGAGCCAACGTATTCTGATGGGCAAGATCGCGCCGGGTGACAAGCTGCCTTCCGAAAGCGAGATTGTGCGTGAACACGGCGTCAGCCGGACTGTGGTGCGTGAGGCGATCTCGAAGCTGCAGGCGTCCGGGCTGGTGGAGACGCATCAGGGCAAGGGCACCTTCGTATTGCAGCGCTCCGATCACAGCGGGCTGCATTTGAAGGTTGAAACCGCGTTCAGTGTGCGGCACATCATCGAACTGCGCATGGGCCTGGAAACCCAGGCGGTGGCACTGGCGGCAGGGCGGCGCACTCAGGAGCAGCTTAATGCGATGCGCCAGGCGCTCGACGATTATCAAGACCTGCTCGCCAAGGAGGACAGCTGCGTGGAGCCCGACAAGCGTTTTCACCGGTTGATTGCCGAGGCGACCGGTAACCCGTATTTCGTCGAAATCATGCAAAACCTCGGCACGGCGATCATCCCGCGCAGCCGCATTGCCAGCAGTGAAAGGGCAGGCGCCAACCTGACGCGCCATGCCTACTTCGCCAATCTGGAACACGAAGCGATTCTGAGCGCCATCCGCCGCCAGGATCCCGATGCCGCGAGGGCAGCGATGTGGACGCACTTGAGCAATAGCCGCGAAAGGCTGGCGCCGGGGGAGTGAGATATTCGGTCGTTGCGGGCTGTACAGCTGTCCCACACGCGGACACCCTCGCAAAACCTGACACACCGCATGTACCGGGTTTACTGTCGGTGCCCGGCAGATCGTCAGCAAGCTGGACTCCTACGCCCTACGGGCAGAACAAAATCCTGTCAATCCCCAACAGCATTCAGCACCTGCACCATCACCTGTGACTGCCACTCGAAATACGGGTTGAACGTCAATCGGGCGAACACCTTGCCGGGTTCGCGGTGGCCCCAGTCCGAATACCACACCTGTTCGCCGTTCAGGCATTTCTGCATGTCGGCAGTCTCCTGGCCGTTCCAGCACAGGCGCTGGCTGCCGTCTTTGCCGTACAAGCGGTTGTCGGGCGAAAAAAGAAGGCCCATGTGCGAGAACTGAGCGATGCGGTACTCCGGCAGGTAATCATTGCGCACCAGCACGCGCGGTGAGGCCGCAGCTTTGGTGGGGTTGTCGCCATACCAGATCAAACGGCTGGCGGGATGGTTGAAACGCTGATTGAAGTTGTCCAGCACATACGCCGTGTCCAGCACCGAATCATGCTGAGTAATCGCCACGAATACCGGTTTACCGTACGGGTTCTGCTTCAGGCGTTTCTGCGCCATCAATGCGCTGCGGTAAAACTGCGCAAATCCATTGGTCGGTACGTTCAGGTAGCGCACCGGTGTCTGCATGGGTCTGATGCCATCATTCGGTGTCGCCAGCCACGGCCGGAACCAACTGATGTACTGAGTCACCCAGGCGTAGGTATTGGCCGGGCGAAACGCTGGGGAGAACAGCACCAGCCCGGCGATTTCGTCGTGCTCATAGGCGTAATCCAGCACCAGGTTCGCACCGGTAGAGAACCCGCCCAGGTACACCTTCGGCACGTCGCGTCCCAGAATCTGCGCCTGCTCGCGAACCACCTGGCGCCACTGTTTCAGCGAGACGTCGAGCATGTCGGACGGCTGCGTGCCGTGCCCCGGCAGCAGCACCGTGCGAACCAGAAACCCTTGAGCGGCCAGCGTGCGACCAATGTCATTGAACGACCACGGCGAATCCCCCAAGCCGTGCACCAATAGAATCCCGCGTTTGGGCGTGCCAGAGGGGCGCCACTCCTGCGGCGCATTCCACTCCACTTCGCGCGCCTGATCGCGGGTCTGAAACGTACGATGCTGCTCAATCCAGTCAACCGTCTGCTGCCGGTACTCAGTGAAACTCGTCTGGCCCAGCGGCGCGCTGGTCGAGGCGCATGCCTGGAGGGCAAACAATGGTAGGAGTAACGCAAGTCGAGGTTTTGCCAAGGGGGTGAACACTCTGCGTGATGGGGGGCAGATCAACAGTCGCGATCCAGTTCAGAAGACTCGGTTTTTTTATCAAAAATTCAGGCAGACTTCCGCCAATTTCAACAAAAACATGGCCGTGACCTTCATGACCACTTCCTCGCAGACCCTCCAGGCCCCTTTCTATGTTCGTCCTTGACCACGCATTGGCGCAGAACATTGTCGACCGGGCGATGGCGATTTTGCCGTGCAACGTCAACGTCATGGACTACCTGGGCATCATCATTGGCAGCGGTGAGGCAGAGCGCTTGTACACCCGGCACGAGGGTGCGCAATTGGTGCTGGCGAACCGCCGGGTGGTAGAGATTGATTCGCACACTGCCAGGCAACTGGCGGGCGTCAAGCCGGGGGTCAATCTGCCGCTGATGCTCGATCACACCTTGGTGGGCGTACTGGGGATTACCGGCGAGCCTGAGGAGGTGCGGGTTTACGCCGAACTGGTGAAGATGACCGCCGAGATGCTGATGGAGCATCGTCGTCAACAGGCTGATGAGCAGTGGCGGCAGCAACGCAGCGAGGATTTGCTGGCGCGGCTGTTGTTGGGCGACAGCCAGCAGAGCCTGATTGATGAAGCCGAGCACCTGGGTTTGCAGCCGCAGTTGCCACGTCAGGCGGTGTTGATCGAGACCGCCGGTGACGCCGTAGTGACCGGGGACATCGCCAACTGGTTGATGAGTCGCTACGCCCACAGCTGGTGCGTGACCTGCGAGCCGACGCTGTTGTATTGGTGCCGCGAGGCGGGGAAGGAACGCGACGATGCGCTGTTGCTTGAGCAACTGGCGTTGCAAGGCTGGGCAGTGATACGTATGGGCACCGTGGCGCAAGCAACTGATCTGGCCGAACTGCGGCATGCCTGTGCGGCCGCCCGCGATTTGCTGGAGTACGCCCGCCACGTCAAGCCGCAACAGCAATTGCTGCGGCTGGAATCCCATCGCTTGCCCGTGCTGTTCTGGCGCTATCGTCATGACTGGCTGGCGGCGCGTGTCGGCGAGCCGGTCCAGCGAATCGACGGCCAGGCGCAGTTGCTTGAGACGCTGCGCTGCTGGCTCGACTACAGCGGCGAAAGTCAGGCCTGCGCCGACGCATTGGGCATCCACCGCAACAGCTTGCGCTACCGACTTGAAAAAATTGCCGAAATCAGCGGCTGCGACCCCTATCGCACCGACGATCTGCTGCGCTTGTACGTGGGGCTTGAAACCAAACCACGCGGCTGATTCCCAGTGCCTTGCCATTGATTCTGGCGCAGGCCGTGGATCATCAGTTACAGGCTGGTTTTGTTCGGATGACCAATCGGTGCAACACGCCATTGTGCGAAGGTCACGCGGAAAATTCCCACAGCGGTGCGACTATCGGGCATCAAACAAGGAGAACAACCATGAAAATTGTCATTGCCCCTGATTCCTTCAAAGACAGTCTCAGTGCCCAGGCTGTTGCGCAGGCCATTGCGAGTGGGCTGACCGAGGTCTGGCCACAGGCCGAGCTGGTCGAATGCCCCATGGCCGACGGCGGCGAAGGCACCATCGAAGCGGTGCTGGCGGCCTGCGGCGGGCAATGGATGACCCATCAGGTCAGCGGCCCGCTGGGCAAGAAGCTCGACGCGCAGTGGGGCTGGCTGCCCGAGACGCGTACCGCGATCATCGAAATGGCCATGGCCAGCGGGCTGCAACTGCTCAAGCTTGAGCAACGTGACGCAACCGTGACCAGTACGCAGGGCACGGGTGAGTTGATCCGCGCGGCGCTGGACGCGGGTGCGCGCCGCGTCATTCTGGCGATCGGTGGCAGTGCGACCAACGACGCCGGCACGGGCATGCTCTCAGCGTTGGGTGCGCGCTTTCTCGACAGCGACGGCCAGCCGCTGCCGCCGGGCGGCCTCGCGTTGGCAAACCTTGCCCGCATAGCGCTTGACGGCCTGGATGAGCGTTTGCGCGACGTGCATTTCGAGGTCGCAGCCGACGTCGACAATCCGCTGTGTGGCCCAAATGGCGCTTCACATATTTTTGGCCCGCAGAAAGGCGCATCTCCCGATCAGGTGCTTGCGCTGGATGCCGCGTTGGGGCACTTCGCCGATCAATCCGCCAGTGCACTGGGCAGTGACGAGCGTGAGTATCCCGGCTGCGGCGCGGCAGGCGGAATGGGCTTTGCGGCCAAGGCTTATCTGAACGCCTCGTTTCGGCCGGGTGTCGAGGTGGTGGCGGACCTCACGGGTCTTGCGCACGCGCTGGAAGGCGCCGACCTGGTGATCACCGGCGAAGGCCGCTTCGATGCACAAACCCTGCGCGGCAAAACGCCTTTTGGGGTCGCCCGGATCGCCCAGCGCCAAGGCGTGCCGGTGATTGTGCTGGCCGGTACGTTGGGGGAGGGCTACGCCGACTTGTATCGACACGGCATCAGCGCGGCCTTTGGGCTGACGAGTGGCCCCATGACGCTCGATGACGCCTGCCGCGACGCCACGACGCTGCTTCACGACCGTGCACGTGACCTCGCACGCGTGTGGCAACTGGCTACCGACCGCGCAAGTAACAGCACAACTAACTGACGGCATCGATCAATCGAGCAAACATCCAAGGAGGTAACAGCATGATCGATCACCTCGACCATCTGGTCCTGACCGCCGTAGACGCCGACGCGACAGTGGATTTCTATACCCGCGTGCTCGGCATGCAGTTGGAGACATTCGGGGAAGGACGGCGCGCGTTCAGGTTCGGCAATCAGAAGATCAACCTGCACGTGCGCGGTCAGGAGTTCGAGCCCAAGGCCCACGTCCCGGTGCCAGGTGCGCTGGATCTGTGTTTTATCGCGTCTATAGGGCTTGAGCAGGTGATTGAGCGCTTGAACGATGCCGATTGGCCGATCATCGAGGGGCCAATCAACCGCACAGGTGCTGCCGGGCCGATCCGCTCGGTGTATGTGCGTGATCCGGACCTGAACCTGATCGAAATTTCCGAGTACCTCTGAGCCCCTCGCCTGCTGTGAGCGCCGAAGCGCTCAAGAGAAAGTCCTGCCAGGTCACGGCCCGTGGCGCCCGCAAAATTGTCTCGGCACACGCATGGCTCGTGTACAGCAAAAACGCGCCGATAAGCGGCGCGTATTTGATCAGTCTGGAACGGCTGTAATCCATCTACAGCGCTCCTTGAGGCATCGACGGGGTCGGTGGCCCGACGTGCGTCAGGCCTTGGTCGCTTCCGGGACGCGGCCGTAAACGTCGGTGAACCGCACGATGTCGTCTTCGCCCAGGTATTCGCCGCTCTGCACTTCGATCATCACCAGATCGATCACGCCAGGGTTGACCAGGCGGTGAGTGTGTCCCGGCTTGATGAACGTCGATTCGTTGGTGTCGAGCAAGAATTCGCGATCATTGTTGCTCACGAGCGCCATGCCGCTGACGACAATCCAGTGTTCGCTGCGATGGTGGTGCATTTGCAGCGAAAGCGAGGCCTGAGGCTTGACCATGATGCGCTTGATCTTGAAGCGCTTGCCTTCTTCGAGCACGGTGTAGGTGCCCCAAGGCCGGGTGACGGTGTTGTGCAGCAGGTACGCCGGGTGACCCTGACGTTTGAGTTCCTGCGCGATGACCTTCACTTCCTGGCTGCGCGACGCGTCGGCGATCAGGATTGCATCGGGGGTGTCGATAATGATCAGGTTATCGAGGCCCAGAGCGCCAACGAGGCGTTTCGGGGAGTCGATGTAGCAATTGGTCACGTCATGCAGGACCGTTTGCCCGTTGCACTGATTGCCTTGAGCGTCGCCGGGCGTCAGTTCGCGAATCGCCTGCCAGGAGCCGATGTCGCTCCAGCCGAGCTCGCAAGGCAGGACGGCGACTTTCTGCGAACGCTCCATCAGTGCGTAGTCGATGGAGATGTCCGGCGCGAGCGCAAAGCTGGTGCTGTCCAGCTCCATTTGCAGCTCATTGTTGCCTTCTTTGCTCGTGCACTGGGCCAGGCAAGCCTTGACCGCCGCCAACACGTCCGGCGCGTGGACTTCCAGTTCACTCAACAGAACGTCAACGCGCATGCAGAACATGCCGCCGTTCCAGAGGTGCAGGCCGCCGTCGAGGTATTCCTGAGCCGTGTGCGCATCCGGTTTCTCGACGAAACGCGCCACCTGGAATGCTTCTCCACTGAGTGCCTGGCCCTTCTCGATGTAGCCGAAGCCTGTTTCCGGCTTGGTCGGCTTGAGGCCGAACGTCACCAGCCAGCCCTCGTCGGCGAGTTTGCGCGCACTGGCTACGGCTGCGCCGAACGCTTCGATGTCACTGATCAGGTGATCGGCCGGCAAGATAAGCAATTGCGCGTCGGCGCCGTAGCGCGACAGCACATGCAGGGCCGCCGCGGCGATGGCGGGGGCTGTATTGCGACCGAACGGCTCCAGCAGAAAGTCCAGTTGCACTTTTGTTTTATTCAGCAGGCGGTAGTCGTCCACGGTGCGGAAGTACACATCGCGGTTGGTCACGGTCAGCAGGCTTTCGACGTCTTTCAGCCCTGTCGCCCGTTTGAATGTTTTTTGCAGCAGGCTTTCGCCATCCGGCAGTCGCATGAACGGCTTGGGCATCGCTTCACGCGAGACAGGCCAAAGACGGGTGCCAGCACCGCCAGCGATAATGCAGGGAATCAAAGTGCCCATTAGAAAGCCTCGCGAGAAAATTGCGCTGCCATGGCAGCGCTCAACGGAATAGAGAGATAGAAGCTGACAGACTCATCGTGCATGCAGCGGGAACCGGGGAGTGCGATCACGCTTGAGCCATTGAGCGAAAGAATAATGAGCAAAGCGCCCACATAAGAACTGTTCCATGTCTTCAATCCCTGAATAGATGACTGGCTCTTTTGACGCAGGCTTTTAGGGGATAAAAGTCAATAAAGTGACTCTTTTCGCTTACTTGTGATTTAAGCCAATAATTTGTCGATTAAGCACATTCTTGAGGATTAATTCAATGCCCTTGGCGCTGAAAATAATCATTTTTCTTACATTACTCGTCGCCTTTTACCCGAGTAAATGCTGGAAATGATCGACTCGGATATGAAAAAGCGTAACTTTTATGAAACACATCGAGGTATATCGATAGCAAAAGACGCAGCTGGGCTGCGGGTTTTAGCGCAGCCCAAGGTCTGACTCTGAATTTCCCCGTCCGCTCAGTGCCGTTCGTCGATTTGATGGCATTATGCAACCAAAGACTGACCGCCGAGAAAAATTTGCTGAGCGGCGGCGGCTTTTTTTTCCGGGGCCGTGGTCAACATATCTCGCAAAGACCCGCACGATCACAGAGAGACAGAAATGACAGAGCGCAGAGCAATTTTGATTCTCCACGGCAAGCAGGCGCTCAACGAGGATGTGCGCAATGCGGTGGAGAAAAAACGCCAACGAGGCTGGAGCCTGGACGTCCGGCTGACGTGGGAAGCGGGCGACGCGCAGCGCCTGGTCAATGAAGCCCTTGCTGATGGACACCGCGAGATTATCGCCGGCGGTGGCGATGGTACGTTGCGTGATATCGCCGAGGCGCTGGCGCAAGCCGACACCGACGCCCGGCTGACCATCTTGCCGCTGGGCACTGCCAATGACTTCGCGCGTTCGGCCGAAGTGCCGCTGGAAGTCGAGAAAGCGCTGGACCTGCTGGATGTACCCGCTTACGCGGTGGACATGGGCGAGGTCGATGGGCAGATGTTCCTGAACATGGCCACGGGCGGCTTCGGCAGCCAGGTCACCGCCAATACCTCCGAAGACCTGAAGAAAGTCCTGGGCGGCGCGGCGTACCTCTTTACCGGCTTGTCGCGTTTCAGCGAGCTGAGCGCGGCTTACGGTGAGATCACTGGCCCCGATTTCCACTGGCAGGGCGAAATGCTCGCACTGGGTATTGGCAATGGGCGTCAAGCAGGGGGGGGTCACCCTCTGTGTCCGACAGCACTGGCCGACGACGGCATGCTCGACGTCAGCATCCTGCCAGCGCCTCAGGAAGTGATCGGCACGCTCAGGAGTCTGCTTGAGGGCGGGCTGGGGGTTGAGAACATGTTCGTCAGGGCCCGCTTGCCTTGGGTCGAGCTCAAGTCGACCCAAGGGCTGGATATCAATCTGGACGGCGAGCCGCTGAAAGGCGAGAACCTTCGTTTCGAGATCCGGCCAGCCGCACTGCACGTTCACCTGCCATCGCATTCCCCGTTGCTGGGCCGGTCCGCGCGGCTTAATCGTCCAGACTGATGATCTGCTCGCGTACGCAAAACAGAACAAGGCCCGCCACGTCGTAGATCTGCAGGCGCTTCATGATCTGCGAACGGTGGGTCTCGACAGTCTTGATGCTCAGGCTCAGGCCGGTGGCGATTTCCCGGGTGGACTTCCCGCGCACGATCAGCCGCAGGATTTCCAGTTGGCGCGCCGTCAGCGCGTGGTTGTCGTGAACGTCGGCCTTGGCTGATTTGCTCCCCACGAGTGCCTGGTTGATCACGGTATGGGCGATTGCCGGGCTCAAGTAACGCTCGCCGCTGCGCAGTGCGTCTAGCGCCTGTTCGATCTCTGTCGCCGTTGCATCCTTGAGTAGATAGCCATGCGCACCAGCCTCAAGCGCCCGCATGATCAAGTGGGGCTCGGTGTGCATCGACAGAATCAGTACTTTGCTGTCGGGCAATGTCTTTTTCAGTGTCTCCAGAGCATCAAGCCCGTTGCTGCGTTTCATCGAGATGTCGAGGAGGATGATGTCCGGCCGCAGCGTGAGCGTCAGCTCCAGCAATTGCTCGCCATCGGCGCCTTCACCCACGACGGTATAGCCCGGAATGTCCGCCACCAGCGCACGGACTCCAGCCCTGATCAGTGAGTGGTCGTCGATCAACAGTAGCGTGCACGTCATGAGGCACTACTTGTGGCGGCACGTTTTTGTGCGCGAGGCGCCCAAGGGAATACGGCCTGGATATGGGTGCCAGTGCCCGGCGCGCTTTCGATGTTGAAGGTGCCACCCATCAGTGCCGCGCGTTCGCCCATGCCGGCCATGCCGCGTTGGCCTTGTTCGCCAGGATTGACGGCTGGAGTAAAGCCGATTCCGTCGTCAGTGATGCTGAGCGCCAGCCCGTCGGCGCGCCGTTGTATCCGCACGATCAGGTTACTCGCTCGGGCATGACGCAATACGTTAGTGACGGCCTCCTGGGTGATCCGGAACGCAGCCACCGCCACTTCTTCCGGAATTCCGGTCAGCCTTTGCTGGCACTCCAGGCTCCACAGCACTTGGGTGTCGGTGAGCGTGCGCAGCAGGTGGGCACGCAAGCTGGCCTCAAGCCCCAGACTCGCCAATTGGCGCGGGTTGAGAATGGCCGAGACGTCGCGCACCTTGGCGAGGGTTTCATCCAGCGTGTTGTTGAGCACCGCCCAATGAGGTTGCAGTTCTGTCGGCAAACGCCTTTGCAGCCAGTCGCTTTGCAATTTCGCGGCGGTGAGCATTTGACCGATGTCATCGTGCAGCTCGCGACTCAGTCGGTGGCGTTCCGTTTCCTGAACCTGAAGCATGTGGTCCGCAAGCTCCTGAGGCTGAAACTGAATGGACCTTCCCAGGCGCGCCTGGGCGTACCAGACGCTCAGAAACGCCGTGAGATTGAGTACCAGCAAGCTGATGGGCAGCGCACTACACATGAAGTGCAGCGCCAGATTGCACGCCGCAGCTCCCACGCACAGCACCGCGGTCAGTCGCCAGGCATTTTTGGTACTTGGCGGCCATAATTTGAAGATCTTGTAGCTGGCGTGCATAAGAGATGAAGCCATCAAATGGTTGTTGCGGATAAGCCGGACAACGGTATGTCGGGTCACTTTGCGGCAGTCAGCCCTGTATCAGCGGTTCTCTTTGCTTGCGTGCGAAGAGGGGGCGTCCAGATGGTCGACACCGATCTTACCTCAAATGGCCAGCGGTTTAATTGCTGTCTCTGAACGGTCTGTATGGGCTGTTTTCGTTTCAGTACCGCCATGGCGCTCTGGCAGGCGCATCCCGCCAGACAGGGTTGTCGTGCGGGCGCGTTGATATCAAAGTGAGTTGTTATGAAGGACTGGATCATGGGCGCAGTGCCCGTCGGCAGTGGAATGCAAGGAGCCTTGCCGCGTCCATCTCACTGGATGTACAGGGCTTGGCTCAAGTCCGCCGATCCCGGCGCAGCAACTGAAGTGTTCGAGCAATTCTTGCTGCTCTTGTTCATCGAGTAACAACTGGCCCGTGTACGGGTCGATCAGCTCGATCTGCCAGGCCAGTAGCGTGAAGCAGCTTTTAAGACAAAGCAGTGTCTTTGGCTGGATGCGCGCTGCGGCGTGAGCGAAATACAGCAAATACCGCAACTGACGGGCAAAATTGCCAACTGGCGTCACGCCTGCCTTGTCTGCTTCTCCAGCTATTTTATGCAGTGTTTCGAGCAGGCATCCAATGGCATCTTTGTCATCGCTTATCAGCTCCAGATGAGCCAGGCACTCTTCCGAGCGTTTCAGCAATACCTGGGCGTCGCTGAGAAACTCACCGTGCAGCTGATGCCACTCATTGCTGTTCAGCATGTGTAATCTCCACTGTTCATGGATGGCGATCGTAGGTCGCGTGTGGCAAGTGGCATCACGGTAAGCGCGAGAGTAAAGGCAAGTCTGTAGGCCGTTTCCGATTGTTCCGGTCGGGCTGCGTCGGATGTGACGCAGTCGTTGATTGGGGACCTGCGTGATCGCGTCGAACCGCTTTGCTGAAGGTCACTTGTCGCTGCAGGGACAAGGCGGGCGGGTGGCTCGACGTACGCGATCACTGAAACGATTCCGTTCACTCAATGAGAATGCCGTCACAGTAATAGCTCCCGGCGATAACGAATATCAGGTTTGCCCTGACTGTGGCTAAGGAATACCCCTACGGTCTTCACTGCGCTTGCATGAACGAAAGCTGTTTCATTGGTGGAATGATGGCGGGAGAGGAATGATATTAATAGGATGTCATTTCGTCGGGCAGGCACATTCTGATTAAGGTCTGATCGCCGTCAGCCGATAGCGTTTTAGCGAAATCAAATATGACCCTTGCTCCAGGAGCAACAGATGGCTGGCATTCTCGACACAGTAGATCAACGCACTCAGCTGGTGGGTGAGAACCGCCTGGAAATTCTCATGTTTCGCCTGGCCGGCCGACAGTTGTTCGCAATCAACGTGTTTAAGGTTCAGGAAGTACTCCAGCTGCCCAAGCTCACCTTGATGCCCCAGCGCCATCCCTATGTCTGCGGGGTGGTCAACCTTCGTGGACAGACGCTGCCGGTTATTGACCTGTCTCAGGCGATCGGCATGCGGCCGTTGGTGCCAAGCCCGTCGAGCACAATCATCGTCACTGAGTACAACCGCTCGGTTCAGGCATTCCTGGTGGGCGGTGTGGACCGCATCGTCAACATGAACTGGGAAGCGATTCTGCCACCACCGACCAGTGCGGGGCGCCAGCATTACCTGACCGCTATCAGTAAAGTCGATGACCAACTGGTTGAGATTATCGACGTGGAAAAAGTCCTCGCTGAAATCGTGCCCTACAGCGCCAAGGTCTCCCGTGAAAAACTTGAAGATCCGGTGCTGGAACGCGCCCGGGGGCGCGAAGTCCTGCTGGTCGACGACTCCAACGTGGCGTTGGCGCAATTACGCGAAACGCTGGGTCAGCTGGGCGTTAAAATGCACGTCGCCCGCGATGGCCTTAAAGCGCTGAACATGCTCAAGGGCTGGGCTGACAGCGGAGAGGTGATGACTGACAAGCTGCTGATGATCTTCACCGATGCCGAGATGCCGGAAATGGATGGCTACCGGTTGACCACCGAAATTCGTAACGACCCGAGGCTGCGCGGCCTGTACGTGGTGCTGCACACCTCGTTGTCAGGCAGTTTCAACGAGTCGATGGTCAAGAAGGTCGGCTGCGATAACTTCCTGTCCAAGTTCCAGCCGGACAAACTGGTTGACGTGGTCCGTGAGCGCTTGATGCTCGATCAATCGTAATAAGCGTTTCCAGCCTTCGTGACCTGTAATGGGTTGCGAGGGCTTTTTTGTGTCCGCGAGGCTGTAGACGCGGATCGGCTCGTATAAAGTAACGCTTTTTCCGCCATCATCAGATCACCCAAGGAAGCGTTCATGCCGCACCTCAGCGCGTTGTATCGTTACCCCCTCAAGTCCTGCAAGGCCGAGCCGCTGCAACGCGCGCAGTTCGATGAGTTGGGCCTGACCGGTGACCGACGCTGGATGTTGGTGGACGAGACCAATGGACGGTTTTTTACTCAGCGTGTGCTGCCGCAGATGTCACAGTTGTCGGTGCTGTGGAAGGAGGCGGGCGGCGTTACGCTGTCGGCGCCAGGTAATGCGCCCATTGATGTGCGGGTCCCGGAAGACGTGGAATCGAACCTGCGCGGCATCACGGTGTGGCGCGATACGTTCAGGGTGCCGGATGCCGGTGATGAAGCGGCGCGATGGGTCAGTGATTTTGTGGGCAGACCCACGCGCTTGGTGTACATGCCCAGCGAACGGGCACGTTGGCTGCCCAGTGGTTATGGCGATGTAAATGACCGGGTGAGTTTCGCTGACGGCTTCCCGCTGTTGCTGATCGGTCAGGCGTCGCTTGATGATTTGTCTGGCAAGATTGGCCGGGAGCAGGAAATGCTGCGCTTCCGGCCCAATCTGGTGGTGGAAGGCAGTGAAGCGTTCGCCGAGGATGGCTGGAAACGCATCCGCATCGGTGAAATGGAATTCCGTCTGCTCAAGGGCTGCTCGCGCTGCATTCTGACCACTATCGATCCTGCGACCGGTGAACGCACCGAAGATCGTGAACCCCTGACCACTCTCAAGACCTACCGGGAATGGGACGGGCAGATCTGGTTTGGGCAGAACATGGTCAGCGACGGCCCCGGCGTACTCGAAGTTGGCATGCCGGTTGAGGTTCTGGAGTAAGGGTTTACGCAGGCGCAGCCAGATGGCGAGAGGCGCAGACGGTCTCGTCAGCGCCTCCCGAACCCCTTATAAATCGTCAAAAAACCGCTCATGCCAATCCACCAGCGGCTGCGGTGCATTCAGCTTCTGTCCATAGATGACTGCGTAAGACAGTACGTTTTGTACGTACTGGCGGGTTTCATCGAACGGAATGCTTTCAACCCACACGTCGAACGCCAGGTGGTTCGCCCCTCTCAGCCATTGCCGTACACGACCTGGGCCCGCGTTATAGGCCGCTGAAGCCAGCACGCGGTTGCCGTTGAACTGGCTGTGAACCTGGCTCAGATAAGCCGCCCCAAGCTGAATATTCTTGTCCGGATCCAGCACCTGCGCGGGTGAGGTCAGCGGGATGCTGAACTTGCGAGCGGTCTCTTTGGCAGTGGCCGGCATCAGTTGCATCAGGCCACTGGCGCCGACACCGGAGCGTGCGTCGTCCATGAACGCGCTTTCCTGGCGGGTGATCGCGAACACCCAGCTTGAATGCAGGCCGCGCACCTGCGCTTCCCGAACCAGCGTGTCGCGGTGTGCCATCGGGAAGCGAATGTCCAGATCATCCCAGTACTGCGCCTGACTGATCGTGCGGATAGCCGGGAAGTACCACTTCATGTCGTACGCCAGTTTCGCCTGCGCAACCATCTCGTCACGGGTAAAGCGGCGGGTAACGTGGTACCACTCGCGACGCCCGTCAACGATCTGGCCGCGCTCGTAAAACTCAAGCGCACGACGCACGCCCGGCGTATTGCGTACTTTGTTGATGGTGGCCTGACTGAGCATCAGGGGTTTGTTGTTCAACTGGTAAGAGGTCTGAGTGCGATCCGCTGCCAGGAAGCCATAAAAGTCGCGCTCCTTGGCTACATTCTTGTAGAGCGCAGGCAGAAGAGGGCTGTTGGGCTGCGACAGCTCCAGTGAACGCGCCTGCCAGTAGCGCCAGCGATTGGTGGTGGCCAGCGATTGCGGCAGGCGACGCGTCAGTTCGTAAGCGTCATTCCAGCGGGCCAGGCGCAGCAGCAGGCGCAGGCGCCATTCGGTCACCGTGTCGTCGCGCAGATCCGGGTCGTACTTGGTCATCACCTCCAGGGCGCGGCCATCGTAGCTGCGCGCGAGGGTGAGGCCGATTTCCTTGGCGATCTGCACTTGTTCTTCGTGGGAAAAGCGCAGCGCCGGTGCGTAGGCGTCAAGCAGTTCGAGTGCGCGCTGGGGATCCTGCTTAGCCAGGCGGCGCAGGCCCAGGCCGACGACGTCCGACATTGCCTCGTCGGCAGGAACGAACTGGGCCTGGTTGTTGATCATTTCCGGCTTTTGCGCGACGGCAATCAGCAAGCGGCCTTGGGGGGCGAGGGAGTTCAGGCTGTTGACCAATTGGTTGGCCAGCGCGTAATTGCGGGTTTGCGCCGCCAGCTTGGCGCGCTGCCAACGTTTCTGCTCGGTGAGCTGGCCCTCGGCGGCCCACTGGGCAAAGAACGCATCACACGCAGCGGGCAGGGTCTTGCCGGTCATCCAGAGCTTCTCGGCGTTGGCGTAACCTTCTGCTTTCAAGTTGTGGCCTAACTGGTATTGACCATACAGGCAGTCCAGCTCGACGAAATTAAGCTTGGGATCGTAATACTCGACAAACGGTTGCCAGTCGCCCCGCGCTGCAAGTTGTCGCAGCCAGCGCAACTTCATGTAGTTGGCCTGGGGAAGGTCGCCGTGGTCGGCAAAGAACTTTTCGATCTCCTGATCGCTGGCGCTATTCAGGCGGGCGGTCAGTTCATCGTATGCAAGGTAGGGTTCGAGCGGATAATCGGCCAGCGCCGCGCCGTACATCCGATAAGGGCCAGAGTCGCCCTTGGCCAGCGCACGCTTGGCTTCATCGTAGTATTGGCGTTGTTGGGAGAGGTCGACCGCTTGGACAGACTGGGCGGCGGTCGCCGACAGAAGCAGGCAGGACAAAAGACTAAAGAAACGACTGCGCATGAGACTTCCGTGCAGATGAATCGTGAAAAGTGCCGCTAGCTTAGCGGTTTGCCAGCGCTGGTTGAAGCCTTCCGGGTTCGACGGTCACGGATGGAAACAATCTGTGTGTATAAAAAGAAATTATTTGGATGAGGGACTGCACATCCGTCATCCAATGCCGACATGCACCGGGTATCTCAGGTAGAATGCGCGCCCGGTTTTTGGAGAAGCTCATGACCCTGCTCAAATTCAGCGATGTGTCCCTTGCGTTCGGCTCCATGCCGTTGTTGGACAAGGTGTCGTGGCAGATCGCCCGTGGTGAGCGGGTCTGCATCATTGGTCGCAACGGCACTGGCAAGTCCAGCATGTTGAAGCTGGTCAAAGGCGTGCAAAAGCCCGATGACGGCAGCGTCTGGCGCGCCCCGGGCCTGAAAATCGGCGAGCTGCCGCAAGAGTTGCCGGTAGCCGACGACCGTACCGTTTTCGATGTGGTCGCTGAAGGCCTGGACGGTGTGGGCGCCTTGCTCGCCGAGTACCATCACCTGAGTCAGAACATCGTCACCGCCGAGGATCTGGACAAGCTGATGCACGTTCAGCAAGACCTCGAGGCCCGTGATGGCTGGCGCTTGCAGCAATTGGTAGACAGCACCCTCAGCCGTCTGCAGTTGCCCGCCGACAAAACCCTCGCCGAACTCTCCGGTGGCTGGCGTCGCCGGGTACTGCTGGCACAGGCGCTGGTCTCGGAGCCGGATCTGCTGCTGCTCGACGAGCCGACTAACCACCTGGACATCGGTGCGATTGCCTGGCTCGAAGAGGCGCTGAAAGATTTCCAGGGCGCCGTTCTGTTCATCACGCACGACCGTTCCTTCCTGCAGAACCTCGCCACGCGCATTCTTGAGCTGGATCGTGGCGGCCTGATTGACTGGAACGGCGACTACGCCAGCTTCCTGGTCCACAAGGAAGCTGCGCTGGCCGCCGAAGAAACCGCCAACGCACTGTTCGACAAGCGTCTGGCTCAGGAAGAAGTCTGGATCCGCCAGGGCATCAAAGCGCGACGCACCCGCAACGAAGGTCGTGTGCGCGCCTTGAAAGAACTGCGTGTAGAGCGCAGTGAGCGCCGCGAGCGTACCGGTAAGGCCAACATTCAGCTGGATACCGCCGACAAGTCCGGCAAACAGGTGATGGTGCTCGACAACGTCAGCTTCGCCCACCCGGGTGGCCCGATGTTGATCAAGGACTTCTCGATGGTCCTGCAGCGCGAAGATCGCATTGGTCTGCTGGGCGCAAACGGCACTGGCAAGACCACTCTGCTCAAGTTGATGCTCGACAATCTTCAGCCCACCAGTGGCACGGTTGAAGTGGGTACGCGTCTGGATGTCGCTTACTTCGATCAGTTGCGCCATCAGTTGGATCTGGAAAAGACCGTTATCGACAACGTAGCAGAAGGTCGTGATTTCATCGATATCGATGGCCAGAGCCGCCACGTTTTGAGTTACCTGGGCGACTTCCTGTTCAGCCCACAGCGCGCCCGTACGCCGGTTAAAGCCTTGTCAGGTGGTGAGCGCGCCAGGTTGCTGTTGGCAAAACTGTTCAGCAAACCGGCCAACCTGCTGGTACTCGATGAGCCGACCAACGATCTGGACGTCGAAACCCTCGAGCTGCTTGAAGAGGTTCTGTTGACCTTCAAGGGCACGGTGCTGATGGTCAGCCACGACCGGGCATTCCTCGACAACGTCGTGACCAGCACCCTCGTGTTCGAAGGCGAGGGCAAGGTTCGCGAGTTCGTTGGCGGCTATCAGGACTGGTTGCGCCAAGGCGGTTCGCCGCGGTTGTTGGGTGTCACCGACAGCAAGTCGGGCAAGTCCGAACTGGCGACTGCAGTGGTTGAGGCTCAGCCTGTAGCTGCAGCGGAAATGCCGGTCGCCAAGAAAAAGCTCAGCTATAAGTTGCAGCGCGAACTCGAAGCGTTGCCAGCCCAGATCGACGCTGTTGAAGCGCAGATGGCTGTACTGAATGCTGAAATGGCCGAGCCTGGCTTCTACCAGCGTCCTGCCGAGCAGACCACAGCGGTGATCGCTCAGCTGGAAAGCCTGCAGGGCGAGTTAGACGGTCTGCTTGAGCGTTGGGCTGAGCTGGACGATTGATCGAGTCACGACCGATGTGAAAAAGCCCGAGCCCCTTCAAGGGTTCGGGCTTTTTGTTTGGACTGTTAACTGAATTGTGTGGCGCAAGCAGCAGCTTGAATCAATCGGCTCGCTTGACCAGTCGAACAGCCAATACGTCGCACGGTGCGCCGTGGAGTACGTCGTTGGCGGTGGAACCCAGCAATAGTGAAAGGCCGTGGCGACCGTGACTGCCGACCACGATCAGATCGACCTGGTGCTCTTTGGCGAGCTGATGGATTTCCTGGCGTGGCTGGCCGTAGGTCAGATGGCTGTCACCGGTTTTAACATCAGGGTATTTGAGTTTCAGTTTTTCCAGCTTCTCTTTTGCCTGGTCGAACTGCTGCTGTTGCAGTTGCGACAAGTCCATTGGGACATCGCCGCCAAACGCCATGGCCATGGGTTCGACAATGTGAACCAGTGAAAGCTTGGCGCCGCTGGCGAGCGCGAGACTCATGGCCCGTTTGATAACCGGATCGCACTCTTCAGTGAGGTCCACGGCGACCAAAATATGTGTATAGGACATGGGATGTTCCTTCTGAGGTTTGCGATGGTGGTAATTATGGCTCTTTTCGCGCGCCTCATGGCACGCCATTCTTTTTGCGACTACCGCCGTGTAGAGCCGGGAATACAAATATGACGGTGTGGATAGTGCTGTCAATCCTGGCCGTTGTCCTGAGTCCTTTGGTCTGGCTGCGTCCGTCGCGGCAGCAGAGTGGCAGAATGGCGCTACGGATGGAAGCCAGGCGCATGGGCCTGGCAATGCAATTGACGCCCCAGCAATGGCCGCACTGGTTGCCCAAAGAGCCGCCGAGTCCCTGCGCTCAGTACCATCGTCCACGCCGCTCCTCCAAACCCGATAGTTGGGTGTATTTCCAGACGACGCCGGGCGTATGGCTCAATCAGTGGCGTGAGCAATGTGAAGACGCTCGTCTGATGGCGCAATTTCAGACACTGCCTGAGGATGTCTACAAGGTGGAGGCGGGGCCGCAACTTATTGCGCTTTACTGGGCAGAAAAAGGTGAAGCGCAAGTATTGCAGCGAATTACCGAGGTGTTGAAGGCGCTTGCGTGAACGTGGGGGGCCAAATCTCAAGCATTAAAAAGCCCGATAACAACATCGGGCTGGGGTTGGCCAGGCAGGCCGTGATTCTGGGCGCTTCGCGGTGCGATGCAGCGTCGTCCCGGGCAATTCGAGAGTTGTAGCACCACCAATGAACCGTCTTGATGCGCGGTTCAGTGAATGTAGGCCTTATTGGTGCAATTGTCTGCGCTGAGGGTGTTTTTTTCCATTCCCTCGGGGATTTTCCGCTTCCCGTCATGTGGCGTTCACCCCGATGGCTGAAAATTCATCACCCTGATGAATGCAGACTTATCAGCGCACCGCTTCTACCCGATTTTGCCCGTTATGTCGGCTGTTGGCTCAATTGACAATTGCTGGAATATGCTCGAAGGTGTGTCACCCAAATCAAACGGGCGTATGAATTGAGCGTTTGCCGTACGAATGTTCTGACAGACGCTCGACTCGTTTCGACGGGGTGCCTGCGTTTGGTGTTTTGAATCGGCGATGTCGCCGTGTCATTCGCCGGAATTCAGCGTCGATACGTATTGTTCAGCTTCCATATCATGGAGATCAGTTGATGATTTACGAAGGTAAAGCCATCACGGTTAAGGCTCTTGAAAGTGGCATCGTCGAACTGAAGTTCGACCTCAAGGGTGAGTCCGTCAACAAGTTCAACCGTCTCACTCTCAGTGACCTGCGCCAGGCCATTGATACCATCAAAGCCGATCAGTCGATCAAAGGCGTAATCGTGACCAGTGGCAAAGACGTGTTCATCGTCGGCGCCGACATCACAGAATTCGTCGAGAATTTCAAACTGCCAGACGCAGAGCTGGTCGCTGGCAACCTTGAGGCCAACCGCATCTTCAGTGATTTCGAAGACCTGGGTGTGCCCACCGTTGCTGCGATCAACGGCATTGCGCTGGGTGGCGGGCTGGAAATGTGTCTCGCCGCTGACTTCCGCGTGATGTCGACTGCCGCCAAGATCGGCCTGCCTGAAGTCAAACTTGGCATCTATCCAGGCTTTGGCGGCACCGTGCGTCTGCCACGTCTGATTGGCGTCGATAACGCCGTCGAGTGGATCGCTTCCGGCAAAGACAATAGTGCTGAAGATGCACTGAAAGTGGGCGCTGTCGATGCGGTTGTCGTACCTGAGAAGCTTCAGGAAGCAGCGCTGGATCTGATCAAGCGTGCGATTTCCGGCGAGTTCGACTTCCGCGCCAAGCGTCAGCCCAAGCTTGAAAAACTCAAACTCAATGCCATCGAGCAAATGATGGCTTTCGAAACCGCCAAAGGGTTTGTAGCGGGCCAGGCTGGTCCTAACTACCCGGCGCCCGTTGAAGCGATCAAGAGCATCCAGAAGGCAGCAAACTTCGGTCGAGAAAAGGCGCTGGAAATTGAAGCTGCCGGTTTCGTCAAACTGGCGAAAACCTCCGCTGCTCAAAGCCTGATTGGCCTGTTCCTGAACGATCAGGAACTGAAAAAGAAAGCCAAGATCTACGACGAAGTCGCCAAGGACGTGAAGCAGGCGGCCGTGCTGGGCGCTGGCATCATGGGCGGCGGTATTGCCTATCAGTCGGCTGTCAAAGGCACGCCGATCCTGATGAAAGACATCCGCGAAGAGGCCATTCAACTGGGGCTTGGCGAGGCGTCGAAGCTGCTCGGCAAGCGCGTTGAAAAAGGTCGTCTGACGCCGGAAAAAATGGCTGAAGCGCTGAATGCGATTCGTCCTACCCTGTCCTACGGTGATTTCGGCAACGTCGACCTGGTCGTCGAAGCGGTCGTCGAGAATCCGAAGGTCAAGCAGGCCGTGTTGTCGGAAGTGGAAGGGCAGGTGGGTGAAAACACCATTCTGGCTTCCAATACCTCGACGATTTCCATCAGCCTGTTGGCCAAAGCCCTCAAGCGCCCGGAAAACTTCGTCGGCATGCACTTCTTCAACCCGGTGCACATGATGCCGCTGGTTGAAGTGATCCGCGGCGAGAAGTCCAGCGAAATCGCTGTCGCCACCACCGTCGCTTACGCCAAGAAAATGGGCAAGAACCCGATTGTGGTCAACGACTGCCCGGGCTTCCTGGTCAACCGCGTTCTGTTTCCTTACTTCGGCGGTTTTGCGAGGCTGATCAGTGCCGGTGTCGACTTCGTGCGCATCGACAAGGTGATGGAGAAGTTCGGCTGGCCAATGGGCCCGGCATACTTGATGGACGTCGTCGGCATCGACACCGGTCACCACGGCCGCGATGTCATGGCCGAAGGCTTTCCGGACCGTATGAAAGATGAGCGTCGCTCCGCAATCGATGCGTTGTACGACGCCAATCGTCTCGGTCAGAAGAACGGCAAAGGTTTTTACGTTTACGAGACCGACAAAAAGGGCAAGCCGAAGAAAGTGGTCGATGCTTCCGTGCTGGAAGTACTTAAGCCGATCGTTTACGAGCATCGTGAGGTCAGCGACGAAGACATCATCAACTGGATGATGATCCCGTTGTGCCTGGAAACCGTGCGTTGCCTGGAAGATGGCATTGTCGACACGGCTGCCGAGGCTGATATGGGCCTGATCTACGGCATCGGTTTCCCTCCGTTCCGAGGCGGCGCATTGCGCTACATCGATTCCGTCGGTGTTGCACAGTTTGTGGCCCTGGCTGACCAATATGCTGATCTGGGCGCGCTGTACCACCCCACTGCGAAGCTGCGCGAGATGGCCCAGAACGGCCAGAGCTTCTTCGGTTAAGTGCCCAACGAGTAGGTGAGAATATGAGCTTGAATCCCAGAGACGTCGTGATTGTCGACTTCGGTCGCACCCCGATGGGCCGCTCCAAGGGTGGCATGCACCGCAACACCCGCGCTGAAGACATGTCGGCGCACCTGATCAGCAAATTGCTGGAACGCAACGCCAATATCGATCCTGCAGAAGTTGAGGATGTGATCTGGGGCTGCGTCAACCAGACCCTGGAGCAGGGTTGGAACATCGCCCGGATGGCGTCGCTGATGACGCAAATCCCGCACACTTCTGCTGCGCAAACCGTGAGCCGCCTCTGCGGTTCGTCCATGAGCGCCCTGCACACCGCAGCGCAAGCGATCATGACGGGCAATGGCGACGTATTTGTCATTGGCGGCGTCGAGCACATGGGCCACGTCGGCATGATGCATGGTGTCGACCCTAACCCGCACATGTCGCTGTATGCGGCCAAGGCATCCGGCATGATGGGCCTGACCGCCGAGATGCTGGGCAAAATGCACGGTGTGACCCGTGAGCAGCAAGACGCGTTTGCCGTCCGTTCGCACAAACTCGCGCATCAAGCCACCGTTGAAGGCAACTTCAAGGACGAAATCATCCCGATGCAAGGGTATGACGAGAACGGTTTCCTGAAGATGTTCGATTACGACGAGACCATTCGTCCAGAAACCACGCTGGAAAGCCTGGCCGCTTTGAAACCGGCGTTCAATCCGAAAGGTGGTACGGTCACGGCGGGTACATCGTCGCAGATCACTGACGGCGCTTCGTGCATGATCGTCATGTCCGGACAGCGTGCCATGGACCTCGGCATTCAGCCACTGGCGGTTATCCGCTCGATGGCGGTGGCGGGCGTGGACCCTGCGATCATGGGCTACGGACCGGTGCCGGCAACGCAGAAAGCACTCAAGCGAGCCGGCCTCGCCATTGGCGATATCGACTACTTTGAGCTGAACGAAGCGTTCGCTGCACAGGCCTTGCCCGTGCTGAAAGATTTGAAAGTACTCGACAAGATGGACCAGAAGGTTAACCTGCACGGCGGCGCTATCGCCTTGGGTCATCCTTTCGGATGCTCCGGAGCGCGTATCTCCGGCACCTTGCTCAATGTCATGAAGCAAAAAGGCGGCACCCTCGGTGTTGCGACCATGTGCATTGGCCTGGGGCAGGGCATCACCACGGTCTTCGAACGCGTCTGATTGCTGTGATGTTGCAAGCCGGGGCCTGGTGCCCCGGCTTTTGTTTTTTTCAGGAAACGCTTTCTGGCATTTTTTTTTGCTGCAGCCCGTAAGGAGTCACCATGAGTTTGCAACCGGGTCTCTACCGTCACTATAAAGGTCCCGAGTACCGTGTCTTTGGTGTTGCGCGGCATTCCGAGACCGAAGAAGAAGTGGTGTTCTACCAAGCGCTGTACGGGGAATTCGGGCTCTGGGTCAGGCCCTTGAACATGTTCAAGGAGTCCGTCGAGGTTGACGGCGAGCAGGTGCCACGCTTTGCTCTGGTCGAGGCCGAACCGGACCGGTTTGCAACGTCTTGAGGCTGGCCCTTGCAGTAGCCATTGCTTGACCTCATCTTGTAGCCACTATATATAGCGGGGCCTCGACGGCTCTAACGTCTTTTTTCTAGCATTCAGGAATTTTCCGATCCATGGGCAAATCGCTGGTCATTGTGGAATCCCCGGCTAAGGCCAAGACCATCAACAAGTATTTGGGCAACCAGTACGTGGTGAAGTCGAGTATCGGCCATATCCGAGACCTGCCCACCAGCGGTTCGGCTAGCGCCAGTAAGGAGCCTGCCGCCAAGCGTGGCAAGGCTGCTGCAGGCGAAGTCCCCGCGCTCTCGCCCAAGGATAAAGCCAAGCGCCAGTTGGTGGCGCGCATGGGCGTCGATCCGGACCATGGCTGGAAGGCCAAGTATGAAATCCTTCCCGGCAAGGAGAAGGTGATCGAGGAGCTGCGTCGTCTGGCCAAAGATGCCGACACCATCTATCTCGCAACGGACTTGGACCGCGAGGGGGAAGCCATTGCCTGGCACCTGCGCGAAGCCATCGGCGGTGACGATTCGCGCTACAAGCGTGTCGTGTTCAACGAAATCACTAAAAAAGCCATTCAGGAAGCGTTCTCCCGACCGGGTGAGCTGGACATCGATCGTGTCAATGCACAGCAAGCACGTCGGTTCCTCGACCGCGTTGTGGGTTACATGGTCTCGCCGTTGCTGTGGCAGAAAATTGCCCGTGGCCTCTCCGCTGGCCGGGTTCAGTCGGTCGCAGTGAAGCTGGTGGTAGAGCGTGAGCGCGAGATCCGTGCGTTCAACCCTGAAGAGTACTGGGAAGTCCACGCAGACCTCGGCACTGCCAAGGGCGCCAATGTGCGCTTTGAAGTGGCCCGCGAAAACGGCGAGGCCTTCAAGCCGCTGAACGAAGCGCACGCCATGGCTGCGCTGGAAAAACTGAAGACCTCGGCGTACACCATCGCCAAGCGCGAGGACAAACCGACCAGCAGCAAGCCGTCGGCACCTTTCATCACTTCCACGTTGCAGCAGGCGGGTAGCAACCGTCTTGGCTTCGGCGTGAAGAAAACCATGATGATGGCCCAGCGCTTGTATGAGGCCGGCTACATCACCTACATGCGTACCGACTCGACCAACCTGTCGACTGACGCTGTGGCCATGGCTCGCACGTATATCGAGACGGAATTCGGCAAGAAGTACCTGCCTGAGTCGCCGATCGTCTACAGCAGCAAAGAAGGCGCTCAGGAGGCTCACGAAGCGATTCGTCCGTCGGACGTGAACACGCACCCAAGCAAACTGACGGGTATGGAGCGTGATGCAGAGCGCTTGTATGAGTTGATCTGGCGCCAGTTCGTGGCCTGCCAGATGCCGCCCGCGCAGTACCTGTCTACAACGGTCAGCGTGTCTGCAGCCGAGTTTGAATTGCGCGCCAAGGGCCGTATCCTCAAGTTCGACGGTTACACCCGTGTCCTGCCGCAAATGACCAAGCCCGGCGACGATGACGTCCTGCCTGACATGGCTCAGGGCGACAAGATGAAGCTGATCAAGCTTGATCCGACTCAGCACTTCACCAAGCCGCCCGCGCGCTATTCCGAGGCGAGCCTGGTGAAGGAAATGGAGAAGCGCGGTATCGGCCGTCCATCGACCTACGCCGCGATCATTTCGACCATTCAGGACCGAGGCTATGTGGCGTTGCATAACCGCCGCTTCTACTCGGAAAAAATGGGCGACATCGTCACCGAGCGTCTTTCCGAGAGCTTCTCCAATCTGATGGACTACGGCTTCACCGCCGGCATGGAAGAAAACCTCGACGACGTGGCGAAGGGGGGGCGTGACTGGAAAAACGTCCTTGACGAATTCTACGGCGACTTCAAGAAGAAGCTGGAGGTTGCAGAAGCGGCTGACAGCGGTATGCGCTCCAACCAGCCGGTGATGACTGACATCCCGTGCAAGGTTTGCGGCCGTCCCATGCAGATTCGCACCGCATCGACAGGTGTGTTCCTCGGTTGCTCGGGCTACAGCCTGCCACCTAAAGAACGCTGCAAAGCCACCGTCAACCTGACGCCGGGCGATGAAATTGCAGAAGATGACGAGGGTGAATCTGAATCCCGCGTTCTGCGCGGCAAGCATCGTTGCCCGGTGTGCAGTACGGCCATGGACGCCTACCTGCTAGATGAGAAACACAAGCTGCACATCTGCGGTAATAACCCCGATTGCGTGGGGTACGAGATCGAAGAAGGCACTTACCGCATCAAGGGCTATGAAGGCCCGAGCGTTGAGTGCGACAAGTGTGGCGGTGAGATGCAGCTCAAGACGGGCCGGTTCGGCAAGTTCTTCGGCTGCACCAACTGCAAGAACACGCGCAAGCTGCTCAAGAGCGGTGAAGCTGCGCCGCCTAAGATGGACCCGGTGAAGATGCCTGAGCTGAAATGCGACAAGGTCGACGACACCTATATCCTGCGCGACGGCGCTTCCGGGTTGTTCCTGGCGGCCAGCCAATTCCCGAAGAACCGCGAAACCCGTGCGCCGCTGGTCATGGAGATCGTGCCGCACAAGGACGCAATCGATCCCAAGTATCACTTCCTGTGCGAGGCGCCGAAGAAAGACCCGGATGGCCGCCCGGCTGTGATTCGTTTCAGCCGCAAGTCCAAAGAGCAATACGTTCAGACTGAGGTAGAGGGCAAGCCGACAGGCTGGCGCGCTTTCTACGACGGCAAAGTGTGGAAGGTCGAAGACAAGCGTTGATCATTGGCGTCTGACTTGACTGGCAGGCGTCTGCGGTTTGCGTTAAAAGTGTCCCTCGGTTCGCCGGGGGATTTTTTTGTCTGGATGGGGAATGTCGTCCTTACCGGTTACCACTCGTTAATGACGGAGGCCGCTGTCATGGCTCATGAACTCTACACCCGTACCAATCAGAAGCTTTTTTTTGCCGGACTGGCGCTTGAGGCAATGGCCAAGGCCAAAGCCAGCGGTGCCATGAATGCTCAAGGCCTTGAGCAGGCTGAGCGTGAGTCGGCGGTCTTTCATCTGTACGGCGCGTTGCTGGGGCTTTGTCACGAGATTGCAGGCTATTACAGGCTGCCTCAGGCCAGTGCGCCTCGCGCGGAAACCCTGTTGACGCCTCAGGTGCTTGAAGCAATCGCTATTCCGGAAATGGCCGAGCTGGTCGAACTCGCCCATCAACGGGAAACATGGCTTGCGCAGCTGCTTGCTTCCTACAACGCGCTTTTCCAGCCGCCGCGCGCACCGAAAAAAGTCAAAGGCGACGTCAGGCAGCCGTTGATCATTGCGGTGGGGGGCGAGGAGGAGGCTGAGCCGGACTTGAGTCGCGAAGAGATGGAGAGCTGGCGTCAACAGCTGAAGGGACTCGCCATCCGCTTCCGTGACGGGCTCAGCGAGTGCTGAACTCGAGTGATCGATGGGCTAGGGCCTGAGGCATCAGGCTGGTACAATGCCGGCCTTTCGTGGAGAACAGTCTTAATGCCAACGTCTTTTCTGGAAATTGTCGAATTGCCTGATGGCCGTATCGAGTTGCGCCGCGCCGAGGATGAAGGTTCTCTGGTCACGCTGAACTTCTCTGAAGACGCCAAGGCTTTTCTGCAGGGCCAACACGTTGAGGTCGCCAAGGCGATGCTGAGTGTGGGCGTGCAGATGGCCGGTCGTCTTGCTGAGGGTGAGCTTGAAAAAGACGATGGCCCGCGAGTGCTTCATTGAGTCGTTGATGCATTGTTGGCTGGCTTCAGATATCCCTTCTACTTCCCATCCCTGAGCAGTCCGCGCCTTGCAGCGAGCTTTCCTCCTGCGCTCAACCCAGGCGAATGTTCAAGCTTTGTGCATCGCCAATCTTCGCGGCGCTGATCAGTTGCTGACGTGCAATCCCGTTGATTGGATTGATCCAGCTGACTACTGTGTGGCTCCGTCCAAGGCGTAAAGCTTCTCGGGTGAGTTCCAGAGCGGTCTGCGTGCCACGCGGTTGCAGCAAGAGAATGCGTTCCCGATTCAGACCTGCATCCCGAAGCCAGGCCTGTGTCACGCTTGAAGGCGGGGCGATCAGTGTCAGCCAGCGTGCGTTTTGCTCCTGACTGAGCTCTCTCAAGACCGGAGCAAGAAGGCTCAGGCAGTTCCCGGCAGCGCCACGCAATGACAATTCACTGAATGCCTCCGGCTCACTGCTCCATGGCGCTTCTACCCTGTCTTCAAGGATCGGCGCTTTGAGCATTGGCGCAAGCGGCTGCGTCATGAAGGCTTCGAACAGCGGCAGTTGAGCGTGTTGTTGCTGTGCCTGTGGGAACTGCATGGACGTTCTCCTTTAGCGGCGAATTACGCCGACACTCAGACCTTCGATAACCAGATCCTGATCTTTGAGATTCACTTCAATGGGAGCGAAGTCAGGATTCTCTGCGATCAACCAAACCCTGCTGCCTTCACGCTTGAACCGCTTGACGGTTACTTCGTCTCCGATGCGCGCGACGACGATCTGGCCGTTACGTGCTTCTCGAGTGGTGTGCACTGCAAGCAGGTCGCCGTCCAGAATCCCGACATCCTTCATGCTCATTCCATGGACCCGGAGCAGGTAATCGGCGCTCGGGTGAAAAAACGCCGGGTTGATGCTCAAGGATTCTTCGATGTGTTGCTGAGCCAGGATGGGCGCACCGGCGGCGACACGGCCAATGATAGGCAGGCCACTTTCTTCTGATTTGGCTTCAAAGCCAGGAATTCGAATGCCGCGTGAAGCACCGGGGGTCATTTCAATGGCGCCCTTGCGGGCCAGCGCTTTGAGATGTTCCTCGGCGGCGTTGGGCGACTTGAAGCCCAGTTCCTGAGCGATTTCCGCACGGGTGGGCGGGTAGCCGTTGTCTTCCAGGCAGCGTTTGATGAAATCCAGGATTTCGGCTTGGCGTGACGTCAGTTTGATCATTGGGCTCGCTCTGTCTTTTTATACAGTGACTGGGATTATATACAGTGATCTGATCTTGGCAATCTCCCTTTTTGCACTCCAGCAACGGCGCCCGGTTAAACGTTGCTGACCGGCTTGGGAAAGGGTCGGCTACAGACCCCGGTTTATATGATTAAATGCCGCGTGACTGGCCGGACAGAAAACGAACGGCAGGGTTGACAGTCAGCAGGCTGAAACGTATGTTTCAAACAGTTGTTTGTCAGGCAGAGAACCATGGCCCAGTCGGAAACAGTTGAACGTATTCTCGATGCTGCAGAGCAGTTGTTTGCGGAAAAAGGGTTTGCTGAAACCTCGCTCAGGCTCATCACCAGTAAGGCGTCAGTCAATCTGGCGGCAGTTAACTACCATTTCGGTTCCAAGAAGGCGCTGATTCAAGCAGTCTTCTCGCGTTTCCTCGGGCCGTTCTGCATCAGTCTGGACCGCGAGCTCGAACGTCGTCAGGGCAAGCCTGATCAGAAGCCGACCCTCGAGGAATTGCTTGAGATGCTGGTCGAGCAGGCGCTCGTCGTGCAGCCTCGCAGCGGTAATGATCTGTCGATCTTCATGCGCCTGTTGGGATTGGCATTCAGCCAGAGCCAAGGCCATTTGCGGCGTTATCTGGAAGACATGTACGGCAAAGTGTTCCGCCGCTATATGTTGCTGGTAAACGAAGCCGCCCCCCGAATCCCCCCGATCGAGTTGTTCTGGCGCGTGCATTTCATGCTTGGCGCTGCTGCGTTCAGCATGTCGGGCATCAAGGCACTGCGGGCAATTGCCGAGACCGACTTCGGCGTCAATACGTCCATCGAGCAAGTCATGCGCCTCATGGTGCCGTTTCTGGCGGCCGGCATGCGAGCCGAAACGGGCGTCATCGACTCCGCAATGATCAGTGCGCAACTCAGGCCGCGCACAAAAAGTCAGGCCCCTGCCAAAGTCTGATTGCGACAGGGTGCGAGCGCATTTGCGTCGCATCCGTCGATCAAGCACCATGCCCGCCATGTGCATGAGTTGCTGAAGGATCTTCATATGAGTTCTGGCCTGCAAGGCTCCCTGATGGTCGACGTCGCCGGTACCTGGCTGACCGCCGAGGACCGTCAGTTTCTGCGTCAGCCCGAGGTGGGCGGCCTGATCATTTTTGCCCGTAATATCGAAAGTCCACGTCAGGTGCGTGAGCTGAGCGCGTCCATCCGTGCGATTCGTCCCGACCTGCTGCTGGCGGTGGACCAGGAGGGCGGTCGTGTCCAGCGTCTGCGTCAAGGCTTCGTCCGGCTCCCGGCGATGCGTGCGATTGCCGACAATCCCAATGCTGAAAATCTCGCCGAGCACTGTGGCTGGCTCATGGCAACCGAAGTGCTCGCTGTCGGCCTCGACCTCAGCTTTGCCCCAGTGCTGGACCTCGATTACCAGCGCAGCGCTGTGGTCGGCACTCGTGCTTTCGAGGGCGATCCCGAGCGCGCAGCCCTGTTGGCCGGTGCGTTCATCCGGGGGATGAATGCTGCGGGCATGGCTGCCACCGGCAAACACTTCCCAGGTCATGGCTGGGCGGAGGCGGACTCCCATGTCGCCATCCCGACCGACGAGCGTAGCCTGGAAACCATCCGCGCCAATGATCTTGTGCCTTTCGCACGTCTGAGCAAGCAGCTCGCCGCAGTCATGCCCGCCCACGTTATTTACCCTCAGGTCGACACCCAGCCCGCAGGCTTCTCTCGCCGCTGGCTGCAAGACATTCTCAGGGGTGAGCTGGGCTTTGACGGGGTCATCTTCAGCGATGATCTGTCCATGGCGGGCGCACATGTGGTGGGCGACGCAGCCAGTCGTATCGAAGCCGCGCTCTCGGCGGGCTGTGACATGGGCCTGGTGTGCAACGACCGCGGCGCCGCAGAACTGGCCCTCGGCGCAGCCCAGCGCCTGAACATCAAACCTGCTGCACGGATAGCGAAGATGCGCGGCCAGGCGTGGGCTTCCACTGAGTACCGCCAGCATCCGCGCTGGCTGGCAGCGCTGGAATCACTCCGTGCAGCTCAACTGATCGACTGAGGAAACCACATGACTGTTTACGCAATCATCGGCGGCACCGGCCTGACGCAACTTGAAGGGCTCACGATTCGTCAGTCGCTGCCAGTGAACACCCCATACGGCGCGCCGTCCGGGGACATTCAGGTCGGTGAATACGCTGGACGCGAAGTCATGTTCCTTGCCCGCCACGGGCATCCACACCGGGTTCCCCCGCACAAGATCAACTACCGCGCCAATGTGTGGGCATTGAAACAGGCCGGTGCCCAAGCGATTCTGGCGGTTAACGCTGTCGGTGGAATCCATCCTGATATGGGCACCGGCCATTTCTGCGTTCCCCACGATCTGGTGGACTTCACCAGCGGTCGTGAGCACACCTTCTTTGACGACGACCTTGAGCAGGTCACACACATAGACTTTAGCTTCCCGTACAGTCAGCCGCTGCGCGAGCGTTTGATCGCTGCACTGAGGGCTGAAGCCTGTGCTTTCAGTGATGCTGGTGTGTATGCCTGCACCCAAGGCCCGCGTTTGGAAACGGCGGCCGAGATAGTGCGCCTGGAGCGGGACGGCTGTGACATCGTCGGAATGACTGGCATGCCGGAAGCTGCGCTTGCGCGTGAGTTAGGCCTGGAGTATGCCTGTCTGGCGCTGGTGGTGAACCCCGCAGCGGGCAAGTCGGTGTCGATCATCACGATGGCTGAAATCGAACAGGCTCTGCACCACGGCATGGGTAAGGTCAAAGCGACGCTCGCCCGAGTGCTGAGCGCTGCCTGATACTGCCGGCCAACCTTTTGGAAGATACGAACGTCGTCCTGTGTAATAGCCTGCAAAGAGCTGGCACAGGCGCGCTTATTCAACTTCCATGAGCGCGCGTGACGACTCGCCGCTAGACAGCATTCAGATGTTTGATGGGTGACGCTGGGAGGGGAGTGGCAGGCGAGGCATCACCTGAAGGACAAGCTGCCTCGCTAACCCGTTACCGCAGGGTGGCTCAGAGAGAGCCGACCGCTTTACTTGCTGCCACTGCTCGACTTTTCAGTGCCGCCAGTGGATTTGTCGGTGCCGCTGCTGGCGCCGCCAGTGGTCGGCGTGCTGCCGTTACCGTTGTTGCTGCCCATGCCTTTGGTGCCTGGCGTTGAGGACGTGTCTGAGCGGGTAGTGCCGTCAGTGCTTTGGCCCATGCTTGATGAGCTGTTTTTTGGCCCATTGCTGTCAACCGGGTTGGTTGGACCTGTCGAACCTGCGAATGCCGAGCCGGCAGCTGCAGTAAGAAGGCCGGCGAGGGTGAGGGCAGTCAGTTTGCGCTTGATCATGATGTGAATCCCATTGTTGTCGTCGATACCCTTTGGTCTGGTTGGGAGGTGCAGAGGTGCCCTTGATCCCGACAGACGGTCATTCATCATTGCCCGACGTCATCATCGACAAACTTCGTAACACATCACTTCAATTGACCGCTTTTGATGCCGTCCTCCATCCGGGAGGTCTTCAAAAGTGCGGGCTCGCAGCCTGGTTTGCGGCCGAAGTGGCGGATTGATATTAAATTTGCTCGAAACTAGACAACCTCTGTCTTAGCCAATAAAAGCAGGGGTTTCGTGGCCACACGCTGTAGGAAAACACCTACAGGAAATGGTTTTCGATACAGGCTGTCGAGAGACTGTCATCAAACAGAAATGTTTCCGGTTTTAAATCTGCCTCGGGTCATGAATTGTGACCACACACACCCAATTCTCTTGTTGAGGTACTGCCGTGATTCTGCTGACTAAAAAACGCCTGTCACTCCTTCTGGCTTCAATGTGCTTGAGCGGGATGGCACACGCTGTTGACGTCACCGGTGCAGGTTCGAGCTTTGTCTTTCCGGTTATCTCCAAGTGGTCGCAGGATTACAGCAAGAGCGCCGATAACCGCGTGAACTATCAGTCGATCGGTTCGGGCGGCGGTATCGCTCAGATCAAGGCGGCAACCGTCGACTTCGGCGCCTCTGACGCCCCGATGTCCGCTGATGACCTGAAGGCTGCTGGCCTGGGTCAATTCCCAAGCGTGATCGGCGGTATCGTTCCGATCTACAACGTTGAAGGCATCGATTCCGGCAAGCTGAAACTCGACGGTCAATCACTGGCTGATATCTTCCAAGGCACCATCAAAACCTGGAACGACCCTAAACTGGTTGCTCTGAACCCTGACCTCAAACTGCCAGCGACTGCGATCACCGTGGTTCACCGTTCGGACGGTTCGGGTACTTCGTTCAACTTCACCAGCTACCTGGCCAAAGTCAGCGACGCGTGGAAATCCGGCCCAGGTACAGGCTCAGCCGTTCAATGGCCAGTGGGCGTGGGCGGCAAGGGTAACGAAGGTGTGGCCGCTTACGTAAAACAGATCAAGGGTTCGATCGGTTACGTTGAATACTCCTACGCTACTCAGAACAAAATCTCCTACTCGCAGCTGAAAAACGCCGCAGGCAAGTTCATCGAGCCTAACGCCAAAGCGTTCGCTGCTGCTGCTGACACTGCCGATTGGGCAAGCGCCAAAGACTTCAACCTGATCATGACCAACGCTCCGGGCGACGCTGCATGGCCGATCACCGCAACAACCTGGATCATCATGTACAAGCAACCTAAGAACGCCGAGAAAAGCGCTGCTGCTTTCGACTTCTTCAAATGGTCGCTGGAAAAAGGTCAGGCCCAGGCAGAAGCCCTGGAATACGTAGCCCTGCCTGCATCGCTGGTCAGCAAGATCGAAGACTATTGGAAAACAGAGTTCAAGAAGTAACTCAACGCTTCTGAGTCTTACCCCTGTCATCGCCGCCCGGTGACAGGGTTTCTTTGCGAGTGGACCTACCATGACTGAAAACACCCAATATATGTCCGCTGTCATTCCGGATGTCCAATCCGAGAGCGAAAAACGCGCGGCCCGCGATCATCGTCACGACGCCTGGTTCAGGCGCACGATGCTGGGCGCGGCTCTGTTGGTGCTGGTTCTGCTGGCGAGTATTGCTGGCTCTACGCTGTGGGGCGGAGCCCTGGCGTTCAAGACCTTTGGTTTCGAATTTCTGACCAGTACCGAATGGGACGTGGTCAACGGCAAATTTGGCGCTCTGGTTCCGATCTACGGCACCTTGGTGACCTCCTTTCTCGCGCTGCTGATCGCCGTTCCGGTGAGCTTCGGCATCGCAATCTTCCTGACTGAAGTCGCACCGCCGTGGTTGCGCATGCCGATTGCTTCTGCAGTCGAATTGCTGGCGGGCATTCCCTCGATCATCTACGGGATGTGGGGCCTGTTCGTGTTTGGCCCGTTCATGGCCGAAAACATGGCGCCCTGGATCAACGACAACCTCGGCGCCTTGCCTTTGATCGGTCCGATCTTCCAGGGGCCGCCGCTGGGGATCGGCATGCTGACCGCTGGCATCGTGCTTGCGATCATGATCACCCCGTTCATTACCTCGGTGATGCAGGAAGTGTTTCGCAGCGTGCCGGTGGCCCTCAAAGAGTCTGCCTACGCGCTGGGTGGCACGACCTGGGAAGTGGTCTGGGACATCGTCCTGCCTTATACCCGCTCGGCGGTGGTCGGCGGGATTTTCCTTGGACTGGGCCGCGCCCTTGGCGAAACCATGGCCGTGACCTTCGTGCTGGGTAACGCCCACCAATTCTCGGCGTCACTGATGATGCCGAGCAGCTCGATCGCCTCGGTCATCGCCAACGAGTTCAGCGAGGCCTACACCGATCTGCACCGTTCAGCGCTGATCGCCTTGGGCTTCCTGTTGTTTGTAGTCACGTTCATCGTACTGGCCCTGGCCCGTCTGATGCTGTCTCGTCTGTCGCGCAAGGAGGGAGTATGAGCAAGGCCGATAACGAAAACCTGTACCGCATGCGCAGTCTGAAAAACATCATCGCGATGATCTTGAGCTGCGGTGCCACGGCGTTCGGTTTGCTGTGGCTGGTGTGGATTCTGCTGACCACCGTGGTCAATGGCTTTCAGGCGCTCAACACCCGATTGTTTACTGAGATGACGCCGCCCCCCGGTTCCGAAGGTGGTCTGGCCAACGCCTTTTATGGCAGCTTTCTGATGTCCGGCATTGGCCTGTTGATCGGCACGCCGATTGGTTTGATGGCCGGCATCTGGCTCGCCGAGTTCGCCCGTCACACCAAGTTGGGCAACGCAGTGCGCTTCATCAACGATATCCTGCTGTCGGCGCCGTCGATTGTCCTGGGCCTGTTCGTGTACACCGCCGTCATCCTGCCGCTGAGCGCCGTCACTAACCATCAGGTCGGTTTCTCTGCCCTGGCGGGTGCACTGGCTTTGGCATTGCTGGTGATTCCGGTGGTGGTGCGCACCACCGATGAAATGCTTCAGTTGCAACCGTCAACCATGCGCGAAGCCGCCCTGGCCCTCGGTGTGCCGCAGTGGAAGCTGACGCTGCAGATCGTTCTGCGCGCGGCCAAAGCAGGCGTCGTGACCGGTGTGCTGCTGGCATTGGCGCGCATCACGGGCGAAACCGCTCCTCTGTTGTTCACCGCCTTCGGTAACCAGTTCTGGAGCAGCGACATTCTCAAGCCAATCGCCAGCGTTCCTGTGGTGATCTTCCAGTACGCCATGAGCCCGTTCGATGACTGGCATTCCCTGGCATGGGCCGGCGCGTTGATCCTGACAATGTTCGTTTTGGTGCTCAGCCTCAGCTCCCGTCTAATTCTTTTGCGTAATAGGTCGTCCTGATGAATAACCTTTCCCTTGCCGATGAAAAAACCAAGATCCAGGTACGCGGCCTCGAGTTTTTCTACAACGATCACAAGTCGCTCAAGTCCATCGACATGAACATTCCCGAGAAGCGCATCACGGCGATCATCGGTCCTTCGGGCTGCGGCAAATCGACGTTGCTGCGGGTGTTCAACCGCATTTATTCGATGTACCCCAAGCAGGAAGCGCGCGGCGAAGTATTGCTCAACGGCGAAAACATCCTGGCCCCGAGCTATTCGATGAACCGCCTGCGCAGCAACGTTGGCATGGTGTTCCAGAAGCCGGTGCCGTTCCCGATGTCGATCTTCGAGAACATTGCCTACGCGGTGCGTCACCACGAGAAGCTTTCGCGTCGGGAGATGGAAGAGCGCGTGGAACAGGCGCTGCGTGGCGCGGCGTTGTGGGATGAAGTGAAGGACAAACTCAAGCAGAGCGCCCAGAGCCTGTCGGGCGGTCAGCAACAGCGTCTGTGCATCGCCCGGACCATCGCGTTGCGTCCTGAAGTGCTGTTGCTTGACGAGCCGACCTCGGCCCTCGATCCGATCTCAACCGGCCGTATCGAGCAACTGATCACCGAGCTCAAAGAGCAGTTCACGGTGATCATCGTCACGCACAACATGCAACAGGCAGCGCGTTGCTCGGACTACACCGCGTTCATGTTCATGGGCGAATTGATCGAGCACGGCGACACCGACACCATCTTCACCAAGCCTTCGAAGACTCAGACCGAGGACTACATTACCGGTCGTTTCGGCTGAGTTATCTGTTCACTCAAGGCTTTTTCGCAAGCGGGGGGAGCGCGCTGTGGTCCCCCATGAACAGCTCAAGCTTTTTACGAAGCCAGCGCTCGGCCGGGTCGGTGTCCATCACGCTCAGCCAGACCATGGACAGGTCCAGATTGGGTGTGATGAACGGCAGCGGTTCGCCATACAGCAGGCCTTGGCGCGTCATCGCATCGGTCAGGTGATCGGGAATGTTGCACAGCAAGTCGGTGCCAGCCATCAGCGCCGGCAACGTGCTGTATTGCGGCACGGACAGCACGGCATGGCGTTTGCGTCCGATGGCATCCAGCCACTCATCGGCAAAGCTGCTGATGTTGGCCACATGCGACACCACCACATGCGGGCGTGAGCAGTATTCGTCCAGCGTCATCGGTTTGAACGATTTGTCGGCTCGAACCACCATCGGTTGCACCGTTCTGAGCATTTTGCGCTTCGCATTGGCGGGCAACTCACGCGTCAGGCACACGCCAACACTCACTTCGCCGGCCATCAGCAATTCCGAAATATTCCAGTAATTGACCTGCTTGATCACCAGCACGATGCCTGGCGCTTCCTCGCGAATGGCGCGCAGCAGCGGCGGCAACAGGCTGTACTCAACGTCATCAGACAGGCCCAGGCGAAACGTCATGTTGCTGCTGGCAGGGTCGAAGTCGCGGGTCAGGCTCAGCGCCACCGACATGGCGTCCAGCGCGGGGGACAGATGATGAATGATCTCCTGAGCCCTTGCCGTGGGTTCCATGCGGTGGCCGACACGCACGAACAATGGGTCGTTGAACAGGGCTCGCAAGCGGTTGAGGGCGGCGCTAATGGTGGGCTGGCCCAGAAACAGTTTTTCCGCAGCGCGTGTCACGTTGCGCTCTTGCATCAAGGTCTCGAATACCACCATCAGGTTGATGTCGGCCTTGCGCAGCTCATTTCGATTCATCGGTCCTTGCCCCCAATACCCAACATCTGGTCACCCGCTGTTACGAAATGATGGGCGCAGTTTATGGAGCGCGATTGCACTGCGTCCAGCACGGTGGGGTAGATAGCGGGATTTTAATGCGCGATCAACCGCTTCTGGCCGGAGGCCGTGGGAGGCCAGTTTGCTGACGATCTGCGGCGCAGCGGCAGCAAAAGACGCGAATGCGATGCCCCTGACACGACGGCGCCCACCTGTTTGCGACCAGTTCCCGGTCGATCGTCAGCAAGCTGAACTCCCACGCCCTCCGGGCAGAAGTATCGTCAACGCTCGCGACTGAACTTCCCCGGAGCCTCACCAGTCAGCATTTAAACGCTCACACGAGGCTCGATATTTATGCTGATTTCTTTGAAAGGCCAGGTTGCTCTGGTCACTGGCGGCAGTTCCGGACTGGGCGCCGCCTCTGCCAAGGGCCTGGCCGATGCAGGCGCTGCGGTGGTCATCAACTACAACTCACACGCCGAGCCCGCTGAAAAACTCGCGCAGCAGATTCGTGATAACGGCGGCCAGGCGGTTGCCGTTGGCGCTGACGTGTCAAAAGAAGATGACGTCGAAAAGCTGTTTGCCAAGACGCTGGAAGCCTTCGGCCGTCTAGATATCCTGCTGGCCAACTCCGGCCTGCAAAAGGACGCCCCCATTGCCGACCTCACGCTGGCTGACTGGAACAAGGTGATCGAGGTCAATCTCACCGGGCAGTTTCTGTGTGTGCGGGCCGCGCTGCGCCAGTTCGCCAAACAACAGATCCGTCCTGAAGTGTCCCGGGCACTGGGCAAGGTGATCCACATGAGCTCAGTACATCAATTGATCCCTTGGGCCGGTCACGTCAATTACGCGGCGTCCAAGGGCGGCATTGATTTGTTGATGCGCAGCATCGCCCAGGAAGTCGGCGAGCAGCGTATTCGCGTCAATAGCATTGCACCGGGTGCCATTCGTACCGCCATCAATACCAAAGCCACCGAAGGCGACGCCGAGAAGAAACTGCTGCAATTGATCCCTTACGGCCGTGTCGGGGAAGCCGATGACGTCGCAAATGCGGTCGTCTGGCTGGCCTCGGATGCCTCCGATTACGTGCACGGCACGACCCTGTTCATCGATGGCGGAATGAGCTTGTATCCGGAGTTTCGAAACAATGGCTGAAAACAACCGGCAACCTCAGTCCCGTCCTCGCGACGAACTGCAAAACGCCATCGAGAACCACGGCATCATCGGCGACATGCGCAGTGCCGCGCTGGTGGCCGACACCGGCAGCATCGACTTCTGTTGCTGGCCGGACTTCGACAGCCCCTCCATCTTCACCGCCTTGCTGGACACCCCTGACGCCGGGATTTTCCAGCTTTCGCCTGACCTGCCTGATGCGCGACGTCAGCAGCTTTATTTGCCCGAGACCAACGTGCTGATGACACGCTGGATCACCGAGAACGCCGTAGTCGAAGTTACTGACTTGATGCCCGTTGCCACTGAAGTGGAAGACCTCCCGCGCCTGGCGCGCAGGATCAATGTGCGGCACGGCCGCTGTACGGTACGCATGGTCTGCCGTGTGCGGCACGACTACAGCCGCGCGGACACCACCGCGAGAGTCGATGGCGACGACATTTTGTTCGAAGCCAGTGGTCAGCCTTCGATGCGGCTTTCGGCGACCACTCGCCTGAGCCTCGACGAGCATGCGGCGGTGGCCGAGTTCGAGATGAGCGAGGGCGATACTGTCGAGTTTGTGCTGGGCGGTGCGGACGACGAGCAGGTCAGCGCTGGTAAATGTGATCGCTACCTTCAGAACACGCTCAAGTTCTGGCGCGGCTGGAGCAGGCAGTCCGAGTACCGCGGACGCTGGCGCGAAATCGTCAACCGTTCAGCATTGGCGCTCAAGCTGCTGACCTCGCGCAGGCATGGCGGCATCATCGCGGCCGCGACGTTCGGTTTGCCCGAAGAAGTTGGCGGCGAGCGGAACTGGGATTACCGTTACACATGGATCCGCGACGCCTCATTCACCGTCTACGCCTTCATGCGGCTGGGCTACACCGAAGAAGCCAATGACTTTATGCGCTGGGTGCGTGAGCGCATGGGCGACTGCTGTACAGACGCGCACAAGCTCGGAATTCTGTATTCGCTGGAGGGTGAGGAAGAACTCCCCGAAGAAGAACTGGACCATCTGGCCGGACACGGCGGCGCAACGCCAGTGCGCATCGGAAACGAGGCATACAAACAGACCCAACTGGATATCTACGGCGAGTTGCTGGATGCGGTTTATCTGGCTAACAAGTACGGCGAAGCCATTTCCCACGAGGGCTGGAAGCACGTCACCCGGTTGACCAACGAGCTGTGCGAGAAATGGCGCAGCAAGGACGTGGGCATCTGGGAAATGCGCGGCGACGACAAGCATTTTCTGCACTCGCGGCTGATGTGCTGGGTGGCGCTGGACCGCGCATTGAGATTGTCGTTGAAGCGTTCGTTGCCCGCGCCGTTTGATCGTTGGGATAAAGAGCGCCAGGCGATTCATGACGACATCTGGACAAATTTCTGGGACGAAGACCTCGGCCATTTCGTGCAGCACACCGGCAGCAAAAACCTCGACGCCTCGATGCTGCTGATGCCGCTCGTGCGCTTCGTCGGTGCCAGTGATCCGCGTTGGTTGTCGACGCTTGAAGCCATCGAGCGCACCCTCGTGCGCGACGGCATGGTGTACCGATACCGCAACGACGATGTGTACGACGACGGACTGATGGGCGACGAAGGCGCGTTCGTTGCGTGTTCGTTCTGGTACGTCGAGTGCCTGGCAAGAGCGGGCAAGGTTGAGCAGGCACATCTGGAGTTCGAGCAGTTGTTGCGCTACGCCAACCCGCTCGGCCTGTATGCCGAGGAGTTCGACGTCCACGGCCATCATTTGGGCAATACGCCGCAGGCCCTAAGCCACTTGGCCTTGATCAGCGCTGCGACATTCCTGGACCGCAAACTGGATGGCGGCAAGACCCAGTGGCAGCCCTGAAATCGTCGTTTTTTGTTGCGCATAGACATCCTGGAGCTGACGAGCTCAGGCGAGGCCGCGATGCAATGTGTCTGACACACCGCAATCGCGGCCTCGCTCTGGCTCGTCAACGCCTACAAAAAGCAATCGGTGCGACTCGCAGGCTCGTTGTTACTACAGAGTTCATTGGACAGGAGCGCCTTCGCGAATGAATTCGCGCCTACAGACATCGCGCTGGAGTTGAAGAACTCATACTAAAGCCGGAGAACACCATGTCTCATCCCTTCAAAGTCGGCGATCACGTCAAGTGGAATTCCGAAGTCGGTCATGTCAAAGGCGTCGTGACCAAGGTCCACACCCAAGACGTGGAATTCATGGGTCGCCACCGCAAAGCCTCCAAAGACGAGCCGCAGTACGAAGTGAAAAGCGACAAAACCGGGCACCTGGCGATGCACAAGGAAGACGCACTCAAGCGCTGATGGCCGTCCGTTAAATCTCTTGTGTCAGCGGAATCAGCAAAAGCGGGTTGCGCGCACTCAACCGCTTCCTTCTCAACACGTTAAGAATCAGCCTGGCGCCCGGCGGCGGCGACCTGGAGTCAGAAAGCCGTGGGCGGCTGAACACGCGGTGTCTTCCAGCGACCCGATGCGGTCATAATGACCTCACGTAACTCCTTTTGATGGCTGCAGGTTTTGATAACTGCGGGTTTTATGACCGCACGTTGAGATGCATGCAGGTTCGAGGTCGCCATGACAAATCCTTTGCTGCTGGCGTTGGTACCTTTGGTGGCCGACTTATCCCGCGAGCTGCCGGACGAAGAGCGCTATCGGCGCTTGTTGCGTTCGCTGCGCCAGTTATTGCCGTGCGATGCGGTGGCGCTGCTGAAGCTGGAAGGCGATGTGCTGATACCGATGTCGGTAGAGGGCCTGAGTCCCGACACCCTTGGGCGCCGCTTTAGGATCGATGAACATCCACGACTGAAGATCATTCTGGAACACCGCGGCCCAACGCGGTTTTCCACCGACTGCGAGTTGCCGGACCCCTACGATGGGCTGGTGGACGGGCATCATGGCGACCTGCAGATTCACGACTGTCTGGGCTGCCCGCTGTATGTGCAGGACACCGCTTGGGGCGTGATCACTCTCGACTCGCTTGACCCGTCGAGCTTTGGCCAGGTCGATCTGGACAATCTTGAGGCGTTTGCCAGCCTGGCGGCAGCGACAGTGACGGCCAGCGAACGGATCAACCAACTGGCGCGCAGCTTCGAAGATCAGCGGCAGTTGGCCGAAGTCTACAAACGCGCGGCGGGCGGCCGTGGTCCACGCGAGCTGATCGGCCAAAGCGCCGTCCACAACCGTTTGCAACAGGAAATCCAGCTGGTCGGCAACAGCCCGCTTACCGTTCTGATCACCGGTGAAACTGGCGTCGGCAAGGAACTGGTCGCCGAGTCCATCCACCTGCATTCTCCGAGGGCGCACAAACCGCTGATCAGCCTTAACTGCGCGGCGCTGCCGGAGTTGCTGGTGGAAAGTGAATTATTCGGCCATGTGAGAGGCGCGTTTTCCGGAGCGGTCAACGGCCGCAGCGGCAAGTTCGAACTGGCCGATGGCGGCACGTTGTTCCTCGATGAAGTCGGTGAGTTGCCGTTACCGGTGCAGTCCAAGCTGTTGCGAGTGTTGCAGAGTGGGCAGTTACAGCGGGTGGGGTCTGATCAAGAGCATCACGTTGATGTACGGATCATCGCGGCCACCAACCGCGACCTGGCGGAAGAAGTGCGTGCGGGGCGCTTTCGGGCTGATCTGTATCACCGCCTGAGCGTTTACCCGTTGGTGGTGCCGCCGCTGCGCGAGCGCAACCGCGACGTGCTGTTGCTGGCCGGTTACTTTCTCGAAGAAAACCGCGCGCGCATGGGGTTACGCAGCCTGCGCATCAGCAGCGACGCACAAAAAATGCTGCTGGGGTACTCCTGGCCGGGCAACGTCCGCGAGTTGGAGCATCTGATCAGCCGAGGCGTGTTGAAAGCCCTGTCGGCCCATCCCGAGCGACCCCGGATCCTGACAATCGATGCCGCAGCCTTTGGGCTGGCTGAAGAGGTTGCTCTCGCGGCGCCGGTATTGTCGCTGAACGCCGCTGTTCCTCAGGTTCCCTCCGGCCAAGGGCTGAAAGAAACGGTGGACGCCTTCCAGGCCTTGCTGATCGGCCAAGCGCTGGAGCGGCATCAGGGTAAGTGGGCAGACGTGGCAAGGGAGCTCAACGTAGACCGCGCCAACCTGAGCCGTCTGGCGAAGCGGTTGGGAATTCGTTGAGATGGAGGCGCCACACCCCAGCGCCCTACGGGCAGCATCAACATCAAAACCTCCGCGAATCTTGCAGGAGCCACCGGAGGTTACGACGGTCGCAATGGCCGCACAGCGGCCCCAAACCACGCACTCCAATTCCCCCTGAAATCCCCGGGCACGCAGGCATCAATGCGCAATGTCTTCCAGCGCCAGGTTGCGTGTACGCGGCCCGAAGGTGGCGATGGTGATCATCACGATCAGCATGCTGATCACGATAAATGTCAGCACCCCGGGCGTGCCGAAGTGATCGAGAAAGAATCCGATCAACAGGCTGCTGAACACCGTCGACAAACGGCTGAACGAGTAACAGAACCCCACCGCACGCGCGCGGATATTGGTGGGGAACAATTCGCTCTGATAGGAGTGATAACTGAAGCTCAGCCAAGCGTTGCAGAAAGTGATCATCACGCCGCAAAAGATCAGCCCCAACGCCGTGGTCTGTTGCGCGAACAACGTGCCGAAGATCATCGAGCCCAGTGCCGAGCCGACGATTTGCCACTTGTTCTCGAAGCGATTGGCGAACCTGACAAACAGCAGCGGCCCCAGCGGGTAGGCGAGGGTGATGACAAAGGCATACGCCAGGCTGTGCGTGACACTGACGCCCTGGCCTGAAAGAAGCGCCGGCAGCCAGTTGCCGAAGCCGAAAAAGCCGATGGCCTGAAACACATGAAACACGATCAGCATCAGCGCGCGGCGGCGATAGGGCGGCTGCCAGATATCCGCAAAACGGCCTTTGCCCTCTACCGTCACCGTGTGTGTTTCTGGCGGGTCGAGGGTCTGGCCAGGGGATTTGCGCTGCAGGTCGTCGAGGCAGCGCCGTTCCATGTCGTCCATGATGCGCTCGGCCTCCTCGAATCGACCGTGTTGCGCGAGCCAGCGTGGCGATTCCGGCAGGCGCGAGCGCAGCCACCAGATAAACAGCGCGAACACCGCGCTGGCCAGCACCACCCAGCGCCAGCCGGAAATCCCGAACGGCGCCTGCGGCACCAGCCACCAGGACATCAGCGCCACAGACGGCACCGATAGAAACTGCACGAAAAATGCGAATGCGAACGCCGAGCTGCGCATGCGTTTAGGCACCAGCTCCGACAAATAGGCATCGATGGTCACCAGTTCGATGCCCAGGCCGATGCCCACCAGAAAACGCATGCAGATGATGCCCAGTGCGGACGTCTGAATGCCCATCAAGACTGTGGCGACGGTGTACCAGATGAGCGCAAAGGTGAAGATCGCTCGACGGCCGTAGCGGTCGGCGATAGGGCTCAGGCAACTGGCGCCCAGAAACAACCCCAGAAACGTTGCCGAAGCGAACGCTGCCTGGTCGGAGAAGCCGAACACGCCTTGATTGCCGGTTGCAAACAATCCGTCGCGGATCAGGCCGGGGCTGATGTAGGCGGTCTGGAACAGGTCATACAGCTCGAAAAATCCGCCGATGGAGAGCAGGGCTACCAGTTTCCAGAGCGTGGCGACAGCGGGCAGGCGATCAATACGGGCGCAGATCTGCGCCGCGCGGACCGGGTCGACCCCGTCACCTGCGCGATGAGCCTCTGAGGGGCTTTGAGTAATAGACGGCATGTGCGGCATTCCAAATGCTTGTGTCGACCCATGTTAATCGTTTGGCAGTTGAATCGAGACAAAACATTTCTGCGCGTTTAAGCTTTGCGGCTTGCCGCCACCACGTCCCGGATTCCTGTGAAGTACACACTGCCCACCACCGCCACCGCGCCTTTTTGCCCTTCTGCTGTGACCGATACAGTCGAGATCCCGGCCAACGCCTCGTTTTTACGCAAGATGATGCTGTTTGTCGGGCCAGGATTGCTGATCTCCATCGGCTATATGGACCCGGGCAACTGGGCGACGGCTATCGAAGCAGGCTCGCGTTTTGGCTACTCATTGCTGTTCGTGGTGGTGCTCGCAAGCCTCTCCGGGATGGTCCTGCAAAACCTCTGCTCCCGGCTTGGCATCGCAACGGGTCGCGACCTTGCGCAATTGTCGGCGCAACGCTACAGCCCGAACGTGGCAAAGGGCCAATGGATACTCGCCGAGTTATCGATCCTGGCGACCGACCTTGCCGAAGTGCTGGGCGCTGCGTTGGCGTTTCACCTGCTACTGGGCGTTTCAATCACCACCGGCGTTGCCCTCACGGCCTTCGATACCGTTATTGTGCTGGCGCTGCAGGGCGCTAATTTCCGGCGCCTGGAGGCGATCATCCTCGGGCTGATCGTCACTATCGCAACCTGCTTTTTCATCGAACTGGTGCTGATCAAACCGTTCTGGCCCGATGTGGTGGCCGGGCTCAAGCCGTCGTGGGATGTGCTGAGCAGTCAGGAGCCGCTGTACATCGCGATCGGGATCCTCGGTGCCACGGTCATGCCGCATAACCTCTATCTGCACTCATCGGTGGTGCAAACCCGTGTCAACGGCACCACTGAGGCGAGCAAAGCCAGCGCGATCAAATATGCGCGGGTCGACACCATCGGTTCACTGAGCCTGGCGCTGATCATCAACGCCGCGATTCTGATTCTCGCGGCGGCTGCGTTTCACGGCACCGGGCACACCGATGTGGTGGAAATCCAGGACGCCTATCATCTGCTCGATCCGTTAGTGGGCGGCACGCTGGCGAGCATTCTGTTTGGCGTTGCCTTGCTGGCGGCCGGGCAAAGCTCGACATTCACCGGCACCATCGCCGGGCAAGTGGTGCTCGAAGGCTTCTTGAACGCCAAGATTCCCTGCTGGCAGCGGCGGCTGATTACCCGCGGGCTGGCGCTGATTCCGGCGTTCATTGGCGTGGTCTGGTTCGGCGATGGCGCGGTCGGCAAGATGCTGGTGCTCAGCCAGGTGGTGCTCAGCCTGCAACTGCCATTCGCATTGTGGCCATTGATTCGCTTTACCAGCGACAAACAGCTGATGGGACCGTTTGCCAACAGCGTGACCACCAAAATCCTCGCCTGGGGGCTGTTCGGCCTGATCTCCGTTGCCAACCTGACGCTGATGTATTTCTGGGTGAGTTGAGTATCCGCATATCCCGCTTGTGTTTAGCTGACGAGCCCTGGCGAGGCCGCGATGCAATCTATCTGACACACCGCAATCGCGGTCTCGCCCAGGCTCGTCAGCTCAGGTTCACAGAATCTGCGGCCTATCCTGTTGGGCTGAACTCCTGTGCAGGCCCGGAACTCTGAACCCAAAGGCCGCCACCGGCCTCAAGGTGAGGATGAGGCCATGGCAACCACTCGCATTTCACAGCACACAGATCACGCTGTAGACCAAAAAGGCCAGGTGTTTGAAACCGACCTGCCAGCGCGCCTGGACCGCTTGCCGTGGGGGCGCTTTCACACCTTGCTGGTGATTGCGCTGGGCATCACCTGGCTGCTCGACGGGCTGGAAGTGACGCTGGCGGGTTCGGTGTCCGGCGCACTCAAAGACAGCCCCGTTTTGCACCTCACCAACAGCGATATCGGGCTGGCCGGTGGCGCCTACATCAGCGGTGCCGTGCTGGGCGCGCTGCTCTTCGGCTGGCTGACGGACCGACTTGGTCGCCGCAAATTGTTCTTTATCACCTTGATTCTCTACGTGAGCGCGACGGCGGCGACGGCGTTTTCATTCAGCCTGTGGAGCTTCATGCTGTTCCGGTTTCTGACCGGGATGGGCATTGGTGGTGAATACACCGCGATCAACTCGACGATTCAGGAGTTCACCCCGGCGCGCTTTCGCGGCTGGGTCGATTTAACCATAAACGGTACCTTCTGGATCGGCGCGGCTGTCGGTGCGGTTGGCTCCATTGTGCTGCTGGACCCCGGCTGGATCGGGGGCGATCTAGGCTGGCGGCTATGTTTTGGCATTGGCGCGGTGCTGGGGCTGTTGATTCTGGTGATGCGCCTCTGGCTGCCGGAAAGCCCGCGCTGGTTGTTGATTCATGGCCAGGCCGACGAAGCCCGGCAGATCGTTGAGGACATCGAAAAAGGCTTTCGCCAACACGGCCACACGCTGCCTGAACCCACCGGTACACCGTTGCGCCTGCATGCACGGGATCACACGCCGCTTGGGGAAATCTTTCAGACGCTGTTCGTTGCCTATCGCCAGCGCGCATGGGTGGGCATGACGCTGCTCACCGCTCAGGCGTTTTTCTACAACGCGATTTTCTTCACCTACGCGCTGGTACTGACCGAGTTTTACGGCGTGCCTTCTGCGCACATCGGCTGGTACGTATTGCCTCTCGCGCTGGGTAATTTCTGCGGTCCGCTGCTGCTGGGCCGGCTGTTCGACGTGGTTGGCCGACGCGTGATGATCAGCCTGACGTACGCCATTTCGGGGGTATTGCTGGCCATCAGCGGTTACCTGTTTCAGCAGGAGCTGCTCAGCGTCACCCAGCAAGCGATTGCCTGGATGGTGATTTTCTTCTTTGCCTCGGCGGCGGCGAGTTCGGCCTATCTGACCGTAGCGGAAACCTTCCCGCTGGAAATTCGCGCCCTGGCCATTGCGGTGTTTTACGCCTTCGGGACCGGGCTGGGCGGCATTATCGGCCCGATGCTGTTCGGTGAGTTGATCGACAGTCATGATCGCGGCAACGTCTTTATTGGCTATTTGATCGGTTGCGCGCTGATGTTGATTGCGGCGTCGGTGCAGGCCATCTGGGGCGTCGCGTCGGAGCGCAAATCCCTTGAAGAGGTAGCACGCCCGCTGTCCCAGGCCCACGACTGATTTCTGGTGATTGGGTGGTTTCTTTCAATACTGTTGCCGGCGCATTGATTACCGTCACTGGACATTCAGTGGCGGAGAAACGATGTGACGAGTGTTTGGGTTTCCATGGCGCTGTTTGCGCTGGCGGCGTCTATTTCGCCTGGTCCGGTGAACGTCGTCGCGCTCAGTTCGGGCGCGCAGTACGGCCTTCGCTCAAGCTTGCGGCACGTGCTGGGTGCAACGGTTGGCTTTGTCGTGCTGTTGCTGTTCACCGGTTTTGGACTGCACGAGATCCTCCGGCAGTGGCCGATTTTGACGGATCTGATTCGATGGGCGGGGATGGCATTTTTGCTCTATCTGGCCTGGAAGCTGGCGGTTGACAGTGGCCAACTGAACCTCGGTCGCGCGACGCGGCAGCCTTCCCTGTTGCACGGTGCGGCGATGCAGTGGCTCAACCCCAAAGCGTGGCTGGCTGCGGTGGCGGGTATGGGGGCATTCGTGGCCGGCGGTGAGGCACGACTGATCGGCATCTTTGCGATCATCTACTTCGTCGTCTGTTACCTGTCGGTCGCCTGCTGGGCGTATGCCGGCGCTTTTCTGGGCCAGTACCTCGGCAGCCCCGCGCGCATTCGACTGTTCAACCGCTGCATGGCACTGCTGCTGGCCGTGTGTGCGGTGTCACTGCTGTGGGTCTGAGTGAAGATCCTTGATTAAGGCTTGTATTGCCCGGGAGTCACGGCCAGGTGTTTTTTGAACACCCGCTGGAAGTGCGCCTGATCGGCAAATCCTGTCTGTACGGCAACGTCGGTAATCGGGTCGCCCTCACGCAGTTGCGTCTGGGCCAGTTGAATCCGCCGATTGATCAGATAAGCGTGGGGCGTCATGTGGTAACGCTGCTCAAAAGCGCGAATCAGATAGGCTTCGGACAAGTTGGCTGCCCGGCAGATTTCCTCCAGTCGAACCGCCTCAAGACAGTGCTGGTCGATGTACGCGGCGGCGCGCTCGACTTTCTGGTTGGCCTTGCGCACAGGCGGTGCCGAACAGCCCAGTGTTTGCTGCATCAGCAGGCAATAGGCGAGGGTGGCTTCATGCTTGCGCAAGGCATCGACGGCAGGATCGATCAGCATCGCGTGCAACGTGAGCAACCCTTCAAACAACGCCACCGAATGCGTGTGCGTTGCCGCAATCGGCCGAAACGCCTGCGCCTCACCGACGCTGCAGACCTGCTGAATGGACGCCAGCCAACCCGCGTCGATGTACAGCATGATGTAGGACCAAGGCTGATCTTCGATGGGATTACAAGCGTGAACGTCACCTGGGTTCATCAGCACTACGGTGCCGGTGCTGATGGTCAGGGAGGTTTTCTCGTGCAGGTAAGTGCTGCTTCCGGAGGTGATCGCACCGATTGAAAACACATCATGGGAGTGGCGCGAGTAACACACCTTGCGCCCGTCCTCGATACAGCGCGCCTCAATGAACGGTAATTGTGCGTCGCGCCAGAAATGCGGCGTGGTCGGGGAGATCGTCCGATGATCAGCGGGCATGGTGCTGTCCTCTGGTGTAATCAGCCGCCAGTCTTGCAGCTATGAAAGATGTCCAGCACAGGCTGGTATTCCACGGTGGTGACGTCGAGCAAGCCTAGCACCGAATGGAACAGGTAATCGTGGCTCAGGTCCGGTTGATCGCGCCTGGCTTGCAGGCATTTGAGGTCGGCGCCCACGGTCTGGACTTTCAGGGTCTCCTTGATCGCCACGTGCTGCTTGGTCAGCTTGCCGATGGCGTACACGTAATTGGTCGGGTTGATGAAGTGGGTAAGTTTGTCCTCATCACGAACAATCGGTGCGTACGTCGAGTAAAACGCGCCAACCGCTACCGCGATCACCGCCAATCACCCGATGGCGACCAGCACCTTGTTGATCAAGCCCGGCAGCACACGGCGACAGGTCACCGGCAACCGCCAGATGGCCACGGTCGGCAGCACGCCCAGCACCAGCAAGTAGCCGATCAGGGCACTGGTTATCGTTGTGTACCGCAGTGGTGTCATGGACAGCTGTCTCATTGACTGCAGTCGCGATCATAGCGGCCTTCGGGTTGAGGCTGGCACCAATCAGCGCAAGGCTTTTCACACCGCTGTATTGGCGCGTGGCTTCCTGGCTTGAGTGGCGTGTGATCGGGTGAATCGATTGCAGGATCTGAAACGCTGGGTTGCGTGTTCTGGTGATTCTGCTCAATGCGTGGATGGATCAACATGCACCTCATTGACAAGAACGTGCTCTCGCTGCTCACCGCATGTTCAGCGAGCCGACGCCTGCTCCTTCGGCAGACACCTCACCTGCGCAACCCGACGTTGCTCATTGGAGACGCCGCCATGCCCCTCGTCACACCTGTCACGCCCGCCACTCCGTCGCCGTGGCACGCTGGCGAAAAGCAATTGCAGAGCCAAACCGGCGTCGCCGAGCGAATGGAGGCGGTCGGTAGCAAGGTCCTGCGCGATCATCTTCCCGAGCAGCATCAACGGTTCTATACGCAATTGCCCTGCATCGTGGTCGGTGCAGTCGATGCCCACGGGCAACCATGGGCGAGTGTGCTGGACGACCGCGCAGGCTTCATCGCTTCGCCGCAACCGCGCTTGCTCACGGTGAGCCGCGTGCCGGACCTCGATGATCCGATCAGTCACGGCTTCACTCCGGGCGCTGCGCTGGGCTTGCTCGGAATCGAGTTGCACACCCGCAGGCGCAACCGCGTCAACGGGCGAATCAGCCAACTCGATCAGCAGGGTTTTTCGGTCGCGGTCGAGCAGGCGTTTGGCAATTGCCCGCAGTACATTCAACAGCGCCAACTCAATCAAGCGCTGCCCCCGTCTCAACCTGCGCGGCCAATGTCTACACACCTCAGCGCGCTGGACGACGCGGCGGTAGCCACCATTCGCATGGCAGATACTTTTTTCGTTGCCAGCTACGCTGACGTTCTGGACGATCCCGAGCAGCGGCAGGTGGACGTTTCCCATCGGGGCGGTCTGAAGGGTTTCGTGCGGGTGGATGGCGATGTGCTGACGATTCCGGATTTTGCCGGCAACCGGTTTTTCAACACACTGGGCAATTTCGTGCTTAACCCCAGAGCCGGTCTGGTGTTCGTCGATTTTGCATCGGGTGACTTGTTGCACCTGACCGGGCGGGTCGAGGTCATCCTGGACAGCCCTGAAATCGCGGCGTTTGAAGGAGCAGAACGTGTGTGGAAGCTGCAGGTGGACGCCGCTGTACGTCGGCCTGCCGCCCTGCGTTCGCGATGGACGTTCGAGGCTTTTTCACCTGCTAGCCTGAACACCGGGACCTGGCGTTAGCGGCCGGCAGCGACGCTCGGTTCATCGCTTGCTGCGCAACGTGACCCTCTTTAACCGGCATTGAACACCGGGATTTACCACCGCTGCGGATCGTCATGCCATTCTCCGGCGCTCAACCTGCGGTCAGAAATTGCAACGTCCTTTGGAGTTGCGCTATACGACGTTGAATTTTTTCTGATGTCCCATGCTCGAACATCGGTGAACGGAACAATCCATAACCGGCTCCGTGCGGAGCCGTCGCGATACAGAGTGAGCGGATGCCTTTTCTGACTGATGACCACGGGTGTGCTGGCTGGGGCGGCGAGATGGCCGGGCGTATTCGTGCGTTCAATTGGTCGCTCACCGACCTGGGACCGATTGAGGCGTGGTCACTCAGCCTGCGCTCGGCGGTGCAGTTTCTGCTGGCATCACCAGTACCTCTGGTGATGCTGTGGGGGCGCCCCGGCTACATGATCTACAACGACGCTTATTCAGTCTTTGCCGGTGGCCGCCACCCGTATCTGCTGGGAACGCCGGTTGAACTGGGTTGGCCGGAAGTTGCCGAATTCAACCGTGGCGTGATGGAGACGTGCCTGGCGGGCGGGACATTGTCGTTTCGCAACAAAAATTTGGTCCTGCTGCGCGAAGGCAAGCCCGAAGAGGTCTGGATGGACCTTTACTACAGCCCTGTTCCGGGCGATGACGAGGCACCGGCTGGCGTCATGGCGGTGGTGGTCGAGACCACTTCGCACGTAGTCTCTGAAAGTCTGCGCGAGCAAGCCGGGCGGGCCTTTCGGGCCACCAACGAACGGCTGCAACTGGCGCTCAACGCAGGTTCCCTGGTGGGCTCGTTTGTCTGGGACATCAAAACCGATCTGCTCTCGGGCGATGACCGCTTTGCCCGAGCCTTTGCCTACCCTGCTGACCTGCTCATCGAAGGCATGCCGCTTGCCAGCGCAGCCGAGATCATTCATCCGGATGACCGCGACCGGGTGGCTAACTCAATTGCCTACACGATCCGGCATGGAGGCCCTTACAACACCGAGTACCGGATTCGGCGCGCTGATGGTCATTACATCTGGGTGCAGGCCAGCGGCCGGTGCGAGTTCGACGAGCGCGGTGAGCCGCTGCGTTTTCCGGGCGTGCTGATCGACATCAACGAACGCAAGATCGCCGAAGACTCGCTGCTCCAGCTCACGCGCACGCTTGAGCAGCGGGTGGCCGATGAGGTGCGTGCGCGTTCGGCGGTCGAAGACAAACTGCGCCAGTCGCAGAAGCTCGAAGCCATCGGTGGCCTGACAGGCGGCGTTGCCCACGACTTCAACAACCTGTTGCAGGTCATCTCCGGGAATCTCTATCTGCTGGCCCGTCAGGAGCCGGACAACCCACGCGTGCAGAAGCGCGTCAGTGCGGCGGCTGCGGCGGTCGAGCGCGGCGCTAAACTGTCATCGCAACTGCTGTCGTTTGCGCGCCGCCAGGCTTTGTCCCCGGGTGTCTACAGCCTGTTGCGGATTTATGAGGGCCTTGGCGAGTTGATGCAAAGGGCCCTGGGCGAAACCATTCACGTTGAAATCCTGTTGCCGGAAAATGCCTGGCGCATCCATGTGGACCGTAATCAGCTGGAGAACGCACTGCTGAACCTGGCGATCAATGCCCGCGACGCCATGAAAGGCGAAGGCCACATTACCGTCAGCGCACAGAACGTGGTGCTCGATCAGGAGGCATGTGCCGGCAAGGAACTCAGCCCCGGCGAGTATGTATTGCTGGTGGTCGCCGACACCGGCGGTGGGATGTCCCCTGAGACCGCAGCGCGTGCCTTCGAGCCGTTCTTCACCACCAAACCGGACGGCCACGGCACCGGGCTGGGCCTGAGCATGGTGTTCGGCTTCGTGAAACAAAGCGGTGGGCACACTGAAATCATCAGCACCGTGGACTCAGGCACGAGGGTGCGCATGTATTTCCCGCGCAGCCTTGAGCCGGAGATGCAGGACACCCCGAACCAGATGGTGGGCATTGCGGGAGGACACGAGACCATTCTGGTGGTCGAGGATGACGCAGACGTGCGTGCTACATCGGTCGAGTTATTGCAGCAGGCCGGCTACAACACCCTGATGGCCGCCGACGGTGACGATGCCATCGCCATCCTGCGCAGCGGCGTCATGATCGACCTTATCTTTACCGACGTGGTGATGCCGGGGCAGGTCAAAAGCGCCGATCTGGCCATTTGGGCACGGCAGCAGTCGCCGCAAATTCCCGTGCTGTTCACCTCAGGGCATACCCGCGACGTGTTGGCGCGCACACATGAACTGGGCAGCACCACCTTCCTGCTGAGCAAGCCTTACAGCCCTGACGAGCTGACCACGATGATTCTTGCGGCGCTGAAAGTCTAGGTGCACTGAGTGTCCTGGCACGCTGGTGTCGGGATGATTTGGGAAGCGGTGGGAGGGAGCTTGCTCGCCAGCAACGTTCCCCCACGCAGCCATGTCGGCTACGCGGGGGCGCGCGTCATGGAATCAGACGCTCGGCGCGCAGTTTCTCGAACACGTCGAAGAATGCCTGATCACTGGCCTGGAAGGCGCTAAAGCCCATGGCGCGGCTTTTCGACATGTCTGTGACCACCTCGATCGGGCGACCGAGGTCGGCATCGGAGTGCCAAGGCGAGATCAATCGGCTGATGTCCGACTCTTTCAGGCCATGCTCGGCAACGATTTTGGTCCAGACGGCCTGATCGTCAGCCATCTGTGTTTCCAGAGGCGAATGGGCTTGGGGAAACGCAGCCGGTTGCAGGCCGAAATATTCTGCGATCTGCCCCCACATCCAGCTCCAGCGAAACACGTCGCCATTGGTGATGTTGAACGCCTGGTTGGCGGCGGCCGGCGTCGTGGCTGCCCACAACTGCTGTTTGGCCAGTTGGCGTGCGTCTGTCATGTCCGTGAGGCTGTCCCATTGCACGCGAGAGCCGGGAAACACGAACGGGCGCGAAGTCGCTTTGCAGATCGTTGCATAGACGGCGAGGGTGGTTGCCATGTTCATCGCATTGCCCACGGCCACGCCAGTGACGGTGTGTGGCCGGTGGACGCTCCAGGTAAAGCCGTCTTTGGCTGCTGCGGCAAACACTTCGTCTTCTTGGGCGTAGTAGAAGTTTTCGATGTCCAGGCGGCCTTGCTCTTCGCGGAACGGCGTCTGCGGCAGAGTGCCTTTGCCGTAGGACTCGAACGGGCCGAGGTAGTGTTTCAAACCCGTGACCAAAGCCACGTGCTCAACACTGCCGGCCGGGCGAACGGCGTCGAGGACGTTACGCACCATCGCCGCGTTGACCCGAATGTTTTCGGCTTCGGTGGCCTGTCGCGACCACGTTGTGATGAATATATGGGTGGGCTTCAAATCTGCCAGCGCCTGGTTTAACGACGCTGGGTTCTGAAGGTCAGCGGCCACCGGGATCACGCCAGGTATCGTCGACGGCTGCCGCGACAGCGCTGCAACCTGCCAGTGATTGTCGAGGAGTAGTTGAGTAATGGCGCTGCCGACAATGCCGCTGGCACCGACGACCAATGCTGTCTGGGTCATGGGTTTCTCCTTAAGTGAAGTTTTCAGAGCCCCGATGGGCGGCAGAGGTTCAACTCAATCGGATTCGCCTCAGCCAACCACCAACGCTGCCCCGTACATGCCAATGGCAAAAACCACATGGCCGATGACGTTTTGCAGCCGCGCCACAGGCGGGTTCGGCGCTTTGTTGCACGCCACGCCGACGCCCATTCCCGGCTGCAAAATAAACCAGCCGGCGCCCACTGTGACCAGACCGACCACCAGCGCCGGCAGAAAGCTCGGCGCGTGGGCCCATTGCACGCCCCAGATGACCAGCAGCACAGCGGCGAAGACGATGCCGACCAGGTAGTGGCCAGCCCAGCCAATGGCCAGTTCATTGTTGACCGCCGGGACATTGCCAATGCCTTCGCGTCGCACCAACTGGCCCTTGGGCAAACCGGCGAACCAGCGTCCGACCAGATGCCAGGGCGGGGTCGGCAAACCCAGTGTGGCTTTGAGCAGTAGCGCCCAAAGGTCCAGCAATGCCGTCCCGCCGATGCCGATGAGTACCGCGAGGTAAATGAATTCGAACATCTCAATCCTTATTGAAGGTCGGTGAGTATGGAGCCCGGTTGATACTACGGACACCGCCGGGAAACAAGCGATCAGCACCGATGAGGCACATTAGTGCGCGTTGAGAGGGGATGGCGCTGTTACGCTACGCCGCACACCCTCAACAGCGGTCAGCCTGGGTTCGGAGACGCACGCACGTGAACACCAAAATTATCACTCGCGCAGGGCATGAAGCGCTGAAGCAGGAGCTTGATCACCTGTGGCGCGTGTACCGGCCGGAAATCACTCAGAAAGTCGCGTGGGCGGCCTCCTTGGGCGACCGTAGCGAGAACGCCGATTATCAGTACAACAAAAAACTGCTCCGTGAAATCGACCGACGCGTGCGCTATCTGCGCAAGCGTCTGGAGGACATGCGCGTCGTCGACTACGCCCCTGAGCAGGAGGGCAAGGTGTACTTCGGCGCGTGGGTCGAAATCGAGAACGAAGCTGGCGAGATGAAAAAATTTCGGGTGGTGGGGTATGACGAAATCTACGGCCGCATGGACTACATCTCCATCGACTCACCCATGGCCCGCGCGCTGCTCAAGAAAGAGGTCGGCGATGAGTTCACGGTGCAAACGCCTTCAGGTGAGGCGTTGTGGTGGATCAATGAAATCAACTATCCCGGCTAAAAGCGTATCGGCGTACTGGGGTGGCTCGCGCCTTCAAGGGCATTTGAGCAGTATCAAGAGCATCGCGAGCAAGCTCCCTCCCACAGGGTGTGTAGCGCTTCAAAAACAGTGGGAAGGGGCTGACTCGCGATAGCGCCCGTCAACCTTCGCGCAGCACCGCCAGCGGGCTTGCGTTCAATGCGCGTCGCGTGCCAAACACACCGGCACCGCCTACCAGCAGCGCGCCGATGACGGGCAGCAGCAACAGCCACACATGCGGCTGCCATTGCAGGTTGAACGCGAACCTGTAGAGCGCAAAACTCACCAGCTCGCACCCCAGCGCCGCCAACACACCGCTGACCGCACCCAACAAGCCGAACTCGATGCGTCGTGCCTTGGTCAGCAGTGCGCGGTTTGCGCCCAGTGCCCTGAGCAACGCGCCCTGACGAATCCTTTCATCAAGGGTCGATTGAAGCCCCGAAAACAGCACCGCCATGCCCGCCGCAAGTACGAACAGCAGCACGTACTGCACCGCCAGCGTTACTTGATCAAGAATGCTGCGCAGTTGTTCCAGCAGCGCCTCGACTTGCAGGATGGTGACGGCGGGAAAGGCGCGGGACAGTTCGACAATCTGCTTGTCGTTGCCTGGCGCCAGGTAAAAGCTGGTGAGGTAAGTGGCGGGCACGTCCTTGAGCGTACCGGGCTGGAAGATCATGAAGAAGTTGGGCTGGAACGTGTCCCAGTTGATGTCGCGCAGGCTGGTGACTTTCACCTCGCGGGTCAGCCCGCCAATCACGAAGCTCAGCGTGTCACCCAGCTTCATGTTCAGGCTCTTGGCCAGCTTGGTTTCTACCGAAACCCCGGGCACAGCGTCCGTGGCAGGCAACTGATCGCCGTTCCACCACTGACCCTCGGTGATGGTGTTGCCTTCTGGCAGCGTTGCCGCCCACGTCAGGTTGAGGTCGCGCTGGGTGGCATTTTCGCCGCGCGAATCCTTGGTCACGAACTGGCTCACCGGCGCGCCGTTGATGCTCATCAGTCGGCCTGGAATCATCGGATAGAGTGGCGCGCTATGGGTCGACAGACTGCTTATGCGCTCTGCGAAATGATCCTTGTCGTTGGGCAGGATATTCAGCGCGAAGTAATTGGGCGCATCTTTGGGCAGCTGGTTCTGCCAGGTGTCGAGCAGCTCGCCGCGCAGCAGGGCGATAAGACCCATCGACAGCAGAATCAAGCCGAAGGCCAGTGATTGACCGGCGGCCGCCAGCGGGTGGCGCAGCAATTGACCCAACCCCAGACGCCAAGGCAGCGAGGCATTGGCGAGCAGTCGACGCAGGCTCTTGAGTGCCAGCAGCAATATACCGCCCAGCACCAGCGCAGCGATCATGCCGCCGCCGAGTAAGGCGAACGTCAGCACCAGGTCCAGGCTCAGGCGCCACATGATCAGACCGAGAGCAAACAGCGCCGCGCCGTAGACCAGCCAGGTGCTGGCCGGAATCGGCAGCATATCGCGACGCAGTACGCGCAATGGAGGTACGCGGCCCAAGGCTGCCAGTGGCGGCAGTGCAAACCCGGCAAGTGCTACAAGGCCGGTGCAGATCCCCGCCAGCGCGGGTAACAGTCCGCCGGGCGGCACTGCGGCAGGCAGCAGGTTTTCAAGCAGGTAAAACAGCCCCAGTTGCGCGAGCCAGCCGATGAACGCGCCGGTCAGGCTGGCAACCACGCCGAGCATCGCCAATTGCAGACTGAACAAGACCAGCGCCTCGTTGCGCGACAGGCCCAGGCAGCGGAGCAGGGCGCTGGCGTCGAAACGGCGCACGGCAAAGCGTGCGGCCGACAGCGCCACGGCAACGCCGGCCAGCAGGACCGCCACAAGGCTCGCCATGTTCAGGTAGCGCTCGGCCTTGCCCAAGGCGCCGCCGATCTGTTGGTTGCCGTCACGTGCGTCGTCGATCTTTTGATTGGGGGCAAGCCCCGGTTCGATTGTCTTGCGATACGCCGCCAGCGCTTCAGGCGTGCCGCGCCACATTTCCCGATAACTGACCCGGCTGCCCGGTTGCACCACGTTGGTCGCCTTAAGGTCGGCGAGGTTGATCATCACCCGTGGCGTCAGGCTGTAAAAGTTGCCTGCCCGGTCGGGCTCGTAGGTCAATACGCGGCTCAGCTTCAAGGTCTTTGAACCGACGTCGATGCTGTCACCGACCTTGATGTTCAGTGCCACCAGCACCCGTGCTTCGGCCCAGGCCTCCCCGGGTTGCGGCTCGCCGCCAGTGGTTTCGGGCTCGTACGGTGCGGGCGCGCTCTTCAGCTCGCCGCGCAGCGGATAGGCAGCGTCAACGGCTTTGACGCTGGCCAGCTGAATACCTGCATCGGTGGCGACAACACTGGAAAACACCACGGTCTGTGAGTGATCCAGTTTCAGCGCGGTGCCGGCCTCTATCTGCTCCGGAGTCGCCGGGCTGGAACCGCCCAGCACCAGGTCGGCGCCCAGAAACTCGGTGGCGCGCAATGTCATGGCGCTGTTGAGTCGGGCCCCGAAATAACCGATGGCGGTGCTGGCAGCGACTGCTACCACCAAGGCAAAAAACAGCACGCGCAATTCGCCTGCGCGTGCGTCGCGCAGCAGTTGGCGAGAGGCGAGGCTGAGCAGGCGCATAAAAGGCAGACGGGCCATCAAGGCTCCAGAGGGGCGACCAGACGGCCACCTTCAAGACGTATCAGGCGCCGGCAGCGATGCGCCAGGCGTTCGTCGTGTGTCACCAGCACCAGCGTGGTGTTGCGCTCTTTATTGAGCTCGAACAGCAGGTCGCTGATGCGCTCGCCGGTGTGGCTGTCCAGGTTGCCGGTGGGTTCATCGGCAAACAGTACGCTGGGGTCGGCGGCAAACGCGCGGGCGATGGCGACACGTTGCTGCTCACCGCCTGAAAGCTGGCGCGGGGTGTGGGTCAGGCGTTGCCCGAGGCCGACGCGTTCAAGCAATCCGCGCGCTTGTTCGCGCGCGTCCTTGCGGCCCTCCAGTTCCATCGGCAGCATGACGTTTTCCAGCGCGTTCAGGCTGTCGAGCAACTGGAATGACTGGAACACAAACCCTACGTGCTCGGCGCGAACCCGCGCGCGCTGGTCCTCGTCCAGGTCGCTGAGATTGCGTCCGGCGAGGGTTACCGAGCCTGCGCTCGGCAGGTCGAGACCGGCCAGAAGGCCAAGGAGGGTGGATTTACCCGAACCGGACGCGCCGACGATGGCCAGCGTGTCGCCCTTGTTTAGTTCCAGGGAGAGTTCGTGCAGGATGGTCAGGTCACCTTCGGTGCTGGGGACCACTTTGCTGAGGTTCTGCGCACTGAGAATACTTTCGCTCATGGAGAATCCGATGCGTGCGTGGTTTTTAAGTGCTGGCCTGGGGTTGTTGCTGGTGTCTCAAGGGGCAATGGCGGGCACGGTGTTGATCGTTGGGGATAGTATCAGCGCAGCTTTCGGGCTGGATACCCGGTTAGGGTGGGTCAGTTTGCTGGAACAGCGGCTGGCGAAGGAAGGTTTCAAGGACAAAGTGGTGAACGCTTCAGTCAGCGGCGACACCAGTGCAGGTGGGCAGGCGCGGCTGCCGGCGCTGCTTGCAGAGCACAAGCCGGACCTGGTGGTGCTGGAGTTGGGTGGCAATGACGGTCTGCGCGGTCAGCCTCCGGCTCAATTGCAACAGAACCTTTCAGCGATGATCGACAGCTCTCGTGCAGCCGGCGCCAAAGTCCTGCTGTTGGGGATGCAGATTCCCCCCAATTACGGGCCGCGTTACACCACAGCGTTCAAAGAGGTTTACAGCAATCTGGCGACCGAGAAAAAGGTGGCGCTGGTGCCATTCATGCTTGAAGGCGTCGGCGGTGTGCCGGAGTTCACGCAGGCTGACGGTTTGCATCCTGCCGCCAACGCTCAAGGCCGGTTGCTGGAAAACGTCTGGCCCAGTTTAAAACCTTTGCTTTAAAGGGCTGCGAGGCTTTTCCGCACGCAGGGTTTCGGCTAATGTGGCGCCCCCGCTCTGGAGCCCCTCATGCCCCGCCGCCTTGCCTGGTCCCTTTTTGCCTATCAATTGATCGAGCCTGATGAACAGCTCGACCTGTTTGCGTGCCAGGAAATCCGCGTCCACCTCGTCGCACGTCAGCTGGAGCTGGCGGGTTCTGCTGACCGCACACTGTGTGGTTCGCTGCTGCCGGCACAGCCTCGCTGGTCGGTGGTAGAGCAAGGCATTTATCAGGACGAGCGACTTTGCCCGCTGTGCCGCGCGATCATCGATGCACAGCGTCGCGGCTGGGCACCGATCTGGCCGGAACTTGAAGACGCTTGAGGTTTCACCATCGTGGCCTGGCGTTGCTCATCGGACGTCAGCCTGGCAACGAAGCTTGTAAGCGATAACTGTGGGGGAGCTTGCTCGCGATGAGGTCGGTGCATTCAACGCATATTCTGTGTGCAGGGTCTCGAATCGCGAGCAAGCTCCCTTCCACATGCCGCGTTTGCCGAAGCTAAGCGCACTGCGCGTTGGCTAGCGTCCGTGTACAATCGCGTTTTTTTGATCCCGTCCGTTTATCCAAGGATTCTCCAGATGTTGTCGCGCATTCCAGCCTTCGCTCGCTGTCTGTCGCTCGCTGCACTGTGTGCGGCTGGCCCTGTTTCCGCTCTGGAGTTCCCGTTGCCGCCACCTGGCGAAGACATCATCGGCCAGGTCCAGACCATCACCGCCAAGTACGAAGACACCTTCGCCGACCTGGGCACCCGTTACGATCTTGGCTACCTGGAGATGATCGCTGCTAACCCCGGCGTCGATGCGTGGCTGCCGGGTGTTGGCACGCAGATCGTGCTGCCGACGCGTTTCATTCTGCCACCCGGCCCGCGTGAAGGTATCGTGATCAACCTCGCCGAGTACCGTTTGTACTACTACCCCAAAGGCCGGGACGTGGTTTACACCTTCCCGCTGGGCATTGGCCGCGAAGGTTGGGGTTCGCCAATATCCACCACCAAAGTCACCGCGAAAACGCCGAACCCGACCTGGACACCGCCCGCGTCGGTAAAAGCCGAGCATGCTGCAGATGGCGATATCTTGCCGAACGTGGTGCCTGCTGGCCCGGACAACCCACTCGGTCCGTTCAAGTTCGGCCTCGGTTTGCCGGGTTACCTGATCCACGGTTCAAACAAAAAATTCGGGATTGGCATGCGTACCAGCCACGGCTGCTTCCGTATGTACAACAACAACGTGCTGGAGATGGCCGACATGGTTCCGGTGGGCACTCCCGTGCGAATCATGAGCGAGCCCTACAAGTTCGGCGTGAGTGGGGGCAAGGTGTATCTGGAGGCGCACACGCCGCTGGATGAAAGCGGCAATCCTTCGGTGGTCGACAAGCACACAGCGGTGATCAACGCGTTGCTCAAGCGTGAAGACCTTGCCAATAACGTGCGGATCAATTGGGATGAGGTGCGTGATGTGGTCGCTGCCGAAGACGGCATGCCGGTAGAGATAGCGGTGCCCACGACACCTGTGGCGCCAGTTGCGCCTGTTGTGCTGCAGTAAGCAGTGGCGACTTAAGACCGGCGAAAATACTGCGACGCTGATACCCGTCCGCGGGGCCTGAAGAGGCTGAGCGGACGGGTTTTTTATTGCCCGGAAAACACCTTGAAAGCGTGATTGGACAACAAAAAAGCCGATCCGAAACCGGATCGGCTTATCAATAATCCCGAAGGATTATTACTTGCGGCTTGCCTTGTCCAACATACGCAGAGCGCGTTCGTTGGCTTCGTCAGCAGTTTGCTGAGCTTTCTGAGCGGCGGCCATAGCTTCATCAGCTTTGCGGTACGCTTCATCAGCACGGGCTTGCGAACGAGCGGCTGCGTCTTCAGTTGCAGTCAGACGAGCTTCGGTTTCTTTGGATGCGCTGCTGCAACCGGTGGCCAGAACTGCGGCCAGAGCCAGAGCAGAGAATTTCAGAACGTTGTTCATCGTGTTCCCCTTAAAGGACTTCTATAAAATTAGTCATCTCTCGAGAGTGAGAAAATGACCGGCGTACATACTACCCATTGTTTGTAGTAAGTAAACGGACGAAGCGCAAGAAGTGGACAAAATTCTTTGCTTTGAAAGTCTTCCGTGCAACTTCTCGCGCCCTTTGTACTTAAAAAGCCACGCGTTCAGTGACATCGGCCATCAATTACCCTGTTTGGAGCAATCAGGTGACTCCTTCGCTGTACAAGCGTCCTAATGGACCTTGGCGAGTGTTGTCAGGTTCCACAGTTAACACAGTCAGGTGTTCGGCAGTGCATCTGCGGACGATTCACTTGAGCTTATTCGGTAATGACGCCTACTATTTGTGGGTGCTCACTTGTTTGAGAACAGCAAAGCTCTTCTCGGTGTCCAAGTCTGAGGCAGGGTGGCGTAGCAGTTCCTTCGCCGGGAAAACATCGGTAAGGTAGGGGTCAAAATCCAAGACCCGCGAGGAGTAGTGATGAGCGAGGCGTTGTCGATCCACCATGATGAGACTGGTCACCAGTTTGAAATCAATATAGACGGTCATCGTGCCTATCTGACCTACATGGACCTGGGTAAGGAAACCCTGGATATCTATCGTACATTCGTTCCAAACGAGCTACGTGGACGAGGCATCGCGGCGGCGCTGACCGAGGTTGCGCTCGATTACGCCGACAGTATTGGTTATACCGTTATCCCGTCGTGCTCCTATGTGGAGCGTTACATGGAACGTAATCAGCGTCAGGCCGCAAAGATATAATCCACGTTTTCGCGTTGACCGACTCCATAAAAAACGCCGAGCATTTGCTCGGCGTTGTTGTTTCTGCGTCTACCAGGCCTGCAGTGCAGGCCTGTTAAACCGCGGTCAGCGCTTGCGCGTTGGTAGCACGTCCTTAAGTTTGGCGTGCATGCTGCGCAGGGTTTTTTCGGTGCTCGCCCAATCGATGCAGGCATCTGTAATGGAGACACCGTATTGCAGGTCGGCCAAGTCCTTGGGAATCGATTGTGCACCCCAGTTCAGGTGGCTCTCGACCATCAGGCCGATAATCGACTCGTTGCCTTCCAGAATCTGGTTGGCGACGTTTTCCATCACCAGCGGTTGCAGGGCCGGGTCTTTATTGGAGTTGGCATGGCTGGCGTCCACCATGATGTTCGGCTTGATCTTCGCCTTGTTCAGCGCCTGTTCGCACAGAGCAACGCTGACCGAATCATAGTTGGGCTTGCCGTTGCCGCCGCGCAGCACAACGTGACCGTAGGCGTTGCCTTTGGTGGTGACGATGGACACGCCGCCTTCCTGATTGATGCCCAGGAAACGATGCGGGCTGGACACGGACTGCAGCGCATTGATCGCCACGGTCAAGCCGCCGTCGGTGCCATTCTTGAAGCCGACTGCCGACGACAGGCCGGACGCCATTTCACGGTGCGTCTGGGATTCGGTAGTGCGCGCGCCGATGGCCGACCAGCTGATCAGATCCTGCAAGTATTGCGGGGAGATCGGGTCGAGCGCTTCGGTGGCGGTTGGCAGGCCTTTTTCAGCCAGTTCCAGCAGCAGTTGGCGACCGATGTGCAGGCCGTCCTGAATCTTGAAGGAGTCATCGAGGTACGGGTCGTTGATCAGACCTTTCCAGCCAACCGTGGTACGCGGCTTCTCGAAATACACGCGCATCACCAGGTAGAGCGTGTCGGACACTTCAGCGGCCAGCGCTTTGAGCCTGTCGGCGTATTCGTGAGCGGCTTTGAGGTCGTGGATCGAGCACGGCCCGATCACGATGAACAGGCGGTGATCCTTGCCGTCGAGAATATTGCGGATCACTTCGCGGCCCTGGCTCACGGTCTGCTGGGCAGCTGCCGTAAGGGGGATTTCGCGCTTGAGTTGATCCGGAGTGATCAGTGTCTCGTTGGACGCAACGTTGAGGTCGTCAATCGGTAAATCAGCCATCGTGTTACTCGTCAGGTCACGGATGCTGGCCGCCAACGTCCCCGAGCGGCGGAGCCGAGCATGATTGAGCGCAGCGGGGGAGCGGAACCTTAGCGCGTTAAGCCGCCTTTCGACAATGGGCAAACGACGCTTTCGTCCAGTCCGCGCGGCTCATTTATAGAAAACACCGGCGCCCATGACGGCGTGCCCCATGGAATTTGTAAACTGACGTCCTGCCTGGCCTATAGTGTGCAGCCAACTGACCGGGATGATGGCGTGGACCAACTGCAATTGACCGATTTCGACGTGGACCAGCAACTGTTGTCGTTGCGCGGCACGTCGCTGCTGATTTTCACCAGCGTGGGCTGCGCGAGTTGCCGCTGGGCCCATGAACATCTGGTGCGTCAGACATTACCCCTGAACCGTCTGTGCTGGATTGATGCCGAAGAAAACGGCGGTGCGGTCGAGCGCTACGGTGTGTTTCACCTGCCGGCGCTCTTCGTTGTGCGCGACGGCGAGTTTTTCGGTCCTTTGCGCAGCAAGCTGCTTGCAGACGACATCAGCCGTGACCTTGAGCGGGCACTGCGCCTTGCGCCCGAAGAATTACCTTGATTTGAAGTTTGCCTTGAATGGGACCCTCATGACCAAAGACTCTACCAAACCACGCATCGGCATTATCGGCACAGGTGCCATCGGCGGCTTTTACGGCCTGATGCTGGCGCGTGCGGGCTACGACGTGCATTTCTTGCTTCGCAGCGAATTCGACGCAGTGTCGCAAAACGGCTTGCGCCTGGAGAGCAAGGTCCACGGCCCGTTAACGCTTGAAAACGTGCAGGCGTATGCCTCGGCCGACGACATGCCGCCCTGCGAGTGGTTGCTGGTCGGCGCCAAAACTACCAGCAACGCTGAACTGGCTCCGGCGATTACAGCAGCGGCGGCGCCTAACGCCAAAGTCTTGTTGCTGCAAAACGGCCTGGACGTCGAAGAAGCGTTGCGTCCTTTATTGCCCGACTCCCTGCACCTGCTGGGCGGCCTGTGTTTCATCTGCGTGCATCGCACAGGGCCGGGACAGATTGCGCACGAGGCGTTTGGCGCGGTGAATCTGGGCTATCACAGCGGTCCGGGCTACGGGAATAACCTGCGCCAGTCGATCCTCGAGCACGGTGCCACTTTGTTCCGCGCGGCAGGCATCGAAACGTCGGTGATGGAAAACCTGGAGCAGGCGCGCTGGCAGAAACTGGTCTGGAATATTCCCTACAACGGCCTGTCCGTGTTGCTGGGCGAGGGCACCACGGCGCTCATGGCCGATGCTGACAGCGCCGAGTTGATCCACGAAGTCATGAATGAGGTGGTCGAAGGCGCTGCGGCATGCGGCTACGACTTGCCTGCGGGGTACGCAGAGCGCCTGTTCAATGTCACCCGGCAAATGCCCGATTATCAGCCAAGCATGTTCCATGACTTGCGTGAAAAGCGCCCGCTGGAGCTTGAAGCGATATACGCCAAGCCATTGGCCGCGGCGCTGGCCGGTGGTTATGACATGCCCAAAATCCGCGCACTGCATCACGCGTTGTCATTCATGGACCGGCGCAACCGGCAGGCGCCAACGCCTCTGTAGGCGCGAATTCATTCGCGAGGCCTCGAACTGTTTACTGAGGGATGGGAACGCATGACCAGCGGATTAGTGACAAAAGTACCGGCCAACAAGCTGGTGCTGGCGATTTCCTCGCGGGCGCTGTTCGACCTGCGTGAGAGCCATCAGATCTACATGGCGCAGGGCGTGGCGGCCTACCGTCAGTACCAGATCGATCACGAAGACGAAGTACTTGAACAGGGCGACGCGTTTCAACTCGTGCAAAAGCTACTGAGCCTCAATGCCAGTCTGAGCAAGGCGCGGGTCGAAGTGGTGCTGGTTTCTCGCAACAGCGCGGACACCGGCTTGCGTGTGTTCAACTCCATTCAGCACTACGGGCTGGACATTTCTCGCGCCGCATTCGTCGGCGGGCGCAGTCCGTTCCCTTACCTGGCAGCATTTGGCAGCCATCTGTTCCTCTCCACTCACGCAGAAGATGTGCGCAGCGCACTGGATGCCGGTTTTGCGGCCGCGACGATTCTGTCCGGAGGCGCCCGACGCGCTGCAAGCGCCGAATTGCGTATAGCCTTCGATGGCGACGCGGTGCTGTTTTCTGATGAATCCGAGCGCGTCTATCAATCCGGTGGTCTGGAAGCGTTTCAGGCCAGCGAACGTGAGGCCGCACGTCGGCCCCTCAGTGGCGGTCCTTTCAAGCCATTTCTGGAAGCACTCAACCTGTTGCAGCGTGAATTTCCTGAAGAAACCTGCCCGATCCGCACGGCCCTGGTGACGGCGCGTTCGGCACCCGCTCACGAGCGGGTGATTCGCACGCTACGCGACTGGGACATCCGCCTGGATGAGTCGCTGTTTCTGGGCGGGCTGGAAAAATCGGCATTTCTGGAAGCGTTTGCAGCGGACGTTTTTTTCGATGATCAGCCAGGCCATTGTGAGAAGGCCAGGGACGTTGTCGCCACCGGTCACGTGCCCCATGGCATCAGCAACGAACTAAAACCCTGAACCTTTAGACCCTAATGATTTATCGCACCCGTTGGTTTCTCCCGGCGCTGCTAAGCTGAAAACAGATCCGGGCAAACGACCTGCGTGGCCGAAGTTGCCCGGCGTGCGCCTTGCCGTAACGGGCTTTCGGGAGGTCCCATGATTCGTTCGATGCTTTACGCGACGGACCTCGGTCTTTATTCGCCTTATGTGTTGCAGCACGCATTGGCTCTGGCTCGCACGTTTGAGGCCGAGCTATACGTGATTCACGTGGTGGAGCCCATGGGGCCGTTTGCCGAGTCGGTGTTGCAGAGTTATCTGGGAGAGGACGCGCTCAAATCGCTGCACAGCGAGGGCATCAGCAATGTCATTGATGGCATTGAGCAGCGGGTGCTCGACGGGTTTCGCGAGGAGCTGGGAGAAGGCCATAAAGACCTGGCGTTGATCCGCACCGTTCGGGTGGTTCAGGGCGACCCATCCAATGTGATACTCGATCAGGCCCAGAAGCTGGCAGTTGATCTGGTGGTGGTCGGTAGCCACAGTCACGGCGCACGGGGCGAGACGCCTATTGGCCGTACGGCTGCGCGTGTATTGCAGTTGAGCGAGGTGCCGGTTTACATGGTGCCGATGCTTCATAACCGGGCTGTCGATTAAAAGCAGGCAAAGAAATATCGAGCGTGTCATCGCCGTTCAAAAGTGATAAAAAGTTCTAGATTTTCTCTCCTGACCATTAATCCAGTTATATACCGTCGTGATGCCCGTGGGGTCTTCCGGCTTTGAGGGATACATATGAAGCTTCAACAATTGCGCTACATCTGGGAAGTGGCGCACCACGATCTCAACGTTTCGGCCACGGCCCAGAGCCTTTATACCTCTCAGCCAGGTATCAGCAAGCAGATCCGTCTTTTGGAGGATGAGCTTGGGGTCGAGGTTTTTGCGCGCAGCGGCAAGCACCTGACACGGGTAACGCCAGCGGGGGAGCGGATCATCACTACGGCAGGGGAAATCCTGCGCAAGGTTGAAAGCATCAAGCAAATCGCCCAGGAATTTTCCAACGAGAAAAAGGGCACGCTGTCCATCGCCACCACCCACACCCAGGCGCGTTATGCACTGCCGCCGGTGATCAGCAGCTTCATCAAGCAGTACCCGGACGTTGCGCTGCACATGCATCAGGGTTCGCCGATGCAAATCGCCGAAATGGCGGCCGATGGCACGGTGGATTTCGCGATTGCCACCGAGGCGCTGGAGCTGTTCGGTGATCTGGTGATGATGCCGTGCTACACCTGGAACCGCTGCGTGGTGGTGCCACAGGGCCATCCGCTCACCAAAGTGTCGAAGCTGACCCTGGAAATCCTCGCCGAATACCCGATCGTGACCTACGTCTTTGGTTTTACCGGCCGCTCCAAGCTCGACGAAGCCTTCAGCCACAGAGGCCTGACCCCTAAAGTGGTGTTCACCGCTGCCGACGCCGACGTCATCAAAACCTACGTGCGTCTGGGCCTGGGCGTTGGCATCGTCGCCAAGATGGCTGTTGACCCGAAACTGGACAGCGACCTGGTGGTGCTGGATGCCAGCGAGTTGTTCGAAGCCAGCGTGACCAAGATCGGCTTCCGTCGCGGCACCTTCTTGCGCGGGTTCATGTGCGATTTCATCGAGAAATTCGCCCCGCACCTGACCCGTGATGTGATGGCCAAAGCCATCGCCTGCCACAACAAGCAAGAACTCGAAGAGCTGTTTGCCGGGGTTGAACTGCCGGAGCATTGATGGAAGAAGCAACAAGCTGCAAGCGGCTCTGAAACGGGCTGCTTCTTCTTGCAGCTTGCAGCTTGCAGCTTGCAGCTTGCAGCTTGCAGATTAAAGCTTGCAACTGCCCCTATGCTTTCCCGATCAAATTCCCTGCATGCAGCCCGCATTCTTTTTGCGTGGCTTCTTCCCACCACCAACGGCCTTCGCGCTCGTGCTGGTTGGGCAGCACGGGGCGTGTGCAGGGTTCGCAGCCGATGCTGATAAATCCGCGCTCGTGCAGTGGATTGAACGGCAATTCCAGCATGCGGATGTAGTTCCACACATCAGCGCTGGTCATCTGTGCCAGCGGGTTGAATTTGTACAGCGGGCGCTCCGGCGTCGAGAACGCACCATCAATCTCCACCACCGCCACACTGTTTCGGGTGCTCGGGCTCTGATCCCGACGCTGACCCGTTGCCCAGGCCGTCACGGCACTGAGCTTGCGCCGCAAGGGCTCGATCTTGCGTATGCCGCAGCACTCTCCATGGCCGTCCCGGTAGAAACTGAACAAGCCCTTTTCCTTGACGAAGGGCTCGAGTGCGCGCTGATCGGGCGACACGATCTCGATCTCGATCTTGTACTGCTCGCGCACCTGTTCAATGAAACGGTAGGTCTCGGGGTGGAGCCGGCCAGTGTCCAGGCTGAACACTTTGACGTTTTTGTTGATCTTCCATGCCATGTCCACCAGCACCACGTCTTCCGCGCCGCTGAAGGAAATCCACAGCTCGTCGCCGAAGTGCTGAAACGCAAACTTGAGAATGTCTTGGGCGGACTTGCCCGCGTAAGTCGCAGCGATGTCAGCGACGTCGAAAGGGTGGCTCATCAGGAGGCTTCCTACAATTGGATGGCGCTTAGGCGCTCGTAATGGCAACGATGGTAACAAAATCCTTCGCGTGTTTGCCCACTCGCTGTGTTTGCGCAGGCATGACCCACTGGTTAGAGTGCGGCTACTTTAACGTCAGCGAGGAGTGTCCCGTGGAAATTGCCTGTCTCGATCTGGAAGGTGTGCTGGTCCCGGAAATCTGGATCGCATTTGCGGAAAAAACCGGTATCGAGTCGCTTCGAGCGACCACGCGTGACATCCCCGATTACGACGTGCTGATGACCCAGCGCCTGCGGATTCTCGATGAACACGGCTTGAAGCTGTCAGACATCCAGAAAGTAATTGGCACGCTCAAACCGCTGGACGGCGCGGTCGAGTTCGTCGACTGGTTACGCGAGCGGTTTCAGGTGGTGATCCTGTCGGACACCTTCTACGAGTTCTCTCAGCCACTGATGCGTCAGCTGGGTTTTCCGACGCTGCTCTGCCATCGCCTGATCACCGATGAATCCGATCGCGTTGTCAGCTATCAGCTGCGTCAGAAAGACCCTAAACGTCAGTCAGTGCTGGCTTTCAAAAGCCTGTATTACCGGGTGATCGCCGCAGGCGACTCCTACAACGACACCACCATGCTGGGTGAGGCGGACGCGGGCATTCTGTTTCACGCGCCCGACAAAGTGATTCGCGAGTTCCCGCAGTTTCCGGCGGTGCAGACGTTCGAGGCGCTGAAGCAGGAATTCATCAAGGCGTCGAATCGGGTGCTGAGTGTGTAGCTGGCGCTGTTCGCTCTCCAGGAGCGAACTTGGTCCCGAGCCGAAGTGATTGATGCGCCGTGTCAGCGGTGCACGACCTGTAGGCGCGAATTCATTCGCGTGGCGGGGGTCTGGGTCAACTCGCAAGACGCCTCGCCAACAAATTGCCTTCTACAGAGTTTTAAGGTTCTCCAGCGTCTGCAGCAACACCCGCACTTTAGTGAACGTCTCCTGATACTCGGCTTCGCCCTCCGAGTCGGCAACGATGCCGCCACCGCCCCAGCACGACAGTTGTCCGTCTTTGGCCAGCAGGGTGCGAATGGTGATCGAGCTGTCCATTTCTCCGCGCACGTCGACGTACAGCAGCGAACCGCAATACAACGCCCGTTGCGTTGGCTCCAGTTCGTCAATGATCTGCATGGCGCGGATCTTTGGTGCGCCGGTGATGGAGCCTCCGGGAAAACCGCCGCTCAGCAGGTCCAGCGCATCTTTGCCAGTTGCCAGCTCGCCGGTCACGCTGCTGACCAGGTGGTGCACGTTGGGGTAGGTTTCCAGGCTGAACAATTCCGGCACCGTGACCGATCCGGTGCGACAGGCCCGTCCCAGATCGTTACGCAACAAGTCGACGATCATCAGGTTCTCGGCGCGGTCCTTTTCACTGCTCAACAGTTCGGCGGCGTAGGCCGCGTCTTCGGCCGCGTCCTTGCCGCGAGGGCGGGTGCCTTTGATCGGTCGGGTTTCGACCTGGCGTTGACTGATTTTCACAAAGCGTTCGGGCGACAGGCTCAACACGGCGTCGCCTTGGGGCAGGGCGATGTAGCCAGCGAAGGGTGTCGGGCAGGCGCCTCGCAGCGCGCAGTACGCCGCCCATGGGTCGCCGGTATAGCCTGCGCGAAAGCGTTGTGTGAGGTTGACCTGATAACAGTCGCCGGCGTGGATGTAGTCCTGAATCCGCTGGAATGACTGTTGGTATTGCGCTGCGCTGGTGTCGGCTTTGAAAGGCCCGGTGAGGGCGAAATCACCCGCGCGCACCGGTGTCGGCTCGCTGAACAGAGCGATCAGTCGCTGCCGCTGTTCAGGCGCACACGCGCGGTGAAACACCAGTTGGCTGGTCTGTTCGTGGTGGTCGCTGATCAACGCCCAGTCATAAAGGCCCAGGCGCGCGGACGGCAGATGCAGGTCGTCCAGCGACTGTTGCGACAGGGGTTCGAGCAAGCGTCCAAAATCATAGGCCAAGTAACCGATCAGGCCGCCCGCAAACGGCAGCGGGCAATGCTCGGGCAACTGGCTGCTGCCCAGATGCGTGAGGCTGTCGCGCAGGCGCTCAATGAACGTGAGACCCGATTCCCCAGCCTGAGGCAAAAACTGTTCGAGCGGCCACGCACTGAGGATGTCGAACCGCCCGCGATCTGCTTCAGGGCGGCCGCTGTCGAGTAACACCGCGCCCGGTGCATGACGCATGACCGAAAAAAACCCGGAAGGGTTCGGGCTGTAGGCGAGGGGATATACAGAACAGGTTGGCATTCGAAGGAATCAGTCATGGAGCGCGGAAGGGCGATTGTAGTCGTATGGGTTTGCGCAGGCTACACGTGCCCGAACAGCGCCTGTGCGAATGCTACCCGTTCGGCCGGGCTTTCCACGCGGCCCTCGGCAGCCAGCTGTTCCAGTCGATCTTCGACTGCGCGGGTGCGGTGAGTCAGGCCACAATCATTGGCGATCTGAATGTTCAGGCCAGGACGCGCGTTGAGTTCGAGGATCAGCGGGCCGCGGTCCTGGTCCAGCACCATGTCGACGCCAATGTACCCCAGCCCGCACAACTCGTAGCACTCGGCCGACAGCTTCATGAAACCGTCCCAGTTCGGCAACTGCACGCCATCCACGGGATTGGTGGTGTCAGGATGTTTGCTGATGATGCTGTTGAGCCAGGTGCCGCGCAGCGTCATGCCGGTGGCCAGGTCCACGCCCACGCCGATAGCGCCTTGGTGCAGGTTGGCCTTGCCGCCGGACTGACGCGTCGGCAAGCGCAACATGGCCATCACCGGGTAGCCCATCAGCACGATCACCCGGATGTCCGGCACGCCTTCATAACTGATGCTCTTGAATATCGGGTCAGGGGTGACGCGGTATTCGATCAGCGCCCGGTCGCGGTGCCCGCCAAGGGAATACAGGCCGGTAAGGATGCTGGAGATCTGATGCTCGATTTCATCGCGGCTGATGATGCGTCCCGAAATGGTCCTGAAGCGCTCCTCGAAACGGTCGGCAATCACCAGAATGCCATCGCCGCCCGCGCCTTGGGCCGGCTTGACCACGAAGTCATCGCGCCCGCCGATGATGTCGTCGAGTTTGCTGATTTCTTTTTCGGTGGAAATGACGCCGTACATCTCCGGCACGTGAATGCCCGCTGCAATGGCTCGCTGCTTGGTGATGATCTTGTCATCGACAATGGGGTACAGGCTGCGCTTGTTGTACTTGAGCACGTAATCGGCGTTACGCCGATTGATGCCCATGATCCCCTTGGCTTCCAGCGCCTTCCAGGTTTTCCACCAGCCGATCATTTGGCGTCTTCCCGCGCTTCATCCTCTTTGATGAAGGCCTTGAAGCGGATGAGTTCGGTGAGGCGATAGCCCCGGTAGCGACCCATCGCCAGCATGAATCCAACCAGAATCAGCAGCACGGCCGGGAAGGTGAACACGAAGTAGATCAGTTCCGGCACGCTCATGATGATATGCGCCAGCGAGGCCGCGAACAGCGTGCCGATGGCGACTTTCATGGCGTGGCCGCCGCCGCGTTCTTCCCAGGTGATCGACAGGCGTTCGATGGTCATGGTCAGGATCACCATCGGGAACAATGCCACCGATAACCCGCGCTCCAGCCCCAGCTTGTGGCTGAACAGGCTGATGGCCGCGATCAGCACCACCACAAACGTCAGCACCACGGACAGCCGCGGCAGCATTTGCAGCTTGAGGTGTTCGAGGTACGAACGCAGCGACAGCCCCAATGCCGTGATGATGGTAAACAGCACGATGCCGAAGCCCAGCTGCGTCTCTCGGAACGCCAGTGCAATCAGCACCGGTGTGAATGTCCCCAGGGTTTGCAGGCCGATCAGGTTGCGCAGGATCAGGATGACCAGCACGCCAATCGGGATCATCACCATGATCATGAAGGTTTGCTGGGTTTGCAGCGGCAGGCCGTACAGCGAGTATTCGAGGAAGTCCGCGTCGGTGTTCTCGTCGGTGAGCTTGGCCAGGCGAATGGCGTTCATTTCGCTGTTGTTGAGGCTGAAATTGACCGTGGCCTTCTTGCCGCCTTCGACGGTGATCAGGTTTTCATCACCGATCCACCACAGCAAGCGGTCCTTCGGCAGGCCAGCTTCTCCGCTGTCCGGGTTGAAGTAGAGCCAGTCTTTGCCGTTGAAGCTGCGCAACCACAGCTCGGGAGTTTGTGGCTGGTCAGCGACAAGGCGGATGGTGTGGACTTTCTCGACCGGGACATGGGCGATGGACAGCAGTATCTCGGTGATGCGTGCCTTGTTGGCCACTGACGGATCGCCCGCCAGCAGCAGTTTGACGTTGTCATCGCTCAGGTTATTGACGCGCTTGATGGCTTCGGTGACGAAGGTCTCGACATCCGCCGAGTGTTGGCGAATCGGCGCGAGCAGCGCATCGGCGGCGATTTTCTCCGGGCCTTCCACGGCAATGCTGTCACGGAAGATCGGGCCTTTGACCTTGGCTTTTTCGCCGCTGTAGCGTTTGGTCAGGACCAGTCTGTAGTAGAGCGTCTGCTTACCGTTGGCGCGGCGTGCAGACCAGGTGACTTTGCGGTTGCCGTCGGCCCGGTTGACGCTCACGCCGTAATTGTTGGAGATGAAGCTCTCGTTGAGGCTGACGTAGTCACGAGCCAGTGGTGGCACGAACATCTGGATTTTGACCGGGTCTTTGGGGCTGGCGACGAACTCGACTTTGGCGTCGATGTTCCACAAGTCGTCCGTTTCGTCTTCAGTTACCGGAATGCCGAGCACCAATATCTGATACGCCGTGATCGCAATCCCTAGCCCGACCAGGATCGTGATCAGGATTTTCAGGTGGAGGGTAAGCGCGCGCATGTGGTTACTCTGCGGTTAAAGCATCAGTCGCGCAGGCTGGTTTGCCCGCTGCGTATTTAAGGCTGGGATCGACCAGCGCGTCGAAGTGTTTCAGTGCTTCAGAGCCAATCAAAAGCGGGTATTGGAATGCACTTCGGTCGGTCAAGTTCACTTCCACCGTTCTTAAAGATTTACCCATGCACACGTTGAGGCTGATCACCGGGCGTGCAGTGTATTTTTTCTCGTCGTCGGGGTCGATGTCACCCGAGCGTCGCTTGATTTTGCTGACGCGTGCCAGCGGACGCTCAATGGGGTGCTCGTGTGCGTCGTCTATGGCGAGATAGAAACGTACCCAGGATTCGCCATTGCGCTTGAAGCGTTTGATGTCGCGTGCGCTGAGGGAAGCGGTTTTTGCGCCCGTGTCCAGTTTTGCCGCCACCTGCAGGTCGATGTCCGCAAGCTCTGCGTATTCGTTGAGGCCGTACACGGTTTTCTCGGCAGCGAGGCTGATGCCGGGTAACAGTAGGCACAGAAAGATCAGGAGGTGTGTGAGGCTCATAAGTCCTGGCAAGGTCACAAAGAGGGGTCTAGCAGCCGTCATGGAGTCGGGGCAGCGGCGCGGCGCATTCTAGCATGAAGGTTTTGACGCTCCGGAAAATCCCCCGCGAAGCTGGACGGCACTTTAGGAGCGCGCTTGCCCGCAAAGGGTTTATCTCACGACACACCCGTATTGATTCAAGGAGCTTTCGCGGGCAAGCGAGCTCCTACACGGGGGCGCATACTGTCGACAATTACTGGGTGGGCTTTGACTAATTGGATCGAATTGTCTAGCTTTAGCGCTATAAATTATAAAGGTGTCAACAATGTTGGATGCCATCGAAACATTACCCGCCGTGCACGACGAGTCGGAAACGTTGTCCGAACACGTTTTTCGGCGTATTCAGGCCGCCATCGTCAAGGGCGAGATCAAGCCTGGCAGCAAGATTTCCGAGCCGGAGCTGGCGCGCACCTACGGCATCAGCCGTGGCCCGTTGCGCGAAGCGATTCACCGTCTTGAAGGCCAGCGGTTGCTGGTGCGCATCCCCCATGTCGGCGCGCGGGTGGTTTCGCTCAGTCAGGCTGAGTTGATCGAGCTGTACGAGATCCGTGAATCCCTGGAAGGCATGGCGTGCCGACTGGCCGCCGAGCGCATGACGCTGGCGGAGATCGATGAGCTGCGCCTCGTCCTCCAGACCCATGAACGCGACACAGCCTTCCAGGCAGGTGTTGGTTATTACCAGCAGGAAGGCGATTTCGACTTCCACTACCGCATCATTCAGGGCGCCGGCAACAGCACGCTGACCCAGATGCTCTGCGGCGAGCTGTATCAACTGGTGCGCATGTACCGGATCCAGTTTTCCACCACGCCCAACCGGCCGCGTCAGGCGTTTGCCGAACACCACCGCATTCTCGACGCCATTGCCGACCGTGACGGCGAACTGGCCGAGCTGTTGATGCGTCGCCATATCGGCGCGTCAAAACGCAACATTGAGCAGCATTTCAAGGCTGCGCCCGCCCGAGGTGAAATATAAAAATGAATCAGAACAAAAGCACTCCCGGCCAACGTTTCCGCGATGCCGTCGCCAGTGAACATCCGCTGCAAGTGGTCGGCACCATCAACGCCAACCACGCGCTGCTGGCCCAGCGCGCAGGCTTCAAGGCTATTTACCTGTCGGGCGGAGGCGTGGCGGCGGGCTCTCTTGGCGTGCCGGACCTGGGCATCACCGGCCTGGACGATGTGCTGACCGATGTGCGCCGGATCACTGACGTCTGCGACTTGCCATTGCTGGTGGATGTCGACACTGGTTTCGGTGCATCGGCGTTCAACGTCGCGCGCACGGTCAGGTCGATGATCAAGTTCGGCGCCGCCGCGATGCACATCGAGGATCAGGTGGGCGCCAAGCGTTGCGGTCATCGTCCCGGCAAGGAAATCGTCTCGCAGCAGGAAATGGTTGACCGCATCAAGGCGGCGGTGGATGCGCGCACGGACGACAGCTTTGTGATCATGGCGCGCACCGATGCGCTGGCGGTCGAAGGTCTGGAGTCGGCACTCGACCGCGCAGCTGCCTGCATCGAGGCGGGGGCCGACATGGTATTCCCCGAGGCCATCACCGAACTGGAGATGTACAAGCTGTTCGCCAGCCGCGTGAAAGCGCCGATTCTGGCGAACATCACCGAGTTTGGTTCGACGCCGCTGTTTACCACCGACGAGTTGAAAGCGGCCGAAGTGGCGCTGGTGCTTTACCCGCTCTCGGCTTTCCGGGCGATGAACAAAGCGGCGGAAAACGTCTATAACGCGATCCGCCGCGACGGTACGCAACAGAACGTGATCGACACCATGCAAACCCGCATGGAGCTGTATGAGCGCATCGATTACCACGCATTCGAGCAAAAGCTCGACGCCTTGTTTGCACAGAAGAAGAACTGATCAGGCTTGATTGACGTAGGAGGGAGCTGCGTTTCCGCCCTGGGCGGGGCTTATTGACACCGAATTGCCAAATCCCTAACAAATTCAAGATTGGAGACAGCAATGGCACAAGCAAAAGTATTGAGCGGCGCGGGCCTACGGGGCCAGGTCGCCGGGCAAACCGCATTGTCGACGGTTGGACAGGCCGGTGCCGGTCTGACCTATCGCGGTTATGACGTACGCGAACTGGCGGCAGACGCACAGTTTGAAGAAGTCGCTTACCTGTTGCTGTACGGCGATCTGCCGACGCAAACCGAGCTCGACGCCTACCAGAAGAAACTCCAGGGCCTGCGAGATTTGCCGCAAGCGCTCAAGGAAGTGCTTGAGCGCATTCCCGCCTGCACCCACCCGATGGACGTGATGCGCACCGGCGCCTCGATGCTGGGCAATCTGGAGCCTGAAGAAAACTTCGACCAGCAGCACGATGCCACCGACCGTCTCCTGGCGGCGTTCCCGGCGATCATGTGCTACTGGTATCGCTTCAGCCACGACGGCAAGCGCATTGATTGCGTAACTGACGAACCCACCATCGGCGGCCATTTCCTCAAGCTGCTGCTGGACGAAACCCCCAGCGAGCTGCACCGCAAGGTCATGAGCGTGTCGCTGATTTTGTACGCCGAACACGAATTCAACGCCTCTACGTTCACTGCGCGTGTGTGTGCCTCCACGCTGTCGGACCTGTATTCCTGCGTTACCGCTGCCATCGGTACGTTGCGCGGCCCGCTGCATGGCGGGGCCAACGAAGCGGCGATGGCCATGATCGAGAAGTTTTCGTCGGCCGAAGAGGCCGTCAAAGGCACCCTTGGAATGCTGGAGCGCAAAGACAAGATCATGGGTTTCGGTCACGCCATCTATAAAGACTGCGACCCGCGTAACGAAGTGATCAAAGGCTGGGCCAGGCAATTGGCGGAAGAGGTGGGCGATACCGTGCTGTTCCCGGTGTCCGAAGCCATCGACAACACCATGTGGGAGCAAAAGAAGCTGTTCCCCAACGCCGATTTCTATCACGCCTCGGCCTACCACTTCATGGGCATCCCGACCAAGCTGTTCACGCCAATCTTCGTCTGCTCGCGCCTGACCGGCTGGGCAGCGCATGTGTTCGAGCAGCGTGCCAATAACCGCATCATCCGTCCAAGCGCCGAGTACATCGGCGTCGAACAGCGCAAGTTCGTGCCAATCGAACAACGCTGACAGGGTGGGGAGGCTGCACCGGGATCTGAATGAAACCCTATGCGCTGTAGGAGCCAACTTGTTGGCGAGAAGGCTTCCCGCGGTTTGTCAGGCCTGACGCCCTCGCGAACACGTTCGCTCCTACAGATGAGCGCGGCGATATGAACCCTGGATCAGGCCCACCCACTGAAATAACCGTGACCGAGTGCTGATGATGAACACTGAAAACCGCAAACGTCTGCCAGGCACCGATCTGGATTACTACGACGCCCGCGCGGCCGTCGATGCAATCAAGCCGGGCGCCTACGCCACGCTGCCGTACACCTCACGGGTGCTGGCCGAAAACCTGGTACGTCGCTGCCACCCGACCACGCTTATCGCATCGCTGACGCAATTGATCGAGCGCAAACGCGACCTCGATTTTCCGTGGTTTCCGGCGCGAGTGGTGTGCCACGACATTCTTGGGCAAACCGCGCTAGTGGATCTGGCTGGCCTGCGTGACGCCATTGCCGACATGGGCGGCGACCCCGCGCAAGTCAATCCGGTGGTGCCGGTGCAGTTGATCGTCGATCACTCGCTCGCTGTTGAATCCGGGGGTTACGACCCCGAGGCCTTCTCGAAAAACCGCGCCATCGAAGACCGCCGCAACGAAGACCGTTTCCACTTCATCAACTGGACCAGGCAGGCGTTCAAGAACGTCGAAGTGATTCCGCCGGGCAACGGCATCATGCACCAGATCAATCTGGAGCGAATGTCCCCGGTGATCCAGTCCCTCAACGGTGTGGCGTTTCCGGACACTCTGGTCGGTACTGACAGCCACACGCCTCACGTCGATGCATTGGGCGTGATTGCCATTGGCGTCGGCGGGCTCGAAGCCGAGAACGTGATGCTCGGACGAGCGTCATGGATGCGCCTGCCGGATATTATCGGGGTCAATCTTTCAGGTCGTCCGCAGCCGGGCATCACTGCCACGGATGTGGTGCTGGCGCTGACGGAATTCCTGCGCAGGCAGAAAGTGGTGGGGGCCTGGCTTGAGTTCTATGGCGAAGGCGCCACCGCGCTGACATTGGGCGATCGCGCGACGATTTCCAACATGGCGCCCGAATACGGCGCAACGGCCGCGATGTTTTCCATCGATCAGCAGACCATCGATTACCTCAAGCTGACCGGGCGCGAGGACGAGCAAGTCAGGCTGGTGGAGACCTACGCAAAAGTCGCCGGGCTCTGGGCAGACACCCTGGCCACCGCCGAATACGAGCGTGTGCTCGGTTTTGATCTGTCTAGCGTGGTGCGCAACATGGCCGGTCCCTCCAACCCGCACGCGCGTGTGGCGACCAGCGATCTGGCGGCGAAGGGTATCTCTGGCGTCTGGGAAGATGTCCCCGGTCAAATGCCCGATGGCGCGGTGATCATCGCGGCGATCACCAGTTGCACCAACACCAGTAACCCGCGCAACGTGATCGCCGCTGGGCTGCTGGCGCGCAATGCCAACCGGTTGGGGCTGACGCGCAAACCGTGGGTCAAGTCTTCGCTGGCGCCAGGCTCCAAAACCGTGGCGCTGTACCTCGACGAAGCGGGTCTTACCACCGAGCTGGAGCAACTGGGTTTCGGCGTCGTGGGGTTTGCCTGCACCACGTGCAACGGCATGTCCGGGGCGCTGGATCCGATCATTCAACAGGAAATCATCGACCGCGATCTGTACGCCACGGCGGTACTGTCCGGCAATCGCAACTTCGACGGGCGCATCCATCCCTACGCGAAGCAGGCCTTTCTCGCCTCGCCGCCGCTGGTGGTGGCCTACGCGATTGCCGGCACCATCCGCTTCGATATCGAGAAGGATGTGCTGGGCGTGGTGGATGGCAAGGAAGTCCGTCTCAAGGACATCTGGCCAGCCGACGAGGAGATCGACGCGGTGGTCAAAGCCTCGGTCAAGCCTGCGCAATTCCGTCAGGTCTATATTCCGATGTTTGCTATTCACGAAGACACTGGCCCGAGGGTCGAGCCGTTGTACGACTGGCGTCCAATGAGCACCTACATCCGGCGTCCGCCTTATTGGGAAGGTGCGCTGGCGGGCGAGCGCACGCTCAAGGGTATGCGGCCGCTGGCGGTGCTGCCGGACAACATCACCACCGATCACTTGTCGCCGTCCAACGCCATCATGCTGGACAGTGCGGCAGGCGAATACCTGGCGCACATGGGCGTGCCGGAGGAGGACTTCAACTCCTACGCCACCCACCGAGGCGACCATTTGACCGCCCAGCGCGCAACGTTTGCCAACCCCAAGCTGTTCAATGAAATGGTGCTGGAGGGCGGCAAGATCAAGCAGGGTTCGTTCGCACGGGTCGAGCCGGAAGGCACCGTGACGCGGATGTGGGAAGCGATTGAAACCTATATGGCGCGCAAACAGCCGCTGATCATCATCGCGGGCGCCGATTACGGCCAGGGTTCCTCGCGTGACTGGGCTGCGAAAGGCGTGCGCCTGGCGGGGGTTGAAGTGATTGCAGCCGAAGGCTTCGAGCGTATTCATCGCACTAATCTGGTCGGTATGGGCGTGCTGCCGCTGGAGTTCAAGCCGGGCGTCAATCGGCTCACGCTGGGCATCGACGGCACTGAAACCTACGACGTGATTGGCGAGCGCACGCCGGGGGCGACGCTCACGCTGGTCATCCACCGCAGAAACGGCGAAACCGTGGACGTGCCGGTCACCTGTCGCCTGGATACCGCTGAAGAGCTGTCGATTTACGAGGCGGGCGGCGTGTTGCAGCGGTTTGCCCAGGACTTTCTTGAGTCGGCGACGGTGGCTTGAAGTGGAATCGCTGGCCTGGGACGACACACCGTCTGTAGGAGCTAACTTGTTGGCGAAGCGGTGTGTCAGGCACGACCTCTCGCGAACAAGTTCGCTCCTACAGAAGATCTCGTCCCCGACGGCGCTGTTGGTTCTTATATAAAGGAACGAGTGTTTATGATTCACCCAGCACAAATCAAAATCGCCGCGACCTACATGCGCGGCGGCACCAGCAAGGGTGTGTTTTTTCGTCTGCAGGATTTGCCTGAAGCCGCACAATCGCCGGGCGCTGCCCGCGATACCTTGCTGTTGCGGGTTATCGGTAGCCCGGACCCTTATGCCAAACAAATCGATGGCATGGGCGGCGCAACCTCAAGCACCAGCAAAACCGTGATTCTGTCGAAAAGCACCCGCGTCGATCATGACGTCGATTACCTGTTCGGGCAGGTCTCCATCGACACGCCGTTCGTGGACTGGAGCGGCAACTGCGGCAATCTGTCGGCAGCGGTGGGGCCGTTCGCAATCAGCAACGGGTTAGTGGACGCTGATCGCATCCCGCACAACGGCGTGGCCGTGGTGCGTATCTGGCAGGCCAACATTGGCAAAACCATCATCGCTCACGTGCCCATGACCGGTGGCGCTGTTCAGGAAACCGGTGACTTCGAACTCGACGGCGTGACCTTTCCGGCCGCAGAGGTGCAGCTCGAATTCCTTGATCCTGCGGCGGATGAAGAGGGTGCGGGTGGCTCGATGTTCCCCACTGGCAATCTGGTGGACGACCTGGATGTGCCTGGTATCGGCACATTCAAAGCGACGATGATCAATGCAGGCATTCCGACGATCTTCATCAACGCCCGAGACATCGGTTACACCGGCACCGAATTGCAGGACGCTATTAACAGCGATCCGCAGGCGTTGAGCCGTTTCGAGACCATTCGCGCGTATGGGGCGTTGCGAATGGGCTTGATTGCAAATGTTGGTGAGGCGTCCAAACGTCAGCACACGCCAAAAGTGGCCTTCGTTGCGCCGCCAGCCGAGTACGTGTCCTCGAGTGGCAAGGGAATTGGTGTGGCGGACACCGACCTGTTGGTGCGTGCGATGTCCATGGGCAAGTTGCATCACGCGATGATGGGCACCGCGGCGGTGGCTATCGGGACCGCCGCTGCCATCCCGGGCACGCTGGTCAACCTGGCAGCGGGCGGCGGTGAGCGGACCGCTGTGCGCTTCGGCCATCCGTCCGGCACCTTGAGAGTGGGAGCCGAAGCGATCCTGCACGAGGGCCAATGGTTGGTAAAAAAAGCCATCATGAGCCGCAGCGCGCGGGTGCTGATGGAAGGATTCGTTCGCGTGCCGGGTGATGTCGTCTGATCGACGCTGATCCCTTTTTAGGAGCGCGCTTGCCCGCGATTGCGCAGTGTCAGTCACGGATATTCTTCTGGTCTGACGCCATCGCGGGCAAGCGCGCTCCTACAGTGAACGCAACCGCAGCTGGCTTTATTTGAACCGTCGCTCCACGCCTTTTTCCACCAGCACTTTCGCCGAGATTTCTTCGACGGAAAAGTGAGTGGAATTGATGTTCGGAATGTTCTCGCGACGAAACAGGTTTTCCACTTCGCGCACTTCAAATTCACACTGTGCGTAACTGGAATAACGACTGTTGGGTTTGCGTTCGTGGCGGATGGCAGTCAGACGGTCGGGATCGATGGTCAGGCCAAACAGTTTTTCGCGGTGCTGTTTGAGCGCGGGCGGCAATTGCAGGCGCTCCATGTCGTCTTCGGTCAGCGGGTAGTTGGCCGCGCGAATACCGAACTGCATTGCCATGTAAAGGCACGTCGGGGTTTTGCCGCACCGTGAAACCCCCACCAGGATGATGTCGGCCTTGTCGTAATAGTGCGTGCGGGCGCCATCATCATTGTCCAGTGCGAAGTTCACGGCCTCAATGCGCTCCATGTAGTTGGAGTTGTGACCTATGGAGTGCGATTTCCCCACCGAGTAGGAGGAGTGTGAACTAAGCTCCTGCTCCAGCGGGGCGAGGAACGTCGAGAATATGTCGATCATGAAACCGTCGGAGGTCGCCAGAATCTCGCGGATGTCCTGATTGACGATGGTGTCGAAAATGATCGGACGCACCTCGTCCTTCTCGGCGGCCTTGTTGATCTGCTGGACCATGGCCCGGGCCTTTTCGACGCTGTCGATATAGGGCCGCGTGAACTTGTTGAACGTAATGTTCTCGAATTGTGCCAACAGGCTCTGGCCAAGGGTCTCGGCTGTAATGCCGGTGCCGTCGGAGATAAAAAAAGCGGATCGTTTCATTTGCGCCCTGGGCCTTAAGCTGGTGACGATTCTTGGATATCATAGGTCGGCTTGCGGACCTTGGCTGGCCGCATTCTACCTTTTTCAGGCTTCAGATTTTCCGGACCCGGATTACAAGCGCGCAGAACCCTCGTTTCCCAAGGTTCATGCACCCACGCTTTTCCCAACAACAATCGGTTAGTGGAGAGATCACCTTGGTAGAGTACGTAGTTTCCCTCGATAAGCTCGGCGTCCATGATGTAGAGCATGTGGGGGGCAAGAACGCATCCCTCGGCGAGATGATCAGTAACCTCGCGGGCGCCGGTGTTTCGGTCCCCGGTGGCTTCGCCACTACAGCTCAGGCCTACCGTGATTTTCTTGAGCAGAGTGGTCTGAACGATCAGATCCATGCGGCACTCGATGCCCTTGATGTCGACGACGTCAACGCGCTGGCCAAAACCGGCGCGCAGATTCGTCAGTGGATCATGGAGGCGCACTTCCCCGAGAAGCTCAACGCCGAAATACGTACCGCCTTTGCCGAGCTGTCGGCAGGTAACCCGGACATCGCCGTTGCTGTGCGTTCTTCCGCCACCGCAGAAGATCTGCCAGATGCCTCCTTCGCAGGCCAACAGGAAACCTTCCTTAATATCCGCGGCGTCGAGAACGTCATCCGTGCGGCCAAAGAAGTGTTCGCCTCCCTGTTCAATGACCGCGCCATTTCCTACCGTGTGCACCAGGGTTTCGACCACAAGCTGGTTGCGTTGTCTGCTGGCGTGCAGCGCATGGTGCGTTCTGAAACCGGCACGGCCGGTGTGATGTTCACCCTGGACACCGAATCCGGTTTCCGCGATGTGGTGTTCATCACCGGCGCCTACGGTCTGGGCGAAACAGTCGTTCAGGGCGCGGTCAACCCGGACGAATTCTACGTCCACAAACAAACCCTTGAAGCCGGTCGCCCGGCAATCCTGCGTCGCAATCTGGGCAGCAAGGCAATCAAGATGATTTACGGCGAAGTCGCCACGGCCGGCAAGTCTGTCAAAGTGATCGATGTCGACGCCGCCGATCGCGCACGGTTCTGCCTCTCCGACGAGGAAGTCAGCAATCTCGCTCGCCAGGCGATGATCATCGAGAAGCACTACAAGTGCCCGATGGACATCGAGTGGGCCAAAGACGGCGACGACGGCAAGCTTTACATCGTCCAGGCGCGGCCGGAAACCGTGAAGAGCCGGACCTCGGCCAACGTCATGGAACGCTACCTGCTCAAAGAGAAAGGCACCGTACTGGTCGAGGGCCGAGCTATTGGTCAGCGCATCGGCGCCGGCAGGGTCCGGATCATCAAGGACGTGTCCGAGATGGACAAGGTTCAGCCCGGAGATGTGCTGGTTTCCGACATGACTGACCCGGATTGGGAACCGGTGATGAAACGCGCCAGCGCCATCGTCACCAACCGTGGCGGGCGTACCTGTCACGCGGCGATCATCGCCCGTGAACTGGGTATTCCTGCGGTCGTGGGCTGCGGCAATGCCACTCAGTTGCTGCGCGATGGCCAGGGTGTGACCGTATCCTGTGCTGAAGGCGATACCGGTTACATCTTTGAGGGCGAGCTGGGCTTTGACATCAAGCAGAACTCCATTGATGCCATGCCGGAGCTGCCGTTCAAGATCATGATGAACGTCGGCAACCCGGACCGTGCCTTCGATTTTGCGCAGTTGCCCAACGCTGGTATCGGCCTGGCGCGTCTGGAATTCATCATCAACCGCATGATCGGTGTTCACCCCAAAGCGCTGTTGAACTACCCGAACCTGCCGCAGGACATCAAGGACAGCGTCGACAAGCGCATTGCCGGTTACGACGATCCGGTCGGTTTCTACGTCGAGAAACTCGTCGAAGGCATCAGCACCCTCGCGGCTGCTTTCACGCCGAAAAAGGTCATCGTGCGGCTGTCGGACTTCAAGTCCAATGAGTACGCCAACCTGATTGGCGGCAAGCTGTATGAGCCTGAAGAAGAAAACCCGATGCTGGGTTTCCGTGGCGCTTCGCGTTACATCAGCGAAAACTTCCGTGACTGCTTCGAGCTCGAGTGCCGCGCCCTCAAACGCGTGCGCAACGAGATGGGCCTGACCAACGTCGAAATCATGGTGCCTTTCGTGCGCACCCTGGGCGAGGCAAGTCAGGTGATCGACCTGCTGGCTGAAAACGGCCTGGCCCGTGGCGAGAACGGCTTGCGCATCATCATGATGTGCGAACTGCCTTCCAACGCGATCCTGGCGGAGGAATTCCTCGAGTTCTTCGACGGCTTCTCTATCGGCTCCAACGACCTGACTCAGTTGACGCTGGGCCTTGATCGCGACTCGGGGATCATCGCTCACCTGTTCGACGAGCGAAATCCGGCGGTCAAGAAGCTGCTGTCCAACGCCATTCAGGCCTGTAACAAGGTGGGCAAATACATTGGTATTTGCGGCCAGGGCCCTTCAGATCATCCGGATCTGGCCCGCTGGCTGATGGAGCAGGGCATCGAGAGCGTTTCGCTCAATCCGGATTCGGTACTGGAAACGTGGTTCTTCCTGTCCGAAGAAGATGCGCCGACGTGATGTAAATTGAGTAAAATGCTGGCCCACTTCGGTGGGTCAGTTTTTTTTGGAAGGGCGGTTCATCGATGCCGCCCTTTTTTGTGCGATTTTTTCAGCGCCTGGTGCGTCCTTTTCGGGCAGCCACTCAGGCGCCGAGCTTTCAGGGCCCAGCAAGACGATATGCAGAGCAGTAGCGATCTTTTTCCCGTGGCCTTGATCAGTGCCGAACGCCGTGGCGATCTGATCGAGGACGTCTACCGTTTGAAACCTGGCAACAGTCCTGATTTTTCCGTTGAACTGGCCGTGACACGTCTGGGGCTGGTGAGTGGTGCGAACGTGCGCAGTGTGCCGGTGATTCTGGTGCATGGAAGTTTCAGCAATCGGCGCTTCTGGTATTCACCTAAAGGCATCGGGCTGGGTGCCTACCTCGCGCGCGCGGGTTTCGATGTCTGGATTCCCGAGATGCGCGGTCACGGTTTATCAGCCCGAAATCAGGCCTATCGGCACAACCGCGTGGCCGACTACGCACGTTACGATCTACCGTCCGTCGCGGCGTTCGTGCGTGAGCAGAGCGGCCAGATCCCTCACTGGATCGGTCATTCGCTGGGCGGCACTACGTTGGCGGCAGCGCTCGGCGGCCAATACCTGGGCGTTGAGCAGGCCGCCTCTGTTGCGCTTTTCGGCAGTCAGGTTACCCGTGGGTTCTGGCCCTTGAAGCTGCCTCCTGTGCAGTGGATCAGCCGCTTCATACTAAAGCGCTTCGAGCACGTGTCTGGCTCGCGCCTCAAACGCGGGCCTGAAGACGAACCCATGGGTGTGCTGCTTGAAAGCATGCGCTGGCGCGGGCTGTTCGCACGTTTTGGCGACAAGAAGGAAGACTGGTGGGCGGGGCTGCGCGACGTCCAGGTGCCGCTGTTGGCCGTCACCGCGGCAGGAGACCATCAGGATCCGGCCTGGGCATGCCGTGAGCTCTACGAGCAGTTCGGCAGTGAGCGCAAACAGTTCCTGTGTCTGGGCCGTGAACAGGGCTTCACCGAAGATTTCGGCCACGTGCAGATGTTGGTCAGCAAGGCCGCGCAGGCTCAGGTATGGCCGTTGGTCGAGGCGTGGCTGGAGCAACCTGCAATGGGGCCGGTAACTGAATCTACGCTGAACGTGTCGGCAACTCCTTGAATTGCCGTGCTGCAGATCATTCCACTCAGGATGAGATGCGGCTAAGCTAGCCACCGGCAAGCAACCAGTGGTTGGTTTGCCGGGTTTAAAGGAAGCAATGCGCGATTGGGCGTGGTCCGACGTATGTGCCACCCAAACCTTGTGAAAACAGGTTCATCTTTGCTCATCACTGACAGGAGTTACCCAGCATGCATTACCTCACTCCAGATTTGTGCGACGCCTACCCTGAACTCATCACGGTGGTTGAGCCCATGTTCAGCAATTTCGGCGGCCGGGATTCCTTTGGTGGTGAAATCGTCACCATCAAATGTTTCGAGGACAACTCGCTGGTCCGCGAACAGGTCGACCAGAACGGCAAGGGCAAAGTGTTGGTGGTGGACGGTGGCGGTTCGCTGCGTCGTGCACTGCTCGGTGACATGCTGGCGGAGAAGGCGGCTAAAAGTGGCTGGGAAGGGATTGTCATTTACGGTTGCATCCGCGATGTCGACGTCATCGCGCAGACCGACATCGGCGTTCAGGCGCTGGCCAGTCATCCGCTGAAAACCGACAAGCGCGGTATCGGTGACCTGAACGTCGTCGTAACGTTTGCAGGCGTGACGTTCCGCCCCGGTGAGTATCTGTACGCTGACAACAACGGCATCATCGTCTCGCCCAGCCCTTTAAAGATGCCTGACTGACCGCCACCCACGGGATTTTGAATGTTCGACGAGACAAACGCGCAATGGGGGCTGCTTCATGCCCTGGTGTTGGATGGCAAGGGTGGGGCGCGTGCGATTGCTCGCACCGAGCTTGACGGGTTGCAACTGGAGCCGCACGAAAGCGTGTGGCTCCACTGGGATCGCAGTCATCCGCAAACCCGCACCTGGCTGCGCACTGCCAGTGGCCTGAATGAGTTTGTATGTGATCTGTTGCTGGAAGAGAACACCCGTCCACGGCTGTTGCCATTGCCAGACGAGCAGTTGCTGCTGTTTTTGCGTGGGGTGAACCTCAATCCCGGTGCCGAGCCTGAAGACATGGTGTCGGTACGGATCTTTGCGGCGGCCCAGCAGGTGATCTCCCTGCGCCTCAGGCCCCTGCGTGCCACGGATGAGTTGCTCGAACTGCTCAACGACGGAAAGGGCCCAAAGACCGCTTCAGAATTATTACTTTATCTTTCTCAATTCCTGACCGATAAAGTGCAGAAGGTAGTAAGCGACCTCACTGAATTGGTCGATGACGTCGAAGAATCCATGGATGCCGACGAACGGCACGTTCCAGAGCATGGCACCATGTTGCACATCCGCCGCAGGGCAGCCGGGTTGAGACGTTTTCTGGCGCCGCAGAGGGAAATATATGCGCAATTGACCCGGATCAAAATGCCGTGGTTTTTCGCAGACGATGCTGATTACTGGAATGAACTGAACAACAGTTTGACGCGTTATCTCGAAGAGCTTGAATTGAGTCGGGAGCGAATGGGGCTGGTACTTGAGTCTGAAGACAGGCGCTTGAGCGAGCGCATGAACCGGACCATGTACCGCTTCGGAATTATCACCTGCATCTTTCTGCCGATGAGTTTTCTCACCGGGCTTTTGGGTATCAATGTCGGTGGTATTCCCGGTGCTGAAAATCCCTACGGTTTCTTGATGGCATGCTCTTTAATGGTGGTGGTTGGACTGGGCCAGTGGTGGATGTTTCGGCGTTTGAGATGGGTGTGAGTAGGCTGTTTCCTACATCATTGAAAATGTAATTGTGACTCATGGAAATTTGGCTGCGTCTTTTCAGAGACAATGCGTGAGGTACCTGATGCACGATCCGTTTGAAGAGTCATTGCGTGACATGCTTAATTCGTCTTCTTCCAGTCGGGATGACGATGCCTGCCTTGGCCGCGTCCTGAAGACGGCAAATCGTCAGGTCGGCGCAGGTGATTTATTTGGTTTGCTTGGCCGCTGCACACAGGCAATCATGATTGCGCTGAACAACGGTTCGGCCCATGTTTCCCCGGTTTCTCGTCGCAAGGCGGCGCTGGCCAGCAACTCAGACAAGGCTGATTGAATATGGAATTGGACCTCTGGACACAGAGCCTGGTTACCGCAATGACTGCGCTGTGGACCAAAGTCGCAAACTTCATCCCGAATCTGTTCGGGGCGCTGGTGGTGGTACTGTTAGGTTTTGTCGTAGCCAAACTCCTCGATACGTTGCTGTCGAAGCTGTTGGCCAAGCTGGGGCTGGATCGTCTGATGGGCGGTACAGGCCTTACCAAACTGATCAGTCGTGCGGGTGTTCAAGTCCCCATCTCGACGTTGATCGGCAAGATTGTTTACTGGTTTGTGTTGTTGATTTTCCTGGTGTCTGCGGCAGAGTCGCTGGGTCTGGAGCGAGTGTCGGCCACGCTTGATATGCTGGCGCTGTATCTGCCCAAAGTGTTCGGGGCTGCTCTGGTGTTGCTGGTGGGCGTGTTGCTGGCGCAGCTGGTCAACGGTATTGTTCGCGGCGCGGCAGAAGGCGTAGGCCTGGATTACGCAGCCGGCGTGGGGCGGATCGCTCAGTGGCTGGTGATCATCATCAGCATTTCGGTCGCGATCAGTCAGCTTGAGGTGAAAACCGACCTGCTGAACCACGTGATTGTCATTGGATTGATTACCGTTGGTCTGGCTGTGGCGCTGGCCATGGGGCTGGGGAGCCGCGAAATCGCGGGTCAGATACTGGCAGGGATTTATGTACGGGAGTTGTACCAGGTAGGGCAACAAGTGCGTGTTGGCGAGGTCGAAGGGCAGATTGAAGAGATTGGTACGGTGAAAACCACACTGTTGACCGATGAAGGGGAGCTGGTTTCTTTGTCCAACCGGATCCTTCTCGAGCAGCGAGTGAGCAGCCGCTGAACTGGCGAATCTGCTAATGTATGCCGCCGCAAAATTTCGGGGTTCCCGGAGTGGCGGACATTCACCTGACTGTCGGCACGACTTGCTTTGAATAAGACCCAACCGCTCTCTATGCGTTACGACCCCCGCGAGCTCTCTGACGAGGAGTTGGTGGCGCGCGCTCACGGTGAGCTGTTTCACGTGACGCGGGCCTACGAAGAGCTGATGCGCCGCTATCAGCGAACACTATTTAACGTGTGTGCGCGGTATTTAGGGAACGATCGCGATGCGGACGATGTCTGTCAGGAAGTGATGCTTAAGGTGTTGTATGGGTTGAAAAATTTCGAAGGAAAATCGAAATTCAAAACTTGGCTCTACAGCATCACGTATAACGAATGCATCACGCAGTACAGGAAGGAGCGAAGGAAACGGCGGTTAATGGATGCGCTCAGCCTGGATCCACTCGAAGAAGCGTCTGAAGACAAGACGCCTAAACCAGAGGACAAAGGTGGGTTGGACCGCTGGCTTGTGTATGTGAACCCGATTGATCGGGAAATTCTGGTGCTGCGATTCGTCGCAGAACTGGAGTTCCAAGAGATCGCAGACATCATGCACATGGGCTTGAGTGCCACGAAAATGCGATACAAAAGGGCACTTGATAAATTACGTGAGAAATTTGCTGGCGTTACCGAAACTTAACTCGGAGCAAATATCTCTAACGAGCAGGCAAGTTCTGATAGACTTGCCGATGAGTTGTCCCCGTTATGCGGGACTGCTTTACAATCACCAGATGGGGATTTAACGGATGAAACTGAAAAACACCTTGGGCTTGGCCATTGGTACTATTGTTGCCGCAACTTCTTTCGGCGCTCTGGCACAAGGCCAAGGCGCAGTCGAGATCGAAGGCTTCGCCAAGAAAGAACAGTTCGACAGCGCTCGTAACTTCAAGAACGACGGCAACCTGTTCGGCGGCTCGCTTGGCTACTTCCTGACCGACGACGTTGAATTGCGTCTGGGCTACGACGAAGTTCACAACGTTCGTAGCGATGACGGCAAGAACATCAAAGGCGCTAACACCGCTCTTGACGCTCTGTACCACTTCAACAACCCGGGCGACATGCTGCGTCCATACGTATCGGCAGGCTTCTCTGACCAAAGCATCGGTCAGAACGGCAGCGGCGGTCGTAACCGCTCCACCTTCGCTAACGTTGGCGGCGGTGCCAAGCTGTACTTCACCGACAACTTCTATGCTCGTGCTGGCGTTGAAGCTCAGTACAACATCGACCAAGGTGACACCGAGTGGGCTCCAAGCGTCGGTATCGGCGTAAACTTCGGTGGCGGCTCCAAAAAAGTTGAAGCAGCTCCAGCTCCAGTAGCTGACGTCTGCTCCGACAGCGACAACGATGGCGTGTGCGACAACGTCGACAAGTGCCCAGATACCCCAGCCAACGTTACCGTTGATGCAAGTGGTTGCCCGGCAGTTGCTGAAGTTGTACGTGTTGAGCTGGACGTGAAATTCGACTTCGACAAGTCGGTAGTCAAGCCTAACAGCTACGGCGACATCAAGAACCTCGCTGACTTCATGAAGCAGTACCCACAAACCACCACCACTGTTGAAGGTCACACTGACTCCGTCGGTCCTGACGCTTACAACCAGAAACTGTCCGAGCGTCGTGCAAGCGCTGTTAAACAAGTTCTGGTTAACCAGTACGGTGTTGGCGCTAACCGCGTGAACTCGGTTGGCTACGGCGAAACCCGTCCAGTTGCTGACAACGCAACTGACGCTGGCCGCGCTGTTAACCGTCGCGTAGAAGCTGAAGTAGAAGCCCAAGCTAAGTAATTAGCCCAAGCCTCGAAAAAACCCGGCCTTGGCCGGGTTTTTTCTTGCCTGCAATTTGAGCAGCGAAGGTTTGGTAAGCCTCTGGCCAGTTCACGGCGAGCGTGATCAGCCAGCGTTGTATTGATACGACGATGCAAACCTGGTGTCACTCAAGATTGCCTGTCCGTCACTTGCCACCTCGCCAATTACCAACACAGAGGGGCTCTTCAGCTCGAAGGCCACCGCATCGTCGTGCATCGACAGCAGTGAGCTGCGGCACTCACGCTGATGGGGTAGGGAAGCGTTCTCGATCATGGCAACGGGCGTTCGGTCCGACAAACCACCTGCACGCAACCGGGCCTGAATCTCCGTCAGCTTCGCCACGCCCATGTAGATCACCAGCGTGGTGCCACTTTGTGCGAGTGCTTGCCAGTTCAGCGTGCTGTCATCCTGCGTGTGCGCCGTCACCAGCGTCACCCCTCGCGCTACGCCCCGCAATGTCAGTGAGATACCGCATTGCGTGGCGCCTGCCAGCCCTGCCGTAATGCCATTAACCAGTTCAACTTCAATGCCGTGCTCCCTCAACCACTGCGCTTCTTCACCGCCACGTCCGAAGATGCATGGATCGCCGCCTTTAAGCCGCACCACGCATTTGCCCTGGCGCGCGTAGCGCTGCATCAATCGATGGATAAACGCTTGCGGGGTTGAGCGGCAACCGCCTCTTTTGCCGACTGCGATGATGCGGGCCTGCGGGCAATGCTCCAGTACCGCTTTATTGACCAGATCATCAATCAGCACGACATGAGCTTCGTGCAATGCACGCACCGCTTTCAATGTCAGCAATTCCGGATCACCCGGGCCTGCGCCCACCAGCCAGACTTTTGCGTTCATACCATCACCTCAACGTGTTTGCCGTCGTTCAGCCGGGCTGTCCGATCAGCGTGGTAAGAGTGCCGTGGGCTTACGCCGCTCGGCTGTTGTGGTCTTTCAGCTCTTGATCAGCCATAGCCACATCAACAAATTAGCGATCAGCGACAACACAGCGACGGTCTGCCAAACCTTTAGCGGCTCACGTTCCAGGAGCGGGCGAGGCCGGGCGTTCAGTGTGGTCAGTTCGCACTGCTGCAACTGCAACAACCAATGCTCCGCAGTTTCGTAGCGATCTCCGGGATCTGCTTGAAGCGCTTGACTGAGGTTGTGCTCGATCCAGTCGGGGGCGTCGGGACGGTAGCGACTGGCAGGCACAGGACTGCCGAAGCGAGGGTGCTGGAACGCTTCGATTTCGCCGTAGGGATAGTGGCCGGTGAGCAAGAAATACAGGGTCACCCCCGCCGCGTAAATGTCCTGTCGGCGCTCCGGGATTTCACCGTCGAATGCTTCCGGCGCAATAAAACTTGGCGTACCTGGCAGTTCGTTCGGGTACGCCGCCGACAGTCCGGGGCAAAAAGCGAGTCCGAAATCCAGTATCCGCAACGCGCCGTCTTCACCGAGCAATAGATTTTCCGGCTTGATGTCGCGGTGCAGAATGTTCCGACGGTGCAGCAAACCCAGCGCGCTGATCAGGTCTGTCGCCAGGCTTATCCATTGCGGCAAGCGCAGCGGTCCGGCCTGCTCGAAGATTTCAGCCAGCGTCTGACCTGGATAGTGACGCATCACGTAATACAGATGCTGACGTTGCGTGCCTGGATGCACTTCAGGGTAATAACGTCCGGCCACTCGCTTGAGAAACCATTCTTCCAGCAGCAGCGCCTGTTCCGCGGCTGGGTCGTTTTGCAGCGCCGTCGGCAAGGTTTTCAGCAACCAGCGCTGGTCTTGCGAATCGCGTACCTGATAAACCCGCGATTGTCGTGAGTCGGCCAGCAAGGAATCTACCTGCCAGCCTTCAAAGACTTGCCCAGGCTTGAGCGACGGCGGCAGAGGCCATCGCTGCAACTGCTGCAGTGTCTCGCCCAGGCTGTCGGCGCCGAGCTGATCGACGCCAATCAGGAGTGCACTGGCGTTGTCTTGACTGCCGGCCAGGTGCGCGGCGCTCACCAGAGTTTTAACCGCACTGTCGAGATCGTGTTGTTCGCTCAGGATCGAGCGGATGCCGGCATCGCCCAGCGTCGCCCATACGCCATCGCTGACCAGCAGCAGGCGTTCGCCTTCGCGCAATTCGCCGTCCAGATAATCCATTACCACATACTGGTCGAGTCCCAGCGCTCGCTTAAGCACGTGTTGCATGTCGCGTTGTTCCCAGACATGGTCTTCGCTGATGCGCTGCAAATCACCGGCATGCCAGCGATACGCCCGGCAGTCGCCGATGTGCGCAAGCGTGAAGCGACGACCGCGTACCACCAGCACGCTCAATGTGGTCAGCAATCCATTGGCCAGCAGCCAGCGGTTTTGCGCCAGCAGCAGGCGGTCAAGCGCTTGTGCGACACCCCAGGTTTCCGGCGTTGAATAATAATCCATCGCCAATGCCTGGAGGGTCGAGCGGGAGGCGAGTCCGCCATCGACGCACTGACTGACGCCGTCGGCGAGGGCAAACAGATAGCCTTTGCTGGCCGCCAGTGCCGGAGCGGGGGTTACCAGCCTCAGCGCATCCTGGTTTTCCTCACGCGGGCCGCTGGCGCTGAACTCGGCGCAGGTCAGTCGCAAGCCGGTTACGGCGCTTTTCGGCAGGTCTGCGTGCGAGCTCATAAGTTGATTCCGGCGTGTAACGCGTGATAGATCTTCAGACCCGGGCGGCGGTAACAGCGGCCGAACCCCAGGTGGTTCTCCAGCGACGCTTGACACTCATCAGGCCAAACCAGGCCAGCACGCCCAGTAGCGCGAACAGCCACAAGCCCAGTTGATAGTCCCCGGTGTTTTGCTTGATCGCGCCCAAACCAGCCGCCAACAGAAAACCACCGATGCCGCCGGCCATGCCGATCAGGCCTGTCATGACGCCGATTTCTTTACGGAAACGCTGTGGCACCAATTGGAAAACAGCGCCGTTGCCTGCCCCAAGGCCGAGCATCGCCGCGACGAAAAGCGCCAATGCCGCCCATGAACTTGGCAGGTTGAAACCTACCGCCGCGATGCAGACTGCCGCCAGTGCGTACATCACCGACAAGGTACGAATGCCGCCGAAACGGTCCGCGAGCGCGCCACCCAGAGGGCGCATCAGGCTGCCGCCGAACACGCAGGCTGCGGTGTAGTAACCCGCGGTCACAGGGCTGAGGCCGTATTGGTCGTTGAAGTAGCCGGGCAGGGCGCTTGCCAATCCGATGAAGCCGCCGAAAGTCACGCTGTAAAACAGCATGAACCACCAGCTGTCACGGTCCCCCAGCGCTTTGAAATAGTCAGCCATGGATTTTGCTTTCGGGCGCTCCGGAGCGTTGCGCGCCATCAGCGAAAACGCAATCAGCGTCAATATCAGCGGGATGAGTGCGAACCCGAACACGTTGCCCCAGCCGAAGCTGGCGGCCAGCAACGGCGCGATCAGGGCGGCGAGTACAGTGCCTGAGTTACCGGCGCCAGCGATGCCCATGGCTTTGCCCTGGTGCTCGGCCGGGTACCACTGCGAGGCCAGTGGCAGCGCGACGGCGAACGAAGCGCCGGCCATGCCGAGGAACAGGCCCAGAATCAATGCCTGCTCGTAACTGTGGATGCCAAGTTTCCAGGCGCCGAACAGCGCGAGAATGACGATGACCTGTCCAATGATCCCGGCGGTCTTTGGTGATAGTTGATCAGCCAGCATGCCCATGAGGAATCGTAGAATCGCCCCGGCGAGAATCGGCGTCGCGACCATCAGACCGCGTTGCTGAGTGGTCAGATGCAGGTCTGCTGCAATCTGCACAGCCATTGGGCCAAGCAGGTACCAAACCATGAAGCTCAGGTCGAAATACAGAAACGCCGCGAACAGCGTCGGTTTGTGGCCGGCTTTCCAGAAACTTGTATGCATCAAAACACCTCATCTGCAAAAGAATGTGGCGGGCGAGGCGATCTCGCACAGCAACGGGTCAGGTCTTGCAGGTGAAGCACCAAACCACGGCGCTCCACCCGGCCCAAATCTCTGGGTCCAAAACGCAAAAAACGTCGCAGCCCGGTCCACATAAATGGAGGGGAGTGCGACGTCTTTGTCGTGAGTGGGGCAACCGCCGTTGGCTACCTGTGCAGATTACATAGCAAAACGTGGGCCAGAAGAGCGTTTCAGCCGAGCAGCTCGCTCATGGCGATGATCTGTTCGGCCACCTGCGTCAACTTCTGCTGCCGGCTCATCGCTTGGCGCCGCATCAGTGTGTAGGCCTCTTCTTCGTTGCAGCTTTTCATCTTCATCAGCAGTCCTTTCGCCAGCTCGATACGTTTGCGCTCGGCCAGTTGCTGATCGCGGGCATGCAACTGCGCGCGCAGATCCTGATCGCTTTCGAAGCGAGCCATCGCCACATCCAGAATGGGCTGCAAGCGCTGTGCGTGGATGCCTTCGACGATGTAGGCGCTGACGCCCGATTTGATCGCCTGCCGCATGACGCCCGGATCGTGCTCATCGGTGAACATCACAATGGGCCGGGGTAGATCGCGGGTCACCAGCACCACTTGCTCCATCACGTCGCGCCCGGGTGATTCGGTGTCGATCAGAATCACGTCCGGCCGAACAGCCTCAACGCGGGCGGGCAGGTCGATGATCAAGCCCGACTCGTCGATCACTTCAAAACCTGCCTCCACCAGCGCGGCCTTGAGGCGTCCGACCTTTTTCGGGGTGTCGTTGATCAGCAGGATACGCAGCATGGTGGCGACCTCCTCAGTGATCAGCGATGGCGGGGGCAGTGTCGGCCAGCGCGTGCAGTTTGAAGCCGTGCGCATAGCCCATCGGGTCGCTGCCATCCCAGATCTTGCCGTCGATCAGCTGGCTGCTGCGCATGGAGGCTGCTGGCACCTTCACATCCAGCGCTTGCGCTGCCTCGCGGTACAGCGCCAATTGCTGGACCTGGCGAGCAACGTTCAGGTAGTCCGGGTCCTCGCGCAGCAGACCCCAACGGCGGAATTGAGTCATGAACCACATCCCGTCAGACAGGTACGGCATGTTGACCGCGCCGTTACCGTGGAAGCGCACCGGATGGTTGTCTTGCCAATGATTGCCCAGCCCATCGGCGTATTCGCCGAGCAACCGTGACTCGATGGACTCCACCGGCGCATCCACGTAGTCGCTGCCGCTGATCAATTGCGCGGTGCTGCGGCGGTTATCGATGCTCTCTTCGATGAAGCGGCTGGCCTCCAGCACGGCCATGACCAGCGCTCGTGCGGTCTTGGGGTAGTGCTCGACGAACTCGAGTGTGCAGCCCAGCACCTTTTCCGGATGATCAGGCCAGATGGCTTGGGAAGTGGCCATTGTGAACCCGAGATCCTGAGCCACGGCGCTGGCGCCCCAGGGTTCACCGACGCAAAACCCATCGATACGGCCCGCCTGAAGATGCGCAACCATTTGCGGCGGCGGCACCACCACGCTGTCGACATCGTTGAGTGGATGAATGCCCTGACTGGCCAGCCAGTAGTAGAGCCACATTGCGTGATTGCCGGTGGGAAAGGTCTGCGCAAAGGTCAATCTTGAGTCGCTTTGGTGCGTGCGTTTGTCCAGTGCCTCAGGAGTGATCACGCCAGCCTCCTGCAGGGCGCGGGAGACATTGATGCTTTGCCCGTTCTGGTTCAGGCCCATGAGCACGGCCATGTCTTTGGCCTGGCCGCCGATCCCCAGTTGAGCGGCATATACCAGACCATAAAGGCTATGGGCCGCATGGAGTTCGCCGCTCAGCAGTTTGTCGCGCAGGCTGGCCCACGAGGTTTGGCGGTGCAGATTGATGGTGAGTCCATAAGGCTGGGCGAAACCCTGTGTGGCAGCGACCACCAGCGACGCACTGTCGGTGAGGGCCATGAAACCCACATCGATACTGCTGAGTTCTGGGGCATCGCTGCCGGAGGGCCAGGCTTGGGATGTAGGGATGGAATCGTTCATTAGATGTGTCCCGCCGAGGAAGGCACGAAGCGCCAAGGACCTTCCAAAAAAAACGTCGCTGCACCCGTTGCCTTAGCAACAGGAATCGCGACGCCATTGTCCGATGCTCGCTCCGTCGTTGGAACGAGTGTGATTGAACGACCAAAGCAAGCGATATGCCAGTGATGATGAAGCCGTTTTGCAAAGTTCAGGACAGGCCTCGCGCTGCACCTGTGCGGCGTCTATAATCGCCCGCTGAATTCAGCCGCAACGAGCCGCGCACGCCCATGTATAACCTGGCCCGCCAGTTACTGTTCAAACTCTCCCCGGAAACCTCTCATGACCTGTCGATCGACCTGATCGGTGCGGGAGGACGTCTGGGCCTCAATGGCCTCTTCAACAAGGCGCCGGCCCGGTTGCCGACGACGGTCATGGGCCTTGAGTTTCCCAACCCGGTGGGGCTGGCGGCAGGTCTGGACAAGAACGGCGCCGCCATCGACGGGTTTGCGCAATTGGGCTTTGGCTTCGTCGAGATCGGCACGGTCACCCCGCGACCGCAACCGGGTAATCCCAAGCCACGCATCTTTCGCCTGCCGCACGCCGAGGGCATTATCAATCGCATGGGGTTCAACAACCTCGGGGTCGATAACCTGATCAGCCGTGTGCAGGCCGCCAGGTACGACGGTATTCTGGGCATCAACATTGGCAAGAATTTCGACACACCGGTGGAGCGCGCCGTCGATGACTACCTGATCTGTCTCGACAAGGTTTACGCCCACGCCAGTTACGTAACCGTCAACGTCAGCTCGCCGAATACGCCCGGCCTGCGCAGCCTGCAGTTCGGCGATTCGCTCAAGCAGTTGCTAGACGCGCTTCGCGTTCGACAGCAATCCCTGACTCACCTGCACGGCAGACGTGTGCCAATGGCTATCAAGATCGCCCCGGACATGACCGACGAGGAAACCGTTCTGGTCGCCGCCGCGTTGCTTGAGTCCGGGATGGATGCGGTAATCGCGACCAACACTACGCTCAGCCGGCTGGGTGTCGAAGGCCTGCCACATGCTGACGAGGCAGGCGGATTGTCGGGCGCGCCGGTGCGCGAGCAAAGCACCCACATCGTCAAGGTACTGGCTCAAGAGTTGGGCGGTAAACTGCCAATCATCGCGGCAGGGGGCATCACCGAGGGTAAACACGCGGCCGAGAAAATCGCCGCCGGTGCGAGCCTGGTGCAGATCTATTCGGGCTTCATCTATAAAGGGCCGGCACTGATTCGCCAGTCGGTGGACGCCATTGCGGCGATGCCCGCCAGGGCCAACTGAATCCGGCATGCAACAAAAAGGGGGTTCCGATGAGGAACCCCCTGGGCTTTAGCCCGCGGCCCTGGTGGGGCACGCATGGTGTGATGAACTAGAAGAAGTTTTTTAGTCGCAACATTCCTTTCGTGTTAGCCGACCGCGTGAAGTTCGTTGAGTCTGTGGATACCCGCAGTGCCGGTCATACCGTCCCAGTTGTCGCCGCGACCTTCTCGCCAGCCATTGATCCAGGCTTGGCGCACCGACGGTAGAGTAAAGGGGCAAAGCTCACGGGATTTTCCATGAACACCAAATTGATATCCGCGTAAAAATGCTCTTTCCAACGGATCACGCTTAAGTCTTCTCATAGGGTGTTGCCCTCGTTTGTTGACTGTAATGTCCCTTCAGACCTCGAGTTGAGGTCGGGCAGAAATGTTCTGCCGTTGGTACCCGCTGCCGGCGTCGCGGGCTTAGGTGCTGCCGTCATTGCAACGACAACCTGTGGTGATTTCTAACCAATGCATCGGGCTCTGTGAATGACCGTTTTGTCATAAGAAAGTCATCTTTGGGCTATTAAAACCATAAGCGCGTGCGCGTTTCGCAACTCGTTTTTTTGCGAGCCCTCGGAAACACTGCGCTGCGCTGGTATCGAGACTGTGTCTCAAGTGCAAATGCTGGCTGGTTGCAGTCAGCGTTAAAACGACGAAGGGTCGGCGATGTGACTTTTTATTGCCACCGATGTCGTGCTCAATGGTGGTCTTTTAACATCAGATTTACGCCGATAATCACATCGGCTCATCGACTGCCACGGCCTTAGCGCTCCTTGATGGAGGCTTGCAGTGGTGGACCGGCACACCGTAGGTGCCACGCAGGTGTTCTCGACGAAAGACGCCTGTTTTAAATCGGGACGGGCAATGCGTTGTCCGCCACCAATCGCCAAGGCTCTTGAATAATCATGTCGGACCGTTACGAACTCTTCCTCACGTGCCCTAAAGGCCTCGAAGGTCTGCTTGCCGAGGAAGCCACTGCGCTTGGCCTCGAAGACACTCGCGAACACACTTCCACCATTCGTGGCACCGCCGACATGGAAACTGCCTACAGGCTGTGTCTGTGGTCGCGCCTTGCCAACCGCGTGCTGCTGGTGCTCAAGCGCTTCCCCATGAAAGACGCCGAGGACCTTTACCACGGCGTGCTCGATGTCGAGTGGCAGGATCACCTGGAGCCAGACGGCTCGCTCGCGGTTGAATTCAGCGGTCACGGTTCCGGCATCGACAACACCCATTTCGGCGCGTTGAAGGTCAAGGATGCGATCGTCGACAAGCTGCGAACGCCTGACGGCTCACGTCCTTCCATCGATAAACTCAATCCGGACCTGCGCATTCATCTGCGGCTGGACCGTGGTGAGGCGATCTTGTCGCTCGACCTTTCCGGGCACAGCCTGCACCAGCGCGGTTATCGCCTGCAGCAGGGCGCTGCGCCACTGAAGGAAAACCTGGCTGCGGCCATCCTGATTCGTTCCGGCTGGCCACGGATCGCCGCTGAGGGCGGCGCGCTGGCTGACCCGATGTGCGGCGTCGGTACGTTCCTGGTTGAGGCGGCAATGATCGGTGCTGATATCGCACCCAACCTCAAGCGTGAGCGCTGGGGTTTTTCCGCCTGGCTCGGGCACGTACCGGCGCTCTGGGGCAAGCTGCACGACGAGGCATTGGCTCGTGCCGAGGCCGGTCTGGCAAAGACGCCTTTGTGGATTCGCGGTTATGAGGCAGATCCGCGGTTGATTCAGCCAGCGCGCAACAATATCGAGCGTGCAGGCATGAGTGACTGGATCAAGGTCTACCAAGGCGAAGTTGCCACCTTTGAGCCGCGTCCTGACCAGAATCAGAAGGGCCTGGTCATCTGCAACCCTCCTTATGGCGAGCGTCTGGGCGACGAAGCAAGCTTGCTTTACCTCTATCAGAACCTCGGCGAGCGCCTGCGTCAGGCCTGCCTGAACTGGGAAGCGGCGGTGTTTACCGGTGCCCCCGATCTGGGCAAGCGCATGGGCATTCGCAGCCACAAGCAGTACGCGTTCTGGAACGGTGCCTTGCCCTGCAAACTGCTGTTGATCAAGGTTCAGCCCGATCAGTTTGTCACTGGTGAGCGACGCACCCCCGAGCAGCGCCAGATTGAGCGCGAGCAAGCCGAGCACGATGTGACGCCCGAGCCGGTCAAACTCAACAAGAACGGCAACCCTGTTCGCGAGCCGCAACCTGTTGTTGAGCAGGCGCGTCTGAGTGAAGGCGGGCAGATGTTCGCCAATCGTCTGCAGAAAAACCTCAAGCTGCTAAGCAAATGGGTGCGGCGTGAAGGCATCGATTGCTACCGCGTCTACGACGCCGACATGCCGGAGTATTCGCTGGCGATCGATTTGTATGAAGACTGGGTGCACGTGCAGGAATACGCAGCGCCCAAGTCCATCGATCCGGAAAAAGCGTCAGCCCGTTTGTTCGATGCGTTAGCGGCCATTCCTCAGGCGCTGAACATCGACAAGAGCCGTGTGGTGATCAAGCGCCGTGAGCGTCAAAGCGGCACCAAGCAGTACGAGCGCCAAAGCGCCCAGGGTCAGTTTGTCGAGGTCAAGGAAGGCGGCGTCAAACTGCTGGTCAACCTCACTGATTATCTCGATACCGGTCTGTTTCTGGACCATCGTCCGATGCGCATGCGGATCCAGCGCGAAGCGGCCGGCAAACGCTTCCTCAATCTGTACAGCTACACCGCAACGGCGAGCGTTCACGCAGCCAAAGGCGGCGCGCGCAGCACGACCAGTGTCGATCTGTCGAAAACCTATCTGGACTGGGCGCGTCGCAACCTTTCGCTCAACGGGTTCTCGGACAAGAACCGTCTGGAACAAGGCGACGTCATGGTCTGGCTGGAGGCAAGCCGCGATGAGTACGACCTTATCTTCATTGATCCGCCGACCTTTTCCAACTCCAAACGCATGGAAGGTATTTTCGACGTGCAGCGCGATCAGGTTCAATTGATCGACCTGGCGATGGCGCGTCTGGCGCCCGGTGGTGTGCTGTATTTCTCCAACAACTTCCGCAAATTCCAGCTGGAAGAGAACCTCGCCGAACGCTACAGCGTTGAAGAAATCAGCGCACAAACGCTGGACCCGGACTTTGCTCGTAACAGCAAAATCCATCGTGCCTGGAAGATCACCGCCCGCTAGGTTTCCGGCGTCAAACGCCTGACCCTGCGGCCATTTCGTGGGTCAGGCGCGCGGCATTTCCAGTGTTCGACATGCTTTACTGGTCAAGCTAATGGCGAATAGCTATAAGTGATCTTCGGCTGTGTATCACGACAACGCAGCGGCTTTTCCGAGTCTTGTGTATGTCGCTAAACCCATCTCGCACGAAAGTATTGGGCTTCATCAGCGAAGAGGCATCGTCATGGGTTGTGGCGATCCTTGCTTTCGCGGCGGGTATCGTATTGACCGCCTTGTTAGCGATGGCGAACGTCGAATTTTACAACCGTCAAATGCAGCAGCGATTCGAGTTGCTGGCCAACGAGCGTTTCAGTCGTATTCAGGAGCGGCTCGATGGTCAGGTTCAACGACTGGACAGTCTGCGTCGTTTCTTCGTGTTTTCGGATGAAGTGTCTGAGGATGACTTCATCGGTTTCGCCAACTCCATTCTGATCTGGACCGAAGCCTACTCGTGGCTGCCTCGGGTAGTCGACGCTGATCGCGCGCAGTTCGAAGCCAAGGCGCGAAGGGAAGGGGCGACGGGTTTTTCCGTGCGTACATTAGACCCATCGGGTGTATTGGAAACGTCTCCACGTCGGGATGTCTATTACCCGGCGCGTTACATGCACACCCTTAAAGCGGCGCCCAACGCGCTCGGTTTTGATGTCAATTCCGAGCCGCTACGCCATGCAGTTCTCGAGCGGGCCCGCGTGTCGGGACTTCCTGCGGCATCGCCGCGGATGCAGCTTTTCGGGCTCGATCCGCAATTCAGCAACGGCGTCCTTCTGGTCGCCGCTGTGGTCAGCCGTACGCCCAACGGAGTTATAAATCCGGCGCTCATAGAGGGTTACGTCTCAGCGGTCATTAATCTGCGCAAGCTGATGACCGAAGGGCTTCCGGCACAGGATCAAGACAACCTGTCGCTGACATTGACTGACACAACCGTGCCGCAAGCGCCCGACCTGCTTTACCAGTCAGGGAGCTCTGCTGCAATCAGCAGCTTGTACAGCACTAAACTGCTGACGCTGGCGGATCGGCGCTACCTGCTTGAGGTCAAGCCCACGGCAAAATTTTTGAGCGGTAATCCCTCGACTACCGACAGCGTTGTAATCGTGGGAGGGCTGTTGAGCTTTTTACTCAGCACCTTGTTTTATGTACTGATCAGTCAGCGTCAGCGTGCGTTACGTCTGGTGGATCAAAGCACCGCGCAGCTGCGTCAACGTGAGGTGCAGCTGCGTGATGCACACGGGCAACTGTGCAATGTCCTGGATGCAGCCACTCAAGTTGCCATCATCGCCACTGACCTTGATGGCGTCATCGCCACGTTTAACGTAGGTGCGCAGCTCATGCTGGGTTATACGAGCGATGCTGCATGCGGTCATTTGACGTTGCAGGCGTTGCACCTGCCTGCCGAGCTTGATACCCACACGCAGGAACTCAGTCAGCGCTATGGGCATTCCGTCGCTTCATGCGACGCGATGCTGGTCGAGGCCGTGGACAAGAACGGGAAGGCCGCACGGGACTGTACGTTCGTGCGCCAGGATGGCAGCACGCTGTTGGTCAACATGCAGGTCAGTGCGGTGTTGGATGAGCACGGGCAGTGGGTGGGCTACCTAGCGGTGTGTCTGGATGTGACCGAACGCAAGCGGGTCGAGGAGGAGTTGCGGACGATGTCAGTTACCGACCCGCTGACGGGGGTCTACAACCGTCGCTATTTTGAAGAACGCCTGGAGGCCGAGTTGGTGCGGGTAGGACGCCACGGTGGTGAATTGTCGGTGATCATGCTCGATCTCGATCATTTCAAAGCGATCAATGACGATCACGGTCACGCGATGGGTGATCGGGTGTTGCAGATGATTTGTCAGCGCATGGGCGATCGACTCAGGCGCACCGATGTATTTTGCCGATTCGGCGGTGAGGAGTTCATGATCCTGTGTCCGGACACTGACTCTTCCCAAGCCTACCGGTTGGCCAGGGAGCTCTGGGGCGAATTGCGTGGCACACCGGTGGACGACGTGGGTCGGGTCACCGCCAGTTTCGGGATGGCGACCTGGCGCTGGGGCGAGACAGGTGAAACCTTGTTGCTGCGGGCGGACTCAGGCGTGTACGCCGCCAAACAGGCGGGCCGTGACCGGATCCAGCCTGAAATGCCTTGATATCGAGGTAGCCGGTCAGGCCGTTTCCCCAACAAGTTGCCGTCTGCAGTGGCGACAGCCAGCGGCCGCCGCACCAGGCAGCGTGCCGACTTCATCCTTTAGCGTTACTGCTGCAGCGAGATGGCGTTGTTGGTCAGCTTTGGCTGCGAGTACAGGTCGACCAGCACTTCATCCAGCACCGAAGAAGCACCCCACGGGCGTGGATCGTTGAGGATCGCTACGACCGCCCAGGTATTGCCATTGCTGTCGCGGCTGAAACCGGCGATGGCCCGGACTGTGTTCAGGGTGCCGGTCTTGATGTGCGCTTCGCCGCGCAATGCGGTGCGCTTGAGGCGTTTACGCATCGTGCCGTCCATGCCTGCCAGCGGCAGCGAACTCATGAATTCGGCCTGATAAGGGCTGTTCCAGGCGGCCTGGAGCATCTGCGCCATCTCACGCGCGCTGACCCGCTCGGCACGCGACAAGCCTGAGCCATTCTCCATCACCAGATGCGGCGCAATAATGCCTTTCTTCGCTAGCCACTGGCGGATCACCCGTTGCGCGGCCTTGGCGTCATCGCCGTCGGCCTCGTTGCGAAACTCCGAGCCCAGGCTCAGGAAAAGCTGCTGCGCCATGGTGTTGTTACTGAATTTGTTGATGTCCCGAATGATCTCAGCAAGGTCCGGCGAAAATGCCTTGGCCAGCAGCTTCGCGTTGCCAGGGACGACATCCAGTCGATCCTTGCCCAACAGGGTGCCACCCAGCTCTTGCCAGATCGCGCGCACGGCACCGGCGGTGTACGTCGGGTGGTCCAGCAGCGACAGATAGGTTTGAGAATTGCAGCCATCGCCCAACTGGCCGGTGACTGTCACGTTGATCCCGCCATCAGGCTGAGGCACCGGGTTGTAGAGTACATCGCCGGTGCATTTGGTAGATGGCAATGCCTTGACCTGATTGTTGATATGGATCGCCGCAATGGGCGGCTCGACCGACACCAGAATCTTGCCGCCGTCGTTGCGTGTCACAAAACGCAGCGCCTTTAGGTTCACCATCAACGAGTCCGGCTTGACCAGAAACGGTTTGTTTTTATCGTTGCCGTCGTCATCGAAGACCGGCAATTGCGGCTGCACGAAATGGCTGCGGTCCAGCACCAGATCGCCAGTGATCTGCTGCACGCCATTGGCGCGCAGATCGCGCATCAACAGCCATAGCTTTTCCATGTTCAGCTTGGGGTCGCCGCCGCCCTTAAGGTACAGGTTGCCGCGCAGCACGCCGTTGCTCAGCGTGCCGTCGGTGAAGAATTCGGTTTTCCACTGGTGGGTCGGGCCGAGCATTTCCAGCGCCGCATAAGTGGTGACAAGCTTCATGGTGGACGCAGGGTTGACTGAGACATCGGCGTTGAAAACCGTTGCGGTGCCGGGGCCGGTGAGTGGCAGCATCACCAGTGAGAGGGCGTTGTTGTCGAGTTTGCTGGCCTTGATAGCCTGCTGAATCTTGGGCGGCAGCGCAGTGTTGATCGGGACGGCGAGGGCGGAGAGGGGCAATGGGAGAAGAAGCGTGGCAAGAAACAGTGGACGCAAAGATTTGATCATCAAATAAAACCCTACCGGTAAAGAGGGGAAACAAAGAGGGGATGGATTCCCTCGGTGGTCATGCCGCTCATCGGGCTGCGATGTTGCTATTGAATAAAGCCGCGATGCCTTGAAAACCTGCCAGGCCGACACTACGTGCGTGAGAAATGTGCACGGAGCATCGGTGATACGGCGGCATTATGCCCCAAGCGAACGTGACTTGCGCCGGGGTAGGGCCGTCGAACGGCGCTATTTTTTCAGCCAGGCGGTAATCGGCGGCGTCAGAAGCTATTTTTGCGCCATTGATGGCGGGCGGTGGTGCTCGTTTCGGGCTTTTGTCAGTGCAAGCTGGTAAAGTGCCGCCCGATATTTACTTTTGAGGATTGTTTCATGGCGACTAACCGTTCCGCCCGTCTGCGTAAAAAACTCTGCGTAGACGAATTCCAGGAGCTGGGTTTTGAATTGAACCTGGACTTCAAGGAAGACCTGGACGATGCGGCAATCGATGCATTCCTCGACGCCTTCCTGAAAGAAGCCATGGATGCTCACGGCCTGGACTACGTAGGCGGCGACGACTTCGGTCTGGTTTGCTCGGCCAAACGTGGCTCGGTGGCTGAAGAGCAACGCGCTACCGTTGAAAGCTGGCTTAAGGGCCGCAGCGAGTTGACCAAGGTCGAAGTGACTCCGCTGGTCGATGCCTGGTATCCGGAAAAGCCGATCAATCCGGTTGCCTGATGCCTGAAGGGGAGCAGGCATTGCGCCTGCTCCCCTTGTGTTTTCCTGTGCGATTTCTCGTTCAGGTTCTGTTTTTTCGCTCCGCCAGATTTCCCTCCACTCTGATTTTCATCCAGCGTTCGCAATTAAATGGCGTTCTCCAGATGAGCCCTCAATGCGTGCTCCAGTTGTTTAAGCGCTGTGTCGAGCGCGGTCTGACGAGCAAAGATGATGTCGTCCGCCTCGTTCTCATCACACGCATCCTCCAGTGCTTCACACATGTCGATGACGTGCCGGGCGCTGATGATTCTCGCAGCGCCCTTTATTTTATGGCCCATGTCGCGCAATTGCTGGCGATCACCCTGAGGCACAAGTGCCATGAGTTCCACGCGGTCTGCACTGTTGCTGGTGAACAGTTGTTCGATCAGCCTTTTTGAAAGGTCTTCACGGCCACCTGTAAGGGCTGCGATGCTCTCGGGAGAAAAAGTCAGCGGATCACTCAGGCGGACGTAGCGGGAGAGAACGCCGACTTTTGACAGCCGCTCATTGAGCGTGGTCAGGCTGATGGGTTTGAACAGGCAATCGTCCATGCCAGCGTCTCGACAGCGCTGCGATTCTTCCGGCTGCGCGTTGGCGGTGTAGCCCAGTATCGTGCAGCGTTGACGGGATTCAAGGCGTTCTTGCTCTCGAATGCTGCGTGTCAGGTCGTAGCCGCTCATCACCGGCATGTTGCAGTCGGCGATGACCAGGTCGAAATGCTCACTGCGCCAGCGTTGCAGGGCGTCGATACCGTTCACGGCCATTTGGCAGTGGTGCCCCAGAAAGCATAGTTGCTCAATCAGCAGCAATCGGTTGGCCGGGTGATCGTCGACGATCAGGATGTCCAGTCGGGCGGAGGAATGGGGCGTCACGTCGCGGGGAGTCGAATGCGATTCGAGCACATCCAGCGTGGTGAGGTCGAAGGTCATGTCGACGCGCGTGCCTTGTCCGGGCTGGCTTCCAAGGCTCAGGGTCCCCCCCATCATTTCACACAGGCTGCGGCAAATAACCAGGCCCAGCCCGGCGCCGGTTCTTGCCAGTTGTCCGGAATTGTCGACCTGCGCAAACGGCTCGAACAGACGCTGCTGGTCCTCCTGGCTGATACCGATACCGCTGTCATGAATACTCACGTGCACTCGCAAACACTCAGGTGAGGGCCCATCTTCAGTATGCAGACTGATTTTGACCTGCCCCTGCTCGGTGAACTTGATGGCGTTGCTGATGAGGTTGGACAAAATCTGCTTGAACCGCAGCGGGTCGATGAGGACGTCGGTATTGATGCTGGCGTCCAGATCCAGGGCCAGGGTCAGGCTCTTCTGGCGCGCCAGCCCGTCGAACACCCTGACCACGGATTCAACCAGTTGCCGGAGATTGGCACGCTCCGGGCTCAGGCTCAGGCGGCCGGATTCGATCCTCGCGATGTCGAGAATATCGCCGATCAATTCCAGCAGGTCCTTGGCCGAGCTGTAGGCCACTTCGATGGCGGGACGGTCGAGCTGCCCTTTGTCGGCGCGCTTGATTGCCAGCTCAAGCATGCCGATGACGGCATTCATCGGCGTTCTTATTTCGTGGCTCATGGTCGCCAGAAAAGTGCTTTTCGCGCGATTGGCTTCATCGGCGAGCTCTTTGGCGTTCTGCAACTCCTCGATCAACTGACGGCGTTCGCTGATGTCGATCCATCCGCCAATGATGCCCTGCACCTTGCCAAGCGAATCACGGAAAGGAAGGATCCAGTGGTAAATCGTCAGGTTGCGCTCACCAATGTGCAGCGACCTGTCCGACACGAGAGGTGCATCCTCTTCCATCACCCTTTGGTAGTCCGCGACGTAACCCAGGGCTTCATCCGTGTCGCTCAACACGCCGTCCAGAAGGCTTTTGCCGATGACATCCTCACGTTTCGCGGCGAAGGCCGCGAGGTAGCTGTCATTGCAAATCTTCAGCAGGCCTTTGGCGTCGCGAACGTAGATCGGATGCGGCGTGCCATTGACCAGCGCGCTCATGAATTCGAACTGATCGTTGAGCGCTCGCTCAGCCCGCTCGCGTTGTTTGATCTGACGGCGCATCCAGGCATTCCAGGCCAGCGATCCCAGCAACAAGACGCCCGCGCCGATGACGATCTGGTAGATGAGTAGCTGGTAATCGTGCCACGCACCCTGATTTGCCGGGATGTAGGAGCGCCAGCGGTTGTTGATGACCCTCAGGTCCTCGGGCGCGATGCTCGACAACGCCTTGTCGAGGATGCCGCTGAGCTCCGTCGCATTGCGTGATGTCGCCATGGCGATTCTGGCTGGCACATTACCCACGGTGACCCGCATCTGCAGCGAATCCTGCAAAGCTCTGGACGACAAGTAATAGCTGGCGCTGAGCAAGGAGGTAATCGCGCCCTCGACCCGTCCGTGGGCCAGCATGTCCAGTGCTTGGGAGGGATTGTCGACCTCGACCGGGTAAATATCCGGCCAGGCCTCTTTCAGGTATTCAAGGAGCGGGCTGCCCAATGCCAGGGCGACGCGCTTGCCGGCAAGCTGCTCCAGATTGGCAGGGCTGGAAGGCCGTTTGCGGGTGACGAGCACGAACGAGTTGTCCAGGTAGGGACGACTGAAGCTGAAACGATTTTCACGCTCGTCGCTGGGGACCATCGCGCCGATCATGTCTGCCTTGCCCTGAGTTACCTGATTCATCATGTCGTTCATGCTGGGCGCATGAGTGACCTGAAACTTCAGTCCGGTGCGTAATCTCACCAGCTCCAGCAGGTCGGCGGTGACGCCGCGGAAATTGCCGTTGGCGTCGAAGAACGTCAGGGGCGCGTAGGCGTCGTTGATCACCACCCGCACGGTCGGATGCTGGGCGATCCATCGTTCTTCGCGTTGAGTGAGTTGCAGTTTCTGGTCGGTAAGCATCAGATCGCTGCCCGCGCCCCAGCGCTTGGAGATGGCAATACGCTCTTCGACCGGGATGCCCTTGAGCACCAGATTGATGATCTGCACCAGTGGAGCGTTGTCGGTGCGCGTGGCGAAGCTGAAACCATTTGCTTCGTGCTTGCCGAAGTTGGCCATCTGCACGTTGTTCAGATAGCCCTTGTTGATCAGGTAATGGGTGGAAATGGTGTCGCCGAGAAACACATCCGCCTGGTTGAAGGCCACCGCATTGATTGCGCTCTGAAACGAAGGGAAAGTCTGCAGGCGAGCCTTGGGATAGAGCGCGGCGATGTCCTTGGGCGGCAGGTAGTGATAAACCATGCTCAGGCGCAAGCCGTTGAGGTCATCGCTGAGCGAACGGTTTTCGCCGATCCGCGTGACCAGTACGGGTTGATCGACTGCGTAGGGTGTGGACAGGGTGACGTTGCCCTGGCTGGCCTCGAAGCCATTGGCGCTGCCCAGAAGGTCGATTTCCCCGCGCTGCAACGCATCAACTGCAGCGTCTCGGGATTCGTAGCGCTGGACCCTTACGGGCAGATCCAGCGCTCGCGCGATGATGCCCGCGTAGTCGGCCGTGAACCCTTCGTAATCATGCCCGGTCAAGGTCATGTCGAAGGGCGGGTAGTCCGGGGCAGATGTTCCCAGAACCAGCTCTCGCTTGCTGCGTACCCACTGCCATTGCGTCCGGTCCAGCGTCACGTCCATGTGGGCTGGGTTGGATCGGCTCAACAGCGTATAGCGTTCAGCCACCGCGCCGTGCGCCTGAGCGATAAAGCCCAGGCAGGCGAACAGGGTCAGCGTCCAATAGTCCTTTAAGCCGTTTGACATCCTATCTCTCACACTAACGAATTGCGTTTAGCCATCTCGATAAGTTCTACCAGCGTCTTTGCCCTCAGCTTTTGCATTAAACGAGTCTTGTACGTGCTGACTGTTTTGTTGCTGAGAAACATTCCTTTGGCGATTTCTTTATTGGTGCGCCCTTGAGCGAATAATTGCAATACCATTAATTCGCGGTCGTTGACCAGTTTGAATAACTCTATTTCGCTCGGTTGACCATCTTCGCGCGCGCAGGCCATCAGAGCCTGGCTGGGAAAGTAATTGTAGCCGGATAATACGGCTTTGACCGAGCTAAGTAGCTCACTGAGGTCTTCCTGCTTGCATACATAGCCCGCCGCCCCTGACTGCATGCAGCGAATAGCGAACAGGTCAGGGGTCTGTTCGGTGAGCACCAGAATTTTGCACGGGAGGTTCATTGCGTTGAATCGGGCCAGCACCTCGAGGCCGTCCAGCTTGGGGATGCTGATGTCGAGAATGATCAGGTCAGGCATGCACTCGCGAACCATTTGCATTGCGTCGACGCCGTTATCTGTTTCACCAACCACTTTGTAATTTTCATTTTCGAGCAACATACGAATAGCCAGGCGAATAACCGGGTGATCGTCAATGATAAATACTGAATTCATACTTTAATCCATGTCAGCAGTGAAGATAGCGCGCACCTTATCTCAGTTGTTGCAGCAGTCACATGAACAGACACGGTTGCTGGGGAGATATAGGAAGTTTCCTACGTGAATTAGCGTATCGGCGTACGTAAATACCCACGTGGAGCGAAAACTTTAATCGTGGTAGTGCTGATTCTTCATCGAAATGGTTATTGCTGAATAGTACGGTTATTTCCTTTAGGAATTATCCTACATACCTAAAGCCTACTGACTACAGAGTAAAAAAGTCGCCGCGCCAAAGTTACTCGTCGTCAGCCCCGTCATGACTTTCCGAGCACGATAGCAACCTGTAAAGATCCGGTGCGAAAAGTGGTTTGCTCAGGCAGCCCAGTAGCGGCAGGCCTCTTTCGGTAGCATGGCGGGCAACCTCGTCCAGATCATGCTGAGCCTTTCCGCTGAACACCACGGCCTGAATAATCAATCCGCGTTGGGTGGCTTCTTCGATCAGGTCCAGACCACTGATGTCAGGCAGACCCTGATCGCACAACAGAAGGTCATAGGGCATCTCACTGGACTCCATGGCGAGCAAAGCGTCTTTGGCGGTCAGGACGGGCGTCAGCCGATAAAACCCATGTTGGTTCAGCAGGATTTCCGTGGCGATGAGCTGGAAGGGGTGGTCTTCCACCAGCAGAATGCGAAGATTTTTTTTGAGCATCGGGGGGGTTCCGGAGAATCGGCGATTCTAGACAGGCCTGTTCGTGCTGCGTTTGATCGCACCTGAATGCGTGCGTCTGTGGGGGAGCCTGCGGCACCACGAATCGCTTTGGGGATGCGCGCAAGCGGGGCGAGTATTGGATAGAGACGACGCTGCCGCGATAGGAGCATTCTCCGATTGGCGTAGGAAGCTTCCGAAGTTGCCAAAGGCGTTTCTAGATCCGGTGAAGGCACAACCCGATTTCATGATAGGAATCGGGTTTTTTTTCAGCCTGTCGGGCACTTATACCGGGCTGCTGCGACCGGTCATCTCTCTGGCCATCTCGCTGGCATAGCTGTCGGTCATGCCTGCGATAAAATCGATCACCCGCAGAAACGAGGTGTGCAACGGCCAGGCTGGGTCGGGCGCGTTGTTACCCAGCAGGTCGAGGATACGACGGCTTTTGAATGAAGGGGTGCGGCCGTCGAATTGCTCCAGCGCCGCCCCGCAGAACGCATTGAGCAGGATCTCAAGCGTGGTGTACGCGCCGATCTCATGCAGCGTCTTGCGTTTGTCCTGGAAGATTTTCTTGCGCGCCATGTCCTTGGCATCAAGGACGCAGCGCTTGGCCGGTCCGTGCATGTGTTCCACCAGGTCGCCTGGCAGCGTGCCGGCCAGCAGAGCGTCCTGTTGCTCTACAAACGCTCTGGCCGCCGCGTTGGTCAAGTGCTCGATGGCTTTGCCGCGCAAAATCGCCAGTTTGCGCCGACGGGAATCGTCCGGCCCCAGTTGGCGGTACGTCTCTGGCAGGTCGTCGCCCACCAGCCCCAGCAGCAGCGCTTCGACTTCGGCGTACTCGAGCAAGTCCATTTCCAGCCCGTCTTCGAGGTCGATCAGGGCATAGCAGATATCGTCGGCGGCCTCCATCAGGTACACCAGCGGATGCCTGGCCCAGCGCTGGTCCTCTATCTGTGGCAAACCGAGTTTGGCGGCGATCTGTTCGAGGATGGGCAATTCGCTCTGGTAGCAGCCGAATTTGTGTTTTTTGTAGCCAAGGGAATCGGCGTGACGGGCAGTCCACGGGTATTTCAGGTAGGTCCCGAGGGTCGCGTAGGTCAGCCGTGTACCGCCTTCGAACTGGTGATATTCAAGCTGGGTGAGCACCCGAAAACCTTGGGCATTGCCTTCAAAGTTAAGGAAGTCGTTGCGTTCGACGTCGCTCATTGCATCAAGCCAGCCACGTCCGGCGGCCTGTTTGAACCAGTTGCGAATAGCGTCTTCACCGGAGTGGCCAAAGGGCGGGTTACCGATATCGTGCGCCAGACAGGCCGATTGCACGACCATGCCAAGATCGCTTGGCGCGCACCACTCGGGGAGGGCATCACGCAAGGTTTCCCCAACGCGCATGCCGAGCGAGCGGCCTACGCAGCTGACTTCAAGCGAGTGGGTGAGGCGGGTATGAATGTGGTCGTTGCTGGTGACGGGATGAACTTGAGTCTTGCGCCCCAGACGGCGAAAAGCGCCCGAAAAAATAATCCGGTCATGGTCTTTGTGAAACGGGCTGCGCCCCAGTTCTTCAGGGCTGTGCAGGGTTTTGCCGAGTCGCTCGCGGGTAAGCAGGGTTTGCCAATCCAAGGCGTTTACTCCATCGGGTAATTATCGGCCTAGCTTCCCGCTTCGACCGGCCCCCCGCAAGTGCAATTGGCTCATAATCCCGCTGCATCGACGTCAATCAACAGTAATCGCTCGCCGTTGCCGCAGAACTGCCCGGCAGTGAGGCAATACTGGTTACTGGTAGCGTCCCGGTAGGTGGTCGACAGCGTCAGCCGCCGCTCATGCCAACCCTCGGCCAGCAGGTGATAGAAATACGGGCGCCAGGACCAGTTATGCCCCAGATACCGGGGGTCGGCCTGCCAGCTGCCGTCGCGCCATTCCAGATTGGGTGTGAGCTGGGTGCCATGGCGGTCGCACTGATAAAACCGCAGCAGCCAGGGGAAGTCATCCATCGGCGGCAGAGACGTCAGCGGGTCGTGATTTTCTGCCCAGGCTTGCAGCAGATTCATTAACCTGGACAACTGCTTGCGCAGACTCATCAGCCGCTCGCGTTCACCGACTTTCTGCAACACATAGCGGTCACGTAACGTGGCGAATTGGTCGACGAACGCATCGGCAGAGAAAAAGTCCAGCTCGGCCTGTGCAAACAGAAAGCCCTGCACATAACGCGAACCGCACTCCAGCGCAAACTGAAGCTCGGCTTCGGTCTCAACCCCTTCAGCGATAATCCAGCAGCCTGTTTTCTCGGCCATCTGCGCCAGCGCCTTTACTACATCGCTGCTGGGTCCGCCACGCGCGGCCGCCTGGAACAGCTGCATATCCAGTTTGAGGATGTCAGGCTGTAACGCCAGCACCCGATCCAGCTGGGAATAGCCTGCGCCAAAGTCGTCGATGGCGATCCGTGCGCCCGCCTCACGGTAGCGCGCCACCACCTCGCTCAAGCAATGACTGTCGCCGCCTAATTCGGTGATTTCGAAGACAATGCGCTCCGGTGCGATGCCATGCAGCTGCAATTGCTGAAGACTTGGCAACGGCTGGCCGGCGCGTAGGCGGCTGATCCAGCGCGGAGAGATATTGAGGCTCAGAAACCAGTCGTCGGGTGCTTCGTGCAGGCGGCTCAGTGCATCGTCGCGGATCAGTCGATCCAGGCGGCGCAGCGCGGTGCCAGAGACTTTAGGGTCGGTAAACAGTGGTCCGACCGATTGCAACCGGCCGTTTTCCAGACGCAGACGTCCCAAGGCTTCGATGCCTGCAATGCGGCCAGTTGCGGTATCGATGAACGGCTGAAAACAGGCTAGCGGGTGCCCATCGAACACGTGGCCTCCTCAGTGGGGAATAGTCGTTATTTTTTACGCACACTAACTTTCTCCATTGGCGGACCAATGGAGAAAGGATCGATCAGAAATGTGTCTGCAAGAATGCAGCCAAATGGCCAGCTCAGCGTTGGCGATTGCTGCCCTGGATCGCCATTTTGAGCAGCGGCAACAACGTTGCGCTGAGCTTGACCAGACGGCCAACGCTACCGGCTCGCTTGCTGCGGGCGCCTTTGCCGGTCAGGAAGCCCAGCAGGGAGACAATACCTACACCCCAGAGCGGCGCATGTTTGATACCAAGGGTGCCTTGCCAGTCTTGAGTCATGCCGCGCACTCGATGCAAGGGGCGCATCAGTTGTGTGGACTCGTGACGGATCTCTTGCCTGTGCATTTCCATGCGCAGGCGAACCAGCGCTTTGCGCAGTTCGCGGCGATTATGGGTCTTTGGCAATTCGGGCTGGCTCATGGCATCAATCGCTCGCGGTCGTTGGCCAATTCTTCCAGGGTGGAGTGGAAGGGTGAGGACTCATCGAAAATCGCTGACTTTAGTTTCATCGCGCAAAACAGAGCAGCCAGGGTGTAGAAACCGCACAGCGCAACGATACCCATCAGGCGGTAGCTGTCCCAGACCAGAATCAGGAACAACGCCGACAACCCGATCAGTAAAAGTAAGGCGAACACCAGTGCCAGACCCGCGAACAAAAGCAGGCTGACCGTGCGTGCTTTTTGCTCCTGCAGTTCAATGCCGAACAGCTCGATATGGCTGTGCAGCAGGCCCAGAAACGCCGCACCGAGCCGGCGAGGTGAAGAGCTGTTATCGGTCGAAGAAGGACCGGATTCCGTTCCCAGTGTCATATCGTTCAGCGCCTTGTGGCCAACAGACCCAGCAGAAAGCCTGCACCGGCTGCGATGCCGACAGACTGCCACGGATTGCTCTGTACGTAATCTTCAGTCGCGACAACAGCAGCTTTGCCGCGCTCGCGCAGCGCATCTTCCGTCAACTTCAGGGTTTCCCGGGCACGCAGCAGGCTTTCCTGAATCTGACCGCGCAGCTCGTCCGCTTGGTCGCCGGCCAGGGATGCTGTGTGTGCCAGCAGCTTTTCGGTGTCGGCAACCAGCGTCTGGAAGTCTGCCATCAAGATGTCTTGGGCTTTCTCTGCGGTTTGGCGGGCCATGGTTTTCTCCGTTAGGTTGCAATATGGGTTTTCGAGTATGGCTGATTACTGAAGGTTCATTTCAATTGCAGTCCCAATTGCAAAGCAGGGGCCTAACAGTGATCACTTCAGCCCTATGATTCGGCGGGAGGAGAGCATCGGTATTCGCGCCCTGTTGCGGGTCGCGAGCCAAATGACGCGCCTTTAAAAGGTGCGCTGGCCTGATTGGGGGAGGGTCGCGGCTGCGTCTCGACGCTGTCGGCAGGCGCGCCTAAACTGACGTCTCCACTTGCTTTTTGAGGGCGCGCTGATGCCACCTGAATGCCAGTTGTTCAGCACCGTGGGTTGTCATTTATGTGAAATTGCCGAAGCCGAATTGATGCCCTTGATCGAGCACGGACTCTTGGTTGAATTGATTGATATCGCAGAAAGCGACGTCATGGCCGAGGATTACGGGCTGAGGATTCCCGTATTGCGACGCACCGACACCGGGGCCGAACTGGATTGGCCGTTCGACGCCGGGCAGGTGGTGGAGTTCTTGCGCTCAACCAGCGGGTAACGGGTCAGCGCCTTGCAGCAGGGAGGGCAACAAAGATTTACAGATATTGAGTGTCCACGACCATAGCTTTGGCAACTGCTTCTTTCTGCTGCTCAGTCATGCTGTCCCAGACATGGACCTTGGCGTAGTAGCCCAGGCCTGCGACGACGTAGAGGCTGAGGGTGAATGCGATGAAGATCGACAGAAAGGTCCACCGGCCCACGTCGCTCTGTTCACCGGAAAAGGTTTCGGAGTAGTTCTCGTCGTTCTGCGGCGCAGTACGGGTGGCAATGCGTTTTATCCATTGAAGCAGTTGAACCAGCATGGGCGTGACCTCGAAAGTTGAAAAATAAAACAGTGGCAGGGCAGTGGCAGCTCCATAAGTCGAGAGTCTCCAGTGCCGACGCAAAAAGGCACGGCGTTCAGGCGTGGCGCGCTGATCACATTCTGAAAACGAAAAAAGCCCGTCGATGACGGGCTTTCTTTTTATGGTCTCAGGTCCAGCTGCGCTTTCGAATTCGACGATGAAAGTGATCGTTGTCGTTCGTTGTGACGCCTGCTTGCCGATTTCGAAACATTTTAGAACAAATCAAAATCGGCTTCCAGATGTGTCATGTAGTTGTCTGATAACCGGTGCCGTTTCGGACTGCGTCATGTCGTCGCACACCGCTCGAACGGTCGGGCCAGAGCGGTTGTCGGATGCGGTCACTGTAAGCATCCTGCGCCCAAGTGCGTTTGATCACTTGCAGAGTGCTTAAAGCGTCTGCGCTCGCGCCGCGCCGTGGCACTGGGTGATAATGCGTGTCCTGCAACGCCCCCTGTCATCAATGCTGAGTCACGCATGTCTGAATCTGTTTTTTCCGCCGCTCATCTTCAGGCCAGCACGCTGTATCTGCCGCCCGGCGCATGGGCCACCGTGCTCGACTGTCTCTGTGACCGGTTTCGCGCGATCACCCGGGAGCAGTGGCTTGACCGTATCGCCCGTGCACGAGTGCTGGACGGCGAGGGCAAACCGATTTCCGTTGATCTTGCTTACCGCGAAGGGCTGCGCATTCATTACTTTCGGGAAGTGCCCAACGAGACGCCGATCCCGGTGGTAGAGTCAATTCTGTACGCAGACGAGCATTTGGTAGTCGCGGACAAACCACACTTTTTGCCCGTTACGCCAGCGGGGGAGTACGTTGAGGAAACGCTGCTCAGGCGTTTGATTCGCACGCTTGCCAACCCTGATCTGGTGCCGTTGCACCGCATAGATCGACACACCGCAGGCCTGGTGCTGTTTTCGGCCAACAAGAAAACGCGCTCGGCCTATCAGGCGTTGTTCCCGACCCGCACCATCCATAAGCGCTACGAGGCCATCGCCCCCGCATTGCCAGGCCTTGAGTTCCCGCGGGTTCACAAGACCCGCCTGGTTGAGGGCGAACCGTTTTTTCGCATGCAGGAAGGCGCGGGCACCAGCAACACCGAAACGCTAATTGAGGTAGTTGAGCGCAATGGGGCGCTGTGGCGCTACGCGCTGTATCCGGTTACAGGCAAGAAGCATCAGTTGCGCGTGCACATGGCGGCGCTGGGCGCAGGCATCTGCAACGATCCGTTCTATCCGAATGTGTTGGAGGACGCGGTCGATGATTTTGATCAACCGCTGAAGCTACTGGCGCAAGCCTTGCGATTTATCGACCCGCTGACGGGTGAGGAAAGGGCGTTCCGCAGCGAGCTGACACTGGACTGGTGATGGCTTGAGCCCACTTGGCGCGTAACGCATCGCTCGGATCGGCCTGAGAGGCGCACATAAAAAAACCCGCACGAAGCGGGTTTTTTGGTGTTTGCGGACTTACAGATCTTTAACGGTACGAACCTGGTCTTTGTTGACGCGGGTTTCTTTGCCGTCCAGTTGCTTGAACTCATAGAAGCCTGAGTCTTCGTCATATTTCGGAGTGTCAACGGCTTGGATTTCACGGCCGTCATTCAACGTGATCACAGTGGGCGACGAGCAACCAGCGAGGGAAGCAAGGCTCAGTGCGAGCAAGAAGGCTGCGGGAATAGTCCGTTGTTTCATTACAGTGTCTCCAGAATGGAATTCTTTGTGTAGTGGGGTTTCTGACGCGGGCGCGACCGGCTAAGTTCCATGAAATTCAGTTGCGTCACCTCAAAAGATGATTCAGGTCAGTAAATCCGGAGTGTTGAAGTTAGCAAGACGCGGATCGCCAGCATCGCATTGAAACGCCACCGCGCCCAGTCTTGACAGGGTATAGCGCGGGCTGCGTTGGCCTTCATTCCAGTCGCGTTCGAACGCGCCCGATTGTGCAAGCGGGATAATGCACAATAACGGCTCCCATTGCTCGCCCTGACGCACCATCACCGGTTTGTCCCGATGCGCCTGAGCGGTGATGCGCAGACCTTCTATAAGTCCGCTATCCAGCAGCGGCGCGTCACAGGGCAGCACCAAAAGCCATGGGTGCACCGCCGCCGCAAGGCCAGCCCGAATTCCTGCGTAAGGCCCCGGAAAGTCGGACTGGTCGTCATGGACAAGGCGATCCGCATAAGCAAGATAGCGCTCGGGGTTGCGGTTGCACGAGATGATCAGGTCGTCCGTCCACGGTCGCACCAGGCGCTGGGCGTGGGCGATCAGAGGCTCACCTCGCCATTCAACCAGGCCCTTGTCACGTCCGCCCATGCGCTGGCCACGACCACCGGCCAACAGCAAAACAGAGCAGGGGGGAAGGTCAGAAATGGCGTTCATGGAGGACTCAACCGGCGCGGGAAAAACAGGTGCTGTGATATAACACCGGCCTGTTTTCACTACAACCGGACCTAGCCGATGAAAGCCAAGGCAGACACACCTTTCGTACCCTTGAATATTGCCGTTCTGACTGTCAGCGACACCCGCAGCCGCGACACCGATACCTCAGGACAGATGTTCGTAGACCGTTTGACCGAAGCCGGTCACGGCCTCATCGAACGCGTCCTGCTCAAAGATGATCTGTATAAGATCCGCGCTCAGGTCGCGACCTGGATCGCCGACGACGACGTGCAGGTAGTGCTGATCACAGGTGGTACGGGTTTTACCGGCCGCGACAGCACTCCCGAAGCGGTAGCCTGCCTGCTCGACAAACAGGTCGACGGTTTCGGTGAGCTTTTCCGCCAGATATCCCTGCCAGACATTGGCACCTCGACTATCCAGTCACGTGCCTTGGCGGGCCTGGCCAATGGCACGCTGGTGTGCTGCTTGCCGGGTTCCACCAACGCCGTGCGCACCGGCTGGGACGGTATTCTCGCCCAGCAACTCGACTCTCGGTTCCGTCCCTGCAACTTCGTCTCGCACCTGAAAAAAGCCGAACTGTGCGCGACCCGAGGCTAGTCCCATGAGCGAACCTGAAAAGCGCGGCTTGATGCCGGTGGAAGAGGCCATGGCGCGCTTGATGTCCATGGCCGAAGCGTCGCCGATCCGCGAGCATGAACACGTGAGCCTTGCCGATGCGCATGGGCGTGTGCTCGCCGACGATCTGATTTCAAGCCTGGACTTGCCGCCTTGGCCCAACAGCGCCATGGACGGCTATGCGCTGCGCCTCAGCGACTGGACCGGCGAGCCGCTCATCGTCAGCCAGCGCATTTTCGCCGGACAAGCCCCTGATCCATTGCAGCCGGGCACCTGTGCACGCATCTTCACCGGCGCGCCCGTGCCCGAAGGCGCCGACTGCGTCCAGATGCAGGAAAACGCTGAAGTGCTGAGCGATGAGCGCGTGCGTTTTACCGAGAAGATGCAAGCGCAGCAGAACATCCGGCCAAAAGGTCAGGAAACCACAGTTGGCGATACGGTGCTCGACGCTGGCACCGTCATGGGGCCGATCGAAATGGGGCTGGCGGCAACCATGGGCCTGGCACATCTGGACGTGGTACGCCGGCCCCGCGTGGCGGTGCTGTCCACTGGCGACGAGTTGATCGAACCGGGGCAGCCGTTAGGACCGGGGCAGATCTACAACAGCAATCGTGTGCTGCTGTGCAGTTGGCTCCAGCGTCTGGGGTGCGAGGTGGTGGACGCCGGTATTCTGCCGGACGACATGGATAAAACCCGCGCGGCGCTGGTTGGTTTGCACGAGGTCGACTTGATCCTGTCCACCGGCGGAGTGTCGGTGGGCGAGGCGGACTTTCTCGGTAAAGCATTGCGCGAAGAGGGTGAGTTGTCGCTGTGGAAGCTTGCGATCAAGCCCGGAAAGCCGCTGACATTCGGGCATTTCCGTGGCGTTCCGGTCATCGGTCTGCCGGGTAATCCTGCGTCCACGCTGGTGACTTTCGCGCTGTTGGCCCGTCCCTATCTGCTGAGACGCCTTGGGGTGAAAAAAGTCCAACCCCTCCAGTTCAAGGTCCCCGCAGGCTTCGTCTGGGACAAACCAGGCAATCGCCGGGAATACTTGCGCGGTCGGCTGGAGCAGGGGCGTGTGGTCGCTTATCGCAACCAGAGCTCCGGCGTCCTGCGCAGCGCAGCGTGGGCCGATGGCCTTATCGAGGTACGAGAAGGCACCACAGTGGCAGCGGGTGATCTGCTGAACTTCATCCCGATGAGCGAAGTGCTGGGTTAACCCCGGCAACTGCGCTGTGCCCAACGGCGTAACAAGGGCTCAGTTTTTTGCCGCTTCCTCGTCGAGTCGGTCGGCTTCGAACAGTTCGGCGAGCTCCTTGCGCGCCTCCAAAGCGTTTTGCTTGACCTTGACTGCGTCGTCGTAAATCAAGTGTTGGGCGTTGAGCACTTTCTCATCGTGGCGTTTGAACCGGCTGATGCGTGCATCGGCCTGGGCCTGGCTCAAACCCAGGCCAACCAGCGTGCGCCGAGTCATCTCCAGGCTCGAATAGAACGTTTCCCTAATGGCCTGAGCGTCCACATCCATAAGGCGATGCACGTGTTGGCGGTTGCGTGCCCGGGCGATGATTTTCATGTGCGGGTAGAGCTTGCGTACCAGTTCGGCGGTTTTGATATTGGCGTCTGGATCGTCGGTCGCGATGACGAAAAACTCAGCCTGATCGACCTTCGCCGCCCGCAGGATTTCCGGGCGCAAAGGGTCGCCGTAAAACACCGGAGCATTGCCGAAGCTGCGCGTGAACTCGATGGTTTCAACCGACGTGTCGAGCGCCACGAACGAGATATTTTGCGCACGCAGAATCCGCGCCACTATCTGCCCCATCCGACCCATGCCTGCGATGACCACGCGCGGGTTGTCGGACTCGATATCGCGGTATTCCTCAGGGACTTCCCTGGCCACCGTTTTACCCTTCAACCACCGCGCCATCGCCAGCAACAGCAAGGGCGTCACGGCCATCGACAAGGTAATGGTCAGCACCAGCAGGTCGTATAGCCGCGCTTCAAACAGCCCTTGATCACGGCCGATCTTGAACACCACAAACGCGAACTCGCCGCCTGCTGCCAACACCAGGCCCAGGCGCAATGCGCTCTGTTTACCGAGGCCTCCGGCCAGCCTGCCGACGATAAACAATAGCGGCAGTTTCAGTGCGATCAGCAACAGCGTCAGGCCGATAACGGTGACGGGGGTGCTGAACAGCAGGCTGATGTTCGCACCCATGCCGACGCTGATAAAAAACAGCCCCAGCAGCAACCCTTTGAACGGCTCGATTTGCGACTCAATCTCATGCCGGTATTCGGAGTCTGCCAGCAGCAGCCCGGCGAGGAACGCGCCCAGCGCCATCGAGACGCCGACCAGATCCATCAGCCATGCTGTGCCGATCACCACCAGCAAGGCGGTGGCGGTGGAGACTTCCTGAAGCTTGGTCCGGGCGACGATGCGGAACACCGGCCGCAGCAGGTAACGGCCGCCAATCACCACGATTGCGATGACGCCCAACACTTGCAAGCCGTGAGTCAAAGAGTTGCCGGAACTGGCGTCGTGACCGGCGCCGGCCAGTAGCGGGACCATCGCGATCAAGGGGATGGCGGCGATGTCCTGGAACAGCAAAATAGCGAACGCCAGACGCCCATGGGGCGCATTGAGTTCCTTGCGTTCGGCCAGGCTTTGCAGGCCGAACGCAGTTGAGGACAACGCAAGCCCCAGGCCCAGCACCACGGCGGTGTTAAGGGGTTGTCCAAACGCGAACAAGGCGGTTGCGCCAATCACCACGCCGGTGACCAGCACTTGCGCCAGGCCTACACCAAACACCGATTTACGCATCACCCACAGACGTTTTGGCGACAACTCCAGGCCAATGATGAACAGCAACAAAACCACACCAAGCTCGGAAATGTGCGCAACGCTTTGCGGGTTGCCGATCAGGCCGAGGACGGCGGGGCCGATGATCACCCCCGCGATCAGGTAACCGATGACCGCGCCCAATTGCAGCCGCTTGGCCAGTGGTACAGCCAGGACGGCGGCGAACAGAAACACGACTGCCGCCTGTAACAGGCTGCCTTCATGGGGCATTGGGAACTCCTCAGCGTTGATGGCGAAACGGTACGGGCTGTAACAAGCGGTATTAAACCACGGCAGACGAACTGATCTGGCGCGGCAAAGCGCTGCATCTCGTTCGCCACGGTGCCAGCCAATGCATAACGGCGTACCATGGGCGCGCATTTGCCCCGGCGGATGATTTCCACGAGATTCCAGGAACCCGAAATGACCAATAAGCAGCGTTTGATTTACTCCATCATCATTGCCCTTTCAGTGCTGGCGATCATGCTGGGCCTGTCGCATCTGCAGAACAGCGGAGTGATCACCGAACAAACTTTCCAGTACATCGCTATTTTCGTGGCGGTCGTGGTGGTAGTGCTCAATGGCATCCTGCGGCGCAAGGTCAAACACTGAGCCTGACGCACCGCGTTACAGATCATGACCTGAACTATTTTTTCCCCTGTGAACTCCAAAATTGCGCAATTAATAACGCCCAAAAAGGGAAATGGAGTTCTGACATGATCAAGAAACTTACTGCTGCCATCCTCGCCACCGCCGCCCTTGCCACTGCTCAGGTCGCCTTGGCCGACAAGCCTGCTGCTGGCTGGATCACGATCGAAAAAGCCATCGAAAAAGCCAAATCCGCCGGCTACACCGAGATCTACAAGATCGAAGCCGATGACCACGGTTACTGGGAAGGCGAAGGTCGCAAGGCCGACAGCCTGACCTACGAGTTCCGCATCGACGGCATGTCGGGCAACGTACTTCGCGATCAGAAAGACTGATTCAGCACTCGGCTGGATCAACGCTACATCCCCGCAACAGCGCGACCGATTCGCGCTGTTGTCGTTTCAGCACCGCTCCCGACAGTCTTCTTTACCGATACCTGCGTTGCCTCTACGCTGGCTCCCTTCATTAAATGTCAGCAGGAAGCAGTGCATGAGCGTGCGGATCGAACTCAGTAACAACCCAACCGAAGAAGAACGCCTGGCAATTCTTGAGCCGCTGAGGGGCTACAACGCGGCGCAGGCAGGCGATGGCCAGTCTGAAAAGCTGGCGCTGTTTGTTCGCGACGAACACGACGACAGCATCATTGGCGGCCTGCATGCACGGGTGCTCTATCGCTGGTTGTTTATTGAGTTACTGGTGGTGCCCGAACAGACGCGAGGGCAGGGCATGGGCACCACGTTGATGAACATGGCTGAAGATCTGGCACGTGAGCGAGGCTGTGTTGGCATCTGGCTCGATACGTTTGATTTTCAAGCGCCTGAGTTCTATCGCAAGCACGGTTACAGCGAGTTTGGGCAGATTCAAGACTACCCACCGGGTCACAAGCGCTTCTTTTTTCAGAAACGCCTGACACCTCAGGAAAAATAGTCAGCGCCTGAAGGTGCCTGGCCAGCCCGTGATTGTTTTGGGCCTGGGCTTGGCGTAGGTCCTGACCTTGGACGTCGACAAGCCCAGGCGTACCAGCGATTCAGCGAGCATCACTGCAGCGGTCACGCCATCCACCACCGGCACTCCGGCGCGCTTGCGAATCTGCTCGTCCAGACCGGCCATACCTCCGCATCCCAGACAGATCACTTCGGCCTTGTCGTCTCTCACCGCCTGTTCGGCCTGGGAGACGATGGCGTCGACGGCACGCTGCGGATCTTGCTCAAGCTCAAGCACCGCCAGACCGCTGGCGCGCACCGAGGCGCAACGTTCAAACAAGCCAGCGAGCTTCAATCGGTCTTCGATCAGCGGCACGGTCCGGTCCAGCGTGGTCACCACCGAATACGCGTGGCCGAGCAGCATCGCCAGACTCGCGCCAGCCTCGGTAATGTCAACCACCGGCACGTCCAGCAGTTCCTGCAAACCCTCTCGGCCATGCTCTCCGTAGCCTGCCTGAATCACTGCGTCGTACGGTTGGTCGTAGGACAGCACGCGGTCCATAACGGCAAGTGCCGCCAGATAGCTTTCGAAATTGCCTTCAATTGAATCGGCGCCAAAATGCGGTGTGAGGCCGACGATTTCTGTGCCTGGCGCCGCCACGGAACGGGCTTGAGCGGCAATGGCTTCGGTGATGGATTCAGTGGTGTTGACGTTGACGACGAGAATGCGCATGCGAGGTCCTTTGGCGGCGATCGGCACGTTGGCGTGAAGAGCCTGCAAAACCTGAGCGATCAGGCCTGCAAGCAGGGCTAGTAATCTTTATCAGAAAACGCCCGGTGAGAAAAAGCGGTCAGCGCGGGATGAAGCGCTGAGCAGACACCAACAATTCCGGCACCTAACACGAGGGTCTGGCAATGCATCGTCAATCCTTGATCGGGCGTTGAGGGAGCCGCAGGTGACGCAGTTTACCCGTTTGCCGCCACGCAGTACTCTCGACCGGATGCTCACGATATGCCGCGACTTCCTGCCTTGACTCCACTTCAAAAAAACCAACCGGAGCTACAGATGTCTTCACCACCCGCCAACGTAGAGCTGCAGACCCTTTCATTCGTCGAACTGACAGCGCTGCTGGAGCAGATTTTCGTGCGTCACGGCACCTCGCCTGAAGTGGCTGCCGTGCTGGCGAACAACTGTGCAAGCGCCGAGCGCGATGGCTCGCACAGTCACGGGATTTTCCGGATCAGGGGCTATTTGTCGTCACTGGCCGCCGGCTGGGTGGACGGGCAGGTTGTACCGAAGGTTGAAGATGTGGGCGCCGCGTTCGTGAGGGTAGATGCAGGTGGCGGGTTCGCCCAGCCCGCACTTGAAGTCGCGAAAGCGCTGCTGATCGCTAAGGCCCGGAGCGCCGGGATCGCGATTCTGGCGATTCGTAATTCGCACCACTTTGCAGCCTTGTGGCCCGATGTCGAACCCTTCGCCGAGCAAGGTCTGGTGGCGTTGAGCGTGGTCAACAGCATGACGTGTGTGGTGCCGCATGATGCGCAGCAGCCATTGTTCGGCACCAACCCCATCGCTTTCGCTGCGCCGCGGGCGGGCGGTCAGCCGATCGTCTTTGACATGGCCACCAGCGCCATCGCGCACGGTGACGTGCAGATCGCCGCGAGGGAAGGGCGCCTTCTGCCGGAGGGCATGGGCGTGGATCGCGCAGGTGAGCCAACCTGCGACCCGAAGGCCATCCTCGACGGCGGAGCGCTGCTGCCATTTGGTGGCTATAAAGGGTCGGCCCTTTCAATGATGGTCGAGTTGCTGGCGGCCGCCTTGACCGGTGGGAATTTCTCGTTCGAATTCGACTGGTCTAAACACCCCGGCGCGCAGACCCCGTGGACCGGTCAATTGATCATCGTCATCGATCCCGACAAAGGCCGTGGGCAGGATTTTGCTGCGCGCAGTGAAGAGCTGGTGAGGCAAATGCATGGGGTGGGGCAGACGCGCATGCCGGGGGACCGACGTTACGCACAGCGCGCTAAATCTTTGGTCAGCGGCATCGGGTTGCCCCGTTTCGATCTGGATCATCTCAGGCAACTGGCAGGCGTCTAGACCACGTGGTAGAGCGTTGAAGACGAAGAAAATGGGCGGGGTTTGGTGGCGTGAGTGTCGTTAACCGCTCGTCAGAAGGCTGCTTGCGTTTGGCCTGCGATCTGAATACTGTATGTTTAACCAGTATTCGTTGAAACGGAGTTGACCCATGCAAACCGCTCAAATCGATAACAGTTTTGAATTCTCCTGCCACCCGCAGGAGCAGACCTTCAGCAGCGTCTGGGGCAACGAGATGCAGCGCGAAGACTTCCTGGCACTCGCTTCAGGCCTGCGGCATTACAGTGCTTCGTTGATGCAGGTCGGGTATATCGACGGGGTCCCAGGCGAATCCGCGGTGGTTGTTGCGCGAGGTGAGTGACCAGCGGACCTGAAATTATCGCGCTTTGGTTCAGAGGTGCAAGATTGAGCAATTGCGGCATGTACCGCAACTCCCCCTCACCAGCGGGGTCATGATTAGACGACAGTGATTGTTAAGGGCATCCGTTTATGAAAGATCTTGGTTCGCGGTTGAAAGAGACCCGTAAAAGCATGGGCCTTTCGCAACAGGATTTTGGTGCGATTGGTGGCGTTGAGGCCAATGCGCAGGGGAAGTACGAAAGTGGCGAGCGCATCCCTCGTTCAGATTATCTGGCGGCACTCAATCAAAAAGGCATTGATGTGCTGTACATCCTCTCCGGTAAAAAAACGCCGATGGATCATGAGTCTTTGAACGATGAGGAACGGCGCATCATTACTCACTATCGTGAGCTGAGTGAGGATGACAAGGAGGCAATTTCACAGTTGGCGACCTCCTTGTCCGAGTGCAAAACCCCGTCTTGAAGCAGCCAGTCGATCAGACTTACATGGCAACGAGCTTGCTTGTGAATATACGGAACATATATGCTTCGTATATTCCACGTGAGGGTTATCCATGGGTCTGGTCAAGATATCCGAACAGATGCACGCCAATATTCGTTCGGTCAGTGCAGCACTTAGCCGTTCTATCAACGCGCAAGCGGAGCACTGGATGCGCATCGGCATGCTTGCCGAGCTTCATCCGGGCTTGAATTACAGCGAAATATGCCAGTTGCTGATCCGGCTCGAAGCCTCGGGCGGCGTGCTTTCCAGCTTGCCCTCCGACGATTTCAATCCTTCCATCATGCAGTCCAGGGCGGTATCTCAATGAGCATCAGTATCAAGAGCGAAGAGGACCTGATCGGGCTGCGCGTTGCAGGGAGACTGGCAGCGCAGGTGCTGGCGATGATCACGCCACACGTCCAGGCCGGCATCAGCACCGAAGCGCTGGATGACATTTGCAATGACTTCATCGTCAATAAGTTGAAAGTGATCCCGGCCAACGTGGGTTATCACGGTTTTACCAAAACCACCTGTATTTCCCCCAACACAGTGGTCTGCCACGGCATCCCTGCGCCGGGCGATATCCTGAAGGATGGCGATATCGTCAATATCGACGTTGCGGTCATCAAGGACGGTTGGTACGGCGACACCAGTCGGATGTACGCGGTGGGCGAGATCAGTCCGCTGGCCAGACGTTTGGTCGACACTACGTATGAGGCGACGCTCGCAGGCATCCACGCTGTGAAACCAGGCGCGACGTTGGGGGACATAGGCAACGCGATTCAGACCGTTGCACACCGCGAAGGCTTTAGCGTGGTTCGGGAATACTGCGGACACGGCATCGGCCGCAAGTATCACGAAGAGCCGCAGATCTTGCACTACGGCGCGGCGGGTAAAGGGTTGCGCCTCAAGCCAGGCATGGTGTTCACCATCGAGCCAATGATCAATGCCGGCAAGCCAGGCACCCATGTGCTGAATGATGGGTGGACTGTCTTGACCCGCGATTCATCGCTGTCTGCGCAGTGGGAGCACATGGTCGCTGTCACGCAGACTGGCTTCGAATTGCTGACACCCTGGCCGGAAGGCACTGGCAATTATCCGGAGGTTCAGAGCGGCGGAAAGCGGACGGAACAGGCATGATGACTAATTAAGTCACAATTGCTGAGGTGACGATTATCCGACATCGCCTGTAGTCTTCTTCTCGTTCCCCTGTAGTGCTGTGGCCTGACCGGCTCATGGATGATCAGACCTGCAGCACTTGGGGAGAACACCAGTTTCGCGGCTGCGCGCTGCAAAGAAAAACCCGGCCTGAGCCGGGTTTTTTTGTGTGGGGTTGAAATCAATGCCTCAAATCAGTGCTCAAGGCTTTTGGCGGCTTCCACACCCGCGGAACTCAACTTGATGGGGTAGTGAAGCGATCGATCATTTTTTCCTGGCTTGTCCACGCTTCCATCATGGATCAGCCCATGCTGCTGCAAGTGTTCGAGGGTATCCGCTACGGCGTGTTCGCCCCGGTAGTTATCCAGCACTTCCTTTCCAAGGCCGGCCGGATGAGCATGAAGCAGGCGGGTGAGAACCTCTTTCTTGAGTGCGTCGTCGATAGTCATATTTACCTCGCTTTGCTGGTTTCATGAGCGCTGCATATAAATTGGGACCACTCGATTTCACATTTGTTTGTTGTTTCTCTCTACCTGTAAGCCGAAGCCCTATGTGCGTTTGCACTGAACCTTGGTGATGCCCAGATCTTCGGCCTGGATAATCGCCAATCTGACGGGGCGCGCCGACACGTTGCCCTCCAGTCCTCCAACGCCGGCGTGCAGCGTGGCGAAGTACAGCGCCTCGCTTTCACTCAAAAAGTTTGCCTGATGGCAGAAGTGCCGGGTTTCGCCGCGAAACTGGTAATGAATTTCAAATTCCTTGTACTCGTTCATTGTCTGCTCCCCGCCCGTGCGCCGTGATAAAGCGCTATGAAATTATGTACAGTCCATTTGTACCGGCAGCATGAACGCGTGGTGCGTCCGGGAAACCACCATTTCATTTCGAGATCGATACAGGCTTGCGAGACTGCTGCGGCCGAATCGTAATACAGATTCTCCGTCTGAAATTCAAAACATCTGCGCGTTTATTCAGTTTCAGACAGGGAAAAAATTACACGCTTTCATAACGTTTTAAACGCTGCTCCGATCAGCGGTAATGTGCCATATCTGATCGGGGGCAGCGGTTTATTCAAACGCATACATCTGCAAATTCTGTACTGTTTTGAGGTGTGTCAGCCGCATGCCTTGAGGTTCACAGGACCGACGAAATCATTACCATGACCCATCACGCAGGCTACTCGCTGATTGCGTTGACGCTCCCAGCCTTCAACCGGATAGGTTTTGTTCCAGGCCTGATAAAGCTGCTCGTCCTGACGCGAAATACGCAGGTTGTACTGCTTGCTCATATAGAAATAAGTGCGTGCGATCATGCCGCGAACAGACGGCCTTGGCATCACTTTTTTTGCCTTGAAATCGACTTGTGTCAGGCAAGAGCCGTATTGACCGGGGTGCTCTGGAAGCCAACCGAAACTGAAGTTATTCCGGTCCCCATTCACTTCCCCGATGCTCGGCACAAGGTTGTGCAAATCGGCTTCGGCACGCTTGTAAACCTGATCATTGCGGGTGCAGTTCTTGCGTCCACCGTTTTGCCAGCACCGACGCTGATGGCCGATTTGCCAGGCGGGCACGATGTGTTCCCACTCTATGCGTTTGGCCCGCGTTGCATTTTTGCGCGGAATGTACCCGCAAGCGGCCAGGTCGACCTTATTGCCGGTGTATTTGCAGCCACAATAGAATTCCGTCGACTGTGGCGCGTAGAGGCCCCATGCGACTTTCTTGGCCTCGCTGAATGTGCGCGGCGCTTCGGCGTGCGCCGCTAGCGATGCGGCCCACAAGACGCTGGCGCAGAGGAGGATCAAACCGTTGAGTCTCATGCGCTCAATCTTCCTTGGGCAGCGTCCAAAACACTTGGATGCCGCCGTCGTCGCGGTAGGCGAGCGTGACGTTGTCGTTCTCGGCGATCTCTCCGAGTAACTGATTCCAGTCGTCCTCTGTCTCGTCGGGCAGGCGGAAGATCAACGCGGATCTGGATTTCTGTGCAGTCGTGGAATTGATGATCTTCTGGATACGAATGCCCAGACGCTCATAAGGGCCGGGAGCCTGGGCTGCGGAGGTGTTTTTTGACACGAAAATGATCCCTTGATTTAGCTGTACATGCGTACAGTATTTGAGTGTGGGAAGTTTCGCAACATTGCTGTAGGACTGAATATCATATGAGCGAATCATTAGCCACCAGCGAGGGCTGACCTGCCGAACCAAATTGCGTCGTGTCGATCTGATTGCGTATCGGCGGATCAGTTCGCCGCATTCTGGAAATAGGAGTCTGCATGAATATCAAACAGTTAGCGCTGCCAGCCGTTCTCGCGTGTTGCGCAATGCTCGCCGGTTGCTCGACCGCTACCGTTGTCACGCTTCAAAACGGCACCCAGTACGTGACCAAGGATGTGCCGAAGACCAAGTCTAAAGATGGCTTCTACGAGTTCGAAGATATTTCCGGGAAAATGGTCAAGGTCCGCGCTGACGAAGTCGCGACGGTCAAGCAGGAGGACTGAAGGTCGTTCGATTGCCGGCCGATCCCTTAAAGGTAAAAGGGGCTGAGTACAGTAAATGTGCCAGCCCCTTTTTCATGCGTGCAAACACGGGTTTGGGCGATGTGAATCAATATTCCCAGAACATGCGTTGCAGCTCTTTGCTGTCGTTGGTTTTGGTCAACCCGACCATGGCCAGGATGCGCGCTTTCTGAGGATTCAGATCGTGCGCAACGACCCAGTCGTATTTGTCATCCGGCTGCTCTGCGTTGCGCAACACGAATCCACCTGCGTTGACGTGAGAGGAGCGAATGATCTGGACACCGTCCTTGCGCAAGGCTTGCAGGCCGGGTACTACTTTGGACGAGACCGAGCCGTTGCCGGTGCCCGCGTGGATGATCGCTTTGGCGCCTGACTGGGCCAGTGCCTTGTAGGCGGTGTCGGTAACATTGCCGTAGGAGTAGGCGATGTCTACCTGTGGCAGGCTGCTGATCTGTTTGATATCGAATTCTGAATTCTGCGTGTGACGTTTCGCAGGCAGGCGGAACCAGTAAGATTTGCCTTCTACCACCATCCCCAGCGCGCCCCACGGACTTTTGAACGCCTCAGTCTTGATGTTGACCATCTTGCTGACATCACGCCCCGACAGGATCTCGTCGTTCATGGTCACCAAAACGCCTTTGCCGCGAGCTTCTTCGCTGCTGGCAACGGCCACTGCATCGTAGAGATTCAGCATGCCATCAGCCGACATGGCCGTGCCGGGGCGCATCGAGCCAACGACCACAATGGGCTTTTCGGTCTTCTCTACCAGATTCAGGAAATACGCGGTTTCTTCAAGCGTATCCGTGCCGTGGGTAATGACGATGCCATCGACGTCAGGGCTGTCCGCCAGTTCAGCGACGCGCTTGCCCAACTGCAACAGGTTTTCGTTGCTGATGCTTTCCGACGCTATCTGCATTACTTGCTCGCCGCGCACGTTAGCCAAGGCGTTCAACTCAGGTACGCCGGCAATCAGTTTATCGACACCGACCTTGGCTGCCTGATAAGTCGCGCTGTTGGCGGTGCTGGCCCCTGCGCCGGCAATGGTGCCTCCGGTGGCGAGAATCACCACATTAGCCAGCCGGGTTTTTTCCGAGGGTGGTTGCACTGCCGTGTCCGCCCAGCTCAGGGCCGGGGTCAGCAGCAGGCACAAGGTGAGTGCACGAGGTACGAAAGCGTTCGGGGCAATGTATTTCGGAGCAGTGTTCTTCGAGGCAGTGTTGTTAGAAGCAGTGTTCAGTGCTGTGCTTTTCATTATTGTTTTATCTCGCGGTTGAATACGGTGCCTTCCTGACACGGTGAAAACCCGGCCTGACCGAACAGGACGGGCAGCACTGAGAGATTGCAGAATCCATACCAAATCCATACAGCCAGCCAGCTACATGATTTTTATAAAAATTATCTGATTCAACATGCTATTTGCTTCACGTTTTTATCCGGGGTTCCGAACATGAAGCCATCAATCTGTTCGGCCCACCGACTCTGGCTTGACGCTGGTCTCTTGGCAGTTGACAAATCGAATGCGCATTCTCATAGTTCCGCTCACGCAAACGTTTGCGCTCGACCCTGCCCAAGGTATGAAGCGCTGACGGTGCCGATAAAATAATCATAATGTCGGAGTGATTCCATGAAGCTGCCTTTCGCTGCTCGTCTTCTTGCTGTTGCCATGCTCACCGCCACCGCGGTTTCCCTGCCCATTTCCTCTGCATTCGCCGACGAAGCCAAAAAGCCCACCGTCGCGCTGGTGATGAAGTCCCTCGCCAACGAGTTCTTCCTGACCATGGAGGACGGCGCCAAGGTCTATCAGAAGGAGCACTCCGCTGATTTCGACCTGATCTCCAACGGCATCAAAAACGAATCCGATACCGCCGCCCAAATTGATATCGTCAACCAGATGATCGTCAAGAAAGTCGACGCACTGGTGATTGCGCCGGCCGACTCAAAAGCTTTGGCCTCCGTTCTCAAAAAAGCGATGGATGCTGGCATCAAGGTCGTCAACATCGACAACCAGCTGGATGTCGATGTGCTTAAAAGCAAAAACATGGAAGTGCCTTTCGTAGGCCCGAACAACCGCAAGGGCGCCAAGCTGGTGGGTGATTACCTGGCCAAGCAACTGACGGCCGGTGATCAGGTCGGCATCATCGAAGGTGTTTCGACCACCACCAATGCCCAGCAGCGCACCGCCGGCTTCAAAGATGCAATGGACGGCGCGCAGATGAAGATCGTCTCCACCCAATCCGGTAACTGGGAAATCGACAAAGGTAACGCTGTTGCCTCGGCCATGCTCAACGAGTACCCGAACCTGAAAGCATTGCTGGCTGGTAACGACAGCATGGCGTTGGGCGCGGTGTCGGCGGTGCGTGCCGCAGGCAAGGCGGGCAAAGTACAAGTGGTCGGCTACGACAACATCAACGCCATCAAGCCAATGCTCAAAGACGGTCGGATTCTGGCGACAGCGGACCAGTTCGCAGCGCGCCAGGCGGTGTTCGGTATCGACACGGCACTGAAGATGATCAAGGGCGAAAAACTCGACATCAAAGACGGCGTGATCGAGACGCCGGTCGAGTTGGTCACCAAGCCGTAACACACCCCTCAGGCTTCGCCTCACACACCCAAACCGATACAGCGCCAGCCTTTTTCCAGGGCTGGCGCGTGGAGAGCGTTATGTCAGCGTCTGCTCAGGCCGCTGTTCTATCTGTCAGCGGCATCGGCAAAACCTACGCCCAACCCGTGCTCGGCGACATCGACCTGACGCTGATGCGTGGTGAAGTGTTGGCCTTGACCGGTGAAAATGGCGCGGGCAAAAGCACCTTGTCCAAAATCATTGGCGGGCTGGTCACACCGACCACCGGCCAGATGCAATTTCAGGGGCAGCCTTATGAGCCCGCCAGCCGTGCCCAAGCCGAAATGCTGGGTGTGCGCATGGTCATGCAAGAACTCAATCTGCTGCCAACTTTGTCGGTGGCGGAAAACCTGTTTCTGGACAATCTTCCCAGTCGCGGTGGCTGGATCAACCGCAAGCGGTTGCGCGAAGACGCGATCAAGGCGATGGCCCAAGTCGGACTGGATGCGATTGATCCGGACACGCTGGTCAGCGAGCTGGGGATCGGTCATCAGCAGATGGTCGAGATTGCGCGCAACCTGATCGGCGATTGCCACGTGCTGATCCTCGATGAGCCAACGGCCATGCTCACGGCGCGGGAAGTGGAGATGCTGTTCGAGCAAATTTCCCGTCTTCAGGCCCGTGGCGTGTCGATCATTTACATCTCCCACCGTCTTGAAGAACTCGCCCGTGTCGCCCAGCGCATTGCGGTCCTGCGCGATGGCAAGCTGGTCTGCGTGGATGCAATGGCCAACTACAACAGCGAGCAACTGGTGACCTTGATGGTCGGCCGCGAGCTGGGCGAAAAGATCGACTTGGGCGAGCGCCGGATTGGCGACGTGGCCTTGTCAGTGAAAGGCCTGTCCCGCTCGGACAAAGTCCTCAATGTGTCTTTTGACGTTCGAGCGGGCGAGATTTTCGGGATTTCAGGCTTGATCGGCGCCGGTCGTACCGAACTGATGCGCCTGATCTACGGGGCCGATATCGCCGACAGCGGGACCATTGAAGTGGGCACGCCGCTGCGTGCAGTCAGTATTCGGTCACCTGTAGATGCGGTCGGTCATGGCATCGCGCTGATCACCGAAGACCGCAAAGGCGAGGGCCTGCTGCTGCCGCAATCGATCAGCGCCAACATCGCGCTGGGCAATATGCAGGCGATTTCCAACGCTGGCGTGGTGGATGGCAACGCCGAGATGAGCCTGGCCAGACGTCAGGTCGATGCCATGCGGATTCGCAGTTCGAGCCCGACGCAATTGGTGTCTGAATTGTCAGGCGGCAATCAGCAGAAGGTGGTGATCGGCCGCTGGCTGGAGCGCGATTGCCAAGTGATGTTGTTCGACGAGCCCACTCGGGGCATCGATGTCGGCGCCAAGTTCGACATTTACACGTTGCTGGGTGAGCTGACGCGCCAGGGCAGGGCCTTGGTGGTCGTCTCCAGTGACCTGCGCGAACTCATGCTTATCTGCGACCGGATTGGCGTGCTGTCCGCCGGTCGTCTGATCGACACCTTCGAGCGCGACAGCTGGACCCAGGACGAACTGCTTGCTGCCGCGTTTGCCGGCTACCAAAAACGTGATGCGCTGCTCTCTGATGCCGCGCCCAGGATTGACTGATGAAAACCACTGCTAACAGTGCAGCGCTGCCTTCTCCGGGCAAGCGCAGCGGTAACTATTTCGGCCTCGGCACCTACCTCGGTCTGGCGGGCGCTTTGCTGGCAATGATCGTGCTGTTCTCGTTGCTCAGCGATCACTTCCTGTCTTATGAGACGTTCAGCACGCTGGCCAACCAGATCCCCGATCTGATGGTACTGGCGGTGGGCATGACCTTCATTCTGATCATCGGCGGCATCGACCTTTCCGTGGGTTCGGTGCTGGCGCTGGCAGCGTCCGCGGTCAGCGTGGCGATGCTCGGTTGGGGCTGGGGCGTTTTGCCCTCCGCGTTGCTGGGCATGGCGTGCGCAACGGTGGCGGGGACAATCACCGGTTCGATCACCGTGGCCTGGCGCATCCCCTCGTTCATCGTCTCGCTTGGGGTTCTGGAAATGGCCCGTGGCGTGGCCTACCAACTGACCAACTCGCGCACCGCATACATCGGCGACTCCTACGCCTGGCTGTCGAACCCTTTCGCTTTTGGCATCTCGCCCTCGTTCGTGATTGCATTGATCGTGATCTTCGTGGCGCAAGCGGTGCTCACGCGCACGGTGTTTGGTCGTTACCTGATCGGCATTGGCACCAATGAAGAGGCCGTGCGTCTGGCAGGTATCAATCCAAAACCCTACAAGATCCTGGTGTTTTCGCTCATGGGCTTGCTGGCAGGCGTGGCAGCGCTATTCCAGATTTCGCGCCTTGAAGCGGCCGACCCCAACGCAGGTTCCGGCCTGGAGTTGCAGGTCATCGCGGCGGTCGTGATTGGCGGCACCAGCCTGATGGGCGGCCGTGGGTCGGTCATTAGCACCTTCTTCGGCGTACTGATTATCTCGGTGCTGGCTGCGGGCCTTGCGCAAATCGGCGCGACCGAACCCACCAAGCGCATCATCACCGGTGCGGTGATCGTGGTGGCCGTGGTGCTCGACACCTACCGCAGCCATCGCGCTAAACGGCGCGGCTGATATGGCAACGATCAAGGACGTGGCGGCGCTCGCCGGGATTTCCTACACAACCGTTTCGCACGTGTTGAACAGGACCCGGCCAGTCAGCGACGAAGTGCGGATCAAGGTCGAGGCCGCCATCGCGCAACTCGACTACGTGCCCAGCGCGGTGGCTCGCTCGCTGAAAGCCAAGGCCACACTGACCATCGGTCTGTTGATCCCCAACGGCATCAATCCGTACTTCGCCGAACTGGCCCGTGGCATCGAGGATCACTGCGAGCGCAACGGTTTCTGCGTGATCCTTTGCAACTCCGATGACGATCCGGACAAGCAGCGCAGCTACTTGCGCGTGTTGCTGGAAAAGCGTGTGGACGGCTTGATAGTGTCCTCGGTCGGGGGCGACAGCGGGCTGATTGATGGTCTTGATTCAGTGCGCACGCCCATGGTCATCGTCGACCGCGACCTGGAACACCTCAACGCTGATCTGGTGCGCATCGATCACGAACTTGGCGCTTACCTGGCGGCCTCGCATTTGCTGACGCTGGGGCACCGGCATATCGCCTGTATCTGTGGCCCGGCGCAGACCAGCGTGGCGCGCATGCGGCTGGCCGGCTACCACCGGGCGATGCAGGAAGCGGGTGTCAGTGTGCCTGCTTCATGGGTGCTCGAAAGTGATTTCACCAGCCCCAGCGGCTACAGTGCGGCGGTCAGTTTGCTGGAGCATGATTGCCCATCAGCGATTTTTGCAGCCAATGACATGGTAGGTTTTGGTGTGCTGCGCGCTGCGGCTGAGCGCAATATCCGTGTGCCCGGTGACCTCTCGGTCATTGGTTTCGACGACATCCAGATGAGCCGCTATGTTTACCCCGCGCTGACCACGGTCGGTCAGTCGATTCTGCAGTTGGGCGAGCGTGCCGCGCAGGTGCTGCTCAAGCGGATTGCAGTGCCGACCACGCGAGTGGAGCAATTGATCGTGGCGCCAAGCATTGTGTTGCGTGAATCCACTGCGCCGCCCACCAATGCATTCACCGAATTCCGTTGAACCGGACGGCTGCGGCCGGATTGAAGAGTACAAACGTCATGCAAGCAAAAGTAGTGATAGTGGGCAGTCTCAACATGGACCTGGTTACGCGGGCGCCACGCCTGCCACGCGGTGGCGAAACCCTGGCGGGACATTCATTTGTGACAGTGCCGGGCGGGAAGGGCGCCAACCAGGCGGTTGCGGCAGCGCGCCTCGGGGCGAGCGTCGCGATGATTGGCTGCGTTGGCGATGACGCTTATGGCGATCAGCTGCGTGCGGCTTTGGTAGCTGAGGGGATCGATTGCACGGCAGTCACTGCCGTGCCCGGTGAGTCATCTGGCGTTGCGCTGATCGTGGTCGATGACAACAGTCAGAATGCGATTGTGATCGTAGCGGGTGGCAACGGGCATGTTTCGGCCGAGGTCGTGGACCGATTCGACACACTGCTCAGTCAGGCTGAAGTGATCATTTGCCAGCTGGAAATCCCGATGGCTACCGTAGGTCATGTGCTCAAGCGCGGGCGTGAGCTGGGCAAGATCGTCATCCTCAACCCGGCCCCCGCCAGCGAGCCATTGCCAGCCGACTGGTACGCACTGATTGACTACCTCATCCCGAATGAAAGCGAAGCAAGCCTGTTGACCGGTTTGCCCGTGGACTCGGTAGCCACAGCCGATTCGGCGGCAACGGCGCTGCTGGCCTCTGGCGCTTCCAAAGTGATTATTACGTTGGGCCCTCAGGGGTCGCTGCTTGCGACGTCTTCGCGCTCGCAACATTTCGCGGCACCCAAGGTTCAGGCGCTGGACACCACGGCAGCGGGTGACACGTTCGTTGGTGGGTTTGCCGCCGCATTGGCAGAAGGCAAGAGCGAGTCCGAGGCGATCCAGTTCGGCCAGATTGCCGCCGCGCTGTCAGTCACCCGCGCCGGTGCCCAGCCATCCATTCCAACGTTCGATGAAGTACAGGGATTCAAGCCATGAAAAAAACACCGCTTCTCAATATCGCGTTGTCGCGTGTTGTGGCCTCTCTGGGGCATGGCGATGTGCTGATGATCGTCGATGCAGGCATGCCGGTACCGCCTGGTGTCGAGCTGATCGATTTGGCGCTGACCCACGGTGTGCCGGATTTCGTCAGTGTGCTGAATACAGTGCTGACTGAAATGCAGGTCGAGCACCATGTTATCGCCGAAGAAATGCTCACCCGACAGCCTCCGGCGCTTGCCACTGTCGATAGCCTGAACTCAGCCGGTGCGCTGGGTGAGCAAAGGGTGGTCACTCACGAGGCACTCAAAACGCTAAGCCGCAGCGCTCGTGCCATCGTGCGGACCGGCGAGTGCCAGCCTTACACCAATATTGCACTGGTCGCGGGCGTGGTGTTCTGACGTTCAGCGTTCTGACGTCCAGGCCTTTTTTATTCTTACCTTGGAACAGGGAGTTTCCGATGCTTAACGTTCATCTTCATCTGACCCGTCTGCTCAGGAGTGTGCTGTTTTTGACCGTGCTCAGTGCCACTGCCGCTCAGGCAGCCGAAAAACGCGACCTTATCATCGACACTGATCCTGGGGCTGACGATGTCGTGGCGCTGCTGCTGGCGCTCGCATCACCCGAAGAGTTGAACGTGATGGCGATCACCACCGTGGCAGGTAATGTGCGGGTGGACAAAACCTCGCGCAACGCACGGCTGGCTCGCGAGTGGGCAGGACGTGAAGATGTCCCTGTTTATGCAGGCGCCGGCAAACCGCTGGTGCGCACCCCGATCTATGCCGAGAACATCCATGGCAAAGAAGGGTTGCCGGGGGTTGAGGTGCATGAGCCCAAACAGGGACTGGCCCAAGGCAGCGCGGTGCAGTATCTGGTCGATACATTGAGCAAAGCCAAGCCACACAGCATCACGGTGGCAATGCTTGGTCCGCAAACCAACCTTGCCCTGGCACTGATTCAAGCGCCAGAGATCACGCAGGGCATCAAGGAAGTGGTCGTGATGGGCGGCGCCCATTTCAATGGCGGCAATATCACACCGGTCGCAGAATTCAATATTTTCGCCGACCCTGACGCTGCCAAGGTCGTGCTGGCCAGCGGCGTCAAGCTTACCTACGTGCCGCTGGACGTGACCCACAAGATCCTGACCAGCGATCAGCGACTCAAGCAGATAGAGGCACTGAATAACCAGGCGGGCAAGCTGGTCGGCGCGATTCTCAACGAATACGTCAAGGCAGATATGGTCCATTACGGCCTGTCCGGCGGCCCTGTTCATGACGCGAGCGTCATTGCGTGGCTGCTCAAGCCCGATTTGTTCAGCGGCAAGCCGGTGAATCTGGCGATTGATAATCGCGAAGGGCTAGGGCAGGGCCAGACAATTGCGGACTGGTACGACACGCTGGCCCAGCCCAAGAATGTCTACTGGGTAGAAAGCGGCGATGCTCAAGGGTTTTTCGACCTGCTGACCGAGCGCCTCGCGCGACTCAAGTGAACGCTGCTCAGGCCTCGGTCGACACTTCGGTCGAGTAACGCAGGAACACCTGGTTCATGAAGGTCTGGGCGCCTCGGGTGCCCAGCTCTTTAACCAGCAAGTCAATCGCAATGATTGCCAGCTCCTCAGCGCTTCCCGGGCTGTGCGCGCAATGTCCCTGTGGCCATTTGGCCTTGATATCAGCATCGATCGATACGACTGACATGGTCTCTCGTCTCTCTTTGGTCTTCCTGGGATAAGCAAGTGCCAGCGGCCGGGTACCGTGCTTGAGCGGCTGCGTCACGCGCGCAGTAGAACATTTCGGTCGCGATTGCGCACTGCTACTTAGGCATGAATCTGGCGCGGCATGCTTCTGATGTGAGATGCGAGCCATGACTCAGGCATGAGCGCCCACGCCTGAAAAACCTTTTGTGACGATTTGAATGCCCTTAAAACGCATTGCTTGGGCAGACTCACTCGCCTGTCACCCGCTCAGAGGGGTGTTCGGACTGGCACATTGCAACAAAAACCTGGCAGCGCTGTCGCACAGGTTCTGGTTTACGTTTAAAGCAAGGAGATTGTATGTCCTGGAAATTAGTCCCGACGGGTCTGGTGTTATCAATGGCGGTGTTGGCGGGCTGCAGTTCAACGTCGCAACCGTCGGGCGATTCTGCTCAAAGTCCGGCAGCCATCGATAGCGGTCATTCCCGATGTGACGCCGCAGCCGCACAGTTTGCTGTCGGCAAGCCTGCATCGCCCGCGTTGCTCGAACAGGCCCGAACCAAAGCCGGCGCGCAGACGGCAAGGGCACTGGGACCCAACGACATGATCACGCTTGAGTATCGCTCGGACCGCCTTAACCTCAACACTGATCAGGCCGGGAGCGTGAATCGCGTCAACTGCGGGTAACACCAGTTTGTTGCAGGCATAAAAAAACCCCGTCCATGACGGGGTTTTTTTAGAACGCTCGGATTACTCCGCGCGAACCTGAGCAGCTTGCATGCCCTTTTGGCCTTTCTCAGCCACGAACGAAACGGTCTGGCCTTCTTTCAGGCTTTTGAAACCGTCGCTTTCGATAGCTTTGAAGTGTACGAACAGGTCGTCACCGCCACCCTGTGGAGTGATAAAGCCGAAGCCTTTTTCATCGTTGAACCATTTTACGGTGCCGGTTTGGCGATTAGACATGGTGTATCTCCAAGAACATAATTTTTTCAGTAGTACTGTGCTGCTCAGGCCAACTGGGCACACCCGGCTATCATAGTCGAATTGTGCGAATGCAGAACTTTTTCAGTAACAACTTTGCGCAACTGCCGGAAATATTGACGCGAAATTGATTTCTATCACTGGTTTTTTGACTGCGGATTTCTGCTGCAATCCATCACTGACGGACCGCTGGACGCCTTGATTTACGAGGGGTTCAGCGTTCATCTGACGCTTGATCATCCTGAGTGATCATCCAAAATCCGCAGAAATGTAAATTTTTTATTTTTTGCTCGGTAGACAGTGCTCACCGACGTTTTTTTGCAAGCGCGCAGTCAATTCCGGGATCGGCGCCTTGTTCGTATCACTCAAGGATGCGATCTCCTTGTCGGTAAAGCTTTTGTTGATCTGCTGGGCGCCGCACTCACAGTGGGTTTGAACTGCTTTTGCGTCCATGCCCGGATTGTTCTGGGTGGCGGCGGCTGCGCACTCGTTCATGTAGGTGGTTTTGGTCTTGGCATCCATCGCGGCATGCGCACTCAAAGGGAAAGCCAGCGCCAGTGGGGTCAGCAGGGCAACAGCACGTAGAAGATTCATGGTGGTTTCCTTCTTGTCTATGGGCCGTGATATCGACAGCCTTGAACGGGGGTTACGGGTAATCTGACGGCGATGAATGCCGGCAGTTCACCGAGCGCAGGTTTCTTCCGGGCTCTACAAGAAGCTGAATGCGTAATAGCGTGGCTTCGGACCGCCTGTCTGACGATTGGCTGTGCTAGGATGCGCGTCCTGCGGATTTCCTGAAAACTTGCGAGCGGCTACTTGGCTCGGCGCAGACCCTATTTTTTGAAATCGTTAATTCCAGTCACTGCGGTTCGTTAACAGGTTGGCCTCAAGGCTCCTGCCACTGTGAGGCAGGCACACCGCCGAATCGCGTTACTGGCACTATCCCACCCACGTGACCTTTGGTAGGGGTCACCACTAGGAGAGGAGGCGCCATGCCCACCATTACTCTTCCCGACGGCAGTCATCGTTCGTTCGATCACCCGGTTTCCGTAGCCGAGGTTGCGCTTTCCATTGGTGCTGGTCTGGCCAAGGCCACCGTAGCCGGCAAGGTCAACGGAACACTGGTCGACGCCAGCGACATGATTGATGCTGACGCAAGCCTGCAAATCATCACCCCCAAAGATCAGGAAGGCCTGGAGATCATTCGCCACTCCTGCGCCCACTTGGTCGGTCACGCCGTCAAGCAGCTGTACCCCACTGCAAAGATGGTCATTGGTCCGGTCATCGATGATGGCTTTTATTACGATATCGCTTACGAGCGCCCGTTCACGCCTGATGATCTGCTGGCGATCGAGCAGCGCATGCAGCAGCTGATTGAAAAAGATTACGACGTCATCAAGAAGGTCACGCCGCGCGCCGAAGTGATCGACGTGTTCACCGCCCGTCATGAAGACTACAAGCTGCGCCTTGTCGAAGACATGCCAGAACAGCAGACCATGGGGCTGTACTACCACGAAGAATACGTAGACATGTGCCGCGGCCCGCACGTGCCGAACACGCGTTTTCTGAAGTCGTTCAAGTTGACCAAGCTGTCTGGCGCTTACTGGCGCGGCGACGCCAAGAACGAACAGTTGCAGCGCGTCTATGGCACCGCCTGGGCTGACAAAAAGCAGCTCGCAGCTTACGTTCTGCGTATCGAAGAGGCCGAAAAGCGCGATCATCGCAAGATTGGCAAACGTCTGGGCCTGTTTCATACCCAGGAAGAAGCACCGGGCATGGTGTTCTGGCACCCCAACGGCTGGACCCTTTATCAAGTGCTCGAGCAGTACATGCGCAAGGTGCAGCACGACAACGGGTATCTGGAGATCAAGACTCCGCAAGTGGTTGATCGCTCCCTGTGGGAGAAGTCTGGCCATTGGGCCAACTACGCCGACAACATGTTCACCACTCAGTCCGAGAGCCGCGACTACGCCATCAAGCCGATGAACTGCCCGTGTCACGTGCAGGTCTTCAATCAAGGCCTGAAAAGCTACCGCGAGTTGCCGTTGCGTCTGGCTGAATTTGGCGCGTGTCACCGCAATGAGCCTTCGGGCGCGCTGCACGGCATCATGCGTGTGCGTGGCTTTACCCAGGATGACGCCCACATTTTCTGCACTGAAGATCAAATGCAGGCAGAGTCGGCGGCATTCATCAAGCTGACGCTGGCTGTCTACGAAGATTTTGGCTTCAAGGATATCGAGCTCAAGCTTTCGACTCGTCCCGAGAAGCGCGTAGGTTCAGACGAATTGTGGGATCGTGCAGAAGCTGCACTGGCTGCCGCACTCGACAGCGCTGGGCTGCCTTACGATTTGCAGCCGGGTGAGGGTGCCTTCTACGGCCCTAAAATCGAATTCTCCTTGAAGGATTGCTTGGGTCGCGTGTGGCAATGCGGTACATTGCAGCTCGATTTCAACCTGCCTGTACGTCTGGGTGCCGAATTCGTCACCGAAGACAACGGTCGCAAGCATCCAGTGATGCTGCACCGCGCGATTCTCGGCTCTTTCGAGCGCTTCATCGGAATTCTGATCGAGCACTATGAAGGCGCATTTCCGGCTTGGTTGGCTCCAACTCAGGCAGTGATCCTCAATATCACTGACAAACAGGCAGATTTTGCCCTTGAAGTGGAAAAAACTTTGGCTGAAAGCGGGTTTCGTGCCAAGTCCGACTTGAGAAATGAAAAGATCGGCTTTAAAATCCGCGAGCATACTTTGCTCAAGGTTCCCTATCTTCTGGTAATCGGAGATCGGGAGGTTGAAACGCAAACTGTCGCTGTGCGTACCCGTGAAGGCGCAGACCTTGGCTCGATGCCGGTCGCCCAATTCTCGGAGTTTCTTGCACAAGCGGTTTCCCGGCGTGGTCGCCAAGATTCGGAGTAATTACTATTAAGCGTGAAATGAGACAAGATAAACGAGCTGCACCGAAGGCCCCGATCAACGAGAATATCTCGGCACGCGAGGTTCGGTTAATTGGGGCTGAGGGAGAACAGCTTGGGATTGTGTCAATTGAAGACGCGCTTCTTAAGGCTGAAGAGGCCAAACTGGATCTGGTAGAAATTTCTGCCGATGCAGTACCTCCTGTTTGCAAACTGATGGACTACGGCAAATCGATCTTCGAGAAGAAGAAACAGGTTGCTGCCGCCAAGAAAAACCAGAAGCAGATCCAGGTTAAAGAAATCAAGTTTCGTCCAGGGACGGAGGAAGGGGATTACCAGGTAAAACTACGCAACCTGGTACGTTTCCTGAGTGACGGGGACAGGGCCAAGGTGTCGTTAAGATTCCGCGGTCGTGAGATGGCCCACCAGGAGCTGGGCATGGAACTGTTGAAGCGGGTTGAAGGTGACTTGCTCGAATACGGTACCGTTGAACAGCATCCTAAGATGGAAGGACGCCAGCTAATCATGGTCATCGCCCCGAAAAAGAAGAAATAACCACCAGGGCACGGCAGGCCTTGCGGTTATGTTTATCAACTGAATGCGGAGTATCCGAACATGCCAAAGATGAAGACTAAAAGTGGTGCAGCTAAGCGGTTTTTGAAAACTGCTAACGGCATCAAGCACAAACATGCTTTCAAGAGCCACATCCTGACCAAAATGTCGACCAAGCGTAAGCGTCAACTGCGCGGTAGCAGCTTGCTGCATCCGTCTGACGTGGCAAAAGTCGAGCGAATGCTGCGCCTTCGTTAATTTTGATCAAGATATAGAGGAAGTTACTCATGGCTCGTGTTAAGCGTGGCGTCATGGCGCGTAAGCGTCACAAGAAAATTCTGAAACTTGCTAAAGGCTACTACGGCGCGCGTTCACGCGTATTCCGTGTTGCCAAGCAAGCGGTTATCAAGGCCGGCCAATACGCCTACCGTGACCGTCGTCAGAAAAAACGTCAGTTCCGCGCTCTGTGGATCGCTCGTATCAACGCTGGTGCGCGTATCAACGGTCTGTCCTACAGCCGTTTCATCGCTGGCCTGAAAAAAGCGTCGATCGAGATTGACCGCAAGGTCCTGGCTGATCTGGCAGTGAACGAAAAAGCGGCGTTTGCTGCGATTGTCGAGAAAGCTAAAGCCACCTTGGCCTAAGTCCCCGGCAATCATCGGGCCTTCTCTCGAGGTTCGGTGTTAAACGTCATAAATAGGGGAAGAGCCTTTCAGCTCTTCCCCTATTTTGTATCTGGAGTCTGTAAATGGAAAACCTGGACGCACTGGTCTCTCAAGCACTTGAGGCTGTGCAAAGCGCTGAAGACATCACTGCCCTGGAGCAAATCCGGGTCAACTACCTTGGCAAGAAGGGCGAATTGACTCAGGTGATGAAGACCCTGGGAAATCTGCCACCTGAAGAGCGTCCGCAAGTCGGAGCGCTGATAAACTTTGCCAAGGAGCGTGTCACAGAGGTTCTAAATGCGCGCAAGGCAGCGTTCGAGCAATCTGATCTAGCCGCCAAACTCGCCGCCGAGTCGATTGATGTGACCTTGCCTGGTCGTGGGCAAACCTCAGGTGGTCTGCATCCGGTTACCAGGACTCTGGAACGTATCGAACAATTCTTCACCCACATTGGCTACGGCATCGCCGAAGGGCCTGAAGTCGAAGACGACTACCACAATTTCGAGGCGCTTAACATCCCAGGCCACCACCCGGCCCGGTCGATGCACGACACCTTCTATTTCAATGCAAACATGTTGCTGCGCACTCATACCTCGCCGGTACAGGTCCGCACCATGGAATCGCAAAAGCCGCCGATACGCATCGTCTGCCCTGGACGTGTTTACCGCAGCGACTCCGATATTACCCACTCTCCGATGTTCCATCAGGTTGAAGGGTTGCTCGTTGATCGCGACATCAACTTCGCTGACCTGAAAGGCACTATCGAAGAGTTTCTGCGCGTGTTCTTCGAGAAAGAACTGGCAGTGCGCTTCCGTCCTTCGTACTTCCCTTTCACCGAGCCCTCCGCTGAAGTCGACATGGAGTGCGTGATGTGCAGCGGTAAAGGCTGTCGCGTCTGCAAACAGACCGGCTGGCTTGAAGTAATGGGCTGCGGCATGGTGCATCCGGATGTGTTGCGCATGTCCGGCATTGACCCTGAAGAGTTCCAGGGCTTTGCATTTGGCATGGGCGCAGAACGTCTGGCCATGTTGCGTTACGGCGTCAATGATTTGCGCCTGTTCTTCGACAACGACCTGCGGTTCCTCGCGCAATTTCGCTAGGCGTAGGGGAAGGGCACCGTGCCGGCGGCCTTCTCGTATCGCCCGGGTCGTATGTCAGTAAAGAATTGATTAGGAGAGCAGGATGAAATTCAGTGAACAATGGTTGCGTGGCTGGGTAAGCCCGCAAGTATCGCGCGACGAGCTGGTTGCTCGTCTGTCGATGGCTGGTCTGGAGGTCGACAGCGTCACCCCGGCAGCTGGTGTTTTCAGCGGTGTGGTCGTGGGCGAAGTGCTCAGCACAGAGCAGCATCCTGATGCAGACAAACTGCGTGTTTGTCAGGTCAGCAATGGCTCGGAAACCTTTCAGGTTGTCTGTGGTGCCCCCAACGTGCGTCCAGGCCTGAAGATTCCTTTTGCGATGATCGGCGCTGAGTTGCCCGGCGACTTCAAGATCAAGAAAGCCAGGCTGCGTGGTGTCGAATCCAACGGCATGCTGTGCTCCCAGTCAGAGCTGCAGGTGGGTGAAGGCAATGACGGTCTCATGGAGCTCTCTGCCGACGCCCCAGTGGGTCAGGACTTCCGCATCTATCTGGAACTAGACGACGCCAGCATCGAAGTCGACTTGACGCCGAACCGCGGCGACTGTCTGTCCGTCGCCGGGCTTGCGCGTGAAGTGGGCGCCCTTTATGACGCAACCGTGACACGTCCTTACGTTAGCGCAGTGCCGGCTACACACGATGAAGTGCGCTCAGTTGAAGTCCTTGCGCCGGCTGCTTGCCCGCGTTATCTGGGTCGTGTCATTCGCAATGTCGATCTGTCGCGCCCTACGCCGCTTTGGATGGTCGAGCGCCTTCGCCGTTCCGACGTGCGCAGCATTGACGCGGCGGTGGATATCACCAATTACGTGATGCTTGAACTCGGTCAGCCGCTGCACGCGTTTGACCTTGCCGAGATTAACGGCGGCATCCGTGTACGTATGGCAGAGGAGGGCGAGAAGCTCGTCCTGCTCGACGGTCAGGAAGTCAGTCTGCGTGCAGATACGCTGTTAATCGCCGACCATCAACGTGCGCTGGCGATTGCTGGCGTCATGGGTGGCGAGCACAGCGGTGTTACGGCGACAACGCGTGACATCTTTCTCGAAAGTGCCTTCTTCGAGCCGATTTCCGTCGCTGGCAAGGCCCGTTCGTATGGCTTGCACACCGATGCGTCCCATCGTTATGAGCGTGGTGTCGACTGGCAGCTCGCCCGCGAAGCCATGGAGCGTGCAACTGGTTTGCTGATTGAAATCACTGGCGGTGAAGCAGGTCCTGTCACTGAGTCAGTGAGCGAAAGCAATTTGCCTTCTGTAGCCCCGGTTATCTTACGTGCAGACCGCATCGAGCAAATGCTGGGTCTGAAGATTGAAACGGCTGAAGTCGAGCGTTTGCTGACTGCACTGGATCTCAAGATTTCGTCGGAAGTGGCGGGGCAGTGGCGTGTCGAAGTACCAAGCCACAGGTTCGATATCACGCTTGAAGTCGATCTGATCGAAGAGCTGGCGCGGCTTTATGGTTACAACCGCTTGCCGGTTCGTTATCCGCAAGCGCGTTTGGCGCCGCAGGCGAAGTCTGAGTCCAAGGGCGAATTGCCGGCACTTCGCCGCCTGTTAGTGGCCCGCGGTTATCAGGAAGCAATCACGTACAGCTTCATTGATCCAAAATGGTTTGAACTGTTCAGCCCGGGCGCAGAGCCGCTGCTGCTGGCGAACCCTATTTCCAATGATATGGCAGCAATGCGGTCGTCGTTGTGGCCCGGGTTGGTGAAAGCGCTGCAGCACAACCTCAACCGGCAGCAAGATCGTGTTCGCCTTTTCGAAAGTGGTCTGCGTTTTGTCGGTCAGCTTGATGGGCTGAAGCAAGAGCCAATGCTGGCGGGTGTCATTTGCGGTAGCCGCCTGCCAGAAGGCTGGGCGCAAGGCCGGGACGCGGTCGACTTCTTCGACGTCAAGGCCGACGTAGAAGCGGTGCTGGGTTTCGCCGGCGCGCTGGATGATTTCACCTTTTCGTCAGGTCACCATCCTGCTCTGCATCCGGGCCAGACTGCCCGCATCGAGCGTGACGGGCGTGAAGTAGGTTTCATCGGAACGCTGCACCCTGAGCTGTCGAAAACGCTGGGGCTGGACCGTCCCGTTTTCGTTTTTGAGCTGGTGCTCGCGGAGGTTGCCACAGGTCGCTTGCCGAAATTCCATGAATTGTCGCGTTTCCCTGAGGTGCGCCGAGACCTGGCGTTGCTGGCTGATCGCGACGTCGCATCCAGTGCGATGATGGCTGTAATCCGAGAAAATGCAGGGGAGTGGCTCACAGACCTCAGGCTATTTGATGTTTATCAGGGTAAAGGCATTGATCCGCATAGAAAAAGCCTTGCAGTCGGCTTGACCTGGCAACATCCATCGCGCACTCTTACTGACGATGAGACTAACGCTGCAACGCAGAAAATTCTCACCTCGCTCGAGGAACGGTTAAACGCCACGTTAAGGAAGTAGCGTATGGGGGCTCTGACGAAAGCTGAGATGGCCGAACGTCTGTACGAAGAGCTAGGCCTGAACAAACGAGAAGCCAAGGAACTGGTTGAGCTGTTCTTTGAGGAAATCAGGCACGCTCTGGAAGATAACGAGCAAGTCAAACTGTCGGGATTCGGTAATTTTGACTTGCGAGACAAGCGCCAGCGACCGGGTCGGAACCCAAAGACAGGGGAAGAAATTCCGATTACCGCTCGCCGTGTGGTCACCTTTCGCCCAGGGCAGAAACTGAAGGCCCGAGTTGAGGCTTATGCTGGAACCAAGTCATAACGACGAGCTACCGCCCATTCCAGGCAAACGCTACTTCACCATCGGTGAAGTAAGCGAGCTCTGCGCGGTAAAACCGCACGTTTTGCGTTATTGGGAGCAGGAATTCCCTCAACTCAACCCCGTGAAGCGCCGCGGAAATCGCCGCTATTATCAGCGCGAAGACGTGTTGATGATTCGGCAAATCCGCGGTTTGCTGTATGAGCAGGGCTTCACCATTGGCGGTGCGCGATTGCGTATGTCCAGCGGGGAAGAAAAGGACGATACCCAACAGTACAAAGTGTTGTTCCGTCAGATGATTACCGAGCTTGAAGATGTTCTTGTGGTGCTGAGCAAGTAGAAAATTCCCCAGATACTTCCACAATTCAAAAGCTTAGGGTATATTCCTCGAAGTTTTCGCGGTTATGGAAACTGATACACGCCTTAGTCGGGGCGTAGCGCAGCCCGGTAGCGCACTTGCATGGGGTGCAAGGGGTCGAGTGTTCGAATCACTCCGTCCCGACCATTTATTCCTGAGTAACATCAGACAGTTAAGCCGGTTATCTCAACCGGCTTTTTTGTGTCTGCGATTTGTTGCGCGGGGTAGGGCTCATATAGGTCACATCGCCTGGCGGGCACTTCACGTTAATTTCAAAATACTGCTGGCTGCGCGTGCTTGTTGGGGCTAGGCAGACGAGATTTTCGCGGTAGGGGATGAATGGCAGTCTATCAACCGCTTTGCCGGTGCCGATGTGTCCGTCATGACCGAGTTCGTAAAACAATTTGGCTCAGGCCAGATGTTGAAGCCGCAGGAAACATTTGGCTGCCCACAAGCCATTTGTGACATTTCCAGTCGGTTCGTCACAAAAAATCCTATGCAAATCTGCAAACGCGTTCACTCGAAAACGCCATCCATCGGGCCAGCTCTGCAAGCGTGTGTAGGGAAGAGAAAGAGCGACACCCAAGACGCGGTTTCCAAGTATCTGGGCGTTCTGGCTCAGGGGCTGGTCGACGGGACTATATCAGGTGAACAGGATCGAAAGATCAAAGTGTGCGTGCTGGGTCGGTACAACAAGCATGCTGATTTCATTCCAGGTAACTGGCGTGAAAAGTTCGGTCGGTACGCCGGGTAACCAATTATGTGTTTTGTGGCGTACACCCACCATTGGTCACTCCAGGCCCAATTGTCCTGACGCACTCCGCAAGCAGGCCCATACTCACGTATGCCACCAATAAGGAGGTCTCGATGAAAGATGCACAGCGAGAACTGAACCTGACAGCCTGGCGCGAGCTTTCTGTACTGGCTGGAAGTCGAATAGACGCAGAGGTTAAATACTTCGAATTGCTGAGACGGGCTGACGCCATGGAGCGAGCCGACATCATCACAAGTGATGAGTGGAGAGGGCTTGTGAAGCACGCCGGAGCATTGCTTTGCAGTACTGCACGTTGTATGGGCGGGCCGGGGTAGACCAGATATAAGAAGCCCGGCGCTAGGGCGGGTTATCTGTTGATTCGGCCTTAGGGAGTATCCGAGGGACGCATTGGTTGGTCTCCAGTAGAGGGCAAGGAAAGCATAGCCACGGGCAAAAAAAAGGCCCGCTTATGTGCGGGCCTAAAGGGAATTCTTCAAAGGAGTAGAGTGATTTTGCACTCGGCCCTGTGAATACCAGGTGAAAAGGATGTCGTGAAAGCAGAAAGCCCGCACGCGGCGGGCTCTCTGCACTTTGGGCGCCGACCCTTCAGCGCGGCCAGTCTGCAATCGCCGGAACTGCCAGCCCGACGGTGGCGCTTCGATTGGCTCAAATCATCTAGTGAAAAAAGGGAACTGGAAAAAGGGGAAAACTTTATTTTTACCCATTGTCTAGTCCTGAATAAGGATCACCCCTGTTTCAGGAATAGACACCAACGTCCGTTATGGGTCGATTCTGTTGAAAAAGTCGGCTTGCCCAAAACGATCGACTATTGATGGATGAAACCATCTCTTTTGCATGCTGCAACGTGAAATCCGATTCCTGAACCTTCTGCGCAAAACTCAGATTTCAATCTCAGGCGCGTACTTTTCTGCCGTGGAATTCGAAGCCGACTTTTTCAACAGAATCGGCCAGAAGCAGACACTTGCACGCAATCTTTAAGAGGAACCTATGCGGGTCTGCGGTACATCCCAAGGTAAGCCGTCAAAAGTAGTGTTGCCTGCTGTTCGAGACAGCTTTCGAAAAGCGGTGTCGCGTAGCCTTCGAGCAGAGCTCGCACCGGTCCGGTGAGAGCGGTGAGCGAAACAGTGGCGATCAATGTCGGGTCTTCAAAATCTGCGTCCGGTGCGCTCACCAACATGGCAGCAGTGGCTGTCACCATTCGGATGTTGATACGCGCGACCAATTCAGCTCCACCCCGCTCCGCAGCAATCGCGTAAAGCGCCTTGGACATTGCTGGATTACGCAGTTTGACAGCCAGGAATGCCGAAACTAGCTCCGATGCCATCTCGGCAACCGGCTTGCCCCGGCATTGTTCGCAAGTCCGCTCCACCGTTTCGGCGACTTCCAGCAAGTGCTTTTCAAGAACCGCAGCAAGCAACGCATCGCGGTTTGGATAGTACTGATAGACACTGCCCACGGACATTCCAGCACGCTCGGCGACGCGGGTCGTCGTGCAGCGGACAAGACCATGCTGGGTCAAAACCTGAAGGGTTGCCGTGTGAAGAGCGTCAACGGTCGCCGTGGATCGGGCCTGAACCGCTGATTTTCTTGGCTTTAAAGACGCTTTTAGGTTGTTCATGGAATGCGAATTCTAAAACCTGAAGGATCCTTCATATCATAGCTCTCCTCAAATGAAGTGAGAACAATCGATATGGCTGGGTTAGATAAAAGCGGCACTTTCATTCTTGGCGACCGCAAAATCAAGCGTTTGGGCTACGGCGCAATGCAATTGGCCGGTCCGGGCGTGTTCGGCCCGCCCAAGGATCGTAATGCGGCGCTGGCAGTACTGCGCGAGGCCGTTGAATCGGGTGTGAACCACATAGACACCAGCGACTTCTACGGACCGCACATAACCAATCAGATTATCCGAGAGGCCCTGCATCCCTATCAGGACGATCTGACAATCGTAACCAAGATCGGCGCCCGGCGCGGGGACGATGGCGCCTGGCTCGCGGCCGGTTCAAAAGCAGAGCTGACCCAGGCAGTGCAAGACAATCTGCGCAATCTGGGCCTGGAAGTTCTGGATGTCGTCAATTTTCGGGCGATGCACAACGCAATGGGACCCGGCGAAGGATCAATCGAAGCTTCACTGACTGCTGTGGCGGAGCTGCAACAGCAAGGCCTCGTCCGCCATATCGGGATTAGCAACGTCACACCGACCCAAGTGGCCGAGGCGCGAAAAATCGTTGATGTCGTCTGCGTGCAGAACTTATACAACATCGCTCATCAGCACGACAACGCCATGATCGACGAGTTGGCTCTGGATGGCATTGCTTACGTGCCGTTCTTCCCTCTGGGCGGTTTCACCCCGATCCAGTCCTCCGCACTGTCTAGCGCTGCGCAACGACTCGGAGTTACGCCGAAGCAGTTAGCGCTGGCATGGCTACTGCGTCGTTCACCCAATATTCTATTGATTCCGGGGACTTCGTCATTAGCCCACTTGCGCGAAAACCTCGCTGTGGCCGATCTTCATCTGCGAGATGAGGTGCTGGCAGAGCTGAATGCAATCGCGGACTAACCCGGATGCCAACGGTGGAAACGGTCAGTACAGCTGCTGACCAGGTTAGCGATGCCTGAAAGAGAGCGACGGTCATACCCCGTCGCCAGTCCCATACGTCTGACCATATGACTTTATTAGTAGTGCCGGGCCAAGTCGCTCACGGGGCGGGACATCGCATACTGATCTCGCACGGCGACCGGCCTTTAACGGCCAAAAGCGGAATTCGATCCACTACCGTCCAGCACAAAAGCGAAAACCTCTCGATCTGTGAAAGCTAGTCTCTAAGGGTACGCATTATTTCCTCGACCACCGGCTTCGTGTATTTCTCACTGGGGTCAGTCTCCAGGGGGTCGTTACTGCGGAACCATTCGCCTTGATCGAATGCTTGGTAAAGCGAGAAAGCGGGCTGAGGCATGTCGTTAGTCATGCCTACTTCAACCACGGCATTTATGATCCCATTCATAACGCCGTCGCAAAAGTCATAGAGCAGAGATCCTTGTAGATAGCCTTCCGCAACCGCGACGGACAGCTCGTTAAGCACATCATGCGGTGCAACGTCGAACATTTCGCAAATGGGGACAAGATCACTCAGCGTCAAACCGTCTGATTCCGCTTTCACCGACAGTTCCTTGAGTTCGATCTTCGGCAAGACCATGATCATGAGCTTCTTCCGGTTAAGTGCGAAGGTAGCGCTTGCAGATTGGCCGCACAGCGCTGCCACACGTCAATTCCATGCTGCAATACGGGTTCATGGTCGGTCAACTTCAGCTACAGTAAATGTCAGCTTTGGGTCGATTCTGTTGAAAAAGTCCGGCGTGGTTTTTACGTTAGAAAAGTATGCGCGTGAGATTGAAATCTAGAGTCGGCGCAGAGGTATTCGGACTCAGACTTCACGTGGCAGCGCATAAAAAAGACACTTTCACTGATCAGTATTATGGCAGTTTGAGAAAATCGACTTTTCAACAGAATCGGCCGATAGCGGCCTGTCGCAGCAGTTTTCGTCACCAGGAAATCTGGCACAGGGTATTCCCACTCGCACCGAAAAGGTGGGTGCTACCCTGAGAAATACTCAAACTAAAGCATCCGATGAAATCCGTTGGAAGAACGCTGAATGCTGACCCTTACCCCATGCTTGTGATTGCTGCGCCATCGAACCTTGGATTAAGTCCCTTGAGGCCTGGTCATGAACCGGGTACGTGGCGGGCTCCAGCTGCGCTGGTTGCTGCGGGCCTGCTACAAGCACTCATCCCTCGCGAGTTTAAGGCTTTACCTCGGCCCAAATACTCGACGGAAGAGCAGCCAGGAACACGTTTGCGTAACGGCCATACTATTCGTTCGTTCAATATTGCTTTGGCGAATCTGGTGAGTGAAGCCAGTAGACAAGGCGACTTCGCGCTTGTCATCGGGGGTGATTGTTCAATTCTGCTGGGCGCGTTAGCCGGAGTCCGCGAAGCGGGCCCTATTTCCCTCATTCATATTGATGGACACAGCGACTTCCGCCATCCGGGTAACTACGATCCGACGCAGAGCCTAGGCGCGGTTGCGGGCATGGACCTGGCGCTGGCTACTGGTCGTGGTGAGCAACTGGCAACGGAATGGCCAGGCATTGCCGGTCCGCTTGTTGCTGACGCCGATGTCATCCAACTGGGTGAGCGCGAGAACCGCGACGACGACTTTGCCTGGCCCGATGTAAATAGCACGGCTATTAATCGTGTCGATGTCTTCGAAGCCTTGAGGATAGGTCCGACGGCCGTTATAGGACGCATTAGTGAAGTGCTGGCTCGAAAGCCTGACCAGGGCTATTGGATACACCTGGACATAGACGTGCTGGATCAGACTGTAATGCCCGCTGTGGACTCGCCCGGTTCTCCAGGCATTCCACCTGACGACTTATTGATCATCATTGCATCATTCGTTGCCAACCCTCTATGTAAGGGAATGACTGTAACGGTATTCGATCCTGATCTAGACCCGGACGGATGCTTGGCCTCTAGCATTGTGAAGTTGCTAGCACAACTGCCGTTTCCAAGTTGAGTGGCAGCTATCGGCCGATTCTGTTGAAAAACTCAAGCATCTCCGTCCGTGTCGCCTTGGGCCTAGAAAGGACATAATCAGTGCACGACCATGAAATGTGATTTCGATGACCACGATAATCAAACGACTGACCCCGGATCATGCCTCGTCGTATCGAGCGCTAATGCTTGAGGCTTATCGCCTTCATCCCGATGCTTTTACTTCCGATGTCGGCGAGCGCGAAGCCTTACCCATCGACTGGTGGGAGAAAAGGCTTAATAGTGGATCTGATGCTGCCGATCTGGTGTTCGCTGCGTTTGAGGGTGAGGATTTGCTTGGTGTCGCTGGACTTTCTGTTGAAAGAAGAAAGAAGGCCAGCCACAAATCCACGCTCTTCGGAATGTACGTTCCACTCGCTCATCGAGAGAAAGGCATCGGATATAAACTGCTGCGCAGCGTCCTGGCCTATGCGAAATCCCAGTCTCAGCTTTTGCTCGTTCAGCTCACCGTCACCGAGGGTAATCGAGGTGCACAAGGGCTCTACGAGCGAATGGGATTCAAGCCATTTGGAATAGAACCTTTGGCGGTAGCAGTAGGGCAGCAATACATTTCGAAAGTGCATATGTGGCACGATCTACGAAACGATACCTGCGAAAATTAACGCCCATTCGGATCATTCTTGATTGGCTCGTATCGCTCCTGTCTGGCTTGCGGCAAAATATATCCATCGGCCAGCGGGAGAATACGCAGCATGATGGGACAGTTATCGAGGGGCAGGATCGGCTGTTTTACTCGTTCAACCTTGAAGACCACATCCCAACAAATAATCTGCTGCGCAGCATTGATCGGTGTCTCGATCTGAGCGACCTGCGCCACTATCTCGCCGACTTCTATAGCCCGATTGGGCGTCCTTCGATTGATCCTGAGCTGATGATCCGCATGCTGGTCGGCGACACCGCTTACGGCACAGCACCGATGCTGGCCTGGATGGTGGAAGAGAAAGATATCGAGCCGCATGTGCCGCTGTGGGATAAAACAGAGCGCAAGGACGACAGTTTTTCGATCAGCGACTTCCACTGGAACAAAGACGCTGAGGAGTATCGCTGTCCTGCTGGTAAGGCATTACGTAGCGAATGGCGAGCTTTCAAGAACCTGCGCTCACACGTAACGAAAGCCAACACCATCAACTTCCGATCCAGCCAAACCGACTGCGCGACATGTCCGATGAAAGCCAAGTGCTGCCCGAACACTGAGGTTCGTAAGATCGCCCGCAGTGTTCATGAAGCGGCTCGCGATGTGGCTCGGCGAATCGCGAAAACGCCGGAATATGTGCGCTCTCGTCACGAACGTAAGAAGGTAGAAATGTTGTTCGCCCACCTCAAGCGCATCTTGAAACTGGATCGCTTGCGACTACGAGGGATGAGTGGCGCGACCGATGAATTCACGTTAGCGGCTGCGGTACAGAACCTGCGCCGACTGGCCAACTTACATCTCAAGGGCCACCCGCCACAGGATAGGTACGCCTGTTTCAAGCAAAAACCCTCAAATTAACCCACTGACACAGCAGCAACGGTCAACGAAAGATCGAAAAGCCACTTAACAGTGGTGAATAGGTTCTTTGAAGAGGCCAAGCTCAGCGTCACGTTTCCTGAAAAATCGACTTTTCAACAGAATCGGCCAATAGCTGCCAGTCCCGAAAGGCTACCTTTGACTGCGGATTCAATCCCGCAATGACCGTTTATAAGGTCACGCCTGTTGGTGCCCATGAAATTGTAACAAAATGCTTACATGATAATTCTTGTCTGTCATGCATCTGTCATTCGTCACTCCTATATTCCTCCGACACCCGTTAAGAAGGCCTTTACAGGCCTTATACCCAACCTTCGCAGGGAATGCGCCCGATGTACCCGGCATACCGGCCTGGAGAAAATCAATCGTGGATGCAACGCTTACACCCCTGCTGTACCTTCAGCCATTGCCTGCCGGCAGTGCCTCGCGATGGCTGCGCCGAGGATGCGTGGTAGCGCTGGTGGTGTTGGTGCATGTTTTGGCATTGAGTATGGTGACCCGGTCATCAACCCCGGCGCTTGCACCACCGTTGATTCGTACTATTTATGCCTCGGTCATCAATGAACCGACTCCGGCGCCAGCCGCCAGTGCCGCGCCCACGCCACCCCCCACGCCACCGCCTCCCGTTGCCTCGGTTGCACCTGCACCTGTGGCCGTTCAGCCGATAGCCCGGCCCAAGCCCGCAGCCAAGCCGCATGTGATGCAACGCCCCGTTGCGGCCGTCGCAACGACCGCACCCGCGACCATCAGCACTGCGGCCGCCGCGCCGGTAGTCGCGCCGGTAGTCGCGCAAATTCCCGCACCACCGCCTCAGCCCAAGACCCTCACCCGTGGCGTCGAATACGTGCATGAACCACAACCCGAATATCCCGACAGTGCACGTGAAGAGGGCCACGAGGGCACCGTGATCCTGCGGGTACTGGTGGACGAGCACGGCAAGCCCGGCGCGGTGGACATCGTACGCTCGTCGGGCTTTGGCAACCTCGACGAGGCGGGCAGGACGGCTGTGCGCGGAGCACTGTTCAAGCCTTATTTGCAGGAGGGGCATGCGGCGTCGGTGTACGTGATCGTGCCACTGCGATTCCAGCTCGACAGTTAGTACTCAAGCAGGCGTAAACCCACCATCTTTTATCGACGGGCCTCCCGCTCAGGGCAGCGCTCACCCCAAAGAAAGGAAATACACATGGAAACCGGAACACTGGGTTTGAATGTTTTGTGGCAACAGGCCGACTTTGTCACCCGTACCGTGGCCTTGACGTTGTTGGTGATGTCGGTTGCGTCCTGGTACGTGATGGTCGACAAGCTGGTGCGCCTGGCACTGCATCGCCTGCGTTCGCCGAAGTTGCTGGCGGCGTTCTGGAACGCACCGACGCTCAAGGATGGCTTGCAGCAATTGGATCATCATAGTGCCTACACCGAACTCACCCATGCAGGCATCAGCGCCGCACGCCAGCACCGTGATGCGCTGGATGGCGACATGAACCCGCCGGCCTTCAGTGAATGGCTGACCCGCGCCTTGCGCCAAGCCACCTTGACCGTGGGCGGACAGTTGCAAGGCGGCATGGCGATTTTGGCCACCGTGGGTTCCAGCGCCCCCTTTGTCGGTTTGCTCGGCACCGTGTGGGGCATCTATCACGCCTTGATGAAGATCGGCCTGACCGGCGACGCGAGCATCGACAAGGTCGCAGGCCCCGTCGGCGAAACGCTGATAATGACCGCTCTGGGACTGGCCGTGGCCATTCCGGCCACCCTGGGCTACAACCTGCTGGTGCGCAGTAACAAGCAGACCCTCGCTGAACTGGGCAAGTTTGCCTTCGAACTGCACGACCTGCTGGTAATCGGCGCCCGTGCGACCCCACGCGGCGGGCAGCCTGCGCGCAGCACGTTCAACGCCCAGGCGGAGTACGTCTGATGGCCGGTGGATTGCTGGGCGGGGATGAGCTGGAAGAGGACGGCTTTAACCCCGAAATCAACACCACGCCGCTGGTGGACGTGATGCTGGTGCTGTTGGTGATCTTCATCATCACCGTGCCGGCCATCCAGCACTCGGTGAAGATTGACCTGCCTAAGGCCGCCGCGCAGCAGGACAACAAACCGCCGCCCTCCGTGGATCTGGCGCTGGACAACGAAGGCCACCTGCATTGGGACGACCGCGACATCGGCGACAGCGACTTGCCGGCACTGATCGCCGAGGCCGCTGCGCGTCAGCCGGTACCTGAGTTGCACCTGCGCGCCGCACGTAACACCCCGTATGAAAAGGTGGTGCAGGTAATGGCCGCGGCGCAGTCCGGTGGCCTGGACAAGATCGGCTTCGTGACCCAGGCCGTTACGCCTTAACAACCTCGTCGCCTTCGTCCACACCCCTTGGTCGGCTGTTACAGCCGGTCACGGTGAAGTGCGCGCGACAGAAATCAACCAGGCCGTGAACGGCCGTTTTCGAAGGTGCAGTCATGTTTCGCAAATCTCAGCTGTATGTGCGTGCAGGTCTCGGTTTCGCAGCGTTTGCCCTGGCCTTGCCATCGTTTGCGGCCGATGCACCACCGGCCATCGACGACAGTACGTTGGCCACGTTGCCTCAAGTCACAGTAAAGGCAACCAAGCGCAAGCCGGCGTTGCGCCAGCAGACCAACAGCGGTGCCTTGGGCAGCCACGCGGTGATCGACACGCCGTTTTCGTTCAAGAGCGTAGGCAGCGACGAAATCCAGGCCCGTCAGGCGGGCATCCTGTCTGAGGCCGTCAAGTATGATGCCTCGGTCACCTCCATCAGCTCCAGCTATGGCACCCACCCAGCCACGCTGGCCGTTCGCGGCCTGCCCCTGGATGACCTGAACGGCTACAAAGTCGACGGCATGGCCAACATCAACCGCGGTGTGGAAATGCCTCTTGAGATGTTCGAGCGGGTCGATGTGCTTAAAGGTCTGTCGGGCTTCATGTATGGCTTCGGCAGCCCGGGCGGCATCGTCAACTACGTGACCAAGCGGCCTACCGACAAGACCACCCTCAGCGTTGATGCCGGCTACCAGTCCAACAACCTTTATAAGGAGCATCTGGACGCCGGAGGGCGTCTGGATGACCCGCGTTTCGGCTACAGGGTCAATGTGGTACACGAGGAGGGCGATGCCGCTTCGGGTAACGCCAAGGTCAACCGAACGGCAGTCAGCGTTGCGCTGAACGCGCAGCTCAGTGATGACCTGAGCGTTGACTTCGACACCCTGTACCAGAAACGCAATACCAGCGGTGGCACCGACATCATCGTCAACACCAAGAACGCCTTGCCCAGCCCTATTGACGGCAGCAAACGCCTGTACAGCAATGGCTCCTATACCGATGTCGACTACAGCCTGTCGACCGTGAGCGCCACCTACAAGTTTTCTCCCGACTGGACCGGTAAGCTGGCCTACCGCTACAGCGATTCGACACGCCGTTATGTGAAGGACCAATACCAGATTTCCAGCGACGCCGGCGGCTACACCGACAAGGTCACGTCCGAGTACCACGCCTACGACTACAACGACACCATGGGCACCCTGGAAGGTAAATTCACCACGGGATGGTTCACTCACGACATGGTACTCGGCGCCAGCTATTCGCAACTGAACTCGGACAAATCCGTGGTCACCCCCAAGACCACCGTGGGCAAGGGCAACCTGTACAACCCGACGATCTTCTCGGTGTACAACATCGACTACAGCGGCGGTACCTACGGCGACGACAACGTCAAGGAAAGCGCGGTGTTCGCCAGCGACACCATCGGCCTGGGCGAACACTGGTCGTTGCTGGCTGGCCTGCGCAACGAAAACTTCCAGGAGCAAACCCACGACTCCGCCACCTCGGCGGCGACACAGTACAAGGCCCGGCCCGCAACCCCAACTCTTGCGCTGATGTACAAGCCGACCCAGGACATGACGCTGTATGCCAGTTATGTCGAATCTCTGGAAAGCGGCGGTACCGCACCCAGTAACGCCTTCAACTCCGACCAGACCCTGGGCCCGCTGCGCAGCAAGCAATACGAGGTGGGCGTGAAAGCCCAGCAACGTAACTGGAGTGCTACCGCCGCAGCGTTTCGCATCGACCGTGGCGCCGAGTACACCAACGACGCCAACGTCTACGTGCAAAGCGGCACCATCCGCTATCAGGGCCTGGAGCTGAACGCCAGCGTCGATGCCACACCGGACCTGACAGTGGAAGGTAGCGTCATGTCACTGGACTCGGCCTACCACGATGCGGGGGACGGTGTGGACGGAAACCGCGCAGCAGGTGCGGCGCGCTATCAGGCCGCAACCCAGGTTACGTACCGTGTGCCCATGGTGCAGGGGATGTTCCTGCACACCGGCGTCCAGCGTATCGGCGAAATGGCAGTGGATTCGGGCGACGTGCATACCCTGCCGGCCTACAGCCTGTTCGATGCAGGGGGCGGCTATCGTCTGCGTCTGGGCGATGGTCATGCGCTGACCTTGGGTGCCAACGTCACCAACCTGGCCAACAAACAGTACTGGACCTACTACCAGGAAAACTACCTGCAGCCGGGTTCGCCACGTACTTTAAGCCTCAATACCCGCTACGACTTCTAGGCCCGTGATGATGAAATCGAAGTTATTGAAATATGCGGGGTTGGCGCTGGGCGTGTGCCTGGCGCTTCCAGCGGTGGCCGCGCCTCTGGACACCACCGGCCTGCGCCTGGACAAGGTGGTACTGGTGATGCGCCACGGTATCCGCGCGGCTACCAACACCGCCGAGTTGCAACGCTGGTCGGCCAAGACCTGGCCAGCGTTTGGTGCCCGCGACGGTCAGTTGACCGCCCATGGCCGTGCTGCCACCGTGCTGCTCGGCCAATGGCAACGCCACACGCTGGATTCGCTCGGCCTGTTCAACGCGGGGCAGTGCCCGCAGGCGGGGGATGCCTACGTGTGGTCCAGCCCGGTAGCGCGTGCTCAGGACACCAGTACGGCGTTGGTAAAGGGGATGTTCCCGGGTTGCAACGTAGCGATACACCATGTGCGTGAGAGTGAAGACCGGCTGTTCCACGGCGACGAAAATGGCCTGGCACCACTGGACCCGGTGCGCACCCAGGTGGCGATGCTGGCAGCCATGGGTGGCAGCGTAGACGCAGCTCGCGAGCGCTTTGCGGCGCCGTTGCTGGCCATGCAGCACTTGGTAGGCGTGCCGACGCTCTGCGGGAAAAAGACCTGCGCCCTGAGCAAGCAACCCTGGACGCTGAAAGAGAACGCAGGCGTCATCAAGCTCAGCGGTCCGTTGAGTGTGGGCGCGGCCATGAGCGAAACTTTCCGCATGCAATACGCCGAAGGCTTGCCACTGGACCAAGTGGCGTTTGGCGAAGGTCGCACCGCCGCAGACGTATCTACCTTAATGGCCTTGCGTTCGGGAAAATACGCGCTGAGCAATCACGTACCTTACATCGCCCAGCGGGGGGCTTCGCAATTGCTCGGACAAATCCTGCTGGCCCTGCAACCGACATCAGTGGGCAGCCCGCCTGGTACCAAATGGTTGGCGTACGTGGGCCACGACAGCAACATCGCGCAGTTGCGCACGCTGCTGGGCTTTGACTGGAAAATCGCCGAATACCCCGAGAATGACGCAGCACCGGGCGGCACTATTGTGTTTGAACGCTGGGCGAACGACCGCACAGGCGCGCAGTTTGTAAGCGTTGCCTATGTGGCGCAGAGCCTGGACCAATTACGCAGTTTGTCCGATGCACCGCCCTATCAGGTGCAGTACCAGGGGTATGCGGGAGAGGGATTGATGCCATTGAACGGGTTTGTTGGCGAGATGGAAAAGCGCATCGATCGGTCTGCGACTGAGGTACAGCACTACGACAACCCGTGATCATGGCGGTAGACGTTTAGTGGTGCACTGAAACTACTCCTGTTGATGGCTGCATAGAAGTTTGCCCCGGCGCTGGTCACGAAATAGCCGTCTTTAGTAGCTACGAGTGACGGCTGGCTATCGACCGTTCGGCCACCCTCACCACAACCTGTGTTCGACTTAATATTTAGGGCTCATTGTGTGACTTGGTCCAAACACACTTGTGAGACATGGTGATCAATCGCTCGTTTGCTCGTCGATTTCTGAAAAGGCCGGCCTTCTTACAGTCAGTTGACGGCTGACGGGAAGCTGCTAAGTGAAATCTTTGTCCGAGTACCTGTGAGTTTGGGGATTGGAACAGGATCTACAAACGCTTCGATGCCTGGTCTGCTTGCGGTAAGTGGCTCAGGATCTTCAAGGCGCTTGTGGCTGACCCCGGCATGGAGTGGGCTTTCATTGATTGCAGTTATGCCAAGGCCCACCAGCACAGTGCCGGCGCCATCAGCGGAGATGATGAAGCCATAGGGAAAATTCGGGCCGGCAACACCAGCAAGATTCACTTGGTGGTGGCGGGCACTGCAGACCGTTTCGAGCTGGGGATGCACGACGCGGGTCCACGTTTGCAGAGTGTCCCTAGAACCCGTCTGTTGGTCGCCTTCGGTGTCATCGAACTCGGCGTGATTTCGCTCTACGCTCAAGCGCAGAATTTTCCTCGCGCTCCAGGTCTTTCAACCCTGGTTTCATTCAAGCAGATGAAGACGGGATGCAAATGCTGTGGACGGTTCCGGCGGCTGGTCTGTTCTCGTGATGTACGGTAAGGGGCAATGGCAGGGCTTGGTTTAACCACCCTGCCTGGGCTGTCGAGGCAACAAACTGGACTGGTTTATGCTGTAAGCACAAGACTTTCTAGGGACCCGCTGTGTCCGGGGAGCCGGGGGAAGCCTAATCGCTAGTTAATCACCTCAATACCGTGCCCAAACAGCACCAACATAGCCAATGCTGCGCCAGGCTTTACCCGATTTTCGATTTCATTTCGGTCTGCTTTGAAAATATCTGCATCAAGTAGCGTGTCGCCGTATTCTGTGTCAGTCAATTGTCTAAAACCCATATCCCAAGCTGCAAAATTCCGCGCACTTATTTTATTTTTTGAAAGCAGAAATATGTCTGTATGACGCTTGTCCGCTTCGATCGACAGGTAAGTCTTGCTGACGTCCGCCTCATCACCTTCAAGCACCTGCAATATTCCACCATTTGCGTACAGAAGCATGCCAGTGATGTTGCGAGATTTATTGATAAGTTTTGCAGTTTGATGAATTTCGGCAATCACTTCTGGTGCACTGCTGACCAAACAACTGGTGTAAATCAACTGAATGAGTGGCATGGCTCTGTTTGCTCCACAGTTAAAAGAGTGTGCATTTTCTTCATTAAGTTCAGGGCTGGGCATGTCCGTTTATCATTGCTCCAAATTAAGCGGATTAATTTCAGCAGTAGTAATGGAGGTAGTCGAATTTAAATTGCTTGGATGCTTGGGCTTATGCATGTCATTGGTAATTCGTGGTAGCAGCCTTGCATATTCATCCTTCACCGCCCCAAAACACTCACAAACCAGCCTCTCCAATCCTGCACGGTCAACCACCTGAACCAGCCCACGCTTGTATCGGATTAACCCGCCAGCTTGTAGTTTGCTCGCCTCGATGCTTACGCCCTCTCGCCGCACGCCGAGCATTTTCCCTATGAGTTCGTGCGTTATCGTCAATAGTTCCGAGGGAACAAGGTCGACTCGCACGAGGAGCCAGCGGCAAAGTTGCTGCTCCAGGCGGTGATGCAAATTACAAACTGCAATTTGAGTCATTTGAGCAACCGTAGCTTGGGTGAAGCGCAAGAGGGTGCGCATCATTGCCGAGTGTCGGTCAAACTCCAATGCCAAATTGCGGGATGACAGACGATAGGCTTGACCGGCGTTCTGAACTACTGTGCTACTGGAAGTTTTACCGCCGCCCAAAAAGAGCGAAATGCCCACCACGCCGTCACGCCCCACGACTGCAACCTCTGCAGAGTCGCCGTTTTCCATCATGTAAATCATCGAGATGATTGCCGTCGTAGGGAAATACGCGTACGAAATCGGCTGTCCGGGCTCCGCCATCACCTGCCCAGCCTCAAGGGTCACCAGCTCAAGGTTTGGCAGCACGCGATCGAAATCTGCAGTTGGCAGAGTTGCCAGCAAGTAGTTATCTTCCGGACGAACGTTTAAATACACAGGCAAATTTCTCTGGAAATTTTGGAAGTTTTTCTGAGGGGCAGAGGGTAGCTGTTTGGATTGGTTTGGTATGTTCGTTACCGCACATAGCCGCATAAATGTAGGCGGCCCGTCTGGCCACCGTCACGATCGGCTTTGAGTCGCTCCACTGCGTTCGACATGTCCACCTCAAGCATGGTTGAGCACGCACGGTAGCACGCGGTCAGCCCGGCGATACCACGTTGCCATGCACTCATTTCCGCAGAAACACTTGACCTCAACCATAGCTGAGGAATTAAGGTTCGTGGCGTCACAGAACTATCCGCAAGAAAGCAGTGATGAACAAGCCGAACCGCCCCAGCCAAGCCGCCACATCCTCGGCGGACGGCGCCAGCGCTAGCCGCCGCAACCTGCCGCGGGCAGCGCTGGCCGGACTGGTGGCTGGGGCGCTGACCTAGGGCACGAATGATTGTTCCCTTACCAAGTCCTCCAAAACCGCATGACGATATTTTTCGCGCAACCCGCAGGGCCGGGCCCGTATTAGCGCGATGCAGCGTTTCTCGATTGTGTTATCGCTGATGCAGCATTGACCCTGCTGCCGACTTGGCGTTGCCCCATAAGTATTCAGCCCAAAGTCAGACCTGCTAACTCTTTACGAATTAGAAGCCTGGGTCAGCGAAATTTCGGCAGCTGGGTCACTTCTGCATCAGCGGCAACAGGTAAGCATGCCTCCATACGTCACCTTGCGCCGTCCGCTGCATGAGCAGCTGGCGGTTAATTTTCGGTTACACCATGGCTGAATCCTCTGTGTGGTGGCGACTGCAGGGAAGTAAAGCAAGCAGCGCAGCAAATTTGCTCTTCCTTGATGTGACTGTCGCCATGCCATTTGAACGCTGAGCTGCTATTGCTATGATGGTTGGACCGGAGAAGATGTTTAGGGAGGAACACGCCATGATTTCCAGCCTCGAATTGCGTCATATCATTGAATCAAGCTTCTTGCCCCTGAAGTGTATTTGCACCGTCAACGGTGTCGGCACAATGACAATTCAACTGATAAATCCATCAACGAATCGGGTGGATCTGACTGCGCCAGGTATCCCGATCGCTACCTTGGTCACGATGAGGTCTGTGTCCGATCTTGTCGCTCAAGTAAGGGAGGAGTACGGATTGGTTCAGGTGGCGAAACGGGACTCCAGTTCTCCGCTGAATCGTCAGGGATAGCTTTAACATCGCCGAAGGGTGGATCCGCATGCCGCCTCGGCAATGATGCTGGTTTTAATCGATTTGGTTTGCTGCAATCTTTGGCCCGACGCTCAGCGCCCTAACCACGATGATCTGCTGCATCGGCGGGCTGATCTGCTCGTCGTAAATATGTTCGAATCACTCCGTCCCGACCATTTATTCCTGAGTAACATCAGACAGTTAAGCCGGTTATCTCAACCGGCTTTTTTGTGCCTGCGCAATAGATGCGCAAAGCTGGTGCAAAACTATCCGATGATTTCGCTGATATTCAGGTCCGGTAGCGCATCAGACGATTTCTATGTGGTCTCGCGGGTAGTTACGTGTCATTTTCTCGGTTGCGTGCCCAGCGATCTTCTGACCATCTTTTCCGTCCCTCTTGTAAAGGTGCAGTGACAATGCCCGGACCTCGTGGAAGCTTGGCATCTGCTCGTCAGTCCGCGTCGCGTACCCGTGGCGCTACGCATTGCCAAAGTGCTAACTCAGCTCCTGAGCTCATAAGCCCTGTAAGGACTATCGAACACACAACAGATAGATTGCGCATAAAACCAACTCAGTTCAATCACAAATAAGTTGGAAGAGAGCTGCTCCCTCTGTTCCAACTATTTCGAGCATTCAGGTGCTGGATTTTTTGTCAGGCGGGTCGCTAGGGACGCGAGCACCGTCCGCACCTGGAGCGCCATCGGCGCCTGGCGTACCGCCAGGGCCCGCTGCGCCACCCTTGCCGCCAGAGCCTCCTTTTCCGGGTAGAGTTCCACTCCCTCCAGCACCGCCGGCACCACCATGTCCACCGTTGCCGCGGTTCCCTCCGGAGCCTGAACGTATGTCCGTGGGCGTATCATTGGCGGCCATGGTTGTTACTAAGAGTGTTGTTTGGGTGGTTGGGCGCTCAAAGGCCATTGCGAAATGCGAAGGTGTCAGTAAGACCGCAAACACGCTGCATAGCGGAAAGATGATCAGCTTCTTCATGGGTTAACTCCTCGAAGGTTAAAGATCAGGTTTCAATCGCGTCCGCCGCCATCGCCACCACCATTCCCTGCCAATTGCAGCAGAGGTGGTGAAACGTTGATTACGTGACTGCTGGGTTGCTGCCCTGCTGGGGCTTGAATTTGAGACGCGGAAACAGACGAGCAGGCTGCGAATGCAACGCTTAAAGCAGTGACGCTGGTTACAATTTTCATTGTTGCTCTCCTGGTAAAGGGTTAAAGCATGTCCGGACAATTTCATGCCGCATCGCTGCTATGAGCATTGACGCGACACGCTAGCTGGCCGGCATTTCAACCTAACCCAGCAATATTTTGTCGCAACGGAAAATCCTGTCTGTTTGCTGAACAAATTTTTTTGCGTATTCGAAGGCAAATTGGCGCCCTAACTCTCAGCCAGCCGAGCGGTCAACTCGAAGCAGTATCGCAGCCAGGCGCAGCGGACAAGTTCATGGGCGTGTTGGACGAAATCAACGGTCGATGGGGGCGAGGCACTCTGCGCTCTGGCAGCGTTCCCAGTAACCCGGAATGGGCGTTAACCGTCGTCCCCACAACGCGGATAACTGTCAGATCTATTAAATACTAAGGAAGCTATATTATTCGGGAGGCTCGAAAACTATAAGACAGTGATCTTTATGTCGTTATTTTGTAAAAGGGATGTGGAATAGAGTTTATTGATAGGATTGCTATCCGCCATTCTTGGCCGCTAATCCAAAGAGTAACCATATCCATTTGATTGGTAACTCAATTCAAAGGGATTACATTGCAGTGATTATTGTTAGCTGCCTATTTAAGTTACTGTTTTTAAAAATAAATCCCTCAAGTAAACGGAGACACCTCCCGATACAGTGAAGGCCTGACTTCTGTGGCTCAGCTAAATAAAAATTCCTGGAGTATTCTATGGAGATATTACGTAACATCCAGCTTTCTACACGATTGATGTCTGCGTTTATCGCGTGCGCCATCATCACGCTGGGAGTGGGGATCGTAGGATATTCGGGTGTAACAACACTCGATAAAAAAATAAACGGAATCGTTAGCAATAACCTTGTTTCTGTTTACAACACTGCCAATGCCCGCGGAAAGGCTTTTGCGTATTCGAGAGCTCTGCATGCTGCCCTGTTAATCAAGTATTCTAAGGGAGACCAGGCGGCATTTGACGCGGCAGTGCAATCAATGTCTGATAATCAGAAGGAGGTTGAGCGGCTATTCAAAGACTATCGCCAAACACCTCTGCATGATGATGAGCGTGTGGCGGGGGACCAATTCGAAAAAACTTGGCCAGCCTATACTCAGGGCGCGAGCAAAGTTATCGCTTTGGCAGCGTCGGGCGACCTTGATGGAGCTACCCAACTATTCCGGGAGCGAGTTTCGCCTGCTTTCAAGGCCAATGTTGATGCGCTTGAAGCCGTGGTTGCGTCCAACTATCGCCAAAGCGGTGAGTCTGCAGTAGCAGCACAGGTCGCTACTGCGAGTGCTTACTGGGCATTGGGCATCGGGGTACTGACAGCCTTCCTCGCTGCCGTCGCTTTGGGAATGATCATTACCCGCTCAATCACGCGTCCGCTTTACATCGCGGTACGCAGCGCAGAGGAAGTGGCTGATGGTGACCTTTCTAAAAGCATTGAAATCAGCGGGCGTGACGAGGTCGGTGCCTTGCTGAGTGCATTGGATAAAATGCAGAAGAATCTTCGCGTCACAGTAAGAGAGATTGGCGGTGCTGCTGACCAACTTGCCTCGGCATCTGAAGAGCTGAATGCAGTCACGGAAGAAAGCTCACGTGGCCTGACGCGGCAGAATGATGAGATTCAGCAAGCGGCAACAGCAGTGAATGAAATGACCGCCGCAGTCGAAGAGGTTGCCCGAAATGCGACAGGCGCTTCTGAAGCTTCTGAGCAAACTAGTCGAAATGCTTTAGAAGGGCGTGATCAAGTCCGTAGCGCTGTTAATTCTGTGGCTGCAATGGCGGACGAAATTGAGAACTCAACCGGCAAAGTTGAAGTTCTGGCAACTCGCGTTAAAGAGATTACAAAGGTGCTTGAAGTAATCAGGGCCATCGCGGAGCAGACCAATCTACTTGCTTTGAACGCAGCTATCGAAGCAGCACGGGCAGGGGAGCAAGGTCGGGGTTTCGCAGTTGTAGCTGATGAGGTCCGTGCGCTTGCCCATAGAACCCAAGCGTCCACGGCGGACATCGAGTCGATGATGCAACAGGTACGTTTGGGCGCTGAAGAGGCCGTTCTCGCGATGAATAAAAGTAAAGCGTTGGCGGCCGATACGCGGGCGCAGTCCATTGAGGCCGGCCAGGCCCTTGACCGCATCACCGATGGCGTTTCAATCATCAACGAAAAGAACCTGGTGATCGCGAGCGCTGCTGAAGAGCAGGCTCAAGTTGCACGAGAGGTTGACCGTAATCTGGTCAATATTCAGGACCTGTCCGTACAAACGGCAACGGGGGCACATCAAACTAATACCTCGAGTTTAGAGTTGTCGAGATTGGCGACGTCATTTGGCGTGCTGATTAGCCGATTCAAAATCTGATCAGACGAGGTCATTAGCCACCATTAATACCGTAAGGTGCGATCCACGCTTGGCGTTAGCGACAGCGTTACGGTCTTCCCAAACACAGAACGCCAGATGTTTCACATCAGGCATCCTCAGGTCAACACATCAGGGTTAATGCTGGAGAGTAAGGCCGTGGGTTAGGATTTAGGTGCGAACCTGCTGTTGATAATATCTTTCAATTTCACCACTCGCTGATTCAGCGTTCTCGCCACTACATCCTCAAAGCACTCAAACAGATGAGTCTGAAGTCGCTTCCGGTTACCACAAAATAACCGAGCACATTCCCGTAGCAAACGCGACAGAAATAGGGACTGTGCTCATTGCGAAGATACCGTGCAACGGATACCAAGCGAAGCACCCAGTAGCCGCTACTATGGCAATCCATCCTGTATGCAGGTGTAACGGTAACCTCAACGTCCAATGGTATTAGCGATTGCCATGACCAGCAATCCCGTAAGTATTCCTGCACCCACGGTAGCAATGCTGCCGTTCTTTTGGCCGAATTGAGTCTTGCGGTCCTCTTCGGTGACACCCATGGCGCGAAGGCAACTACCCAACGAATGCTTTGAGGTCGTGAATCCTGATGGAGCTCCGGCACGCCGGTCTCCTGATGGATCTGTCAGCCAGGAGAGTCCACCGATGACCTTGTCGCGGTATTGCAACCAGGCGCATCGGGCAAGGTCATGGGCGTGCTGGACGAGATCAACGGTCGATGGGGGCGGGGCTCGCTGCGCTCAGGTAGCGTTCCCAACAACCCGAAATGCTCAATGCGCCACGACTTCATGAGGCAGAGCGATACCACGAAGGTGGATCAGCTCTGGACAGTGAAACCCAAGTAGTTTGGGTTCGGCAGAACGCCGTGGGTGGGGGGCTACTTCACTCAAGCTTTGCTTTAGTTTGCCGACAATTCCTAAGCGAGCAAAAAATCGATCAACGCCAGGAATTTGTTGCGATGAGAAACCTTAAAGTATCAGTACGCGCAGCACTCAGCTTTATGTTTATCGCCTTGTTATTGGTTGCCCTGGGTGGTATTTCCGTTTGGAAAATGGGGGAAGTCCGCGAGACTGCCAGAGCTCTTCAAGACGATGCATTCGCCAGCGTGGTGGTTGCCGACCGAATTAATTCCGCGATGCTGCGCCTGAGGCTGGAAGTCCGCCGACTGCTGTTCAAGACCGATTCGCAAGACATTGCCACGTCGATCAGTACGATAGCCGCGCTTGGCGAGGAATTAAAAAAGCAAATCAAGCTCTATGGCCCTTTTGTTTCAGGCGAAGATGCGAATCCAAAAGAAGTGCAATTGTTCAAGGTCATGTCTGACAACACTGAAAACATGCTGGTTGCATTTGACGAAGTGAGCTCACTTATGCGGCGAAACGAGCCGACTAAAGCGCTGGCTTATCTAGGCTCCAATGTGACTCCTGTTACACCTGTTCTTGACGAAGCCGTGAGCGGACTTGTTCAACTGAACATTGATGAGGCGGCAATCTCCGGAAAAGAATCTGAGGATTCGTATCAAAGTGGTTTGACGTTTATTGTTTTTATAATCACAGCTGCATTGCTGGCGACTGTGATTCTGGCCGTACTGTTTACCAACAGTATCGTTACACCCTTGCGCGACATGTTGCTTATCAACGAAACAATCGCTAAAGGTGATCTGCGCAGCGTGATTAACGTTACAGGCAAAGACGAATTTTCCGACCTGATGCGCTCTACCCAAATCATGCAAAACAATTTGCGCGATACTATCAAGCTGATTGGGGATTCCTCCACTCAACTGGCGTCCGCTGCCGAGGAAATGAATGCGGTCACCGAAGAGTCCAGTAAAGGTTTACTTCGCCAGAATAATGAAATCGATCAGGCAGCCACCGCAGTCAATCAAATGACCGCTGCGGTCGATGAAGTGGCGCGTAACGCTGCTAGCGCGTCGGATGCGGCTAAAGCCTCTGATCAATCAGCACGTACAGGAGCGGCGCGGGTAACGAGCACGGTCAGCGCCATCGAGAAACTAAGCAAGACGGTGCAGAACACCAGTGTCGATGTAGAGCGTCTGGCAGTTCAATCCAAGGACATTAGCAAGGTGTTGGAAGTCATTCGCACGATTGCCGAACAAACCAATCTCCTGGCATTAAATGCGGCAATCGAAGCTGCACGGGCGGGTGAGCAGGGACGCGGTTTTGCTGTAGTGGCCGATGAAGTCAGGGCTCTGGCACATCGCACCCAGACCTCGACTCAGGAAATCGAACAAATGATCGGCGATATACTCAAGGGCACTGCTCAGGCCACCAAGGCCATGAGTGAAAGTTGTGAGCAGGCCGATGGCACCCTCAGCATCGCTCATGAAGCAGGTGCCGCGCTGACCCTGATCGCGAAAGCAATCAATGAAATCAACGAAATGAACCTGATGATTGCTACCGCATCGGAGCAGCAGGCGCAGGTCGCCCGTTCAGTCGACGGCAACCTGATGAGTATTCGCGATCTTTCTATTCAGAGCGCAACGGGGGCTAATCAGACCGCCGCAGCGAGTTCCGAGCTTTCACGCCTTGCTGTGGACATGAGCAAACTGGTGGGAAGGTTTGCGCTCTAGCGTTAGCGTCGGCCAATTTTTCGGTTTTCTACGTAATCACACCAGCCGAGCCAGAGCTAGCAACCTCGCGGCTTTATCAGGCCATTCCCACACCTTGCTCTCAGACGCGATTAGGTTGATGAAAAAACTGCTTTGGAAGCGGTAGGCCGGGTTTGTCGACCTGGCTTCATAGATAGCAGAGCGGAGGTAGTTCTGCTTAATCTCTGTCAGCGCGATGGTTACCCAGAGGATCTTTCCACCGTTTCGCAGGCCGCAGCTACCGACAAGGTTGTTAAAACCCTATCGCTTATTCGGGGCAATAAAACAGTCTGGGTAATCCTGGCGTGGGTGTGCGCTTCATGCCTGGCATGCTGCTCGCTGAGAGATTTCTACAGATATCCGTTTTTTTGACGATACAGCTTATGAACTGCTCGAAACAGCTGCCAATACGTTGCCGACAGGTGTTGAAATGTACAGAATTTTCCTTTTTTTTTATGATATGAGCATATTTTTGCAGTTTATTTTCATCGGTGCTGAAGTAGCAACGATCCATATCAATCGCTTCGCATTCTATGTGCGGTCAGCTTTAAGCGATTACGTCAAATGAGTACCTACCCAGTAAGTGATAATGATGAAGAGCGCATTCAGATTTTGAATGCTTTCGCGCTGATGGATACGCCACCTGAGCACGAATATGATCAGATCGTCCAAATGGCATCTCGGATTTTTGATGTACCCATCGTTCTGATTTCTTTAGTACACCGCGACCGACAATTCTTCAAAGCACGTGTTGGCCTCGATGTGTGCGAAACGGGTCGTGACGTCTCATTTTGTAATTTTGCGATCATGGGTCGTAACGTTTTTTTGATACCTGATGCATCGAAGGATGAGAGGTTTAGTTCAAACGCCTTGGTTGTCGGAGCTCCCCATATTCGCTTTTACGCGGGGGCGCCACTGATAACGGCCACGGGACATGTGCTGGGTAGCTTATGCCTGATCGACCATAAGCCCCGAGAGACATTCTCAGACCGTGACCAGCTTGTTCTTCAGGACTTGGCAGTCTTCGTTATCGAAAAAATGGAGTTACGGCGGCTCGAACTCAAGAATGAAGACAGTCGCACTCGGTTCACGAATATCACGTCTACTTCACCCGATGCCATTATTTGCTCAAACAGCAAAAATCAAATCACCTCGTGGAATAATTCGGCCGAGCTTATTTTCGGACATAGCTCCGAAGACGCAGTTGGAAAGACTCTCGACATCATTATTCCGCAAGAGATGCGCTCCAGGCATCATGCAGGTTTTTCGAGGGTAGTCTCAGGCGGCCCAACCCGCATCATCGGAAAATCCGTCCACCTGATGGCCCTGCATCGTGACGGCCATAAAATACCCATCGAGCTCTCGCTCTCACAATGGACTGAAGCCGGGGAGCCTCAATTTGGGGCGATCATTCGTGACGTCACCGAACGTGTGGCGGCTGACAAACTTCTGAAGCACGCTGCTGAATACGATCATCTGACGGGCCTCGCTAATCGATCAACACTTAAGCAGCGGATTAAAGAGGCTTGTGACGCGCAAATAACAGCGGCAATTCTTCTGATCGACCTGGATGGTTTCAAGGATGTTAACGATACGTTAGGCCACGCCGCTGGTGATTTTGTCCTCAGAGTGACGTCAAATCGTCTTCGCGAACGCGTACCGATGTGTCATATGGTGGCCCGTCTGGGTGGGGACGAATTTGTAGTTTTCATGCCAGAGATTGTAGATGAGCCCACAGCGATTGAGCTTGGTTTGGCGCTAATCGCACTCATTGAGGAGCCTATAGAGTTTGAAGATAATTCTATTTATATCGGAGCCAGTATTGGCGTGTCGATGAGGTCAGGCTCCGATTACGATGGGGAGCAAATGCTAGGCAACGCTGATTTGGCGCTCTATCAAGCCAAGTCTGACGGGCGATCCCTTGTTCGTATGTTCACCTCCGAACATCGACACACCGCATCAAAGAGAGGGGCTCTGAGCTCATCGATGCGCCAGGCATGGGCGAACAAAGAGTTTGAACTGTATTACCAGCCCCAGGTACGACTTGCAGATGGCGCTATTACCGGGGCCGAAGCACTTATACGCTGGAACCATCCAACATTGGGTGTCATGTCTCCTGCGTTTTTTTTACCTGTACTGGAAGCAGGCCTTCTAGCGGTACCGGTGGGCGAATGGATATTGCGCTCAGCCTGTGAACAGGCAGCTCATTGGCGAAATATTGGCTGTGACGGCTTCAGGATCGGCGTCAATTTGTTCGCAGCCCAGTTTCGTACGCGCGACTTTGCTGAAACGGTCGAAAGTGCGCTTAACGACTTTTCTTTACCGGCGAGCGCACTCGAACTGGAGATTACAGAAAATATAATTTTGCGAAACGAACAGCGAATTATGGAGCCCCTGCGCTACCTTCGCTCGTTGGGTGTAGGCATTGCGTTCGATGATTTTGGTACAGGCTATGCGTCTTTGAGCCTTCTGAAAGACTACCCGGTCACACGCCTGAAGATTGACCGTTCGTTTGTAAGTGGCGTCGAACGTAGCAAAAAAGATGAAGTCATCATCGAGGCTGTTGTCAGGCTGGCTGCAGGCTTTAATCTTCAAGTCACTGCGGAAGGCATAGAAACCCGCGAACAGGAAAGTCTGATGCGGCATTATTTATGCGAAGAGGGCCAAGGCTACCTGTATGGTCGTCCTATGAGGGCTCAGGAGTTCACTGAGCGTTATGTCTCAACTGCGCAGGAGATCGCAAAGCTCAATTGATTGAAGCTTGCCAAGCGCAGCGGGCCGATGAGTCCTTAGCAGGCTAGCATCCGGAGGATCTGATCGATAGCGACATAGCCGCGATCAAGTCCGAGCGTCATGCGGGTTGCAAATGGGTTCGTTACGTCCAGCAATGCTGGCAACCTATCTGCAATTACCCGCTTTTCGATAGCCCGCTGCGGTCGCCTCAGATTCTGAGCCAAATGAAATTCGGTTTTTGGACGATACTTTGGCGTAGCTCGGACAGCCTGTTGGTAGGTGATAAATGTGGCTGTTTTTGTTCCCGACGATTGCTCCAGCGGAACTTGAGCTGATCACCTTAGGCTCGGCGGGCAAAGTCTTCACCGCGCGTGGGGGGAGGGCGCTTACAACACCGTCGCCAGATGGCTTGTACCCCGATGCCCAGGAACGTTGGCCCGTAACGAAAGGGTTTGCATGGCCCATGATCGCCGTGATGCGTTTGTTTCGCTCAAGCTCCCAGGGTGTAACTGGAAACTGTTTGTCCCATGCCATCAACAACTGTTGCTGCTGACGCGACATGTTCAGGTTGTAGCGATCAAACATGTAGAACGTCGTCCTCGCTACCAGGCCCTTCACTTCATTGCGCGGTTCTGCGACACGCTGATCGAAATCGACCTTGGTCTTGCATTGACCGTACTGCGGAGCGATACCAGACGCCATCCCGTAGTTGAAATTGCTCCGATCGCCATTCACCTCACCTACCGACGGGTACAGGTTGAATAGGTCAGCCTCCATCGATTGAAATACCGGGTCATCTTTCACGCAGTGTTCGCGACCGCCGTTCTGCCAGCATTGGCGCTGATGTCCGAATGTCCAGGCTGGAACGATGTGTTCCCATTCAGTTCTTTGCTCGCGCTTCTCTTGTTTCCTCGCTTTAAGACCGCAAGATCCAGCGTCGATGCGACCGCCGGATTTACCTACCCACGTCCACTTGCAGCCGCAGTAGAGATCGCCCATTGAGCTACTGGCCTGGTCGAGATAGACCTTCTGTTTTGCGACGATTTTAGCTTCGGTGAACGTGGCAGGAGGGGCGGCGAGGGCGGTTAGGATTGATGATAGAGAGAGCGCTACAGCAAGCAGTATTCTTTTCATGTTCACGTCATTGGAAGATCAAGCGCCGCAGTATACGGGCATCTTTTGCCAGGCGAGATGCGCGCGGCAGACGCATAGGCTCAAAAGAAAAACCTTTGAAACTTAAAATTGAAAGCGTTATGCCGCCCACGCCAGCTTGTCTTTCCAGTCTCGCAGGACGTTAGGTGCATCCCCCTGGGCGGCTTGGGCTGAAGTCATAAACGACAGCGGTTGTTTCGCAGAGGCTGGGCGCGTTTGAGTGTGCGCTGCTGGCGACTAGCTGCTGGTGAGTGGGTAGCCCTTGGTGATTTGGAAGCCCTGAATAGTCTTGGCGACTAAAGAGTTTTGGATGATTCCGGCTCCGTCGCCGTTTTGTGGTGCCGCGAACCGGACATCGAGCTTTGTTGAGCCATACCAGTGGCGAACCCAGCATCTCCAGTGACGAAGCGCGACCGGAGCATTGATGTCACAGATGCATCACCACTCACAAGCTGGACCAAAGCTGTACAAAAATAAATATCTGTACAGTTTTCGATAAAGTTCTCAATCTTCGTGCCGACATCGTGGCTGAAACGTTTAGTCATAAAAAGTTGTGGATAGCCGAATCCGACAGACAGACCAGGGCATTCGAGAAAACTGAGCGTTCTTGCCCATAAACCACCTACAAACTGTCCCATTTGGGCTGCGAGAACCTCATGAATATCCTTGCTCCTGCCGTACACCTGGCTAACCGATTACGCTTTCCAACGAAATTCGGCGTGCTTGCCATCATCGTCCTGATCCCTCTGGTTCTGCTTGGTACGCGCGTCATCAATCAGATCAGCGATAGCCTAGAGGTCATTCGCTTGGAACAATCGGGACAGGGCTATCTATTGGACGTGACGCCTGTACTGCGTTTATCGATGTTGCAACGCGCGCTCACCAACCGCTTGCTCAGCGGTGATAAAACCGCACAAGCCGATTTATCTGCCAACCAGGTGAAGCTAGAGGACGCATTTTCGAAATTGGCGGCCACCGACAGGCAGTTCAACACCCAGTTGGAAACCGGTGACCGAGTCCAGCGCCTGCATATGGGGGCCCAGCGGTTGGTCGAATTGGCGAAGGCTGATGCCAACCAAAGCGCGATATTCGACGATTGGAACGATCAACTCACCGAGACGTTGAACTTTGTTTACTTCATATCGGCCACATCGGGGATGGTGTTGGATGAAGATTACGCATCGCTGTTCATGATCGACCAGAGCACCCTGAGGTTGCCACGGCAAATCAATATCGTCGGGCAATTGCGTGGGCTGGCCAGTGGGCTGCATGACGGGCAAACCTTGAGTGCAGGCGCGCGCAGCGTAATGAAGTCGACGCTCAAAAATGAGTTACTCATCCATCAAGAACTTCAGCAAAGTCTTGCGCTGCTGGGTCGCAGAGAACCCGGACTCTCCGACAGTATTCAGGCACCGATCAACAGAGCTTTCGTGGGCCTGGACAGCTTCCGCGCTGACCTCGAAGCAGTAATTGGCGCGACAAGCGACACCATTAGCGGCGCACAGAACTTGCCGGCCAAGGGCAATGCGGTGGTGGCTGAGTTGTACAAGGCGCAAGACACCCTGCAAGACGCATTGCTGAATTCGCTTGAACGCCGAGTTCAGGAAAAAAACTCGGAGCGGTTATCCATCATTGGCATGTTTGCCGTTTTTGGCCTGTTGCTGGTGTATGCGTTCAGCGGCATTTACAGCGCCATGCGCCGCACCATTAACGACGTTTTGATTGCCACCCAGCTCATTGCGCAGGGTGATCTGAGCGTGCGGATTAAGGTGCGAGGCAAAGATGAAATGGCCGACGTCGGCAGCGGCCTAAACCATATGGTCCAAGCCTTTAGCTCCTCGCTTGCTCAGGTTGAGCGCAGTTCACAATCGGTCTCCGATGCGGCTGAGCGCATAGGCGTGTCGATTGACCGTGCTAAACGCTCAATGAGCGCCCAGCAGAGCGAAACCGAACAAGTCGCCACGGCCATCAATGAGATGACCACAAGCGTTGCGGACGTGGCGCAAAACACCGAAGGTGCAGTGCAAGCCGCCGAGCACGCGAGCCAGTCCTCCAACGCCGGTCTGGAGAAAATGCAGGAAACCCGCGTTACTATTGAAGCCTTGGCCAATGAAGTGGAGCGCAGCGCTGAAAAGGTGTCGGCGCTTGCACAACACAGCCAGCAGATCGGCGGCGTTATAGAGGTGATTCGCAACATCGCCGATCAAACTAACCTGCTTGCGTTGAACGCCGCCATTGAAGCGGCGCGCGCCGGTGAGCAGGGTCGAGGTTTCGCGGTGGTCGCGGATGAGGTCAGAACCCTGGCCTCGCGCACACAAAACTCCACTGAAGAGATCCGCCGGATTATCCAAGAGCTGCAACTGGCGACGGGCGCCGCCGTCGAGCAAATGAAAGCAGGCAAACTACGCGCGCAGGAATGTATCGAGTCGGCCGACCAGGCCTCGACAAGCCTGGAAGCAATCAATGACGGCGTCGAGCAGATCGTCGGCATGAATACCCAGATAGCTAGCGCAGCGGTTCAGCAGCATGCAGTCTCGGAAGATATCAACCGCAATGTGACGGAGATTCGTAACGGCAGTGTTGCGCTGATGGAGGGCATCGAAGACAACGCCTTGACGGCGCAAGAGCTTTCGCTGCTGGCAGGGGAACTGCGTACTGTCGTTTCGCGTTTCAAGCTGTAAGGCGACACAGGGGAACTCTCTAATTATAGGGATCCCCTGCCTTTGTTTGCCGTCAACCCATAGCCCCTTGAAAGTATGGATTGTAGCGGTCTAATGAAACCGGACACCCGTTTAGGCGATTATTCTCGCCAGATAAAGGTGTCTGATGACCAAACAACGTCGTTCGTTTTCCGCTGAATTCAAATGCGCTGCAGCCTTGGCGGCAAATGCATCCTCATTGGACGTCGCTTTTCTGCTGGTAAACAGAACGTTGCTGGAAAATGACTGCATATCTGGCGCAGGAGGAAATGACGTTTACGGCTTTAACTTGCAAGAAAGTTGGACGGTCATGATACCGACACCTTCGTGGCGCATGTTTGGCGAAGAGTCGCGATTTCAACCCTACGGCTTTTAGTACCGAAAGGATAACAATGATGTCTGCATTGGACGCCGTCTACGGGAAAGACAAAGGTCTGAAAAGGCGCGCCACAGTCATATGCCGCCGGGATGAGCAGATACTTTTTGTCCGCAAACGCAATGCAAAGTGGAACCTTCCGGGTGGCCGTGTCGAACGGGGTGAGACGCCGCTGCAAGCGGCCATGCGCGAAATGGCAGAAGAAACCGGTCTGACTTTCGATCAGTTGTCCTATGTCTCCCAGTACGAAGAAGACAATGTCATCCATTTTCTTTTCGAAGCGCAGAGGTCAGGTCGTCAGAAACCGCGGCCCAGCAACGAGATCGACGCCTGCCGTTGGCTGAATGCCAAGGAAGCGTCCAGGCGAAATGTCCGTGCTCCTATCAGATCACTTTTGAAGCGCAGTGCCTCTGATGTGCATGACCGCCAGATCCTGCTCGACGCCGGGTAGACATGTAGTTATCCAGGGTGGGCTTGTAATTGCCAGGTGGCTTGTGAGCCCGGTTAGACTGCAAGTCTTGCAACCGGTACGACAAACCCAACCCAAAAGCATTAACAATCACAGACGGATGTCATCCGGCCCGCCAATCAGTGCTTCGATTCGGGTTCCTGTGATCTGCTCTTCGTTTGAAAAACCATCATAGTTAGCGAGCTCCCCAAAATTAATACCTGTCAGCTGTTGGATCTGGGAGACGCTGCGCCTATATGTCCTGAGTTCGCCAAAGACCAGTTCGAGTTTTCCGAGCTCTGAAGTCTGGCTAATCATGTAAGCGCTGGCGGAAGGTCTGCCGTCGTCTGCGAGAAAGGCGACGACTTTCCAGAATGCCTTGGGTATTCGCACGCCTCTGTACGTCGGGTCGTCATCGCGGAAAACAGGCCCGGTGAAGATCGTTGCCCGCGCTTTCCAGCGGCGAGTGTTTTGAAGAATATAATCCTCAAGTTCCAACCACGTCTTTTGATTGAATGCCGCCATCTGCGGCGAGCAGTTGGTGAAATGGAAAGTGTCGTTGTTAGCGATTTGCGCCTCGGCTCCCCAGTTTGGATCCTGACGGCGAACCAGGTGCCCTCTGTCCAATAAATTGTCGCGATACAAATCCTCTCCAATCTGTGCTTCGGTGGGTATGCGACCGTCATATGCCCAGACGTCCTGTTGCCGAGCTATCTCCACGCTGCTGGAACCCTCCACGTTGACCCCGACATAAAGTGCGATGCGCCGACTGCGGGACATGGTTATCGAGAAGTGGGTGTAGTCCAGGCGGTTGTCTGTATTGCCGACCTGATAAACATCCTCCATCAGGCTCGGCGTCGTTGGCCAAGGCACTGAGAAGTCGCCAAGAAAATCGCTCTTGTAACCTTTTCGATCTATCAATTGCTCCGCCGGCGTGACCCGGACTTGCGGGGCTGATCGCTGGGCAGTGGCGAGCAGGGATGAGGTGGCAACTATGGGCCGAAGATCAGCAAGACGAGGTCGATGTGCAAGATCGACAGGGACGCGTTTTGTCGGCATTACACTGTCTCTGCAAATTGAAAAAAGCCCGCTCGAGTGCGGGCGAAGTATTCGAAGGGAGCAGTGATGATGCACCGGTAACAATGAACATTACGTGACGTGTTGCCGGAGCAGGTGATGCATCATCCTCGTTCTGTGCTTTGTACTGGCTTCAGGGTCAGGCTCCAGGGAGGACGTGCGGAGCGTCAATTCGCGCTTTCAACCTCTCGGCAAACTCTACGGCTTCCAGCATGCTTCGAAATTTCACGGGGTAATCGTCCAGCTTCACAAGCCAGTCCTGGCAACCCAAGGCCTTTTCCACTTTGATTGTCATAGCAACTCCTCCATACAAGGTTGGGGATGTTCGGGTGAAAATCACCCGGATATTGCGACCGATGTAGAGGTGTTTGCGAGGATTTATCATGAGAAGCGACGACCGGTAGTTAGACAAACCAGTCATTGTGCTTCGCACAGGTGGGCCGGGCGAAAGTCTCTGATTTAGCCAGCGCCCGAGTGTTAGCCAAGCAAACGTGGCCAGTCCCTGGCCGCTAAGACTGGTCTGCTGATTTATTTCTTCAAGTCTTGCTTAAGATGGTGGTGGAGCGAGACCAACTTGCTCTCGGCCTTCATCAGTGCTGTTTCGGAAGCAGTTGCCCACTGCCTGGATAACGGTCGTAAGTCCGGTTCTATTTTGGCTTTGACGCACCACTGAAAATGGTCGTGCCACGATCCCAACGCAGATTGAACAGTTTTCAGCTCTTCCCTGGACTTCTTGCGAAGTGAAGAAATGTGCGGGAAGGCCTCGGCTAAATATCGGGTGTTTTTGACCATGATCCGAATGTCGTGCCGGTCATGTCCGGGGTCGGCGAGCCCGACGACAAGTCGCTTGACCCGATTATTCAGTGACTTATCGATTTCGGTCTCGACGCAGGCCAGCTCTCCGTTAATTTCGGCGCGCCGAAAAGCGGCAGGCCAGTTATCGAGTTCATTGAACAGCGTAACGAGTGCCGGGCTTTTCAGGATAGAGGCATAGTTGCTTTTGAGTATCGCTTTTCGCCGATCGGCTTGCTGAAGATATCCATGGCGTGCCAGCTCACCAATCATCACCTCCAGATCCCTGGCAGGTGTGGTGATACGGCCAACTTCAGCAGCGGCAATATTGAGCGGAATGATTTCATCCCTGGTTCGCACAGGTCGCAACAAGCTTCTGAGTCGACGAATAGCGATTCTCAAATCATGTAGAGCTTCAGCATCGCTATCGGCTTCCAGCCTGGCGCGCGCATGGTAAAGCGTGACTTCTAATCCAATGATTTGGCGTACATATTCATCTACGAATGACATTGCGATTCTCACTCGAAAAAAGTGAGATCAGCGTAGCAGACGTATTCGGGTCTAAGGTGAAAGTCTTGGCGATGACGCCACGTGCAGCTTTGTCATCATGTCGCGTTTTTTGTCGTGGTGGTGTTGCATTCGCTTGAGTAAATCGTCGAGGGTTTTGATCGCTTTAAGAATGTGCCGCCCTTTGTTGAGCATCACACACTCGGCACGAACTCCCATGGCGGCATCGGTGATTTCCGCTCTTGTGGGCGCTCCGGTCTTGGCAAGCGTCTCCAGAACCTGGGTAGCCCAGATAACCGGGACGTGTGCAGCCTCGCACAAGCAGAGCATTTCCTCTTGCAGCTCGGCGGTACGTTCGAAACCTGTCTCTACCGCCAGATCCCCACGCGCGATCATGACCCCTAATCGTGAGGTGGCCATGCCTGCAATTAGTAATTCTGGAAGACTCTCAAAGCCACGCTGCGTTTCGATCTTTAGCACAACGCCAAGGCGTAAAGCGTCCAGTCGCTTAAGTTCAGTCATCAAGGCGTTCACGTCGTTAGCGCTATTCACAAACGATAACTCGACGATGTCAGCATGCTGCGCCGCAAATTCGAGCGCGAATAGATCGTCATCGGAGAGGGCGCCCAACTTGAGATCGGTGGCGGGAAGATTGATGCCTTTGTCCGCCTTGAGCTTCACACCGTCAGGGGCGTGGTGAATCGAGATCTGCATTTCGTCCTGTGAAGTGGACAGCACCACCCCACCAATCTTGCCGTCATCGAACCAGATGGGATCGGCGGCTGCTGCGTTGAAGACAGCGTTTGAGTTGCAGCTGATTCGGGCGGGCGAGATGACGTGGGCGTGCTCGTCGAGGAGGGCGGGTTGACCTTCCTGATTACCATGCACCAGCACCAAGTGATCACCCTCTCGAAGCTTGATGGAGCAGGGCTTCGAAGGTACTGCGACCACTCTTGCATGCGGTTTGCGCCCTTTTGCATTCTTGAGTTTTAGTACCGTGCCGGGAACGATGTAGGCGGTCTTATGCATCTCGACCCAGCAGCCTGATTCATCACAATCCGTCACAAGCATTTGACGCTTCGAATCCCGTGCGTCCCTTAGGCTCAGAACATCGCCCACCTCAAGTCCCATCAGCCATTTACAGGGCACTTGCAGACAGTTTTCATCAATTTCGTGAGCGCTCAAGTACACCCTTGCTGGCGCTCGTACTTTCCCTTTTTTATCCCGCTCGGGACGTATTTTCATTACTGGCGGACGAGCCGCAATTGGGCCCGTGCGCAGCTTGGGCCCTGCGAGATCCATGACGACCTCGCAGGGTTTACCGAGTTTCTGACTGGCTTTGTGAAGATGTTCAATCATCCTTCCCCAGACTTCAGGCCCATCGTGTGCGCAATTGATGCGTTGGCAGTTCATCCCTGCCGCGAGCATGCTTTCCACCATGGCGTAATCATCAGCGGCCTCCGTGGGCATGGTGACCATAATGCGCACAGCCCTGTCGCGAGGAGGGTCGCCGAACAGCGCTTTGCCGTGGTCTTGTAGCGAGGTGGTGCTGATTGGCGCGTTGTCACGCTGAGCCAAGGCGCGCGAATCTTCTGTCGCGCCGGTCAGTTGCTGCAGCACGTCAATCACTTGATCGACGGAACGGGTCACGTTGCGTTCGCAGCGTCCTAATGAGGACAAGCCAAGCTCACTCAGTTGCGTTTGCAGTAGCCGGATATCGTGCCTTCGCAACGCAAGATAGCTGAGCAGATTCACGGCGCTGCTGCGGTAATCCTCGTGCACGTGCGCATAGTTCGCCGCGTTCTCGGCAGCGACCTGTATTTTCCTGCGCAAGAACAACAGCGTCTTGAGAGCGCCCTGACGTGCGCGATCGTCGGCGGGTGCAACGGATGCTTTCAGCGGCGTCATGGCGCTTACCTAGAAAATGGCGTGAAACAGCGTGTACAAGCCGGCAGCAAGCAGCATCGCCGCTGGCAGTGTGAAGACCCAGGCAAGGAGTAGATTGCGGACTGTCGCCATTTGTATTCCGCTTCCGTTTGCCGCCATTGCACCAGCAACGCCGGACGACAACACATGGGTCGTCGAGACAGGCAGGCCAAAAGCATCAGCGGCACCGATAGTGGCCATAGTGACCATCTCGGCGCTGGCTCCCTGTGCGTAGGTCAGATGGCTTTTTCCGATCTTCTCACCGACGGTGATGACGATCCGTCGCCAGCCCACCAATGTCCCAAGACCCAATGCAATCGCCACCGCAACCTTCACCCAGAACGGTATGAAGCGCGTCGCTTCATCTATCTGCTTCTTGAATTCGTTTAGGTTGTCACGGGTGTCCTGAGGAAAGTCGACCAGCTTTTGCTGGTTCATCAGGCGAATGCTTTCGGAGGTCAGAAACATGTCATTGCGCACGTTATGCATCGCCTGCGACGGCACATTGTTCAGGGTGCCATAGCTGCGCACTTCCTTTGCGATCAGGTCAACCACCCCGGTCAACGCCGGTACAAGATCACTGGGCGCTTCACGGCTGCGCACGTATTGCAACAGCACGGCTCGTGGGTCGGTGGGAGAGGGTGCTGGCACCGCTTTGGCTAAACTGTCGTGTGTCACTTGCGCAACTGCTACAAATTGCGTGGTTTGCGTAACCGGTACGGCCCGATTGAGGGCGTACGCCATTGGTAACGTGCCGACCAGTATCAGCATGATCAGGCCCATGCCTTTCTGGCCATCGTTGGAGCCATGAGCAAACGACACGCCGCTGCAAGTGAGGATGAGTAAGCCACGGATCCAGGTGGGAGGCGGCTTGTTACACGACGGCTCCTGATAAAGCTCCTTTTGTTTTACCAGCAGGCGCATGAGCAACAGCAGCCCTGCTGCGCACACGAAACCTACCAGCGGAGAAAGTAACAGTGCGTAACCAACCTTCGTGACCTGTGACCAGTCAACGCCCTGTGTGCCTGGGCGTCCGTCCAGCCAGGAACTGGCGATGCCTACGCCAAGAATCGAACCGATCAGCGTGTGGGATGAAGAGGCTGGTAGTCCCATCCACCAAGTGCCGAGATTCCAGATGATGGCGGCAATCAACAAAGCAAAGATCATCACAAAGCCGTTGCTGGAGCCCACCTGCAAGATCATGTCCACGGGTAGCAGCGCAACGACGCTGAACGCTACGGCACCACTTGAAAGCAGCACGCCAGTAAAATTGCACAGCCCCGACCAGATCACTGCGACATTGGCGGGAAGGGAGTGTGTATAAATGACGGTGGCAACGGCATTTGCGGTGTCATGGAAACCGTTAACGAACTCAAATCCCAGCGCGATGATCAGCGCCAATGTCAACAACCCATAGGGCAGCCAGGTCGTCACGACTGCACCGGCTTTATCAATGTCCTGAAAGATGCCCCATGCGCTGAAGATAATTCCCCCGATCAGCAGCGCGCCGAACAGCAGCAAGGTAAAGGGGCCCATGCGATGGTCAAGGCGCGGGCGGACTACATGAGAGTTATCCGAAAGGGTGTGTTCCATGTGCACCTCAAAGTTGCTCGATACTTCAAGCTAGAATCTTAAAGTGACAGTTTTCCTACAGCGCGACGACGCTGCGATGTGTTGAGGGGGAGAAGTGACCGGCGGTGAAAAGCAGTGCCATTTGGCAACATCGTTGGTAGAGAGTTAGCACGAATGGCAGCGAGCTACTGTCAGATTCTTCTCCCGTTTCTCAGCGGGCAGTGCCAAGCATCGAAGTGAAGGAAGCTTTGCGGGTGCTCTGAACTTCCACGCTGAATGTCGTGTCATCCGCGCTTTACCTTGAGCGCAGCGACGCTCCGAGTCAGTTCCACGCTTGCGCTCGTAAAGTCTGATGTCCTCACTGTCTTTCGGCGTTACGACGCCGCGCAGTTGTCAGCTAAAGCAACCTGTTCGTAAATCCCGTCTACATATTGCGACTTGAGCTGCTCTGCCATAGGCCCAAGGATTGGGTTTTCCCGAAAGTCCGCCAGGTGAGCATCTATCACATTGCTCACTTGAGTGATGGCAGCATCAACACTCGCACCTTTGGTAGGGTCGAAGGCGATACGCTCCAGTTCAATGTCAAGCGCCTTAAGCACAGGCTCAGCATCCTGCATTTGCGTTCTCAACAGATCGAGTGCTGTCATGCTTTACCTTCCTGGAAAAAAGGCTAAGTCTCTCATAACACTGAATTTGTTTCCTTAAATCTCTGTTATGTGCGGCGATCGCTTAACGTTAATGTCATAAATATGAAATGTAGGCCAATCGTGACGATCCAATCGTACTGGTCGCTAACATCATTGATACCTTTTCAACGTAAAGGGCTCTCAGGCCAGCACCGTGCTGAGCGACATAGCGAGCCACTTCACCTCCGCCTGTGGAGTGGCCGATATGCACGGCGTCCTTCAACTTCAAGTGCGCGACCAAGGCTGCAACGTCCTGCGCGTAAGTGTCCATGTCGTTGCCGATGGTGGTCTGCGTCGAGCGACCATGACCCCGTCGATCATGAGCGATCACGCGGTAGCCCTTGGAAACGAAGAACAGCATTTGCGCGTCCCAGTCGTCGGAAATGAGAGGCCAGCCGTGGTGAAAAACGATGGGCTGACCGGTGCCCCAGTCTTTGTAGAATATTTCAGTCCCATCGAGGGTAGTGAAGCTGGTCATTTCGGTTTTTCCTTCTTTGGTTGGGGCCGAGGTTGCAGCCTGAGCAACGTTGTTGCCCGGTACGATTCCCGCGATGGTTCCGGCAGCCAGCGCAGCGGCGCCGACTTTGAGTACCTGCCTGTGGGAAGTTGATGGAGCGTAGTACTGATCGGACACAGGACCTCCTTTTCTTGGTAGGGCACGGCAGTCAGACTCAGGGTTATTGCTCACCAACTGAGCGTGGAAGGGTGCTGAAGTGTTGATGTGATAAGGCAAGGGTATTTTCAATCTGCCGGTGCGGCTGACTGGACGTCGGTTAGAACTAATGAATAGTTGGGTAGAACCACAGCGTTGCCGCATAAAAGGTGAGTCTTTTAACTGGATAACACCAGGCCTCTGCATACGAGAGTCCTGCGAAATCAGCTTAGGGCGCAGAGCATTCTGCAGATTGAACAGACGTGCTATTAGCCCGAAAGCCATTAGTTGCTGCTGACGCGCTTGTAACGGGGCTGAAAATTCAACCTCCGGTTCTGACCTATAAGGTCGATTTTTATAGCCCTTGCCACGGGGCCGCAGAGTGTCCCGACAGCTACGCCACTGCTCTGCGGAACAGGTCGAGGCCGTAGCGTGGTGGGCACGCAACGCATCCATTCAACCTGACTTAGGATTACGCTCACAGCTATTGAGGGTTTTGATCATATCAATCAGTTATTTCAATAACTTAGCCGTCAACTTTTAGTCGTCCACGTCGATAAACCACATGAATACTAATCAACGGTCAGAACGCAATGAAATCTACATGGTTGGATAATCTGAATGTGAGTAAAAAACTGGGCATAGGCTTTGGTGCCATTCTGCTTGGCGTGCTCACGGTGACAGCCATTGGCTATGCCAGCACCAACCTGCTGATTGAGCGCCTGGCCAAAGCTGCCAGAGTCTCAGAAGTGAAAGTCAATGTGCTGGACGTGAGAGTCGCTGCGCAAGCCTATTCCGCTAGCCCGAATGCCGGCGCAGCGCAGGCCTACGACCTCAAGCTGGTGGCTCTCAACGAAGCCATCCAAGAAGGTTTGCAGGTTCTGACAGTGCCCGCCAACGTTGCCATGCTCAGAGGTATTGGCGATCAAGCCGGTAGCCTCAAGCAGACGTTCGACCAACTGGTGAATAACAACCAGAAAGTGGATGGCGCTCTTAAACCACTCATCAAAGTTTCCGATGAGGTGAGCGCAACCTTTGAAAGCCTGCTGCAGAGCACGTTAAACGATGCTTCGCGCTCACCGGATCAAAACGGTATCGAGCAGGTGAAGATCGCGGGTGACCTTCGCAATGGCATGACCAACTTTCGCCTTGTATTCCGCCGCTACCTGAGTATTCCTAACGACGATAACCGTCAGGCAACTTTCAAGAGTGCCGACGCGCTGATAGCGCAAGTCACAGACGCCCGTAACCAGCTGCCAAGCCAGGCCAGTGCAGCCGTCGACACCGCCCTTATGGCACTGCGTCAATACAAGGAATTGATGGCGACCATTTCGCAGATGCTGCAACAAAACGATCAACTGCGCGACGCGTTGCAACAAAACGCGACCGATGCAGTTAAAAGCGCTGACGAGCTGATGGCCGCACAGATTGTTGCCGCCAATACAGAAAAGCGTAACGCGATCATCCAGCTACTTAGCGTGGCTTTAGTTGTATTGCTTTTAGGTATCTTCGCGGCAGTGCTGATCACGCGCCAAATCACTCGCCCGCTCGGCGCCAGTGTCATTGCAGCCCGACGCATTGCCGATGGCGACTTGAGTAACGACATAAGCACCACCCGTAAAGACGAGTTGGGCTTACTGCAGAACACGATGCAGCACATGACGACATCATTGCGCGACCTGATCGGGGGCATTAGCCACGGAGTGACACAGATTGCGACCTCTGCCGAGGAGCTTTCGGCCGTGAGCGAGCAGACCAGCGCCGGGGTTACCCAGCAAAAAATGGAGGTCGATCAGGTCGCTACTGCGATGAATGAAATGGCCTCGACCGTGCAGGAAGTTGCGCAAAACACCGAAGACGCATCACGAGCCGCCAAACAAGCCAGCGAGCGCGCGGCCCATGGCAGCAGCGTCGTGCAAAACGCCACGCGGGAAATCGGTCAACTGGCGGGAGAGGTGGAGCAACTAGGCGTGGCCATGCAGCGCCTGACCCATGACAGCGACAAGATTGGCAGCGTGATTGACGTTATCAAGGCGGTCGCTGAGCAGACCAATCTGCTCGCGCTCAATGCCGCTATCGAAGCCGCACGCGCGGGCGAACAAGGCCGTGGTTTTGCCGTGGTAGCAGATGAAGTAAGGTCATTGGCCCAGCGCACGCAGAACTCCACAATGGAAATCGAAGAGCTCATCAAGGCTCTGCAGCAAGGGACTGGCGCGGCATCGAGTCTGATGTCCGCCAGCCAACAGCGTACTGAAGGCACCGTTGAACTGTCTCGTCAGGCCGAACAGGCGCTACTGGAAATTACTCAGTCAATAGGCACCATCGAGCAGATGAGTCAGCAAATCTCAGCCGCCGCTGAGCAACAGACTGTAGTCACCGACGAAATCAACCGCAGCGTTATTAACGTCCGTGACGTAGCTGACCAATCCGCGGCCGCGACCGAACAAAGCGCAGTCTCCACGATGGAACTGGCACGCTTGGGAAGCACACTCCAGAGCATGGTGGCGCGGTTCAAGATGTAACTGGGCTCTGAAGATCTAGAACATCGCTTCGGCGCTTTTCATTTTCACCAGGCATCAAGGCGTCTGGGGTCGGCTGCTCATAGCCGATTTCAGCGCCTCACCGCGCGCCGGGATCGACAACTACCCGTGGTCGGCGAGACCTCAGGCCAGGAAAGCTGAAACCGATAACCCACTCCATACACTGACTCGATGGGCGTTTCCCCAGGGCACGCCTGCTCCTGCTTACGCCGCAGATTGCGGATATGGCTTTCCACCGTGGGGTCAGTGATCACGCAGTGGTTGGAGTAGATCTTGTCGAGCAGTTGGTCACGGGAAAACACCCGGCCGGCCGAAGGTGCCGATTGCGCGAATCAACCTGGCGTACTTCAGTGACTTGACGATCTAGCCCAATCCGGGAAGGCTGGGCTGTTTCATGTGCGCGACTCTGCCCATCGCCTTCGGGCTTCAATCGACCGCTCTTCGCAGCGTGATGCGTGTCAGCTCAGACGGCACGCCCAAACGCAGGGCAAATCCGGGCCACAGCGCGGTGCCATTGTTGACGTACAGCTGCATGCCTTGCACGTCGTAGAGTCCCGAGACAAACCCTCCATTGGCCAAGGCCAGCAACCGGTCAATCCCCAGAATCATGCCGCCATGGGTATGGCCTGACAGCTGAAGTGCGATGCCTTCGCTCGCTGCAGACCTGGCAAGCTTTGGCTGATGATCGAGCAAAATGATCGGCGTATTACTGGGCGCGCCCGCTATCGCCTGTTTCACATCAGGCGCCGGGAAACCGGTTTTTGGAGCGGTCAGATCCGTGACACCCGCCAGCACAATCTGCGCACCTTGACGATTGAGCAGCGTGTGGCTGTTGGCGAGCGGGATCATTCCCAGCGAGACGAAGTGTTGCATCCAGGCGGCGTTATCGAAGAAGTACTCGTGGTTGCCCGGGATGACATACACGCCATCCGGTGCATGAAGACCGCGCAGCGGGGCAATGTCGCGTGTGCGATTGCTGACCGATCCATCGATCAAGTCACCCGTCACCACCATCAGATCCACACCCAACTCGTTGGAGCGGCTGACGACGGCCTGCGTCCACGGCTCATCGAAAAGCCGGCTGATGTGCAAGTCGGTCAACTGAAGGATCGTGTAGCCCTCGAATTGGGGCGGCAGGTTCTTGATCGCAATGTCGATGTCCTTTATCTCCGGCACACGTACTGCCTGCTGCACACCGACCACAGCCAAGAGCAGCGCGGCGGCACCAAATCCGTAGCGCAGCGCTGCCGGGATGGTCAGCCACCGACGACGCGCCAGCATCGTCAGCAGCGTCCCGATATCGACCAGAATCTGAAACACGGCAGTCAACAGGATTGCCCCGAATCCCACGTTGAACAGCATCACGATGCTGCGCGGAAATTCCGGCGAGAACACGCTGCCGGAGGAGAGCCGACAGTAAAGATGGTATTGCGAAGCGAGCACGATCAGCAGGGCAATCGCGATTCTGATGGGGCGCGACCACGGCATGGGCCAGATGAACCGGACAACGACGTACAGGCATGGCAGGCTGAACATAACGTGAAACATCAACGCTTTCCTCTCATCAGGTTGGTCGCCCAACTTACCACTTGAAGCGCGCGACCACCGTACGCAGCTCGCCCGCCAGCAACGACAATTCGTCAGCCGTGACTTCGTTGTCCTCGACCCCTTGCATCAGCGTCATGCTGCCGTTACGAATCTCGATGACGTTGCGATTGATGTCTTCGGAGACCGCATGCTGCTGAACGGCTGCGCTGGCAATCTGAGTGTTCATGCCGACAATACGTTCCACTTCTTCATTGATGTCAGTCAGGCTGGTCGAGGCTTTGACGGCCGAATCTATGCAGTCGCGAGCCCGGGTCTGACCTGCGGTCATCTGGTCGACGGCGGCCTTGGTGTTGTGTTGCAGTTCCTGAATGATGCGGCGGATTTCCTCTGTGGAGGTCTGGGTGCGCGATGCCGGCGTGCGCACTTCATCGGCCACCACGGCAAATCCGCGACTCGCCAGTTCGTTGTGCAAGGTCTCCTGCAATAAGTCTTGGGCTTTGTAGAGCTGTGCGACGGCTGAATTGCCTTCCGTGGTCAGGGTTTCAACGCTGCGGATCACCCCATCGCTGGCGCTCATCAGGTTTTGCAGGTTCTGGCGAAACCCGTCCAGACTGGTCAGGGCGGCCATGATAGGCGGCTCGATTTTGTCAGGACGGGCTCGTTACGGCGGAGTAATTTCAGACTCTGCTGCAGTTCCTGACGAAGCTGGGTTTCTTGTTTAAGAAGCGCGCGCAACGAGCTGCGGTCGGCTTCAGTGACAGGTTGTCCGTTGCGCAAGCCGCTGGAGAACCCGTTCAACTGGCCGACGATGTTGATCTGGCGGGGCAGGCGCAAGGTGCTTTGGTCGATCATGAACAGCGAAGCGTAATCCTCGTCCAGGACCATGCCTGAATAAAAAGCCCACCAGCAATGGCGTGGGCTTTTTCATTTTTCGGCGCGTCTGGTGTCAATGGGTCTGACCGATCAGAGCGTCCACTTCAACGAAAACATCAGGTTGCGTGGGTCACCGTACTGTCCGGCGCCCCCGGCATTCGGGATGCCTTGCCAGTAGCGGGTATCGAGCAGGTTGTTGACGTTGACCCGGCCGTCCCAGTTCTCATCGAACTTGTAACCTGCCATCAGGCCGACGATGCCGTAAGCGTCCTGATCGGCGGTGCCGTTGCCCACGCGGTTGAAGGTTTTGCTCTGGCCGTAAACGTCTGCGCCAACGCGCCATTTGTGCAACTCGCCAGGCAGGGTGTAACTGGTCGCTGCCTTGAACAAATGCTTGGGCTGGTCAGGCGCGAACAGTTTGCCTTCATTGCTCTCGGTGCCGTCTTCAATGTACTGGCTGAGGACGTAGGTGTAGGACGCCGAGAACTGCCAGTCGGCGGTGAGGGCGCCAGTCAGTTCGGTGTCGATACCGCGACTGCGCACTTTGCCAGCGGCGCCGTAGCAACTGGTTGCCGGGAACGACGGGCAGTTGGTCGAGTTCTGGTTGTCGAGCAGGTACGCACGGTTTTCCTGCTCCATTTCGAACAACGCGACAGAAGCGTTCAGCGCGCCTTCGAAGTACTCCCCTTTAAGGCCGATTTCATAGTTCTTGCCGGTCATGGGCTCCAGCACTTTACGGCTGGCGTCCATCTCGCTCTGCGGCTTGAAGATTTCGGTGTAGCTGACGTACGCCGAATAGGTGTCGTTCAGGTCATAGATGATCCCGGCGTACGGCGTGACTTCACGGGTGACGGAGTAATCCCCGGTGCCGGCACGGTTGTCGTAGTCATACCAGCTGACCCGGCTACCCAGGATGATATGCAGCGGACCAATAGGGTTCAGGCGGGCAGCGGCATACACGCCTTTTTCGGTGGTGGTGTTACGGCCTTCGTACATCGTCGTGTCCACTGCCGGCTTGGAAATTGCGTGATCGAAGTTGTAAATGTCGATCGGTGTACCCGCAGTCCAGCCGCCCCATTGATCGAACTTTTCCTGACGATGACTGACGCCCACCACCAACTCGTGCTCGCGACCCAATAGCTGGAAAGGGCCGGAGAGGGAGGCGTCGAGGTTGGTCTGGTCATCATTGTCGATGTACTTGCCGGAGTACTGCTGGAAACCGGCGCCGTCGTAGTTGCCCGGATAGCTGGAAAAGGTGTCTGCCTTGGCCCAGATTTTTGCAGCGGCAAGCCTGGTGGACCAGCCATTGTCGAACCGATGCGTCAGGTCGGTGAAGACGCTGACGTTATCCTTGTCCCAATACGACCAGTCATTGCTCAGAAAGCTTGAGCGTTTGAGGTGCAGGTCTTCGCCATTCGGACCGCTTGGCAGGCCGCCCCAGTCTGAAGTGTTGTCATCGCGCTGCTTGGAGGCGCCGATCGTCCAGGTTGTTGAGTCGTTGAGGTCCATGTCGAGGACGCCGTAAAACGTCTGCCGCTGATTTTCACGCACATCGGTGAAACTGTTGTTGTCCTGATACGCCGCGACCACGCGGCCACGGACGGTGCCGGCATCATTGAGCTTGTTGGACGCATCGACTTCAGTCCGGTAGCGATCCCAAGAGCCGGCGCTCGTCGTAATGCTGACCTGCGGCGTGGCAGTCGGGCGCTTGCGCACAAGGTTCAACGTAGCGGCCGGGCTGCCGGCGCCCGTCATCAGGCCTGTCGCACCGCGGACCACTTCAACGCGGTCGTAAATGCTCAGATCAGCCGCGGATATGACGTCCTGGGTGTACGTGCTGATACTGGTGGGCAGCCCGTCGTACATGATGTTGTCGATCTTGAAGCCGCGCGCCAGAAACTCCTGGCGATCAGACGCAGTCTTGTGCAGCGTCACGCCGGGTGCATATTTGACCACGTCATTGAGGTCGTTCATGCCCTGATCTTCCATGCGCTGACGAGTAATCACGCTGACCGATTGTGGAGTCTCGCGGATCGACAGAGGCAGCTTGGTCGCGGTGTTCATGGAGCCCGTCGTGTAAGAGCCGCTGCTTTCGGTAGTCGCCATACCCGCCAGGCCGTAGTCGGCGTTGATATTCACACCGTCCAGAGAAATGGTCCCTGGTGCCGCAGGAATGTCGGGATCAACAGGTGCCGCCATTGAGGAGGAGCAAAAACCGAGCGCAATTGTGGTGGCCAACGCGGGGAATACGGGACGGAGCATTGTAGGATTCCTGGAAAGCTGAATGCAGGCAAAGGACTACGTGAGGGGGGCGAATCCTAACAAAATTTTCACAATTGTTTAATGCTAATTATTCTTGTTATCAGAAAGCTTCCGTTTACTGATTTTGCGAAGGTTTGAAACGGGCTGTTGAAAGGCTGTTTGAATAGGAACGAAAGGCTGTGTCCATCACTCGTATGAATGTGGCCATGCGAAGTGGCCCGGTTGAATGTTGCTGATGCCAGTGACCACTTTGACTGCCCTGACTCCCGCAATCGCGGGATCCGTCCAAAGGAGCACGTCATGCAGAGCACCTACCATTCCCGCGACTTCGTTGAAGGCGCTTTCAAGATTACCGTCAACGCCTACCGAAATGGCTCGGCCACACCGTGGACCATTGACGTTGTAACGCGCAAAGCGGGTGAGCGCATCTCCCCGGTGTGGCGCGAATACAACCGCAGCTACTTCAAGCTTGAAGCTGCGCAGCAGGCTGGACTGGCCGGCGGACGGCTGATGATTTCTTCCCTCCACTGACCATCGCTTTGCGAACCTGACCTCAGGTCATGGCGTTGTACATCGCGCTGAACTGTTGGCCCAGTTCGCAGCCTCAACTACATCACTGACGAGCGAGGCACCTCCCATGAACAGCGAAGCATTCAATCAGTACGACCAGGAACGCTTTCATCTCCAGATTGCAGAGCAGTTAGGCATTTCCGTCGACGAGCTCAAGACATGGATGATCAATGACATCGAACGTGTCACTGAAGGCGGCAAAGAGGTCGGCCACATGGTGGTCTTTCGTGAGTCGACCCCGGCCGACGTCCTCGAAAAACTGAACAATCGTCAAAGTGAATTCACCGCCATGACCGGCGTGATCTCGGGTGACTGACGTGCTGGGTGACCCAGGTGCGCGAAGGTCTACTTCGGTTGAACGAAGCCGCCTTGCGCCGTGTCAATCCATTTCGAGCAACCCATCAGGAATGCACTCATGTCCAAAGACTTCACGAACACCCTGACTGACGATCTCTACGAGAAAACGCGCTCCGAGCTGAACGCGTTTCTCAAAGAGACTGACGCACTGCTTAAAGCTGGCGACGCCGTTAACGAAGACCGCACTGATGTGGCACGCAGCCGTCTGAGGGCGTTTCTGGACAGCGCCTCCAGATCGGTGACGTCCGAAGGCCCGCTCGTGGAGCACGGTCTGCCGGCGTTTGAAAAGGCCAAGGCCTACGTCAAGGAAAAACCCTGGCATGCGGTTGCGGCAGCAGCAGGCGTAGGTCTGGTGGTCAGTATTGTGCTGAACCGACGTCAACCCTGATCCAGCCGATCCGCTATCACGGCCCATGATCACTGACTGGGCACGAGGATTAACCATGAGCGAACCCGAAAAAACTCCGGAAAAGCCTGCCGACGATACGCCTGCCCATTCCACACCCGAGGAAAAAGAGCGTCTCAAGGACTTCAAAAAAGACGGCATTCCACCAGGCGCTTGGTGAAACATGAATCGCCGATACACACGCAGCGTGCCCCCGCTGCGTAAGCCCAAGGTGTCGATGTGTTCGAAAGGAGTACGCCGTGGCGTACTTTCTCGGCAAAGTGTTGTCACAAAAAACTGTCACGGCGTTCACTTGATGCCGGGCGATGGCACATGGGCCTATACAGGGGGAGTGGAAATGAGCATCGATCAAGACACAATTCGTCAGTTGGCCGAGGCGATCTGGGAGACCGAAGGCAAGCCGGATGGGCAGCAGGACCGGCACTGGGAGATGGCCACAAAGCTGGCGGAGTCTGCCGCCATGGCGCCCGTGCGCAGCGGCAACAGACAGCGTGTCGACACGTTGTTCCCTGAGCCTGACAACGATCCCGAAAACAAATAGTCCCCGATTTGTACGCCTGCGCACTTCGCAGGTTATTTTGCAAAAGTAAAAGCAAGCGCTTGCGTGAAACGATTCAGCTGTTCTAGAGTGTTTCCAGTTGCTTCCCGAGTGTCTTCCGTCAGCGCCATCCGACGAGGAGTCACAGGTATAAAAACAAGAAACCTCGAGGTTTGAAATGAACAGCCATCATGGTCGGTTCACGCTCGTTCGCTCCCTCAGCGACGCGCCTTGCACTCCCGTTTCGAGCGCTCTGTCATGAGCGTGCCTTCTGCTGCACAACCTGATTTTTCCGAAGCCCAGCCCACGCCTGTTCTGGAAATGCGCAATATTTCCAAAACCTTCAACGGCCTGCGCGTGCTCAAAGATGTCGCGTTGCAGGTGTATGCCGGTGAAGTGCATGCGCTGATGGGGGAGAACGGGGCGGGCAAGTCGACACTGATGAAAATCCTGTCCGGTGCTTACCAGGCCGATCCCGGCGCTGATATCCGGGTCAATGGGCAGGTCTTGTCAGTCTTCGACCCGTTAACGGCCAAAGCCCATGGCATTGCGGTGATTTACCAAGAGCTGAGCCTGTGTCCCAATCTTAGCGTCGCCGAGAATATCTATCTTGGCCGTGAGCTGCGCCGGGGATGGACCATCGACCGAAAGTCGATGGAGGCGGGCGTTGTCGAGGTGCTGACACGGCTGGGCGCTGGATTCAGCGCGACCACCACAGTCAGCTCGTTGTCGATTGCCGAACGCCAACTGGTCGAGATTGCCCGTGCGCTGCATGCCAACGCCAAAATTCTGGTGATGGACGAGCCCACCACGCCGCTGTCATCCCGCGAGACCGACCGCCTGTTTGCGCTGATCAAGCAATTGCGCGATCAGGGTCTGGCGATCATCTATATCAGCCATCGCATGGCTGAAATCTACGAGCTGTCGGACCGGGTGTCTGTGCTGCGCGACGGCGAGTACGTCGGCCAGCTACAGCGCGACGGGCTGTCCGCTGAAGTGTTGGTGAAGATGATGGTGGGCCGCGATTTGTCCGGCTTCTACAAAAAAGAACACGCGGCTTACGATCCCGGCGCGGTGGTGATGCGCGTGCGTGACATGGCGGACGGCAAACGCGTGCGCCCTTGCAGCTTCGACCTGCACGCCGGGGAAGTGCTGGGCATTGCCGGGCTGGTGGGTGCCGGACGTACCGAATTGGCCCGGCTGATTTTCGCGGCCGATTCACGCATCTCCGGCACGCTGGAGATCTCCGGCAAGCCCGTGACTGAATTGAATAACCCCGCTGACGCCATCCGCGCCGGTGTGGTTTACCTCACCGAAGACCGCAAGGCCCAAGGGCTGTTTCTCGACATGAGCGTGCGTGACAACATCAACGTCTGCGCGTGCGTGCCAGACGCCCACAGCGGTGGCGTGCTGGACCGCCCGCGCGGCGCCAGACGTGCCATCGATGCGATTCGTGCGCTGTCGATCCGCGTGGCATCGGGCAAGGTGAGCGTGGGCGCGTTGTCGGGCGGTAATCAGCAGAAAGTCCTGCTGGCGCGGTTGCTTGAGGTCAAGCCGGTAGTGTTGCTGCTCGATGAGCCGACCCGCGGCGTGGACATCGGCTCCAAGTCGGAGATTTATCGCATCATCAATGAGCTGGCAAAAGCCGGTGTCGGCATTGTGGTGATCTCCAGCGAATTGCCGGAAATCATTGGCACCTGCGACCGCGTGCTGGTGATGCGCGAAGGGCAGTTGGTGGCCGAAGTCGGCGGTGCATCGGGCAGTGAAATTTCCCAGGAACGGATCATCGATCTGGCCACGGGCGGCGCTGCCTGAGGCAGCGAAACGCAGAGTGCATGCGACAGCAGCACATCCTTCCAATAACAAGAAAGAGGGCTTCAGACCATGAGTCTGATCGTAGACAAACCCGCAAGCGTTGCGGTGGTCAACAAGCGTGAACGTGTGCGCGAGCTGATGCGTACGGTGGGCATGCTGCCGGTGTTGGTGCTGTTGCTGGCAGGTTTTGCGTTGATGAGCGAGAGCTTTCTGACCTGGCAGAACCTGTCGATCATCACGCAGCAGGCGTCTGTCAACGTGGTGCTGGCGGCGGGCATGACCTTCGTGATTCTCACGGCCGGCATCGATCTCTCGGTGGGGGCCATTCTGGCGGCGTCTGCAGTGGTTGCGTTGCAGGCGTCGATGTCGCCGCAATACGGCATGCTCGGTATATTCGCCGGTGTCGGTTTCGGCCTGTTGCTGGGGCTGGTCAACGGCGGGCTGATTGCCTTCATGCGCCTGCCGCCGTTTATTGTCACCCTTGGCGCGCTGACCGCGATGCGCGGTCTGGCACGCTTGCTGGCGGACGACAAAACCGTGTTCAACCCTGATTTGCCTTTCGCTTTCATCGGCAACGACTCTGTGCTCGGCGTACCGTGGCTGGTGATCATCGCGGTGGCGGTGATCGCGATGTCGTGGTTCATCCTGCGGCGAACGGTGATGGGCGTACAAATCTATTCAGTGGGCGGTAACCCGGAGGCTGCGAGGCTTTCCGGGATCAAGGTGTGGAAAGTCCTGCTGTTCGTCTACGCGTTGTCCGGTGCGTTGGCCGGGCTTGGCGCGGTGATGAGTGCCTCGCGACTGTTTGCCGCCAACGGCCTGCAACTGGGCCAATCCTATGAGCTGGATGCCATCGCCGCGGTGATCCTGGGGGGCACCAGTTTTACCGGTGGCGTCGGCACCATCGGCGGCACGCTGATTGGCGCACTGATCATCGCTGTTTTGACCAACGGTCTGGTGCTGATGGGCGTCTCGGACATCTGGCAATACATCATCAAGGGCATCGTGATCATCGGCGCCGTGGCGCTGGACCGTTATCGCCAGTCGGGGGCAAGAACCTGATCGGTCGCTGCATGCAACACCTGCTGCGCTTCAAAAGTGGACTCAACAATAATCACAAGAGAGCAATCATGAACTTCAAACGTAAATTTCCCGCTGTCGTGACCCTGTGCCTGGCGGCGTTGTTGTCCCAAGGTGTTCAGGCGAAAGAGCTGAAATCGGTCGGCATCACGCTCGGCTCGCTGGGCAATCCTTATTTTGTGACCCTGGCCGAAGGTGCCAAGGCCAAGGTGATGGAGCTCAATCCCAACGCCAAAGTGACGTCGGTGTCAGCCGATTACGACTTGAGCAAGCAATTCACCCAAATCGATAACTTCATCTCGGCGGGCGTGGATTTGATCCTGCTCAACGCGGTCGATCCGTCGGCCATCGAGTCGGCCATCAAGAAGGCCCGCAAAGCCGGAATCGTGGTGGTAGCAGTAGACGTGAACGCCAAGGGCGTGGACGCCACTGTGCAAACCGACAACGTGGAAGCCGGTCGTCTGGCGTGTCAGTTCATCATCGACAAGCTGTCGGGCAAGGGCAACATGATCATCCAGAACGGTCCGCAAGTGACGTCGGTGATGGACCGCGTCACAGGGTGTAAAAATGCCCTGGCCAAAGCGCCTGATATCAAGGTGCTGTCAGATGATCAAGACGCCAAAGGGTCGCGTGAAGGCGGTTTGAATGCGATGCAGGGCTACCTGACGCGCTTCCCGAAAATCGACGGGCTGTTCGCAATCAACGACCCGCAAGCCATCGGTAGCGACCTGGCCGCCAAACAGCTGAAACGCAGCGGCATCATCATCACCTCGGTAGACGGCGCGCCAGACATCGAAAACGCCTTGAAAACCGACACCTCGATCCAGGCCTCCGCCAGTCAGGATCCGTGGGCCATGGCGCAGGACGCCGTGGTGCTGGGCAACGACATCCTCAATGACCGCAAGCCGGCCGAAGCGCTGACTTTGCTGACCCCCAAACTGATCACCCGTGACAACATCGGTGAGTACAAAGGCTGGTCTAGCAAGCGCTGAGCACTTAGCGGGCAGCCCATGGCGTATGGGAGGCCCGCACTCCAGCAGACTCTGAAAATCGGAGGGTGTCAGTGGTAAAGATGGAGGACGTGGCGCGGCAGGCCAAGGTGTCGACCTCGACGGTGTCCCATGTGTTGAACGGCACGCGCAAGGTCAGCGCGCAAACGGTGCAGGCGGTTGAGCAGGCGGTCAAGGCATTGGGTTACATCCCCAACACCGTGGCCCGCTCGCTTGCCCGGTCGCGCACCAACACCATCGGCGTGGCCATTTCGGCGTTGTCCAACCACTATTTCAGCGAGACCGTGCACGCCATCGAAACCGAATGCGCCAAGCACGGGATCATGATGCTGTTCGTGGACACCCACGATGACCCGGAGCAAGAGTTGCGCGTGGTCAAGACCCTGCATCATCGGCGGGTGGACGGGATTTTGCTGGCCCCTTCGAGAGACCCGCAGCACCGCGCACTTACGTATTTGCAGAACAACGCCATACCGACAGTGCTGGTCGATCGACTGGCCGAGCACGGATTCGATCAGGTTGGCGTCGAAAATCGCGAATCCACCCAAGGGTTAATCGCACATCTTGTGGCGCACGGGCATCGGCGCATCGGCATGGTGGCGGGTGCCAAAGGCTTGAGTACTACGCAAGAGCGCATCGACGGCTATCGCGCCGCTTTGCTGGACGCGGGCTTGCCGTGGGACGACATGCTGCTGGTCGAAGGTGACTCGCGCAGTGAGTCCGCCTGCGCGGCGACGCACCGATTGCTGGCGCTGAGCAGCCCTCCGACGGCGATCATGGCGGGCAACAACTTGATGACCATCGGCGCCATGCAGGCCTTGCGCGAGGCCGCTATTGAAGTACCGCAACAGATGGCCCTGGTCGGCTTCGACGATTTCGACTGGGCGGATTTCTTTCTGCCGCGCCTGAGCGTCATCGCTCAGCCGGTCAACGAACTGGGTGCACGTGCAGTTGGCTTACTGCTGGGCTGCATCGATAACCCCGATGCCCCGCGGCAAACCGTGCGCCTGGCACCAACGCTGCGTATCCGAAATTCATGTGGATGCCCCTGAGCGCGTCCGCCAACGGTAAGTGAGGGTTTATGCAGGGTTGCGTTTCACTGGGAATCGATCTGGGGACGTCCGAGCTCAAAGCGATATTGATGGATGAAAACGGCCAGGTCGTCGGCCACGCGGGTGCGCGTCTGGAGGTGTCGCGCCCGCAAACAGGCTGGTCGCAACAGAATCCCGAAGACTGGTGGCAAGCGTGCCTGTCAGCATTGCAGCAGCTTCGTGCAAACCACCCTGACGCCTGGGCTGCGATTGCCTGCATCGGGATGTCCGGGCAGATGCACGGCGCAGTTCTGCTGGATGAAGATGATCAGATTCTGTACCCGGCGATCCTTTGGGATGATTCCCGTGCGATTGCCCAGGCCCAGCAGCTCAACGCTCAGTACCCGGCGTATGCGTTAACCACCGGTAGCCTGGCGATGGCCGGCCTCACCGCGCCCAAACTGTTGTGGCTCAAGCAGAATGAACCCGACGTGTTCGCGCGCATCAGTTGCGTGCTGTCGCCCAAGGATTATCTGCACCTGCGGCTGACCGGCGAGCGCGTCAGTGACATGTCAGATGCGGCGGGCACGCTGTGGCTGAATGTCGAGCAGCGCGCCTGGTACGAGCCGATGCTGCGCGCCACCGGACTGTCGCTTGCGCAGATGCCGGTGCTGCGAGAATCCACCGAGCTCGCCGGACGGCTCACGCAGCAGACCGCGCAGCAGCTTGGGCTGGCCCCGCAGTTGCCGGTCGCCTGTGGCGGTGGTGACAACCCGGTTTCAGCAGTCGGTATCGGTGCGATCAATGCCGGGGACGCGTTTATTACCTTGGGGACCAGCGCCGCGCTTGTGGCAATCACCGACACGCCAGCAGGTGATCCGCCCAGCGCGGTGCACAGTTTTTGCCACGCCTTGCCGCAACGCTGGTACACCATGGGCGCCATGCTGGCGGGCGCCAGTTGTTTGCGCTGGGTTACCGGACTGCTCGGCCAGCCTGACGAGCAGACGCTGCTGCAGCGGGTCGCGGATGCGTTGCCCCACGGGCGTATGGTCGCGCTGTCCAATCCGCTGTTTCTGCCGTATCTGGCAGGCGAGCGCACGCCCCACAACGATCCATTGCTGCGCGGCGGATTCATGAATCTGGGCCACGACAGCACGCCCGCGATGTTGGGTTACGCAGTGCTGGAAGGGGTCGGTTTTGGCTTGCTCGATGCGCTGAACGCCGTGCAGTCAGCGGGGGCACAGGTCAATGCGTGTGCGCTGGTGGGTGGCGGTGCGCGCAGTGAGTACTGGGCGCAATTGCTGGCCACTATTCTGAATCGCGAAATTCACACCTTGCAGGGCAGCGAACTGGGTGCGTGTATCGGCGCTGCCAAGCTGGGTTTTCTCTCGGTGGGCAAGGGCGCGGCTTTGCTCGAAATCGGGATGCCGATCAAGGCGCGGTTCTTCCCTGACCCACAGGCGCACACTGCATTGCAGGCGCGCTATCAACGGTTTCGCGGGTTACTGGGCGCTGCCAAAGCACTGCGTGGTTGATTCGGGCTCAATGCACGGAGGCTGATTTCTGGGTGAAAGCGTGGCCGAATTTGGCGATATTCTTCACCCAGAAACGTCGGTGGGCGGTCTGCGCCGGAGACAGTGGCGCCTGGCTTGACCATTGTTGCTGGCGCTTCACCTCTTCGCGATAGGTTTTCCACTCCATCGCTTCAGCGGTTTCTTTCGCTGTCATTTCGTTATCAAACCAGCCGAGGACGTAAACCTCGCCTTGTTCGCGACCGTGTTCAACCAACAGAAAAATAGTGTCCATGCGCCTGCCTGTCATTCTTCAAGTGCTGTCCGGCAAATCCGGAATCCACAGAAAGATTATCGACAGCCAAGGCGGAAGGTTTAGCGCGGGCGGAGGCTCTCGGATCGGTGGTTCCGCCCAGTTCTGACAGATTAAGAGCCCGCCCGATGGCCCATTCATCAGTCCGGCCGCACTTATCCGGCAGCGTCCTTTCTTAACTGAAACCCATGGCAACCGAGATGGAGATGTCCGAATGAAGCCTCAAGACCACAACCCGTCCAAGCACGACGAGCCCAAAGAAAACCTGGGTTTTGATCCTGACTCGCCAGATCTGGCCGATCCCCAGGTGGACCCGCAAGGCCCCGCGAAGTCACCTGAAAGCGGCGAAAATATTCAGGAGCAGAAGCGGGTCAAGGACGACCAGTACCCGCCGTATGATTCAAAGGAGTAATTCCGGCATTTGATGCTGCCCGGAGGCGAATGGCGCCGGGCAGGACCGCTATGCAGTCCATGGCCAACGCACTCACCTCCGATGGCGCCTACACAGAGGCTAACGTCAGCGTTTCGCCGTCGACCTGCGCCCGTACGTTGGTGTAGCGATTCAACGTCGGGTGAGCTGTCTGGTAGGGATGAACATGAGCGGCGCTGATCACCATAACGCTGGCACCGGCCTTCTCTGCGGCCTCGATCCCGGCTGGAGCGTCTTCGAACACCAGACAATCGCTTGGATTGACGCCCAACCGTTGCGCAGCCAAGAGGAAACAGTCAGGTGCGGGTTTGCCCTGAGTGACGTCTTCAGAGGCAATCATCAGCGCTGGCAAGGGCAGACCCGCGGCCCGCATCCTTTTTTCCGCCAGCGCTCTGGGTGCCGACGTCACCACGGCCCAACGATGGGCGGGCAGCGATGCAAGAAACGCTGCCGCACCTTCAATGGCCACAACGCCTTCAACATCATCCATTTCGGCTTGGGTAACCGCCTCGGCTTCCCGCTCGGGGTCTACGCCCGGCAGGTTTTGCCTGCGTATGGTTTCAATACAACGCACGCCATGAATGGTCGGCAAAAATGCGTCGACATCCAGTCCGTGGCGACGCGCCCAGTGCGTCCATACGCGCTCGGCGGCGGCAATCGAATTGATCAGGGTGCCGTCCATGTCGAACAGGAACGCAGAGAACTTCGTGTTTTCCAGCATGCAATGCAAACCTTGAAAGAGGGGAAGTCATGCAGCGCGCTGACCTGGCAGGGCTGCCCGGCAATCGCACATTGTGAGAGCAAGAATGCCGGACTTTACGTCCGGCCATTGGCAGGGTCAATCAGAGGGAAGAGCGAAACGGAATCCGCTCACGAGAGGCCAGCTGGTCGTCACGGGCTTGTCCAACCATTTCGTCGTACACCACGGGATGAACGATAAAGAGCGGCACTTCAGGCACACCGGCCAGGCATTTGCGCGCTTCATTGACAGAGGCCACATGCAGAACTTGGCCGTTTGCACTGCTGATCGGGTGGGATTTACCGTTCATGCGGGCGTGAAGGACGTAGGAGCCGCCCTCAATCGACATGAGATTCAAATCCTCGATCTCGCCGGCCTTGATGTGTTGGGTGAGCTTGTTCAGATCCATGACAGCACCTTGATCGCCCCGCAGGGCGCTGAATGTTCAGGGAGGCGTGCGAAGGCAGTTCTCGCACGCTTTGAATTTGAAGCATTCAGCGCCGCCGAGTTCAACGCCATTACCCGATGGTTGCAGTGCTACTGCCTAGCAAAGCTTATCGATGACCCTCAGCCCCGGCTCACGTTGTGCCGAACCCCATTCGCTGCTGAGGGTTTGCAGCACACGGCCGAGAAAATCCTTGTCGGCAGCGGCCTTCTTGCCCACGTAGCCCTGGCCTTTGCGGTACATCTTCAGGCGCGCCCGCATATGCGGATGTTCCTGGTCGAACTCTTGCTCCTGGCTGCACGCACCCAGCCCGTCCATGTGCACATCGCCTTTCTCACAGACCCACAGGATATGGCTGTCGAGGGAGTCTTTACGTGTTGCAAACAACTGAGCCAGTTGATCAATGGTTGGTTGATTGTTCAGGTTCATTTTTAATACCCCTTTGACCGCGTGTTAATCCATCTGGTTGGTTCGAGCGTTTGGGTGCATCACTGTGTAACGGGCAAACAGGCAAGGTCCGTTGATACACGGAGCCGGGTCTGGGCCGGGCTGATGTAGTGTTGATGGAGGAAGACTACGGGAAGGGTCGAAACGAAGGGGGAGAAGTGGCGGACGTCATGAGGACACTGGCGACTTTACGCGGTCGACCACAAGCGTCATGAGGACGTTTCGCCAGCTTCTCTCGGTCCTTGGTTGGACGATCATGCCGGTTCAGCTTCATCAATCTGCCTTGTGGGCAGCACACATCAGGTAACGGTTCGACGGCTTGCCGAACGTGCTCGGGTTACGTTTGCCAGTTCTCCCGATCGGGGAGACGGTTGAACTATGCAAGCGAAAAACCCCTTCGTCAACCGATATGTAGTGATTATTTTTGATCACTACATAATTCTTTCTCTCAATACGCGAAGGTCGATCCGTGACTGAAAAGTCACTGATTACGGGGCTTTGGCCGATTCGGATTTGTTAGCGGGGGCAGTTTGAAATTGTCCGGGTGGCCCCAGTGTGTTTTGATCACGACGCACTGATTTTCAATCCTCCAGCTTGCCAAGGTGATTATGGAAAACCACTTGCTTCCGACTTATGACGACGTCGTTGCCGCCGCCCATCGCATCCACGGGCACGCCCACACGACCCCCGTGCTGACCTCGCGCACGGTTGATCAGGCCTTTGGCGCCAGCGTGTTTTTCAAGTGTGAAAATTTTCAGCGCATGGGTGCGTTCAAGTTTCGGGGCGCCTTCAATGCGCTCTCCAGGTTCGATGCCGATCAGCGCAAGCGCGGTGTGGTGGCGTTTTCGTCAGGCAATCACGCGCAGGGCATCGCCCTGTCGGCGCAGCTTCTGGGCATCCCTGCAACCATCGTCATGCCGCACGATGCCCCTGCGGCGAAGATCGCCGCGACCCGTGAATACGGCGCGACAGTGGTGCTGTATGACCGCTACAAGGAAGACCGCGAGGCCATTGGTCGTGATCTCGCGATCACCCATGGCTACACGTTGATTCCCCCTTTCGATCACCCTGACATCATTGCCGGGCAGGGCACCGCGGCCAAGGAGCTGTTTGAAGAAGTGGGCGTGCTGGACACGCTGTTCGTGTGTCTGGGTGGCGGCGGGCTACTGGCGGGTTCGGCGCTGTCGACGCGTGCCCTGGCACCTGAGTGCACGCTGTTCGGCGTTGAGCCGCTGGCGGGCAATGACGGACAACTTTCTTTTCGTGCTGGCAGCCATGTGCGTATCGATACGCCTAAAACCATTGCCGACGGTGCGCAAACCCAGCAATTGGGCGACATCACGTTCGAGATCATTCGTCGTGATGTAAACGACATCCTGACCGCCGATGACGATCAACTGATCGCCGCCATGCGCTTCTTCGCCGAGCGCATGAAAATGGTGGTCGAGCCCACTGGCTGCCTGGGATTCGCTGCGGCGTGGCATATGAGGGAGCAACTCAAGGGACAGCGCGTCGGGGTGATCATCAGCGGCGGCAATATCGACTTGCCGCGCTACGCTGCGATGTTGGCGGGCTGACGAGGTACCTGATCGGCGACCGTCCTGCGGCACCCTGATGCCGCAATGCCGCTAATTCGCGCTTTTGTGAAAGTCCGAGCCCTGTTTGTCGCTACGGATCTGTTTGCCAGGGCGGGCAGCTATTTCGCTTGCCTGGCCATCGCGTTGTTTGCCGGTACGGGCCTGGCTGATCAGCGCCGGAATCAGCGGGCCTTCAGGGAGGTTTTTCCAGAACCTGGCAGGTAAGTGACCCTGCATCACCTTGGGGTTCAGTCGCGCCGGGTTGAAGATGTGGCTGTAATACGTCAGCCACAGTTGGCCATAGGGATCATCGGCGTTCTTCGCCAATTGCCGCCATGTATCCGGGCATTGCCTGCGATGAATCAGCTGCTTGCCGTCGTAGTACACACCGTCTTCGGGCGTCGCAATCATCCAGCGATGGCGCCCCATGCGCCCCACAAAATGCTCGCTGGCCGTTTGCAGAATGTCGTGGGCCGGCTCGTGCCAGGCCACGTACTGCGGCAGATTGGGCGTGTCGAGCAGGGCAGCCTTTGCCAGTTCGTCTTCGGCGTCCGGGGCTTGTGGCAGCGCAACAAAGCGCAGGAAGGCGTGCAGATGATGGGCTTCGCGGCTGACCTGCTTGAGCCGGCGATGCAGTTCGCTGCCCAGTTTATCGCCCGCCAGCATGGCAGTGCGGTCGCCATGGCTGACCCTCCATAACACCTCATACAACAGGCTCCAGCGCTGTTGACCGCGATACTGCGCAGCGTTTTGCAGCAGCTCCAGCAACGCCATCGGGATGCGCGCCTGAAACGGCCCATGTTGTTCAGGGTAATGGCTGTCGGTGGCAAACAGGTCCGCATCGTCCGGCACGCTCCAGCTCACCTGATCCGGATCAATCTGGTGACTGAGCAGCCAGCGTGCCTGCTGTCTCCAGGTGTCGAACAGGTCGTCACAATCGAGGCTGATCATCTGGCTGTTAACCCCACAATCCCAGTTGCTGCGGCTGCGGGCGCTCACGCATTTGCTCACGCAGCAACAGGCTGGTGGTGTCTGCCTGACGCGGGTGGTAATCGCTGGTGATGATGAACGGTCGTGCCTTGGCCAGCACACACCTCAGGCGCGTCAGGTCTTCATAGCGGATTCGACGTTGGCGACGCAATTCCACCAGACGCTTGGTGGTCCGGATTCCGATGCCGGGAATGCGCGCAATCATCGCAGGCTCCGCGCGGTTCAGGTCCAGAGGGAATACATCACGATTGTCCAGCGCCCAGGCCAGCTTGGGATCAATGTCCAGCGCCAGATCGCCCGGGCCTTTGAGCAACTCGTCGGCCTTGTAGCCGTAACTGCGCAGCAGAAAATCAGCCTGATACAACCGGTGCTCGCGCATCAATGGCGGAGCGGCCAGCGGCACGCTTTTCGGGCTGTTCGGGATCGGGCTGAATGCCGAGTAGTAAACGCGCTTGAGCCGGTAGTCGCCGTATAACGCTTCGGCGCTGTGCAAGATGGTGCTGTCATCGGTTTCATCGGCGCCGACGATCATTTGCGTGCTCTGGCCGGCAGGGGTGAAGCGCGGGGCCCTGGGTTCGTTAAGCACTGTCTGCTGGCCTGTGTAGATGGTCTGCATGGCCTTTTTGATCGCGCCCATTTCTTTTTCCGGGGCCAGGGTTTGCAGGCTGAGGTTGGTCGGCAGTTCGATGTTGACGCTCAGACGATCGGCGTAGCGACCTGCTTCCTGGATCAGCAACGGATCGGCTTCGGGAATGGTCTTGAGATGGATATAACCGCGGAACTCGTGTTCTTCGCGCAGCAGTCTGGCGACGCGGATCAACTGCTCCATGGTGTAGTCGGCAGAGCGGATGATGCCCGAGCTTAAAAACAACCCGCTGACGCAATTGCGGCGATAGAAGTCCAGCGTCAGGGTAACCACTTCTTCAGGGCTGAATCGTGCGCGGGGCACGTCGCTGGAACGCCGGTTGACACAGTACTGGCAGTCATACAGGCAGAAATTGGTGAGGAGGATTTTCAGCAGGGAAACGCAGCGCCCGTCAGGGGTATAGCTGTGGCAAATGCCCATGCCGTTGGTTGATCCCAGGCCGGATTTGCCTTCCGAGCTGCGCTTGGGTGCGGCGCTGCTGGCGCAGGACGCATCGTACTTGGCGGCGTCAGCGAGGATGCTCAGCTTGTCGATCAGTTGCATGGGGCAGTCCCGATACTGTTTGGATGTACAGTATCGGGTTGTCGGTTTGCTCACAAGTGCCGATTGATTGGATGTGATAGACGGGCGGTGTCGCCCTGGTCACCTGCCACTCAGCGTGGCTCAGAGCATCCGCTGAACCAGCGTGTCCAGTTCGGTGAAATCCTTGACCCGGTGAAAGTTGGCGTGATCGTGAAACTCGGAAAAGTCAGTGTCGCCATAACCTGCCACTTGAGCGCCCGCCCCAAGACCTGCCAACACGCCCTGCACGCTGTCTTCAACCAGCAGACACTGCTGCGCTGACAGGCCCATTAGGCGTGCAGCGGTTTCGATCAGCACCGGCGAAGGCTTCCATGAATCGACCTCGTACGCGCTTACGATTAATCCTTCGAATTCATCCAGCAGGCCGACGGTACCCAGGCATGTCTCGATCTTGCTGCGCGGACCGTTCGAGGCTACGCATTTGGGCAGGTTCAGACCACGTACAAATGCGACGGCGCCAGGCATTTCTTTCAGCTTTTCACGCAACAACGGCAAGGTCTGACTGCGGAAACGCTGTTCTACTTCTTCGGATGGCAGGCCCGGATAGTCAGCGCAAAGACCCTGCAGGCAAAGGGCAAATTGCAACCCGCGAAAGCGCGCCAGGACTTCCTCGACGCTTAACGACACCTGATAGTCGTGCAAAATATCGCGTAGCAGGCCAGCTGCCAGGCGCTCGCTGTCCACCAGTGTTCCGTCGCAATCGAAGATGACGCCAGCAATATTCAAGCAGGATTCTCCTGTTTCACATGATCGGGTTCAGGGCCGTATGGACCGGCATTATCCGGGAAAGTTGGACAGGGGGCGGCACAGGTGATCGGCGGTAAGCCGAGGAGGGGGCCGGAGAATGAACGCTCCGGCTCCGAGACTGCGAAGTTACAGGATCAGCGGCGTCATCAGCTTGCCCTTGTGGTGCACCTCGCGATGAATCATAGGTTCGATGATTCACTTTCGGCCAGGTACTCTTCGGTAGACAGCACGCGCGCGTAGCCGAATTCGAGTGCAGCCATGAATGCGCCATGCACATGCGAAGCCGGTATGGTCAGGCCGTTGAAGACCAGGTCTCTCGACGCGCAGGCATCGTGAATCACTGTGGTCTTGTAACCCATATCCACAGCGGCACGCGCAAGGGCGTCGATACACATATGGCTCATCGCACCGACGATCAGCAGTTCGTCAATCGACTTGTCATCAAGGATGGTTTTTAGCTCCGTGTCGCGAAAGGCGTTGATGTGATGTTTGAGCACCACGGATTCTTCGTCGCGATTGAGCAACGTGGGGTGCAACTGGGCGCCTGGCGTATCAGGTGCGAAGAACGGCGCGTCGTCACGGGTAGATTCATGACGCACGAAGACCACTGGTTTTGCTGAGCGACGCGTCGCTTCGATGAGCCGCGCAACGTTTCCGGCGGCCTCTTCGACGCCTGCCAGCGGCCACTTCCCCGTAGGGAAGTAGTCATTTTGCATATCGACTACGATGAGTGCTTGTCTGGACATGTCTGCTTTCTCGCTTTATGAAAAGGGCCGTGTCGGATTGAACGGTGACGTGATGAACAGCGTAACGAGTATTGATGACGCAGCAAGTCTGCGCGATTGGCCGCAACGACATCAGGCGAGGCAAAACTGACAATGAAGCCAGAGCGGGCAGTGATCGAAATCGGCGTATGGGTATATCCCGGCGCGCAAGCGGCAGCGGTACATGGCCTGACGGATCTGTTTTGCGTCGCCAACCGGATTGCCGATGAACATCAATCGGACCGGCTCCCTGTTTTGCGTGTCAGCCATTGGCGCTCGCAGGAGCGCACAGCGCAACCTCATGACACCGATGGCGAGGGGGCTGTCGAAAGGAAAGAAGAGCCTCAGCGTGTGTTTGCCAGTCTGGAGGGGGCAGCAATGCCGCTGACTGCCGTGCTCATTCCGCCGTCGCTGGGCGCGCACACGACGCCGACCCAGGCGCAGTCTTCACATCGCTGGCTGATTGCTCAACACGCCCAAGGCGCAATACTCGGCGCCGTGTGCATGGGGGCTTTCATTCTGGCCGAGACGGGACTGCTCGCCGGACGGGCTGCCACCACCCACTGGACGCAGGGCGCATTGCTGGCCGAGCGTTTTCCGACTATTCGCGTCCAGGCGGACCGGCCGATGATCGATGACGGCGATATCATCACCACTGCAGGGATGATGGCCTGGCCAGCGTTGGGATTGCGACTGGTCGAGCGTCTGCAAGGCAGCGCTGTGGCCGCCGCGACCGGGCGATTTCTGGACATTGATCACATCGACATGGCGGGGCAGGCCGCCCGTCACTTTTCACCGGCACTCGGGCATGGCGATGGCCCCATATTGCATGTTCAGCACTGGCTGCAGGCCAGTGGCGCGGTCGATGTGTCGCTGCACGACATGGCCCGGCGAGCGGGGATGGAAGAGCGCACGTTTCTGCGTCGTTTTCGCGCTGCAACGGGCCTCAGACCGACTGAGTACTGCCAGCACGTGCGCGTTGGCAACGCTCGGCAATCGCTGGAATACAGTCTGGACACGGTCGAGCACATTGCCTGGGCCGTCGGTTACCAGGACCCTGCGGCGTTTCGCGGGACATTCAAGAAAATCACCGGTCTGACCCCCAGCGACTATCGCCGTCAATTTGGCCTGCGTACGCCTTCGCAGGCAATGACGTGAGCGCGCCGCCAGGCGTATCGCCGAAGGATTTCACGTCGATGATGTCGCGTAGCTTCCCAGCCTTTTTTGATCGTCGAGGACACATGTACCCCACGCCATTCACCGCCAGCTTGCGGCGTTATCCAGCGGTTTTGCTCATGCTTCTGGCAGGGTTGCTTGCGGCCTGTAGCACCCATCCGAAAAAACCGCCTGCACCACCGCCTGAAGTGGTGCGTGCGGAGATTGTGCGACTGATGCCCGCCAGCGTTGCAGACCGGCCGGGCTGGGCGACGGACATTTATGCCGCGTTCAACGCTCAGGGCCTGGACCCAAGCGTAGAGAACCTGTGCTCGGTCCTGGCCGTTGCCGAGCAGGAGTCCAACTATCAAGTGGACCCGCCAGTGCCGGGAATGGGCAAAATTGCCCGTGATGAAATAGACCGTCGCGCGGGTAAAGTGCATGTGCCCAACTTGCTGGTGCGATCGGCGCTGGATATCCGCTCGCCGGGCGGCAAGACCTACAACGAGCGTTTGAATGCTGCTCGCACCGAAAAAGACCTGAGTGCGATCTTCGATGACTTCATCGGGATGGTGCCGATGGGCAAGACCCTGTTTGGTAACTTCAATCCGGTGCACACCGCCGGGCCGATGCAGGTCAGTATCGAGTTCGCCGAACGGCAGGCACGCGATTATCCGTACACCGTCGAAGGCTCTATTCGTCATGAGGTGTTCAGTCGACGCGGCGGCATGTATTTCGGCATCGCGCACCTGTTGGGTTATCCGGTCACTTACAGCCAGCCGATCTATCGTTTTGCCGACTTCAATGCCGGCTGGTACGCCAGTCGCAATGCTGCGTTTCAGAGTGCGGTAAGTCGTCTTTCCGGCACGTCTCTGGCGCTCGACGGGGACTTGATCAGTTATGGATTCAGTCCGTCCGTTGGCGCGACGGAACTGGCAGTGCGCTCGCTCCATCGGCAGTTGGGCCTGCGCAACACCACCATTCGCAGCCAGCTGGAGAAGGGCGACACCCTGGAATTTGAAGAGACGGATGTCTATCGTGATGTGTTTGCCCTGGCAGACAAGGCCGCAGGCAAGCCGTTGCCACGCGCGATTCTGCCGGGCATCGTGCTGGAAAGCCCGAAGATCACACGTAAGCTCACCACCGCCTGGTTCGCCCAACGCGTGGAAGACCGCCGCAGAAAATGCATGACCCGAGCCTCCGGCGCGTTATGAGCACCTCGGCCCAGCAACGGCTTGATCCTCTGTAGAGCCAACTTGTTGGCGAGACGGCGTTATGAGGTGAGTCAGTGCCGGCGTCTCGCGAATGAATTCGCTCCTATGGATTGGGCGTGCAGCGGCGATGAAACCGCTCATTCAATTTCCTTGAACCGTCGCACTCTTCTGCCAGTCGCAACAACACACCGTATCTGCCCGGCCGCTGCCGTCGGGCTGTTACAGGAATGTTCAAACGACTGGAGAACCCTTGATGAAATCCTACCCGCGCCCCCCCTTCAACGTGCAAAAACAGGCTGTGCCTGGCCAGCAATACCTCATGGATCCTGTCCCCGACTGCGGTGAAGACAGTTACAAGGGCCACGGCCGGCTGACCGGCAAAGTCGCGGTTATCACCGGTGCCGACAGCGGCATCGGCCGGGCCGTCGCCATTGCGTTTGCGCGCGAAGGGGCCGACCTGGTGATTTCCTACCTGGATGAACACGAGGACGCCAAGGCCACCGCCCAGTGGGTTGAAAAAGCAGGGCGCCAATGCCTGTTGATCCCCGGCGATATCGCGCAAAAGGATCAGTGCCAGCACATCGTCGATCAGGCCGTGGAGCGCTTTGGGCGGATCGACGTACTGGTCAACAACGCAGCGTTTCAAATGTCTCATCCCTCGCTGGAAGAGGTGTCCGATGAAGAATGGGTGCGCACCTTCGACATCAACATCACCGCAATTTTTCGCATCTGCAAAGCGGCGATCAAGCACATGCCTGAGGGCAGCTCGATCATCAACACCAGCTCGATCAATTCCGACAAGCCCAAGCCCACGCTTGTGCCGTATGCCACCACCAAAGGAGCGATAGCGAACTTCAGTGCCGGCCTCGCGCAGTTGCTGGGGGAGAAGAATATTCGCGTCAACAGCGTCGCACCGGGGCCGATCTGGACCCCTCTGATTGTTGCGACCATGACCGAAGAAGACATCAAAAGCTTCGGCGCCGAGACTCCGATGGGACGTCCTGGCCAACCTGCCGAACTGGCGCCGCTGTACGTGCTGTTGGCGTCCGACGAAGCCAGCTACATCTCTGGCGTGCGTATCGGTGTGACCGGTGGTACGCCGATTCTTTGACAGCTGTGCGGTGTGCCAGCGGCAGGTGACCTATCAATCCTGACCGTTGATCCTGCGCGGAGCACTGCCGCCAGTTTGAAGCGTCCTAATCTGCATGCCGCACTAAGCCGCACTAACACTGCGGGCGAAATCCGACACGAGGTAGTTATGGCTAATGATCCGACCCCTACGAATGCTGACAAACATGTGATCCCGACCAGCGTTCCGCCAGTCACGCCAATGCCCCCGACTACGCCAGTCGAGAGCAATCTTGATCCAGACGCCATGGATGACGAGGACATCGAAGAAAACAAGGCGCTTGAAGACAAGCTTATTCGCGACCAGCAACGTAATGCCGACTGATGCACATCAGGGTCGCGGGGAACATTAAGGCCCTGCGCCCGTCGTATCGTGCATTGGGAAGAATTGAGAGCCGCTGTTTTGAACCGTGAGTCCATCGTGTCCGACATCATCACCACGCCCGTTCCGTTGGGCCAAGCCGAGATTCCGGCCAACGAGGCCCAGGTTCAGGCGACTGAGGCTATGCTCTTCGGTTCGCCCAAAGACCGGCTGGATTTCTATCGACGGGAGATCCAGTACGAAACCACCATCCTGTCCAACCGCACCAACGCCTATCTGTCTGCACAATCGTTTCTGGTGATCGCGTTCGCCTCGTCCATGGCCAACATCAATCCGGAGTGGGGCAAGCTGTTCACACTCGTGGTGCCACCGTTCCTGACGTTACTTGGGCTGATCTCATCGATGCATGCCTGGCCCGGGATTCGTGCCGCTTATGAAATTATCGACCATTGGCATTTCAAACAAAGTCAGTTGCTCCACAGCGAGCCTGCCATGGGGCTGGCTTATGATGACTCGCCCTTGTTCAGCGAGCATGAATCCAGCGAGAAGGGTTATCGCAAATCATTGATGTTTTCGATGCGCACCCCTTGGCTGTTCAGCGGTTTCTGGTTTCTGCTGGGTGCATTCTCGATTTATGCGCAGATCTCCGATTCTGCGTTTTAGGTGGTTGTCAGCGCTCAAATGCCGCCAGGCGCCAGCGGTGACCCGAAAGCTTATTTACACCCCTTTAAGCGTCACTCATCGTTCTTCCATCCATCGGTGCCTGATGCCAATTTTTGTGACGGTCGGTATCATGCCAGCCACCTATATATCCATTTGAACGTTTGGCCGAGCCGGTTTACGGTCGGTTGTGCGGACAGTGCTGCAAATCGGCAGCGTTCTTGATCGAATCCAAACGTCGATCATCGACATGCCCGACCCATTGAAGCTCCCGTGGTCAAGGCTGAACGGGACCTTGAGGAGAGCCAGTCTTGCCCCAGAACGTTGAAGACCCCAGCTTTCAAAGCGCGCTGCAAAACTGCGCGCGAGAGCCCATCAAAATTCCTGGCAGCATTCAGCCCCACGGCTTTATGCTGGTTTTTGATGAGGCCAGCCTGCTGATCATCCAGGTGAGCGCGAACGTCGAGACCTGGCTGGGACTTGCGCCAAACGAGCTCATTGGTGCTTCCTTAAGCGATGTCATCCACCAGAGCGAACGCATAGGCGCCGTGCTCGACACTTTGCCCACAGACGACCAAAACCCTTTCCACGTCGGCGAAGTCAGCTTCCGCAACGGAACGCGCGCAGGCGCGCCAATCGACATGATGGTCCACCGTCACGATCACGTGCTCATGGCTGAGTTCGAACCCGCCAGCGATATGTCCAGTGCGTACGGCAATATTTACCCATTGATGCGTACCTTCGTCGGGCACATGGACGAGGTCGAGACCATTGATGAGCTGTGCCGCCGCTCGGTGGAACAGGTCAAGCGCATCACCGGTTTCGGCCGCGTGATCTCCTACCATTTCGACGCCGATGGCAACGGGAGGGTCAATGCCGAATCCGTCGATGCGGGTTACTCCAGCTATCTTGGCCTGACCTTCCCGGACTCGGACATCCCCGCTCAAGCGCGGGCGCTGTATGTCGTCAACCGGATTCGTGTCATCGAAGACGCCGACTATCACGCCTCGCCTCTGGTCCCCAGTGAAAACCCGTTGACCGCGGCGCCGCTGGACTTGAGTTTCGCTGCGTTGCGCAGTGTGTCCCCGGTGCATCTGCAGTACATGCGCAACATGCAAACAATGGCCTCGATGTCGATATCCATCGTGGTGCGTGGCAAGTTGTGGGGGCTGATCTCCTGCCATAACACCACGCCACGGTCGGTGAGATTTCAGACGCGCACCGCTTGCGAACTGCTTGGCAGCGCGTTGTCGTTGCAGATCGAAACCAAGGAAGCGCAAGCCAGGACGCAACGTCTTTTGAGCCTGCGTCGGCAGATCGTGCAGATGCTGGCCGCCATGGCCGATCTGGATAGCATCAATCTGGGCCTGCGCAAACTGCCCGCAGTTCTGGTGGATTTCGTTCGGGCCGAGGGCGCCGCCGTGGTGTCCGGCTCGACGATCGATGTCTACGGCTTAACCCCGCCAAATGAGCACATTCAGGCGCTGACGCAGTGGTTGTCCACGCGCATGACTTCCGAAGTCTTCCACAGTGACAACGTGGGGCGTGACATTCCCGAGCTGCCTGAATTGACCGAATCAATCGCAGGCGTGCTGACGGTTGCAATTTCGGAGTTGCACTCCAATTTCATCCTCTGGTTCCGTCCCGAACTCACGCGAGTGGTGAAGTGGGCCGGCAAGCCTGAGAAGACGATCAGCAGCTCGGGCGCCTTGAGCCCCCGCCACAGTTTCGAGAGTTGGCAGGAAACCGCCAGCGGCTACTCGCTGCCGTGGGATGAGCTGGACACCGAAGGCGTGATCGAACTGCGCGCTGCCGTGCTCGGCATCGTGTTGCGCAAGGCCGAGGAAATGGCTGAGCTGGCGAAGGAGCTGAAAAAATCCAACAAGGAACTTGAAGCGTTTTCTTACAGTGTGTCTCACGACCTGCGCGCGCCGTTGCGCCACATCGCAGGCTATGCGGAGTTGCTGGGGGACATCGAGTCCAGCAAGTTATCTGACCGGGGCATGCGGTTTCTCGACAACATTGGCGAGTCGGCGCGGTTCGCCGGGACGCTGGTGGACAACCTGCTGAGCTTCTCGCAGATGGGTCGCTCTGCGATGCGCTTTTCCGAGGTGGACCTGAACGCGCTGGTGGAGGCCATTCGTAGGGAAATGCAGCCCGATTATCTGGGCCGTCACGTTGAGTGGGTAATGCCCGAGCGCTTGCCGGTGGTGATTGCCGACGCGGCATTGCTGCACCTGGCGCTGCGCAACCTGCTGTCAAACGCTATCAAGTACACGCGTGGCAGCGACCCTGCGGTGATCGAAATCGGCGCTCGGGAGGTCGAGGGCAAGACCGAGGTTTACATCCGTGATAACGGCGTAGGCTTCGACATGCAGTACGCCAACAAGCTCTTTGGCGTGTTTCAGCGTTTGCACCGCATGGAGCAATTTGAAGGCACAGGCATCGGACTCGCCAGCGTGCGCCGCATCATCGAACGTCACGACGGCACCGTATGGGCCGATAGCAAGCTGGGGCAGGGGGCTACGTTCTTCTTTTCCCTGCCTGAACGTAGTCCGACCGAAACCCCTTGAGTGTCCGAGGAGACGCCCAATGTTAAAACCGATTGTGTTGGTGGAAGACAACCCCAACGATCTCGAACTCACGTTGGTAGCGCTTGAGCGCAGCCAGCTGGCCAATGAAGTGATTGTGCTGCGCGACGGTGCCGAGGCGCTGGATTACCTGCTCAAACGCGATGCCTATGCAGAACGCAACGCCGGCAACCCGGCCGTGTTACTGCTGGACCTGAAGCTGCCCAAGATCGATGGCCTCGAAGTACTCAAGGTCATCCGGGAGACAGAAGAGCTGCGCAGCATGCCGGTGGTGATGCTGACCTCCTCGCGGGAGGAGCCTGACCTGCAGCGCGCTTACGGCCTGGGGGTGAACGCTTACGTCGTCAAACCGGTCGAATTCAAGGAATTTGTTTCGGCTATCTCTGATCTGGGCATTTTCTGGGCCGTCCTCAACGAACCGCCACCCGGTTCGCTGCGTCTGGCTCGTCGTCCGGCGTCTTCCTAGCCGAGTTTAAAAGCGCACGCATTTGCCTGGTCATTCGCCGGGCAGCGCAGGCTAAATACACACTATCGACGACTATTCATGCCGCCAACGCTTCTGAAATTGCTGTTGATCGAAGACAGCCCCCACGATGCCGAGTTGACTCTGCTGACCCTGGAGGCTGCCGGGCTGAGCATCGATTCAACACTTGTGTACGATCACCACGGCGCCGAGAAAGCGCTGATGGCGCAACGGTTTGACCTGATCCTGTGTGATTTCCTGTTGCCGGGTTCTTCCGGTGCCGATGTGTTGCATTGCGCGCTTGCGCTGGCGCCCAAGACGCCCTTCATCTTTTTGTCCGGCATCTTCGGCGAGCAGCATGCAGTCGAAATGATGCGTCTGGGCGCCGTGGATTACGTCCTCAAGCAAAACCTGAAGATGCTGCCCAAAGCAGTCAGTCGCGCCGTGGCAGAAGTGAGCGAGCGCGAACATCGTCGTCGCGCCGAGGAAACCCTGCTTGACGCCGAAGTCCGTGCGCACCTGGCCATCGGTGCAGCGGAGATGGGCGTCTGGACCTACGATCCGGTCCGCGGCGAGCTGTTCTGGGACGCGCGATGCAGGGCGCTGCACGGTCTGCCTGCAGACGCTGCGGTGGACATGAGTCTCACGTTCGACCGCTGCCATCCTGATGACCGCGAGCTATTGCGCAGCAAGGTCAATGAGGCGTTGCTTTCTGACACAGAGTTTCAGGCCGAGTACCGCTTGCTGGTAGGGGATGACACCGAGCGGTGGGTGCTTTCCAACGGCCGGTCTCTCTTCGAAAACGGCCGGTGCGTGCGCTTCACCGGCGTCATCCAAGACATCAGCGAGCGCAAGCAGGCCACTCAGGCGCTGCATCTGCTCAATGATGTCTTGGGCGAGCGTGTGGTCCAGCGCACCCGTGAACGCGACCGCACCTGGGAGCTGTCGCGTGAATTGCTTGGCGTACTTCACTTTGACATGACGATCATCGCCCTGAACCCGGCCTGGGAATCGACCCTGGGCTGGGAGCGCTCGGCGCTGACAGGCCCGCGCTTGCGCGAGTTGATCCACCCCGATGATTTCGCTGCCACGCTGCACGAAACTGAAAACGTCGCCAGGGGTAACGTCACGACCCGCTTTGTAAACCGTATGCGGCACGCCGATGACAACTACCGCTGGCTGTCCTGGACGATTGTCCCGGACGAAGGCCTGATGTATGCCGCCGTGCGGGACATCACCAGCGAACGCGCCGTACTCGATGAGCTGGCAGCGACCAACAAACGCCTGCGTGAGCAGATCACCGAGCGCGAGAAAGTAGAGGCCGCGCTGCAACAGATGCAGCGCCTGGAAGTGGTTGGCCAGTTGACCGCTGGCGTCGCCCACGACTTCAATAATCTGCTTACCGTTATCCTGACCAGCGCCAGCTTTCTGTCCCGCGATCTGGAAAAGGGTGTATTCACCAAATCGGCCAGCCGTCTGCAGAACATCCAGGAAGCAGGGCAGCGCGGTGCCAAACTCACCAGTCAGCTGTTGTCGTTCTCCCGTCGCCAGCGCCTTGAGCCTGTTCCAATGAGCCTCAATCACACCATTGAAGGCATGCGCGAGTTGCTGGGTCGTGCCTTGGGTGGCAGCGTGTGGGTCGAAACCTCGTTGTCGGAGGATCTGTGGAGCGCACTGGTCGATCCTACCCAGACTGAGATGATCATCCTCAACCTGGCGATCAACGCGCGTGACGCGATGGCGCAAGGCGGCGCGCTGACGCTGAGCACCTACAACGAGAGGGTTTACCACTTGCCAACACGGCCTGAAGACCCGGAGCCCGGCGCCTACGTGGTGCTGTCGGTGGGTGATTCGGGCTCGGGCATGAGCAACGAAGTCCTGGCCAAGGCATTTGAGCCGTTTTTCACCACAAAGGAAGTCGGAAAAGGCTCGGGGCTCGGGCTGGCGCAGGTGTTCGGGTTCGCTAAACAATCGGGTGGCGGTGTCAGCATCGTCACCGCCGAAAACGTTGGCACCACCATCAAGGTTTATTTGCCAAGCATTCCGGACAACGTCCAGCGTCTGACGCAACCGGATGTCAGCGCCGATCGCGCCGGGCGTGATGATACCGATCGCACGATTCTGCTGGTGGACGACAACGCGAGCGTCCGCGCTGTGACGGCGATGATGCTCGATGCCTTGGGTTACGCAGTGATCGAGGCTGAAGATGGCAATGACGCGCTGAAGAAGATCGGCAGCGACGTGGACCTGATGCTGACTGATTTCGCGATGCCGAACATGACGGGCGCAGAGTTGGCGGATCTTGTTCGTCACGATTACCCGTCATTGCCGATCGTTTTCATCACGGGGTTCGCCGATATCGACATTCTGGATGTTGATCCGCAACTGATCGTGCAGAAGCCCTATGGCGAAGATGAGTTGGCGGCGAAGCTGTCGCAGGCGTTTCTGAATGGCCAAACCCAAGCCAGCTGAGTTGGGCTGGCTTGAGCAGTTGGCAGGCCGCCAGTTCTTAAAGCCCGCGTGGTTTTGACCGCTTTTGGAGAAATCCCAGCAGCGTTTTGGCCGCGTCCGGGACGTTTTGATCGTCGAACGACACACAGATGTCGCTGCGTTCATCTTCGATGGTGATCTCATACTGCCTGGCGTCCCGCGCCTGTTCGGAGACTGAACGGTGAGATTTGACCAGACCGCTTTCCACCACCAGACGCTTGAGCTGCTCAGCGTCCGGCGTTTCAAGCTCAGCGGTGTTGACCTCGCAGCCCCTGATCGTCCCCGCAAAGCCTCCTGATTGCACGAAACAGACTTTCATCGAAGTGCTCCTGAGTGAATCAAACCGTGATGCCGACTTTCTTCCACGCGGCCTTGACCGCGCGCTTGGCCGTTGCGCCGTATTTTGCGTTGCCTGCCACTTGTACGCTTATTCGCGCGCAATCGGCAAATTCGGCGTCGCTGTGCAGTTGCAGCAGGGTTTCGTACCAGATTTTTCCGGCGATTTCCCAGGCATTGCCGCCCAACGCCAATGCCGTCAGCACAAAGGCGCGATTGGGAATGCCTGAGTTGATGTGCACGCCGCCATTGTCTTTGGGCCCGCTGTACAAGTCTTTCATAGTGGCCGGCTGCGGGTCGTCCCCCAGATCCGGGTCGTCTTTGTAGGCCGTGCCGGGGTGTTGCATGTCCCGGATGCCACGACGCGTGGGCGCTGGCACCAGCAGTTCCTTGCCAATCACCCAGTCAGCCTGCTCGACGCTGACGCCTTCCTTCCACTGCCGGACGAGAATCCCGAACACGTCTGCAAAATGCTCGTTGAGTGCACCGGACTGGCCTTGATAGGTCAGGTTGCTGGTGAACGATTGCACGCCGTGGGTCAATTCGTGGCCGATGACTTCGAGGCTGCGGGTGAATCGCTGGAAAACCACACCGTCGCCATCCCCGTACGCCATCTGCTCGCCGTTCCAGAATGCGTTGTTGAGGGGTACGAAGGCGCCACTGAAATCGACTTCAGCCACATGCACCGTTGAAATCAGGCTCATGCCTTTGTTGTCCAGCGAGTTGCGCTGAAATAATTGCTCATAGAAATCATAGACGTCGCCGGCGCCGTCGAAGGCCTCGCCAACGGCTGAATCGCCTCGGCTTTTGCCGTCTTCTGCGCGCGACAATGTACCCGGCAGGCTGTTGGTGCCTTTGGCGTCGTAGACCAATCTGTGCTTTTTGCCGTCGGGAGATTTGTTGGCCATCAACCCTGGCATCGCCTGCGCAGAAGCACGCAGGGCGCGGAATGTAGAGCCGGTGGACAGGTTGGCAATAGCCAGCGCCCGGACCTGCTGATGCGGCGACTGGGCCAGGTGTTCCATGATGTAGGGCGGGATAAAACACTGCAGTGGATGACGAGTGCACATGGAGATTCTCCCTGAATGACGTCGAGTGAGGGTCAACACTAGCTTGGGCACCACGAGGGGCGCTGATGTTCCTCGCGGTGGTAGACTCCGCGCACTTCAGACGAGGAGCTTATACGTGCGCAAGATGGTCATGATGGTCGCGGTAATGATGCTGGCAGGCTGCGACGGCGGTAAGCCGTCCGAGCCTTCAAAAGTCTCGAACCAGCCGCCCGCTGCACAGGCAGCACCCAGCACAACCCCGCAATGGACCCTTCAGGTCGATTTGAAAGAAGCGCTGAGCGATATGGCGTACTGGCTGGTCGAGCACCACTATCCTTCCTACGTGGTAAAAATCGACGGCAAGGAAACCATCATGATCGGCCCCTTTGCCAGTCAGGCTGCGGCTGAGAAGGCTAAGACGGAAATCGAGGCGGCCATGGCGAAAGGTCATCGATTGTCGCAACTGGAAATCATCCCGCCCAAGCCGTAACGTCTGGCTGAGTCGCCATTCAGGCGATGGTGCGCGACACCCGGTCGTGGTTGTGCCACCCTCGATTCATGTGCACGAATCATCGCGCACGTGAATGAGGGAATCGCCGTTATGGACGAGATTCAACGCCTGGGCGAATTGTTGATCGCCAATCAACGCCACGAAGAACAGAAGCATGAGCGATTTCACACAGACATCGCGCGCTGGGGAGCCAGCATTCTGGCGTTGTACGGGCAAATAGAGCAGTGGCTGAAGCCGCTGGTCGAGGCAGGTCACATCACGCTGGAGTTCGAACCGCACCTTGCGCAAAGCAAGGGTTATCCAGATGAGCACTCACCGTTCCACACCCAACGCTTGACGCTGACAATGATCAGCCGACAGGTCGTGTTCGTGCCGGAAGCGATGGGTAATCGGGGTGTGGTATCGGTCGACGTGAGCGGGCTTAGCCTGCACGGTCAAGAACAGTTCACCTTGAGCCAAGCGCTGGATGCCAACGACTGGATGCTCAAGAAAAGGACCGGAGTGAAGGAGTCCGAGCCGCAGGTGTTGACGGCGGATTATCTGGCGCGGCAGTTACAGAGCCTGGTGCCACAGGTGTAACGCAACCCGCCAACTCGGTTCTGTAGGAGCCAACTTGTTGGCGAAGCGGCGTCAGGAGTTGAACATATCCCGACGCCTCCCGAACGAATTCACTCCCGCAGAGCTTGCACTTCAAACAGTGCAGGGTGCCTTACTTGCGACCCAGCAGTAGCCCTACAACCAGGCCAAAACCTGCGGAGATCGCAACGGTCTGCCACGGGTGGCCGCCGATGTAGTTTTCGGTCGCTTCTACCGCAGGCTTGGTTTTCTCGCGCACGTTACCCAGCGAATCCACGGCTTGCTTGAGCTTCAGGCTCAGTTGAGCGCGAACGGTTTCAGCCTCTTCGCCGACCAGCGCGGCGCTGTCCTTGAGCAGCTTGTCGGACTCTTCGATGAGGGCCGCCAATTCGCTGAAAGCCTGATCCTTGATCTGTTCGGCAGCAGTTTGAGCAGCAGTTTTACGGGCCATGATTATTTCCTTTCTATTGATTACGGCTGTGAGCTATGGAGTCGCAGCATGTCGGAAAAGTTGCAGCAGGTGGCAGGACATATCGCAAAAAGAACGACGAATGCCGAGGGAAGGCGCTACTTGCGGGTGTAAGATGCGGACGTTTTTCAGCCGTGCGCGGCTGTGTGTTTCAGCGTTGTGTTTTGCGATAAGAGGTAAACGTCATGAGCTTCAACCTGGCCAACAAGCCCCTTCAAGAGCGTGCCGCACTTGAAGATGAAAAATCACGATTGTTCGATTTGTGGCAAAGCAACCTCGGCAAAGCCAAGGGCGACGCCGCCCGGTTGATGGGCGAACGGTCCAAGCGCAAAGGCAAATGGTCGGAATGGGTAAGGTCCGAGCTGGACGCCATGTCGCCGCCGGAATACGCCAACATGGTGCGCAGCGAAGTGAATCGCCTGATGGCGGCTGCCCGCTGAGTCTCTGCCTTCAGCTTCGCCTGGCCTGCCGACCGGTAGGGGCCTCAGGTCGGCATTTTTTATCAACAGGCTCGTCGCCAACGCCTTGATTACCAGCCCCCGCCGGCGCCGTTCGGCAGGGTGAGTGTGCCGCTGTCGCTGAAGCGCATAGTGCCGAACAACCCGCCTGCCAGCTTTCCGTTCAGCACGTAAGGCAGGTTGTCCAGGCGCTGGGTCTCGCTCAGGCCCACCGCCTGACGCAGCGCGGCGAAGGCAGACACGGTGACAGGTACGGTAATGATTCCTTCCGAGAAACGCCCGATAGTGCCGCTTTGGTCGCTGACACCCGAGGCCAGAAGCTTGCCGTTGACGTCCAGATTGAGGGCGACGCCGTTGTACTGAATGTCGTTTTCATTAGGGTTTTGCAGACGAAGTTTCACTGCGAAGCGAATCTCAAGCCCCTGGCCCTGCAACGGCTCGATACCTACCACGTTGATATTCAACGGGTCGCGGTTGGGGAACAGCGCGCAGGCGCTCAGCACGACGATGAGCAGGCTGGCGAGCAGGGTGCGAATCAAGCGTAGCGGCATCAGTAAAGCTCCGTTTACCCGGGACCTGACAGCACGCATAGGCGCGCGTCGAGGCAATCCCTCGGTTCAACTGTGCGACCGCAGCCCTGTCAGGAGGTTCGATGCCTGCCGCTTGCCTCATGCCCCCACAGCCATTGGTCGATCATCGCGTTGAGCGTTTCCCCGGGAAAACTGGCGCAATGCCCGCCATGCACAGTTTTCACCGGCAACGTGCGCAAGCGCTCAAGGCTGGCAGCATAGTCGTCGAGGTCGCTGTGGTAGGCGTCTTCGATAAGTGGGCCATCGTAGATGATGTCGCCACTGAACAGCTGTGGGTGCTGGCCTCCCACAGGCTGATGCCACCGGGTGAATGGCCCGGCGTGTGAAGCACTTGCAGCACGCGGTTGCCCAGGTCCAGCACATCACCTTCGTCAATGAGCCGGGTGGCCGGTGCCGCCTTGGGCGTAGCACAGCGGGCATTCCGGGTGCGCCTCGAACATTTCGTCGCCCACGTAGGCGTCTGCTAGTGTGGCCACACGGGTGGGGTTGGCCAGGATGTCGGCTTCAGCCGGGTGCACCAGTCGTTCGGGGAATTCATGATGCCCGGCGATGTGATCGAAATGGGTGTGGCTGGTCACTGCCAGTAATGGCCGGTCGGTCAGGGCAGTTGCTCGCGCAGGCTGACCACGGCTGAGCCGGTGTCCACCAGCACGTCGCGGTCACGGCCCTGGATGCGCCAGAGGTTGCAGCGGCAATACGGACGCACCCAGGGTTCGTGGATCAGGCTCTGCACCAGATTGAAGGTGAAACGACCAACGAAAATGAATGCGATGGATAGCACGCCGATCAGCACCTTCGCTTGCGTTCGGCTGAGCAGACGTGGCGCAAGGCTCGACATATCGAGGCCGGTGCCATACAGCGACGTCCCGCCCGTGGAGAGCCCGCCAATGATTGCGATCAGGCACACCGGCAGGAAAAACCACCCCGGCGAAATAGCCAGGAGACCCCCCACGTAGTTGTTCTGTGCGATGTAGTCCGGCGCTTGCACGGCGACGATGGTGGCGGTTGCCAGACCGAAGAAGAACGGGATAAAGGTCGCAACCTGGGCCATGACCACCGCCGCCATGATGCGTATTTTCGGAGTCTCGCGTGGGATATAGCGCGCCCAGTCGCCGAGGAACGCGCCAAATGATACGGGGTTGCTCATGGCTACCAGCGCCGCGCCAATAAACGCTGCCCAGAAACCGGGCTGGCCCTGGCTAACGCCGCCAGCGTAATGAATATCGAATGGCCCGCTAAAAGCGACGATTCCCAGCAGAAACAGAAGGCTGGAGGCCGTCACTGCCACTTTGTTGACCGCCAGCAACTGGCGTATGCCGTAGATGCAGACGATCAGCACCAATAGGGCGAACAGGCCGTAGGCGATGCCGAGGCTGAGGTTGTTTTCAGGCAGATCGAACAGCCGCTAGGCACCGCCAATCAACGCGTCGCCGGAGCTCCACACCGACAGCGAGAAGAAGGCAATGGCGGTCAGCCGGGACAGGAACGAGCCGATGATCCGTCCATGTACGCCAAAGTGCGCCCCGGACGACACCGCATTGTTGGTGCCGTTGAGCGGACCGAACAGGCCATGGACGCCAGAATCAATGCCCCGACCAGCACGCCCAGAACAATGGCGCTCGCGCCTGCCTGGAAAGAAAGGCCGAACAGCACCGGGAAGCTGCCCAGCACCGCTGTGGAGAGTGTGTTGCTACCGCCAAAGATCATCCGAGACAGATCGAACGGCGATGCGCTGCGCTCGCTGTCAGGAATCTGCTCGACGCAAAAGGCCTCGATCCGGTTGATGCGATTCGCTCATGATTGCCGCCCCTTAAGGCTGTCACTGTTTTTTGTAGGAGCAGCCGGGTAGGGCGCGTCCGATTATTTCCTGCTGAAGCGCAGGTGTGTGGGCAGTTGCTGACGCTGTTGCTGGCCTCACCCCTCTGATGGGAACCGGGGGTTTGAGGCGTTGCGCCCAGTGCTCAGGGCGTGACGCGTGGAGAGTGTTTCAAGGCTCGGCAAGGTTAAATACTGATGCGCAAATACTTACCTCAGAATTTGCTGAAGTTATATTTTGAGGCCCACACGCTGAACGTCACGCCTGACTGTTGCTCTACATCGTTAAGTTGCAGGCAATGGCTGCGATGGGGCTGGCTCATGTGGCTCGCCAGTTTCGACGCATTCTTTTCACGACAGGGAGGTTGCATGGGAGCGAATAGATCTTCATGACGACTGCACATCACTCTCCGTTGACCGATGCGCACATGGTGCTCATCTCCCGCGCATTGGGAGATCCGAGGCGATACCAGATCTTCGTGCAGATCGCTTCGTCCACTGGCGCGGTCCCCTGCGCCGAGCTGCTCAAAGCTCACCCGGTCCGCGCGGCGACGGTGTCACACCACACCAAAGAGCTTGAACGCGCAGGGCTTGTTTCGACGCTGCGAGAAGGGAAATACGTGAGCTACCTTGTACAGCGCGAAACGCTGAACGCTTATGCGCGGCAGTTGATGAAGCTCTGACAGCGCAGGATATTTACGAGCCATGGGCAGGCTTCCAAAAGCTTGAACCCGCATTGACGCCTCGCGAATAAATTGGCGCCTGCAGCGTGCGGGGGACGCCGATCCATCGCCTGGTGGCACTGTTTTCCCGGCGTGCCGCCAGCGGCTCAACTCAACAGATTGCCGCGTGCCATGCCGGTTGCGGCAATCACGATGATCACCATCAAGGCCGCTTCCATGTGGCTGATACGCGCAAAGCGCCGGGCACGGGAAGTGTCGATGGGCTGTTGGCGCTTGAACGCAATGCGCCATTTGATCAGCGCAATCATGGGGATCACCTCCAGCGCCAGAATGGCCACGAAGGCAGTGATTTTCAGGTGGAACAATGGTTGGTGCAGGTAGTAGAACGAACCTTTCTCCAGGCCGCCGAAGGCGCGGTACACACCAGTAATCAACAGAGTCGCAGCGGAAATCCCCCAGATGTTGTCCACCACGAAGACGTCGCGAAAAGATCGCGGGTCATCCGTGTGTAGCCTTCTCAATGCCCGTCCACGCGCCAGCACCGCTGCCAACGCAAAACCAAAAGCCAACAAATGCAACGCAGCCAGCACCCATTTGAAAAGCATGGTCCATACCCCCAGGCAATCGATAAGCAAGCATCCACTCACCAAGCTTAGCGGGTCGTTGGCAATGCGCCGGGCGCGCTGAGGCTGGCGCCTGAAAATAAGTTTGCAGCTGCTACGCAGGGCAGCGCTGCAACTAGCGTCTGGATTTGTCGCGTTGCTGGCGGTCGTACAGGAACTCAAAACAAAACGAAACGATGCCAAACAGCGCAATCGCGCAAATAACAATAAGACCGATGACTGAATTGTCCACTGAGTTATCCATGATTAAGGCGAGCGGTGGGCTCGCAGCCAGAAGTTGTATTCATCCATCCGACGAGTACTTGATGCAATCAACATGACGCACTCTTTACGCCCATCGGCTACCCACTTGTACTGTTTATACGCGGGGTCTATCAAGTGCTCTCCCTCAGCCGATAAACAATCACTGCGGCCCTGAGTCTGTCGGCGCCAAAACAACTCATTCCGGCGAACTCACGATGGCTCACCGGCATGTATTGGCAATCAAGGGGCTGACGCTGCTGGCCATGGTCAACGTCCGGATCGTGCAAGTAAACGAAGTCCTCATCAGCATCGGTCACCAGCACCCAATGTGGCGCTTTGGAGCGGGTGAGGCGGTAGCTGCTGATGAGCACCAGGGCTAGCGCCTGGTTCCGCTTCAGGGACTTAAGGTCCAGTGCGCCGTTTCCGAGCATCTCGACAGTGCTGGCCGCAAGTTCCCGGCTGAAGCTTTCATGCACCAGGCGCATGACCTGTTTTTTTTCCTCGCTGCGCACCCCGGCCAGAAACAGCGGCCCTTTTACGGACACCTGCAAGCCCGCGTCGAAGCCCCGTCGCCAGGCGGCCAGCGCCAGACCTTGCGGGCTGCAACCGCCATGGCCCGAGGTCATGAACACGGTGGTCGCTTCGCGCCAGATCTGCAGCTCTTCGTCGCGGGCCATGGCCCGCGAGGGCTGCAGGGCTTTCATCGCCATGAGGAGGCACGCCGGACCACAGGTGAAGTCCATGGTCTGTCGGTAATAGGGAATGCGTCGGGCGCTGCGTTCGGCATGCTCGCGAATGAGCTTTTCGTACCGCAGCGCCGGCGCGTGATCTTCGTAATAGTCGTCCACGCGCTCAAACAGGCGATAACCCTGACGTTCATAAAGTGCAATAGCGGGCGCATTGTCCGGGCGCACCTCAAGGCGCAGGTAGGCGCAATCACGTTCTACGGCCTGCTGCTCGGCGCGCGCCAGCAACTGGGTGCCAAGGCCACGACCACGTGCTGCATCAGCAATTGCCAGCGAGTAAAGACGACCCAGTGAAGTGCCGCGATGAAACAGCACCAGTGCGTAACCCACCAGATGATCCCCGGCTTCTGCCACGATCAGGCTGGCGTTCGCACGGCTGACCATCCACTGGAAGTTGCGCGTATTCAGGCGGTCGGTTTCAAAACATTGATTCTCCAGTCTCAGCAGTTCATCAACATCGGCGAGTTGCGCGGGGCGATATATAAAGTTCATGTCGGCGACCGTAAAGAGTGAATAACGAAACGGGACATTTCTACAAAGCCATGGTTTATAGAAAGGACTTGTTTCCCGAAGGATCACGACTCATGAATGCGGTGCCGGTGAAGACGGATGAAGTATCAGCACAACCAGGACGTTCGGCAAATTTAAATATTGAATCGCTGCGGCCATTGTCCGCTCAAAGAGTATGCGCTCAAAGTCAGTTGGTCATTGTGGTCGAACGCCTGGAAGACTGGGCTTCTTACCTCCCCAGCGAGGATTTGATCACTGCTCAGGATTACCTGGAGAAGCCGCTGGAGGGCTCAGCCGGCAAGCGCGTTCAAGTCATCAACCTGTGCCGCAGTTATCGTTACCTCGGGCATGGCTATTACTGCTCGTTACTGGCGGAGGCGCGGGGCCACCACGTCATTCCTTCGGTCAAAACCATTAGCGAACTGTCTCGAAAATCATTGTACGGCCTGGCGCTGGATGACCTGGACAAGCGCCTTGAGCATGCCTTGCGCGATCATCCCTACGATGAAACCGAAGGTTTTACCTTGACGCTGTACTTCGGTCAGACCGAGTTGCAACCGTTGCAGGACCTTGCCCGGCAGTTGTTTGAAGCGTTTCCGGCACCGATTCTGCTGGTTGAGTTTCGCAAGCGCGAGACCTGGCGCATCGAAGGGGTCAAGACCGGCTCGCTAACGCGCCTGCGGGACCGTCAGCAGGATCAGTTCGCCGAATCTCTGGACCGTTTCAGCCGCAAGATCTGGCGCCAGCCGCGCTCACGCCGGACCTTTCGCTACGACATGGCGATCCTGCACGACCCGCAGGAAGCACTGCCGCCGTCCAACGCCAAGGCGCTGGAGAACTTCATTCGCGTCGGCCGGCGCATGGGCGTGGATGTCGAGCTGATCGAGAAAAAGGATTACTCGCGCCTGGCCGAGTACGACGCGCTGCTGATTCGTGAAACCACCAGCGTCGACAATCACACCTACCGCTTCGCAAAAAAGGCCGAGAGCGAGGGGCTGGTGGTGATGGACGACCCTGCGTCGATTCTGCGATGTACCAACAAGGTTTACCTCACCGATTTGCTCAAAAGCCACGACCTGGGCATGCCGGCTACCGAGATTTTGTACAAGGACCGGCCTGATGAGCTTGAGCAGGTGGCGGCGCGGCTGGGCTTTCCGCTGGTGTTGAAAATCCCTGACGGCTGTTTTTCCAAAGGCGTGATCAAGGTTCACAACGCAAGGGATTTGCAGACAGCGGCCAGTGAGTTGTTCGAGCACTCGGTGTTGCTGCTGGCACAGGAGTTTCTGTACACCGAATACGACTGGCGCATTGGCGTGCTGAACCGCAAACCGGTATTTGCGTGTCAGTACTTCATGTCCAAGGGCCACTGGCAGATCTACAACCACAAGGCGCAGGGCGCGGCTATCAATGGCGAATGCCGGACACTTGCGGTCCACGATGCGCCGCGCGCCGTGGTGGACCTGGCCGTGAAAACCGCCAATCTGATCGGCGACGGGCTGTACGGCGTGGACCTCAAGCAGTCAGGTGACCGCGTGGTGGTGATTGAGGTCAACGACAACCCCAACCTCGATGCCGGGATCGAGGATGCCTGGTTGCAGGACGACTTGTACGCGCTGGTGCTGGAGGAGTTCATCCGACGCCTGGAAATCAAACGTCGCGGTCAGGCATGGTGAAGCGTTGATAAAAGGACATCGATTGCAGGCGGGCAGGCTGCTGGAGTGCCCGGAGCCAGAGGCCAGTGTGTTGTGGTTCAGTAATCCCGACGCTGCTGAGCGAATGGTGTTGCTGGAGCGCTTTAACCTGGACGATCACGCGCTCGAGTCGGCGCTGGACCCAGACGAGGTGTCGCGCATCGAGTTTCACCCCAATGCGCTGTTTCTGATCTGGAAGCGCCCGGAAAACTACTCGGGGCAGGACAGCTTTTCGTTCGATGTGTCGTCGTTCGGGCTGCTGCTGACTTCGGAGCACATGGTCCTGCTGTGCCCCGACGACACGCAACTGGCGGGCCTGGGCTCTCACCGGCCGATGGCGCATCCGCTGGATGTGCTGTTGGAGTTGCTGTTCAACAATATTCACCATTATCTGGGGCACCTGAAGGTGATCAAAATGATCGCCCGCGAGTTGCAACAGCAGTTCAACGCCTCGATGGACAGTCGGCATCTGGTCCAGATGTTCAACCTCAGCGAAAGCCTGGTGTATTACATCAACGCCATCGACAGCAATGGCTCGGTGCTGACCCGGTTGCGCAACCACGCCCTCAAGCATCAGTACGCAACGGACACTCTGGCGGTGATCGAGGACATGATCATCGAGAACGATCAGTGCCACAAACAGGCACAGATCTACTCAACGGTGTTCGCCAGCCTGATGGATGCGCGGGGAAATCTGGTGAACAACAACACCAACAACCTGTTGCGCAAACTGACGTTGATCAACGTGGTGTTTCTGCCGCTGAACCTGTTGGCGGGGATTGGCGGGATGTCCGAGTTCAGCATGATGACCACGCCGATCCCCTGGTGGATCAGCTACCCGACGCTGCTGGTCGGGATGGCCGGTCTCGGTGTCGCGATGGTGCTGGGGCTCAAACGCATGGCGCGCTCATACCATTAAGGCTGAGTTTGGATACCGGAATGCATTCGCGAGCGGGCGGGATTGATTCCCCCATTACGCGTGTCCTGTAGGCGCGAATTCATTCGCGTGGCGCCGCCTCGCCAACAAGTTAGCGCCTACAGGGGAGTGCGTGACTTCAGTCTGACGCTTGCAGGCCTTTCTGTTTCATCACCAGGTTCTTGTCTTTTTTGTACTGCAGGGCAACTTCCGGGGCCGGGCCGCTCTTGCCGGTTTCCATCCACAAACGCATGCGGCTGGCGTCGGCGAAATGGGTGAACTTGCCAAAGGCGTCCAGAATAACTACCGACACCTGCCGGTTAGCCATGCTTGTCAACAACACCAGGCAATGCCCCGCCTGATTGGTGAAACCGGTTTTGGTCAGCTTGATATCCCAGTTGGACTTGCGCACCAGATGGTCGGTGTTACTGAAGCCCAATACATACGTCGGTTTGCGAAAAGTCACGGTTTTTTCAGGTGTGGTGCTCAGCTCACTCAGCATCGGATAGTTGCGCGCGGCCAACGCGAGCTTGGTCAGATCACGTGCTGTGGAGACGTTGAACACGGACAGTCCGGTCGGCTCCATGTAGACGGTGTGTGCCATGCCCAGCGACTTGGCTTTGGCGTTCATGGCCCTGATAAACGCCGGATAACCGCCCGGATAACTGTGTGCGAGGCTGGCGGCCGCGCGGTTTTCCGAAGACATCAGCGTGATTAGCAGCATGTCGTGGCGATTTAGTTCGCTGCCCAGTTTTACCCGAGAAAATACACCTTTCATTTCTGCGGTCTGGGAGATGTCGACTTTGACCATCTCATTCATCGGCAACTTCGCGTCCAGTGTGACCATCGCGGTCATCAACTTGGTCACCGACGCAATCGGCACAATGACGTCAGGGTTACTGGAGTACAGCACTTGCCCGGTGCGCAAGTCGGTGATCATGGCGCTGCCGGAGGCCAGATGAAGTTGCGATGGGTCACGATTAAAGGCAGCGGGTTCGCTAGCAAGGGCACTGGTGGAAAGTGCGGCGCCTGTAAATGCAAATAATAGGCTTATTAGTGATACGCGAATTTTCAAGAGCAAAGCTCACTTATAGTTGGAATACGCCGCAGGGCGTGGGTTGTTCAGGGTATTCAGGAATGGCGCATTTTAGGAGCATGCTTCAGCCAATGTCGATGGGGTGTGTAGGAGGTTTCGTCAATAAAAGTAAGATGAATCCAAACGTAGGCTGAACGGAAATGCATCGAATCCAAAAAGCGTTGATTGGCTGCGCATTGTCGATATTCATGGAAGTCCTGGCGGACAGCTATTAGCATTCCACGACATCGAATGCTTAATGCCAACCAGACCTAGGAGTCGTGCAATGCCCAAGGGTTTTATCAGCAAGGATTACGCCGCTCTGGTGTTTGTCGCGGCAGTTGTTGCGGTGCTCTTGTTTGCTGCCGGTTTTCTGGTGCGGCCCACTGACTGGGCTGGCTGGATTCAGGCCATTGGCCTGGTTGTCGGTCTGATGATGGCGGTTTCAGTGCCGGCTATCCAGAACGGGCAAAACCTGGCGGCGCAACAGAAAGTGCTGCGCGATCGGGAAACCGGCTACGCGCGCCGTATCCAATACCTGTGCGGTGAGCTGAACGAGATTCTGGCCAAGGTCATGGTCAATCTGCAGCACCTGCGGGCTACTGACCGTCATCGGGTGCAACGCACGCTGGATGACTACCTGCATCGCCTGTTCGAGTCACACAAACTGGATCAGAACGACGACCGCGTGGTGATTGCCCACGAACTGCGCCTGGTCGCCTACGATCTTGCCGACGAAATAGAGAGCGGCCGATCCGACCGCGTGGTGCTGATGGCACTGGAGAAACGCCTGCAGAAGCTCGCTCACCGCTGTCAGGTCAACGCCACGATGGCAGAGCGCGTCTGAACGGCCCCCGCTACCCAATCATTGATCGGCAGTCAACAAAAAGCCCGCGTCAGGGGAGGCGGGCTTGAAGGAAGTTTGGGGCGATGTCAGGTGTCGTGCAAGTGCTCCGTCGCAGTCAGCTGTTCAAGCGGGGTATTTCAAGCTTTAAAGAAAGGGCCTGCGCGTCGGGCAGCGACTGCAGGGGGCCACTGACAGGCTCACCGTTTTGAACCAGATACCAGCAGGCCAGCAAACCGCGCGCTCTGAGCTGAGCCGGGACTGCGCTGCCGATGACTGACATGATTTGAACGTTCGTCATAAATGCTTCCCCTCTGTCTTGGGGGCTACCTTACGGGGCAAGCGTCACTGGCAGAAATCATCATTCTCGATAGTCGTCATTAATAATCTGAGCACCCGCGTCAATGGCACGGGCTGCAAGGGGCAGGGGTCGTTCAGTCAACCACCTGATCGAGCATTGCGATCACTTCGTGCTCAGAAATCATTCCTTTGTCGACGAGGTTTTTGGCCATTAATGCGACGAGCTTGGCGGCGCGGTGGCCTTCCAGGCTTTTGAGTTCTGTCAGCACGCTATAAACCTTCCTCGAAATACACAGCCCAGCGGCGCGATGCGGATTTTGTGTTGGCATGGCGGGCGTTCCCGTTCTTATTAATGATCGTTGAGTGTCCAGGCAGCGAGCATTGCGCGCTTATAGCCCTTAAACGACAACCCCGCCTGACAGGCGGGGCTGGTAGAGCAGCAACAATTTTTACCAGCGGCCTGGGCCGCCTTCACGGTAGTAGCCCGGTGGTGGGCCGTAGTAGCCACGTGGCGGTCCATAGTGACGCGGCGGGCCATAATAGACCGGCTGTTGAACCACGTACGCCGGCTGGTAGTAAACCGGTGGCGGTGGCGGCGCATAGTAGACCGGTGCGGGCGCGTAAACCGGCTCCTGCTGCACGTACACGGTCCTTGGACCTGAGTTGACGACGGCTGCGCCCACGACGCCACCGACCACTGCACCTATCACCGCCGCTCCACCCCAACCTGGCCCGCCGCCATGGGCTTGAGCTTGGCCTGCAAGGGCTAGGGCACCTAACAACAAGGCAACCTTGGGAATGTGACGAATCATGACTGTTCCTCGGTGTTCAGTCCCGTTGTCGCGAGCCTGCGATACGCTCAGGCACTGCCACGGGATAACTGATCAGACAGCGACTTTTTGTAAATCTGCCAAGCCGCTGCGTAAATTTTGTGTAAGGTATTCGGCGCTTATTAATGACAATTGATCCGCTGTTCGAGCGGATAGCTGATCTTACGCCTTTATCAGTGTGCTTTTCTAATACCGTTCAGGAGATTTCAATGCCCGTCACGGCAAGCAAAGAGACGCTGTTGTGCATGTCCCTCGCCGGACGCCCCGGTAACTTTGGTGTGCGCTTTCATAATCATCTTTATGAGCAGATGGGTCTGAACTTCTATTACAAAACCTTCTCGCCGAGTGACCTGCCTGCCGCCATCGCCGGCATGCGCTCGCTTGGCATTCGTGGCTGCGGCGTGTCGATGCCGTTCAAGGAAGCGTGCATTGCGCTTATCGATGAGATGGACCCCTCGGCTGCCGCTATCCAGTCCATCAATACCATCGTCAATACCGACGGCCATTTGAGGGCTTACAACACCGATTACATCGCCATCGCGCAGTTGGTCGAAACCCACGCCGTGCCGCGCACCCGGTTTGCCCTGCGTGGAAGTGGCGGCATGGCCAAAGCCGTGGCTTTCGCGCTGCGCGATGCAGGGTTCACTGACGGCTTGATTGTGGCCCGCAATGAAGCGGCTGGACGTGCTCTGGCCTCGTCCACAGAGTTTGAGTGGCAGGCGGAGCTGGGTGCTGAACGTCCTCCCTTGCTGGTCAACGTCACGCCTCTGGGAATGATCGGCGCGCAGTCTGAGGAGCTTGCGTTCGACAAAGTGGCGATTGAGGCCGCCGAAACTGCGTTCGATGTCGTTGCCACGCCTGCACGCACGCCCTTCATCAACCACGCCGACGCCTGTGGCAAGCGTGTGATCACGGGCGATGAGGTCGCAGCCATCCAGGCCCTTGAGCAGTTCATTTTGTACACCGGCGTAACGCCAACGGATGCGCAGTATCAGGCGGCGGCAGCGTTTGCTCGCAGTTGAGCCTCGGTGGCACACGCTACTGCCATTGACTCAAGCCTCAAGCTTGGTCAGTCGCTCCTCGAGCGCCGCGATCCGCGCTTCCAGTTCGTCGATCCGCTCTGAGGCCGCCGAACTGCTCGCTGCCCGCTCAGAAGACGTGCCATGCCGCGCGGCGACGATGGCCTCCATGTCAGCCGGGTCGCCCAGTGCATGCATGTAGCGGTCTTCGCGCTGGCCAGCCTGCTTGGGAATCAGCACGGCTAGCCCTCGGCCAATCAGCCTCTCCAACTGATGGATCACTTGCTCGGTGTCTTCAAAATCATGCATGCGGTTGCTGCGGGTCAGCAGCTCGTTGACGGTTTGTGGACCGCGCAGGCAAAGCAGTCCGGTGAGAATGACTTGGGCGGGCACCAGTTCCAGCGTCTTGTCGATGCGGTGCTCCCAGCGGTCGGCGCGGCTGCCCATCACCAGGCGCGTCAATTGAATTCCCTCAAGCGCGCGCAGGCCCTGGCCGACCTGACCTTGGGTCAGGTTCATCACCGGTTCGCGGCTGGTCTTCTGGTTGCACGCGAGCACGAGCGCGTTCAGGGTCAGGGGATAGGTTTCGGGGTGAGTGGCCTGCTTCTCGACCAGGCAGCCCAGAATCCGGACCTCGGTGCTGCTCAGTTGCAGCTTGGCGTGTTCTTGTGCAGCGTTCACTGGATCCAGCTCGGTGGACATGGCGCGTTCCCTGGGCGGTGAAAAGGCTATGAGGGTAGGGGCTCGATGAGGTAAAAGACAAGCCGCGTTCGCATGTTCACCGTGCTAATTCTTGCGACTCATACCATCAGGAACCATCAGGAACCATCAGGAACCATCATGACCCTCTCCCTGTACGCTGCCTCCGTGCCTGTTTTCAAACAAATGCTGACCGCTCTGGGCGACGTCCTCGCCAAAGCTGAAGCCCACGCCACCGACAAAAACATCCAGCCAGACGCCCTATTGCAGGCGCGCCTGTATCCGGACATGTTCCAACTGGTTCGTCAGGTGCAGATCGCTGTCGATTTCGCCAAAGGTGCATCGGCGCGTCTTGCGCAGGTAGATGCACCAAAATACGAAGACTCGGAAACCACCTTCGCCGACCTGCAAGCATTGCTGACCAAAGCACTGGCTTTTATTGAGTCCATAAAGCCCGAGCAAGTGGACGGCAATGAAGAGCTGGAAATCGTACTGCGCCCCGGTACCCCGAAAGAGAAGCGCCTCAACGCGCAGTCGTACCTGCTCAATTACGCGCTGCCGCAGTTCTTCTTCCATGTCACGACCACCTACGCCCTGTTGCGTCACAACGGTGTGGAAGTCGGCAAGCGCGATTACATGGGCGCCTACTAAGCGTCGCAGCTGATTTGCGCCAAACCTGGCAGTTGCGCGTAACGCGCGTCAGTCGGTAAACAGCTCGCGTCGGGCACCTTCGGTAATCGCCACGATGCCAGGGTGCTTGACCTTGCGCTCCACCGAGATGGCATAAAACGACTCGGTCACGGCGTCGGTCTGGCCAATCATCACCACGTCGTACTGTGCAATTACCTCGTCGGCGATCACGCTGGGCGCCATGAAAATCCCGCTGCCCGACTTGCCAAAGGCCTTCATCAAGGCGCTGTCGTCGAACTCTCCGACGATCTTCGGCTGGATTTTCTGCTCGGCAAACCAGCGCATCAGGCGGCTGCGGACCACCGTCAACTGGCCAGGTATCAGCAGGGGTGCGCCTTGCATGCCGTGGGGGAAATCGTTGCCGTACTGTTCGGCAAGCGCACGTGTGGCGAAAAAGCTCACGCCGCATTCACCGAGTTTCTGGCTGTAGCCTTTGATGTCCAGGTGCGACGGCATCGGGCTGTCCGAAATAACCAAGTCCAGACGCTGGATCGCCAGGTCTGCCAGCAGTCGCTCCAGTTGGTCCTCCCGGCAGCTGATACGCATCGGCTCGCTGAGCTCCATCGTCGGCGAGATCAGGCGATAGACGATGGATTTAGGCACTACGTCGGCGACCCCCACGCGAAACAGAATCTGTTGTTCGTCTGGCTGGGTCCGCAACAGGGCTTCAAGCTCGTCGCCCAGCTGAAACATTTGCTCGGCGTAGGGCAGGGCGAGGCGGCCTGCTTCGGTCAGTTCCAATTGCCGACCCACCCGCTTGAACAGGTCCACGCCGAACGTCTGTTCCAGCAGGCTGATTTGGCCGCTGATGGTTTGCGGCGTCAGGTTCAATTGCTCACAGGCCCGCACAATGCTGCCGGTTTTGGCTACAACCCAGAAGTAATGCAGTTGTCGGTAATTGAGCATGGCGGTCATCACTTCGTAAAAACCGAAGTATATACCTTGAAAATACGAATTTTCCTGAACTGTTTGCGTCCCTAGAATGCGTGCCATCGCCGGGCCATCTACTGCGCTCGACACTGAACAATGAGGACGTCATGAAAACATCCATCTGCGCATCGCTGCTGGCGCTTTCGCTACTCGGTCTGGCGGGGTGCGACCAGATTGAAAACTCGACCAAACAGGTAGTGGGCGCCGCCGCCAACTCAGCCAGGCAGGTCATCGACGACACGCACAAAGCCGCTACCGAGGCATTGGACGATGCAAAAAATCAGTTGTCTACACTAGAGCCTGAACAAAAAGATAAGCAAGAAGACAAGGCCGGCAAATCCGGCCAGGAAATCTAACCCCCTCGTCATCATTGAAGCAGAGACATCGTAATGGAATATCTTCTGGAATTGGCTGTAAGTCCCGCAGCCTGGGTTGCTTTGGCGACACTGATGGTAATGGAAATCGTGCTGGGCATCGATAACCTGATCTTTATCTCGATCCTCACCAACAAATTGCCGGTGCACCAGCGCACCAAAGCGCGGCGTCTGGGTATCAGCATGGCGTTGATCATGCGTCTGGGCTTGCTCAGTACCGTGGCCTGGATCGTTCAGTTGACCGAGCCAGTGATCGACATTCTGGGCCAGGTGTTCTCCTGGAAAGACATGATCCTGATCGCCGGTGGTCTGTTCCTGCTCTGGAAAGCCACGACCGAGATCCATCACAGCGTCGACATCAAGACTGAAGAAGAGAAGACCCTGTCTTCGACTGTCACCTTGGGCATGGCCGCTGCGATTGGTCAGATCCTTATGCTCGACCTTGTGTTCTCGATTGACAGTATCGTGACCGCCGTTGGCATGACCGAGCACTTGCCGATCATGATCATCGCTGTTGTCGCGGCTGTGGTTGTGATGTTGGTAGCCGCCGAGCCTCTCGCGAAGTTCATCAACGATAACCCGACCGTGGTCATGCTGGCGCTGGGCTTCCTGATCATGATCGGTATGACGCTGATTGCCGAAGGCTTCGGGGCGCATGTGCCCAAAGGCTACGTCTACGCTGCTATGGCGTTCTCGACGCTGATTGAAGTGCTGAACATGTTGTCCCGCCGTGCCAAGCGCAAGAGTATGGCCGAAGAGGCCGCAACGCATAAGGCGTAAACCAGTTGGCCTAAATGGGCTGCACTGAACAAAAACGGTCGGGATGGGCATCCATCACCGACCGTTTTCATGTACGCCTGTTATTGAAGCAAAGCCTTTTGTTGAAGCATTTCAGTGCGAAGCAGCGGGCCTGCTCTTTATGTGAGCCATTGGTACGCGTGGTTCCAGTTCGGTTTGTGGATGAGGGTGGTGACGGCGAGAGATCCTCAGTACACCCCAGAGCATGGCCAGCGCCACGGCCATCCATCCAGCGATCAACATCACGATTGTCATTCCGAGGCCCATAGGTCCCTCCGGCTTATATGCCTTTTCTTCGTCTCAGTAATCGACAGTCTAGTACGGGCTATGTTGCCGGAATTTGACCAGTGGCTGTATGGCATGACTGTTTTGTTCTATCTACCGTCGTTCACTGAGGATTGGCGCTATACCCGACCCCTCGGCCGCTCTATGATCGGCCTCCAGATCAGGTCGCGGTTGCTCGACCTGCCTAGAAGTGAGAGAACGACGTGTCGGTAATATCTCGATTTCACGCCGCTGGCCGCCAGCGCACGTGGTGGACGCTGGCCATGGTGCTGGCGCTGAGCGGTTGTGCGGGCAGTGTGGAGCCTGAATACAAGCGGCTGCCTGACCGGGTAGAACTCAACTCGGTGCCGTTCTTTCGGGGTGATGACTATCAAAGCGCGCCTGGCGCGCTGGCCGGCATGTTGTCGGCGCACAATGTGCAAATTACGCCTGGGCTGGTCGAGAAGCCCCTGAAGTTGCCGGGAGGGGAAGCGGCCCTTCAGCAAAGCATGCCCCATCTTGCGCGCCAGTACGGCTTCGTCGTGTACCCGCTGGATAACGCGCTGCAAGCACTCCTGGCCCAGGTCTCTGCCGGCTATCCGGTGATGGTGCGTGTTTCCCATGGCTCGGTTTGGTGGAAGGAGCCGCGTTACGGCGTGCTGATCGGGTTCAACCAACGCAAGCGAACCGTGGTGCTGCACGTGGGCCAAAACCGGCGGATGTTGATGAGCTTCGACAGTTTTACCTCGGCCTGGCAGGAGGCCGGGAGCTGGGCCATTCTGATTCAGGGCCCGCGTCAGTTACCCGCTCAAGTGGACCGCGAGCGCTGGCTCAAAGCGGCTAATGAACTGGCGCAGGCGGGGCAGGAACAGGCCGCAGGCGAGGCGGTCAAGGCCGTCAACAGCACGCAGTAAGGATAAGGCTAAATGAAAACGGCGCCTGTTTGGGCGCCGTTTTTGTGTGTGCGTTCGCGCAATGCCAGTCCTAGAAACCCAGCTTGTCACGCAGGCTGTAATACCAGGCGCCCAACGCAGTGAGCGGCGTACGCAGCAAGTTCCCGCCCGGGAAAGGGTAGTGGGGCAGCCCGGCGAAGGCGTCGAAGCGCTCGGCCTGACCGCGCAATGCCTCAGCAAGCACTTTGCCTGCCAGATGCGTGTAGGTCACGCCGTGGCCACTGCAGCCCTGGGAGTAATAGATGTTGTCGCCCAGACGCCCCACCTGTGGCAAGCGCGACAGGGTCAGCAGAAAATTACCGGTCCAGGCGTAATCGATTTTTACATCCTTGAGCTGCGGGAACGCTTTGAGCATGTTGGGCCTGATGATGGCCTCAATGTTGGCCGGGTCGCGAGCGCCATACACCACGCCGCCGCCGAAAATCAGGCGCTTGTCTGCGGTCAGGCGGTAGTAGTCGAGCAGGTAATTGCAGTCTTCGACGCAGTAGTCCTGAGGCAACAGTGTTTTGGCCAGCGCATCACTCAGTGGCTCGGTGGCGATCACCTGCGTCCCGCACGGCATCGATTTGGCGGCCAGTTCAGGCACGAGATTGCCCAGATAGGCATTTCCGGCGACGATCACGAAGCGCGCCCGAACCTGCCCCTGCGCCGTGTGGACAACGGGGCTGGCGCCTCGCTCTATGCGGATGGCCGCCGACTGCTCATAGATCATGCCGCCCAGCGACTCGACTGCAGCGGCCTCACCCAGCGCCAGATTGAGCGGATGAATATGGCCGCCGCTCATGTCGAGCATGCCGCCGATGTACTGATCGCACGCCACGACTTCGCGAATACGGCGCTCGTCCAGCAGCTCAAGCTGAGTGTGGCCGTAGCGTTCCCAGAGTTTCTTCTGGGCCTGCAGATGGTCCATCTGCTTGGGTGTCAGGGCTGCGAACACGCCACCGTCTTTCAAGTCGCATTGAATCTGGTACTTCGCCACTCGCTCCCGGATGATCCTGGCGCCTTCGAATGCCATTTCACCCAGCAATTGCGCCTGTTGAGGGCCCACGCTGCGCTCGATGACGTCAATGTCGCGGCTGTAGCTGTTGACGATCTGTCCGCCGTTGCGGCCCGATGCGCCGAAGCCGACTTTCGCCGCTTCCAGAACGGTAACGCTGAAGCCGGCTTCCAGAAGAAACAGCGCGCTCGACAGGCCGGTGTAGCCGGCGCCAATGATGCAGACGTCGGTGTGTACCTCACCCGCGAGCGCAGGGCGGTCCGGCGCCGCATTCGCTGAAGCAGCGTAGTAAGACGCCGGATATGCAGTGTTCGCCATCCTGTAACCCCGTTTTATATTTTTTACGAATGGGGCGATCCTACCTGAGATGAAATGCTCTCACCAGCTGCGACAAGGGTCTGGAGCGTGGAGGTAAGGGCCTGTTAAAACATCAAAAAGAGTTTAGATTCAGCAGGTTAGGCTTACAAAGCGTTTGACAAAAAAACTCGTCCCGGTAGGATTCGAACCCACAGCAGGCGCGTAGCTCAGTTGGTTAGAGCACCACCTTGACATGGTGGGGGTCGCTGGTTCGAGTCCAGTCGCGCCTACCAAACAAAATCCGCTCTGCTGGCGGTACATAAAAGCGATCCGAAAGGATCGCTTTTTTTATGCTTTGAATTCTCTAACGTTGATTTGCGATAAGCGTTCACAAAAAAGCCCGGCGCAAGGCCAGGCTTTCGTGAGCTACGACGCGCTATCAACCGCCTGCGCCACCAGGACCTTTACCGTCGGTGGAACCACCAGGACCGCTGCCAATCGGTTTTTTATCTTCCGATTTGCTTTTCCCGTCGTAGGAATTGCCGTCGTTGGAGTTATCGCTCATCGACCCTTTTTTAACGCCAGCCTTGTCAGCATCGTCGCTGGACTGGACGCCCTGTCTGGAGGCGTCGTTGCCTTGTGTGCGCGGGTCAGCCCCGGTTTGCGAAGGCGTGGCGCCCATGCCAGGCGTAGCCGGTGAGGTCGCACCCGCCAGCGCTGTGGCAGAAGCTGCACACAGAAGGCCGGTCAGGGTGCAGGCGGTCAATAGTTTAATCATTGGGGCACTCTCCATTGTTATGAGTACTTGCCTGATGTTGGGCTAGCGGCTGCGCAAAGGGTGCCACTGCGGCGACGAGCGGTCATTTCGAGGAGGTGCCGAATGTAGGGCAGGGAGGATCGGGCGTCTTCGCACACTGATTTATTGCGTAGATCAGCACTGGAAAAAAATTTGCGTATTCATAGGCTTAGTGTGCAAAAAAGACGTTGACACCCTTTTTAATATCCGTAGAATGCCGACCCACAGCAGGCGCGTAGCTCAGTTGGTTAGAGCACCACCTTGACATGGTGGGGGTCGCTGGTTCGAGTCCAGTCGCGCCTACCAAACAAAATCCGGTCCTGCTGCCGGTCTAGAAAGGCCCACCGAAAGGTGGGCCTTTTTTGTGCGCGTGTGTTTTTGTCATGCTTCTGAATGGCCGGCGCCACCAGGGCGAGAGGATCGCTGACGCGGGCGATCCTCAGTCGTTACTTCCGGATTTCTGGCGAAGGGTTGCGATAAACACGCTATCGACCCTGCGGGCCGTTTACTCCGCCTTGCCCCGCGTAATGCGTCCGGCTTTGACTTCGTCAGCGTAGGCCTTGAGCTTGTCGGCGTCTTTATACAGCTGGTTCATCAGATGCAGCACCGCGACCACATCCACGTCTTTTACGCGCTCGGCAAGGCGGCTGATCTCGGCAGCGGTGCGCTCCAGATCGGCGGCGACGCCATTGAGGTCGCGCTTCAATTCAATCGATGACTTCTTCAGCCCCACTTCATTCTCCTGAAAACCTGACGGTTGGCCTCACAGCTGCGCGCAACAGCGCACCTGCATGAACGCCGCGCATCATAGCGCACGCGGCCTGCGTTCGGGTTTCGATTGGATCACGGGGTGTCCACAGCTGTTTAAAACAGGATTATTTGAAATCCACACTGGACCTTTCGCCACGATGCGCGATCATCAGTGCACGGAAATCGAAAGGAGGTGTGTATGTTTATTCGGTCACTGACCCTTGCCATCCTGTTTGCCGTCAGCGCTCCGCTGCTGGCCGCTGACGGTGATACCCCACTGGCCCAGGAACGTGGCAAGTCCCGTCCGCTGATCATCATCGCTTCCAGTACGGTGGACCCGACGCTGGTGAGCCTGAAAAAGAACCTCGAAGAACCCGCCAACCGTGAAGCCTTCGTCAAGCGTGACATGGTGCTTTACACCATCGTCAACACCATTGGTCAACGCAACGGTAAAGACCTCGACGCCCAGAGCACCATGGCCTTGATCCGTGAGCTCAAGCTCGGCGTCAAGCCGCAAACCCAGGCGCAGGTGATTCTGGTCGGCAAAGACGGCGAAAAGAAAATCGACCACGTCGGCCCGATTGATCCGAAGGAAATCTTCGGCACCATCGATCAAATGCCGATGGCCGAGAAAGAAGCCGCTGCCGCTGTACCGGTGCCAGCCGCAGCTGAACCCAAGGCCGCACCTGCAGGCAAGCCTGGTAAGGGCGCGAAAGCAGTAGCGCCGGCACCCGCACTGGACGATTGAGTCCGCGTAGCTCAAAGGCGACAGGGTCAGGCGGGCATGTGCGCGCCTTGACCATGCTGCTAATATCGCTCCCTTTTTACGGCAAGGAATGACATGAAACAGTGGGCGGGAGTAGCGGCATTGATGCTGTTGACGGGCTGCATGAGCTTGAACCAAACCAGATCAGCAGGACCTGTCCAGGTGTATTCCAGCCAGAAACCTGCGGCGGCCGTGGCCGAATGCGTGAAGGTGACCTGGGCCGACGTGCAGATGTTCGGCGACGTCGCCGACGTGTTCATGAAGACCAACGCGCCAGGCGATTTCACCGTTTACACCACTGAGGCCCAATACTTTGCCGATGTGGTCGGCAAGGGCGGCACAACCCGCATCAGTTTTTACGCGAAACCAAATGCGCCCGTGAAAGACCAGCGCGGGGCGGTGGTAGCGACCTGCTTGTAGTCGTCCGACACGTGCATAAAAACCGGCGAATTCGCCGGTTTTTTTTCGCACTATCGAGCGGATGTTACATCGGCGGGGTCACGCCGTTTTCGCCTGCGGAAATGGACAGGGCACTCAACGCGCCGTCGGCATTTTTCCGGGCCTGCATCACAATCTTCACGCCCGGCTTGAGCAGGCTACGGTCGCCCGGCACCAGATTGACGACGGGTACATCATCCGGGACGACGATGGTTTTCTGGCCACCCTTGTAGTTGACGGTCATGGTTCGGCCGTTGCTGGTGACCAGATCGCCCACCGAACCGTTGGTCATGGTGCTGTCCTTGCCCAGATCGAACGCCCGATGGCCATCGCCAGTTCCGGCCAGTTCAGGGGGAAATACATGGATTTCCAGTGCTTTGAGCGTGCCATCCGGCAACGGCACGGCGGCTGAACCGATGTAGCTTCCGGGTTTGATTCCGGACACGTCACCCAGTGTGACGCCACGCACGAGTGTGTCTTTATCGAGGCTGACCTGCAGGTCTTCACCGGCCTTTGTATGCACCCTCATCAGGTCGCCTTCAATGGCGGTGATCGCGCCTCGCACACGCACCGGCGCCGTGTCTTGTGCCTGCGAAGGGCTGGCCAGCAACAAAGCACCGCTAAACAGGCCGGAGATCAACAGGGTGTTTCGCACTCGCGTGCGTAGGGTAGTCATGATGGGTTTCCTTCGGCAGAAGTCTGTGCAGGAGCTTACACCGCTGTCTCGTGAATGAGTGGTACCAAAACGCAAAGCCCCGCCAAGGCTCGTCAGCTCCTGCATAAAGGGCGTCGTTCCTGCCTGTCGGACACCAATCTGTAGGCGCGAATTCATTCGCGTGGGCGAAGGATTTACAGGCTATTGCAAATAACTTCTGTAGGAGATTCCCCGTCGTCCAGACGCCGCGCTTTCGCGCAGCAAACATTGGCAGTACGCGCTTCTTTTTTTGATTCTGTCCGAAGGGCGTGGGAGCTGGCCGGGCGGCGTTCCGTTTGCCTGCGATTTGCCGCGAAGCGGCAACAAATCCTGACAACTCGGCGTGTCAGGAACGACTAGGGCATCTGATTTCAGGACTGCTGCGCAGTCCATCGCTGGCAAGCCGAGCTCCCACGCCTGCGGCAGAAGCGAAATATTGGGGCCTTTTAAATCAATGACATATCTGATGTTTGATGAGAGTTGACGAGCCAGCGCGAGGCCGCGATTGCGGTGTATCAGACATATTGCATCGCGGCCTCGCCAGGGCTTGTCAGCTCACAAGCAATATCGTTTCTGCCGGTTGGGCACCGATCTGCAGGCGCGAGCGTGCAGGGTTACGCACTCATCGTAGGCGGCAGGTCCATCAGTTTGTCGAGGGTGATCGGCAAATCCCGGACTCGTTTGCCAGTAGCGTGAGCCACCGCGTTGGCGACCGCTGCGGCCAGGCCGGTGATGCCGATCTCGCCGATGCCGCGTGCCCCGAACTCATTGAGTTCCAGGTCCGGATAATCCAGCAGGATCACATCGATTTCCGGCTGATCGGCGTGCACAGGCACCACGTATTCGGCGTAGTTGTCGTTGACCGGCATGCCGTTGCGTTCGTCGTAGTCGGTGGCTTCGAACAGCGCCATGCCAACGCCCATGACGATCGCGCCCTCGACCTGATTGCGTGACGTCTTGTCGTTGATGATCTTGCCGACGTCGATCGCGCTGACCACCCGCGACACGCGCAACCGCGAAATGCCCGGGTCCCATCGCACCTCGACAAAATGCACGCCGAACGAGCGGAACGAAAACTTGCTGGTGTCATTCATGCCGGTTTTGGCTTCGCCGAAGGCGCTCGATTGCTTCTGAGCCTTAAGCACGTCAACGATGGCGAACGACTTGCCGCCGCTCTTGAGCTGACCCTCCTCGAAGGTAATCTCCTCAGGTTTGGTGCCCACCAGCACGCCTTTGGGGCCGGTGGAATACGCTTTCAACTGCTCGATCGCCTGACGTGTGGCTTCGGCAATCGCGGGCAATACACTGGCGGTGGCCCAAGAGCCGCCCGAAACCGGCGCGGGCGGGAAGGACGAATTCCCCAGCTCGACCTCGATCTTGTCCAGCGCGATGCCGGTCAGGCTGCTGACGACCTGAGCGATGATCGTGTAAGTGCCTGTACCAATGTCTTGCGCGCCGCAAATGGCATAGGCCGTGCCGTCTGCGCGCAACGACACCTGGGCCTCGGCCGGCGTGCGATACGCGTCCCAGTTACAGGCGGCCATGCCGTAACCGATGATCTCGGTGCCGTCCTTCATCGAACCGGGTTTGGGGTCGCGTTTGCTCCAGCCAAAACGCTCTGCCGCCCTGTCGATGCACTCCTGCAAATGGTTGCTCGACCACGGCAGGTTCTGGCTCTCGTCGCGGTCGGCGACGTTGAGCTTGCGAAACGCCAGCGGGTCCATGCCGATCTTGTCCGCCATTTCATCCATTGCCGACTCAAGCGCGAACAGACCGGGCGCGGCACCAGGGGCGCGCATCGACGTCGGCGTGCCCCGATTGACCTCGATCAGCTTATGGCTAACCAGCACGTTCGGGCAGCTGTAAAGGCTCTTGGTCGACGTCCCGCAATTTTCCTTGAAGGGGTCGGTGAACGAAGTGGTGTTGATCGACTCGTGGCTCACGGAAACCAGTTTGCCCTGATCATCCGTGGCCAGCCGCAGGTGCTGACGGGTTTCAGGGCGATGGCCAGTGGTGGAAAACATCTGTTGCCGGGGCACGACCAGTTGCACCGGTCTGCCCAGCACCTTGGCTGCGCCGCATGCGGCCACCGAATGCGGCCAGATCCACAACTTGCTGCCAAAGCCCGAACCAATGAACGGCGCGCGCACTTCCACCTTTTCAGGAATCAGGCCGAATATCTTCGCCAGCGAATTACGGTGAGCGACCACGCCTTGCGTCGCTTCGTACACGATCAGACGACCGTCTTCCCAACTGGCGACGGTGGCGTGCATTTCCATCGGGTTATGGGTTTCCACCGGCGTGGTGTAGGTCGCGTCAATGCTGTGTGCGGCGCTTGTGAACGCACCGCCCGCGTCCCCGCGTTGGTGGCCGGGGCTGCCGTTTTGCAATTGCCCTGTCTTCATGCCTTGCTCAAGATTCGCCACTGCTTCACGTTTGCTGTAACTGACGTCGATCTTGTAAGCGGCGGCGCGGGCATGCTCGAACGTGTCCGCGACCACCAAGGCCACAAACTGTCCGGCGTAATAAACTGTTTCGTCCTCGAAGGGCAGGCGGCTTTCGTCGGATTTCGCTGCGGTGAGGATTTTGGCGAACGACATCGGTAACGCCGAGTTGTGGTACAGCTGCGGAAAGTTGCCGTGATGGAAAATGTCCAGCACGCCGGGGGATTTACGCGCCGCGTCCAGATTAAGACCCGTGATTTTGCCACTGGCGATGGTGCTGAACACGCCATAGGCGTAGGCCATGTTTTTCAGGTGATGGTCGGACGCGTACATCGCTTCGCCGGACACCTTGCGGCGACCGTCGATGCGGCGAGGCCCTGAGCCAATCATTGCTTCAGTCATAAGGGTTGCTCCTCTCAGGCAGTCAACGTGGTGAGATTGCGCACGATTGCCTGTTGCGCTAGCGGAATCTTGTAGCCGTTGTGGCTGTAAGGCCTGGCGCCCTGCAACGCAAGTGCTGCGGCGTTCTCCATGTTCTGCGCAGTCAGCCGCGTGCCTTTGAGGGCGCGTTCGGCCTCCAGTGCGCGCCACGGTTTGGTGCCTACGCCACCCAGTGCGATGCGGGCATCTCGTACTTTGTCGCCGTCCATCACCAGAATCACCGCGCTGGACGCGAGGGCGAACTGATAAGACGCCCGGTCGCGCAACTTCAGATAGCCCGAAGTGTTATTGGCCAGCGGCGCATTGAGCACCACGTGGGTGATCAACTCATCTTCTTGCAGGGCGTGTTCTTTCCACGGCGTTGAGCCTGGCAGCAGATGAAAGTCCAGGAAATCGATGCTGCGCTTGCCTTTAGGCCCTTGCACTTCAACGCTGGCGCCGATAGCCGCCATCGCCACGCACATGTCCGACGGGTGCGCCGCGATGCATTGCTCGCTGGTGCCCAGCACGGCATGCACGCTGCGGTTGTGCCCGTCGATGGCGGCGCAGCCCGAGCCCGGCTGGCGTTTGTTGCACGCTGAAATGCCGTCCCGGAAATAGTTGCAACGCACGCGCTGCATCATATTGCCTGCGGTGGTCGCCTTGTTGCGCAACTGCGTGGTGGCGCCCGACAGCAAGGCTTGGGACAAGACCTGATAGTGAGTGCTGATGTGCTCGTGGTTGGCCAGCGCGGTGTTGGTCACCAGTGCACCGATCCGCATGCTGCCGTCTTTCTGCACTTCGATCTGATTGAGGGACAGGTGGTTGACGTCGATGACCTGGTCAGCCGGCATTACATTGAGTTTGACCAGGTCGAGGAGGGTGGTGCCGCCCGCCAGAAAATACGCCGAATCGCTTTTTGAGTGCGTGGTGACAGCCTGTTCGACACTGCCTGCGCGCACATAATCAAAGGCTCTCATCAGGTCACCTCCTGTAGCTTGATCCGCGCAGACTGGATGGCCGACAGAATGTTTTTGTAGGCGCCGCAGCGGCATATGTTGCCACTCATGGCTTCGCGCACGCTGTGGTCGTCTTTACCAATGGTTTTGTCTTGCAGCACCGCGACCGCGCTCATGATCTGCCCCGACGTGCAATAACCGCACTGGTAGGCATCGTGTTCCCAGAACGCTTCCTGAACCGGGTGCAGTTTGCCGTTGTTGGCCAGGCCTTCGATGGTCGTGATGTCGTCGCCTTCGTGCATGGCTGCCAGCGACAGGCACGAGTTGATCGCCACGCCGTTGACATGAATTGTGCAGGCGCCGCACTGGCCGTTGTCGCAGCCCTTTTTGGTGCCGGTGAGTTGCAGGCGGTCGCGCAACACATCCAGCAAGGCGGCGTTGGCTGGCAGGTTCAAGGTGTGGGTCTGGCCATTGACCTTGAGCGTCATGCGGCGCTCGTCTTTGGCGGGCGGGTCGATGTCGTCGGCGACGGCGGCCTGAGCTTCGACGGCTTGCATCCAGACGGGTGCAGTTGCGGCAGCAAGGCTCGATACGCCAATGGATTTCAGAAAGTTACGGCGCGAAGGGACTGTGAAACGGGTCAGGCCGCAGGGTTCGCTTTCTGTCTTCTTATCAGATGTTTTCTTGTCAGGCTGGTCGGTCATTGACAGGGTTCTCGTCAGCGTTGAATCGACGCCCCGGCGTCCGACGGTGGGCGGGCGCAGGGGAGCACGGCAGCGTGATGCGCTTGGCAAGCGTCAAGCCAGAGACATTAGCCAATTGGACGTCCGCGCATTCATGTAAAAAGTGAATGGACTGTGTAGTTATTCTCATGAGTCCGGTGCGCCACGGCGCGAGGTTAATGCCGGGCTGTGGCAGCGGTGATTTTGATCGAGCGTTGACGGGGCCCTAAGCGGCTTTACCGATCAAATTTAATGACCCATGGGCGGGGCAGTTGGTTGCGGATATTTTGCGGGGGATTCACAGTTTGTTACCAAAGACCGGGCCGGTCTGTTGCAGAACCGGCCCGGATACTTCGATCAGGCGGCTGACACTTCTTGCTTGAGCGTGGCCATATCAATCACGAAGCGATACTTCACGTCGCCTTTGAGCATGCGCTCGTAGGCGCCGTTGATCTCGCTCATGGCGATCATCTCGATGTCCGAAACGATGCCGTGTTCGGCGCAGAAATCCAGCATTTCCTGGGTTTCCTCAATGCCGCCAATCAACGAGCCAGCGAGGCTGCGCCGTTTGAAGATCAGGTTGAAGACGTTAGGAGACGGGTGCGGATGGTCCGGTGCGCCGACCAGCGTCATGGTGCCGTCACGCTTGAGCAGGTTGAGGAACGCGTCGAGGTCGTGAGGCGCGGCCACGGTGTTCAGAATGAAATCGAGACTGTTGGCCTGAGTGGCCATCTCGTCAGCGTTTTTCGAAACGATGACTTCATCAGCGCCCAGACGCAGGCCGTCTTCGCGCTTGTTGGGGGAGGTGGTGAACAACACCACATGCGCGCCCATGGCGTGGGCAATTTTCACGCCCATGTGGCCCAGACCGCCGAGGCCGACGATCCCGACTTTCGTGCCCGGGCCAACTTGCCAGTGGTGCAGCGGCGAGTAAGTGGTGATGCCGGCACACAGCAGCGGCGCAACGGCAGCGAGGTTGGCGTTTTCGCCGTGGGTGATGCGCAACACGAACTTTTCTTTGACGACTATGCTGTCGGAATAGCCGCCGAAGGTGTTTTCGCCGCCGAATACCGGTCCGTTGTACGTGCCGGTAAACCCGTGTTCGCAGTATTGCTCTTCACCTTCAGCGCATGAGGCGCAGTGCTGGCAGCTGTCCACCATGCAGCCGACACCGGCCAGGTCGCCCACTTTGAAGTGCTTGACGTCAGCGCCCACCGCGGTCACTCGACCGACGATTTCATGACCTGGCACCGACGGGTAGAGCGTGTTTTTCCATTCGTTGCGCGCGGTGTGCAAATCCGAGTGACAAACGCCGCAGTACAGAATGTCGATCTGCACGTCGTCGGGGCCGGGCGCGCGGCGCTCGATCTGAAATGGCTTGAGGCTGTCCTTGGGATTTTGCGCTGCATAACTGTAAGTCTTGCTCATTTGCGATCATCTCCAGAGAGGCACGAAAAAAATACATCAGCTTACAAAGACACGCTCAGGCGGCGAAAGGTCAGTGGTTCATCACGCTACTTCGACATGACGCTGCAATGAGAGTGGTAAAAAATGTCACGCATGAGCAATCGGATCAGCCATCGCCGGGGTTAGAAGCGTTTATTTCCGGGTGTTTAAGCCCATAGCTAAACGACGCTAAGCCCAGCCGCAGTCGATTAGTGGTTCAAAACCGACGCCTTTGTCGTTTCCAGGTAGCAACAGGCAGTAAATATAGGCAGCAAATGGCACTATGCCGCTTGCAACAATCCGTCACACCCTTTTGAAGATAGCCCTGTCGCACGTTGGCAATGGAGCGCGCATGAATTCCCGTGTCTTGAACCCCGAGCTACGACCATTGAACATCAGCGAAGGCGCGTCGGATGCGGTCGTTATCGAGACCGTTTCCCGGATGTTGCCAAGTGTTCACGTAGAGACCCTTGAAGATGTGCTGCGTGTGACTCAACACGCTGCACCGCCCTTGAACTGGGCCGCGTATCGCGCAGGCGAGCAGATGCATTTGCTGGGGCAGGGTGACGCCACAATGTCCTGGCCGAGTCAGATTCAGCGCAACGCATTCGATGAGTTTTGCCAAGGGCTGGGTTTGCACCGTTGGGCGACCGGGCGTGGCGAGGGCGCACTGGGTTGGCTGATTGCGCCCGCCCGGTACGCCCATGACCCGCAACTGGCCGATCTGGCCTCCAGCATGGGTTTGCACCTGCAGACCGATGCGCTGGCACGGGCCCAGGCAACGCAGCGCGTGCTGTATCAAATCACCTACCTGGCCAGCTCAACGCGGGATCGCTCGGAATTTCTTCACGGCGTTCATCAGCAGCTGTCGACAATGATCGACGCGGAAAACCTGTATCTGGCCCTGTACGAAAGTCACAGCGGAAAAATCACGTATCCCTATTACATCGACATCACCGACGCCGAGGCGCTGGAGGCCGAGACCCACGAGTTTCTCGACCGCAAGCGCATGTCCATGACCGGGTATGTACTGACGTCCGGGCAGCCGTTGTTCGTCGACGCCGCCGGCATTGAATTGGCCCAGGCCCACGAGCGCTTTTATTGCGTCGGCCACCGTCCGGAGTTCTGGATGGGCGCACCGCTGAAGAACGCCTCGGACGAGGTGTTCGGCATGTTGGCGATGCAGGTCTACGACGTGTCGCGCGTGTACAGCGTTGAAGACCGCGAACTGTTTCTGGTGGTTGCGCGACACGTTGCGATGGCTCTGGACCGGATTCTTGCGCGCGCGCATCTGGAAGAAACGGTCGTGCGACGCACCCTTGAGCTGTCTCGACTCAATGACGCGCTGCGCAGCGAAGTGGCTGACCGCGAGCGAGCCGAGCATCTGCAAAACGCGTTGTTCCAGATTGCTGAGCTGTCCAGCCAGCCAGGAGACATGGCCGAGTTGTTTCGCAGCCTGCATGGCATCGTCGGCGACCTGTTGTTTGCGCTTAACTTTTATATCGCGTTGTTTGATGACACGACGGGGGAGGTGACGTTCCCGTACTACGTCGATGAACGTCTGGTCGAGCCGCCGAACCCCCGGCGTGGCGAGCGCGGGTTGACCGAGTACGTGATTCGTCAGCGCAGGCCCTGTCTGATCGACGTTGATGAAGCCCGGCGCCTTGAAAGGATTGGCGAAATCACCCCGCAAAATGATATCAACCGTTCCAGTTCGTGGCTGGGTATTCCGCTGTTCGAAGGCGAAACGGTGCGTGGCGTGCTGGCCGTGCAGAGCTACTCCACGCGGGTCAGCTACTCGTTGCGCGATCAGGACCTGCTGACGTTCGTGTCGCGGCATATCGACACCGCGCTGTCACGACGCACCGCCGCCGAAGCGATTCATACCGCCAATCTCAGGCTTGAGGCCCGAGTGCAGGACCGCACCCGTGAGCTGGATTACGCCAACGCCAAACTCCAGCACGAGAACTCGCATGATTCGCTGACCGCGCTTCCCAACCGCAGCCATCTGCAGCAACGACTGCGCACCGCGTGGGAGTCGTTCTGTATTGACGGTCGCGAGCTGGTGGTGATGTTCATCGATCTGGACCGGTTCAAGATGGTTAACGACAGTCTTGGGCATCATTTCGGCGATCAGTTGCTGGTTCAGGCCGCCGATCGCTTGCGCAGTTGCATGCGCGACAACGACTTGCTGGCGCGTCTGGGCGGTGACGAGTTTGCAGTGCTCGCGTTCGGCGCCCTGCCAGAGGTGACCGTGTCCATTGCCGAGCGGATTCTCGAAGTGTTCGACTTGCCGTTCTACATCGACGGGCATGCAGTATTTTCGTCTTGCAGCATCGGCGTAGTGGGTGCAGATCGACAGTTTCATCAAGAGCCGGCCGACCTGTTGCGCGATGCGGACACTGCCATGTACCGGGTCAAAAACGCTGGCCGCGACAGTTACGCCGTGTTCAACCAGGAAGTGCGGCGCGAGGTCTCCGATCAGATGGAGCAGGAAAGCGCGCTGCGCAACGCGCTCAAGCGCACCGATGAGTTGCTGCCGTATTTCCAGCCGATCATTGATGTCGAGAGCGGCAGGATTCTTGCGCTGGAAGCATTGATTCGCTGGCGGCAACCGGACGGTCGAGTGATCGCACCGGGGCAATTTCTGCCCGCGCTGGAAGGCCTGCGGCTGATTGGTCGGCTGGATTTCTACATGTTGCAAAGCGTGGTGGCGATTCTGGCGCAGGCTGATCATGCGCATTGGCCGACGGTGCACGTTAACTGTTCGAGCTACAGCATCACCCGGCCTGAGTTTTCCAGTGAGGTGCTTGGCCTGCTCCAATCGCACGGGGTCGAGCCTTCGCGCATCTGCCTGGAACTGACCGAGGGTGCGTTGGTGGCCGAACCGGAGCTGGCGCGCCAAGCCATGAAGCATCTGGCGGACAATGGTGTGTCGGTGGTACTGGATGATTTCGGCGCAGGTTTCTCGTCGCTCAGTTATGTTCACCAGTACCACTTCAGCGGGTTGAAAATCGACAAATCCTTCACCCTGGAATTGACCACCAGCCCGCGCAGCCGGGCGATTGTGCGTGCCATCGTGCGCATGGCCGAATCGCTGGACCTGAGCGTTGTTGCCGAAGGCGTTGAAGACGCTGCCACCCTTGAGTTGCTTCGGGAAATGGGCGCGGGGCAGGCGCAGGGTTACTACTTCTCGGTGCCGTTGCCGCAGGAAAAACTGGATCTGAGCTCGCTGATTTGACCGGATGGGGTATTTCAGGCACATCGAGGCTGTCTGGTTTCAGGGCTGCTGCGGTCGGACGCGACCCCGGACCCATCGTCTGCAAGCCAACTCCCGCGCCCTGTGGGCTGAAGCTTGCCAGGCCCTTGCGTTATCGCGCCACCTCTGCCGAAGGGGTGAGATTGCGCGTATTACGTTGGCGGCTGCCACTCTCCCGTTATGACGCTGGTTTCTGCCGAAGGCCTAGGAGCGAGGCTTGTTTGGATTTGATTCTGCCCGGAGGGCGTAGGAGTCCAGCTTGCAGACGATCTGGCGCGCAGCGGCAGTGAAACCTGCGTATGCGATGTGTCAGGTACGGCGAGGGTGTCTGGCTTAAGGGCTGCTGCGCAACCCATCGCGGCCTCGCGTTGCTCGTGCGCTCCTACAGGGTTTTGGGGTGGTCTGGCATGGTGCTTCTGCCGAAGGTGTAGGCGCGAGGCTTGTCTCTGGGCCGCATTCGGACGATCTGCCGGGTACCGGCAGCAAGATCAGCGTATGCGGTGTGTCAGGTACGGCGAGGGTGTCTGGCTTCAGTCCCGCGCCGAAGCCGAATTGGCCCGCGCAGTTGTTCGTTGATGGTCACTTCGTGCTCCCCCTGCGTCACGCGGATGACGCCGCGTGACGCCATCTGTCTGGCTACTTCTCGGACGCGGGGCATCAGTCCTCGCCAGGTTTCTTCATCGCCGCTCAGGGCACGGGCTGGGTCTGACGGGCAAATGGATGACGCCGCGTCGCGCGTGCCCAGCAAGGTTGTGATGCAGTGCTCAATGTCTGTATCGCTGATCGACATGGTTATCCTCGTCCGGAGTAAATCCGCTATGGACGGCAAGCACGCGTGCTTGCAGCGGCCATCTACTGCCGTCGTCGGCAACGCCAGGCCGCATCCTCGCTCTCGTCATGCCCATCCGCATGCTGCAAACCCGCCAGCCAGGGCGTCTGGCGGATTCAGACGGTTCTGGCATCCGTTTTGCTGTATACGCTGTGGCATCTCCAACCCGAAGGAGGGGAAAAGATGATTATCAGCAACAGCGCCATTCAGCACATCGTCTCAAAGGCTGTGGCGCATACCAATCTGGACACCAGCGACAAGGATGCGTTTGCCAATGCGGCAATGACCACCGCTCCGGTTGCGCCGGTTTCGACCAGCACGGATACGTCGGCACAAAGCGGCACCCAAGGCCAGCAAACGTACGATGAAGCGTTCGCCAAGATGATGATCAATCTCAAGGCAGCGATGGCCGGTTCTACCGAGGATGCCATCAACCCACAAACGGCGGCGTCGATGGTGGCAGGTGCTGATAAGCAGCTGGCCACAACCGACAGCGTGGCGACGGGCACCTCATCCAGCATGGATGCGCTGGCGGCCAGCGCGAATCAGGACAGCGCGTCGCAAGGCGTCGGCTCCGCCAAGGATGATCTCCTTGATTACATGAGCCAGACCGCCGCAGAAAAAGCTCGCCAGTTACTGACCGGCGTCAGCAAGGATCAATACCAAGCCATGACGCCCGAAGAACAAGCCTCTGTGGACAAGAAGGTCGTTGAAGTGACCCAGCAAAAGGCTGAAACCGCCCAACAGGAAATTGCGGCGAAAATCGCCATGGTCAAGGCTGAAATGGTCTGACGGTCTAAAGCAGAATTGCTGGATTGGGTCGGGTTACGAGCTTCGCAGTCTGAAGCTCGCAACCACAAACTCACACCACCTGATCGCGATACGGCAGGTCCGGCCCGACGCGGGTGCAGGTGACGGCAGCGGCCGCGACGGCGAAGTTGAGCATTTCGGTCAGGATGTCGCGGTCCAGCGTTGGCAGGCTTGCCGGGGTGTCCAGTTGGCGCTCGGTGAGGAAGGTGATCAACGCTGCCTGAAAGGTGTCGCCGGCGCCGACGGTGTCTGCCGTGACAACTTCACGGGCGGGCACCGACCAAGTGCCTTTGTCACGAGTGAAGATGCTCGCGCCTTGACGGCCGCGGGTCATGATCACGATCTGACAGTTGTCCTTGAGCCAGCCTTTGGCGACGGATTCGGCATCGTGGTCCGGGTATAACAGACTCAAGTCCTCATCACTTACTTTGATGATGTGCGCGTGCGCGGCGAACTTGCTGACCTGGCTGCGCCACAAATCGATGCTGGGCGCCGGATTGAGTCGCACGTTGGGGTCGAAAGTGATCAGGCGCTTGCCGCTTTCGCGCTGCACCAGCGTCAGCAGCGCATCGGCCACCGGTTGCACCACCAGTGAAAACGAGCCCACATGCAGACCGCGTACGCTGTCGTCCAGCGTCGGCAGATGCTCAAGGGTCAACAGCCGGTCCGCGCAGCCTTCGCCCCGGAAGCTGTAATGCGGAGAGCCGTCTTTGCCCACCGCAACCATGGCCAGCGTGGTCGGCGCGTCGATATGCACGAGGAAATCGTCGCGCACGCCTTCTTCCTCAAGCACGGTGACCAGGCGGCGACCGAGGTAGTCGGTCGAGATGCCGGCGAAAAACCCGGCCTCTACCCCAAGCCGCCGCAAGCCCACGGCCACGTTGAAGGGCGAGCCGCCGGCTATCGCCTGAAAGCCCAGTTTGTTGCTTTGACCGCTGCTGTCCGGCTGGCTGAAAAAATCGAACAGTGCTTCGCCACAGACGAGATACATAGGTGCTCCATTATGGCCGACGAGGTGGGTCGTCAGAGGCCCTGCAATTGTTGGCGGTAGTGCTGATAAACGCTGTGATAGGCCGCGACGTTTTCGGCGATGGGTCGGGTTTCGCTGCTCGGCTCAAGGCTGACGCAGCGCTCGCACAATGCCTGCAATGACTGGCCTTCGCCAGCGGTCTGCGACTGACACCACGCCGCCTGAATCGCTGCGCCTAACGCGGCAGCTTCGCTGCCGGTGGTGCAGATCACCGGGGTGTCCATGATGTCCGCGACGATCTGGCGCCACACGGCGCTTTTCGCACCGCCGCCAATCAGGCGAATGTTTGCGCTTTTGATGCCGCTGTCGCGCAGCAGGTCCAGGCCGTAACGCAGGCCGAAGGTCGTGCCTTCAACCACGGCGCGGCACAGGTTGGCCTGGCTCAGGTTGGTGCTGTCCAGCCCATGAATACTGCCAGTGGCGTGGGGCAGGGTGGGCACGCGTTCGCCGTTCAGGAATGGCAGCATCAGCACGCCTTGCGCGCCAATCGGCGCAGCCGACACAGCCTCGTTGAACGCAGCGATGTCCAGCGCGAACAGCTCTCGAATGGCGCCCGTGGCGTTGGTCAGGTTCATGGTGCAGATCAGCGGCAGCCAGCCCCCGGACGACGAACAGAAGGTGGCCACTGAAGGCTGGTCGCTGACGCTTGCCTGGTCGGCGTACGCGTACACCGTTCCTGACGAGCCAAGGCTCATGGTGATCAGCCCCGGGGCGATGTTGCCGGTCCCGATGGCGCCCATCATGTTGTCGCCGCCGCCGCTTGAAACGATGGCATCGGGATTGAGGCCGAGGCGCTCGGCAATCGCTGGCAGGATCGTCCCGACCGACTGATCGGCCTCCAGCAACGTTGGCAACGCCCTGACCAGACGTCCGCTCGAGTCGATGTGATTGAGGATGTCCACGTCCCATTCACGGGTGCGCACATTGAAGTAGCCAGTACCCGACGAGTCGCCGTAATCACTGCAGCAGCGCCCGGTCAGCCAGTAATTCAGGAAGTCGTGGGGCAGCAGGATCTTGTCGATCCGGGCGAACAGCTCGGGGAAATGCTCTTGGGTCCACAGCAGCTTCGAGACGGTGTAACCCGGCGCGATGACGATGCCCAGACGCTCCAGCGAGCCTGCCTCGCCGCCCAGATAGTCAAGCAGTCGATCGTTTTGCGGGGCGGATTCAGTGTCGCACCACAGTTTTGCGGGGCGCAGCACGTGACCCAGTTCATCGATCATCACCAAACCGTGTTGCTGGCCTGAAACGCCAATGCCAAGGATCTGCGAACCGGACACGCCGGCCTGCTTCAAAGCCTCGGCGGTCGCCCGCTCGAACGCGTCCAGCCACTGCTGGACATCTTGTTCGCGACGCCCGTTGGCGCCGCTGATCATGTTGTGTGCGCCTGATCCTTCGCCGAGCACCTTGCCATTGACGGCATCGAGGACGATGGCTTTTGTGCCTTGTGTACCGCAATCGATTCCGAGAAACATGCTCACCTCAGGCGTTTTTGCCTAACAGTTTTTCCAGGGTTTTGCTGACGCCCAGCTGCTTCAGGCTGTTCAGGTTTTTTTCGAACGATGCCACGAACGCCGGTGATTTCGGAATCGCCGCGCCAAATATCTCTTCCACTTCCAGCAGGCGTTGAGTGACCAGCACGTCGTCTGTCACCAGCGCTTTGCAGAAGTCCGCGCGCGGATCGACGATCTTGTACTCGACGCCGTTTTCGCCCTTGAAATCCCCCGTGCGGTTACCCTGCAAATACAGCGCCCAGGCAGCGACCACCAGCGAGGCGCGATCCAGATTGCCGTCGTCGAGAATCAGCCGGTTGATCGTCGGCACGGTGAATTTCGGGAATTTCGACGACCCATCCGAACACACGCGTTCCAGTTGGTCAGCAATGGCCTGATTGGAAAAGCGCTCGATCAGCGTGTCCTTGTAGCTCTCAAGATCAATGCCCGGCACAGAAGGCAGTTGCTGGGTGACGTCGCGGTCCATGTACGTGCGGATGTACTCCACGAACAAAGGGTCGTTCATGGTTTCGTGAACAAAGCGATAACCCTTCAGCGCACCCAGATACGTCAGCGCCAGATGGCTGCCGTTGAGCAATTTGATCTTCATTTCTTCATAGGGCGTGACGTCGTCGGTGAATTGCACGCCGACCTTTTCCCAGGCGGGGCGGCCATTGACGAACTTGTCCTCCAGTACCCATTGCACGAACGGTTCGCAAACCACCGGCCAGGCATCGTCGATGCCTTTCTGATCGTGCAGTTGCAGGCGGTGCGCGGTGCTCGTCATCGGCGTGATGCGGTCAACCATGGCGTTGGGAAAGCTGACCTGTTCGGCGATCCAGTCGTGCAATTGCGGATCACGCAGTTTGGCGAAAGCCAGCAACGCTTTGCGTGTCACGCCGCCGTTGTGCGGCAGGTTATCGCACGACATCAGCGTGAACGCAGGCGTGCCTTCGGCGCGGCGTTTGCTGAGGGCTGCGCACAAGTAACCGAACACGGTTTTTGGTGTAGCCGGGTGCGCCAGGTCGTACTGGATCTGCGGCAGATGGCTCATGAACTCGCCGGTGCTGTCGTCGATGCAATAACCGCCCTCGGTGATGGTCAGCGAGACGATGCGGATGTCCGGGCTGGCCAGTTTGTCGATCAGCGCCAGGTCGTTGTCGGTGGACATCAGCATCTGGTCCATCGACCCGATGATGCGGGTTTCGGTGTCCGGCGTGTCGCCCAGTTCGAACAGCGTGAAGAGAAAGTCCTGGCTTTGCAGCGCGTCGAAATTGGCACGGTCTTCTTCACGCAGGCTGACCCCGCAAATCGCCCAGTCCAGGCCTTCGCCGGTGCCTTCTGTAGCACCGAGGTTCATCAGGGCGTCGGTATAGAACGCCTGATGCGCGCGATGAAATCCACCGACGCCGATGTGTGCGATTCCTTGGCGGCGCTGATCCAGTGTGTAAGAGGGCAGGACAACGCTTTTGTCCAGCTGCGACAGGTTTTGCTTATTCAGTTTCATGACTTGGATCTCGAAATATTGGGCGCGATGACCGAGGGCCGTCGTGACTCAGGCGACCGCTTGCAGGGCTTTGCCGATGACCTGGCCCTGTGCGTCGAACAGGTGGCAGTGAGCGCTGTCCAGGTGCAGGTTCAGGGTTTCGCCGTACTGGCTGGCGAGGTCGCCACGAATACGCATGGTCAGCATCTCGCCAGCCTGGGTGCGGACATGGCAGTAGGTGTCGCTGCCCAGGCGCTCGCTGACGTCGGCGATGACGCTCAACTGGGTGTCGCCGTCCTTTGCCAGCTCAAGGTGCTCAGGGCGGATGCCCAGCGTCACCGGGTCACCGACGCTTTGCCGCGCATTGCTCAAGGGCAGGCTGATGGTGGTGCCGGCGTCCAGCGTGACTTCGCAACCAGTTGAATGCACCGCGCTGACGTTGCCCTTCAGGAAGCCCATTTTCGGTGTGCCGAGGAAGCCTGCGACAAACAGGTTGGCCGGGTGGTGATACAGCTCCAGCGGCGAGCCGACCTGCTCCACTTTGCCGCCATTGAGCACCACCACTTTGTCGGCCAGGGTCATGGCTTCGACCTGATCGTGAGTCACGTAAATCATCGTCGCCTGCAGCTCTTTGTGCAGGCGTGACAGCTCAAGGCGGGTCTGCACGCGCAGTGCCGCGTCGAGGTTGGACAGCGGTTCGTCGAACAGGAAAATTTTCGGATTACGCACGATGGCTCGACCAATCGCCACGCGTTGACGCTGCCCGCCCGACAACTGCTTGGGCTTGCGCTCCAGCAGTGGGCCCAGCTCAAGAATGCGTGCGGCCTCATCGACCTTGCGCTTGATTTCAGCTTTGTCGCCGCCTGCCAGGTCCAGTGCGAACGACAGGTTTTTGCCCACCGTCATGTGCGGGTAGAGGGCATAGGTCTGAAACACCATCGCCAGGTCGCGTTTGGCCGGGGTGACCTGGGTGATGTCACGGCCATCGAGTTCTATGGTGCCGGAGGTCACGTCTTCAAGGCCTGCGATCAACCGCAACAGCGTGGATTTGCCACACCCCGACGGGCCGACGAAGACCACGAATTCACGGTCTTTGACGTCCAGATCGATGCCTTTGATGATCTGGTGGCCGTCGAAGCCTTTTTGCAGATTTCTGATTGTCAGGTTAGCCATGTGGGGCTCCAGTCTTATTCTTGAGAATGACGGTAAACGTTTTGTAGGAGCGCGCTTGCCCGCGATGGCGTTGGGTCAGCGACGATTTCATTACCTGAAAAATCGCGATCGCGGGCAAGCGCGCTCCTACAGGGTGGAAGTCCGTCTACACAACTTATTTCACCGCACCAAACGACAGGCCGCGTACCAGTTGTTTTTGGCTGATCCAGCCGAAAATCAGAATCGGCGCACATGCAAGGGTCGAGACGGCGGACAACTTGGCCCAGAACAGGCCTTCAGGGCTTGAGTAAGACGCGATCAGCGCGGTCAGTGGCGCAGCGTTAGACGAGGTCAGGTTCAGCGACCAGAACGCCTCGTTCCAGCACAGAATCAGCGACAGCAGCGCCGTCGACGCCAGGCCGCCTTTGCAGATCGGGATCAGCACCTTGAAGATCTCTTGCCGGGTGCTGGCGCCGTCCAGCCGTGAGGCTTCGAGAATTTCGCCAGGAATATCCTTGAAGTAGGTGTAAATCATCCAGACCACAATCGGCAGGTTGATCAGCGTGTAGATCACGATCAGCGCAATGCGTGAATCCAGCAGGCCAAAGGTCTTGGCCAGCAGATAGATCGGCATCAACACGCCCACCGGCGGCAGCATCTTGGTCGAGAGCATCCACAGCAGCGTGCTCTTGGTGCGTTTGGTTTCGAAGAAGGCCATCGAGTAGGCCGCCGGCACCGCGATCAACAGGGCCAGTGCCGTGGCGCTGAAGGAAATCAGGACCGAGTTCCAGGCGAAGTGGAAGTAATCACTGCGCTCCTGAATGTGCAGGTAGTTTTCCAGCGTTGGCGTGAAGAAGAACTGCGGCGGCGTGGCGAAGGCGTCGATCTCGGTCTTGAAACTGGTCAGGACCATCCAGAAAATCGGGAAGAAGATCAGCGCCGCGACCAGCCACGACAAGGTGCCGAGCATCACGCTTTGGAGGCGACGGGATTGTTTGAGCGTCATCATGATCGGGCCCTCAGGACTTGTCAGTGAGGTTTTTGCCGATCATCCGAATCAGGATGATGGCGGCAATGTTGGCGATGACCACGGCGATCAAACCGCCGGCGGACGCCATGCCCACGTCGAATTGCAGCAGCGCCTGGTTGTAGATCAGGTACGCCAGGTTGGTCGAAGCAAACCCCGGACCGCCGTTGGTGGTGGTGAAGATTTCAGCGAACACCGAGAGCAGGAAGATGGTTTCGATCATCACCACCACCGCAATTGGACGCGCCAGGTGTGGCAGCGTCAGGTGCCAGAAGATCGCAATCGGACCGGCACCGTCCAGGCGCGCGGCTTCCTTCTGTTCCTGGTCCAGAGACTGCATGGCCGTCATCAGGATCAGGATCGCGAACGGCAGCCACTGCCAAGACACAATAATGATGATCGACAGCAGCGGGTAATTGGCCAGCCAGTCGATGGGTTGGGCGCCGAACAGCTTCCACACCCAGGCGAGAATTCCGGAAACCGGGTGGAAAATCAGGTTTTTCCAGATCAACGCGCTGACCGTTGGCATGATGAAAAACGGCGAAATCAGCAGCACGCGCACAATGCCGCGTCCGAAAAACTCGCTGGCTTCCAGCAACGCAGAGATCAGCACGCCGAGGACTACGCTGATCAGCAGGACACTGCCCACCAGCAGCAAGGTGTTAGTGGCACCGGGAATGAACCCGCTGTCAGTGATGAAATAGTGGAAGTTCTCAAGGCCGACAAACTCTTCTTCGCCGGGGTTGAGAAGGTTGTAGCGAATCAGCGAGAAATAGATCGTCATGCCCAGCGGGACGATCATCCAGATCAGCAACAACAGCACCGACGGGCTGACCAGGAACCAGCCGGGTTTGGTCACGCTACCTTTGGCGTGACGCTTGTCGCTGGAAGTTTCCACGCGTGGGGGGAGGGTTGAGGTATTCATGATGACTCCGAACCTTGGCAGACGCTTGAGCGGTGTCGCCGGGGGCGATGTGCCCCCGGGCGACTGTGACCTGTGCTAACGACTGAGGTCAGCCCTTTTTCGGGTATCCCGCGCGCTTCATGTCGCGTTCGGTTGCGGTCTGCGCATTGCTAAGTGCTGCGTCCACGGTGCTGCTGCCGACCAGTGCCGCGGAGAACTGCTGACCGACCGAGGTGCCAATCGCCTGGAACTCAGGAATGGTCACCAACTGTATGCCCACGTACGGCACCGGCTTGAGGGTCGGCGACTTAGGCGTCACAGCCTTGAGCGATTCCAGGGTGATGTTGGCGAACGGCGCAGCTTTTTTGTACGCATCGGTGTAGGTCGATGCGCGGGTGCCAGGTGGAACGTTGGACACGCCGTCTTTCTCGGCGACCAGCGCTGCGTACTCTTTGGAGGTCGCCCACTGGGTGAACGCCTGGGCATCTTTCTGATTCTTCGCGCTGGTCGGGATCGCCAGAGCCCACGAATACAACCAGGCCGAGCCTTTGTCTGTGACTTCATGCGGGGCGTAGGTGAAGCCGACGTTGTCTGCGACCTTGCTTTGAGTCTTGTCGGTCACGAACGAGCCGGCGACGCTGGCATCGACCCAGATCGCGCACTTGCCACTGTTGAAAAGCGCCAGGTTTTCGTTGAAACCGTTGCTCGACGCGCCGGGAGGGCCGTCTTTTTTCATCACGTTGACGTAGAAATTAAGCGCGTTCTTCCATTCAGGCTGGTCGAACTGCGGCTTCCATTGTTCATCGAACCAGCGCGCACCGAACGAGTTGGCGACGGTGCTGATCAGCGCCATGTTCTCGCCCCAGCCCGCTTTGCCACGCAGGCAGATACCGTACTGCTCTTTGGATTTGTCGGTCAGCTTGTCAGCGAACTCGGCAATCTGCGTCCACGTTGGACGCTCCGGCATGGTCAGGCCAGCCGCTTTGAACAGGTCGGTGCGGTAATAGGTGATCGAGCTTTCGGCATAGAACGGCAGGGCAAACAATTTGCCATCGACGGAAAGACCGTCACGCACGGAGGGGAATACGTCGTCCAGCGCGTAGGACGCTGGCAAATCTTTCTGCTCTTGCAACCAGCCCTTGGCGCCCCAGAGTGACGCTTCGTACATGCCGATGGTCAGAACGTCGAACTGACCGCCGTTGGTGGCAATGTCGGTGGTCAGGCGTTGGCGCAGCACGTTCTCTTCCAGAACGACCCACTTGAGTTTGATGTCGGGGTGTTGAGCTTCGAAGGTCTTCGAGAGCTTCTGCATGCGAATCATGTCGCTGTTGTTGACGGTCGCGATAGTGACGTCGCCAGCGCAGGCGAGGGTGGAGAGAGTCAGACAGGTACCAGCCAGCAGCACTTTTGCAGAGGTCTTCATTTATCACTCCTCTTCTGCACTCGCAGAGCGACAGAAGGATAGGTTTATTGTTTTTGTGTTCTTCCAGGAGGCCCGAAAGAAGTTGGACTGATTACAACGGTCTGCACGGGCAATGACAAATCCTGCGAGACACTTGAACTGATACTTTTTTGCACTGAGAGTTCGTGCGTCCACGCCACAAGATTGCGCTCGGTCATGGCGTGGCGCCCTTGCAGCGTAGTCGAGGGTAGGAAAAGCGGGGCAGATCAGTACAGGTTTTGTTCGGTCAGACGCTGAACGGCGAGTCGGCGGTAGTGCGACGGCGTCATGCCCTTGAGCTTCTGAAAGCGTCGGTTGAAGTTGGAAATGTTGTTGAATCCGGACTCGAAACACACATCTGTCACTGGCTTGTCGCCATCGGCCAGAAGCTCGCAGGATTTACTGATGCGCAGCCGGTTCACGAACTCGACAAAGCAGCGCCCCGTGGCCTGTTTGAACACCCGGGAGAAATACGTCGGCTTCATGTGCAGGTACTCGGCCACTTCTTCGAGGGGCAGCTCGCGAGCGTAATGGGCGAAGATGTAATCCACCGCCTTGTTGGTGCGATCAATACTGTGCTCGTCGGCGGTTTGCGGCGCGGTGGTGCCGGATAGCAACTGATAGTCGTCGCTGGCGGCGAGCAACTCCAGCAGGATGAAAAAGTGACCCAGCCGGGTCATGCCACTGGATTCGGCAATTTTTTGCATCAGCCGCGTGGCCTGGCGAATCGTGCGTTTGCAGCGAAACTCGATGCCGTGCTGCGCGCGCTCCAGCAGCGGCGTCAGCGTGCGCAGCTCAGCGAATACCTGATTGCCGCTTTCGAGCAAATCGTCGGTGAAGTTCACCAGCATGTCGCGCTTGGGTACGACCTCGTTTTCTTCGATCTGGCTGATCCAGTTGTGCGGCAGGTTCGGCCCGGTGAGAAACAGTGTGTCGGGGTAAAAGTTACCGATGTAGTCCCCCACGAACACCTTGCCTGAGCTGGCGGTGATCAGGTGCAGCTCGTATTCCTTGTGGAAATGCCAGCGCACCAGCGGACACGGGAAGCCGTGTTCGCGGTAAATGATCGACAACCCGTTGTGGTCGTCCATCAGCTCGTAGGAAGGGTCGGTGACTCTTGTTGTTCTGGTCATGCGAGTGCCGGTCTGGAGAGGGTGGCGTTGGGAGGTAATGTGCACTATTTGAAGAATAGATACATCTGTATGGCAAAAGGTGTCCATTGTGTCGATGGACTGCGAATGGCGCGCCTCAGGCATGGTTGCTCAATGAAAAAGATCCACCTCATCGGTATTGGTGCGGGTAATCCCGACTACATCACGGTTCAGGCGATCAAGGCGCTGAACCGCACGCAGGTGTTTTTCATCCTCGATAAGGGCCTGACGAAGGACGCGTTGCTGGGCCTGCGAAAGGATATCTGCGAGCGCTACATCGAGGGTAATGATTACCGGCTGGTGCAGGTACAGGACCCACAGCGAGAGGCCGATCTTGCTTCTTATCAGGCGGGCATCGAGACCTGGCATGAGCAGCGGGCGGTGTTGTTTGAGCGGTTGATCTCGCAGGAGGTCGGGGAGGGTGAAACCGGAGCGTTTCTGGTGTGGGGCGACCCGTCGTTGTACGACAGCACGCTACGCATTCTGGACCGGGTGCTTCGGCGTGGGGCTGAAGTGTTCGATTACGAGGTCATCCCTGGCATCACCAGCGTTCAGGCTTTGGCGGCGCAACACCGTATCCCCCTCAATCGCATCGGCGAACCCATTCATATCACCACCGGCCGACAACTCGCCCAGTCGGATGGGGCTGACATCGACAATGTGGTGGTGATGCTGGATGCGCATTGCACGTTCGAACGCTTCGTCGATCAGGATTTGCACATTTACTGGGGCGCTTATCTCGGCACCTCGGACGAGATATTGATCAACGGCCCGTTGAGTGACGTCAGTGAGCAGATCGGGGCAATTCGTGCCGATGCGCGGGCGGCGAAGGGCTGGATTATGGATACGTATTTATTGCGTCGGAATCTGGATTGAGCCTTAGCGGGCAAGACTCGCTACAACAAGTGTCCATCGTGCGGCCTGGTGACTGCCAGCGCTCGCTCGCGATTAGGCCGGAGCTGATAGATGCCTCAGCCTCCGCTCACCGGCTGTCGCATTCACACCGTGCGATTCTTCGCCTCGATCCACTGCGCCATGTACTGCGTGCTCTTGTGCTGATGATGGCGAAGCATGGCGCCGGTGAAGTTGGCGATGCGATGCGCGGCGAGATCGTTGCGCACGGCCTCGATTCGGGCGATCAACGAAGCGCAGTGCTGTTCCTGACTAAAGCGTGCGTGCAGCAGGTCAAAGCCGGCTTGTTGAGCCTGCGCCCAGGCGATGGGATCTTTGTACAACCGTACTGCTTCAGCGGCCAGTGCCTCGGCGGTGTTGGCGACGGCACCGGCGAAGGGTAGATCGCCGTGCATAGCCTCAGCGCCGACCGGGGTTGTCACAGTTGGCGTGCCGCACATCATCGCGTCGACAACCTTGCCTTTTATCCCCGCCCCAAAACGCAACGGCGCCAGCGACACACGGGCATTGCTCATCACTTCCAGCGCGTCTTCAGCCCAGTTCATCACGTGAAATCCCTGCGAGGCATTGTGCAGTGCAGTGGCCTTGGGCGGCGTGTAGGCGCCGTAGATGTGCAATTGAGCCGAAGGCAGTTGCTGACGAATCAAAGGCCATATCGCATTTTTGAGCCACAACACCGCGTCCCAGTTGGGCGCGTGCCGAAAGTTACCGATGCTCAAAAAGTGTGCGCGATCTTCGAACGCTTTGGGCTGATGGACAGTGTCGCGCAGCATCAAAGGGCACCAGTGAAGCAGGCTCGGCGGCAGCTGAAACAGTCGACTCAGTAAAGCCATTTCAACGTCTGACACCACAAGGCTCAGGTCGCAGCGATAGAAAGCGGCAATTTCGCGCTGGGCGACGTCCGACTGCGCCATGTGCGAGAACAGCACCTCGTCCGGCACAGCGAAAATATCGAATGAGGGATCCGAGCCGTCGCACACACTGAGTTGCTGTTTGACCAGATGATGACGGCTGTGGCGCAGGCTCTGCAGATCGCAGGTTTCCAGCACCCGTATCGCTTGCGGGCAATGCTTCTCCACCCGCCAGCCAAACTGTTCTTCCATCAGGAACTGATCGAAAAGCACCACATCCGGCTGCAGTTCGCTGACGAACCTGTCGAAGCTGCTGTTATTGAGTTCGATGGCCACTTCGGTAATGCCCATCGCCACCAGGTCGGCGCGGTGTTCACCTTCGCTCGCTGCACTGGCGAAGGTGATGTCCCACCCATGCTCCAAAAAACAATCGATGACCTGCATCACATGGCCGCTGGCCGCCGAGGACCGCGGTTCCGGCCAAACGTAGCCAATGATCAGCACACGTGTGGCGGCGTCGCGGATGGAAAGGGTATCAGTGGCCAAGAATGCTTTTCACTTTGTCGCGCAGTTGATCGATGGAAAACGGTTTGCCGATCACGTGCATGTCGGCTGGGGCATCAATGTTTTCAGCGTAACCGCTGGCAAACAGGACGGGGAGCAAGGGGCGAAGTTCGCGTGCCTTTTGCGCCAGTTCGATACCATCCATGTCAGGCAGGCCTTTGTCGGTCATCAACAAGTCGATCACCGTGTTGCTGTTATCGAGATACGACAGTGCCTCGGCGCCGTCAGCGGCCTCAAGTACGGTGTATTCGAGCTCTTCAAGCACATCGACGATCAACATGCGCACGATGGCATCGTCTTCTACCACAAGGAGGGTGCTGGCTGGATGAGGCATTGTGTTTCCTTAAAATAGCAAGTTCAGGGCCGTCATGGCCGTGCCCGCTTGTACATAAATTGACTGTCGCAACAAAATCTTGGAACGCCTCAAGCCATCCAAGCGGTGGGTTTATCTATCCGTATGGGTTTTCTGTGTCGCTATTAAAAATCCATACGGATATAAATATCGCGTGCGTCCTACATTTTTTGTCTGAAAATTCCATTTTATATGTAGGAAGTCAGAGTTTTTTGATGAAGTTTACGGCAAACCACAAGATGTTTCCTCAGCCCAATGAATACAGGGCCTCTCAGGCACCTCAAAGGACCTTATTAGCCAAATCGTGACATGATCGTGACAGGCGTTGTGACAAATCGTGACACCAGAGTTCCACGCAGGCGCCATAAGGATCAGGCGAGGGCACCCACGGGGGAATTGCGTGAGCAGCACCATTGAGGTGGTCTCTCAGATTTTTCTCTCAGATTCTCAAAGGGCGCCACTTCGCTTCTCTTGCAGACCTCCAAGTAAAACAATGGCAGCAGCAGTGAGATGCAAACCGTAAGCGACCACTTCCGCAGAGACCTCAACGACTTCACCGCCATCACCGTGACCAGCGAGATTGTTTCGCAGCGTCGGGATGCCAGATGTCAGCACAGTCTGTATGCCTGACAGATGAGCTTGATGAAGTGCGGGAATGAAGCCGTTCTCAATGAGAATCTGAATGAGTTTGTTCGCCGTGTCCCTTGGGGTATAGGACCATTCATTGAGCGTGCATATGATTTTCATGGTGCTTTCTAAAGATTTGGCTGCATCCACAAGCGCCTCTTTATGCATCCCGTGGCGATAATGCTCGTAGGCTCCAAAAAACTCGTTTCTGGCCCCTTCAAATCCCTCAAAATTCATGAAGTGAATTGCGGGCCTGATCGCCTCAACGTGTAGAAACTCAGAATCGACTCTGAAGATCTCATCACTGACAAACTCGTAGCCATACCCCGCTTCCTTGAACCGGGCATTCAACTCCTCAATACATGCGTCTACTGATTCTGAAGCATCCTGCCGGTAGCCGTTGCTATACTGCTCTTTTCGCGCGAAGCGATTCCCCATTTTGTACGCTGTTTCAACTGCGTCCAAGCACCTTTCTACGTTTGGTTCGTATTGAAGAAACGAGTGAAATTCGGCGTGAGGGACGTCATGGCGCACCCTTTCAGAAAGAGAGGTAACGCCATACTCTTTCTTCAGAATACTGACCATGCCTGTGTAGACCTTGCTGGGTCCTGCCAAAACCCGCGCATCCTCCCTGCTACCTAAAAGCTCGTCAATCATCATTGAAAGCTGCACGCGGAACTGGGGGGAAAATTCGTCGTAGCTGTAAACGTCGCTGACTCCGTTGCGTGCCCGTTCCTGCCGCTTCGAATAAAGATCGAATATAGTCATTCCCCACCCCTCGTTGATGTATAAAACGAAGGATAGCGCTATCACATGACTGGGGTTGAATTATTCGTTCAGAGAATCGGCCACCTAACGCCTCGCCTCAATGACCATCCTGACCGCCTCACTCGACACAGCCACCAAGTAGAACACAGACGACATTCCCAAAGGCTTCGACCAAAGGACCACCTTGAGCAACTCCGAGAGTGACAAGGAGTAAACCAAGAAATCGATAGGCGACACGATGGGTAGCCAATGTGCGAAGTACAGCAACATATGTATTCCACCGTGCAGTCATCTCATAGCCCTCCTTATAGTTAAATTGTGATTGAGGTGGTGTGATTACACCTACCAAGCAGGGCACCCTTTAAGGTCCCTTTAAGAGCCAGAAAGAGGGTCTCTCTCTATATATACAAACAGGGGCCCTCCAGTAATAGTGAGTTCTTTTAAGAGGCCCGGACGGCGTGGCCTGTAGAGGTGGTCAATTCTGGTAAAACTGAAAAATAAGGGACCCGAAGGCCCCTTTAGGGTGTAGCAACAGTACGGCGCTAATTCATCATCGTGGTTCCCGCGAGTCCTAACGCGTTCCGCCGTTGTTAACACTTGCCCCGGTCCCACCAGCCGGTGTTGGTGACGAAGCTTTGCCGAACTTGCCGCCAGCCGCCATGTACCCCTGAGCGCCTGAAGAAACGATGTTCAAGGCGTTCGCGATGTTGTTCACCTTGTACTTATTACCACCCAGGCCCCGCACAGCAGCCTTAGCGTTCTCAGAGGAACCCACGCGATTCGCAAAGATGGCCTGATAGTCGCGGGTATAGTTGTCTGTGATGTTCATCTTTTCGGCGGACGTATCGTTGGCTACAGAGTTCTTGAGGCGGTCCATTGTGTTGCCTGAAAGTCCTGACTCCCCGATGGCCGTGTTAATGGTCCCTTGGTTCCGCATAGACTGAAGGTTTACCTCTGTGAGCTGTCGTCGCGCCTCGTCGTGCTTATCGACGCCCGCAAGCTTCTGGTCGTTGTCCGCAAAGTTGGCCTGCTTGACCACCTCGTTTTGCTGCTTACGTTCGTTGTCAGTTTGCTGTCCCTTGGCCTTGGCACCTTCGGATGCACTCGAAGCGGCCCCGGCGACACCCATAGTAACCATTGCAGCCGAAATCGTGATTGGATCACACATAGTTAATCTCCTACAGCCAGAATCGTTTAAAAGGAAAGCCAGCTGGGGACATTAGGATTTCTTCATTGAAGGAGGCGCCCAGTGTTTCCAAGAGCCTTATATGGGCGGCATTAGCGAGAGCGACTATATTAGTCAATGGGGTATCGCTTGATGGGTTCTTCTGGATGTTCGTGAGGTGAGTTTTAAGTATCCGATAGAACTTAAAGCGCTCGGCCTTGGCTAAAGTTGTTATCAATGTTGTTGTTACGAACCAGATGCCACCATTTGCGTGCCCTCCTACAGCTAAAACACACTTACCTACTTTGATGCAGTGAGTTGTTTCGTCAAGCGCGCGAGGAAAAACATCTAAGGGGTCTCGGTCTGATACCAATGCTTCAAAGTCCGAGCGATCACCTACGGAAAGGTTGTTAGCCGCAAAGGTCAAGTCGTAAATATTTGCTTTCGTGATATGCATAGTTATGTCTCCTAAATTTTGTAGACGAACGAATCCAGACCCATCGAGGCGCCTGTTATTAGCGAATGGTTACGTTTAACGAATCTCTACGCCCTGATCGAATCCCAAAGGTGCCGCTACGATGTTGAGCAGACCCAGCGGGGCGCCTATGTGAGAGCTTCGAGAGATTGCCGCATAGGCCAACATCTTGGGATCGAGGGCTTGCTGTAGGAACTTCTCTCGTTGGTCCTTGGGCATCCCTGAGGCTTGGCTGTACTTCATCGCGACGTAGCCAGCCGTTGCGAGGCCTGTCGAGATAACCAGCTCACGACCAAAAACCATCGAGTGCATATCATCAAGGTCCTTAGGTTTTATTGCAGAACCCCAACCTGTCATGTCCTTCAGGATGGGAACTCCCTTCAGAAGCATCCGTGTGTGCCCCTTGGTCACCATTGCGGCAACCTCGGTGATGGACTGCACACCCATGTAGGCGTTCTTCGCGAAGAAGCTCATATCCGAAAGGGCTCTTGCAGCGGTCGCAATCGTCCGGTTAATTAAGATTCTGCTGCGGCTGATTAAAAGTTCCCCAACTCACGCTGATCTTTTAGAACTTTGTCGAATTTTGCTTGGTTGACCCCAGAGCGGAATCCACCCTCTTTGACCTGTGCAGCTTGATCCCGTGCAAGGTTGCCTAAAGCCTCCTTGCTGATACGTAAGCGCCGCCCGGTGAGAGACTGGATAATGATGTTCCCTTGCGTAGAAGTGACCGTGAGACCACCAGCGCCCCAATCAGCATCCTTCTTGAGGCCTTGCAAGGCTTCATCAATGATCGCCTTCCCGGTCTCCCAGGACTTCACGTCATTCACATCGGTCATCAGGTCCCGCTTGCTGATCATCCCGTGGAAGCTTTCGCTGTTGTTTTGCCCGTTATCCTCAATGAAGGAAACAGCGGTCTTGGAGAGGTACTCAGAGACCGTTCTTGCTGCCTCGTTGGAGTCACCTGAACGAAGCGTTACAGCGTCGAAAACCTGACGGGCCTGGTCTTCAAATTGACCGGGGATGAATTTCAGTCGCTTGTACCTGGCGTCATTTTTGACCGATGACCATTGCTGATCCCGATACATGGATTCATCCCTACTGAGGTTCTTTTTGGATTTCTCAGCGTCGATAAGAATCTGAGGGTCGATGCCTGACTCAGCGGAATAACGCAGTTTCTCTAAGAGCCCTGCTTGTTCCGGGAAGAGTTGTGCGATGGTCGAGGGGTCTTGCTGGTAAGCCGCTTGAAGCTCTTTGAGGCGAGGCATATCAGCAGCAGGCTCAGGGTTGAGAAGGGCGCCTTGCCATTCCCGAGAAGCGTCCGTTAAGAGCGTCTTAAAGTTCTCCTGAAAGGGTCCTTTGTCGTAGTCAGCACGTAGGAGGGAAGCCTTCATTTCAGACTTTTGTGATTCCGGGAGAGACAGCGAGTTGATCTGATTGAGCTTGTTGGCTGCATACGTCGCCATGTCGCTTTCCTTGAATTCCCCTGTGTTCTCATTGACTGGCAGAAACTTCGGGGACACTGCGACGTTTTGCTGTGACATTCGGCGCGTGTAGGCATCGTCAATGACAGCCTGACGGTTATCTGCCTGTGCCGATTGTTGGAGCTTAATGAGACCTTGCTGGGAGTTTTGAGAGACCCGAGCGATGAGCTGAGCTTTGGCCTCAATGAGCTTCTGACGTTGTGGCGTCATCTGCTCTCCTGTCTGTAGCCAGTCGTTGCCCTGTTCGATCTTGTTGAGTTCCTGCCAGCCAGCGGCGGGGTCAGTCTGGTGAATAGCATTCGTAAGGCCCAGCTCAAAGGTCTCGTTACGCTTAGAGTTGCGGGTGTAAGTCGAGGTCGCGGCCTTCATCTTCAGGTTGTCCATCATCTCAGGACCCAGTAAGTCAGAGACCTTCCGAGGACCACCGTAGACGTTGATCGTCTTATCACCGATGTTGTCCAGCAAGGTCACACCACCGTCTTTCTCAACAGCCGCTGAGGCTACTCGTTGGAGCGCCTGGACGGCGTGAGCATCACTCGGGAAAATCCCGGTCTTGAGCCCATTGTTGAAGTAGTTGGAGAAGTGATCGGCACTGGCGGGATTGCTCAGAACCTTAGGGTCATCCAAGAGGGGCTGAAGGTCGGCCTGAGTCTCAAGAACTGCCTGAGTCTCAAGGTTCTTCGAGAGGTACTGTGAGTGCAGGTCATAGACAGCCGCATTGCGCCGAGAGATGTCCGCGTTAAAGCCTGTCTGATAGTCCTTGTCGTTTGCGTCAATGCCCGACATGTCAGCGTAGTTCTTTGACTTCTGCTCCATGCGAGTCTGACGCCACTCATCAAGCTCCTGACGGGATCGGAAAGACCCTTTCTGGATTTCTGACTGGACCTCATTGTCCACCTCATAGGCGGCATTACGGCCTGACTTGAGACGAAGTTGTTGCATGGCGTCAGGGTCATCCGCATACAGCAAAGTGCCCTCACCGATAGCCTGACGGCGTTGCTCAGGGGTCAACTTACGGATGATTTCATTAGAGCGGTCGTCAGCCGTTGACTGCCTGTTCTGCTCGTAGGTCGAAAAGGCATCACCACCAGCCTTAACAAAGTTTCGCATCGCATCGCCCAAGGCGTTATCAGCGACAGGCTTTGCAATACGAGCGGCCTGATAGCCTGTGCCCTGACCCACAGAGAAGCTCTTGCGACCTGATGTGGTCTGTGCAGATTGCCCAAGAGCCTTTTCAATTTCATTTGCCATTATTTAGACTCCTTTGTGTAATTAATATGTGCTTGAAAGCTTGACTGGTTAAAGATCGGCTTGGGTGTATAGCTACAAAGGGTCACCTTGGCCTTCACTGCTTGGTATTCGTCGGCGTTCATAAGTATGTGGTTTCCTTTTGGTTGAACTTCGTGGCCGACCTCCTAAAAGCCTCACAGCGTCCACACGGGCAGCTCTCAGGTTCCAAGAAGTTCAGCCAAAAGAAGCTTTGATAAATAAAGTTTTGATTGGGCGGTCGAGCCTATGGTCCTACTTACTATTAACCTTGAATGCTTAGGCTTCAGCCCTTGCGAACTCTCCATGACAGCGCGCGCGGGTGGACTTCAGCCAGTGCTGTGCCGCTTTGAAATTCGCCAGTTCAGCCTGTCTTAAAACGCCACCCGTTGTGAAGTATGCTCGGTACATCCCATTCGGCAGCTTTTCGATACCTTTCGGAAGCCCTGACCTTTTGGCCCTACCTTTTGCGTTCCACAGATTTTCTTGAGTGGTACAGGCGCGTAGGTTTTCTGGATGATTGTTCAGAATATTCCCATCAATGTGGTCGACGACTTTCTGTCCAGGGTCAATCCCGCTGTTCAGGAAATAGATAACTCTCTGTGTTCGGTAATGTTCGCCGTCGATCTTCACGCGGTAATAGCCATCAGTGCTTTTGCTCAGCACAGGTCCGATCTTCCCATTCTTTCCTCGGGCCGCTTGTGTCCGGGACAGACCTGAAGGGCTTGCTCGGTCTACGGCGTAACGCTGTCGTAATTCGGCGTAATTCGGCATCGGTTTGAAGTGCTGCATCGTTGCGGTTCTCCTTTGTTTTGCAGATGACAGGGTGTCTCCGCTATTAGTGAGGGGAACTGCGCATCTTCTGCGGTAAAGCGTTGCTTCCTCCATCAGGCCAGTGTGGGAGGGAAAGGCTCGTTTCCGGGGATCTTGCGGACGTATACAACTTTCTTGTAGGCCTCGAAGCGTTACTACAGGTCCGCACTTATTCGTCCTGCGAAACAGCGATACCGTATTAGCCGGGGACTTCAATCAGCGCAGTCAGCCGTTCAAACTTTGCATCCAGGCGCCCCTCGATAGCCTTCAGCTCATCCATAACGCTCAATGCAACAGGATCAGTGGACTGCTCAGCGTCGTACTTGCCTGTCTTACGGATGGTCGGTAGGACTTCCTCTGCGACCCACTTACGGAACGGCTCTGAGGCTGGAGCATGGCCGCGAAGGAGCATCTGATAGACCACGGATTCCGGGAACAGCCAGGCATCCGAGTAACGCTTGCCTAAAATCAGGTGCAATCCATAAGTACCGAAGTTAGGTACTTTTGGCTGTACCTCCCGTACTTGCAGGGTTCCCGCAGCAGACTTAAAGGCCTGAGTCAGATTCTTTGGGTTCTTCAAGCCAGCCGCACGAGCTACCTGAGTAGCTACAAACAGGAGGTCATGCTCAGGGTGGCCCACGAGTACATCCAGTTCGATGCCCATGAAGTTGCGCTTTTCGAATTGCATACGGGTTCTCTCTCTTTGAGTGGGTGTGGTTGCTGCTACTAAAGGAAGGGATTGCTGAGAGCTGCCTAACAGGGTCATGCCCATACAGGCTTCTTGAAGACCAACATCACGGCAGCGGCGAGCTTTGCGAACAGACCCCGTGAGGTCACTTCACGAGCATCTAAGATCACGTCCAGGGGATGCGCAGGCAGACGGTAGAGCGCTGCATGAAGCCCTGCGAATCATGCAAATGCGAATGCGCTTTCAAGAATTTCCTGAATACACAGTGTCCCCTTCATGGGCATGTCAGGCATCTTGTCCAATTGGCTTTCGTGGAGCTGCTCTAAGAACTGCTCACGGAAGTCTTCGAGGACATCGTTCTGTGTGTAGGTTTCCACCATAGTCTCGCGGACTGCCTTAAACATCTTTCCGGCTTTCGCTGGGATGGTCCCAAAGCTGTCATGGATCAATGCGAAGAACTCTACGCCGTAGCACTCAGACGCCTTAACGACAGTCTTGCGAAGGTGAGACCCATCCTGTGAGTGGACGAAGTTGGGGGAAATCCCGGACTCCTGTTTGGCCCCATCAATGGTGTCTGAGTCGCGGACGTTGATGGTTGCTTGCAGGCGCACAGTTCCCAGGAACATCAGGTCAATGCGACGTTGCACAGGCTTCATATACTCTTGCCATACAGGGAAGCCATCAGGCGTGACCCAATAGACAGGCATACAGGGCTTCAACACGGTCGGGTTTGGGTTCTTCTTGGTCTTCTTGGTCTCAAGGACCTCAGAGGCCAAAAGCTTCGCGGCCTTCTGTAGCCAGGTCATTGCCTCAACAGCAGCGACCACAACGACACTCACAGAGTCCCAAATGAGGTTCGCCATGTAACGAGCGCATTGCTGAGCATCAGGAAACCACTGTTCACCATCACCACGGTCAATGGCCGGCTGAATGATGTCTTCGCGAACCTGATCGGTGAAGCCGAAAGCCTTCGAGCCATAGGCCAGGGTCATGACAGAACGCTTAGTCACCTTGCGGTCAATCCCGTAGCCCATCCAGCCACGAGCCATCGCTTTGGTCCCAAGAATGCGGCGCTCCTTGATTTCCCCGGTCTTCTCGTTGGTCATCATCTCTGAGCTGTCGTCAGTGCCTTCAGTGAGGTCCTTCACGACCTTCTCAATGACTTCCTCAGCTACGAGCCGATAGATGTCCTGCACTTCATCAGACGGGAGCAGGTTCACAGCACGACCACCACGCTCATCACGGAGCATCGCTGAGAAGTGCTGAATACCTGAGCAGGAACCATCAAAGGCAATCGGTAGGGCTGACTCCCAAAGCTCGCCATGTTCAACCACACCGGCCCACTCAAAGCAGAACGCCAGGAAGCAGAAAGGGGAATCCATCTTGGTCCACTCAGGTTGCCCCAAAGGGTCCCGAGCAATCTCAAGGATCAACTCTTCGTTCTCTTTGACCCAGGCCTTACGCTTACTGAAGTCAACCTTGTCCACGCCTGCACAGTTGGCCCCGTGAATCTTCAGCCACTCAATGCCCTCAGCACCTACAGGTTCCGCAATGGAAGCCATCAGGAGACCCTTGGTCATGTCGTTGCCTTGGGGATTGAATGCAGGGATCGCGTAGACACGACCACGCCAGTCAAGGTTGTACGGGAAGTAGAGCGCCTCAAACTCAGCGAACTTCTCAGCCTGCTCAATGATGAACTCGTAGGACAGGCGCCGACTTACACGGGCACGGTCACGGCGATAGACACCGGACGCTTCCTTCTTCCAGGCCTTCAACAGTGCAGGGTCCTCATCGATCCCTTGAGGTTGAACAGGCAGTTCCTCACGGTCGGCTGTAGGAAACTTGTCGATGGGAACGTGCTTCCATTCCATCACGGCCTTGGCTACTTCGAGGACCTTAGCGTTCACCTTCCAGGCCGAAGCCTGAGCGATGTTGACGGCCTTAAAGACCTCAGGCATGGACACGTCGCGGTAGCGCTGCAAGGCCTTCTTTGAGCGCACACGAATCAGTGGGACAGGGCGACGACCCTTAGCCCAATAGCCACCACCAATCATGTTGGTCCACGACTTAGGCGGAACGATCATCGGTTGATAGCGAGGCGTGACACCAGCGAGCGAGTAAGCCCGAGCGCACAGCTTGTCGGACCACTCTTGGGTCAGGTGGACGAACTCACCATCGAGCTTTACGTTGCCAGCGTGTTCCCGCTTCACTTCGACCAACTGAGTGGACTCAATGAGCAGCTCAAGGAGACGAATCCCCATGTGATAGGTCATGTCGTTTTCAAGGGAATCCCAAGCGGTCCACGTTGAGGACAGCTCATTGGCTTCCTGCATGTGTGCTTCGACCTTCTCCAAATAGGCGACCTTGTAGGTGTGCCCATTGCGCTTGTTGAGGGCCTTGCGGATGTGCTTATTAAAGTGTTCGGCCTCTTGGTCACGGATGCGACCGAAACGGGCTTCTTCTTCAAGGGCTCTACCAAGGAACACGGCAACAGACTGAATGCTCTTGGGGCCTTTCTTGGCGATGATATTCAGGACTGACTTGATGGTGATTGCGGCGACACTCTCAGCCTTGACCATCTGGAAGAACTGAAGACCAACATGCTTACGGCGAACCTTCGTTACTTGATGTTCTACCCAGTTATCAAAGGCCACAGCCATTAAGGGAACCAGGGTGGACAGCACAGGTTTTGCTGTAGCGTTATCAGAGAATTCCCCACGCTCTTGTTGACGCTCAAGGGTCTTCTTGAAGTGGGCTTCGCCTAACGTGTAGGCCTCGTGTTCAAGGAACAGTTGTTGGGCTGCAAGTTCTTCACCATGGAGTGCTGAAAGGGTATCGAAGGCCCAAGTTGACGAGAGAATGTCGCTGAAGTCATGTTTTGCAGGCTGAATTACGGACATAGTTATCCCGTGGCGGGTATTTAACCCGTTGATAAGTAAGGAGATTTAGGAAGTGTTAGGGCGCAAAGAGGCCCTCTAAGAGTTCTTTAAGAAGCTCTTGGAGTTAGGGCTTGGCGGCTCCATCGGATTTCCCAGTGCCTCGTGCGGCACAGTGTTCGCGGGGGTCAAATGTAGGCGGTATGTGGATTTATGTAAAGCCAAATAATGTACTTATATAGACGAAAAAACCCGACGATTCTTAGGGAATCATTCAGGGTTCTAAATTGGCGGGGGGTGATAGGAGCCAGCGTGAGCGATGCTTTGGGATGCTCGCCTAAAGGTCAGCGCAGGGGATGCTTCTCTACGACCTCAATGAACGCCTGTCGAGCGTCTGCTTGTGTGACCTTCAACGCAAGGGCCAAACACAACCACGAACCAAATCGAAGCGCTGTCTGTGTCCGCTGTACGCTGTCTACGTAGGTGAACTCTTCGACTACCACGGCACCGGAAGCGGTCCATGTAGTTCCGTGAGGTCCTGATCCTTTGATTATCAGGCCGCTATCACTCAGCTCCCCTACCGCCTTAATAATGGTTCTAAGGAGCTTTGCATGGGCCTGGATAGAGGTCTTGGCGTGTATCTGTAGAGAGTCAGTGTGGAGCTTCGGAACCGCCATTATGCCTTTCCTGAAAGTGATGTGAAGTGATGTGCCGGTCGTGGCTTAAAGGATTTTGATGAGCCTGAAAAGCCGAACCCATAGCCAGCCTAAAGGCCATGCTAAGGCAATCAATAGCAGTGCGAATGGAATTAGGGACCAGTTTGCGTCTTGGCTTAGCTGGGCATGACTAAACGCTTCTAAGCTTGGATAGCCAAATAGTGCAGAACTTATTTTGCCTGCTAACCAGCACGGAGCGAGTAGGGAAATTAATGCTAAAACTTGTAATGCGTCTTTCATTTGAGAGCCCTTCATACCATTCCATTGAGTACGAGCGATTCAACCGCGCAGGGATGACGCTATGCAGCAACAGGAAGCTGAACGACATGGGCAGGAAGAGCAGGAAGGACCTTCATTAAGGCCGACCTCAAGGAGTCCTGACCCATAGTGGTCCCATAGACATCAAACGTGACTGAGCCTGTCTTGTGACCCAGGATGGCCGCTGTTACCTGCAAGCTCACTTCGTTGGACTGCAAGAGCCCTGAGAGACTGTGACGGAACGAGTGGAACACCAAGCCCTTGTCGTCGCCTACAGCAGCCCTGACGATGCCCATCATCTTAGTGGTCTGTAGGACCTTACCTTGACGGGCGCTGTTCTTAGTGGCGAACAGGTAGCCTCCAGCAGGTTGCTTTGAGACAAACGCCATGAACCCTTTTAGGTCCAGCCACTTGCAGTCAACAAGAGGAATGATGCGCTCTGACCCACTGTTCTTAACTGACTTGCCCATGTCACCACGCTCATTGATGTCGATGCTGACCCCTAAGGCTGACTCAATGATGTCCTCTTTGGTGAGCTGCATAATCTCTTGTTGTCTTGCACCAGTCACAGCAGCCAGGGCACACACCCACTGAGCCCAACCCCGAGTCCCTTGAGAGACCTTCAGGACTTCCTCAATCTGTTCCTGTGTGAACGCTCTACGGTCACTCTCAGTACCCTTAGTGATCTTGAGGCGCTGTGAGTAGTTGTTATTGATCAAACCATTATCAGAAGCCCACGTAAGGACAGTCACTAAGGTAGTGAGATACTTGTTCACCGTAGGCACTGCACGGCCCTCAGTGAGTTGCTGCTTGACCTTCACCAAGTCAGCCCTTGAGTGGTCCACAAGATTCAACACACCAGCGGCCTCGAAGGCTTCTGTGAGGACCCTCATAGTGGTCCAGTAGGTCCGCGTAGTGGTTGGCTTGATGTTGTCCTTGTGTTCGTCCATGTAGGTCTCTGAGAGGTCCTTGAAGGTCCTTGCAGGGAGGTGACGTGAAGGGCGACTTGAAGGGTGAGCTTGAGGGTGACTTGCATGTCCCCTTACAGATGAAGACAGGGAGAGTGGTCCTTGTGGCACGTCTGTAGCCCCTTGAGTAGCCACCAAGTCCTCATAGCCCTGGACGATGCTCGCAAGGTCCTCAGGATGCCCTCTGAGCTTACGCTGAGTCGCCTTGAAGAGGTCTTGAGCTGCCTTGATGGTCTTGGCCTGCTTGACGCTCAGAGGCATCGTAGCGACGAACTCACGCAGCACGTTCAAGTGGTCCTCAAAGAGGTTGTAATAGTCACCCAGGTAGTGAGGCTCTACACGTCGAGAGAACAGTAAGTCAGCCTCACTCTTCAGGGCCGCTGTGATGTCCTCCCAGGTAGCTTCAGGGCTGTCAATGAAGAAGGCCTTGAGGATGCCTTGAAGCTCAGTAGAGACGTACATAGCAGCGGCCTTATCGGTTGACCTGAGAGAGATGCTGAATGAAGCCTTAGACCCTTCAGGGCGCACTCTGAGGTAGTAGGTCCCGTGGCGCCTGTAGTGATAGGGCTTGGCAAGGCGTGTAGTCGTGACACCGTTGTGACAAATGGTCTGTGAGTTTGGTGTGTTCATCGCTGAGACCCCTGTGTTTGTTGAACAGGTCGCAACTTACTGAAGTTTACGGCAAACTCACTGGTTTAGACCATTGGCGTGGGCCCCCACAGATGATCCATCCCTCTACTGTTGATGAGCAGCGTTTCCGAAAATTGCTTGGACGCAACGTCGCCTTGCCTTTGGGCGTTGGCGTACTGAGTGCAGCATTCTTCATCATTTTGATTACTTATCTGCTATCTGTCATCCAATGGGTTGAACATACCGACAGGGTGATCAATAACGCCAACCGTGCGTTGAAGCTTTCCGTCGATATGGAAACCGGCATGCGCGGGTTTTTGCTGACCGGGGATGAGCGATTCCTTGACCCCTATGAGGTGGCCAAACCGAGCATCATTGCCGAACTCAAAGGCCTGGAAGTGCTGGTTGAAGACAATCCGCCGCAGGTTGATCGCTTCAAGCGCATTGCTGCGATGCAGGAAGAGTGGAATCAGTTCGCTCAGGAAATGATCAACTTGCGCCGCCAGGGTGGCGATTATGAAGGGCCGATCAAGGCGCGCCGCGGCAAACGCCTCAGCGACGAGATCCGCAGCGAATATGATCAGGCGGTTGGGGTTGAGCAGCAACTGCGTCAGACCCGCAACACCGATGTCACCCACACCACCATCGTCTCGGTGTCGTTCTACCTGATTTTTGTGCTTATCGTCAGCGCGATTCTTGCCTGGATCGGTCGTCGGGACATGCTCGCATTGTCGACCAATTACGCCGACAACCTGCAAAAGCAGGAGGTGAACGCCGAGCGCCTGGAGCACGTTGCTTGGTTGCGCAACGGTCAGAGCGAACTCGCCGAACAAGTGTTGGGTCAACTGACGCTGAATATGCTTGGGCGCAACGTCCTGCAGTTTTTCGCTAATTATCTGGGCGCGGTGGTCGCTGCCGTTTATGTGCGGCAGGAGCATGGCGGTCTGGTCCGTGTGGCGTCCTACGGCTTCTCGCGCCAGCAGGAAATGCAGGAGCAGTCGCTCTACAGCGGTGAGGGCGTGGTTGGCAAAGCCGCAGAGCAGGATCAATTGATCACGCTGCAGGATGTTCCCCACGATTACTTCAAAGTCAGTTCAGGCCTGGGCGATGGTTCGCCTCGTAGCGTCATCGTGGTGCCGACCAGCAATGAAGATCACGTCAATGGTGTCATCGAACTGGGTTTCCTGCGGGCACTGACGCCGCGCGACGTTGAGTTCATGGAGTTGATTGCGGACAACGTCGGCACCTCCATCGAAGCGGCACGCTATCGTCAGCGTTTGCAGGAAGTGCTGGCCGAAACCCAGCAGCTCAATGAAGAGCTGCAAGTGCAGCAGGAAGAACTGCGCACCGCCAACGAGGAACTTGAAGAGCAATCTCGCATTCTCAAGGAATCTCAGGTTCACCTGGAAACCCAGCAGGCCGAGCTTGAACAGACCAACGAGCAACTGGCTGAGCAGAGCCAGGCGATTGCTGATCAACGTGACGCATTGGACCGCAATAACGAAGAGCTGAATATCGCTCAGGTCGAGCTGCAAACCCGCGCCGACGAATTGCAGCGCTCCAGCAAGTACAAATCCGAGTTCCTGGCGAACATGTCCCACGAGCTGCGCACGCCGCTCAACAGTTCGTTGATTCTGGCCAAGCTGCTGGCCGAGAACCCGCAGGACAACCTCACCGCCGAACAGGTCAAGTTCGCTGAGTCGATCTATTCGGCCGGCAACGATCTGTTGAACCTTATCAACGACATCCTGGACATCTCCAAGGTCGAAGCCGGCAAGCTCGACATGCGTCCGGAAAACAGCAGTGTGCTCAGGCTGGTTGACGGCCTGCGGATGCTGTTCGAGCCGCTGGCGGGCGAGAAAAAGCTGCAGTTCGATGTGCAAGTGCAGGCGGGTGCTCCCACCATGCTCTACACCGACCGCCATCGCCTGGAGCAGATCCTCAAGAACCTGCTGTCGAACGCTATCAAGTTCACCGAGGCCGGAGTCGTCAGCCTGACCGTTTCGCGCCAGCCGGGGGAGGGCATTGTGTTCACCGTGCGCGACTCCGGGATCGGCATCGCCGAGGACCAGCAACAGAGTATTTTCGAAGCGTTCCGCCAGGCCGATGGCACCTCCAACCGGCGTTATGGTGGCACCGGGCTGGGGCTGTCGATCTCGCGGGATCTGGCAGGTCTGCTGGGCGGTTCGATTGCCGTTACCAGCGCGCCGGGGCAAGGCAGTATCTTCACGCTGGTGTTGCCTGAGCAGTACGTCGAGCAACCTCAGGGTGACAGCTCGCGCCTGGTGCAGCCGTTCATTGCTGCGCCAGCGCCGGTGGTCATGCCTGTGGCTGTCGCCAAGCCAGTGGTGTCGGTCCCGGTCCCTGTGTTTGCCGATGATCGGGACAAGGCCCCCTTCACCAAGCGCTGCATTCTGGTGATCGAGGATGAAGTGCGCTTCGCACAGATCCTCTATGACCTCGCCCATGAGCTGGGTTATCAGTGCCTGGTGGCGCACGCCGCCGACGATGGTTTCGACCTGGCTTCGCAGTTCATTCCTGACGCCATTCTGCTGGACATGCGCCTGCCGGATCACTCAGGGCTGACCGTGTTGCAGCGCCTGAAAGAGCTGGCTTCGACCCGGCACATTCCGGTGCATGTGATCTCGGTCGAAGACCGTCAGGAAGCGGCCATGCAAATGGGCGCCGTCGGGTATGCGGTCAAGCCGACCACCCGCGAAGAGCTCAAGGACGTGTTCGCCCGCCTGGAAGCCAAGCTTACGCAGAAGGTCAAGCGCATCCTGCTGGTCGAAGATGACGCGTTGCAGCGCGACAGCATCTCGCGTCTGATTGGCGACGATGATATCGAGATCACAGCGGTCGGCTTCGCGCAGGATGCGCTTGAGCTGCTGCGCGACAACGCCTACGACTGCATGATTATCGACCTCAAGCTCCCGGACATGCTGGGCAATGACTTGCTCAAGCGCATGTCCACCGATGAGATCGCCGCGTTTCCGCCAGTCATCGTTTACACAGGCCGCAACCTGACACGCGACGAAGAAACCGAGCTGCTCAAGTATTCGCGCAGCATCATCATCAAGGGCGCACGCTCTCCTGAGCGCTTGCTCGATGAGGTCACGCTGTTCCTGCACAAGGTCGAATCGCAGCTCTCGACCGAACGCCAGAAAATGCTCAAGACCGCTCGCAGCCGCGACCGTGTGTTCGAAGGCCGCAAAATTCTGGTAGTCGACGACGACGTACGAAACATCTTTGCCCTTACCAGCGCCCTGGAACACAAAGGCGCCATCGTGGAAGTGGGGCGCAACGGCCTTGAGGCCATCGCCAAACTCAACGAAGTCGAGGACATCGATCTGGTCCTCATGGACGTGATGATGCCGGAGATGGACGGCTACGAGGCCACGGCCGAGATCCGTAAAGACCCGCGCTGGCGCAAGCTCCCCATCATTGCGGTCACCGCAAAAGCGATGAAGGACGATCAGGATCGCTGCCTGCAGGCGGGCTCGAACGATTATCTGGCCAAGCCGATTGACCTGGACCGGCTGTTCTCGCTGATACGTGTGTGGCTGCCGAAAATGGAACGTATTTGAATGGGCCGGATCAATTGACCACTTCCGCACACAGACCAGGTTTTACAGATGCCGCTTGATCGAGACGCTGATATTGAGTTGCGCCTGTTGATCGAGGCGATCTATCTGAAGTACAGCTACGACTTCCGTGATTACTCGGGCGCTTCGGTCAAGCGCCGGGTTAGTCACGCGCTGCGCCAGTTTGAACTCAAGACCATTTCAGCGTTGCAGGAGCGGGTGTTACATGACCCATCGGCCTTCATGCAACTGCTGCAGTTTATGACGATTCCGGTCAGTGAAATGTTTCGTGATCCAAGCCATTTCCTTGCCATCCGCCAGGAAGTGGTGCCGTTGCTCAAGACCTATCCGTCGCTGAAGATCTGGATCGCGGGCTGCAGCACGGGCGAGGAGGTCTACTCGATGGCGATCCTGCTGCGTGAAGAAGGCTTGCTGGAACGGACGATCATCTACGCCACCGACATCAATCCGCGCTCGCTGGAGAAGGCCAAACAAGGCATTTTCTCCATGGAAAACATGCGTGCCTATAACGATAATTACCTGCGTGCGGGCGGCAAGCGGCTGCTTTCCGAGTACTACACGGCGGCCTACGACTACGCGATTTTCGATAAGACGCTGCGCGAGAACGTCACCTTCGCCGACCACAGTCTGGCGACCGACAGTGTGTTTTCAGAGACGCAACTGGTCTCCTGTCGCAATGTGCTGATCTACTTCAACAAGAAACTTCAAAACCGGGCGTTCGGGTTGTTTCACGAGTCCCTTAGCCATCGTGGCTTTCTGGTGCTGGGCAGCAAGGAAACGCTGGATTTCTCGGACTACAGCGGCCGGTTCGAGCCCTTGGTCAAACCTGAGCGGATTTACCGCAAATCATGAAAACTTCTTTCCAGACCGTTGACCTGGATGTCGACATCGGAGCAGCGCCGTTGCCTGCGGTGGATGCCATTGTGGTCGGCGCCTCTGCCGGGGGCGTGGAAGCGTTATTGAAGATTTTTACGCCGTTGCGGCTGGGTTACACGTTACCGATCATTGCCGTGCTGCATGTGCCGGACGAGCGCCGCAGCCAGTTGGCCGAAGTGTTCATGTCGCGCCTGCGCATTCCGGTCAAGGAAGCTGACGACAAGGAAGCACTGGTGCCGGGCACCTTGTACTTCGCATCGCCGGGCTATCATCTGTCGATTGAGGCAGACCTTACGTTTTCCTTCAGTCAGGAAGAACGGGTTTTTTACTCCCGGCCCAGCATCGATATCTTGTTTGACTCGGCGGCCGAAGCTTTCGGGCCCAGGCTTGCAGGTGTTCTGCTGACAGGCGCCAACAGCGACGGCGCTTACGGTTTGTCGCGAATCAAGCAAGGTGGCGGCTTTACCGTGGTGCAAGACCCTAGCCAGGCACAGGCGCGTGCAATGCCCGACGCAGCCCTTGCGTTACACACACCGGACTATCTTCTGCCTTTGCGTGACATCGGCGCATTGCTTGTCGAGCTGGAACGAACCGCATGCTGAGTGAAATACAAGCCAAACTGCTGATCGTCGACGATCTGCCGGAAAACCTTCTGGCGCTCGAAGCGTTGATCAAGCGTGAAGACCGACAGGTGTACAAAGCGTTGTCAGCGGATGAGGCACTGTCGTTGTTGCTGGAGCACGAGTTCGCCATGGCGATTCTCGACGTGCAGATGCCTGGCATGAACGGCTTTGAACTGGCTGAGTTGATGCGCGGCACCGAAAAGACCAAGAACATCCCGATTGTGTTCGTCAGTGCGGCGGGCCGCGAGCTGAATTACGCGTTCAAGGGTTACGAAAGCGGCGCCGTAGACTTTCTGCACAAGCCGTTGGATATCCATGCGGTCAAGAGCAAGGTCAACGTGTTTGTCGACCTGTATCGCCAGCGCAAGGCGCTCAAGCATCAGCTCGATGCGCTCGAGCGCGCGCGTCAGGAGCAAGAGGCGCTGTTGACGCAATTACAGTCGACCCAGAATGAGCTGGAGCACGCGGTCCGTATGCGCGACGACTTTATGTCTATCGTGTCCCACGAGGTGCGTACCCCGCTCAACGGGTTGATCCTCGAAACGCAGTTGCGCCAGTTGCACCTGGCCAAGGACAACGCTTCGGCGTTCACCATGGACAAGCTCAAGGCCATGGTTGACCGCGATGAGCGGCAGATCCAGAGCCTGATCCGGCTGATCGAGGACATGCTGGATGTATCGCGTATCCGCACCGGCAAGCTGTCGATTCGCACCAGCGCTTTCGACCTGGCTGAACTGGTGGTCAATCTGGTTGAAAGCTACTCGGCGCAGATTGCCGCTGCCGATTGCTCGGTGACATTGAGCGCCAAGACGCCAGTGATTGGCGTCTGGGACGAATTCCGGATCGAACAGGTGGTGGCGAATCTGCTGACCAATGCCCTGCGTTACGGCGCGCGCAAGCCAATCCACGTGAAGGTTTACATCGAAGCCAACGAGGCGCGGATCGATGTGGTGGACAAAGGCATCGGCATCAGCGAAGAGAACCAGAAGCGCATTTTCCAGCAGTTCGAACGCGTATCGGCCAAGCACGCGGTGGCAGGTTTAGGGTTGGGGTTGTTTATTTCAGACCAGATTGTCGCGGCGCACGGCGGGACTATTTCGGTCGAAAGTGAGGAAGGCAACGGCTCGCTGTTCCGCGTAAAGCTGCCGCTCTGAACGATGGACTGAGCGATGGACTGAGGTCTGCGCATTCGGCTTGGCGCCGACTGAAACGAACGTCTGTCGGGTCGTCGAAAACTGTTCGAGAATTTAACTGAAATCTTGCGCAACCTCCGCCAACAGGCATGGTCGTACGTGCAGCTATTTAAAGATCATAGGCGTTCAAATGAGCTCTGATGCAGAAAATGTCGTACTCATCGTCGAAGACGAACCGCTGATTCTGATGCTGCTTGCAGACTATCTGTCGGGCGAGGGCTACCGGGTGCTGCAGGCGGAAAACGGTGAGCAGGCATTCGAAATTCTTGCGACCAAACCCCACCTGGATTTGATGATTACCGATTATCGGCTGCCGGGTGGCATTTCCGGGGTGATGATCGCCGAGCCTGCAGTGAAGCTGCGGCCGGAACTCAAAGTGATCTTCATCAGCGGTTATCCTGCCGAGATCGTCGACTCGGGCAGCCCTATCGCTTCCAAAGCCCCCATCCTGGCCAAGCCCTTCACCATGGACACCCTGCATACGCAGATCCAGCGGTTGCTGAACTAACTCGCCTGGAACCCTGCATACCTCTATAGCCGCGAATTCATTCGCGCGGGGTGGGAGCTGATTCAGCCCGTGCCCGCGTTTCACCATCAAGCGGTGTCGTAACATCGGTACCGCATCAGCTTTCAATCATCTCTCGCACTTTGGCAGTCAGGTTGTCGAAGGCGAATGGCTTGGTGATCATCTGCATGCCGGTGTCGAGGAAACCCGCTCTCACTGCGGCATGTTCGGCGTAACCCGTGATGAAAAGCACTTTGAGCTCCGGGCGCAATTGGCGGCCGATTTCCGCCACCTGACGTCCATTCATGCCCGGCAGCCCGACATCGCTGATCATCAGGTCGATGCGTTGGTCTGACTCCAGTACCGGCACCGCACTCGTCCCGTCGCTCACTTCCAGATACGCATACCCCAGCTCGCTCAGCACCTGACACACCAGCGCGCGCACGGCGGGATCGTCCTCCACGATCAGTACCGTCTCGCCGGCTCTGGCCTCGACGGCATCAGACGGGCGGAGCGTATCGACTTCCACCTTGTCGCCCTGAAAGCGCGGCAGGAACAGGCGCACGGTGGTGCCTTCCCCAACGGTGCTTTCAATGGCCACGTGGCCGTGCGACTGCTTCGCGAAGCCGTAGATCATCGACAAGCCGAGCCCAGTGCCCTGGCCGATGGGTTTGGTGGTGAAAAACGGGTCAAAGGCCCGGTTGATCACGCTTTCCGGCATCCCGCTGCCGTTGTCCGACACGCTGAGCACCACGTAGTCGCCCGGCAACAGGTTTTCATAGTTGTTGGTGAAGCTGCGATCAAGATGCCGGTTAAATGTCTCGATTCTCAGCTTGCCGCCGTTGGCCATAGAATCGCGAGCATTGAGCACCAGGTTGAGCAGGGCGCTTTCCAGCTGATTAGGGTCAGCCTCGGCCGTCCACAACTGAGGCTCCAGGAGCATGTCCAGTTGGATGCTTTCGTTGATGCTACGGTTGAGCAACTCGCCCATGGAATGCACCAGCTCGTTCATTTCGACGGGCTTGGAGTCCAGCGATTGCCGCCGTGAAAAGGCCAGCAACCGGTGGGTGAGGGCGGCAGCGCGGTTGGCCGAGGTCACGCCCAGGTCGATCAGGCCATCAAGGTCATCCAGGCGCCCGCGCGCGATGCGCCGGCGCAATAGCTCCAGGCTGCCGATGATGCCAGTCAGCATATTGTTGAAGTCGTGGGCGATGCCGCCCGTGAGTTGGCCAACCGCTTCCATTTTCTGCGACTGGCGCAGCACTTCTTCGTTATGCCGAAGCTGTGACGTGCGTTCCTCAACCTCTTGCTCCAATGTTTCGTTGAGCCGGAGCAACTGCTGTTCAGCCAGTTTGCGCTCGGTGATGTCCGAGCTCACCCCTGCCAAGACGCTGACACGCCCGTTGCTGGCACGCATCGCCCGCGCCCGGACGTCGACCCAATTGAGAGAGCCGTCGGGCCAGACATTGCGAAATTCGATGACGAAATCGTCGCCGGTATCGAGGCTCTGTTGCAGCGCTGATTTCATGCGGGGCTGGTCTTCGAAATACACCGCGTCGAGCCAGTTCTGATAACTGAACGGCGCATCACCGGCATAGCCGTAGTGAGACTTGCTGGTGGCCGAGCATTCAAGCTCCAGAAACTCGGCTTCCAGCTGCCACGAGCCAAGACGCCCTGCGGTCAGCGCGTTTTGCAGGCGCTGCTCGCTTTCGAGCATGTCTTGCAGACGGCTGCGCGCCTCGTATTGACGACGACGGCTGCGCACAGCCGCCGTCACCAGACTCACCAGAGTGACCGGATGAAAAGGCCGTTCCAGAAACGTCACGTTACCGAGCAGCTTGCCAAACCCAGCGGAGGGATTCTGCTCAGGACCGCCATGGTGGGTCATCAGCACGATAGGCAAATCAGACCACGCAGGCTGGGCTGACAATTGCTCGAGCAACGGATTGATGTCCGATCCACGCAACGCTTCGTCCGCGATGATTGCCAGACCGGCACCAGAACTCAGCTCCCTGCTCAGTCCTTCGAGGTCGTGGGTGATCATCGCCGGGAAACCTGCTTCCTGCAGAATGCTCAATGCGATCTGACTGTCCCTGCCGCGCGGGGCGAGGATGATTGCTCGTTCCGATAACTGCCCGGTGGTGCTCAAGCGTCCTCATCCTTCAACAGCGGATTGCTCGCGCCCATGTAGTTCGGTACGCCACGAAGAACGCCCTGGAATTCACTCAGCGGCTCACCGATTTTCATCCCCTGCGAGCCGATGCGGTATTCGCGAATGGTCGATTCGTGCGTGCCGGTGCGTTTTTTGATGATTGAAATGGCGCGCCTTACCTGCCCCAGTGCCTCGAAGTAACGCAGCAGAATCACGGTGTCGGCCAAGTAGGTGATGTCCACCGGCGCACGCATGTCGCCGACCAGTCCGTGCTGTGCCACGGTCATGAACGTCGCAGCGCCCTTACGATTGAGGTACAGCAGCAGCTCGTGCATGTGCAGAACAAGTGCGTTTTCTTCCGGCATCGCGGCCTGATAACCGTTCAGGCTGTCGATAACCACGGTACGGATGCCTTTTTGATCGACGCTGCGGCGTACCCGGTGAGAGAACTCGCCCGGTGAAAGCTCCGCCGCGTCAACCTGCTCGATCAACAGATTGCCCGTATCTTGCAGCGCTTGAAGGTCGATGTTCATCTGCTTCATGCGCTGGAACAGCAGGCCCATTTCCTCATCGAAAATAAACAGGCCGACTTTTTCACCACGCGCCACCGCAGCGGCGGCGAACACCAGTGAGATAAGCGATTTACCCGTCCCCGCAGGGCCGAGGATCAAAGTGCTGGAACCACCGTCGATGCCGCCGCCCAGCAGGGCATCGAGCTCGGTAATGTTGCTGCTCAGTTGCTTGCGCTCGAAGCGGTTGCGGTGTTCCGCTGCGACCAGACGCGGAAACACGTGTATGCCGTCGGCCATGATCGTGAAATCGTGGTACCCGCCGCGGTATTTCTGACCCCGGTATTTCACCACACGCACTCGACGGCGTTCGGCGCCGTAGTTGGGTGTCAATTCTTCTAGCCGGATCACGCCGTGCGCGACGCTGTGAACAGTCTTGTCGAGCGCCTCGGTGGTCAGGTCGTCAAGCAAGACCACGGTTGCGTCGTAACGCGTGAAATAGTGCTTGATCGCAAGAATTTGCCGGCGATAGCGCAACGAGCTTTGCGCCAGCAAGCGGATCTCGGACAGGCTGTCGATAACCACCCGTTTGGGTTTGACCCGCTCCACGACCTCGAAAATCTGTCGGGTGGCTTCACCCAGCTCAAGGTCCGAAGAGTAGAGGAGACTTTGCTGATGCTCGGCATTCAACAGGTCTTCCGGGGGTGTCAGTTCGAAGATGCTGATGTTTTCGTCCAGCTCCCAGCCGTGGGAGCGGGCACCGTCGCGTAGCTCGCGTTCGGTTTCCGACAAGGTGATGTAGAGCGAGCGTTCCTTCTCGGCGGCGCCTGCCAGCAAAAATTGCAGCGCGATGGTGGTTTTGCCGGTGCCGGGTTCTCCTTCAAGCAGGAATACGTGGCTGCGTGAAAGCCCTCCTGCAAGGATGTCGTCCAGCCCGTCAATACCGGTTGCTGCTTTTGATGTAGTCAAGAATCGCCCTCTTGCGACCTGAGAAATAAACGAGCGTCGATGACTCTTCAACGCTCAGGCTGCGGTTTTCCTTCATTTTTTGCGAAGGTTCGCTGCCAAAATACTGGACCTCGCGCCATTCCCGCCGTTCAGAATATTTGCGTCGAACGGACGATCCGCCAGGCCTTGGCGTCCTGTAAATGGCGCATCCGAAGCCTGCGGTCTGACGAATGCGCTTGCTATAGTCCGGCGCCCGGGCACGGCAGTTTCACGCCACGCCCTTCCAGTTATCACGCTCAAAGGATTGCCAACGTGTCCGACTACACCGCGTTCAAGGTCGAATTGACCGACCACATTGCCCATGTCCAGATCAACCGTCCTGACAAGGCAAACGCCATGAACGCGCCGTTTTGGCACGAGATCATGGAGATTTTCGAGTGGGCTGACGGCACCGAAGACGTGCGCGTGGTGGTGCTGAGCGGCGTGGGTAAACACTTTTCATCGGGCATCGATCTGATGCTGCTGGCGTCAGTGGCCAGCGAACTGGGCAAAGACGTGGGCCGCAATGCGCGTATGCTGCGGCGCAAGATCTTACAGATGCAGGCATCGTTCAGTGCTGTGGATCAATGCAGTAAACCGGTGCTGGCGGCGGTTCAGGGCTATTGCATCGGTGGGGCGATCGATTTGATCTCGGCGTGCGACATGCGCTACGCCGCCGACGACGCGCTGTTTTCGATTCGTGAAATCGACATGGGCATGGCGGCCGATGTCGGCACGTTGCAGCGTCTACCGCGTTTGATCGGCGACGGTATCGTGCGGGAGCTGGCGTATACGGGGCGCAACGTCACTGCCGAGGAAGCGCAGCGTATTGGCCTGGTCAATCGCACGTTTGCCGATTTCCCGCAGTTGCTTGAAGGCGTGTTCGCCGTCGCTCGCGACATTGCCGCCAAGTCTCCCGTTGCCATCAACGGCACGAAACGCATGATCAGCTATATGCGTGATCACAGTGTCAACGATGGTCTTGAATACGTTGCCACGTGGAACGCTGCCATGTTGCAATCCCCAGACCTGAAACTGGCTGTGGCTGCTCACATGAGTAAGCAGAAGCCGGTCTTCGACAATTGAATGTTCGACCACTGACATAGCCAACACGCCCGCGACGGGTCGGGGCCAGGCGCTCCGAGCGCCGGGTCGCCAGCGGTGTGTTCGCGCAAGAGGAGTTCTGTCATGACGCGCCCGAGGCGTTGGAGCACTGCCGTTCTGGATACCCAAAAGGTGGGCGGTATGGCCGTAGTTCACGGCGATCAAGGTTTTTTGCTGGACGGCAACGGCGTGATGTTTTCGCGTGAATGGCTCAAGCATCTGGACCTTCCCGTGGTTAGCGAGCACGGCATCGGCCATTTCGATGGCGAGCCGGTTTATCTGCTGGTGCTGGAAAAGTCGGTGCCGGTCGAAGGGGCGGGCTGGCAGACGTTGCGCCAATTCATGATGGGCGATGACGCCGATGTCTATCAGGTGCTCGCCTACGCGGCACAGATCAGCACCTGGGCCCGGGAGCATCGGTTTTGCGGCAATTGCGGACGCCGCGCCGAGCAAGTCCCGGGCGAGCGCGCGATGCATTGCGCGCACTGCGAATTACGCTATTACCCGCGTATTTCTCCGAGCATGATCGTGCTGATCACGCGCGGCGACGAGGTGCTGCTGGCGCGCTCTCCGCGTTTTGTCACGGGGGTGTACAGCACGCTGGCAGGGTTCGCCGAGCCGGGGGAGTCCGCAGAGGATTGTGTGCGCCGGGAGGTCATGGAGGAGGTGCAGCTCAAGGTCAGGAACATTCAGTACAAAGGCAGCCAGTGCTGGCCGTTCCCGCACTCGATGATGCTGGGCTTTCACGCGGAGTACGAGAGTGGCGAGATCGTGCCCCAGGCCGACGAGATCGAGGATGCGCAGTGGTTCAGCATCCACGATATGCCGACGTTGCCGGCCAGTCGTTCCATCGCGCGTTACCTGATCGAGCTGTATCTGGCGCAGCGCTCAGGCGCCGCCGAACCAGTGCTGCCAGGCTAGCCTGACGGTCAGCCCAAGAACCACGGTGATGAACACGGGGCGGATAAATTTGGCGCCGCCCTTGATCGCCGTGCGTGCGCCGAGGAACGCGCCCACCATCAGCGCCGATCCCATGCACAGGCCGATGGCCCAGTCGACCTGGCCGTTGAAGGCGAACACCGACAGCGCTGCGGCGTTGCTGACGAAGTTCATGCTGCGCGCCACGCCGCTGGCTTTGACCAGGTCGATGGGATAAATCAGCAGCGTACTGACCGTCCAGAACGCGCCCGTACCTGGGCCAGCCACGCCGTCGTAAAATCCAAGCCCCAGTCCTTGCGGCAATTGCCATCGGGTCTTGATCGGCTGGTTGCTGTCCAGCGGCGCTTTGGGCGTACCACCAAACAGCAAGTACACGCCGCAGCCGAAGACGATCACAGGAAGCATCTGGTTCAGCCATTCCGCTGGCAGGTAATGCGCGACGACAGCGCCGATCAGTGCGCCGACAGCGGTGCCGATCAACGCGTGTTTCCATTGCGCGGGATGAAACAGCTTGCGCCGATAGAACGTGAAGCCAGCTGTCGCGGAGCCGAAGGTTGAACTGAGTTTGTTGGTACCCAGCACCAGATGCGGCGGCAGCCCGGCGGTGAGCAATGCCGGTGTGGTCAGCAGCCCGCCACCGCCGGCAATGGCATCGATGAAACCGGCAAAAAAAGCTACTACGGCGAGCACCGCCAGCGTGGTGAGATCAACACTGAGTTCGAAAGGCATGAAGGCAGGCTTACTTGGCAGACAGGCAGAAAGGCTGCCCGGAAGCGGCACATTCTACCTGTATGGCGGGCTTTTGTGGCCCTGCTCCAAGCCGTGGAAGCGGCTCCTGCGGCCTTCGGCCAGAATCAAACCCCTGGAGCGCAGCAAATCTCCGCAGCGCCCCACAGATCTCTGTGGCAGCCACGAGCTGTCACCCCACAAATCCCTTTAGGAGCGCACGAGCCCCGCGAGGCCGCGATGGGCCGCGCAGCGGCCCCAAAACCAGACGCTCAGGTCGCACTTGAAGCACCGCTTTCGCAGGTTCTACGGCTGCTGAGCGGTCGGCCGCGACCCCGGCAGATCGTCATAATGCGGCCCGGATCAAGCCACGCTCTTACAGGCTGAAATGCGCAGCGGCCGACGCTAAACCTCCTTCAGCGCCACCCATCGCTGTTCCCTGGCCGCCAGCCGGATTGCCGCCGCCAGTCTTTCCACCTGCCACGCTTCTTCGAAATCTGCGCCATCATTGCCATTGCCGCAGACGGCCTGAATCAGCGCGTGGACCTCCAGCGTTTTGAGTTCGTTGTAACCCAGCTGATGCCCTGGCGCGGGGCAAAACGCCGCGTAACCTGGGAGTGAAGGCCCAGCGAGCAAACGCTGGAAACCGTCCCGGTCACCGACCCGGCAAAGGCGCAGCTCGTTCAAGCGTTCCTGATCGAACGCCAGCGTGCCTTGGGTGCCACTGATTTCAAAGCTCAGGTGGTTTTTATAACCGTGCTTGAGCCAACTGCTGCTGAACGTCCCGCGCGCCCCATTGGCAAAACGCAGCAACGCGTGGGTCTGATCGTCGATGGTGATGGGCCGTTGCTGTTGGCTGTCGGTCGAGGCTGGCCGGGATGCATGCACTGTATTCGAATCCGCACAGACTGATTCGACGTCGCCCAATAAGTAGCGCGCCATGGCCAGCAGGTGGCTGCCCAAATCCGCCAATGCGCCACCCGCGTGCGCGGCCTCGCAGCGCCATGACCACGCAGCCATCGGGTCGCCCATGAAATCTTCGCTGAACTCCCCCTGAAAGCTGACAATCTGCCCCAGTTCACCGCTGTCGATCATCTGCCGCGCCAGGACGATCATTGGATTGTGCTGATAGTTGTAGCCGGCCCTGGTGACGACACCGGCTTTTTTGGCGGCGCGCTGCATCTGATCGGCCTGTTGCAGTGTCACGGCCAGCGGCTTCTCGCAATACACCGTCTTGCCCGCTTCAAGTGTCGCCATCGCCATCGGAAAATGCAGGTGGTTGGGCGTAGTGATCGCCACCAGATGCACGGCTGGATCGTTGATCAAGTGTTCCCATTGGCCATGGCTGCGCTCGAACCCCCAACTGTTAGCGCATTGCTCGGCGCGGGCCGCATCCGCATCGGCCAGCGCCACCAGTTTGAGCTGCACAGGGAGATCGAAGGTAGAGCGGGCACTGTGAAACGCCAGGGCGTGGGCTCGGCCCATGAAGCCGGTGCCGATCAGGCCGATACCTAAAACAGGAAGAGATTCGCGCATGACAGCGTCCTTGAAGGATTGTTGTTGTGCGCAAAATGTAGGGGGTGAGGGGGATGGGATGGAATCTTTATTCCATCAGAAAGACCTCAGGTTAGCCTCAAGCCTCAAGCTAGAAACTTGCAGCTTGCAGCTTGCAGCTTGCAGCTTGCAGCTTGTGGCTTGTGGCTTACGGCTTACGGCTTACGGCTTCAAGCGAGATAACCGCCATCCACATTCAACGCCACGCCCGTGGTGTAGCTCGACGCTTCACTGGCGAGGTACAGCACCGCGCCGGCCATCTCGCTCGGGGCGGCAACACGCTTGAGCGGAATTTGCAGCAGCGCGGTGTTGAGGATTTTCTCGTTGCTGACCAGCGCCGATGCGAACTTGGTGTCCGTCAGGCCCGGCAGCAGCGCGTTGCAGCGGATGCCAAATTGCGCGCACTCCTTGGCGAACACTTTGGTCATGTTGATGACCGCTGCCTTGGTCATCGAATAAATGCCCTGGAAGTCGCCGGGGGAGACGCCATTGATCGACGCGACGTTGATGATGCTGCCGCCGCCGTGGTCGCGCATCAGTTTCCCGGCCTCCACCGACATGAAGAAGTAACCGCGGATGTTGACGTCGACGGTCTTCTGGAACGCACCGAGGTCGGTGTCCAGAACATTGCAGAACTGCGGATTGGTTGCGGCGTTATTGACGAGGATATCGAGGCGCCCGAACTGCTCGCGGATCTGGTTGAACGCGGCGCTGATCTGCTCCATTTCACCGATGTGGCAGGCGATTGCAGTGGCTTTGCCGCCGTCCGCGATGATCGCGTCGGCGACATGCTGGCAGCCTTCGATCCGACGGCTCGATACGATCACATGCGCACCTTGTTGGGCGAGCAGTTTGGCAATGGCTTCACCGATCCCCCGGCTGGCGCCTGACACGAAAGCGATCTTGCCGTCGAGGTCGAAAAGGTGAGTCTTGGGCATGTTGTCTTCCTTATGTTGTCGCCATCGGGTGCGTTCACAGTTGGATAGAGCGGCAATGAGCGTATTAATGCTAACGACCTATAGCTGCGATGTGTCGATGACCTTGAGCGCCATGCGCTCGAGTAATTGATTCATGTGGATGAACTGCGCGAAGCGCTTGTCCCGGGTTTGTCCATGGAAAAACCGGAAGTAAATCTGCTGCACGATTCCGGCCAGGCGAAACAGGCCGTAGGTGTAGTAAAAGTCAAAATTATCAATGCGAATCCCGGACCGCTCGGCGTAGTACGCCACGAACTGTTCACGGGTCAGCATGCCCGGCGCATGGCTGGGCTGGCGCCGCATCAACTGCACCGGCGCAGGATCATCGGCCTGAATCCAGTACGCCAGGCTGTTGCCCAAGTCCATCAATGGATCGCCCAGCGTCGTCAGTTCCCAGTCGAGAACGCCAATGATCTGCATCGGGTTCTGCGGGTCGAGGATGACGTTGTCGAAGCGGTAATCGTTGTGCACCAGGCTTGAGACGGGGTGGTCCGGGGGCTGCTTCTCGGCAAGCCAGGCGGCGACCCTCTGCCAGCCTGGCGCATCGGGTGTGCGGGCCTTTTCATAACGCTCCGTCCAGCCGCGAATCTGACGCTCGACGTAACCCTGCGGTTTGCCGAGGTCGCCCAGGCCGCAGGCGGTGTAGTCGACCTGGTGCAGATCAACCAGCTTGTCGACGAAGCTCTTGCACAAGGCTTCGGTCTGCTGAGGGTCCAGATCCAGCTCAGCCGGTAAGTCGGAACGCAGGATGATGCCGTTGACCCGTTCCATCACGTAGAACTCGGCGCCGATGATCGTCTCGTCGGTGCAGTGCACATAGGCTTTCGGGCAATACGGAAACGCGTCCTTGAGCTGATTGAGAATGCGGAACTCACGGCCCATGTCGTGGGCTGATTTGGCTTTGTGCCCAAACGGTGGACGGCGTAGCACCAGTTCCTGCCCGGGGTAGGTGAGAAGATAGGTCAGATTCGACGCACCGCCCGGAAACTGGCTGATGACGGGCAGGCCGTTTAACCCGGGGATGTGAGACTTGAGGTAAGGATCAATCAGGACAGCATCGAGTTCTTCGCCGGAACGAACCTCGGTAGATGTGTCGGTGAGTGCCATGCTTATCCCTGCTGATTATTATGGGTGGCCAGGATCATTGACTAATCTAATGTTTGCACACGTGCGCTCACAAGCTCGAAGCGGTGTTATTGGCGAGCGTGTTACAGCTTGATCAGCCGTTTTGATCAGCCATCAGGAACTTGGCGTAGAAGTTCAGAGCAAAAAAAACCGAAGCCTGGAAGCTTCGGTTTTGGTATTTCACTGAGCGATCACGCGGGGAACAGTTCGCTCAGCTTCATCGCCAGCATCATGTCGCCTTCAGCGCGCAGCTTGCCGGCCATGAAGGCTTGCATGCCGTCGGTTTCGCCGCTGACGATCCCTTCCAGGGTTTCGCCATCCATGACCAGCGTCACTCGTGCGTCAGGGTTTTCGCCTTCCTGCAGTTCGCAGGTGCTGTCCTTCACAATGAGGGAGAAGTTTTTGGTTTCGTCGATACGGAAACCGAAAACCAGGTCCAGGCCCGCAGCGGCACTTGGGTTGAACTTGGCTTTCATGGATTGAACGGAGTCGGCTACGGAGGTCATGGTGGAGTCCTTTTTAGAGTGATTGCTGGCACCTTGCGGGTGCGGTTGGCCGTGCTCAGCGGTAAGTGATGAGCTCCGGCGACTTCATCAGTTGCAGATGCGCGTGACTGTTGAAGGAAGCCAGTGATACCTCGCTGCCCCGGAATTTCAGGTGGCTGAGCGAGGTGTTGACGATTTGCCAGTTGAGTTCAAACGCCTGCGCAGCCGGCATTTGGGTGATTGTCTGGAGAAGGGCGGTGATGGTACCGCCGGAGGTAAACACGGCGATGTGGTCATGGGGGGCGGCGTTGGCGACAATGCGGTCGAGGCCTGCCTTGGCCTGTGCCACGAATACGAGCCAGCTTTGCAGCGCTGGCGTGTCATGTTGACCGCCTACCCACCGGCTGATGATCAATGCAAACAGGCGCTGAAACTCGGCGCGGTTGTGAGCGGCGTTACGCATCACATCAAGTGCACCGGGCTCGTCCTTCAGCAAGTCGGTTAACAGCGCCCTAATCACTGCCTCTGCGTCGAATTCATCGAATGCGCTGTCGGTTTCCAGTGACGGAGCAGGGAGCCCGTTAAGCGTCAATTGCGCCAGAGCGGTCTGCGCTGTGTCGCGTTGACGTCTCAGGCTGCCCGTGACGCAGCGATCAAGCGTGAGTCCGATGTCGGCAAGGTGTGCGCCGAGCACGTGCGCCTGACGATGACCGTTGGGCGACAGCACGTCGTAATCGTCTGCACCAAAGGAGGCCTGGCCATGTCGTATCAGATAGATGCTGCCCACGTCCGCGTCGCCCGGGTACGTTGAAAGTGCTGCGAGGTTATGAGGACCGCGTGGGGTCTGTCAATGAAAAAACATACGCTTGTTTGAATCGTGGTTTGTATTGATCTTTGCCCGCGCCGTCGCTGGCTCAGCGCACAGCGCGCCGGTATGCTGAGGGGGTTCGCGAGCCTAGGCACGCCGCTCGCCATGTCTCTGTTTCGTTATGTCTTAAAGGAGCACCTGTGGAGTTTTTGTACGATTACGCCAGCTTTCTGGCCAAAACGGTCACGCTGGTCATCGCAATCGTGGTGGTGCTCGTGGCCATCGCGTCCATGCGCGGAAAAGGGCGCCGTCGCAGCGGCGGTCAGTTGCAGGTCATCAAGCTCAACGAGTTCTACAAAGGCCTGCGCGAGCGTCTGGAGCAGTCGCTGCTCGACAAGGATCGCTTGAAGGCGCTGCGTAAAGAGCAGGCCAAGACGCTGAAAAAGGACGCCAAAGTCACCAAGTCCACTGCAGACGGCAAGGGTCGGGTGTATGTCCTGGATTTCGACGGCGACATCAAGGCCTCGGCAACAGAGAGCATGCGCCACGAGATCACAGCCCTGCTGACCCTCGCCACTTCCAAGGACGAAGTGGTACTGCGCCTTGAAAGCGGCGGCGGCATGGTCCACAGCTATGGCCTGGCGTCGTCTCAACTGGCGCGTATTCGTCAGGCGGGCATCCCGCTGACCATCTGCATCGATAAAGTCGCGGCCAGCGGCGGCTACATGATGGCGTGCATCGGCACGCGCATCATCAGTGCGCCGTTTGCCATCCTTGGCTCCATCGGCGTTGTGGCGCAGTTGCCGAACGTCAATCGCCTGCTGAAAAAGCACGACATCGATTACGAAGTGCTCACAGCCGGCGAGTACAAACGCACGCTGACCGTATTTGGCGAAAACACCGAAAAGGGCCGCGAGAAATTCCAGCAAGACCTGGACATCACGCATGAGCTGTTCAAGAACTTCGTGGCCAGCTATCGACCGCAATTGCAGATCGATGAAGTGGCGACCGGCGAGATCTGGCTGGGCATGGCTGCGTTGGACAAGCAGTTGGTGGACGAGCTTAAAACCAGCGACGAATACCTGTCGGAACGCGCCAAGACAGCGGATGTGTTCCACCTGCGCTACGCAGAACGCAAGAGCCTGCAAGAGCGCGTGGGGCTGGCGGCCAGCGGTTCGGTTGACCGGCTGGTGACGGGCTGGTGGTCGCGACTGACACAGCAACGTTTTTGGTGATCACACACCGACCCTGTGTGAGCTGACGAGCCCGAGCGAGGCTGCGATTCGGTACACCTGACACACCGCAATCGCAGCCTTCGTACCTCGTCAGCTCCTGCATTGACCCCGTTCGAATCGAAGGATCGAGTGAGGCGGTTCAGCCACAAAAAAGCCCCGGCTCCTCACGAAACCGGGGCTTTTTATTTGCTGCGCATCAGCTCAACGATCAGCGACGCCGAAACAACGGCAGCGGCTCATCTGCCGAAGCTTGATACGTCACCGAAAAGTCCTTTAACCCCTCAAGTGCTTCGTACGGGTCTTTGTCCGCGCGAATTGCAAACGCATCGAAGCCACAGCGGTGCATGTAGAACAGTTGATCGCGCAACACGTCACCGATAGCCCGCAGTTCGCCTTTGAAGCCGTAACGATCACGTAGCAGGCGTGCGTTGGAGAAGTTACGACCGTCGGTGAATGCAGGGAAATTCAAAGCGATGACCTGGAAATGATCGACGTCGTCACCTATTTCCTCGGCTTCTTCGTCGCTGTCCAGCCAGACACCCAGGCCGCCGTCACGGGCTTTCAGCGCGTAGGCATGTTCGCGCCACAGCGACAGAGGCACGATCAGGTCGTCGCAGTTGGACAAGCTGTCCAGCGTTGTGTCCTTGGGCAGCAGGTGCCAGGTTTCGTCGATGACTTCGTTGTTCTTAATGATTCGCTGCATAGACGCGCTCCTTGAAAGGGTCAATGCCGATCCGCTGGAACGTGTCGATGAAGCGCTCGTCCTCAGTGCGTTTTTCAACGTAAACGTCGATCAGCTTCTCGATCACATCCGGCATGACGTCCTGTGCGAATGAAGGCCCCAGGATCTTGCCCAGACTGGCGTCGCGGCTGGCGCTCCCACCCAGCGAGACCTGGTAGAACTCTTCGCCTTTCTTGTCCACGCCCAGAATGCCGATGTGGCCGACGTGGTGGTGACCGCACGCGTTCATGCAGCCGGAGATGTTCAGGTCCAGCTCGCCGATGTCGAACAGGTAATCAAGATCATCGAAACGGCGCTGGATGGACTCGGCAATCGGGATCGATTTAGCGTTGGCCAGCGAGCAGAAATCGCCGCCAGGGCAGCAGATGATATCGGTCAGCAGGCCAATGTTCGGCGTGGCAAACCCTTGCTCGCGCAACTCGCCCCACAGTGCCAACAACTGGCTCTGCTCGACGTCTGCCAGGATGATGTTTTGCTCGTGGGAGGTGCGCAGCTGGCCGAAGCTGTAGCGCTCGGCGAGGTCTGCGATGCCGTCGAGCTGTTTGTCGGTCGCATCGCCTGGCGCAACGCCCGTTGGCTTGAGCGACAGGGTCACGGCCGCATACCCCGGCTTTTTGTGCGCCAGGACATTGCGCGACCGCCACCGTGCAAAACCCGGCTGCTCTTTGTCGAGCTGAGCCAGTTCGGCGCTGTAGTCCTTCAAGACGGTGTATTCGGGGTCGACGAAGTGTTTGGCAACGCGCTGCACTTCGGCTTCGGTCAACGTGGTCTGGCCGCCGCGCAGGTGAACCATCTCTGCTTCGACCTTTTCTGCGAAGACTTCAGCGGTAAGCGCCTTGACCAGAATCTTGATCCGCGCTTTGTACTTGTTGTCGCGACGACCATAGCGATTGTAAACACGCAGGATGGCGTCGAGGTAGCTCAGCAGGTCTTGCCAGGGCAGGAATTCATTGATGAACGCGCCCACCACCGGCGTACGGCCAAGACCGCCGCCGACCAGTACTCGAAAGCCCAGCTCGCCCGCATCGTTGAGCACCGGCTCAAGACCGATGTCGTGGACTTCAATGGCAGCACGGTCTGCGCTTGAACCGTTGATGGCAATCTTGAACTTGCGCGGCAGGTAAGCGAATTCCGGGTGGAAAGTCGTCCATTGCCGGACGATTTCACACCACGGACGTGGATCGACCAACTCATCGGCAGCGACACCGGCGAACTGATCGGTGGTCACGTTGCGCAGGCAGTTGCCGCTGGTCTGGATGGCGTGCATTTGCACGGTGGCCAGTTCGGCGAGGATATCGGGAATGTCTTCCACCGCGGGCCAGTTGAACTGCACGTTCTGGCGGGTGCTGACGTGCGCGTAGCCCTTGTCGTAGTCACGGGCGATCTTCGCCAGCATCCGTGCCTGACGTGAGGTCAATTGGCCGTAGGGAACTGCCACGCGCAGCATCGGCGCGAAGCGTTGGATATAAAGGCCGTTTTGCAGGCGAAGAGGGCGAAATTCTTCTTCGCTCAGCTCCCCGGCCAGGTAGCGGCGGGTCTGATCTCGGAACTGCTTGACGCGGTCCTCGACGATCCGCTGATCGTACTCGTCGTATACGTACATGGTGGTCCTGTTCTCAGGCGGTTCACTGCTTGGGCGAGCTGAAATACGAGGTGTTGGCGCTCGCTCATTCAGGCCCGCTAAACAAATCTGCGCGCACGGCCGCGCACTCCCAACGGAGCCGGTGGAAGATACCCGTTTTTAGTTATGCGCAAAAGTGACGTTTGAATATATGCAAAGAACCAAAAGTGCTAAGCGGGGATGTCACTCGTCTTAACCACACTTGTGATATGGACAAGGCTCGACTTTACTCAGGTCGGGACCAACGTCAAATGCTTTGGTCGCTTTCATCTGCACTCACCCATAAGAACTGACAAGAGGCGATGCAATGAGTAACCATCCTAAAGTTGCCAAATCTGATAGGCGCGTCGATGCCTGGGCCATCTTCTTCATTATTATTCTCGTCGTGGGTGCCGCGGTGTTCTGGATGAACCACCAGTGACGCCGTAATGCATGCGCAAGTTCTGCCATGGCGCGCCGATAAATCGGCAATGAGAGTGTCGGGCAGGCGACGTTCATGCGGTGGGGTAGCAACGTTCGATGCGTGTGAAGCGGCTTTTTGCCCATCTGCTGTTGTACGCAGCCAGCCTGTGGGCGGGGTGCGCTGGCGCCGCGTCCGTTGTGTTTCTCAACCCGGGATCGGCACCCGATCCTTATTGGTCGAGCTATTCGCGTTTCATGCAGGCGGCGGCTGAAAAGCTGAACATCGCCTTGCAGGTGCGCTACACCGACCGCGACACCCGTATCTTGCTGACTTACGCCCGCGAGGCGTTGAAGGGCGAGCATCGTCCTGACTATCTGGTGTTTTCCAACGAACTCAATGTCGCGCCGGAAATCCTGCGGTTATCTGTCGGCAGTGGCGTCAAGTTGATGGCCGTCAACAACACCTTGACCGCCGACCAGCTGAAGATCCTCGGTGATCTTGGTGAGCGTTATCCTGACTTTCTCGGGAGCCTCGTCGCCAATGACGAAGAGGGCGGCTACGTGATGGCCAAGCGGCTGATCGAACTGCACCCGCCAGTGCCCGCAGGGCAAACCATAGAGATGCTGGCGTTTTCCGGCACCAATACCACACCGGTTTCTTCGTTGCGCGAGCGCGGTCTGTACCGTGCACTCGCCGAGCACCCGCAAGTGCGTTTGCGTCAGATCGTGCTGAGCGGTTGGCGTCGAGACAGGGCCGAGGAACAAGCGCTGACGCTGCTCAAGCGTTATCCCGGTGTGAGCCTTGTGTGGGCGGCGAATGACCTGATGGCCTTTGGCGCCATGGATGCAGTCAAGGCGCTCGGCAAGCAGCCCGGCAAAGATGTGCTGTTTGGCGCGATCAACGATTCCACCGCCGCGTTGCAGGCACAATTGGAAGGTCGGCTGAACGTGATGCTTGGCGGGCATTTCACGTTGGGCGGTTGGGCGCTGGTGTTGCTGCATGACTACGACAAAGCAGATCCGCTGACGCGCCAACCTATAGGCGACTTGCTCGTGCGAGCGTTGCAGGTCAAAGAACGTCGCGATGTGCTGCAGTACATGGGTGCCAATATGCGCGATGATTTCGGGATTGATGTACGCGAGTTCACCGAAGGCCGCAGCCCAGAAGGGAGTAATTCGCCCTTCGTGCCTGCTGATGTACTGCGCTGACACTCGCAATCAGCTGGGGAATGGGCTCAGATCCAGGCGACGTTATTGGGTTCAGCCTTCCTGAAGACGCTGCACCAACGAGTTGGCTTCCACAGGACAGCGGCGCACGACCTGTAGCCGCGAATTCATTCGCGGGGTGCCGTGGTTGATTCAACCCGAGAGGCCGCCTTTCCAAAAGTTGGCCGCTATCAAGCAGACGTTATGGAATTGATTTAAGAGGCACAAAAATTGTGCTACTGCGCCTGGGGCTTGGGCGTCCGGTTTGCCAACGATGGGCTGCGCAGCAGTCCTGAAAAATAGCTTCGCGGGCAAGCCTTGCTCCAACGGCCTACGGGCAGAATCAAAAGAACGCGCGCGGCTCCAGTGTGATGCACGACAACGCGACGCCTCTTCTACAGAATGCAGTGCGTGGCTTTGATAACAGTTGCGGGCCCTGCAGAGGTCCCGCAACAGAGGGGCCTCGCTTACTCGTCATACCCCAGATTCGGCGCCAGCCAGCGTTCGGTCACGTTCATGTCCTGACCTTTGCGGGCGTTGTAGCTTTCGACCTGATCCTTGTCGACCTTACCCACCGCAAAGTACTGAGCCTGCGGGTGAGCGAAGTACCAGCCGCTGACCGCTGCGGCCGGGAACATCGCATAGTGCTCGGTCAAAAACACCCCGCTGATGCCCGGTTTGCCGTCCCCGTGAGTAGGGTCGAGCAGGTCGAACAGCTGCGCCTTCTCGGTGTGGTCCGGGCAGGCCGGGTAGCCGGGGGCAGGGCGGATGCCAAGGTATTTCTCTTTGATCAGGTCATCGTTGTCCAGCGACTCATCCTGAGCGTAGCCCCAATGTTCTTTACGCACTTGCTGATGCAGCCACTCGGCGCAAGCCTCGGCCAGACGGTCGGCCAGCGCCTTGACCATGATCGCGTTGTAATCATCGCCCGCGTCCTGATAGGCCTTGGACACCTCTTCAGCTCCAATCCCGGCGGTCGTGATGAAGCCGCCGATGTAATCGTTCACGCCGCTGTGTTTGGGCGCCACAAAGTCGGCGAGGGAAAAGTTCGGCTTGCCGTCGGTCTTGATGATCTGCTGGCGCAGGTGATGCAATTTCGCCACCGGCTGACCGTCATCGCCGTACAGCTCCAGGTCATCGTGATCGACCTGATTGGCCGGCCAGAAGCCAAACACCGCACGGGCGCGAATCAGTTTCTCGTCGATCAGTTTGCGCAGCAGTTGCCGGGCGTCGTGGAACAATGACGTCGCCGCTTCGCCAACCACTTCATCGGTCAGGATGCGCGGGTATTTGCCGGCCAGATCCCAGGAGATAAAGAACGGTGTCCAGTCGATGTACTCGGCCAGAACGTTCAGGTCGATGTCTTCCAGCACCCTGGCGCCGGTAAACGTTGGCTTGACCGGCGCATAGTTCGCCCAGTCAAACTGCGGCTTCTTGGCGATCGCCGCGCCGTAGCTCAAACGCTCGGTGCGGGCGCTGCGGGCGGACGTGCGCTCACGCACTTCGACATATTCAAGGCGGGTCTTCTCGATGAACGCAGGCTTGAGCTCTTTGGACAGGAGCTGTGTCGCGACGCCTACTGCACGGGACGCATCGGTAACGTAAATCACGGCGTCGTTGCTGTACTTGGGTTCGATCTTCACCGCCGTGTGCGCTTTGGAGGTGGTGGCGCCACCGATCATGAGCGGCAGATGGAAATCCTGACGCTGCATTTCACGGGCGACGTGGACCATCTCGTCCAACGACGGGGTGATCAGCCCGGACAGACCGATGATGTCGCACTTCTGCTCTTTGGCGACCTGGAGGATTTTCTCGGCTGGCACCATCACGCCCAGATCGACGATGTCGTAACCGTTACAGCCCAGCACCACGCCGACGATGTTTTTGCCGATGTCGTGGACGTCGCCCTTGACCGTGGCCATGAGGATCTTGCCCTTGGCCTCCGGTTTGTCGCCTTTTTCTTCTTCGATGAACGGGATCAAGTGCGCGACCGCCTGCTTCATCACGCGTGCGGACTTGACTACCTGCGGCAGGAACATTTTGCCCGAGCCGAACAGATCGCCGACGATGTTCATGCCCGACATCAACGGGCCTTCGATGACTTCGATAGGGCGCTTGAAGGACTGGCGCGACTCTTCGGTGTCCTCGACGATGTGCGTGGTAATGCCCTTGACCAGTGCATGCTCAAGGCGTTTGTTCACCTCCCAGCTGCGCCACTCTTCGGTTTCCGCCTCTTTGACGCTGCCGTCACCCTTGAACTTGTCGGCAATCGCCAGCAGCGCGTCTGTGCCTTCGGGCGTACGGTTGAGCACCACGTCTTCCACGGCGTCGCGCAACTCGGCCGGGATCTGGTCATAGATTTCCAGCTGGCCGGCGTTGACGATGCCCATGCTCAGGCCGTTGCGGATCGCGTGCAGCAAGAACACCGAGTGGATCGCTTCACGCACCGGGTTGTTGCCCCGGAACGAGAACGACACGTTGGACACGCCGCCTGAGGTCAGGGCGTGGGGCAGGTGATCGCGGATGTAGGCACAGGCGTTGATGAAGTCGACGGCGTAGTTGTTGTGCTCTTCGATGCCGGTGGCGATGGCGAAGATGTTCGGGTCGAAGATGATGTCTTCAGGCGGGAAGCCCACTTCGTTGACCAGAATGTCGTAGGAGCGCTTGCAGATTTCCTTCTTGCGCGCTTCGGTGTCGGCCTGACCCTGTTCATCGAACGCCATCACCACCACGGCCGCGCCGTAGCGCTTGCACAGCTTGGCGTGATGAATGAACTGCTCGACGCCTTCCTTCATGCTGATCGAGTTGACGATGCCCTTGCCCTGAATGCACTTGAGGCCCGCTTCGATGACTTCCCATTTAGAGGAGTCGATCATGATCGGTACGCGGGAAATGTCCGGCTCGCCAGCAATCAGATTGAGGAAGGTCACCATCGCCTTCTTCGAATCCAGCATGCCCTCGTCCATGTTGATGTCGATGACCTGGGCGCCGGCCTCGACCTGCTGCAGGGCGACTTCCAGGGCTTCGGTGTAGTTGTCCTCACGGATGAGGCGGGCAAAGCGCGCGGAGCCCGTGATGTTGGTGCGCTCGCCAACGTTGATGAACAACGAGCTGCGATCAATGGTGAACGGTTCAAGCCCGCTGAGGCGACAGGCTTTCGGGATGTCCGGAATCACACGCGGTGCGTAGCCTTTTACCGCGTTGGCGATGGCCTTGATGTGCCCGGGCGTCGTGCCGCAGCAACCGCCCACGATATTGAGGAAACCGCTCTGGGCGAATTCTTCGATCACCGCTGCGGTCTGGTTTGGCGCTTCGTCGTACTCGCCAAACTCGTTAGGCAGCCCGGCGTTGGGGTGGGCGGAGATATGGGTGTTGGCCTTGTTCGACAGCTCTTCGAGATAGGGCCGCAGTTCGCTCGCGCCAAGCGCGCAGTTCAGCCCCACGGAAATCGGTTTGGCGTGGCTGACCGAGTTCCAGAACGCTTCAGTGGTCTGGCCAGACAGGGTGCGTCCGGAGGCATCGGTGATGGTGCCGGAAATCATGATCGGCAGCTCGAAACCCAGCTCGTCGAACACGCCCTGTACGGCAAAGATTGCCGCCTTCGCGTTGAGCGTGTCGAAGATGGTTTCGATGAGGATAAGGTCCGCACCACCTTCGATCAGGCCTTTGGTGGCTTCTGTGTAGTTCTCGACCAGTTCGTCGAAGGTGACGTTGCGATAGCCCGGGTTGTTGACGTCGGGGGACAGCGAGCACGTGCGGCTGGTCGGGCCGAGCACGCCCGCCACAAAGCGCGGTTTGTCCGGGGTTTCGAGGGTTTTGGCGTCGGCTACTTTACGGGCGAGGCGGGCGCCCTCGACGTTCAGCTCGTATACCAGCGCTTCCATGCCATAGTCGGCCTGGGATACCTGAGTGGCGTTGAACGTGTTGGTTTCGAGAATATCGGCGCCGGCGTCCAGATATTCCTTCTCGATGGCACCAATGACGTCCGGGCGCGTCAGGATCAACAGGTCGTTGTTGCCTTTGATGTCGCTTGGCCAGTCCGCGAATCGTTTGCCGCGATAGTCTTCTTCCTCCAGGCGATAGCTCTGGATCATGGTGCCCATGCCACCGTCGAGGATCAGGATCCGCTCTTTTAAGGCCTGATTAAGTGCTTGAAGACGCGCGTTGCGATCTGACATTGGGCTACCCGGTGAAGAACACTGAAAATGATGAAGGTGATAACGAAAGGTGCGAAATAATAGCAAACCTGCGCCGTTTTAAACCGTTCGCGGTTTTACATGAATTCTGCTCATGTTGATGGCCGCTCGCCGAAGGTGGAATTCCCCGGTTTTTATTTCAGGACGGTCGTTCCATGTTGCATCGCGTGTCCGCCATGTTGATGGCTTTGTTATCTGCGGTGCAGCGTTAGCGCAGTCGCCCATCGACCACCCGGCTATTTCCTACAGCCGCGACATCCAGCCAATCCTTACCGAGAAGTGTGTGGCATGCCATGCCTGTAATGACGCTGCTTGCCAGCTCAACCTGGGCAGCGGCGAAGGCGCCTTGCGCGGTGCATCCAAAACCCCGGTTTATCAAGCTGGTCGCAGCCAGGCAATCGCGCCGCTCCGCATTTTTTCGACGCCGAAGGGCCAGAAGCCTGACGGCGCAAAGGCTTTTATTCGGTGCTCGACGGCCAGAGTAATCAGGCCGCGTTGATGGCGCGGATGCTGGAGTTGGGCCACAGCACGCCATTGATGCCCAATGCCAAACTGCCCGATGACATCCTGCTGGGGCTCAATCGAGAAAATCTGTGTCCGATGCCGGCGGAGTTTGGCGGCTATAAAAACGCGCATCCCAAAGAAGGCATGCCGTTGGCCGTCACGGGCCTGACAGACGTGCAGTATCAGACCTTGCAGCAGTGGCTGGCCAATGGCGCGCCCGTCGATCAAATGCCGGTGCAGGGCGTGATCGTGCACAAGACGCACATCACCTATCCCATGGGTTCGCAGAAACTGGCGCGAGTCAAGGAGCTGTTTTACAGCGGTAACTGGCATGCCCAAGCACTGCCGGGCTACGGTCCGACGCACCGCGCCAATCCCTTCGAGACATTCAAGGAGATCCCTACGGCTGCGCGCTATCAGTTCATGCTTGATAACGCCGAGTTTTTTGTCCGTACGTTCATTCGCGGACCGCTGTGCCGTGGCCAGATCGCGACGGACGTCATTCGCGATCATTTCTGGACGCTCTTCCAGGCGCCCGACCACGATCGCTATATCACCGATGCGGCCTACCGCGCAAAGGCGACGCCGCTGTTGGCAATGCCCGGCCAGGACGACGATGTGGGCAGCGTGTTGAGCCTGTGGCTCGATTACCGCAATAAGCGCAATGCATACGAATCGCTGCGCAGCGACGCCTATGCCCAGTTGCCGCCACCTGGCTGGGCGGCGCTCTGGCAAGGCAACGACAATGCATTACTGACTATTTTTCGGCATTTCGACAGCGCTTCTGTCAACAAAGGCCTGATCGGTGATTTGCCGGAGTCGATGTGGCTGTTCGATTACCCGCTGCTTGAGCGCACTTATTACCAGTTGGCGGTCAACTTTGACGTCTACGGTAATGTTTCGCACCAGGTGCAGACGCGTTTGTACTTGGACCTGATCCGCAACGGCGCCGAGGTCAACTTTTTGAGGTTGATGCCCGCTGAAAAACGCGACGATATTTTGAGCGGCTCGTATCAGGAGGGCGGCAAAGTGAAGATGTGGCTCGATTACCGGCACATCGACGACGACACCCCGACTGGCATTGCCCTAGATGAAAAAGCCCCCAAGCGTGATTTCGAACGCAAGCTGGTGCAGCGGGAGGGACACTTAACGCGACGACTGACCCGATCAATCGCTGCATCGGCGCCTATTGTTCGCGCCAGGGTATCGGTCCGGTGTTCACCGACATCGAGCAAACCCTGAGCCGCCTGGCATTGAGGCCGGCCGCTGCATTGAAAGTCATCGATTACCTGCCCGAGGCGACCATGCTGCGTATTCAGGATGGCGCTGGCAAACGCATCATGTACAGCATGCTGCGCAATCGCGCCCACAGTAACGTTGCGTTTTTGCTCGGCGAAGCCTATCGCTATCAGCCAAAGCTGGACACGCTGACGATCTACCCTGGCGTGCTCAGCAGCTACCCCAACTTCATGTTCAATGTACCCGCCAATGAGGTGACGGCCTGTGTCGATGCGCTGGAACAGGCCCGGCACAAGGAGGCGTTCGAGAAGGTGGTGGACCGTTGGGGTGTGCGCCGCAGTCATCCTTTGTTCTGGAGCTGCTTTCATGATCTGGAGCGTTATGTCCAGGAGACCGAGCCGCGTGAAGCGGGGGTGCTCGACATGAATCGGTATGAGAATCTGTGAAATTTCGGTGAGAAACATTTTGAAAAAGTCAGCCGTTGCGAGGGTGCCGTGTCGCCCCCGTATGCGCTGCGTTTCGCCGGGAAACCCTTGTAAAACATGGCCTGCCGCCATTAGACACGTCGTCCGGCAGCGCGAACCTTTTTGAACGTATGGCAGTCGGAAGCTGCGAGTCGTCCTGAAATATTGACCTTCATGAAAGGTCTTTGCGAGGGGCTGTGTTGTGGTTTCCAGCGTATGCGACAAGAGGTTAGCGATGTTGATTTCGGTTCAAGCCCTGCGGGCACTCGCCGCGTGGGCCGTTGTGTGTCATCACTTCATGCAGATTTTCTTCGACTTCCACCCAAGCGGCCCGCTGGGGGAGTTTTTCACCTCAAAGGGCGCGGTCGGCGTCGACATTTTCTTCGTCATCAGCGGCCTGGTCATCTACCTCTCGACCCTCGATAAAGACATGCCCGCCGGCCGGTTCATGCTCAACCGCATCATTCGGATTGTTCCCGCGTATTGGCTGTACACCGTGGTGATGGGCTTGCTGGTTATAGTTGCCAGCCCGTTGTTGCCACATCAAGTGGTGGACTGGCAGAGCTTCATGCTTTCGCTGTTGTTCATACCCTCGGAAAACCCGGGCGGTTACGGGCTTTACCCGACCCTCAATGTGGGCTGGACGCTGAACTATGAAATGCTGTTCTACGTGCTGTTTTCCATGGTGTTCCTGTTCCAGCAGCGTCACCGGCCGCTGATCATCGCGGCGGCGCTGTTTGCCGTCAGCGATGTACTGGGTCGCTCGGGGCTGATCAGCCGCTTCTACGCGAACGATATTGTGTATGAGTTCCTGCTGGGGATTGGTATCGGCGTCGTCTACCGCCGGGGCTGGATCAGTCAGCGGTTGTGGTTGCCGCTGCTGGCGATCGGCGCGGCGTTGTTTACCATCAACCAGCTTGCACCCAGCCCCAGGATCATCAACTGGGGGTTGCCGAGTGCGGTCATCGTGATCGCCTGCATCTCGCTGGAACCCTACTTTCGGGGCAATCGCTTCCTCAAGACCATGGGTGATTGCTCGTACTCGGTATATCTGCTTCATGTCTTGGTGCTTTACGGCGGCTGGCTGCTCACCGAGCGTTACGGGCTCAATCCGTATGCGGTGTTCGCGGTGTGTGTGCCGGTCATCGGGCTGGGCGCGTGGGCCAGCTATGAGGTTATAGAAAAGGGGTTGTATCGCCGCATGAAGGGCTGGCTGGATAATCGGCGGCTGGCCAAGGAAGCCGCGGTTTCGTGAGTCGCCGTTCGCCGATGCTTTACCTGACTAGAATACTGGGACTTTGTCAGTTGCTTCTGATTGGCGTAAACTCCCGCCACGTCTGCGAGGAATTTTCATGACCGCTATTACTATTACTGATGCCGCCCACGACTATCTGGCCGATCTGCTTGAAAAGCAGAACACGCCGGGCATCGGCATCCGCGTGTTTATTACCCAGCCTGGCACCCAATACGCTGAAACCTGCATTGCTTACTGCAAGCCAGGCGAAGAGAAGTCCGAAGACAAGGCCATCGGCCTCAAGAGCTTCACCGCCTGGATCGACGCTTTCAGCGAGGCGTTTCTGGACGACGCCGTTGTCGATTACGCGACTGATCGCATGGGCGGGCAACTGACCATCAAGGCGCCAAACGCCAAAGTGCCAATGGTCAGCGCCGACAGCCCGATCAACGAGCGCATCAATTACTACCTGCAAACCGAGATCAACCCGGGTCTGGCGAGCCACGGCGGCCAGGTCAGCCTGATCGATGTGGTCGAAGAAGATGAGGCCAATATTGCTGTGCTGCAATTTGGCGGCGGCTGCCAGGGTTGTGGTCAGGCTGATGTGACGCTAAAGGAAGGCATCGAGCGCACCCTGCTTGAGCGCATTCCCGAGCTCACAGCCGTCCGTGACGTGACTGACCACACGCAAAAAGAGAACGCTTACTACTGAGTAGTCAGCGTATCGACAAAAGGCCCCGACTGGTTCGGGGCTTTTTTATGGGCGCTTTCTTCAGGACTTGGTTCAAAGCCTGACATCGTCTCGCCAACAAGTTAGCTCCTACAGGGGGGCGTGCAGCATTATCGCGAGCAAGCTCCCTCCCGCATTTATCTGCGTTCGGATCGACATCTGTAGGCGCGAATTCATTCGCGTGGCGGTGGATCTGTTTCGAAGCCTGACATCGTCTCGCCAACAAGTTGGCTCCTACACAGACCGTGTGAAAACCAGATAACCAGCAGCTAACCAAAAAAATGCCCCGATCACCTCGGGGCATTTCCCATTTATACAGAGAGAAAAAAGGCCTTCCTCAGGCCAGCAACTCCATCATTCGGCGCACGCCCAGGACGTTGATAGCCCTTTTCAGGTTATAGGCGTTTATCGCAAGCGCCATTTCCGTTCGCGCACCCTTTAGCTGGCGAAGCAAGAACCGGCCATTGCCGTAGATCCATTGTTTGAGGTTGCCAAACGGGTGTTCGACGATGCTTCTTCGGGCATCAACCATCTCAGGATGTGCCTGCATTCGCTGCTTCATCTTTCAAAAGCTTCTTCGTGAACGTGTCGCTTGATCGAGCGATAGCGGCTCTTGGTGCATCGATGTTTAAGGGGGCAGGAGCCGCAGTCATTAGCGTTTGCGCGGTAGATTCGCTGTCCCTTGTTCAGTTGCAGCAGGGGCAAAAAACCCGGCCGGGCATTGGTAGCGGTCGTTTTGCTGGTCGTAGTTAAATCGTCCCGGCCAAAAAAAGTGGGGTCTTCAATGTTGTTGCCCCGATTAATCGGTACGTACGCCGTGATGCCGGCGTCATCACAGGCCTGAAAATGCTCGCCGTTTGAATAGCCGGCATCTGCAGTAACGGTCAGATTCGGTTGTTCAAGGACTTCCTGAGTCGCTTTTGCCATCGGCTCCAGTTGCTTGCGATCATCGCCTTCCTGAGTCACTTCGTGGTGCACGATCAGGCTGTTTTCAGCGTCGACTGCGGTCTGCACGTTGTAGGCAACGGCCATGCCTGCGGGGCTCGCATCATCCGCGCGTCGCTTTCGGTGCTGATGAATTGGGTGATCTGCAGTTCGTCCATCAGCGCCTGGCAGGTCAGGTAGTCGTCCCGTTTGGCGGTCAGTTTTGCCAGCACCGTTTTAACAGCGCTTCGATCAACCACCTCTTCATTTTCGTCGCGATCTGCGCAGTCCAGATCCTCTAGATACTTGGCTATGCGGCGATCCATTTTTTCCTGATCGCGCTTGAGGTGCTTGGTGCTGATGTGACGACGGGCCGAAGCGACAGCCTTGAATTTGCTGCCATCAATGGCGACCAGATCACCTTTGACCAAGCCTGCGGTTCGGCAACTGAACAAACGCGCGGCAGGTTGCAGAGAACGCGGTAGCGTTATCCTTGCGGAAGTCGGCGATGGTTTTGAAGTCCGGCGCGAGGCGGTTGAGCAGCCACATGACTTCGATGTTGCGTTGGCACTCAGCTTCGAGCCGGCGCGAAGACCGTATGCGCTGGAAGTAGCCATAGATGTAGAGCTTGAGCAGATCGGCGGGGTTGTAAGGTGGACGTCCGTTGCCTTTGGGGATGGCTTTATCAAACCCCAGAACCCGGAGATCAAGGCGCGAAACATAGGCATCAATGACCCGGACGAGATGGTCTTCGGGAATGACTTCGTCGATGGAAACCGGAAACAGGCTGGTCTGGTTTCGAGATTCGCCCTGGATGTACGCCATAAGAAAATGCCCCGCATCTTTCGATGCGGGGCATTTTCTTAGATCTGGGGCGGGTTGGCTAGGTTTTCACACAGTCTGTACAGGAAGCGAAACCGGGATGACGAGCTAAGGCCTGAAAACATGTGCGTGACCCGCGTGATACAGGGACGACTCGCTGAACACTTCGTTGCCCAGCACGCGCCCGACCAGAATCAGAGCGGTACGCCGAAACCCCTTGTCCTGCACTTTCGCCTCGATATCTGCCAGTGTCCCGACTACCCAGTCCTGATCCGGCCAGCTGGCTCTATGCACCACTGCAATCGGGCAGTCGGTGCCGTAGTGGGGCATCAACTCGGCGACGATCTTCCCGAGGTTCTTGACCCCGAGGTGAATCGCCATCGTTGCGGTGTGCTGCGCCAGCTCGCCCAGCGCCTCGCCGGCAGGCATGGAGGTTTTGTCGGCGTAGCGGGTCAGAATCACGCTCTGGGAAATGTCCGGCAGCGTCAATTCGGCACCCAGCAGCGCAGCGCACGCGGCTGTTGCGGTGACGCCTGGGATGATTTCAAACGCAATGCCCAGCTCGCGCAGGTGACGAATCTGCTCGCCAATTGCGCCATACAGGCTCGGGTCTCCCGAATGCACACGCGCAACGTCTTGACCCCGTTCATGAGCAGATTTCATCAGGGCGATAATTTGCTCGAGGTGCAATTCGGCGCTGTTGATGACCTGAACGGCTCGATGACCTTCAAGCACGGCTTCCGGAACCAGCGAACCGGCGTAAATGATGACCGGGCAGTTACCGATCAGGCGTTGCCCTTTGACGGTGATCAGCTCTGGATCGCCGGGGCCTGCGCCGATGAAATAGACGGTCATGGGGGTCTCCGAAGTTTACTCAGGTGTACGAACCAGCCAGGGCGAAGGTGGCATCGTCCTTGTTGCGGCGTGCAATCAACAAGTGGACAGGAGCGGCACACAAGCGAGCTGCCAATGCCAGCGCTGTGCTTTCAGCGACGCCATAGCAGCCGGTCGCGTCGAAAGCAGCTTGCGAGCGATGACTCAGTCTTTGCTCGAACTCCGCCACTTGATCCGCGCTGAAAAACACCAACGGCACACCGAGCCTTTCGCTCAGCGCCAGCAATCCCGGCTCTGAAGATTTGAGGTCGATGGAGGCGAGGGCAGTTACGTCGCCGACGGCCATGCCAAAGAGCGCAAGGCTTTCGTCGATCAACCCCGCCAGCACTTCGACCGGACAACCGCGTTTGCAGCCGATGCCGATCACCCGGACTGTAGACAGAACTGGCTGGCTCATGCGGCGTGGGACAACCCGGCTGCGTTCAGTTCCGGATTTTTGCGACGGAACAGCCAGGCGCTGATGAGGCCCATAGCCACCCAGAACACGGCGTTGGTCAGCAATGAGGCGATTTTGAACTGCGATTCAAGCGCTTCCGGTGCCAGGCTGGAGTGAATTAGCGGCTGCGGCGCGCCAATCACGTGCGGCACCAGCAGAATCGCCGCAGCCAGCACCTTGAGCATCCAGTGGTGGGCGAATACCAACAGGGCCAGCGCCACGGCTGTCGACGCGGCGGCGCTGATCCACCAGAACTGGCGCTGGGTCAGATCAGCTGCAGCGGTGCCCGGCAACTCGGGTGGCAGGCCCAGGGTCGGCGCGAGGACGAACACGGCAAAACCCGCCAGCCCCCACAATGCGCCCTCAGCAGTACGGCCCGGCGCACGCAGCGTATACAGCGCCGCAAGCATCAGCGCAAAACCGACCGCGACCACCAGATTGCCACCTGTGGTGGACAGCACGCGTTGCCAGCCGTCTTCCGGCTCCCACGCTTGCGCGTCATGCACATGCGCGGCCATGGCGCCGTCACTGTGCTCATGCGGTTGCACCTCGGAGGCGGGCGCCTTTTCATAGGTTTCGGCCTGAAGAATCAGCGGCGCCACCCAGAAGCTTTGCAGAACGGTCAGCAACAGAGCGGCCAGCAGCCCGGTGAATCCTGCCGTTTGAGCGATACGCTTGAACATGGCGTCGGACCTCAATGGCAAGGGAAGGCTGAGCTGTGACGGGTGTCATGCGCGGCGTTGTGTACTGCATCGATGTGCGAAAAACCGGCGAAATACACCAGGCATGCGCCCAGGATCATCGCGCTGACAGAGGCGGTCAGGCGTTGGGTCTGGGTGGTGCTGCTGGCGGTAGTGATTGGGCCGGTGGTACTGATCGACATGGCGCGTCCCTCTGAAATGTCAGCGAACAGGAAAGCGCAGTGAAGCCCGCTGACAGGCGTCAGCAGGGACTCAACAGCGCCCGCCCACCGCGGGTTTGTGATGTGAACGTTTCGGGCCGGTCTCCGGGCTCGCGAGGGGTGCAGCGCGCAGCGCGTGGCACCTTCAAGAGTCCCTTCCCATGCCGCACGCAGTTGGCGTGAAAGACACAGTGGATCTGACTCTTCTCTCGCTTACCGTTGCGGGGGCAGCGCCGGACTTGCGCAAGCCGAAGGCTTGCACGCACCGGTTTCCCGTTTCACCCTGTGAAGGGCACCCGTAACAAGGCGTGTAGGAGAGCATGGCCGGGCGGCCAGCGTCAATTGCGGGCCGGCCGTGTGCGCAGGTGGTAATGAGCCTTGCGGAGATTGACCTGAACAGGGTCACTGCGTAGCCTTGCGGCAGTCGAGGTTCGCAGGTCCGGTGACGTCCGGGCCAGTGCTAAGAAGGGAATGCGGTCAGACGCCGCAGCTGCCCCCGCAACTGTAAACGGTCATGTTCATTGCACAGCCACTGCGCGAGCGGGAAGGCGCGATGAATGCTTGTCGCGCATCTCCAGCGCCCGGCACGCCACCGTAAGCCAGGAGACCTGCCTCGACCCGGGAGCCATGCGCGAGCACGAGCCCCATTCATTCTCATTACAACCGGGCGGGGTGATCCGGTGGCGAATCCAACGGCCAGCCAGTCTCAGTGCTGCGTCGTTTTCGTCCCTTTTGCCCGCCGCAAAGCCTGAGGGCAACCGATGAAAACACTGGCCAAACTCCCCGTCACCATCGTCACCGGCTTTCTCGGTTCGGGCAAAACGACTCTGCTGCGCCACATGCTCGACAACGCTGAAGGACGCCGCATCGCGGTGATCGTCAACGAGTTCGGCGAGCTGGGCATCGACGGCGAAATTCTCAAACAATGCACCATCGGCTGCACCGAAGAAGAAGCCTACGGCCGGGTTTACGAGCTGGCCAACGGCTGCTTGTGCTGCACCGTTCAGGAAGAGTTCTTCCCGGTCATGCGCGAACTGGTTGCCCGACGTGGCGACCTCGACCACCTCCTCATCGAAACCAGCGGGCTGGCACTGCCCAAGCCGTTGGTGCAGGCGTTTCAGTGGCCGGAAATCCGCAACGCCTGCACCGTTGACGCCGTGATCACCGTGGTCGACAGCCCGGCCGTGCTGGCAGGTACCTTTGCGGCATTCCCGGATCAGGTCGATGCGCAGCGCAAGCTCGACCCCAATCTGGACCACGAGTCGCCCCTGCATGAGCTGTTCGCGGACCAACTGGCGAGCGCCGATCTGGTGATCCTCAACAAGGCCGACATGCTCGACGCCGACTCGCTGGCCGCGGTGCGTGCTGAAGTCGCCGAAGAGTTGCCCCCGGCGGTCAAAGTCATCGAGGCCAGCAAAGGTCAACTGCCGATCAGCGTGCTGCTGGGCCTGGGCGCTGAGTCCGAGCAACACATCGACAGCCGCAAGACCCACCACGATCACCACGAAGGCGACGATCATGAGGACCACGATCATGATGCTTTCGACTCGATTTCCATCACCTTGCCCCAAGCCGACGAAAGCCTGCTGCTGGACGCGCTGACTCAGGCCGTCGTGCAGCACGGCATCTTGCGCGTGAAAGGCTTCGCTGCCATCCCCGGCAAGCCGATGCGCCTGTTGGTGCAAGGCGTTGGCACGCGGTTCGACAAGCATTTTGACCGCGCCTGGAAGCCTGAAGAAGAGCGCGTGACACATCTGGTGCTGATCGGTCAGGAACTCGACGCTACGGTGCTCGAATCACAGCTGCGCGCTGCGGTTTCCTCCGTTGCGGCCAAAGGTTAATCCATGCACCTGCTCAGAACCCAGCCCGGCGGGTTTGTCCCGGACGACAGCATCGCTGACCTCGGTCAAACCCCCGCCGAACTGGTGATTCTGTGCAGCGGCGATTCCAGTCTGGCGTTGCTGGCTGAAACGGCCCGGCAACTCCCGGACGATTACCCAAGCTTTCGTCTGGCCAACCCCATGCAGGTGCAGAACCATGCCTCGGTCGACCTTTACGTGGACGAGGTGCTGCGCCACGCCAAGGTGATTCTGCTTTCTTTGCACGGCGGTATCGGCTACTGGCGCTATGGCGTCGAGCGTCTGGTGGAGCTGGCGGCACGTGGCGTGAAATTGATTCTGATGCCCGGTTGTGATCGGCCAGATCCCGAACTGACCGGTCTGAGCAGTGTGCCGGCAGAAGAGGCCGAGCGGCTATGGCATTTCCTGCGACAGGGCGGCAAGCACAATGCCATGCAGTTGTATAACTGCATGGCCAGTAGCTGGTTCGGCCGCGATTATCCGTGGACCGAGCCGCAGCCCCTGCAGCGGACCGTTATCTACCACCCCAAAAAAGCCAGTGCCACGCTCGGTGACTGGCAGGCCGACTGGTTGCCCGAGCAACCGGTGGCGGCCTTGTTGTTCTACCGCTCGCACCTGCAAGCGGCCAATACCGGGTTTATAGATGTGTTCTGCGAGCGCTTGCTCGCGCAGGGACTCAATCCTCTGCCCATCGCCGTAGCCAGCCTCAAAGAGGCTGGCTGCATGGCGGCGTTGCAGGACTGGATGGACGAAACCGACACCGAGATCATCCTCAACACCACGGGCTTTGCCCAGTCCAGCCCTGAAGCCCCGCACCTGCGCCCGTTTCGCCGAAACATTCCGGTGATTCAGGCCATCTGTGCGCAAGACAACGAGCCCGCATGGCAGGCCAGCGAACAAGGCCTTGGTGCCCGGGATCTGGCGATGCACATTGCGCTGCCTGAGCTGGATGGGCGAATCATCAGCCGGCCGATCAGCTTCAAGGACCTGGCGTGGTACAGCGAGCGCAGCCAGTCGGACGTTGTGTGCTATCGCCCCCAGCCTGAGCGCATGGACTTCGTCGCCGAACTGGCGCGACGCTGGGCTTTACTGGGGCGTTTGCCCAATCACGACAAGCGTGTGGCGCTGATTCTGGCTAATTACCCGACACGCGACGGGCGAATCGGCAATGGCGTAGGCCTCGACACACCGGCCGCCGCGCTGAATATCCTGCGTGCGCTGCTAAACGAGGGCTATCCCCTGGCACCGCTGCCTGAGAGCGGCACGGCGTTGATTCACGCATTGTTGGGCGGCGTGACCAATGATCCCGAGGGCCGGGACCAGCGTCCGTGCCACCAGAGCATGGCGATGGACGAGTACCTCGCCGCTTTCGCTGCCTTGCCCGAGGCCAATCAACATGCAGTCACTGAGCGCTGGGGTGCGCCCGACACCGACCCCATGTGCCGGGGCGGGCGGATGATGGTCGCCGGGCTGCGCTTTGGTCTGACCTTCATTGGCATCCAGCCGGCGCGCGGTTACGGCGTCGATCACAGCGCTGTGTATCACGACCCAGACCTTGTGCCGCCGCACGGCTATCTGGCGTTTTATTTCTGGTTGCGCAAAAGCTACGGCGCCCACGCTGTGATCCACGTCGGCAAGCACGGCAATCTGGAGTGGTTGCCGGGTAAAGGTGTCGGGTTGTCGGAACACTGTTGGCCAGATGCGATTCTCGGGCCGATGCCTAACATTTACCCGTTCATCGTCAACGATCCTGGTGAGGGCGCCCAGGCCAAACGCCGCACCCAGGCAGTGATCATCGATCACCTGATGCCGCCGCTCACGCGCGCTGAAACGTATGGCCCTTTGCGCGATCTGGAAGTGCTGGCGGACGAATACTACGAAGCGCAGCTACTTGATCCGCGCCGTGCCAGAGAGCTGCAAAAGGACATTCTCAGGCTGGTGCGCGAAACCCACATTGACCGTGAACTGGCGCTCGAAGAAGGTTTTGATGCCGAGTCAGACGCCGCGGTCTGGCTGCCGCGTCTGGACACCTATCTGTGCGACCTGAAGGAGTCGCAAATCCGTGACGGCCTCCACGTGTTTGGCGAGTCCCCGAGCGGACGTTTGCGCATTGATACGTTGCTGGCGCTGTTGCGCATCCCGCGTGGCGACGGCAAGGGCGCGCAAGCGAGTGTGCTGAGGGTGTTGAGCAAAGCGTTCGACCTCGGTATCGATCCGCTGGACTGTGTGTTGGGTGACCCGTGGACCGGTCCCAAACCTCATGCGTTACATGAAGTCAGCGACGAACCTTGGCGAACCGTGGGTGACACACGGGAGCGTCTGGAGCTCTACGCGGCGCGTCTGATTGAGCGCGTATTGGCGAATCCGGTCGACGGTAAATTTTTTGAAAACAATGAGTTGGAGCTTATTGTTAATGCGTTGAAAGAAGAGGTGGCCCCGCGTCTGGACGCATGCGGTCCGGCAGAGATGCAGGGTTTGCTGGATGCCCTGAGCGGGCGATTCGTGCCTGCCGGCCCCAGCGGTGCACCCAGCCGTGGGCGCCTTGATGTGCTGCCGACGGGGCGCAATTTTTTCTCGGTGGACGTGCGCAACCTGCCCACCACCACCGCATGGCGCATCGGATTTCAATCGGCAAATCTGTTGCTGGAGCGGCACTTGCAGGACAACGGTGACCATTTGCGTCAACTGGGATTGTCTGTCTGGGGGACGGCGACGATGCGCACCGGCGGCGACGACATTGCCCAGGCGATGGCGCTGATGGGCGTGCGTCCGGTCTGGGCAACGGGCAGTCAGCGTGTCGATGATTTTGAGATTCTGCCGCTGAGCCTCCTCGACCGCCCGCGTGTTGATGTGACGCTGCGGGTGTCGGGGTTTTTCCGCGACGCGTTCGCCAATCTGATTCGCCTGTTCGACGCCGCCGTGCAGGCCGTTGCAGCGCTGGACGAACCCGACGATATGAACCCGCTCTCGGCCCGTGTGCGAGACGAGCGCGCTGAATTCGAGCGCGCCGGGGCTACTCCCGAGCATGCGGCGCGTCAGGCAGGCTGGCGGATTTTCGGCGCTAAACCGGGTGCCTATGGCGCCGGCGTGCAGAACGCTATCGACGGACGCCTGTGGCAAAGCCGCGAAGACCTCGCTGAGGTTTATCTCAATTGGGGCGGATACGCGTACGGCGCCAGCGATGAGGGCACGCCGGCGCGCGAGCGGTTTGCGCAACGCCTGAGCCAGGTGCAGGCGGTGCTGCAGAATCAAGACAATCGCGAACACGATCTACTCGATTCCAATGACTACTACCAGTTCCAGGGCGGCATGCTCGCGGCGGCCGAGACCCTCAGCGGCGCCAAAACTGCGAGCTACCATGGTGACCACAGTCAACCCGATCTGCCGAAGATTCGCACCCTCAAGGAAGAGCTGAACCGCGTTGTGCGTTCGCGTGCGGCGAACCCCAAATGGATCGAGGGGGTCAAGCGTCACGGCTATAAAGGCGCGTTTGAAATGGCTGCCACCGTGGACTTTCTGTTTGCGTTCGATGCCACCACCGAACTGATCGACGATCATCAATACGCGCTGCTCGCCGACGCGTACCTGCTTGACCCGTCTACCCGTGAGTTCATCCAGCAACACAACCCTGACGCGCTGCGCGACATGACCGAACGCATGCTGGAGGCCCAGCAACGCGGCCTGTGGCAAGAGCCCGGCGAGTACCGCGAGGCGCTGGAAAACCTGTTGCTGGACATTGAAGAGTCGTGAGGCTGGCTGTGCAAAAGCTGCTGGCTGAACGTCCGGCTCTACACGTCAAAAACGAGAATTGAGAATGAACGACATCCCGCATTTCCCCTTGGCCGCTGTGGTCGGCGCTGAAGCGCTGAAACTGGCGCTGTGCCTCACGGCCATCGACCCGAAGATCGGCGGGGTGTTGATCGAAGGGCCGCGCGGGATGGCTAAGTCCACTTTGGCGAGGGGGCTGGCCGATTTGCTCGCCAGTGGTCAGTTCGTGACCTTGCCGCTGGGCGCAACCGAAGAGCGGCTGGTCGGTACGCTTGATCTTGATGCGGCCCTGAGCGAAGGCCGTGCGGCGTTCTCTCCGGGTGTGCTGGCCAAGTCCGACGGCGGGGTGCTGTACGTCGATGAGGTCAATCTGCTGCCGGATCATCTTGTGGACCTGTTGCTGGACGTCGCCGCAAGCGGAATCAATCTGGTGGAGCGCGACGGCATATCCCATCGTCATGCGGCCCGGTTCGTGCTGATTGGCACCATGAACCCTGAAGAGGGAGAGTTGCGCCCTCAACTGCTCGATCGTTTCGGCCTGAACGTCGCGTTGAGCGGGCAGACCGCGCCAACCGAGCGCAGCCAGATCATCCGCCGGCGCCTGGATTTTGATGCCTCGCCCGAGACGTTCTGCCAGCAATGGGAGGCGCAGCAAGCCGAGCTTAGGTCGCGTTGCGAACGTGCGCGCGTCTTGCTGTCGGACATCGAACTGGATGACCGCAGCCTGGAAGTGATTACCGAGCGGTGTTTCGCCGCGGGTGTTGACGGCTTGCGCGCTGACCTGGTCTGGCTGCGTGCGGCCCGGGCGCATGCGGCATGGCGCGGCGTGTCGGTGATTGAGGAGGAGGACATTGATGCGGTGGCCGAGTTTGCCCTGCGCCATCGGCGACGTCAGCCCTCGGAATCGCCCTCGTCGCCACCGCCGCCGCCTTCGTCGCGTCCCGAGGCCGATCAGCCACAACCCACACCACCCAATCAAGGGCAGGGCAGTTGGGGCGAGTTGCCTGCGCAACCGATAACCACCGGGGAGCGCCGGGACATCCCCAGCTGGCCAAAAAAGCCTTAGGCATCCGCCCTCGTTCGATCAAGGGGGCGGATGCCAGCCCCCGGCCGGGTCGACTCAGTGGCGGTAAAAGCGGCGCTCCACGTGCCGGGGCAGACGGTGCAATTGCCTGGTTGCCGACTTTGCTGCGGGGGCGCCCGACGCGTCGTGCGGATCTGGTTCGTCAGCCCCGCAGCGCACGCCCGGGTGAAATATGGCTGGTGATTGTCGACGCATCGGCCTCTACCCGAAGGCATAAGGCCTTGAGCCAGGCAAAAGGGTTGCTGGCGCAATTGTTCGATGATGCTTACCGACGCCGCGCCCGGCTCGCGTTGCTCACGGCCAGTGGCGGTGCTGCGCGCTGGCAGCACCACGGATTCAAAGCGACGGCGTCGTTGCAGCCATGGCTGGATGGATTGGGTGCAGGTGGCGGCACGCCGCTGTTCGATGCGCTGAGTCAGGCGGGAGACTGGCTGCGCGAGCGTCAGAAGCGTTACCCGACCCAGGCGCAGCGGGTTCTGGTGCTTACCGATGGGCGCATCAAGCAGATGCCGCCAATCCCGGCATTCGAGTGCCCCAGCGTGCTGATCGATATGGAGCAAGGGCCGATACGGCTAGGAAGGGCGGCAGACATCGCAACGATGATCGGCGCCGAGTATCGGCATCTGAACGATCTGTAGGCATGAAGAGCGGTGGGCGCGAATTCATTCGCGTGACTTCGTCAGAAAGGGTTCACACCGTTAGATCGCCTCGCCAACAAAGTGGGGGCCTACAGGACTGCGGTGCAGCCTCTGTAGGCGCGAATTCATTCGCGAAACGGCACGCGTTTCACGCTGGCATGGTCCAGGGCTCAAGGCTGTAGCCTTCGCCGCTGATTTCTGCACGGGCCTGTTCCAGCATCGCTGCCAGTTGTCGAGGATCCGAATAGGCGCTAAGCGGAATCTGCTTGCGACCGATGCGGTTGCTGGTGCGGTCAACGACGGTCAGGCTCAGCTCGCCGTTACCTTCCTGGGGAGCCCAGGCCACACATTGAAACGGGTGAAAGGCGCGACCGGCGATCAGCAAGGCTTCGTTAAAGCGCAAAGGGGCGTTCATGGCGTTTCCTCAAAAGCCCGTTATCCATTCAATCACCGGCGGCGGGCGTCCCGTCCGGCTGTATAGGTGTACTGATGACGGCAACCCGGCCCCAAGTCACACCTTCCGTCACAATAATTTTGCGACCAGTCTGTAATGCACGTCTTACAAGGCCTGTAGGACGCAGGACAAAACGTCGCAGGCTCATTCCGCGAGCACCTCCGCATCTTCTGATTTCCTGATATGCAGACGTCATCTTTTTTAAGCACTTTTTGATCTTAGGCTTATAGAGATTTGGTTCAAGAGAGTGTCAAAAAACTTGCTAATGTAGCGATCAGCGTCGCCAAGGCACTGTTTCTAAAAAGCTTTTATATGGATCCTTATTTGAATCTTGGCGCCAAGGAAACGATATGCATGAGCTGGCATCAACCCGTCGCCTGTTAATTGTCGAACCTTGCGATGAAAGTCTTCGCTTGATACCTGACTTGCGCGCTGCGGGCTGGGAGGTCGACAGCTGTACGCTGCAATCTGCTGCGTCTCGTCCGTGTGATGTGGGTCTGATCCGACTGATGCCTCAACATTTCGATCATCCGGAGGTGGTCAAAGATTTGATCACCCGCAGCAACACTGAGTGGATCGCAGTGCTGACGCCAGACGATCTGCGCCGCGACAAGATTGGCGATTTTGTGTGTGAATCGTTTTTTGATTTTCATACATTGCCGTTTGATGTTGCGCGGGTTCAGGTGACGCTCGGCCGCGCTTATGGGATGGCGCGGCTGCGTGCCCAGGGCGTCCATTACGGCAGCGCACCGGAGCATCAACTGCTCGGTGAAAGCCGTCCTGTTCGCGAGCTTCGTCGATTAATCACCAAGCTGGCGCCGACCGAGTCCCCGGTCTTGATTCGTGGCGAAAGCGGCACTGGCAAAGAACTGGTCGCCCGCACGCTGCACCAGCAGTCCCAGCGTCGGGACAAACCCTTCGTCTCGATCAACTGCAGCGCCATCCCCGAACATCTGTTGCAGCCTGAACTGTTCGGGTATCACGAGGACGTGTTTTCTGGCGCTCAGCCGCGCAAGGTCGGTCGCATAGAAGCGGCAAATGGCGGCACACTGTTTCTCGATGAAGTCGGCGATTTACCGCTTGATGCACAGGCCAACCTGCTGCGTTTTCTGCATGACCGGCTCCTGGACGTAGACGGTGAGTCGGTGCCGATCGACGTGCGGGTACTGGCCGCTACGCACATCGACCTCGAAGCCGCCATTCGAGAAAAACGTTTTCGCGAAGACCTCTACTACCGTCTCAACGTGCTGCAGGCCGGCACCGCACCGTTGCGCGAGCGGCACGGGGACCTGGCCTTGCTGGCCAATCACTTTGCGCATTTCTACAGCCAGGAAACCGGGCGGCGTCCCCGTAACTTCAGTCAGGATGCGTTGGTCGCGATGGGCAAGCATGACTGGCCGGGTAATGTCCGGGAGCTTGAAAACCGCGTACGGCGAGGATTGGTGCTGGCCGAGGGGCGTCAGATCGAGGCGTTTGATCTGGGGTTGTTGGGCGAAGAGGAAATCAGTTCGAGCATGGGCACGCTGGATGACTATAAATCCCGCGCCGAGCGCCAGGCGTTGTGCGACGTTCTCACTCGTCACAGCGACAACCTCAGCGTGGCTGCCAAGGTACTCGGCGTTTCGCGCCCCACGTTTTACCGGTTGCTGCACAAGCACCAGATTCGCTAAGGCAACTCAATGAACCTCGGCGCCCGGGTCGTGTTGTCGGCCTGATGGCGTTTACGGTTCAGGCTTCAAGAGTTCGGACACGGCCTGGAAGGCGTGCGCACGTCGCTCATCCCAGTCGCCGCCCACCACTTGGTGCGTCTGGTGATGCTGATCGAGCCAGCGCTGGCTTGCGTCAAAGAATGCCTGACGCTCGCCCAAAGCCGGCTGACAACGTTGCCCGTCGGCCACCCATTCCACACCGTCTGCGGCCAGCAGCAGGGTCAGGTCGTAATGGCGGCTGAGCAGAGCGTGCTCCAGCCATTGCGGGCAATCGGCAAACAGGGTTTTACTCCAGAGCATGTTGCTCAGCAGGTGGGTATCCAGAATCAGCAACCCTGGCGTGCGGGCGCGGGCGGCGTCCTCCCAGGCCAACTGACCTCGTGCGATCTCCGGGATATCGGCGTAGCAGGTGTCTCGCTGCCTCTGATCGATGAAGTGGCGGACGTATTCGCCCACCAGTTCGCCGCCGAACCGTTGCTGCAACTGCGCGGCCAGCCAGCTCTTGCCGCTGGATTCCGGGCCTGCGAGTACCAGAGTCTTCATCGATCAGTGCGCCAGGGCCGGGTCAGCGCGCCAGTCACGCCAGCCTTGCACCGCCAGCAGCGTGAACAGCGCATAGAGCGCGGCCGTCACATACAGACCCTTGTAGAGGAACAGGCCGACAAAAATCACGTCCAGCAAGATCCACAACGGCCAGCACTGCACGCGCTTTTGCGCCATCCAGACTTGTGCCACCAGGCTGAAGCCGGTGAGAGCGGCATCAAGCCAGGGCTGAGCGGCGTCGGTGAAGTGCGCCATCGCCGCGCCCAACGCCACGCTCACCCCCGCGCCCACCGCCAGGCTGGCGAGCAAAGGGCCTACGCCCAGTGATGTCACGTTTCGCCCACTGACCGCGTCGCCCCGTCGGGTCCATTGCCACCAGCCGTACAGCTGCAACACCGCGTAAACCACTTGCAGCAGCATGTCCGAGTAAAGCTTTATGTCGAAGAAGATCCAGGTATAGAGCAGCACCATGACCAGCCCGATGGGCCAGCACCACGGGTTCTGTTTGACTGTGAGCCAGACGGCAATCACGCCCAGCGCGGCAGCGAACAGTTCAAGCCCTGACATGGCGACTCCTGATAATGAAGGTGAGGTAGATGCAGTGAAACCCGAAAAATCCGGCCGGCGATTGTAAGCGCTTTATGCGCACGTGTGTGGTGCTGAAATGGCCCTGAACTCCCCCGATCCAGACAGTGATCAGCGACAGGGGAGAGGGTTGAAAACGTCAAAACTTACGCGCCATTTTTCATGCTAGAGCGTTCAGCTGGCAGGTCTGCTAGCATCGCCGCGCTTGTGCGTTTGGGCAGGTAAACGTGAGCCGTTCATGCAGCGTTCATGTTCACTCATCTATTGCCCGCAGCACTTGCACATAAATATCGACGGCCGTGCCATGAGCACGGTCCATTGGGGGAATGATGGATCTTTGGACCGCTGCACAGGCGTTGATTCTTGGGGTTGTAGAAGGTCTGACAGAGTTCTTGCCGATATCGAGCACCGGGCACCAGATCATCGTCGCCGATTTGATCAATTTTGGTGGCGAGCGCGCGATGGCGTTCAACATCATCATTCAGTTGGGCGCGATCCTGGCCGTGGTGTGGGAGTTCCGACGCAAGATTTTTGACGTGGTCGGCGGTTTGACGACCGATCCAAAAGCCCGGCGCTTCACGGCCAACCTGATCATCGGCGTGTTGCCGGCGATGGTGTTGGGAGTGATGTTCGCCGACCTGATCCACGAATATCTGTTTAACCCGATCACCGTGGCCACGGCGCTGGTGATTGGCGGTTTCATCATGTTGTGGGCCGAGCGTCGGCAGCATGTTGTCCATGCCGAAACCGTTGACGAGATGACCTGGCAAGATGCATTGAAAGTGGGTTTCGCACAGTGCCTGGCGATGATTCCGGGCACCTCGCGCTCTGGCGCGACGATCATCGGCGGCCTGCTGTTCGGCCTTTCACGCAAAACCGCCACCGAGTTCTCGTTTTTTCTGGCGATGCCCACCATGGTCGCGGCGTCGGTTTACTCGGGCTACAAGTACCACAGCCTGTTTCAACCGGGCGATTTCCCGGTGTTCGCGGTGGGCTTCATCACCTCGTTCATCTTCGCCATGATCGCCGTGAAAGCGTTGCTCAAGTTCATCGCCAACCACAGCTACGCGGTCTTCGCTTACTACCGGATTGTGTTTGGTCTGCTGATCCTCGCGACCTGGCAGTTTGGCTGGATCGACTGGGCGAGCGTGAAGGGGTAACGCCGGATGGATCCGCGCGTTACAAACGATGGCAAGTGCACATCATCCAATCAGCCCCGATCTCCGGTGTGCTTCTTGCGCACCAAACTATTGGTGCTGTTATTGCTGTGCGCGCTGCCGGGTTACGGGGTGGCGATGTTATGGCTGCGCGACGGATCGTGGTGGCCAGCGGCCGTTTATGCGCTGATGTGCGTGGTGACGGTTCTGCTGTACTGGCACGACAAGCGTCGCGCCAAGGGAGAGGGTCAGCGCACGCCGGAGAAAATCCTCCACGCAGCCGAATTGCTCGGCGGGTGGCCGGGGGCTCTGGTCGCCCAACAAGCGTTCCGGCACAAGACGCGCAAAGTGTCTTATCAGGCAGTGTTCTGGTGCATCGTCGCGCTGCATGAGCTGTTCTGGATTGATCGGCTGGTGCTGGGTGGGAATTTCTTGTCCCGGCACTTTTACTGAAAGATTCAGAAGGCGGCACGTTGAAAGAAGCGCTTTGAGCGACCCACTGCGCTTTCAGGCGCAGTGGGTGTCTTTGAACGCAACCGTGACGTGATCAATCCACGCTCTTACCGCTGGCAACGCACCGCGACGCTGGGTGTAGGCGGCCTGCAAATTACCACTGGGGACTGACCAGTCCGGCAGCAGTTCAATCAGGCTGCCGTCGGCAAGTTCAGCGTGGCAATCCATCATCGGCAGCACGGTCACGCCAAGCCCCGCCAGCGCCGCGCCTTTGCGGATGGGGAAATCATCGATTGCCAGTCGCGGCTCGATGGCCACCTCGCAGCGTTCGCCCTGTTGATGAACCAGATGCAGATGCACCTTGCGGTCGGCTTCAATGGCGCCCAGCACGGGCAGGCTGGCGAGGTCTTGCGGCCTGAGGATGCGTTTGCCGGCGATCAATGCTGGCGCTGCCACCAGTGCAGCGGAGGCGGGCGCCAAGTGACGCACGATCAGGTTGGGATCTTCATCGCCTATATCACGCACGCGCATCGCGACATCAATGCCCTCGTTGACCAGATCCACCCGCCGATTGACCAACAACAATTCCAGCTGCACCTGAGGGAATTGGCACAGAAAGCTGGTCACCACCTCGGTGAGATTCCAGTTCGTCATGCCCAACGGGCACGACACTCGCAACCGCCCGCGTGGCTCGGCGGACAAGCTGGCGACGGCCTCGTCGGCCATCTCCGCTTCCAGCAGCATTGCCTGGCAGTGCTGAAGGTAGCGCTCGCCCACCGCTGTCAGCGCCAGTTTGCGGGTGGTGCGCTGCAGCAAACTCGCATTGAGCCGCGTCTCCAGCTCGGCGATACGCCGGGACAAGCGCGACTTGGGGATGCCCAGCACACGTCCAGCGGCTGCAAAACCGCCGCATTCGACGACTTTGGCGAAATAGTAGAGATCGTTCAGATCTTGCATGGCGTGCTCGATTGTCCTATCAGTGGGACAAGCTATCGCATTTTTGCTGACTAATCAGTTATTGCGTTGCGCTATAGGATGATCGCCACTTGATCGCGAGCCGGCGATTCTCACTTCAGGAACAACCCTCATGAAACTCTTGCACATCGATTCCAGCATCCTTGGTGACCATTCCGCGTCCCGTCAGCTTAGCCACAGCGTTGTTGAAAGCTGGCAGGCCACCCACGTCGACACTCAAGTCGTCTATCGCGACCTGGCGAGCGACGCACTCGGCCATTTCTCTGCCGCGAGCCTTGCAGCCGCCGGCACACCGGTTGAAGAGCGCGATGCGGCGCAGATCCTGGAAGTGCAATCCAACGAAGCCACGCTTGAAGAGTTTCTGTCTTCTGACGTGATGGTGATCGGTGCGCCGATGTACAACTTCACCATCCCAAGTCAGTTGAAAGCCTGGATCGACCGCATCACGGTCGCGGGTCGCACTTTCCGCTACACCGAATCCGGGCCTGTCGGCCTGTGCGGCGGCAAGAAGGTCATCATCGTTTCAACGGCAGGTGGTCTGCACGTCGGTCAGCCGTCCAGTGTTGGTCATGAAGACCTGCTGAAGGTGTTGTTCACGTTCATTGGTGTGACCGATCTGGAGTTTGTTTTCGCGCACGGTCTGGCCTATGGCGACGAGTCCCGCGCCAACGCCATGGCTGCGGCACAGAAGCAGATCAAAGAAGCCTTGTTCGCTTGATAGCCCAAACGCGTGGTTGACCGGCCCCGCGTTCAACAGGTGCTTTTGCAAGCCCTGCCAGCCTGCGTCTCGTGCGAAGGGTGGCGGGGCCTTTTGCTTTTTGAGACGGCGTTCAGCGTGGCGACAGGCTTGACGCTATCTTTGCGCGCATATTTGGCGAGTGCGCAGTAACATGCCTTCATTCGTTCTTTTCTATGCATGGCCGGGCTGTTTTTGCCGGTCGTCGCTTAGTTATGCGCCGTCTGGCCCGTCTTATGCACTTATTGATGTGGCAGACACTCTCACTTTATAAGCGCTCCATTGAACACGCTGGTTTTGCCCCGGATTCATTGGGCGATACAGGGACAACTGGCCGGGCAATCTGCCCCGCCGTATACGGAACTTCGGGTTTAGGGGCATTGCGATGATGCGTCTTTGTGCAGCGGTAGTGTTGAGTCTGTTCAGCAGCCTGATTTCGGTGCAAATCAGTGCACAGGAACTCTGGAGCGTCGGCTTTCACGAATTGGATTTCCTTGATCCGCTGGACTCCCAGCCGATGCACGCCTACGCCTTTTATCCGTCCACTGACGCCGAGCAAGTGACCAGAGTTCAGGGTTACCGCATCGAGGCGACGGAAAACGCCAAAATTGCCATGGGCCGTTTCCCGTTGTTGATGCTGTCGCACGGCAATACGGGCACCCCGTTGGCCCAGCATGATCTGGCTACGTCTCTCGCCCGGCAGGGTTTTGTGGTGGTTGCGGTGTTTCACCCTGGCGACAATTATCTCGACCACAGCCGCCTGGGCAGCCTGAGCAATCTGTACGGGCGTCCGCTGCAAATCTCTGAAGCGATCAGCGCAGCGCTGCTAGACCCGATGTTGTCGCCTTACATCAGCGCGCGCCGGGTCGGGGTCATCGGTTATTCGGCCGGTGGCGAAACCGCGTTGATTCTGGCCGGCGCGCAGCCGGATTTGAAGCGCTTGCGCAAGTACTGCGCCGAGCGGCCGCAAGACCGTGACGCGTGCAAGACGCAGGGCGAGCTGCTGGCAGACCGTGATGATCTTCATGCGCAAGCCGATCCACGTGTGGGCGCATTGATGTTGATGGCGCCGCTGGGCCTGATGTTCGGCCGCAATACGCTGGCTGACGTCCACGTGCCGGTGTTGATGTACAGCGGCGATGGCGATGAGTTACTGGCCGTCGACAAGAATGCCGAGGCTCTGGCGCGCAAGTTGCCCGATGTGTCGGACTTCAAGTTGTTGGCGGGGGCAGGGCACTTTGTGTTCATGGCACCGTGTGATGACGAACAGCGCGCCACCGCCCCTGTGTTGTGCACCGATGCCATTGGCGTAGATCGTGAGGACATCCATCGCAACCTCAGCGCAGAAGCGGTCCGGTTCTTCGGCAGCGCGCTTGGGTCACCTTTGAGCACGGCCGGGATGCAAACGGCGGCGCATCAGGAGTAAACGGCGCCGTTCAATGGCCACAACTTGTGGCTGTTGAGGACTGTAGACCCTGTAGATGCAAGTGATTCTGGTAGTAGGGAGCTTGCTCGCGATCTGCTTCCCAGCGGCAGCAGTACCTCACAACGCGCTGTGTCAGGCCCACCGCAATCGCGGCCTCGCTCTGGCTCGTCAGGCTCCTACAGGTTGATCGTCTCCTACAGTCTGATCGTCGTGATCACGACAAAATCGCTCCTTCAACACGTTAGCCAAATCGTCTCGCCAACAATTTAGCTCCTGCACGATCTCGGCTTCAGGCAAGCGGTGTGCGCACTGCGTCTGTAGGCGAGAATTCATTCGCGTGACGTCGCAACTGACTCACAATCCAAGCCAACCTGGCGCCGACGGCGTGTTTACGCCGTCTTCAACGCAGGCCTTCTTTCTGGGCGACGGACAGGGTATCTCGGCCCCAGACGTCAAGCAGGAAGTCACTGTCCGTCTGGCTGTAAAGCCGATTCAGGCCCAGTCTCTGCTGCAGCGTTTCGTGCACTTGATCGGCAGTCAATGGGCAGCCGTCGATGGGCGTTCGCCAGTGACAGGCCAGCAGTTGACCGTCTTCTGTCAGCGATCCGATGGCGCGCTCAATCCAGTCGTGCAGGTCTTCAAGAATCAGGTAATAGCCCAACTCACTGATCACGATCAGGTCAAAACGGCCCGTCGGCCATTGCGCAGGCAGGCGCGCTTGCATCACCTGCGCCCTGGGGAAGTCAGACAACCGCTCGCGGGCCAGTTCGACCGCTGCCGCCGCCGTGTCGCAGCCTACGAAGCGATCGCAGCGGGTGGCAAGTTCCGCGCTCAGCTCGCCGTTGGCGCAGCCCGGCTCAAAGATCCGTGCGTAGCGCTCGCGGGGCAGGGCGGCAAGTGTTAGCGCTCGTTTACGACGTTCATACCAGCGCTGCTTGAAGGCCCATGGATCGTCGCTGCCTGCGAACAACTGATCGAAGTACGCATCGCCGATACTTGCCTTGCCGACATCACTCACAGAAACACCACCTCGAACGATTGCATCAGACGCTCCAGCACGTGCGGCGGCAGCACGGGTTCAAGGCCGATAAGTGGGTCGCCGTGCAACTGGCTGGCGAAAGCATGGGCGGCATGACGCTTGCGGGCGATGGTTTCCGGTGCCAGCAGCACTTTGCGCGCGCGATCCCACGGCAGTCGCGGGTCTTCCGGACTTGCCCAGTGCCAGGCCCAGATCGGCACCTCATGCAGTTGCGCACCAACTGCCTGGGTGGCGGCGGCGCAGGCGCGGCCTACGGCTTCATGATCGCTGTGCCCGTCATGCTGCCACGTGCAGAACACCACATCGGTTGGCCGAAGATAACGCTGAAAAAACGCCGTCAGCTCGGTTTCCTGAGTGGCCACTGCGCTGTCCGGAAACCCGCCGCGAATCCATTGCAGGCTGTGCAACGGCACGTCCAGACGTCGTACTGCTTCGGCGCTCTCTTGGGGTCGAATCACACTCAAACGCTCGCTGGACCAGAATCTCGAGCCCGGATGACTGGCGCTGCCGTCGGTCACCGAGATCAGTTTCATGGCGCGTCCCAAATGCGCCAGTTGCTGCATCAGCCCGCCAAAACCGAGAATCTCGTCGTCGGGATGCGGCGCAACAATGACCGCGCGCGAGCCAGGTGGGACGAGCAGGTCAGCGCCGATGACGGGCAAGGCTGCCAGCCGGGCTGAGCCTTGCCACGCTTGAAGTGTCGTGCCGTGGCCGACGATGGGATTGTCATTCATAGGCACCGTTCATAACGACCAGCTTCCCTTGGACACGGTTCGGGGCATGCCTTGCGTGTGGGTGGCTGCAGTCGATGGATTCGAGGGAGAGCAAGCAAGCAGTTGCCCGAGCGCTGCAAGGTCACGTTCCGCATGACTCTGGCGCACAAACACCGGGAGATCAGCCATCAGCCGGGCGAACTGCGCATCTTTGCAATACGGGCCGGCGCCCAAGGCCCGACCGACATGTTCTATCACTTGCTGCGTCGTGCGTTCAACCACCGCACGGCAGCGCCTGGCCAACAACTCAGCATCTGCCAATGGCGCCTGATCGATTGCGCGGGCCGCGTTTTGCAGCGCCTGACCTGCGCTGAACAGAGCCGCGTCCACAGCGCCCAGATGGGCCAGCGCGTGGGGCTCTTCTCGTTGCGCGCAGGCATTGAGGAGCCGCTCGGCGATGCTGTTCGCTGCGCCGTACCAGCACGCGGCGATGCCAATACCACCCTGCCAGAACCCCGCACGTGACACATACTGCCCAGGCTCGCCGATGGTCAGCGCCTGGGCGTTGTCGAACTGCACCTCGACGCTGCCGGTCGCGGCCATGCCGACCGCGGCCCATCCTTCGTCGGTCACCGTAACGCCTGGTTGATCAAGCGCGACGGCCACCAACTGCTGCCGGGCCTCGTTATCCCAAGCGGTCATCAATGCGTGGCTGAGCGTGGTGGCGCCTGAACACCAGGCCTTGCGGCCATTCAGGCTAACAGTGCGGCCGGTGCCGGAAACCATGACGCGTGCCTGCGGCGGCTCAGCCGCCCACATACCCCATGTGCTGCCTGGCGTAGCGGCCGAGCTTTTCAGCTCGGCCATGATTGCCAGAGCGTCGGTGTGGCCCTCATACAGTTTGCACAGCGCCAGATCATGCGCCGCAACGATGGCCAGACTGCGCCAGCGTTCGAGCGTACGGCCACCGCCGGGTGGCGGCAGGCTGGCAAGCTGCTCGTGGACCAGTGCCCGAAGGCACTCGCCCAACGCCTGAGTGGTGTCGAGGCGCTGCGTACGCTGGGCAAGAAACTCGCTCAGCGCGCGGCTCATTTCTGTTCTTCTTTCTGCAACTCGAACAGCACCAGCGAGCGCGGCGTGATGGTGTATTCCTGACCGAAATCGAAGTGCTCCTTGCTGTGCGTGTCAGGCTGATTGGTGTCGATCAGGCAGGTCCAGTTGACCCCCTCAGGCACTTCCGGGAAGGTGAAATTGACGCCTTCGTGGTGCGAGTTGACCACCAGCAGCAGGGTAGCCTCCGAGCCCCGACGACGAATGCCGGTCTCTTGCGCACGGCCATCCATCAGCATCCCGAGGCAACGCGCATGCACGTCCTGCCACTGCTCAACGCTCATTTCGTTGCCGTTCGGCGCCAGCCACGTAACGTCTTTCACGCCCAGTTCTTCGTTGTAATCACCGACCAGGAAGCGACCCCGACGCAGGATAGGGTAGGTCAGGCGCAGCTTGATGAGGCGTTTGACGAACTTGAGCAACGATTCGCCGTCTTCATCCAGCTCCCAGTTGACCCAGCCAATCTCGCTGTCCTGGCAATACGCGTTGTTATTTCCGTGCTGGGTACGTGCGAATTCGTCGCCAGCCACCATCATCGGCGTGCCTTGGGCGAGCAGCAGCGTGGAGAAGAAGTTGCGCATCTGGCGCAGACGCAGCGCGTTGATCTCGGGGTCGTCGGTCGGACCTTCGACACCGTGGTTCCAGGAGCGGTTGTCGTTGCTGCCATCCTGATTGTTTTCGTCGTTATCTTCGTTGTGCTTGTCGTTGTAGGACACCAGATCGTGCAAGGTAAAACCGTCGTGCGCGGTGATGAAGTTCACTGAAGCGTACGGACGACGACCTCGCTGATTGAACATGTTGCCCGAAGCCGTCATGCGGTTAGCGAAGTCTGCCAGCTGGCCTTCGTCGCCTTTCCAGAACGCGCGAACGGTGTCGCGGAACTTGTCGTTCCACTCGACCCAGCCCGGCGGGAAGCCGCCCACCTGATAGCCACCCGGCCCGCAGTCCCAAGGCTCGGCGATCATTTTGACCTGACGCAAGACCGGGTCCTGACGGCAGGCGACGAGGAAGCTGTGACGCTCGTCGAAACCGTCGTGGTAGCGCCCGAGGATCGTCGCAAGGTCGAAACGGAAACCGTCGACGTGCATCTCGGTCGCCCAATAGCGCAGTGAGTCTGTGACCATTTGCAGGACGCACGGATGGCTGAGGTCGAGCGTGTTGCCGGTGCCGGAATCGTTGATGTAAAAGCGCTTGTCGTCCGGCATCAGACGGTAGTAGGAGGCGTTGTCGATGCCACGCATGGACAGGGTCGGGCCAAGTTCGTTGCCCTCGGCGGTGTGGTTGTAAACCACGTCGAGAATCACCTCGAGCCCTGCATGGTGCATGTGCGCGACCATTTCCTTGAACTCGGCGATCTTGCCGTGAGCAAGATAGCGCGGGTCCGGGGCGAAGAAGGCGATGGTGTTGTAGCCCCAATAGTTGGTCATGCCTTTTTGCAGCAAGTGCTGGTCATTGACGAACGCATGGATGGGCAGCAACTCGACCGAAGACACACCCAGGCTGCGGATGTGCTGGATCACGTCATCAACCATCAGCCCGGAGAATGTGCCGCGCAGTTCTTCAGGGACCGAAGGGTGGCGCATGGTGAAACCCCGAGTGTGGGTTTCATACAGAACCGTCTTGTCCCACGGCACGCTGACGCGCTGGTCGCGGCCCCATGTGTAGGCCGGGTCGATCACCTTGCTTTTGGGCACGAAAGGCGCGCTGTCGCGTTCATCGAAGCTGAGGTCGCCGTCCGGGTGGCCGATGGTGTAGCCAAAAAGTGCCTCGGACCATTTCAACTGGCCAACCAGTTGCTTGGCGTACGGGTCGATCAACAGTTTGTTGTGGTTGAAGCGATGACCGTTTTTCGGGTCATAAGGCCCGTACACGCGGTAGCCGTAGATCAGGCCAGGATGGGCGTCCGGCAGGTAGCCGTGAAAAATTTCGTCGGTGTATTCAGGCAGCTCGATACGCTCGAGTTCGACTTCACCGGAAGAGTCGAAAAGGCACAGTTCAACCTTGGTCGCATTGGCAGAGAACAGCGCAAAGTTGACACCCAGACCGTCCCAATTGGCGCCCAGCGGGAAGGGCAGGCCTTCACGAATGCGGGTGACGGTGACGTCGGGCGAGCTGGCTTTGGGGGATTCATTCTTTACCGCTTCTTTATCCGCGGATTTAGAGGATTGCTGGGTCATGTGTGTTCCTGACGTCGAATGATTTCCTGAAGGCAAACAAGGCCTTTGTCGCATGCCGCCGGCTGCGCCATTGGTTAAAACAGGTATTGAAATAACCGCAGGGGGCGACCGGTGCTACGGTCGTCCTGCGGCAATGGTTCATCTCTACAGCGTGCTCGGGGGTACCGAGCAATCATGCCGCAGGAGGCTTGGCAGCAGGCTTTTTGGGTGCCGGCTTAGCTGGTTTGGCCGGGGCAGATGCCGAGCCAGCGGCCTTTGGCTTAGGAGCAGGCTTGGCGGCCGGTTTGTCAGCGCTGTCAGTCTTTTCAGCTTTTTTAGGCGCTGAGGCGGCTGGGGTTGCCGGTTTTACGGGCGGTTTGGTCCCAGGCTTGGCGGCAGCTTTAGCCGAAGTCGGCTTGGCCTCGGCCTTGCCGCTCGCTTTGGGCGACTTTGGCTTGGCAGACTTGCCCGGCGCCGTGTCCTCGGCTTCGGCCCGCTTACGGGCCATTTCCCAATGACGTTCGTCATGGCCATGCGGCTCGCCTTCTGATTTCCAGATCTGATAGGCAAAGTCCTGAATCTTCTTCTCGTCGGCACTCATCTCGACACTCCCGGGTATTACAAAGTTTGAATAAGCAGGTTTACAGAAAAATCCTTGAGCGCTGCACTGATCGGCATTTCCTTGTTGGTTGTGACTGTTTCTTGCGAAAAAAGTCCCTTCCAGCTCGAATCTGAATCAGCGAATGGCAAGAGGATTCGCGTATCGCCCCAATTTGCAGCATTGATGAATGGAGTTTGTGCGGTGCCCAATAGTTCATTGAACAGCCGCGGAACCACAACAATAGCCCGCGTATCCTCCTTTATCCGGGCAAAGGCCATGACGTGTTCGGCGTGTTGACCTACCACCTCAAGCCGTTGGTATTGACCCTCACTGAACAGCTCCGGGTGCTGATTACGTGCATCCAGCGCTTGTGCGATCACGCTCTGCTTGATGCGACCATCCTGCCACTTGGCGAGCAACTCCTCAGGCGCCAGGGACTCCTCGAGCGCACGTTCGCGAGCGGGGTAATCCACCGGGCGACGGTTGTCCGGGTCTACCAGGGTGAAATCCCAGAATTCGGTGCCCTGATAGAGGTCGGGAACACCCGGCACTGTCAATCGCAGCAAAGTTTGCGCCAGACTGTTCAACGCACCTGCGGTAGCGATGCGGTTAGCCGTCGCGCCTATGGACTGACGCAGGGCCAGGCCTTCAGGCGCCAGCAGCAGTGCGGTCAAAAACTCCCGGCATGCGGTTTCATACGGCTCGTTTGCCGCGCTCCAGCTGCTCTGCAATTTGGCTTCACGCAGGGCCTTTTCCTGCCACTGGATCAGACGCTTCAGATAATCCTCAAACGCGTTTTCACCCGTCAGGTCCAGAGGCCAGCTGCCCAGCAACGCTTGGTATAGCATCAGTTCGTCGCCCGGACTGATGGCGGCGTCTTCGCCTTTCAGCGGCGCCGACAGTTGCAGCCAACGCTCGACTTGCTCGGCATACCAGGGCGCGCATTCGCTGAGTACGGCCAAGCGAGTGCGAGTGTCTTCGCCACGTTTGTGGTCGTGGGTGGCGGTGGTCAGCAAGTTGTTCGGGAAGGCCTCGTGACGCTTCTGGCAGGCCTCGTCGAAATCGCTCGCTGGCGCACTGAAATGTTGCGGATGAAAGCCCACATCGTTGCGCGAGAGCAGCGCCGCAGAGCGGTAGAACGAGGTGTCCTCCACCGACTTCGCGGCCACCGGAGAGGTGAGTTGCTGGAAGCGGGTGCAGGCCTTGCGGCGCAGGTCGCGCTGCGGCCCGAGCGGGAATGAACGCAAGCGCTCGCCGCCCAGCCACAACTGAAGGTAATCCAGCACCGGCCAGTCGCCTTCGCTGAGCATCGTGCGGGCACCTTCCATCGCTTGCTGGAAGTAACGGTCATCTTCTTCCGAGCGGCCGCAGGCGCTGATGTACGTGCGGTAAATCGGGAAGTTGACCACCAGCGCCAATAGCGCGCGTCGAATGGCGCCGAAGGTCAGGTCGCGGCTCATCACGTCGCTGCGGGCCACCTGCAGCAGGGCTTGCGCAACGTTCTCGAAATCTCCCGCCAGCGTGCCATGGAGCACCAGATCACGCGCCTCGAGCACTTCCTGATTGAAGTCAGCCGTGCGTCCGCTGATGCGGCTCCACAGCTCACCCAGTATCGCTTCGCCTTTTGGATCATGTTGCAGCAGCGACACCTGGTTCATGAATTCGTAGCCGGTAGTGCCGTCCACGCTCCAGTCTTCGTGCAACTGCTCGTCGGGACCGAGGATTTTCTCGACGAAGATCGGCAAGTGCGTCAGCTCAGTGCCCGCCGGGCGCTTGCGCAACAGGCTCTCGACACGTCGATGCAGCCGACGGCAATAGCCACGAGGGTCCGCCAGACCGTCGATGTGGTCGATACGCAGGCCGTCCACCAGCCCTTCGCTGATCAACTCGAAAATCTTGCCGTGGGTCGCCTCGAACACAGCAGGGCGCTCGACGCGCAAACCGCCCAGCTCGTTGATGTCGAAAAAGCGCCGCCAGTTGATGTCATCGCCCGAAGTGCGCCAGCTGGCGAGGCGATAGTCCTGCTGCTCCAGCAACCGGTGAAACTTGTTGAAGCCCTGCATCGTGCGGCCATCGAACTGCTCGAAGCCTTTTTCGATGGCTTTGATCAGCGCCGGCTTTTGCTTGAGCAACTCAACCAGCTCGGCCTTGGCCTGACGCGCGCGTTCGTAGGCTTGCGGATACTGATCCAGCGCGGTGAAGCGCTGGGCCAGATCATGCAGTTCCGGTTCGCCAGCGGCGTCGAGCAATGGCGCATACGTGCCCGGATTGATCGGAAAATGGTGCTGATAGTGCTCGACACGCAAGCTACCGTGCTCGGCATCAAGGCACAGTTTCAGGTCGCCGGCCTGCAACACGCTGCCGTAGTCGGAGCCCAGAAACGGCAGCAGCAATTGGCCCTTCAGCAACGGGTCCGGGGAATTCCACTGGATATCGAAGAACTTCGCGTAAGGGCTTCGCTGACCCCATTCCATCAGGTCCAGCCACCATGGGTTGTCCGAGCCGCCAACCGCCATGTGGTTGGAGACGATGTCCAGGATCAGGCCCATGCCGTGTTCGCGCAGCGCAGCAACAAGCCTGCGCAGTGCGGGCTCGCCACCCAGTTCAGGGTTGATCACGCGGGGGTCGACCACATCGTAGCCGTGCATCGAACCCGCACGCGCCTTTAGGAGCGGCGACGCATACACGTGGCTGATGCCGAGGCTGGCGAAGTACGGCACCAGCTTGACCGCGTCGTCCAGGGTGAAGTCTTTGTGAAATTGCAGACGCTGGGTAGCGCGCAAGTTTTTCACGGCAGGCAGGGAAGCGCTCATTGGTCACGCTCCGTTGCTTGTTGACGTGCGGCAGCGAGGATTTCCAGACGTCTTGCGGCGTCAGCGTTGTGGAGCAGCGCTCCGCTGTCGCCCGGCAGACGGCGTCGCCAGTTCGGGTGGCTGTCGATAGTACCTGGCAGGTTGGATTGTTCTTCGATGCCCAAGGCATCCTCCATGGGCAAAAGGACCAGAGGCGCACGGGTGTGGCCCAGATAACGGATGCTGGCGTCGATGACGTCGTCATCGGACGGCTTGGTCAGCGTGTAATTGTGTGTGAGTGCGGTCACTAACCCCTGACGCTCGCGCTCGCGGCCTTTGCGCCAGTCCTGTTCGGTGTCGCTGTCGATGAGACCAAGGCGGCTGTTCCAATCGATATCAAGCTCGGTGAGCCAGCCTTTGAGCGTCGGCAGGTCGTGGGTGCTGCTGGTAGCCAGCGCATCGTCTGACCATTTGATGATGGGCTTGAAGACCGCGTTGTCCTGTTCGAACAACAGCACACGCATGCCGAGAATCGCCCGCGCCGAAAGCTTTTCATGCAACCCCTCCGGCACGGTGCCCAGGTCTTCACCGAGGACCACGGCCTTATGTTTCCAGGATTCCAGGCACAGCAATCGAAGCATGTCGTCCAGCGGGTAGTTGAGATAAGCGCCTTCGTTTGCCGGTGAACCCAGCGGCACTACCCACAGGCGTTGCAAGCCCATTACGTGATCGATGCGCAGGCCGCCCGCGTGGGCGAAGTTGGCGCGCAGCATCTCGATGAACGCACGAAAGCCGTTGCGCTTGAGGCCATTCGGGGAAAACGCCGAAATGCCCCAGCTTTGCCCTGAACGATTGAGAATGTCCGGTGGCGCACCCACGGTCAACGACGACAGCAACTCGTCCTGACGGCTCCAGGCTTGACTGCCTGCACCGTCCGCGCCCACCGCGAGGTCGCCGATAAGGCCGATGCTCATGCCGCTGCTGCGGGCAGCCGTCTGCGCGCGTTCGAGTCCGCGTGCGATGAGCCATTGGGCAAACGCATGAAACCCCACCAGATCACTGTGCTGCTCGGCGAATGCGTCGATGTCTTTGCTGCGCGGATTTTTAAAGGCGTCTGGCCATTCGTGCCAGTTGTCGCTCATACCCAGCTCGGCGCTTTGATCGCGCAAGGCTTCGAAGCGGCAGTGGTTGATCAAAGCTTCGCCGCCGGCATGGCGAAAGCTGTTGAAGTCTTCGTGCAGCGGGTGGCCGCTGGCGACGAAGGTGCTGTACAGCGAGCGCAGCAGCTTCCACTTAGCCGCGGCTGCCATCGGCCAATCGATCAATGGCAGCGCTTCTAGGCGTTTGAGTTCTTGGTCCAAGCCTGTTTCGTCAATGGCCAGACGCACCGCACGCTCTCCCAGAATGGCACCGGGGGCGGCATACAGAGCGTTCAAGAACAGACGACTGGACGGTGAATAAGGGCTATAGCTGTCGCTGTTGTTGGCGAACATCGCGTGAACCGGGCTGATCGCGATAGCCGCGGCCCCACGTTCACCAGCAGAGCGAGCCAGTGCCTCCAGCGCTTGTGTGTCGCCAAAGCCGCCGTCGCCTTCACGGCGCAGCGAGTAAAGCTGCACAGTCAGGCCCCACGCACGGGGGACCGCAGCGTCAGTGGCCATGGCGACGCTGTAGCTGGTCTTCGGCGCGACGGCGATGGTCAGGTGTTGACCGCCAATCGCCAGTTGCTGATAACCCACGGTTGCCAGCGCAGGCAGTTCGGCGTTGGCGGTGAGTTTGGCGTTCAGGGTCGAACCGTCCTCAAGCTCCAGGCTGAAAGGCGTGCCAGGCGCAAACCAGGCAGCCAAATCAAGATTGCTGCCGTGATCGACGGTCAGCAGTGGCGGGGCGGTTTTGGTCTGGGTCTGCTCTTCGAGACGCTTGAGGCTGGCCGTGATTTGCTCGTCGTTTTCGGCCGCGTAACCCAGGCCGTTCAACACCTTTCTCAAGACTTCAGGGCTGACACGCTGCGGCCGGGCGTTGGCGTCTTTCCAGTCCACCGAAATACCGGCCTCTGCGGCCAGCATTTCAAGTTGCTCATTGCTCATCCTGTTCCTCCGAAGCACGTGTTGCTGTCAGGCTGACAATGGCCGTGTAGGGATTGAGGCTGCCTTGCTGGGAAAGTTCTGCCGATTTGGGGTACGACTCGAAAACGATCCGGTCGGCCTGCCACGCGGGCAGTTGCACAGCGTGTTCGCTCAGGTTCAGGTCGATGCGCAAGGTGCTGCCATCGCCCATGCTCCAGCGCGCCGTCACCGCTTTGTCGCCGATCACGTCTGCGCCCAGGGACATGGCACCAGGAATGCGCGGCACGATGTCGCGGTGGCGGATTTGCAGGAGATCGCGGTAAAGCGTCATCCAGCTTTGATGATCGACGCCCTTGTCTGTCTCAAGGTACACCGCGTCGAAAGCGGGGCGCGAGGCGTCGAAGGTGGAAAGGGCATTCGGATCGGGAATGCGCTCGCGTTGTTCCTCATCGGCAAAGGCGGCGAAGTCGGCAAATTCACCTCGTCGGCCTTCGCGTACGGCGTCCGCCAACTCATCGTGGAAGTCGGTGAAAAACAGAAACGGCTCGTTGGCGCCCCACTCATCACCCATGAACATCAGCGGGATCATCGGCGACAGCAACAAAAGTGCCGTGGCGGCTCTGAGCGCTGGAGCAGGGCAGATCTGCACCAATCGCTCCCCCATGGCACGGTTGCCGATCTGGTCGTGGTTCTGCAGGAAGAGTACAAAAGCGCTGGGCGGCAAATGCGCGCTAGGCTCGCCGCGGGCATGGCCGTGTCGTGTCTCTTCACCCTGATACACAAACCCCTCGCTCAGCAGACGCGCGAGTTTGTGCGTCGGCTGTTCAGCGAAGTCTGTGTAGTACGCGTCCGTTTCTCCGGTGAGCAGCACGTGAAGCGTGTTGTGGCCGTCGTCATCCCATTGGGCGTCAAAACCCTTTTCCAGACGATGGGCTTCGTTGAATTCGTTTTCCAGCATCAACCAGACATGGCGGGGTTTCTCCACTCGCGCACGAATGCGCTCGGAAAACTCATGGAGGAAGGTTGGGTCTTCAATGGCGTGCACGGCGTCCAGACGCAGGCCGTCGAAGCGATAATCCTCTAGCCACATCAGTGCGTTGTTGATGAAGAAGTCCCGCACTTCGCGGCGACGGAAATCGATGGCGTCGCCCCAGGGCGTCTTCTTGTCGCTGCGGAAGAACTCCTTGGCGTAAGCATTCAGGTAGTTGCCGTCCGGGCCAAAGTGGTTGTAGACGACGTCGAGGATGACCGCCAGTCCCAAGCCGTGGGCGGTGTCGATCAGGTGCTTGAGTTGGTCGGGTGTACCGTATGAGGATTGCGGCGCGTAGGGCAGTACGCCGTCATAGCCCCAGTTTCGGTTACCGGGAAACTGCGCGATGGGCATCAGTTCGATGGCGGTGATGCCGGTTTCAGCCAGGCGGGGCAGTAGCTGTTCCACTTCTGCATAACCGCCGAGCGTGCCGACGTGCAGCTCGTAGATGACCGCTTCGTTCCACGGCCTTCCGTTCCAGCCAGGTTGTTGCCACTGATAGGCATCGGGATCGACTACCACGCTGTAGCCGTGAACCTCGTCGGCCTGAGCCCGGGAGGCCGGGTCAGGTACTTCGAGGTTTTCGTCGATTTTGTAACGATACCGCGTGCCTGCCGGGCATCGAGCTTCGAGAACGAACCAGCCGTCACTCTGTGGCAGCATTGCCAGTGACTGGCCGTCCTCTGTCTCGACGCTGACGTAATAAGCATCCGGCGCCCAGAGGGCAAACCGGGTGTTGTCGGAATCCAGCAAAACGGCGCCGTGGCGCCAGTTCTCATCCGTGCGCGAAGGCATCCGTTACCCCTTTCTCTGGTTCAAAATCAGTATTGCAGTGCCACGCCCACGTTCTTCTTAAGCAGCTCCTGATACAGGTCAGCGTAGGGTTCGACCGCTTTGTGCCAGTCGAACGGGGCAGCCATCGCGCGGCAGCGCATGGCATTGAGCAACTGCGGGTTGGCGAAGACCTTGAACGCTCGGGTCAAGGCCTCGGTATAGCTTTCGACAGTGGATTCGTCGAACAGGAAGCCGGTGCAGCCGTCTTCGATGGTGTCAGCCAGACCGCCGGTCTTGCGCGCAACCGGCAACGAGCCGAAGCGCTGGGCGTACATCTGGCTGAGGCCGCAAGGTTCATAACGCGACGGCATCAGCAGGAAATCGCTGCCCGCGAACATGCGGCGGGCGTCGGTTTCGTTGAAGCCTACGCGTGCGCTGATCTGGCCGGGGAAGCGCGCCGCCAGTTCACGCATGGCGTCTTCTTCCTCAGGCTCGCCACGACCAATGATCGCGATCTGCCCGCCGTTATTGACGATGTGCTCGGCAACACCGATGGTCAGGTCCAGACCCTTTTGGTAAACCAGTCGCGAGACCACGGCAAACAACGGGCCGGTGGAAGGCTCCAGTTCGAAAAGTTCGCGGACGAAATCGGCGTTGATTTCCTTGCGGGTCCATTCGTTGGGAGCGAACCGGCAGATCAAATGGTCATCCGTAGCAGCGTCCCAGCTTTCGTCGATGCCGTTGGGGATTCCGCTGAGCTTGCCGACATCGGCTTTGCTCTGCAGAAAGCCTTCAAGGCCGCAGCCGAAATCAGGCGTGGTGATTTCTTTGGCGTAAGTCGCGCTCACGGTGGTGATGTGGCTGGCATAGGCCATGCCTGCCTTGATAAAGGACAACTTGCCGTAGAACTCCATGCCTTCCGGGCGCAACGCCGAATCCGGAATACCCAGCTCTCGGCTTGATGCGACGCTGACGAAGCCTTGATAGGCAAGGTTGTGAATCGTGAAAATGCTCGGCGTTGTCTGGCCGCGCCACTTCATATAAGCGGGTGCCAGACCGGCTGGCCAGTCGTGCGCATGGACCAATTCCGGACACCATTGGGTCTTGACAGCGCCAGCAGCGAAGTCTGCCGCAGCCAGACCCAGGCGTGCGAAGCGGATGTGGTTGTCTGACCAGTCTCGACCGTGGTTGTCGCCATACGGCGTGCCTTCACGTTCGTACAGTTCGGGACAGATCAGCACGTAAATCACCAGCCCGTCCTTCATGTCCATGCGGCCGATCTTGCACGGAGGCAGAGCGGCATGGCCATTGAGTTCGCTGATGATGTAAATCGGATTACCGCTATTGATGACCTGCGGGTAGCCGGGAATCAGCACGCGTACATCATGTAGGTGGCGCATGGCGCGCGGCAGTGCAGCAGACACATCGCCCAAACCACCGGTTTTCACCAGATCGGCCATTTCCGATGTCACGAAGAGGACTTTCTTCCGGTTCGCCATCGACATGCCTGGTTGTACAGGGGGTAGTGGCAGCAGAGGAACGCTCGTCGTCGCGAAGACCGGCAGATGGGTCAGCTCGCTGGCCGGCTGGTTAAAACTCTCTCCCTTCTGGGTTTTGACAGCGGCACTAATCATCGTTTTCTCCCATTCGATACAGTGTTGGTAACGCACTTGAGCAGTAATTGGCCACGTCCTATGGCCAGACACACAAGACCTACGCAAGATCGATACCCACTTTTCGAATGCATAGTGACAGGACAAGGTAAGAGCAGCCTCTACTTGGGCTTTGGTCATTAGCATAGGCGCTCTAACTACCTGACCCAGGGCAATTGTAGAAGTTTCGACTATTTTTCTCGGAAATGTCTGGCCTGCGGCATAGCGGTCAGATGTAGGACCGAATCGCCCTCCGAAGTGTCCTTACGGGCCAATATTTCACGTCGGCTCAAAGCCACTCGTTCAAGAAAATGCCCCGACTACCGCTGGTCGGATTGTTTGACAATCCCCGGTGCGTCGCTTGGGAGGGTGGGTTTTGCAGGAAGGCTTGATGCTTAGAAAAAGGGATCAACTCTAATGTGCCTTTTCCTAGTGCGTGCCGGCTCAATTCTTGTGCGTGCACAGATTCTTCCTACACATCAGGCAGACCCTTTTGCGCCGAGGCACGTTAGAATCTGCGACCTGCGGCACGTCGACCCATAGGGCTTTGACGCTGCCTGAACAGCACTGAGTTGTAGAGGATTGAAATGGAAACCCCAGAGGTTCTGGTACTACAAGCCAGCTACACCAATCCGGTTCACGCACAGGCCATCGGCTTTATGCTCAATCAGTACGCCGAAGACGTGATGGGAGGAGGTCAATCCCTGTCCCTCGACACCCGTCAGCAACTGGCGGTGGAGCTCGCTAAACGGCCGCACGCGTTCAGTGTTCTGGCGTTTGTTGCCGGTGAGCCGGTGGGCCTGGTGAACTGTTTCGAGGGCTTCTCGACGTTTGCCTGTCGTCCCTTGATCAACATTCACGACGTGGCCGTACTGACCGCTTTCAGGGGCCAGGGCATCAGCCAGAAAATGCTGATGAAGGTCGAGGATATAGCGCGTCAGCGTGGCTGCTGCAAGATCACTCTCGAGGTGCTTGAGGGCAACGAAATCGCTCAGGGCGCCTACCGCAAACTGGGTTTTGCCGATTACACGCTCGACCCGAAGATGGGCCGGGCCTTGTTCTGGCAGAAGTCCCTTTAGGGCTCAGGCATCGTTGCAGGGGCAAATTTGTTGGCGAGGCGGCGCCATGGGCTGAATCAGTCCCACCGTCTCGCGAATGATTTCGCTCCTGCTAAATTGCGCTGCTGGCGTCTCTTTAGAATTTGTAACATTTCTCCGGTGTAAGTTATTTCTGCTATGAAGGTAGGATCACGTCCCGTATTGACTATTGGCCGCTCATGTCCCTCTCGTTGGAACCTCCCAGTTACGTATTCCGATCCTGTAATAACAGCCTCTCGCTTCTATCCCGCCGTCGCACCGTAGGCGCGCACAATTTCATTTTTCATGCACTCAATCACAGCACGCTGTCTGGCGCCGCTGCTTTTGCCGTGCCTGATTTACTTGCCACGCTGATCAAGGAAGCCTGAACCCATGGAATGGATTGCTGACCCCACCGCTTGGCTGGGTTTGTTGACCTTGATTGTGCTCGAGCTGGTATTGGGCATCGATAACCTTGTGTTCATTGCGATTCTGGCGGACAAGCTGCCGCCTGAGCAACGTGACCGCGCGCGGGTGCTGGGCCTGTCGCTGGCATTGATCATGCGCCTTGGTTTGCTGGCGAGTATTTCGTGGATGGTGACGCTTACGGAGCCGCTGGTTGACGTCTTCGGCAAAACGTTCTCCGGCCGTGACCTGATCATGTTGTTCGGCGGGGTGTTCCTGCTGTTCAAAGCCACCATGGAGCTGCATGAGCGACTTGAGGGGCACGTTGCGCAAAAATCCGGAAGCACGACGTACGCGATGTTCTGGCCCATCGTTGCGCAGATTGTGGTCCTGGATGCGGTGTTCTCGCTGGACGCAGTGATCACGGCTGTGGGCATGGTCGAGCACTTGTCGGTGATGATGATCGCGGTGGTGTTGTCGATTGGTGTGATGATCGTTGCGAGCAAGCCGCTCACAGCGTTCGTCAACGCGCATCCGACGGTGATTATGCTGTGCCTGGGCTTCTTGATGATGATCGGGTTCAGCCTCACTGCAGACGGCCTCGGCTTCCACATTCCAAAAGGCTACCTGTACGCAGCGATTGGTTTCTCGATTCTGATCGAGCTGTTCAACCAGGTTGCCAGGTCCCGCCGCAAGCGCCATCACAACGGCAGCCTGCCATTGCGTGAGCGTACCGCCCATGCGGTGTTGCGCCTGCTGGGTGGCCGTAAACCGGGTGCCGATGAAGTGGGTGACGAGATCGCCGACATGCTGGAAGGCGATGAGGAGCAGGTGGTGTTCGACCGACGCGAGCGCGTCATGATCAGTGGCGTGCTGCAACTGGCCGAGCGCCCGATTCGCTCGGTGATGACCGTGCGAAACGACATTGCCTGCATTGATGTCACGGACGCCCCGGAAGTGATTCGTCAGCAATTGATGAGCTCCTCGTATTCTCGCTTGCCGCTGATCCGCGCCGGCCGCATCGAGGAACCGTTGGGCTTCTTGCACAAAAAGGAACTGCTCAACGAACTGCTGGCCGGCAATCAGCCTGACGTGGAGCATTTGTCGCGCAAGGCAATCAATCTGCTGGACAGCTTTTCAATTCTCAACGCACTGGAGCAGATGCGCGCCGAGTCGACTCACGTGGCGTTTGTGGTGAACGAATTCGGTGATTTCACCGGGATGTTGACCATGACTGACATTCTGGAGTCGATCGCCGGCGAGTTGCCGGATGCCAGCGAGATCGAAGGTCCTGATGTGGTGGAAGAGGGTGACGACGTAGTGGTGAATGCGGCCATGAACCTCAGCCATCTGCGTCAGCGCACCGGCTTCCAGGCCAGCGCGACCGAGGATTACCAGACCCTGGCCGGCCTGGTGGTCAGCCTGCTTGACCGTCTGCCAGTCATCGGTGACGAGGTGCGGGCGCAAGGCTGGACAATGAGGGTGGTGGAAGTAAGGGAGCGCCGCGTCACGCGGGTATTGCTGCGTAAGCCGGCGATCTGACGCTGTCTTCATCACTCTTGACCAATAAAAAAGGCCTGCATCGCGCAGGCCTTTTTTGCATCAGGTGAACGAGCTTACTGGCTCACCACTTTAGGGGCGGGCGGCACCTGGCCGTCGATCTTTTCCATCTGTGCGAAGTCACTCAGGCCTTTCTGCGCGTACGGATCGCCGATGAGGCGAGGGCGTTCCTTGAAGTCGAAGCTGACAAGGCTGCGGGTGGTGTCCAGTTCATCGAAGCTCAAGCCTGCGAGCTGCGCCCACGTGTGGATGAGGTTCGAACTGGTGAAGGGGCGGTTCTTGATGCTGTCGAAATTCCAGTCGTGGGTCTGCTTCCACTTCGGTGATGCGTAGGCGATGAACGGCACGGTGTACATGGGAATGGTTGGCTTGGCCTCGTTACGCCCCAGAATGTTTCGACCGGGAGAGTCGTAAACATCCTCACCGTGGTCCGACAGGTACAGCAAAAAGCCATTGGGATCGGCCTTGGCATATGCCTTGATCAGGCTCGATACCACAAAATCGTTGTACAGCACCGCGTTGTCGTAGCTGTTGTAGAGCTCAAGTTTGCTGTCTTCGATGGCTGCTGGCACGCCTTCACGCCCGGTGAACTTGTCGAACGTCGGCGGATAGCGATATTGGTAGCTCATGTGCGTGCCCAGCAGGTGCACGACGATCAGCTTGCGCGGCGCGGCATCGCTCAAGGCCTTGGTGAAAGGCTCGACCACGTCACCGTCATACTGGCGCGCGTTCTGGTTGCGGTTGTTGTTCAGGTAGATCTGCTCGTCAGCCTGTTCCGAGAAGGTGGTGAGCATGGTGTTGCGCTTGGTCATGGTCTGCTGGTTGGTGATCCAGAACGTCTTGTAACCGGCCTGCTTCATGACGCTGACAATGGACGGCGTTTTCAGATAGAGGTCCGGGTTCTCTTCGTCGGCAAACGTCAGCACCTGCTGCAGCGCTTCGATGGTGTAAGGGCGAGGCGTGATCACGTTATTGAACACTTCCAGCTGGTCTTTGAGCTGGTCAAGGTTCGGCGTGGTCTGGCGCGGATAGCCATAAAGATGCATGCGGCCGCGGTTGGTGGACTCGCCAATCACCAGCACCAGGGTGGTAGGCAGTGCAGCTTGTTGGTCTTTGAGATTTTTCAGCGGAGCGATGTTGCTGCTGCTGGTCAGCATGGCTTGCATCCCGTCCAGTTGCTGGGTGTAACGGTGGTAAGCCACCAGCATTTGCCATGGCACGGCGGGCTCGATGCGCGACTCGAATGCCTCAAGACCAGAGGCAACGTCATCGTGACGTGCCATTTGTTTGGCCAGCGGGTAACCGATGATCGCTACCAGCAGAGCCGTGGCCGTGATCCACGCGCGGCCACGCGGCATGTAGACCGGACGCAAGCGTGTCCACAGAAAGATTGCAAACGCAGTGTGCGCAAGGAAAGCGAGAACAATCCACCATGCGAAATACTGAGTCATGTATTCCCCGGCTTCAGACACGTTCGACTCGAACATGATGAAGATGACGCTCTGGGAAAACTCCTGCTGATAGATGAAGAAATAACCCAGGCTGGCCATTGAGCAGGCCCAGAGTATGACGCCGATGACGGCCGCCATGACGCGTGTCTTTTTCGGGAACAGAAGCATCGGTGCCAGCCAGATGCCGCTCATGATGAACGCCTGACGGAAGCCGGCGAAGCCCGACGTGTCAGTCAGTTGGATAAGTAGCTGGGTAATGCCCGAGAAGTACCAGAAAAATACAAATAGCCAGGCAAGGCCGGCCCAGTCAAACCCGCTCGGAGTTTTAGCACTCCGTTTTAAAATTGCCATCAGGCGCTCCACGACAAGATTCTTGCTAACGACCGATCCAACTGGCGCCGAACGAGCGGAGCCCACATCGCATATGTGTCAGATCGAAGTCAGTAGTTTTACAAAGGCGCGGAGTATGGGCGTAACAACGTGAAAAAACTGTCATCCATCCTGCGCAGAGCGTTTACGACAGCGCTCCAACAGGTGCCATGGGAGTTGGCTGGCAAGTCTGGATGCTTCCAGGCAGCTTCACGCGCTAAGCTTCAAGCCGCAAGCTGAAGCAACACCAAAGCGCCCCGGCAGAGTTCGGGGCGTTGTTGTTGCTGTGAGCAGCAAGGGGCGACCAAGGCCTACGGGACAAGGGTCTTTAGCGTGGCTTGAACGTTACAGAGTGTTTCTGGTCGCAATAAAGGGCACGGAAAAGCCTGCACGGATCTGTAAAAGCGTGGATTAAAGTCGGGAAGGAGTGCGAAGCGGGCAAGCCAGCGGACCGGGCTTGCCACGGGATACGAGACAGCGATGAATTGCTGTTGGGGTCAGGCTTGGAGTGCGTTGGGGCCTTTCATTTGGGCCTGCTGCAGTTGTAAGGTCAGATTCTCGACCTTCTTTTGCAGCATTGCGCGATCTTCCTTCAGCTGGCGTAGCTCATCACGGCGAACGGTAACGTACAGCGTTTGTGGTGTCAGTACTGGTAGTACAGTGCCCATTGCTCACCTCGCAAACGGCGGGTTCAACTTCGGAAGGTTCAAGCAATCACGATCCCTATCCGAATTGATTATGCTCAGACCTCTATCGGCGCGGATTCTGATTTCTTTTGCCTGAAAAAGGAACTTTTTTATTTTTGATTGTCGCGAACGTTTCTTGATCGCGCAAACGTGCGTCATAGGGCAGTGTTCGCGTTGAAGACCGCAGGCGCCACGAAGAAGCAGGCAGGCCTGGGGTTTCAGGGCAACGCTCTGGATGCACAAGCGACCGTATATCGATAGACATGAAAATATTTTTACCCGGAAACCTTCATCTGCCTCTCCGGACTAACCCTACATGCGGCACTGGGCTATAAAATGAGGCACCTTTTTCTGAATCAAGGAGCACCTCTACATGCAACTCGGGATTGTTGGACTAGGCCGCATGGGCGGCAACATCGCACGTCGACTGATGCTCAATGGCCACACGACTGTGGTCTATGATCGCGATGAGCAATCTCGCACCGTCCTTGCGAAAGAAGGCTCTACGCCAGTCAATGACCTCGCTGCGCTGGTCGCAGCGCTGGAAAAGCCGCGCGCGGTATGGGTCATGCTGCCAGCCGGCGCGCCGACCGAAGACACCATCAATGTGTTGAGTGAGATGCTCGAACCCGATGACGTGATCATTGATGGCGGTAACACTTTTTATAAAGATGACATCCGTCGCTCCGTGGCACTCAAGGACAAGCAACTGCACTACGTCGATGTAGGCACCTCCGGCGGCGTATGGGGCCTTGAGCGTGGTTACTGCATGATGATCGGCGGCGAAACCGAAGTGGTTGAGCGCCTGGACCCGCTGTTCAAGACGCTTGCGCCTGGCATCGGCAGCATTCCGCGCACCGTCGACCGTGCCAAGGACGCCGACCCTCGTGCCGAGCAGGGCTACATCCACGCAGGCCCACCGGGTGCCGGACATTTCGTGAAGATGATCCATAACGGCATCGAGTACGGGATGATGCAGGCCTTCGCCGAAGGCTTCGACATCCTCAAAACCAAGAACTCTGAAAACCTCCCGCCAGAACAGCGCTTCGACCTGAACATGGGCGACATCGCCGAAGTCTGGCGTCGTGGCAGCGTGGTGTCTTCGTGGTTGCTCGACCTGACTGCTGATGCATTGGCGACCGATCCCCAGCTCAGCGCTTATTCAGGCTCCGTTGCCGATAGCGGCGAAGGTCGCTGGACCATCGAAGCGGCCATGGAGCAGGCGGTTCCTGTGCCGGTGCTGTCGAGTTCATTGTTTGCCCGCTTCCGCTCACGTCAACAAAGCACGTACGGCGACAAGATGCTGTCAGCCATGCGATTCGGTTTTGGTGGTCATAAGGAACCAAAATAATGGGTCTGTCCCCAAGCAAGCAGAAAGCCAGGGTCGCGCCGTCAACCACATTGTTTCTGTTCGGTGCCCACGGGGATCTCGTCAAGCGCCTGCTGATGCCTGCGTTGTACAACCTGACCCGTGACGGCCTGGTTGGCAGTGATTTGCACATTGTCGGTGTGGATCACAACGCGATCAGTGATGCGGATTTCGCAAAAAAGCTCGAAGACTTTATTCGCCAGGAGGCGGCCAGCAAAGTTGCCGAAGGCGGGAAGGAGCCCCTGGACCCTGCGCTTTGGGGTAGCCTCGCTAAGCGAATCACCTACATTCAGGGCGATTTTCTCGACGACTCCACCTACACCGATATTGCCGCGAAGATAGAGAGCACAGGCACGAAAAATGCCGTGTTCTATCTGGCTACGGCTCCGCGCTTTTTCAGTGAAGTCGCCAAGCGCCTTGGCTCTTCGGGCCTGATGGTCGAGGGCGAGGAGGAGGGCGACGAGTACTTCCGCCGCGTGGTTATTGAAAAACCATTCGGCCACGACTTGCCCAGCGCGGTGGCCCTCAACGGCTGCCTGCTCAAGGTCATGAGCGAAAAGCAGATCTACCGGATTGACCATTACCTGGGCAAGGAGACCGTGCAGAACATCCTTGTGAGCCGGTTCTCCAACGGCCTTTTCGAGTCGTTCTGGAACAATCACTACATCGATCATGTGCAGATCACTGCCGCTGAAACAGTGGGCGTCGAGACGCGCGGCAGCTTTTACGAAACCACCGGTGCTCTGCGTGACATGGTGCCCAATCACTTGTTTCAGCTATTGGCGATGGTGGCGATGGAGCCACCCGCCGCGTTCGGCGCAGATGCCGTGCGCGGGGAGAAAGCCAAGGTCATCGGCGCGGTTCGGCCATGGTCTGAAATGGAAGCACTGGCCAACTCGGTGCGCGGCCAGTACACCAAAAGCATCATTAACTATAAGCCTGTGCCCGGCTACCGTGAGGAAGATCGCGTCGATCCAGAAAGCACCACCGAAACCTATGTGGCGCTGAAAGTGATGATCGACAACTGGCGCTGGGTCGGTGTGCCGTTTTACCTGCGTACCGGCAAGCGCATGAGCGTGCGCGATACTGAAATCGCGATCTGCTTCAAGCCGGCACCGTATGCGCAATTTCGCGACACAGGCATCGAACGCGTCGCGCCCAACTTTCTGAAAATCCAGATCCAGCCCGATGAGGGCATGTGGTTCGATTTGCAGGCGAAGACGCCGGGCCCAACGCTTGACACGCAAACCATTGAAATGGGATTCGCCTACAAGGATTTCTTTGAAATGCAGCCATCGACGGGGTACGAAACCCTGATCTACGACTGCATGATCGGCGATCAGACCCTGTTTCAGCGCGCCGACAACATCGAGAATGGCTGGCGTGCCGTGCAGCCCTTTATCGATGCATGGGCCAAGGATCCAGCGGTCGAGACTTATCAGGCCGGGGAAGACGGCCCCTTTGCCGCCGACGAGCTCCTCGCCCGCGACGGCCATACTTGGCAGCAACTGGGATGAGTGCTCCGACGCAGCCCCTCATCCAGTTCATGCTGTCGGACATCGACGGCACGTTATTGCGGCCTGACCACAGCCTGAGTGAGGCGAACATTGAAGCGATTGGTCGCTTGCGCGAGGCGGGGATTCGATTCTCCGTCGCCAGCAGTCGGCCGCCCAAAGCCATGCGCCAGCAGATCGAGGCCTTGGGTATCGATTTGCCCACCGTGGCATTCAATGGCGCCAACATCATCAACCCCGATGGCAGCTTGCTTAGAGCGCATCGCATCTATCCGCGTGCGGCGCGCACGACGCTTGAGCTGTTCGCGCAGCATCCGGTGGCTGCATGGGTGTTTGCCGATGATCAATGGCTCTTGCTTGACCCGGCAGGCGATTACGTCGCGCATGAGCGCGACACGCTGGGCTATGACTTCGTGCAGGTCGAAAGCTTTGAACCCTATCTTGACCGGGTCGACAAGATCGTTGCCGCCAGTAAGGACTTCGCGCTGCTCAGGACGCTTGAAGCGCAGCTCAATCCGTTGATCGGTGACACGGCTCACGCAGCACGCTCGCAGTTGTATTACCTGGACGTGACGGCGATGGATGCGAACAAGGGCACTGCCTTGATTGCGCTGGCTGAAGCATTGGGTGTACCGCTGGCGCAGACCGCCGCGATTGGTGACGCCGGGAACGACGTCGCCATGTTTCTCAAGGCGGGCATGTCTATTGCCATGGGCCAGGCTGAAGCCGACGTGAAGCAGCACGCCACCCACTTAACTGACAGCAATGAAGAAGACGGAGTCGCTACCGCCATCGAGCGTTACGTGTTGCCAAGGTAATTTGCATTGCATTCAGGAGAGGCTTGTCCATCCCATGGCTGTATTGATCGAAGATTACGCATTACTCGGTAATTGCCATACCGCTGCGCTGGTATCGCGTGACGGTTCGCTGGATTGGCTGTGCTTCCCCCGGTTCGATGCGGCCGCATGTTTCGCGGCTCTGCTGGGCGACGCCGACAATGGGCGCTGGAAGATCGCTCCTCAGGACGCCAATACAATCGTCGAGCGTGCGTACCGGGATGGAACGCTGATTCTTGAAACCCGCTTCACCACGGACACTGGCAGCGCGTTGCTCATCGACTTCATGCCGATGGACGTTGAGCACAGCGTCGTGCGAATGATCGTCGGGCTTGAAGGCTGGGTCGATTTCGATATGGACCTGGCTATCCGGTTCGATTACGGCAGCACAGTGCCGTGGGTTGAAAGCCGCGATGCACACACCCTGACGGCGGTAGCAGGGCCGGACATGCTGGTCTTGCGCACGCCCGCCGAATTAAGTCCCACCGATCACCACACGAAGAGTCGTTTCAGGGTTGAAGCCGATCAGCGCGGCGCTTTCACGTTGTCCTGGCAGCCCTCACACGAAAAAGTCCGTGAAGCATTCGATGCGCAGCGGGCCCTCGACCAGACAGAAGAGTTCTGGCTGGAATTCTCCGACCGTTGCCCGGAAGTCGGTCCTTGGGCGGGACAAGTCAAGCGTTCGCTGATCACTCTCAAAGCCATGACGTTTGCACCCACGGGCGGCATTGTTGCGGCGGTAACGACGTCCCTGCCCGAGCAGTTGGGCGGCGAGCGCAACTGGGATTATCGGTTCTGCTGGTTGCGAGACGCGACCATGACATTGCTTGCGTTCATGAACCTGGGGTATTTGGAGGAGGCCACGGCCTGGAGAAACTGGTTGCTTCGCTCGGTTGCCGGCAACCCAGAGCAAATCCAGATTATGTATGGTCTCGCGGGCGAACGACGCTTACAGGAGTACGAAGTCCCCGGGCTTGCCGGTTATGAAAATTCGCGCCCGGTGCGTGTGGGCAATGGCGCCGCCACGCAGGTACAGCTGGATGTCTACGGCGAAGTGGCTGATGCCATGACGCAGGCGCTCAAGAACGGTCTGCCGCATTTGCCGCGCAGTGCTGAAATCCAGAAAGTGATCATGCCGTTCCTTGAAAAAGTCTGGCATATGCCCGATGCCGGTATCTGGGAAATTCGCTCCGAGCCGCGGCATTTCACTCATTCCAAAGTCATGGCATGGGTGGCGTTTGACCGTGTGGCCGGCATGCTGACGCAGAGCGATGACCCTGAGGATTACGTCCGGGGAGTGCACTACCGCGCAGTGGCCGACGAGATTCATGCTGACGTCTGCGCCAATGGGTTCGACCAAGAGCTGGGCAGCTTTGTGCAGACTTACGGCTCCAGGGAAGTAGACGCCAGCCTTCTGCAAATTGCCTTGACCGGTTTCCTCCCGGGCGATGATCCTCGTGTGCTGGGCACAGTGGCTCAGATAGAGCGCACGTTGCTGCAGGATGGTCTTTTACTGCGCTATGACAATGACCGCAGCACCGATGGTCTGAGCGGCAGCGAAGGGACGTTCCTTGTGTGTTCGTTCTGGCTGGCGGATGTCTACGTCTTGCTGGGGCGTGGGGGGGAGGCTCGCGATTTGTTCGAGCGGTTGTGCGCCCTGACCAATGACGTGGGTCTGCTGGCTGAGCAATACGACCCCAAGTCACAGCGCATGCTGGGTAACTTCCCGCAAGCGTTCAGCCACATCGGGATCATCAATACGGCGCTGAATCTGCACCGTGTGGTGTGCCCAGTCAAATCCAGGGCTGAGCCGCAGATTGACGCCGTCAGTCTGTGAGCACGGGGCGCGACAGGTTCAGCGCGCTTTGCGAAAGGTAAAGTTGATACGCTGCTCACCCAGCAGGGAGTGACTTCCCTGCTTGATCGGCAATACGCCGTGAAAGCGCAACCGATCCTCTCCACCCCAGACCACCACGTCGCCATGAAACAGCGGGACTTTTTGAGTCTTGTCGCTCCGTTCGAGCCCGCCAAACAGAAACATCGCCGGCAGGCCTAGCGAAACGGACACGACGGGCCACTGGTAGCCATGTTCGTTCTTGTCCTGATGCAGTGACATTTTTGCACCGGGAACGTACCGATTGATCAGGCATGCGTCCGGCTCGAAGTCGGCAAAGCCTGCGTCGCTGGCGGCCGCCTGAGCCAAATCGCGGAATACCTGTGGCATTGCCGGCCACGGCTGGTCAGTTTGTGGGTCGAGGGCGGAGTATTGATAGCCGCTGCGGTCGGTAGTCCAGCCCAGCGCTCCGCAACTGCTCAGGCCAACTGACATGGTAAAGCCGCCTGGCGTAACCATATTGCGAAAGGGTGCTGTCTGCAGAACCGCTTCAAGCGCAGGCAGCAACCGATCAACCACCGGCAGCGCGTAACCGCGAAACACATAAGAAGCCGGGCCGATCTGCTCGGTTGACGGCGGCTGGGGCGCGTCGTCGGCGAACAGGTCCAAGGTGGCCGGCGTGTCGCCTTTGCGATGCATCATGGCATCCACCTGGTGCGTTTAAACACAGCCAAGTCAGAGTGCCTTGCTGACCTTGACGTCAGTGATCACGTCGTCGCTCTGGCCGTGCATCTTCTCGAGCGCAGCCAAGGCTTCTTCAGCGGAAGCCGACTGCAATTGCGCGAATTCAAAACGGCGTTCGCCATTGAGTTTGTAGCTGATGGCGTACTTTACGGTGGGAGCGGGGGTGGTCACGTGAAACTCCTGTGAGGCTGTGCGCAAGACAAAATATTCACACAGCCCGGTGTTAAATGACAAAACGAATCAAAAGGCCTTAGCTCAAGCGAGTTGAGGAGCGACGAACGATTTTGATCGAGTGGGTGAAGGTGGTCTTGCGACCCCCGTTGCTGTCCATTTTGCGGCCAGCGGTGTCGAGGGTGATGTTCCAGAAGCCGCTGCTCGGAACGGTGATCTTTGCAGGGAAGGTATCGAACGCGCCGCCGTGGTAGGTGTGTCGACCACCATTTTTGAAGCTGCGGAAATTTGCGTCGCTCATCAGGCGTATATTGCAGAGCTGCGAGCATTCGATGACGACCAGGTCGTCTTCGTTGAGGTGCTCGCGCTGGTGTACGAATTTCATGGATCTCTCCGCGGATTTGACGATTCTCGAAAACCCGAAACGATAACATGCACCAGGCAGGCAGTTGTGGTTGCGCTCTCTTTTAATGCGTTGTTTCTGACCAAAATGACGATCCGAAGGGATTTTATTGTCCGCAAGCCTGTCGTAGCACTTTTACTGGAGGGATTGTATGAAACTGGCTGTTGTTATTCTGGCTCTGGCGATGACCGGGTGTGCCACCGTTGCCGACATCGAGCACACCCCGGCAACCATGAGCGTCATGTCAGGCAAGAACCCTCAGGAATACGCCGATTGCTTCCTCCACAAGATCGCGGATAGCCGTAAGCCTCCGCAGATTGAGCCTCGTCACGAGGGATTGCGCATCATCGTTCCGCAGAAGTTTATTCAGGGTGATCCGGCGGCCATTCTGGACATCGAGCCTCGTTCGAGTGGCAGCTCGATCAAGGTCTATGAACGCATCAGCAACGTGCCGATGCGTCCCAAGGATGTGCAGCGCGCAGCTACGGCCTGCATTTCCGGCGAAGCTTGACCCTGGCGCGTTACGGTCCCCTGATCCCGCTGGTTATTTACAGCTGACGATCAGGCTGCGAGTTTTGTAATTGCCGACATCGACGCCCAGGGTCTTGTCGCTTTCTTTGGGCTGGGGCGTACCGTCGGTGCTGATGATGTTGTAGCCGGTACCGGCGCAGGAGGCATCGGCCTTCTCATAGCACGCCGCCCAGGACATGGCCTCGCCGGAGCAGTCGATGCTCAGGCCTTGCTGGCCGTTCTTCATGTAGGTGTGTTCAGCGGTGGCGCAGCCGGTCAGGCCCAGTACTGCAATGAGAGGTAAAATCTTGATCATGTTGGAATGCTTCGTGGTGAGAGCCGGGGGAAGGTTGTTGACAGCTTTCGTTCGACTGGTAGGAGGTGCCATCGTTCCGGCATCACCGAAATCAATTACTGCAGCGACCTCCCCGGCGTTCAGCGTCAGCTTTTAGGGTCTGAGCGACGACGTGGCGCCGGTGTGTCTTCGAACACCGCAGCTACTTCGATTGCCAGGTTCTCAGTCGGGAACGGGCCGGCAATCGCCTCATCGCCAAGGCCGCAGACCCACCACTGGTTGTCGGCAAGTTTTTTGATCGCGTAGCCGTTCACGGTTTTTACGTCGGACATGTATCCATCTCGTTCAGGAAGCAGGGGTCTCGCATGATAAGGCGCCGACCGCAAACTGTCGCCTGCAACCGGGCATGTGATCAGCGCGCAATCCATGCAAAGGGTCAAGGTCCGGGCGTCAAACTTCTGCCGTTGGAGTAGACCGAATGCATCATGGCGCAGGATTAGCGCAATATCATTGAGGTGATGGAACTATCTGCGTCTGGACTCCTCTACCATGGCATTGAACGGCCAGTGGCGGGCATTGTAAGGTGACCGCCGCCTGATTAGACTGCGCCGAAACACCCCCAGCTCTTCAAGGACTCCTATGATCAAGAAATGCTTGTTCCCTGCAGCCGGTTACGGCACTCGCTTTTTGCCAGCGACCAAAGCCATGCCAAAAGAAATGCTGGCAGTTGTTAACAAGCCATTGATCCAATATGGCGTGGAAGAAGCTCTGGCCGCCGGCCTGACTGAAATCTCCATTGTGACCGGTCGTGGCAAGCGCGCGCTGGAAGACCACTTCGATATCAGTTATGAGCTGGAACACCAAATCAAGGGCACCGACAAAGAGAAGTACCTGGTCGGTATCCGCAAGCTGATCGACGAGTGCAGCTTCTCTTACACCCGTCAGACCGAAATGAAAGGCCTGGGTCACGCGATTCTCAGCGGTCGTCCTCTGATCGGCAATGAAGCCTTTGCCGTGGTCCTGGCTGATGACTTGTGCGTCAACACCGAAGGTGACGGGGTTCTGCAGCAGATGGTCGAGCTGCACAATTACTATAAGTGCTCGATCGTTGCCATTCAGGAAGTGCCCAAGGATCAAACCCACAAATACGGCATCATCGCTGGTGAAGAGATCGAGCCGGGTCTGTTCCGCGTGTCCAATATGGTTGAAAAGCCAAAGCCTGAAGATGCGCCAACCTACATGGCGATCATCGGCCGCTACATCCTGACGCCTGATATTTTCGAGAAGATCGAGCAGACCGGGCCAGGCAAGGGTGGTGAAATCCAGATCACTGACGCCCTGATGAAGCAAGCTACAGAAGGCAACGTGCTGGCCTACAAATTCAAAGGCCAGCGCTTCGACTGCGGTGGTGCTGCGGGTTACGTTGAGGCCACCAACTTCTGCTTCGAGCACTTCTACAAAGAGCTGTAAGCCTCGGACCAAAGCCGTTGTATGGGCTTTGGTCGTGCATCTGTATTTAGGACAAAGCCACCTTCGGGTGGCTTTGTCGTTTCTGTCTTACAGCGCTGGACGGCACCGTTTTAGCGGTTATGCTAGCCCCCAGCTTAGGAGAAAATGATGGCTTACGATTTCGACCTTTTTGTAATTGGCGCGGGCTCAGGCGGCGTACGTGCCGGACGTTTCGCTGCTGGTTTTGGTGCGCGTGTGGCGGTTGCCGAAAGCCGTTATCTGGGCGGCACCTGTGTGAATGTCGGCTGCGTTCCCAAGAAGTTTCTGGTGTATGGAGCCAACTTCTCCGAAGAGTTCGAGCACGCCAAGGGCTTTGGCTGGACCTTGGGCAAGACCTCGTTTGACTGGGCGACCCTGATCACCAACAAAGATCGTGAAATTCATCGGCTCAATGACATTTACCGCAAGCTGCTGGTGGACAGTGGCGTGACGTTGATGGAAGGCCACGCCAAATTGCGCGGGCCTCATGAAGTCGAAATCAACGGCCAGGTGCACACTGCCGAACATATCCTGATTGCGACGGGTGGCTGGCCTCAGGTGCCTGAGTTCCCTGGCAATCAGCACGCGATCACCTCCAACGAGGCGTTCTTCCTCGACAAACTGCCGCGCCGCATCGTGGTGGTGGGTGGTGGTTATATTGCTGTTGAATTCGCCTCTATCTTCAACGGCCTTGGCGCCGAAACCACGCTCATGTACCGCCGAGAACTGTTTCTGCGCGGCTTCGACGGCAGTGTGCGCAAGCACCTGCACGAAGAATTGATCAAGCACGGCATGGACATCCAGTTCAATACCGACGTCGCGAGCATTGAAAGACTCTCCGATGGCACCTTGCAGGTGAGCTTGAAAGACGGTCGTTCGGTTAACACCGACTGTGTTTTTTACGCCACAGGCCGACGTCCGATGCTCGACAATCTCGGGCTGGAAACCGTCAATGTCCAGCTCGACGACAAGGGCTTCGTCAAGGTCAATGAGGACTACCAGACCACTGAGCCGTCAATTCTCGCTCTTGGCGATGTAATAGGTCGAGTTCAGCTGACTCCGGTGGCGCTCGCCGAAGGCATGGCAGTGGCTCGTCGCCTGTTCAAGCCCGACGAATTCCGCCCTGTGGACTACCATCACATTCCGACGGCGGTGTTCAGCCTCCCCAATATCGGCACAGTGGGTCTTACCGAAGAAGAGGCTAAAAAAGCCGGGCACGAGGTCAAGGTATTCGAGAGCCGCTTCCGCCCCATGAAGCTCAGCCTGACCGATGATCAGGAGCGTACGTTGATGAAGCTGGTAGTCGATGCCGACACCGACAAGGTGCTGGGTTGCCATATGGTCGGCCCGGATGCGGGGGAAATCGTGCAAAGCCTGGCGATCGCAATCAAAGCTGGCGCCACCAAGCGCATTTTCGATGACACGATTGGCGTTCATCCGACGGCTGCTGAAGAGTTCGTCACCATGCGCACGGCTACTCGCTGACCGGCCGCTGAGCGCAATTGCAGGAACCCGGTCTGAATGGACAAGGCCGGGGTCGAAAGACCCGAATAAGGATGGACCCCTTTTGAACAGCAAGAGCTTGCCGGCATCTATGCCTCTGAACCGAGTCGGACCCGACGATAATTCGCCTGCGACGACCCAGTCTCTGCGAGAGAGCGAGCGGCAGTTTCGCACCCTGGCGGATAACATGAGCCAGCTGGCGTGGATTGCCGATCCCAGCGGCGAAATCTATTGGTACAACGCGCGCTGGTACAGCTACACCGGTACCTCGCTTGAAGCCATGCTCGCCCTGGGTTGGCGCTCGCTTCATCACCCAGATCATCTCGAACGCGTCGACGCCCGAATAATGCGCTGCTTTGCAACGGGCTCGGTCTGGGAAGACACGTTCCCGCTGCGGGGCAAAGACGGGTCATATCGCTGGTTCTTGTCGCGGGCATTGCCGATTCGGGATGATCAGGGGGGCATTACTTATTGGCTGGGCACCAACACCGACATCACCGCCCAAGTGAGCGCCGAAGAAGCGTTACGCGAACTCAATGAAAGCCTGGAACAGCGGGTAGCTGAGCGCACGCGCGAACTGGCAACAGCCAACGAGCTGCTGCAGGTTGAAATAAGCGAACGGGCAATTGCGGAAGATGCCCTGCGACACGCGCAGAAAATGGACGCCATTGGGCAGCTCACTGGCGGTATCGCACATGACTTCAACAACATGCTGACGGGCGTGCTCGGGGCGCTGGACCTGGTGCAGCGCCGTGTCGCTGCCGGGCGTATCGAGGAGGTTGGCCGGTACATCGACGCAGCGGTGAGCTCGGCTAACCGGGCAGCTGCGCTTACCCATCGACTGCTGGCGTTTGCCCGTCGCCAGTCCTTGAACCCGCAGCCCGTCGAGATCAACGGCATGGTGGTCTCGATGGAGGATCTGCTGCGGCGCACGCTGGGCGAGCACATTGAGCTGGAGATCGACCTGTGCAGTCAGATGCGCAGGGCAACGACCGATGAGCATCAGCTGGAAAACGCCCTGTTGAATCTGGTGATCAACGCCCGGGATGCGATGCCCGAAGGCGGCCGGCTGCTTATTGGTACCGACATGGTGCCGGCTGCTACGGCCCCGGAAGGCCTGACGGCTGATGACTATGTCCGACTGAGCGTTCAGGACACCGGGTGTGGCATGCCGCCCGATGTGATTGCCCGCGCTTTTGATCCCTTCTTTACCACCAAGCCCATCGGGCAGGGCACGGGGTTGGGATTGTCCATGGTGTACGGCTTTGTCAGTCAGACCGGAGGCCATGTGCAGCTCGATAGCGTTGTCGGAAAAGGCACGCGCATCGAGCTGTATCTGCCGTGTCGTGCTGGACTGCCGCAACCTCTCTTCGACAACGCTGAAAGCCCGGTACAGCTCAAGGGTGGTCAGGGCGAAACGGTGCTGGTGGTGGAGGATGAGCCGGAAGTGCGCATGCTGGTGATTGATGCGCTGACTGATCTGGGCTATCGCGTGGTCGATGCACCGGACGGTCCGGCCGCGCTGCTGATTGTGCAGGGCGCCGAGCCGATTGATCTGCTGGTGACCGACGTCGGATTGCCTGGTATGAATGGTCGACAGCTAGCGGAGATTGCCCGCCAGCACCGTCCGCAGTTGAGGGTGTTGTTTGTCACCGGCTACGCGCGTAATGCCCAGGTGCGTGGTGACTTTCTGGGCGAAGGTATGGACATGCTAGCAAAGCCTTTCAGTATCGATGATCTGTCGTTGCGCGTGCGCGGCCTGCTCGACGCGGATTAAGCTGGCAGGTCTGGCTCCTCGGCGGGCTGAGCTTTTTCGGTCCGCAGTTGCTCAAGCGCAACTTCGGTCTTGATCAGGATCAGTTCCAGTACCCGACTCTGTTGTTCGCGTTCGATGACCCGCTGCTTGAGTGCTTCGGTTTCGTTCGCAGCCTGTTGCAGACGGTCCTGGAGCAGGGCGCAGTGTGTTTCTGCGTGTTTGCATTGATCGCCCAAAGCGGTCGCTCTTTCTTCTGAAACGCCAAGGTCAGCCTGGCGCGCTTTCAAATCTCTGGCCACAAGCCGGGCTTCGGCTAACAAGCGCTCATTGTCTCTGTTCAGTTGAGTCAGCTCGTCCTGGCGAACCGAGGCCTGTTGCTGCGCCTGGCGCAACTCCATCTGCACTTGCTGGACTTGATGCTCGTGGCGCCGCAGTTCTTGGTCGCGTTGATCTTTAGTGGCGTTGCGGAAGTGTTCGAGTGCATCCCTGGCATGCAGGTGCTTCTCTTCGAGCGAGCGCACCTGTTGGTCCTTGTCTGCAAGCCTTGAGGTCATGTCGTTGAGTGCCTGGTCCAGGCGTGCGTTTTCAGTCTGTTCCGATTGCAGCGCGGCGCGGGTCGAAGCCAGTGCGGTGGTGTGTGCATCAAGGGTTTCTGTCTGTGCCTGATAGCGCCCATTCAATTCAGTCAGCTGCTTTTCTGCGCTGTTCAGCGCCTCGCGCATCAGTGCTTCTTTGGCATCGAGCCTTGCCACTGCTTCGTCCAGGCGCTCCTGCGCCTGAGCCTTCAAGCGTTGCGAAAGATGCGCCACCAATTCGGTCAGTTCGTCTTCTATCTCTGGAAGAGGCCGTTCGCTTGCCCCTTCATCGAGCTCGCGCAAGTAGCGGTGGATCGTGGTTTTAGAGCCGGTATTGCCCATCTCGATACGTACTGCGTCGATGCTGGGGTTTTCGCCGCGGGCAAGCAATGCCAGACGCGCCGCTTGCACCACTGCCTTGTTTACGCCGCCGCGAGCCATACTGTCTCCTACGATTTCGTACTGTGGTACGTATCAAATAATACGTACTACGAAAGCCAGAGATTCTGCGCTATATTTTTGATTTTTTGAAGCGGGATATACTGGTATTATCCCGCGTCACGGGTTTTGCGCGCCTTTTTCAACCCTGATTCGGTACACCTGCGGAGATGTCGCGTGATGAACGAGCTTGAGCGATACCTGGAAGCCGCCACTCGCGATAACACTCGCCGCAGCTATCGCGCTGCGATAGAGCATTTCGAAGTGGAGTGGGGTGGTTTTTTGCCAGCGACGGCTGAAAGCGTTGCGCGCTATCTGGCCGCTTACGCGGGGGCGCTCTCGATCAACACGCTCAAATTACGTCTGTCCGCGCTCGCGCAGTGGCACAACAGTCAGGGCTTTGCCGACCCGACCAAGGCGCCGGTGGTACGCAAGGTGTTCAAGGGCATCCGTGCGTTGCACCCGGCTCAGGAAAAACAAGCCGAGCCCTTGCAGTTGCAGCATCTGGAGCAGGTCATCGGCTGGCTTGATCAACAGGCGGATCAGGCAGCGGATCAAGGTGATAGATCCACAGTGATGCGTTGCCGGCGCGATAGTGCGCTGATCCTGCTGGGGTTCTGGCGAGGGTTTCGAAGTGATGAGCTGTGCCGACTGCAGATCGAGCACGTCAGGGCGGTGACCGGTTCCGGTATCACGCTGTACTTGCCGCGCAGCAAAAGCGATCGCGACAACCTTGGCACCACGCTGCAGACCCCGGCGTTGCAGCGTCTCTGCCCGGTACAGGCCTACATAGACTGGATTGACTGTTGCGGGCTGTCGAGCGGCCCGGTGTTCAGGGCAGTGGACCGTTGGGGCAACCTGGGTGACGCGGGGCTGCACGCCAACAGCGTCATCCCTATGCTGTGCCTAGCATTGGAGCGCGCCGGTATTCCTGCCGGCCAATACACCAGTCATTCCCTGCGCCGCGGCTTTGCCAACTGGGCACACCGCAGTGGTTGGGACCTTAAATCATTGATGAGTTACGTCGGCTGGAAAGACATCAAATCGGCCATGCGCTACATCGAAGCGTCGCCCTTTGTGGCGTTCGACGGATCCGCTCAGGGATCGATACAGATTTCTTCTATTAATAAAGATCTTTTATAGTGAAAACCAATCGTGCACATCAGCTTTGCCAATGAGCCGATGCCAGCGATTGTGCGTAAGATTCCCCTCATTGAATTCACAACCCTTAGGAGATTCACCGGATGCCTATCATTAACAGCCAAGTAAAACCGTTCAAAGCGACTGCATATCGCAACGGCGACTTCGTAGAAGTGTCGGACGCAGACCTGAAAGGCAAATGGTCTGTTGTGTTCTTCTACCCGGCTGACTTCACCTTCGTTTGCCCTACTGAGCTGGAAGACCTGGCTGATAGCTACGAAGCTTTCCAGAAGCTGGGCGTTGAGATCTACAGCGTGTCGACCGACACCCACTTCGCTCACGCTGCCTGGCACAACACTTCGCCAGCTATCGGCAAAATCCGTTACACCATGATCGGCGACCCGACTCTGACCATCTCTCGCAACTTCGACGTATTGATCGAAGAAGCTGGCCTGGCTGACCGCGGCACGTTCGTGATCAACCCGGAAGGTCAGATCAAAATCGTTGAGCTGAACGATGGCGGTGTTGGTCGCGACGCTTCCGAGCTGCTGCGCAAAATCAAGGCTGCTCAGTACGTCGCTGCTCACCCAGGTGAAGTGTGCCCAGCCAAGTGGAAAGAAGGCGAGGCCACTCTCGCCCCGTCGCTGGATCTGGTCGGCAAGATCTGATTACCGATACTCAGGTCTCGATCATGGAGACCGGGAGCGATGAGCTCTTGAGCACGTAAACCGCATCGCCCCCAAAAAAACGCCCGGGCGGTCAACGCTTGGGCGTTTTTTTTTAAGTTTGAAAAGTATTTACATCTTTTGAAAAGGAAGCCGCCTCATGTTGGACGCCAATCTCAAAGCACAAATGAAATCGTACCTGGAGCGCATCACTCGCCCAATCGATATCGTCGCGTCCCTCGATGACGGCGCGAAGTCGCAGGAAATGCTGTCGTTGCTCAACGATATCGTCAGCAGCTCCAATCGCATCACCCTCAATACCGACGGCAACGATGCCCGCACACCGTCGTTCGCACTGAACAGCCCGGGCGAAAATATAAGCCTGCGCTTTGCCGGCCTGCCCATGGGGCACGAATTTACATCGTTGGTCCTGGCGCTGCTGCAAGTGGGCGGTTACCCGTCCAAGGCCACCGAAGACACCATTGAACAAGCGCGTTCGCTGACCGGCGAGTTCAAGTTCGAAACCTATTTCTCGCTGAGCTGCCAGAACTGCCCTGACGTGGTTCAGGCGCTGAACCTGCTCGCAGTCCTGAACCCGAATGTGCAACACGTTGCCGTAGAAGGCAGCCTGTTCCAGGCGGAAGTGACCGAACGTCAGATCATGTCGGTGCCAAGCGTTTACCTCAACGGCGAGCTGTTTGCTCAAGGCCGGATGAACCTTGAGGAAATCCTGGCCAAGATCGACACCAGCGCAGGTGATCGTCAGGCAGAAAAACTCAACGCCAAGCAGGCATTCGATGTGCTGGTCGTGGGTGGCGGTCCTGCAGGTTCAGCAGCAGCGGTCTACGCCGCCCGTAAAGGCATACGCACCGGTGTCGCCGCCGAGCGTTTCGGTGGTCAGGTGCTGGACACCATGGCGATTGAGAACTTCGTCTCGATCCAGCATACCGAAGGGCCGAAGCTGGTCGTCGCGCTGGAAGAACACGTCAAAGAGTACGAAGTGGACATCATGAACCTGCAGCGCGGCGATCAGGTGATTCCGGGCAAGGCGGGCGAGTTGCACCAGGTGCGGTTCTCCAGCGGCGCCGTGCTGAAGTCCAAAACGGTCATTCTCGCCACCGGCGCACGCTGGAGAGAAATGAACGTTCCGGGCGAGCAGCAGTACCGCAACAGGGGCGTGGCGTACTGCCCGCATTGCGACGGCCCACTGTTCAAGGGCAAGCGGGTCGCGGTGATTGGTGGTGGTAACTCCGGCGTTGAAGCCGCGATTGACCTGGCTGGCATCGTGTCCCACGTGACGCTGATCGAGTTCGATAGCACCCTGCGGGCCGACGCAGTTTTGCAACGCAAGCTGCACAGTCTGCCGAACGTGACGGTACTGACCAGCGCACTGACCACCGAAGTGACTGGCGACGAACAGAAGGTCAACGGCCTGCGTTACAAAAATCGTACGACTGACGAGGAAATCACTGTCGAGCTGGAAGGCATCTTCGTGCAAATCGGTTTGCTGCCGAACACCGAATGGCTCAAAGGCACGGTCGAGTTGTCGCCTCGTGGCGAGATCGTGATCGATCAGCGCGGTGAAACGTCGATTCCGGGCATCTTTGCGGCTGGCGACGTGACCACCGTGCCGTACAAGCAGATCGTGATCGCGATAGGTGAGGGCGCCAAGGCATCGCTCAGCGCTTTCGATCACCTGATCCGTAGCAGTGCGCCGGCTTGATGCGCTGACCCGCACCTGAAAACAAAAAAACCTCATGAGCGATCATGAGGTTTTTTTTTGACTCGGTCGGCGTCATGCCTGTGGGAAGGGCTTGCTCGCGATGAACAGAATCGATACAGGCTCTTTGGTGCTAACACCGCATCGCGAGCAAGCTCCCTCCGACCTTTTGCAGCGGTTTACTCGCTGACAGGCGTCGGCTGGATGATCTCGACCCAGTAACCGTCCGGGTCTTTGATGAACGCCAGGCTTTTCATGCGTCCGTCGGTCAGGCGTTTCTGGAAGTCGACGCCAAGTTTCTCGAAGCGCTCACAAGCAACATGCACGTCCGGCACGGAGATGCAGATGTGGCCAAAACCGCGCGGATCAGTGTTGCCGTTGTGGTAGGCGAATGACGGATCGTTTTCGGTGCCGTGGTTGTGGGTCAGTTCCAGAATTCCGGGGATACCCTTCATCCAGGCGTTGCGCGCTGCGTCGTCCTGCGGGATCGTCGATTTATCAACCAGTGCCAGGAAGTAGAGGCTGAATTCGGCTTCCGGAAAATCACGTTTCTCAACCAGGCTAAAGCCCAGCACGCGGGTATAGAAGTCCAGCGACGCGGTCGCGTCTTTTATCCGCAGCATCGTGTGGTTGAACACGAATTGCTGGGTGGCCGCTTCCGGCTGTGCAGTGACGCCGGGTACAGTGTTCAGGTCGTGCATGCTCATCAGTTGCTCCAGATGAATAGATGAAAACGTTGCTGAATGATACGGATGCCGCAGCGTCGAGCCAAACGCTAATCCGCAGAAACCTTCGGCTCGCCCTTGTTCCTCGCAGGTTGCTGGCTCACACTTTGCGACTCGCCGCTCAGGTACCGACCATGGCTTATCTGCAATACAAGACCGCACTCGCCACCGTTTGTTTACTGCTTTTCATGAGTGGCACGCGTGCTGCCGACTTGATGGTCATCTGGCCTGCGGGTTGGGAGGTCGATCCAACTGCTCAACCTGACGCAGCGGAGCAGGGTTCAGCCCCAAGCCAGGTTCGCCAGCGCGCTGTGAAAAACGACGAAAACGGCGATCCGGCAATGGTGGTTGAGCTTACCCAGTCGCCTTTGCAGGCAGGGCACGCCGTGAACGTTCAAGGCGTACTGCTGGAGATGCGCAAGGCCGTCCAGGTCAATTTCGCCCGCAGCGGTTTCCAGAGCGTATGCACGCAGATGAAGGCCAGCACGCTGAGCGACGTACCGGCGATGGAAACCACCTGCACGATCACCCAGAACGGCGTACACGTGATGACCCAGACGCTGGTTGCGGCGGCGAACAAAGAAATGGCGTGGGCGTTGTCTTACGCGGGGTCCGCCAGCGGTTATGCCAGCAACAAGGACGAGGTCATGCGTATAAGGGAAAGTTTGCGGATGAGCTCAGTGCAGTAGCAAAATGATGTCACGATTGCGGTTAATGACTTGAATTTCAGGCATAAAGAAGCCCGCCGAAGCGGGCATGGGGTGCTAATCCTTTAGCTGCACTTATCTTGAAAGACCGGGTGTGAAAAAAGTGTGAAGGGCGGATGTTATTCATGTCTGAATTTTCCTTGGAACAGGCTGATTGTCCCTGCGCTTAGTGCAGTCATTTGCAATGAACTCTGTCTGATTGCTTAACGATGGGTTGCATTAACGGATAATCCATCCGGCTGAGTGCAAAAAATTAAGTTAATTTAAACAGCTCGGACCAGGGTATGCGGGGCGTGAAGTGCTGTGCGTGTTATTCGCAGTCAGGTGTTGAACCTGGCATTGTTGCGTTCTGGGTAGCTATCAGCGATTAGTTCGGAGCTGCCAATGAAACGCTGTAATAACGGCGTCAATAAAAAGCCCCGACAGACGGGGCCTTTTCAGTCACCATGATTGCCTGACTGCGGACTCAGCCTCGCAGCCATGCGTCAACGGTGTCGACGCCGTACTGTTCTTTCCATGATTTCAGGCCGCGATGATTGCCGCCTTTGGTTTCGATCAGTTCGCCGGTGTGCGGGTTCTGATAGACCTTGACCACGCGTGCGCGACGGCGTTTGGGGCCTGCTGGTGCGGCGCTTGGCGCGGATGGATTGGGGTCGAGAATGGCGATGATGTCACGCAGGCTTTTTTCGTGGGTGCTCATCAATTCCTGCAGTTTCTGCTCGAATTCGATTTCCTTTTGTAGTCCGGCGTCGTTCTTCAGGTTTTCCAGCTGTGCGAGCTGTTCCTGAAGGGCTTTTTCTGCTGCTCGAAACTCGGCAAGTCTGGACAAATACTGTACTCCAACGATGGATGGCTGTTGTCAGCCCAACGGGAGCGACATAGACGCAGTTGCGGGTCTTGTGCTCATTATGTGGTTACCCCTGAAACGCTGACGTGTTGATAACTAACGATGAGCTGTCAGTCGGGCATCAGTGTGAAGGGTAGTTGTTGTCGGCAACGGGCAAATCATGCACGTTTTTTTCGCGTTAGAAAACACTCTTCAAGCAATCGGTATATGAAGACTGCAATCGCGTTGATCAGCGTGACGCAACAAGTGCGAACGACAGAGAAAAGTGGTGTAAGTCATTTCCGAAACTTGGACATATTTGGAAACTCGCCGGCACAGCGTTGCTTAGTACTATTGATCTTTAAAGACCCTGTTGCAGGGCGGGGTCATCGGGGTTTTGCTGCTCCAGTTCGGCGAGCAACACTTGCACGTTCTGCAACTGGCCGTTTTCTTTCCAGTAGTGGATCAGCAGGATGCGCGCGCGACGGTTCGCAGGCTGGCGTTGCAGGATGTCCTCCAGTTGCCGTTGTGCCGCTTCAAGCTGATCCAGGTCGTGCAGCCCCACCGCAAGATCATAGCGGTAACCGGTATTGTCGGGTTCAAGTTCGACCGCTTTGGCGAGGGCCAGCAGGGCGTACTCATTCTGCCCATGGCCGAGCAGCCATTGGCCCAGCGCGTGTTGCAGCAACGAAGACTGCGGCTTCCGGTCGAGCAATTGCGCCAACTGCTGACGGGAGCGATCGGCCTGTCCTTGATGGTCAAGCAGATCAACCTGAGCCAGACCCGCCTGCAGATTATCGGGCTCCAGGTTCAAGGCCAGCTTCAATGCGTCGGCTGCTTTCTGCGGCGCTGCGGTGGTCATGTAAAGCCTGGCCAGTTGCACCTGGCTGTTTCCATCGGGGGGCTGAGCGGCGAGCGCGCTTTCATACTGTTCGGCGACCGATTGCAACGGGCCGAAGTACAACCCAACGTCGTCTGGCGTCAATCCGAGCAATGCCTTGGCTGCGCTAAAACGCACAGTCGGGTTCGAATCCTCCAGCAGCGGCCCGATCAGCACACTGCGCTGCGCGGCGGGCACCATGAGGGTGACAGCGTCGATGGCCGCTTGCTGAATGAGGGAGGATGTCTGGCGCAGGTCAGCCTTCAGCAGCTTGAGCGCCTGTGGGCTGGGGTAGTTGGCGAGTTCGGTCAATAACGCTGCCCGGCGACTGTCCGACAGATCGGTTCGGCCCAGCTGTTGATAGAGGGCGCGCGCGGCACCTGGCTTGCCGCCATGGGCAATCTCCACCGCTTCGGCGTAGCTGTGGCTGAGCGGTGCAGCGGTCGGGGCCGCATTCCACGCCCGATGGAGCAGCCAACCGCCGATAAGCGCGCCGACCAGCAACACAACGGCCATTGAAACCTGCCAGCGACGGCGGTTATTGCTCGCGGATGGTTGGGCTTGGGATGGCTTTTTTGGCATGTCGATTTCCATTTCTATGGGGCAGCAGCTTCGGGGACCGACCGAGGCGTGTCAAACGGCAATCGCGTTGTAGTCGTCCGGGAAGCAACGCTGATCTTTGCTCCGATCAACGCAGCTGGGGTTAAGGGCACTGCTTTTAGTGTGCCGCATAAAAAAGCCCTGCACCTTGTGAGGGCAGGGCTTGAGAGGCGGACGGTGAGACCCGCCCCGCATCATCGCAAGGGGCTGTCAGGCGCTTGGCTGCCAGCCGCCGCCTAACGCTTTATAGATCGCGACGATGCCGCGATAGACCTCGATTTCCGCCTGGGCTTGAGTGTCTTCGGCAGCCAGACGTTCACGTTCCGCGTCCAGCAACACGAGGAAATCTGCGGTGCCTTCGCGGTACTGGATCGATGCGAGCTTCGCCGCAGAACGACTCGACTCGCTCTGACGCACCAGCGACACCAGACGCTGCTGGCGCTTGTCGTAATCGCTGAATGCGTTCTCGGTTTCTTCGAGGGCCAGCAACACTTGCTGCTCGTAGTTGGCCAGCGCGCCTTCAGCATCGGCGTTGGCGCCGCGAATTCTCGCCCTCACGCTGCCCAGGTCAAACGCCGCCCAGGTAATGCTTGGGCCAAGGCCCCAGGCTTGCGCCGCGCCGGAGCCCAACTGCGATCCGCGGCTGGCGGTGAACCCCAGAAAACCGCTGAGGCTGACCCGTGGGAACAGGTCTGCGGTTTGCACGCCGATGCGCGCTGTCTGAGCCGCCAGCTGACGCTCCGCACTCAGCACATCCGGCCGGTTGTGCAGCAGTCTGGTCGGGTCACCAATGGGCAGCGCCTTGGAAATCACCGGCAGCTTCATCGGGCTCAGATCCACATTCATGGCGTCGACGCGCTGGCCTAGCAACGTCGCGATACGATTTTTTTCTCGGATCTGCTCGGCCTGCAGCTGCGGAATAGTCGCCTCTACAGCCGCCACCCGTGCATCGGCGCGCATAACGTCCAGCTCGTTGCCCACGCCCTCGTCGCGCAACTGGGTCGTCACACCCCGTGATTCCTGCTGGTTTTTAAGGTTGTCGCGGGCAATCCCTTCACGCAGTTGAGCACCGCGCAACTGGCCGTACGCATCCACCAACTCGGCGATCATGGTGACTTGCAGTTGATACAGGTTGGCCTCGGCCACTTGGCGGTCGGCGTCGCTGGCTTCCAGTTCGCGCTGGATACGGCCGAACAGGTCGATCTCCCACGCCATGTCCAGCCCCAGGTCGTAGCGCTCCTGATTGATCCTGTTTTCGGTCTGGCCCGGCACTTGAGCGCGGCCAATCTGGCTGCTGGCGCGGCTGGTGACGACGGGCATTGCATCGTTGCTGACGTCGTCACGAATTGCCCGCGCCGCCTTGAGCCGTGCGAATGCGATACGCAGCTCGCGGTTGCCTTGCAGCGATTCGGCCACCAGCTTGTTGAGCGTCGGATCGTCGAACTGCTGCCACCAGATGGTTTCCGTGTGTTCACGGTCATATTTGCTCAGCCCGGCGGCCTGGATATTGGCCGCGGCGGTGTCTGGCGTCTTGTAGTCAGGGCCGACAGCGCAGGCCGCCAGCGCCAGGACCAACAGGCTCGGCAGGAAAAGTTTTGCAGCCTTCATCAGTGAGTCTCCGACGACAGGGTCTGAACGCGTTGTGCCTTGGCCGCTTTGCGTGCCTGTTTGCGCTCCACGTAATTACGGATAAGGACATAGAACACCGGCGTTAACAGCAGGCCGAAGAAGGTCACGCCGAGCATCCCGGAGAACACTGCCACACCCATGGCGTGACGCATTTCAGCACCTGCGCCGCTGGACAGAACCAGTGGCACGACACCCATGATGAACGCGAACGAAGTCATCAGGATTGGCCGCAGACGCAGACGGCACGCTTCCAGAACAGCCTCCAGCGGGGTCTTGCCTTTGTCCTGTTCATCCTTGGCGAACTCGACGATGAGGATCGCGTTTTTACACGCAAGGCCCACCAGTACGATCAGTCCGATCTGGGTGAAGATGTTGTTGTCGCTGCCGGCGATGATCACCCCGGCAATGGCCGAGAGCAGGGTCATCGGTACGATCAGGATCACCGCCAGCGGCAGGCTCCAGCTTTCATACAGCGCGGCGAGCACCAGGAACGCCAGCAAGACGCAGAGCGGGAACACCAGCAACGCCGTGTTACCCGAGAGGATTTGCTGATAGGTGAGGTCGGTCCACTCGTAGGTCATGCCGTTGGGCAATTCCTCTTTGAGCAGTTTTTCGACCGCAACCTGCGCCTGACCAGAGCTGTAGCCCGGGCCTGCGGCGCCGTTGATCTCGGCGGTGATGAATCCGTTGTAGTGCATCACGCGGTCAGGGCCTGAGGTGTCGGTGACCTTGAGCAGCGTCGCCAGCGGGATCATCTCGCCCAGGTTGTTGCGCACTTTGAGCTGACCGATCTGCTCGGCGTCCTGACGGAACTGTTGCTCTGCCTGAACGTTGACCTGATAGGTGCGGCCGAAGCGGTTGAAGTCGTTGGCGTACAGCGAGCCCAGGTAAACCTGCAACGTGTCGAAAATGTCGCTGATCGGCACGCCGTGGGTCTTGGCTTTTTCACGGTCGATGGCAGCATCGACCTGCGGCACGTTCACCGTGTAGCTGGTGAACAGGCCCGCCAGTTCTGGCACGCTGCGGCTTTTGGCGATGATGTTCATCGTCTCTTTGTAGAGCTCGTCGTAGCCCAGGTTGCCACGGTCTTCGATCTGCAGACGGAAACCGCCAATGGTGCCCAGACCCTGTACCGGTGGTGGCGGGAAGATCGCCATGTAGGCTTCCTGGATTGAGCCGAACTGGCCGTTCAGAGCACCGGCAATGGCGCCGGCCGATTCGCTGTCCAGCTTGCGATCTTCGAACGGCTTGAGCGTGACGAAGACAATGCCGGAGTTGGGGCTGTTGGTGAAACCGTTGATCGACAGGCCGGGGAAGGCCACCGCACTTTCAACGCCCGGTTGCTTGAGGGCGATGTCGGACATGCGCTTGATCACGTCTTCGGTGCGGTCAAGGCTTGCGGCGTCAGGCAGCTGGGCAAACGCCACCAGATACTGTTTGTCCTGGGTCGGCACGAAGCCGGTTGGCGTGGTCGAGAAACCCAGCCAGGTCATGACGATCAGGCCGGCATACACCACAAGGGCCAGCCCGCTGACACGAATCACGCGACCAACCGTACTCACATAGCCGTTACTGGCTTTGACGAAGAAGCGGTTGAACGGACGGAACAGCCAGCCACCCAGCAGCTTGTCGAGGAACCGCGAGAAGCCGTCCTTTGGTGCATCGTGACTGCGCAGCAATACCGCAGCCAGTGCCGGCGACAGGGTCAGGGAGTTGAACGCCGAGATCACGGTCGAGATGGCAATCGTCAGGGCGAACTGTTTATAGAACTGCCCGGTAAGGCCTGAGATAAACGCAGCCGGCACGAACACCGCACACAGCACCAGCGCCGTGGCAATGATCGGACCCGTCACTTCCCGCATGGCAATTTGCGTCGCTTCCATCGGCTCATGCCCGAGCTCGATGTTTCGCTCGACGTTTTCCACCACCACGATCGCATCGTCGACCACGATGCCAATCGCCAGTACCAGTCCGAACAGCGACAAGGCGTTGAGCGAGAAGCCAAACAGGTGCATGACCGCAAACGTACCAATCAGCGAAACGGGCACTGCCACCAACGGAATGATCGAAGCGCGCCAGGTCTGCAGGAACAGAATGACCACGAGTACCACGAGGATCAGCGCTTCGAACAGGGTGTGAACCACCGCTTCGATAGAGCCGCGAACGAAGATCGTCGGGTCATAAACGATGCTGTAGTCCATGCCTTCGGGGAAGCTCTTCTTGAGCAGCTCCATTTCGGCGCGCACTTCGTTGGAAATCTCGATGGCGTTAGAGCCAGGGCGCTGGAAGATCGGGATCGCGACTGCGGGCTGATTGTTCAGCAGCGAACGCAGGGCGTATTGGTTGGAACCAAGCTCGACCCGGGCGATGTCTTTGACGCGAGTGATCTCGCCGTCGGGGCCTGCACGGACGACGATGTTCTCGAACTCTTCCTCATTGACCAGACGGCCCTGAGTGTTGATCGACATCTGGAAGCTGGTGGCCGAAGGCGAGGGCGGTGCACCCAATTGCCCGGCAGCGACCTGACGGTTTTGCTCACGAATGGCATTGACTACATCGGTGGCGGTCAGGTTGCGCGAAGCGGTCTTGTTCGGGTCCAGCCAGACGCGCAGCGAGTAGTCGCCCATGCCGAACAGCTGTACATCGCCCACACCGCCCAGACGTGCCAGCTCATCCTTGATGTTGAGCACTGCGTAGTTGGACAGGTACAGCATGTCGTAGCGTTTGTCCGGCGAGGTCAAGTGGACAACCATCGTCAGGTCCGGCGACGCCTTGTCGACGGTGATACCGATGCGCGTCACTTCTTCAGGAAGCTTGGGCTCGGTGCGCGTCACGCGGTTTTGCACCTGTACCTGAGCGTTATCCAGATCAGTGCCCAGGGCGAAGGTGATCGTCAGCGTCAGCTTGCCATCCGATGTCGCTTGCGAAGACATGTACAGCATCTTCTCGACGCCGGTAATGGCCTGTTCGAGCGGCGCAGCAACGGTTTCGCCGATGACCTTCGGGTTGGCACCCGGGAAGTTGGCGCGTACCACTACGGTGGGCGGAACGACTTCGGGGTATTCACTGATCGGCAGCGAAAACAGCGAGATTGCACCCGCGATCAGAATCAACAGCGAGAGCACCGCAGCGAAGATCGGCCGCGTGATAAAGAATTTTGAGAAATTCATCTAGGTTGTCCCTTAACCGCGTGGCGTGGCAACAGCGACCTTGGCGTCCGCTTTGGACGACGCCTTGGGCTGATTGCTGGCTTCGAATGCCTGGCGTTGTTGTTGCAGCGCGGCGAGGGTTTGTTCGCTGGCCATCGGGGTGTCTTGCGGGTCAATCGGCGAGCCAGGACGTACGCGCTGCAAGCCGTTGACGACGATGCGGTCATCTTTGGTCAGGCCGGTGCGCACGATCCGCAGGCCTTCGAGTTTCGGCCCCAGTTCAACGGTGCGGTAAATCGCCTTGTTGTCCTTGTCGACCACCAGCACGAATTTTTTGCCCAGGTCAGTGCCGACGGCTTCGTCTTTGATCAGCATCGCCGAATAGGAGCCGCTACCCACCAGCTTCAGGCGTGCATACAGCCCAGGGGTGTACTCGCCCTTGCTGTTGTCGAACACTGCGCGACCGCGAATGGTGCCGGTCCTGGGATTTACCTGGTTGTCGACGAAGTTCATCTTGCCCAGGTGCGGGTTGTCGCTTTCGTTGGACAGGCCCATGTACACCGGGGTCGCGGCGCCGCGTTTGCCGTCGCGAGCCAGTTGGTTGTACTTGAGGAACACGCGCTCATCCGCATCGAAGTAGGCGTATACCTTGTCGGTGGATACCAGAGTGGTGAGTGCGCTGCTGTCGGCGGTGACGATGTTGCCTGCGGTGATTTCCGCCCGACCTACGCGGCCGGTGATGGGCGCGGTCACACGGGTAAAGCCGAGGTTGAGCCTGGCGAGGTCAAGCTGCGCCTGGATGGCAGCGACACCGGCTTTGGCTTCTTGAGCGTTGGTGTTTCGGGAGTCGGCCAGCTCGGCGGAAATCGCGTTGTTGGTGCGCAACCGCTCGCCGCGCTGGGCTTCGTTGGCACTGTTGGCTGCAGTGGCTCTGGATTGTTGCAACTGGGCTTGCAGTCGGTCGACTTCAGCCTGGAAAGGACGTGGGTCGATCTGGAACAACAGATCGCCTTTTTTCACCAGTTCGCCATCGACGAATGCGACTGAGTCGATCTGCCCCGAGACACGTGGCCGCACTTGAACGGTTTCTGGCGCCTCAAGGCGAGCGGTGACTTCGTCCCACTCATTGATCGGTTGTTCGATGACCTTGGCAACGCTGACTTTTGCAGCCGCTGGGGCCACTGTCGCCTCGGGCGTCTTGCCACACGCGCTTATCACGACCAGGGCCAGAGCGGCGAGGGGATAGCGCAAAGGGGTAAGTGACTGAAGCATAGAAAAATCCGCCGACATTTGTTGAGATGGGCGGATTCTGTTCTGACCCCTTGTATTGCACGAATCGAATAACCCGAAGGTAACTATCAGTCGTAATGATATGTCTGGTTACAACCTCAGCCTGATCAGACCCTGCGCAGGCACATGCTATGGCGGTTTCTGGACCGAAAAAAACGCTTGAAGCGATCCTGTGAGACGTCCGTCAGGCCCTCAGTGCTGTCTCCAGAAACTCCATCAACACCTGCACGCGCGCGGTGCGATGCTTGCGCACGGGCACCAATAAATTGACCGGCGCGCTGGCAAGTTCCCAGTCCGCGAGCACGCGTATCAGGCTGCCGCTGGCAATGCCCTCGCTGACGTCCCATTGCGAGCGCAGCACAATGCCCAAACCTTGCTCAGCCCAGCGTCGCGCGACAGAGCCGTCATTGCTCAGCAAAGCCGGTTCGATGCGCAGGGTTTTTTTGACCGATCCTTTGCTCATCTGCCAGAGCGTCACGTCTTCGTCATTTTCGCGAATGCAAATGCAGCGATGGGCCGACAGTTGATCGGGGGACGCCGGCACGCCGTGCTGTTCCAGATAAGCAGGGCTGGCACACAGCCAACGATCGTTTTTCGCCAGAGGCCGGGCGATCCACTGGCTGTCATTGAGCGTACCGATGTGCACCACCGCATCACTGTCGTGGCGATCCGGCCAAGGCGTTTCGCGCAGGTCCAGGTGCAGGCTGAGCTGTGGGTGCAGTTTTGCAAACCGCGCCAGCAGGGGCGCAATACGTTGTCGGCCGTAACCAAAAGGCGCCGCCAGCCGAAGGATGCCAGCCAGTTGGTCATCGCGCTGTTTGAAGGATTCAGGCAGCGCCTCCAGTTGCTCAAGCAACAAGGCGCTTTCCCGGGCGAAGCGCTCACCGTCGGCGGTCAGGCTCAGGCGTCGGGCATCACGACTGGCGAGCAGGATGCCCAGCCGGGTCTCCAGTTTGCGCAGGCGCATCGACAGCGCGGACGGCGTGACATTCAGTGCCCGGGCCGCTGCGCTGAGGGATTCAGAGCGCGCCAGGGTGGCCGCCATGCGCAAGTCTTCGAGAGCAATCATTCAGTTCAGCTTAAGGATTGATGATGATCGATTGAACCACAGCTTGAGTATCGTTGAGTAGAGTGGCAGGCGTACCCAGTCATCAGAGCCTTTTTCATGTCAGCGTCCACGTCCTGCCTTGATACGCCTGTCGCCCTTGTCGATGTGCCGCGCATGCAGCGCAATATCCAGCGCATGCAACAGCGCATGGACGATTTGGGTGTGCGCCTTCGCCCCCACGTCAAGACCAGCAAATGCCTGCCGGTGATTCAGGCCCAACGCGACGCCGGGGCAATCGGCGTGACGGTCTCGACCCTGAAAGAGGCCCAGCACTGCTTTGATCACGGGATCAAGGACGTCTTCTACGCCGTCGCCATCGCCCCCGGCAAATTGCAGCCGGCGCTCACACTTCGCCGTCAGGGTTGCGAACTGAGCGTATTGACCGACAGCGTCGCGGGCGCTCGGGCCATCGTCGAGTTTGGTCAGTTGCACAAGGAGCGATTCGAGGTCTGGATCGAGATTGATTGCGACGGCCACCGGTCCGGTCTGGTGGTGGAAGATGACGCGCTGATCGAGGTCGCAAGCGTGCTGATCAATGGCGGCATGCAACTGCGCGGCGTCATGACCCATGCCGGTTCCAGTTACGAACTGGACGCGCCGGAAGCGCTGCAGGCGTTGGCCGAGCAAGAGCGTGTTCTGTGCGTGAGCGCCGCTGAAAAGATCCGCGCCGCAGGATTCGTCTGTCCGCAGGTCAGCATCGGCTCCACGCCCACGGCGCTGTCGGCGCTGAACCTGGAGGGTGTGACAGAGGTTCGCGCAGGCGTTTATGTGTTCTTCGATCTGGTGATGCACAACATTGGGGTTTGCCGGCCGGATGAGCTGGCATTGTGCGTGCTGACCACCGTCATCGGGCATCAGCAGGAAAAAGGCTGGATCATCGTCGACGCCGGCTGGATGGCCATGAGTCGTGATCGCGGCACACAGCGTCAGCGCCGGGATTTCGGCTACGGACAAGTGTGTACCGAGGCCGGCGAATGGATCGACGGTGCACGGGTCACTGGCGCCAACCAGGAGCACGGCATCATTACCCTGAAGACACAGACGGATTCAAACCTGGACGAGCGTTTCCCGATCGGCAGCCGCCTGCGCATTTTGCCCAATCACGCCTGCGCCACGGGTGCGCAGTTTCCGGACTATCACGCCGTCGACGCTGACGGCGAAGTCCATCTCTGGAGTCGCCTTCATGGCTGGTGATATCGAACGGATCCACACCCCGAACGCGGCCGCGCCGGGAGGCCATTACGCGCAAGCGGTGCTGCATGACGGCACGCTGCACGTGTCGGGGCAACTGCCGGTGCGCGCCGATGGCAGCCATAGTTCTGACCAGCCGTTCGACGTTCAGGCGGCGTTGGCGCTGGATAACCTGCTGGCGATTCTTGCGGCGGCGGGCTGCAGCGCAAATGATTTGCTGAGCGTGACGGTGTATGTCGCCGGGATCGAACACTGGCCGGTGTTTGATCGCGTTTACCGGCGCTACCTGGGCGAGCACCGGCCTGCGCGTGCGGTGGTGCCGGTGCCCGAATTGCATCACGGTTATCTGATTGAAATACAGGCGCTGGCTCGCGGCCCCGGTCAGGAGCACAGGTCATGAGCGGGCGCGTTGTCAGGCTGGGCGAGCATGATCGGCCCGTCGTCACGCTGCGAGTGGATGGCTCGCCGGTCACTGCCCTTGAAGGCGACACGCTGATGGTCGCGATCCTCACTCAGCGCTCATCCCTGCGCCAGTCTGAGTTCGACCCCGGCAGCCGGGCCGGCTTTTGTCTGATGGGCGCTTGCCAGGATTGTTGGGTCTGGACGCGCACGGGTGCGCGGCTGCGAGCCTGCTCAACCGAGGTCCGCGAGCACCTGGACATCGTCACCGTACAGCCGGAGGCAAAATGGCCACTTCTGGGTTAATACCACTGCGCGACACTGCGCCCCGCGTGGTGATTGTGGGCGGCGGTCCGGCAGGGGTGCGTTGCGCGCAGACACTGCTCAGCGCCGGTATCAAGGCCACGCTGATCGATGAAAACCGTCGTGATGGCGGCCAGATCTATCGTCGGCAGCCGGAAGGTTTCAAGCGCGATTACGCCGAGCTGTACGGCACCGAAGCTCAGAAGGCCCGCGACCTGCACAGCAGTTTTGATCAGTTGCGTGCGCTGATCGATTATCGGCCGCGCACGCTGGTCTGGAACCTGACGCCCCGGCAGTTGCATTGCGTCAGTGACGGGGTGCACAGCGTCGTGGAGTACGACGCCTTGATTCTGTGCACCGGCGCGACTGATCGTTTGATGCCGGTCAAAGGCTGGCAATTGGCAGGTACGTGGAGCCTGGGCGGTGCGCAAATTGCGCTCAAATCGCAGGCGGTGTCGATTGGCCGCAGCGTGGTGTTCATGGGCAGCGGCCCTTTGCTGTATCTGGTCGCCAGCCAATACGTGAAAGCCGGGGCCAACGTCGCGGCGGTGCTGGACACCTCCCCGCTGAGCAAACGGTTGCGCGCTTTGCCCAAGTTGCTGGCGCGGCCGGGTCTGCTGTTCATCGGCATGAAGCTGCTGGCGCAGTTGTACCGGGCGAAAGTCCCCCTGCGTTTTGGCGTCACTCCGATGCAGATCGAGGGTGATGAAAAGGCCGGCGTCAGCGGCGTGTGCTTCAAGAGTCAGGCCGGGGAAACCCGAACCGTGAACTGTGATGCCGTAGCGATGGGGTATCACTTGCGCCCCGAGGTCCAGCTCGCTGACCTGGCCGGGTGCCGGATGCAGTTTGATGCCGCGTCCAGCCAGTGGGTGTTGGCCGTTGACGAGCTTGGCCGGACATCGGTTGAGGGTGTGTACGCGGCTGGCGACGGCGCGAAGATTCGGGGCGCCGATGCCGCGGAACACGCAGGTCGGGCAGCCGCGCTGGCGCTGCTGGATGATCTTGATCTGGGCGCGAACCGCGTACCCGCAGACACGTTGCAGCAGACACTTGCAGTGATGGAGCGCTTTCGTCTGGGGTTGGCCGAGGCCTTTCCCTGGCCTGCGGAGCAGGCGGCGGCATTGCCCGATGACGCCATCGTGTGCCGCTGTGAAATGATCAGCGCTGGCGAGCTGCGCCGTGCGGTCAACGAAAAAGGCGCACGCGAGGTCAACCGTGCCAAGGCATTCAGTCGGGTCGGCATGGGGCGTTGTCAGGGACGTTATTGCTCCCACGCTGGCGCCGAAGTGATCGCTGCAGCCGCTGGCGTCCCGGTGGAAACGGTCGGTCGGCAACGCAGTCAGGCGCCCATCAAACCGATAGCGCTGAACATTATCGAGAGCCCGTCATGAGCGTGCAAAAAAGCGACGTATTGATTATCGGTGGCGGCGTCATGGTTGCGTCGTCTGCCTTTTTCCTACGCCAGCAGGGCAAGTCGGTGACGCTGCTTGAGCGCGATCAGATCGGCCAGTACGCCAGCGGCGTGAATTTTGGCAACGTTCGGCGCCAGGGGCGTTTTCTCGGTCAACTGGAACTGGCCAATCGCTCGTATGCGCTATGGAAACGCCTGCCTGAACTGATCGGTGACGATCTGGAATTCATCCCCAGCGGCCATATGCGCGTCTGTTATCGCGAAGACGAAATCGCCGAATTGCAGGCTTACGCCGATGCGCCCCAGGCCCGCGAGCTGGATTTGCAGATTGTCTCGGGTAAGGCCTTGCATGAGCGGTTTCCGTTCCTCGGGCCGCAGGTCAAAGCTGGCTCATACGCCCCGCATGACGGTCACGCCAACCCCCGGCTCGCGGCGCCAGCTTTTGCCAGGGCGGCTCAGCGCGCCGGGGCGAGAATCGAGGAGCGTACCGAGGTGGCGCATGTGCAGAAAGACGGTGGTGAGTTCCACGTCACCACCACTGACGGCCAGGTGTTTGTGTCCCGGCAGCTATTGATCACCGCTGGCGCGTGGGGCGCCAGGCTGTCGGAGCAGTTTGGCGAGGCGGTCCCGTTGTCGCCCAATGGTCCACAGATGTCTGTGACGGAACCGGTGCCTTACGCGCTGCCGACGGTGATTGGGGTGTTCACCAAGATCAAGGAGGAGGTGATCTATTTCCGGCAGATCCCGCGCGGCAACATCATCATCGGCGGCGGCAATCGCAACCCGCCGGACATGGTCAACCGTCGCGCGTATTTCAAACCGGAGAGCTTGCTTAACCAGATGCGTCAGATGAGCCGCCTGCTTCCGGGCGCCGAGCACTTGAACATCATCCGGGTGTGGAGCGGCATCGAAAGCTATACGCCCGATTCGCTACCGATCATGGGGCGCAGCGGCAAGGTGGATGGTCTGTTCTACGCGTTCGGCTTTTGCGGTCATGGGTTCCAGCTGGGGCCGGGCGTCGGTGACGTCATGGCTGAGCTGATCAGCACCGGCAGCACGCGCACCGCGATCAGTGACTTCGATATACGCCGGTTCACTGACCCCACCGCGCTTTCACTGCCGCTTTCACTGCAGCTTTCAGGTGCACTGATGAGCACCGGCAGGCTTATATGAGCCGGCCGGCATCAGCCACTGACCTTTTCATCGAAGCAACCGCCCCAAGGAGCCCTCATGACAGCCACGACCAATGACGATTACGTCTACCGCCCACTGATTGCCGCAGACATCCCGGCCGCTCATGCGCTGTCGGTGCATTTGAAATGGCCCCATCGCGAAGAGGACTGGGCGATGGTGCAGCGCACGTCCGAAGGCTTCGTCACGCAACTCGGCGGCACGCTGGTCGGCGTGGCGTTCACGTGTCACCAAGGCGCGTGGTCGTCCATCGGCCTTGTGATCGTCAGTGATGAGCATCAGGGCAAGGGCATTGGTCGACGGTTGATGAACCTCTGCCTTGAGGCCACCGCGCCGCGCACCCCTATCCTCAATGCAACCACCGCAGGCGCACCGCTTTACAACAACCTTGGCTTCGTCGAGTACGCGTTCATTCAGCAGCACCAAGGCGTGCCTCACATGCCGCAGCCCGAGCCGCTGGCAGAGGGTGCGCGGCTGAGGACGTTGACCGTCGAGGATTACCCGGCGCTCATTGGTCTGGCGAATACGGGCAGTGGCCTGGACCGCACGACCGTTCTCAATGATCTGTTACCGGACGCCCAGCAGGTGGTCGGTATTGAAGTTCTCGGCCAACTCCAAGCCATCGCGTTGCTGCGCCGCTTCGGCCGTGGTCATCTGATCGGGCCGGTGGTGGCCCACGATGTCGCGCAGGCCCGGCACATGATCAGCGAATTGCTGCGAAGCATCCCCGATCAGTTTGTGCGCTTCGACATCCTCGCCGACTGCGGTCTGGTGGACTGGCTGGAGGGCATCGGACTGCCCTGCGTTGATCGCGCACCCCGGATGGTGCTTGGCGCGCCCCCAGCGTTGGATAAAGTGGTTGAGCAGTTCTGTCTGGTGACTCAGGCGATTGGTTGAGGGAGGAGCGGCGGCCAAGGTCTGCGCCATCAGCTTTGCTGGATGCTCGCTGTATCTAATTCCAATAAAAAGGGTATTAAGCTAATTTAATGAGTTCAAGACACAATATAGGGGATTTATTGTCAGTCGATTAAGCTATGGTTTGCCTTAACTCAGGCATCAAGCGCTCGAAGCGATGGAAGACCCGTTATGTTGGATTTAGGTTTCAGTAAGCCCGATGAGATCGTCAAGCGCCTGTGTGAACGTCTGCGCACAGAGCGCCTGGCGTTGCAGATGACCCAGGCCGATGTCGCAGGCCGGGCGGGTATCGGAACCAATACCGTCTCCAATCTTGAAGCAGGGCGCAATGTCGGGTTTGAAAATGTGGTCCGTGTGGCCATGGTCCTGGGGCGCACCAAGGATCTTGAAAACCTGTTCTTGCCCCGAGTGGACAGCCTCGAAGACATTCGCCGGTATGAGCAAACCGTCAATCGCAGTCGTACCGGAACGAAGAGGAAGTCCTACGATGCTTGAGCAAGTTGACGTTTACTACGAGGGCTGGGGGCAACGTTGGCTCTGGGGCACGCTGGTCTCCACAACAGCCATCACCGGTCGCCCGCAGATCGTCTTCGAGTACAGCGACGAAGCCAGACGCAGAGGGTTTGAGCTGTCTTCCTACAAGCTGCCGTTGGACGGCCCCCGATTGCGCCGAGGGTTTGCGCCGCATCAGTCAGGCCTGCCGGGGCCGGTCTATGACGCGTTGCCTGATGGTTGGGGCATGTTGTTGATGGATCGCCTGTTCAGGCGCCGCCACCTGAACACTGCACGCATCGGACCATTGGAACGGCTGGCTTATATAGGCAGTAATGCGATGGGCGCAATGTCATTTGAGCCGAGCGCGCCGGAAGGGCAGGAGCCGCAAACCCATATTCCCCTTGAACTGCTTGCGGCTGAAATTCAACAAGTGCTCAGTGGCGACGGCGGGGAGTTTCTGCAGACGCTGATGCTGGTAGGGGGCTCGCCTCAGGGGGCGCGACCCAAGGCTTTGGTCTACTGCGACCCTCACACAGGCGCCTTTACCACGGTCGCAAAGCCTGGCTTCGATGCATGGCTGATCAAGTTCCCGGCGAAACAAGAGCACCCTGAAGTGTGTGCCATCGAGATGGTATACGCCGACTGCCTCCGCCAATGTGGCATCCAGACCCCGGATACTCAGCATTTCAGCCTGCCTGACGGTCTGGCTGCCTTCGCGAGCAAACGCTTTGATCGCGTGGACGGCTTGCGCGTGCCCATGCAAAGCCTTGCCGCGTTTACCGGAGCCGACTACAGCGCACCAGGGGCTGTGGATTACGTCAACTTTCTGCGTGCGACGCGTCTTTGCACCAATGACGTTCGACAGAAAAACCTCGCCTTTGAGCGTGCACTCTTCAACGTCGCGTTCAACAACCGGGACGATCACCCGAAAAACTTCGCCTACCTCATGTCTTCATCCGGTGCATGGCAACTGGCGCCAGCCTATGACGTGACTTTCTGCGAGGGGCCACGCGGATATCACCAAATGGATGTAATGGGCGAGGCGTTGGCGATTGACCGAGAGATGATGCTCAGGCTCGCAGTCGAAGCAGAGGTCTGCGAAGAGACTGCTGGCGCGATGATCGACAGCATGTGCGGTGTCGCCAGCCAGTTCGCCACCCTCGCCGAAGACAATTACCCCGGTATGATCACCGCAGCCACCCTGGCTATGATTCAGGGCCGGATTGACGAGAACGTGCGTCTGCTTCGCTAATGGAAACCTGCCTGATGGATCAAGGAGTCGACGTGCAAACCGACGCCAGAAATGTACTGGAAGGTTCCTGCCACTGTGGAAACGTGCGAGTGGTCATCCCGCATCAGCCCGCGCATGCCATCAAATGCAATTGCTCGATATGCCTGAGGCTCGGGGCGCTTTGGGCTCAATTCGAAGCTGGGTCGGTAACATTTGAAGGGCATCCCCAACATACGTCAGCGTACGTTTGGGGCAAGAAAACGCTGAAGACGTTCCGCTGCACTCACTGCGGGTGTGTCACTCATTGGGAGGCGATCACACCGGGGACGGGGGCCGGAGTTGGTGTGAATTTGAATAATTTTGGTCAGGAAATGATCAGTGCCACGCCAGTCAGGCATTTCGACGGTGCTGATAGCTGGGCATACCTGGACCAGGCTACCCAGCCCTGAAACGTTATTTGCTTTGCGCCTTGGCTTTTGCTTCTGCGGCCAGGCACTCAAGGGCGAACTGTTCGGTGTAAGTCATCTGAATGGGTGTGGTCTCACCCTTGACGGTTCTTTCACCTTCAAGGATGTAACGAATACGTTTGTCCGTGACCCCGATACGCTTGGCGATCCATGAGGGCGTCTGGCCGATGCGCGAAATCAGCTTGTCGGCGTACTCGGTGGCGGGGTTGTAGTGTTCGGCGTTGGGTGTCATGTGGCGTCCAGATAAAGGTTCGGGGCAATGCGTTTGGAGGTATGCGACACGGTGCGCTAATAAATGCAGTGTGTCGCGACCTGAATGGCCGAACGGGTGAAGATATCAAGCGTCGGGCTTTTGAGATGATTCCAGAATAAGTGTCCGAATACGATCAGCGTCGGATGTCGTCAAAGGGTTATAAACGATCATTCCCAAGTCAGTACGACCTTCTACGGCGAAACCGGAGTATTCAAGTTCGATCAAGCCGAGGGTTTCGTGCCGCAGGCGTTTGACCCCGTCGCCATGGATACCCACGTCATTGTCATGCCAGAATGCCGCAAACTCAGGGCTTTGCGAGCAGAGCTCTTCAGCCAGTTTGCTGACTTCGGATCGCGCCCCTGCGCGGGTAGCATCGGCCCTGAATGCAGCGACTACGAATCGAGCCATGGACTCCCAGTCAAGTTGTCCTGCTCTTATCCTGGGGTTGCAAAAAATGAGACGCAGGATATTGCGCTGTTCAAACGGTAATTTCGAATAGTCGGTGAGCACCACCGCAGCTGCGCGGTTCCAGGCAAGCACATCCCAGGTTGCGGTCTTGATGATGGCAGGGCTGGTCTCAAGACTGTCCAGCAGACGCTGCAATCGAGGTGTAACCCCCTGAGGTGGTCTGTAGATCACTTCTGGCGGGTGACCGAATGCCAGCATGAAAACGTACTCACGTTCAGAATCGGTCAACAAAAGGCTCGCGGCAATCCGGTCCAACACTTCGGCAGATGGGCTGCCGCCGCGCCCTTGTTCTAGCCAGGTGTACCAGGTGGGGCTGATGTTTGCGCGCACCGCCACTTCCTCACGGCGCAAGCCCGGGGTGCGACGGCGGCCTGAAGGGAATCCAAGCACTGAAGGGTCGAGTCGGCCCCTGCAATCTTTCAAGTAACGTCCAAGCGTGTTGTTTAACTGGGCAGGCATGCTCATCCCGTTAGTTTTTATACCCTGATAATGTCCCTTCTTTTACAGGATCCAGCATAAGCGCATGGTGTCTGCTCAGCACAGTGAGATTTTCCATCATGCGTATTTTTTTAACCGGTTCAACAGGGTTCGTTGGTTCACACGTCGCATTAGAGCTCATCGCATCGGGGCATCAGGTGCTGGGAATGACCCGTTCTGAATCGGGTGCTCAGGCGCTGGCGGCAATGGGCGCGCAGGCATACCCGGGGGACATTGAAGACCTGCAAAGCCTCAAACGTGGCGCCAGTGAATGTGATGGCGTGATTCACACCGCGTTTGATCACGACTTCGCCAATTTCATCGAAAACTGCCAGAAAGATCGCCGTGCAATCGTTAGCTTGGGCTCAGCGCTTGAAGGGAGCGACCGCCCGCTAGTCATTACTTCAAGCACTGCTATGGGGTCGGCCTTACCGGGCCAGAAAGCGATTGAAAATTTTTTCAATCCTGATCATCCCAATCCCAGGGTCGCCTCGGAATTGGCAGGGCTTGAGCTCTCTCAGCGAGGCGTTAACGTCTCAGTCATGCGCCTGTCTCAGATCCACGATACGAGAAAGCAAGGTCTCGTAACGAATGTGGTTGAGTTGGCGCGCAAGACTGGAGTCTCTGCGTACATCGAGGGCGCGCTCAATAGTTGGTCGGCAACCCATATCGATGACACCGCTCGGCTATTTCGCCTGGCACTCGAGAGACGCGAGCCAGGCTCGCGCTATCACGCTACCGCTGAAGAGGCCATTTCGTTCAGGCGTATCGCGCAGACGATTGCCGAACAACTGGGTTTGCCTGTCGTTGCTCTCAGGACCGAGGAGGCAGCGGCTCACTTTGGTTGGCTGACGCCTTTCGTGAGTAAAGATATGTCAGCCTCAAGCGCCATGACACGAGCGCGGTCAGGTTGGAATCCACAGGGGCCAACACTGATCACTGATCTGGAAAACATGACGCACATCTGAGAGGCGCTTTGGCCGTGGTGCCTGATTGCAGCGGCACGGGCAAAGCAATGAACGCAGTGTTGCAGCGCCGGGTTTTGCTGCGTGCGTAGCGACTTGCTTTCGTGCATCAAGTCAACGCTCAATTCCTGAAGCGAAAAGTGCTGCAAGGCATGCTTGAACAGCACACCCGGGGCCTTACGTTTTGATGACGGCCTGACCAAGCCGGAGTAGAGCGCGCTCGGCCTCGGTGAACGCTGCGCCATTATCCAGGCAGACTTCTGCGATCTTGTCGGGGTCGAATCAAGGCCCTGGGATTTGGCGGCAAGCATCAGCGTCATAGCGGCCAGCGAGCCTGAGAGAATGGCTTCATCGCGCTGCGGTTGTGGGTTTTCAGCGTACATACCTTGAACTGCGCCCACCCACGTGTCGTAAACGGACGTGTCGAGCACGCCGGCATTCAGTGAAGGTTTCAGGGACGCTGCAATCGTTTCATGCGGTTTCAGGGTGCCACAGACAGTGAACGTCACTGCGGACTCCACCACCTTCTGTCGGCCATACGCCATACGCCATACGCCATACGCATCAGGCGCGCTTTTGCCCGTTCGCTGCGTGAATCTGCTCCTATCAATCCGGTTAGCGGCTGAAGCCTTCGAACGGGGTCATGTAGACCGCGCCGAACGGATCCAGGCGTTTACGGATCTCGGCATCAGGTTTGCCGTACACGACCAGGCGGATGATGGTGCACAGTTCGAGGAAGCGTTTACCGAACGGCGCAAAGGTCGTGTCTACGTGGCTGACAACGGATTCGACGTTGTAGCGCTCAAGAATGTGCGCAACGCTTTGATCTTCGTTAACGCCGTATCCGTAGACCAGCATGCCCGGCTCTTGCCGGGTAGCGACAACGATCGGTGCGATCAACGCGTTGAATTGCAGAAAGTCGCCGGGTTTGATGGCAGGCGTATGTGAAAACGCTATTGATCGCTTGAAAGCGATAACAAAAACACGTTTATCTGCGAGCGCGTTAATGACGCTGGCGGGCTTTGTGAAAAGACGTCTAGGCAACGCTCGGCTGGTCGCGCCGATCAAAGACTGTCCGGATCCCCGAAAAACATCTGAATCCGCGAGCGCAGCCATCGCTCACCGGGGTCGTTGTCCTGCGAGCCACGCCAGGCCATGTGCAGCTCAAAGGTGCGCGACTCGATGGGCAGCTCCTCGGAGCGTACGCCCCCGGCAGCGGTGAGCACGGCTGCTGCGTAGTCGGGCACCGTGGCGATGATGTCGGTGCCAGCCAGCAGGGTGGACAAGCCGTTGAACTGGGGCACCGCGAGCACCACGTGGCGTTTGCGACCGAGCTTTTCCAGGTACTCATCGATGAAACCTCCCAGGTCACCGGAGTAGGAAACCAACGCGTGCGGGCGGGCGCAGAAATCGTCCAGGCTCAGGGCCCCTGGCATGGTGTCGGCGCGCAGCAGCTTGGGGGTGCTTCGGCGCAGTACCTTGCGTTTGGCGTTGGCGGGCAGGTCATCGGTGTAGCTGACGCCGATGGAAATCTCCCCTGACGACAACAAGGCCGGCATGAGGATGTAATTGACCCGCCGCACTACCAACACGATGCCGGGCGCCTCTGAGCGCAGGCGCTTGAGCAGTGTGGGCAACAACGCAAATTCTGCGTCGTCGGACAGGCCGATACGAAACACCGCCGTGCTGGTCGCCGGGTCAAAGTCAGCGGCGCGACTGACGGCAGTGGAGATGGAGTCGAGGGCAGGGGACAGCAGGCCGAAAATCTCGATGGCGCGGGCGGTCGGCTCCATGCTGCGCCCGGTGCGCACAAACAATGGATCATCGAACAAACCACGCAAACGCGAGAGCGCCGCGCTGATTGCAGGCTGCCCGAGGAACAGCTTTTCTGCGGCACGGGTCACGCTGCGCTCGTGCATGAGGGTTTCGAAGACGATCAGCAGATTGAGGTCAACGCGACGCAGGTCGTTACGATTCATGACGATAGGTCTCGGGCCGTTGGGCGATGCAGTGATTCACAGGTGCCCGCTGTCGGGGGCACCACGCAAGCTCAGCTCGCAATAGTACGAGCAAACGACGAGTGGCTGCATCGATAAAATACATCTCGGGCGCCCAAAGTCCGTTGTGCCGAACGCTGGTCAGGAAAACAGGTGGCGACTTGCAATGTCGTGTCCGGATGCCAACAATGGCCGCCTTGAATACCCAGGCGTTCGATGGTTATCTAATAGCCTGACAATTTGTAGCAGAATCGATGACAGGCATGTCGACTATTAATAGCCACTGATAGTGTTACCGGCAGAGCCCGGATAGAGTTCGTGGCATCAAGGTCCATAAGGCGAGGTTCGAAATGTCCCGCACGATCCGTTTTCATCAATTTGGCCCGGCCGAGGTGCTCAAGATAGAAGAGCATCCGGCTGCGATGCCGGCACCCGGCGAGGTGCAGGTGCGCGTTCAGGCCATCGGTGTCTCGTGGTATGACGTTCTGTGGCGTCAGAATCTGGCTTCTTCTCAGGCGCGTTTACCCGCCGGCCTTGGTTCTGAAATGGCAGGCGTGGTCACCGCTATCGGTGATGGCGTCAGCGACCTGAAAATCGGCGATAAAGTTGCCAGTTTCCCTTCCGCCGATCCCAATGCACACCCGGTTTATGGCGAGTCAATCGTGTTGCCGCGCACTTCACTGACCCGTTATCCGGACATCTTGTCGCCGGTCGAGGCCAGCGTGCATTACACGCCGTTCCTGGTTGCCTACTTTGCGTTCGTTGATCTTGCCCGCGTCAAACCCGGCCAGACCGCGTTGGTTACCGATGCGAGTCATTGCGTCGGCCCCGCGTTCGTCCAGCTCGGCAAAGCCCTTGGCGTGAAAGTCATTGCGGCGACCAAAACCGAAGCGTCGCGTGAGTATCTGATGTCGTTGGGTGCTGACAAGGTGGTGGTCACTGAGGAGCAGGACCTGTTGATGGCCATCAACAAATACACCGACAACCGCGGTGTGGATGTGGTCTTCGATGGTCTGGGCGGCCCACAGATGTCGATTCTGGGCGATGTGCTGGCGCCGCGTGGCAGTCTGGTGCTTTACGGTTTGCAGGGTGGCAATCAGACGCCGTTCCCGGCCTGTGCAGCGTTCCAGAAGAACATTCAGTTTTTCGTTCACTGCGTGGGTAACTTCGCCGGTAAACCCGAGCTGGGCATCTGCCAGGATGAAGAAGCGTTGAAACGTGCATTGCGCGACATCAACCAGATGACGGCAGACCGAGTGCTTGTGCCGCAAATCACGCGGGTTTTTCCATTCGCCGACATCGTTGAAGCTCACCGCTACATGGACGGTTGCCCAGTTGGCGGCCGCGCAGTGCTCGAAGTCGAGCCTGCCTGAGCGCCTTTAATCGCGCTCGTTGACGTTTAACAGCTCCGCCCCTTCAAAGCCTTCCCGCGACTACAGGAAGGCTTTTTGTTGTGTGTTTAAAAAATGTTTAAATCATTTTAAACACTCATTTGCTATCGCTATCAATAAACTATAAACAGCGTCATAAAGGCATGCGCATTAAACGCCGATGTTTAAGTTTTGGGCATTCAGGGCGAAAGTTGAGTGGTGTTTTGTCGGCGATCTGTACCTTGTATTTGTCAGGCGAGCGCCGATAATAGTTCGACAATCACTACTCAGGGAATGAGTCATGTCGCGATTTTATTTATCTCTCTGTTCGCTTGCGCTTTATATAAATAAAGCTCGTCACGCCGCCTGCAGCCAACAGCTTCAGGCATCTCACCCTCATGCATCGCGGACTAAACCCGCCTGCTTCGCGCTTATTCCCCAACGGCTACCGAACTTCAGTGTCGGATGTTGCCCGTCCTGATAATCGGTTTAATTAATGAGTTAGAACGTCACGCGTGGCCGCTGGATAGGCGGTCTCTCAATAAGTATCTGGTCGTAGAAGATTGGTGGCTGCAATCAATTACGTCGATACCCGTGCTGTTGCAACACAGGTGCGAAACCATGAGTTCCATCCACGAACAGGCAATGAATTACGTCTATCAGCAAGTGTTGCAGCGCTTGACCGGCTACTTTGATCGTGCGGAACGAACGACACTCCAGCTGCTGATTCAGCGTTTGATCGTCAAGGCCGGTGGCATCGAGCAGATCGGCAGCTTCACTGTGCTGGTGCCGTTCAGCGGCGGCAAGGACAGCGCCTACACCCTCGCATTCCTGCGTGCCGCTCAGTTGAGCATTGCCAGCCGATCAATGAACTCATTCAATTTGAGAGTCGCCAATATGCGGCACGCCGGTATGACCTCGGCGGTGATGGACAATATTGACCGGTGTTACTGCGCGCTGTTTCTGCATGACGACCCACGCGTCGAGTTGCTGGTGGTCGATCATCAGTACGTGCAGGCTTTCGAGCGAGAGCTGCCGCTTTCCATCGCAGGTCTTGAACAGAACCGGTCCGACATGTTGCTCAGCGGCCATCTGACCGCAGACGACGGGCAGAACACCTTCTTCAACAGTTGCTACCTGGGCATGGCGGAATTTCTCGGGCTCGCCGCGACGTGGGGCGAGGGCGTCGACGCGGTCATCAGCGGGGACTCGCTCAAAGAACAAAAGCATTATGCGACATGGATCATGCAGCTGGCGCAGCGCACCGGCCAACCGGGGGTGGACTGGGAAAACCCGACCTTCAGTGCCACCCTCAAATCCCTCGACCGCATCAGCCGGGCTTACTACAGCGAGTTGTACGCAGAAGAGTTCCAGCCCTCAAATATCATCACGCGGGCTGCTGCGCGGGGTGACAAACCCCGTGTGCCGTACTTTCTTTCCGTCTCAGACCTGATTGGTGCCCGGGTTGAACAGCACTGGGCATTGCTGACCGAGTTCCTCGGCTTCCGGTTCGACGACCTGGCGTTCAGCCTCAATGAGTCCGATTGCGCCAATCCGTTGCTCATGGCGCACATGCAAGGCCTCAAGAGCGAGTTCATATTGGGCCTGGATTACGCGCTGGGGATCACTCAATACCTTGAACTGGCGAAAGCGCTTATGCGCCGCAAGCACATGCCCAAGCGTCTCCTGGAGCAGGCGTTGGCGGCTTACGACGACCCTGAAAAGCTCGCAGCCAGACGCTCGCTGGCTAATGGTTACGCGCAAGAAGCGTTTGGGTTGAGCGAGACGCAACTGATCTGTTTGCTGTTCGCGCCTTTCGTTGAGGAGGGCGCGGCGCTGGAAGCGTTTTTGCGCCGCTGCCACCCGGGCATGCTGGTCGCGCTGAGCGACTTGCACCGAGCGTTATCCGGGCGTGCCGCGCCCGACCAGGTCATCCAGTGGCTGGTCGATGTCAGCGGCCTGACCCTCAAAGACCTGCGAAACCTCTACGGCAAACAACGCGCTAATCCCATTGACGAACACTCGGTGATCGCGCGGGTCCCGGCGACGGACCTTGCGCAGGCACATGGAGAGGTGAACCCGCATGAATAACAACAAACACGATTTTGCCTACCAACTGGTCTATCGCTACCTGCTGCGGCTGATCAATGAGCTGCAGAGCGGTCCGGCCGTGCGCCTGCCGTCATTGAGGTTGTTGGCGCGACGACTGCGTGTATCGATCTCCACGGTTCAGGCGGCGTACTCGCTGCTGGAGAAAGAAGGGCGCATCTGCTCGGTGCCCAAATCCGGTTACTACGCGTTGCCCAGTCCGTGCCATGACATCCCTTGCGAAGGCAACGATCTGCTGGGCCGCTATCAGGCCAGCGCCAGGCGCCCGGACATGTTCGTATTCGGCGCCGATGAGCCGACCTTGCTGCAATCGCTGGACGGGCCGCTGCTGAACCTTGAGCGTGAGCTCATGCGTCAATACCCCTGCCAACCCGACCCGCGTTTTCAGCCGTTCGGCGATATCGAGCTGCGCAGCGCGCTCGCCGCCCGCTACACGTCATCGACCGAGCATTGCTGGCATCCCGACAACGTGTTTGTCGGACCAGACAAGACCGGCATGCTCAAAACCGTCCTTGAGGCCCTGCAACTGGCGGGCGGCACGGTGCTGGTGGAATCGCCTTGTGGCTGGAGCATTTTGCGCACGCTCCAGGCGTTCAACATCCGGGTGGTGGAGTGCGTGGTCAACGCGGACGGGCAGCTCGATCTCGATCAGCTGGAGGCCGTGTTGCAGCAGCAAAACATCAAGCTGGCGATTTTTGCCTCTCATCTCGACCCCGTTCGCGGCCAGGTTCAGGCAGCGGACCAGCGCCAGGCGCTGGCCGATGTGCTCAACCGGCAAGGGCTTTGGGTGCTGGAGAACGACAGTCACAGTGAACTGGGTTTCGAACCGGCGTCCGGCCGCCTGCGTGATCTGATCGATCCACAGCGATTGCTGATCATCGGTACTTTTGATCGGCTGATCGGGCTCGAAGCGCCGTTCGGTTATCTGCTCAGCCGCCATTCACGGGATCTGTGGCATCAGCAATTTCTGCTGCGCTCTTTCCGTCTGCCGTTGATTCGCCAGAAAGCTATCGCGCGTCTGTGCAGCAGCGGGCAGTTCGACAGTCACTTGCAGTTGCTGCGTGGCGCGCTCAGGTCTCGGCTCGCCACGCTGGGAACGATGGTTGAGCACTTTCTGGGCGACGATGTGCGTTTCGACGCACCCCAGGGCGGCGCTACGCTCTGGCTTGAAAGCGTGCACCGGGTCGACATGGCCCGGGTGTTCGAGCGACTGCTGGAGCAGCGCATCGTGGTGGCGCCGGGTGAGCTGTTCAGCGTGCGCGGTTTGCACCAGCAACGATTGCGCATCAGCGGCACGGCGGATTGGTCCCAGGACATTGAGTCGGTGCTGGTCATCATCCGAAACGCCTTGGTGCGTGAGCGGTTGCCGTGAGCCGAGCGGCCGGTTCGAGCTCTCGATGCTGATCCGATCTGTCGGGCGGCGTCAGCCATTGGCAAGGATCGTCTCTCGGCTCCAGATATTCAGTCCTGGATAAAGGGATCGAGCGGTGTGCCGTTGCGCAGGTTTTCAGACTTGCGCGCCACAGACGGCGGACTGACCATCTGAATCGTCACGCTCTGGTCTGCACCGCCGTAGACCACCGCGCTGATGCCGCCGCTTTGATAACTGGCCACAGTGGCGAGATTGATCAGCAATAGCGCAGCACTCACGCCTGTGTAGCCAGCGTGCAGACTTAGATCGTAGCCCTCGGCGCTGCTCGACACGTCCAGCCCGTGGCCTTCGCGATTGAGTTCAGACATCGCTTCTCTGAAGTGGGCGAGGCTTGGGAGATCATTCAGGCCGTCGTAGAAAACCCGAACCGGGCGCTCGTCCAGTGCCAGCGTGTTGATCGCCTGGATCCAGCCATGCTTCAGACTTTCGATGGGCGACAGGCCTTCCGTTGCCGCAGCGGTTTGAAGCCAGGCGGGAATCTTGACAGGACGATGCAGGTAACCGAGCACAGGTGTGGCCTTGAATCCTGCGATCTGGTGGTCGGCCCATGGCACGGGTATCCATGGGCTGGATTCGAAACCGCCCAAATTATGATCGTTCAGCGTGGCGCGAAGGCGTGAAAGTGTTGCCTGCCAGTAGCTGGAGGACAGGGTGCAAGGGCTGGCAGTGTCGGGTGCTCGCTGAGCGTTGGCGTGTTCAAACGCAAACTCCCGGTCCGCTTGCCAATAGAACGCCCAGAGCTTGCCAAGCCAGGTATTCGGGTCGTTGTTGTCGGGGGAGTCTTGGGTCGAGAAGGGCTCAAGATGGTCCACCCGGTCCTGTCGGGCCAGCAGCAGGGCGCCAGTGTTTTGCGCGGTGCGTTGTTCCTCGGTGACGAGCAACACCTGTGGCACACGCTGATGTTCTTCCATGAAACCAAACACGCGCTCGATCATGGTCTGCGCGTGTGTGCTGCGCTCATCGGCCTGGGCCACAAACAGCGTCAGCCCTAACAGCGCGGCGTTGCGCCCCTGATTGATGACGTCCGTTGTACGGCAGTCTTCCCCACCGGGCTGCGGGGATCTGACGGCAAACGTCGGCACGGGCCAGTACCGTACTGCGTTTGCGGCCGCGCCGTGAAATGCTGATTTTCGGTGTCGAGCAGCCTGTTCCACCACAGATAACGGCGCGACCGATGTCGGCTCTGCACTGGATGTTGCACGGGCGCCACTTTGGCCTTGGCCACTCAACTCGGCCCATAGCTGACCCAGCCGCGTACCTTGCATTCCGAATCCCAGGCCTTGTATGTCCAGGGAGAAGCTGCGCTCGCTCTCGGCGCGCAGCCATGCCAGATGCGCCTGCAGCTCTGCGTCGACCTGTCTTTTGTGGCCCCGGATTTTGATCGTTGAGTGCAGGGCGAAAATCATGACCAGCGTGAAAATGCCATAAGCGGTGACGCTGTATAACGGCCCGCTGATGTCGCGCATGGAGGTGCCGTTCAGGTGCAGAACCAGCCGGATGACGAGGAGAACGCTCGCAACGACACTCGCGATGATTGCCGCTGCCCTGAAATAGCCTTTGGGGAAGGTCAGTTCAGGCTGGGTAAGCGTCCTTTGTGTTTTGACGCGGGCAGCCGGGATTTGAAGGTTGTTGTTCTGCGTCACCACTTGAACTCCTTGGGCGTGCGATACAGCAGCACGGCGCGCAGGGTGTCGCCGGTCCTCAGCTCCAGCCGGGCGTCGTCGCTGCCCAGCCGGTAAACAGTGGCCTCGCGCAGCGCCTGCATGAAGCGGTCGCCGATGCGATCAAAACGCGGGTTGTGGCAGCGCGTGCCGGTCGCGACCAGCTCGCTGATAGTCAGGCGTTCCCCTGTCACGCTGTACCTGCCGTCGATCTGCTGGCAACCGGCGAATCCGATCAGGCTTTGGTCCTGGGCGTTGAAAATCACAAACCCGACGTGACTGTCCTGAGGGATATCCGTCAGCGCGGCTGGCGCGCCTTCGACATCAAGCTGGGTGAGTTTCCAGACCGTTGTTTGCAGCGGTCTTGGCGCTTCTCCGGTGGTCTTGACGGGCGCGTCTGGCTTGCAGCCGGTCAGCGCGATGATGCTGATCAAAAGGGTCAAGCACAGTCCCTTGTTGCCCATGACAATCTCCTTGGTGTGTTTGGATGGGTGTGCGGCGTGGTTAGCCAGGTACGGCGGGCGAGTAGCGCACTCGCTGGCCCGCAAACAGGTGACGCAAGCGCAAATAGCTCCAGTTTTCCCGGCGGCCCGACATGCGATACAGCAGATCGCGGGCGTCGAGCGTGCCATCGATGTGCGTGGCCGGGCGGGCATCGGTGAATACCGGAGTGCCGCCGCTGCGGTAGAGGTCGAGCACCTGTCGGCTGTCTTTGCTCATCGGGTCGAGCGGGCGCAAGGGCAGGGCGATGTACTGTCCCTGCCGGGCGCTGTCGAGATACGCCTGATGCCGGGTCTCCCAAGCCTTCAGCTGTTTTTGGTACGTCGCGTCCTGCTCTTCGAGCTGTGCGCGGAGCTGAGCGGTGTCGTCCTTGGCCTGCGGGTCGGTCAATACGAAGTGCGCCCGCGAGTCATGCACGTATTGTTCAAGAAACAAACCGGCATGGGGCGGCACGGCGGGTGCCTGTTGCCACTCCAGGTGGAAACCTTTTTCCAGCGGCGTGGCCAGGCTGTATTGACCTTGCTCAAGCAACTTGCGGCGGCCCGCATCCTGAGCAAAGGTTTCGACGCGCTGACGCAACTGGCGATTGGCGTCGATGAGGTCTGTACGGTCCTGTTCGGCGCTGCACCGCACGAACGACAGCTGTGCAAAATGCTCGTCGGCCAACAGCTGTTTACGCCAACCCAGGTACAACTTGCGGTGCGCGAGCATGTGCTCGGTGACCGGCGCACCGCCTTTGAGCGTGGTGAGTTCTGCCATGTAGGCGTCGAAGCTGTCTTGCAGCTCAGGGCTGATGGCGAAGTCATCTTGTAGCCGGGCGTCGTCCATGTCTTTGAGTTCAAGCAGCGGCACGCCGGCTTTGAGTGCTCGCTGATACATGTCGTTGAGGGCGATCTGTGACAGTTTGTCGGCCTGAGAATGGCGCACGCGGCCGTCTGCCAACTGCGTGCCCTTGCCCTGATCGCTGTCGCTGTAACCACCGCCAACATCGGCGTGCATGCCGGGGTAAACAATCTCCATGCAATTGGGCCCGTAGCTGTTACCCGCAAGCACCAGGTCCACCGGGAACGAGGCACGGTTTTCATGGGCAGCAACCATGTGCACGCACTGCTCGACGCAGGACGGGATCTTCAACAGCGGTGCATCCCCCCATTGCTGATGACCGTCTACCGGCAGCGGATACGCATCGGCCAGGCCCACCGACGCCACGGTGTCGAAAAGTCCCATGAACCGCACTCGCAGTGGGATGCCGCAGAAGGTGTTGTCATTGTTGCCGAAATGCTTGAGCAACTGGTTGAGGAATGAGCGAGCGGCTGTGGCACCTCGGGAGAAACCGAAGAGGTCGAGGGTGATTTCTTCGATGTGCGGACTGCCAGTGCGGGGGATTAGCATTTTGGTCAAGGCTGCACGCCAGGCGGGGATCCGGTTGTCGTTTTTTACGGCGTGGGTGATGGATGACTGGTCTTCTTCTACAAGCTTTTGTTTATTTGCTACGTAGGCAACCCAGTTGGCAACGAACAGAATCGCGTAACGGATGCGTCGATCGCCCATAGCGCCTTTCGACGCTCCATCCGGGTGAGCCGTTGGTTCACCGATCTTAGGAAAGGCGGTTCCGACCCCTTGGATGTAAAGTCGGTATACACACTCTAGGCTTTCGTCCTTCGCAAGGTCATATAGCTTGGCGATGTTGCTTTGAGTGCCGCTCGCTTTATCTACATAGATGCTGTTCCGGGTGCCATCGAAATAAATCGCAAACTGCAGTTTCAGGCGGCATGACGATTCGCTAGCAACACTAAGAGGTGGATTGAAAATCCTTGTGGTCGGAGGCGCCTCCAAGGGCAGCCAACTAATGTCGTTCATTTAAAGTCTTCTTTTTTAAAAAAGTTTTTTTTGGGGAATCCTGGACCTGGATAATCTGCATGATCAGGGAAATACATGGTTGGAATAATTAGCGCCTCATCGTTTTCAAGAACATGCAACCAAGTACCACCTACCCTGGAGAACGGATGCACCAGCACCGTTTTTTGTGTCCATTTGCATGCTTCGGAGTCCGGCACAGGATTACGTCTGTCGTATCGATCACAACGCTCCCATTTGACCTGCGCAGTCAGACCGGGGCGCCATGGCGATGGCAGCGCGAGGGCGCCGATTACCGTAGCTCCGCCTGTGCCGGCGCGACCCAGCCACTCGCCGTTGATATATATGTTCCTGACAATCGTATCGCTCATGTCGTGATCCATAGGGGAAACACTGGTGCCAAACATCCTTTCCCCTACGGGCTTCGGTAACGCAGGCCTCCACACGTAGTGGGTGAAAGTCAGCCATATAATTGCCGCACCGAGCATAAAGGTTGCCGCCAAAATGACTCTTCTCATGCATTGTTCTCCGCGTGGCTAAAAGGCTTTGCGATGTTGCTGTGAGTGCGGCTTGCGGTATCCACATCTTTACTATTCCGGGTGCCGTCGAAATAGATCGAAAACTGCAGTTTCAAACGGCATGACGATTCGGTAGCAACATTAAGAGCGGGATGGAAAATCCTTGTGGTTGGAGGCGCCTTCAAGGGCAGCCAACTAATGTCGTTCATTCAAAGTCTTCTTTTTGAAAAAATCTTTTTCAGGAAATCCTGGGCCTGGATAGTCTTCATGGCCCGGTTCGTACTTGCTCGGGATAATCAGCACCTCATCGTTTTCTAGGATATGTAGCCAAGTCCCACCAACCCCGGAGAATGGATGCACCAACACCGTTTTTTCCGTCCATTTGCACGCTTTCGAATCCGGTACAGGATTGTGTTTATCGAAACGATTGCAGCGCTCCCATTTGACCTGCACGGTCAAACCGGGACGCCAGGGTGATGGCAGTCCAAGAGCGCCGAGTATCGTTCGCCCCCCAGTGCCTGCACGGCCTAGCCATTCGCCGTTGACATATATTTTTCTGACAATCGTATCGCTCATGTCGTGATCCATCGGGGAAACACTGGTGCCAAACATCCTTTCCCCAACAGGCTTCGGTAACGCTGGCCTCCACACGTAGTGAGTAAAAGTCAGCCATACGATTGCCGCAGCGAGCATGAACGTCGTCGCCAATATCACCCGTCTCACGCTGTCCCCTCCGGTGGCTGGTCTGCATCCCGTTCAAGGGCCGCCCACAACGCATCTCCGTGCAGATTTTGTTCTGGCCCGATCAAACCGGGCATCAGCTCAGGGGCTTTCACGCCTCTGCGCAACGCCCAGTGCAGCCAACGGCTGAGCTCTGCTTGAGTCTGATAGCCCGCCGCCATGGCCTGATCGATCACGTTCTGCGCTAACCCATGGCGCCGTTCCAGATCACCCTTCAGGGAAGCGTGCAGGATCGTGGTGCGCTTGAGCTCGTGCAGCAAAGCGTCGGCCAGGGTTGCCAGGGCAAGGGCTTGATCCTGTGCCGCGTCCAGTGTGGTTGATACGTTGTCCGGGATATCGCGCTTGACCGGCAGCTCAAGCAGCTTCGGTCTGCCATCCCGGTCTGCGTAGCACCACGCGCGCCATGGCTGGCAAAACGCTTGACGCTGCGTGTCTGTCCAGACATTCATCAGTGCCGACAATGCTCGACCGTCAGCCAGGCGCAGCCACTGCCGCGACTCCGGGTCGCTACCGCGCATCCAGGTCAAAAGATGGTCGCGCACGTCTGGCAGTGGCATGTCACACGCCAGCCAATTGATACCGCGCGCGCTGCCGTTCACACCCAGTGAGACCGCATGCGCCTGTGTCATCAGCCAAGGGCCGAGCGCCTGGGCTGCCCTGGAGTGCAGGGCAAACAGCGACAACGCGGTCTCTGGCGAGTTGGCCAGTGTTTCGCCAAGGCGTTGCTGCATCGCACCGTCGAGCAGTACCAGCGGCGCGGCAGTGCACTGGCCGTTGAGGGCGTGCCAGCTTTGCGGCAGCGCATTCATAGCGTCACCCTGGCAGCGCCTTTCATGGCCGCGTTGAGCAGGCATTCCAGGCAGACCGGCTCTGCGGGCGGCCTCATTGCCACGTGGTACGGCTCGCTGTTGGGTCCCAGCCAGTCATGCTCTCGGCCATGGACGATGACCTTGTCCCGGGTACCGATTTCAATGCCGGCACCGATCTTGATATAGCTGCCGTCTTCGGCGATGAAACGCAGGCGCGGCGCGCTGATCACGACTTCGCCCTGCGTCGCGGACACCTGAACGTTTTGCTGAGCGTTGAGCGCAACGTCATCGTTCTGCGCCTGAATCAGCACCTTGCCGCGATTGGCAATGGCACTGACACCCAGGTCTTCGGCGAACAACGCAATGCCTTTTCCGGCGTTTATCCTGCTGGCGCCTGCGCTGGTCAGCTGGATATGTTGATGGGCGAGGAGGTCGTGGTTTTCCCCGGCCACATGTAGCTGCGAACGGGGGGTGGCGCTGACGATGCCGGCTGAAGCCGCGACCGCAATGACCGGGTCACCCCCATGGGGGCTGTCGGGGGCCGGCCATTGTTCGAGAGACAGGCTCAACCCATCGACGCCTTGCTGATCGACGCGGTGGCTGCCCTGAGCCGCAGCGGTCTGGCCCAGCGATGTAAACAGCTCGCCACATTGAGCCAGTAGTTCGAGCAGTTCCTCGCGGTCAAGTTGCGCGCCCTTGGCGTCGGTGCGGGCAAATGTGGTGAGGAGCATGCCTTGCGCCGCTCGCAATGCGATGGCTGCGTCGGTACGCAGTTCTGCGCCATCGCCACGCGGTTGTGCCCGGCCTTTATTGCGAGGCGTTGTCAGCGCGCCCAGGTTCAGCGCCGTTGCCCGGTGCGTGCTGGCCACTCGGGCACGCAACGCGCCTGGAGTGTCGTCGAACAGTAATTCGTTATAACCGGCGCCTTTGTGTTCTCGACTCTTGATTCCCGACAGGGTCTTGTTGCCCGGCAGCCCAGGTTCGCCACTGAAGTACGGCGGCGCCTGAACGGCGTTGTACACAACGCCCGTCACCAGTGGCCTGTCCACGTCGCCCGCCATGTGCTGGACCAACACCTCCTGGCCGATACGCGGCAAGAACTGATGGCCGAATCGTTCTCCGGCGCTCGGCATTGCCACCCTGAGCCAGGCGGTGTCATGGGTGTCGATGGCGCCGGGGTCGGTCGAGGTCTCGGTGCGCCGTTGCCAGTGAAACCGCACGCGAATCCGGCCCAGTTCATCAGTGAATACTTCTTCGTTTTCAGGGCCGATCACCACTGCCGTCAGCGGCCCCGACATCGTGGGTCGAGGCGTCTTGAGCGTGGGCTTGTAGGGGATTTTGCGGCGGATGCAGGTGAAGGTGTTTTCGTAGGTCGCAGGCTCTGCCGACAGGTAATTGTTGCGGCCCCGGTGCTCGACCGTCAGCAGCAGAAATTGCCGGTCAGCCAGCGAGTCCAGATCATGCTCGAAATGCTGGGTCAGTTCGAAAGTGAAGCCTGGGCACATTGCCCGGCAGTGGCTGGCTCCGCTGAAACCCTTCCCCTCGCGTTCGTGGGCTTCAATGCGGGCGCGGAGCAGTTTTTCGCCGTCGTCGTGGGTGCGATGGGAGCAGGGCGGGGTGCGCAGATAGATCGGGTGAGCCTCGACGTTACCTTGATCGTTGAGGCTCTTCATGCGGACGGCCAGCGTGTTACCGGGCTGCTTGTAGTCGTTGGTCTGCACCTCCATCTGCCCCGATTGCAGCTGGCGATGAGCGCTCCACCGGGTAATGGCGTCGTCTGTCTCGGTGACTGAAGCGCTGTGAAAACGAATGACCGGTTGCTCGGGCAGCGGCGTCAGTTCGCTTGAGCGGTCCATGATGACCAACGTGTGCCGTTGTGCGCTGTGCTCGAAAAAGAACAACAAACCTTCGTCTTCCAGCAGACGCATCACAAAGTCCAGATCGCTCTCGAAGTACTGGGTCACGTAGCTGCGAGGCTTCAGCGGCTGGAACAGCCGAAACTCAACATCAACTTGCGTGCCGTAGGCGGCAAACACCGCTCGAACGATATCTTCAACAGTACGCTCCTGAAAGATCCGGGCGTCCTGTCGCTGGCTGAGCATCCACAGCCAGGGGCTGAGCGTAGCTGTATAGCGGGCGTGGCCGCCGTCGCTGCTTTCGAGGCTGAAGCGGCTGATAAAACCGTTGATGAAGCGAGCCCCCGGTGCCAGGTCCAGCCGCAACTGCGCCGCCGTGCCGATCATGGATTTGAGCTCGATGTGCGCGTCGTCCGAGAGCAGCACCAGCTCATAGGCGAACAGGCTGCTGATCGCTTCCGTGCCTGAAAATGATTCAAGCAACAGCGCCGAGCCGTTCTGCGTCACGGTCGTCAGTTTGATCAGGCGTCGTTGTTGCTCGACAGACAGGTTTAGCGGGCTCTTGAACATGCGTTTTCCTTGTCTGGCTGCATGCGTGCAGCGGGTGAAGGGATGTGTGCAGTTGAAATCAGCGCATCCATGCGGTTGTTTTTGAGGACGCAGAAGTAAACCCGATCGGGCAGAACGGCAGGGCTAGGTCGAGACGGCGCAGCGTGTAGGGCGGATCAGGTTATGCGAGCGATTTGCCCTACAGACGTTTCTGAGACCTGAATTTCCGTGTGAGGCGGCCAACGCCTGCCCGCTGATCCCTTTTCATTTGCAGGCAGGGCCTTGCAGCTGTTATCTGTACGTCTGTCCAGTACCTGCCGCGTGTGGCCCATTCGTTTCGTGATTCCGATTACCTCCCTCCCTACCGATGCCCCCAACCTCGAGCCAGCCGCTGCCCAACACGGGCAGGAGCCCGTGAAGCCAGTCGATGCGCCGGGTGTTTACGTGGTTGCGGTGCGGGCATTGTGTGAGTTCACGGCCAAGGTCGGTGATCTCGACTTGCGTTTCACGCCATCGCCCACCGCGCAGGAGGGCATTGCCGGGCATCGCACAGTGGCGAGCCGTCGCAGCGCCGATTACCGCGCCGAGGTGCCGCTGTCGGCGACGTTTGGGGAATTGACGGTGCGCGGCCGGGCGGATGGCTACGACGCCGCGATCAATCAGCTGGAGGAGGTCAAAACCTACCGCGGCGACCTGAGTGCGATGCCCGCCAACCATCGTCAGTTGCATTGGGCGCAGGCAAAAATCTACGGCTGGTTGCTGTGTCAGCAGCTTGAGTTGCCTGAAGTGAACATCGCGCTGGTGTACTTCAACATCATCAGCGAGCAGGAAACCCAGCTGAACGAACGCTTCAGCGCGGACGACTTGCAGGTCTTCTTCGAACAACAGTGCGGCATTTTTCTGCACTGGGCGCGCCAGGAAATGGCCCACCGTGCAGACCGTGATCAGGTGCTGGGCGGGTTGAAATTCCCCCATGCAGGTTTTCGTGCCGGGCAGCGCGTATTGGCCGAAACCGTTTACAAAGCGGTCAGCACCGGTCGCTGTCTGATGGCGCAGGCGCCCACCGGCATCGGCAAGACCATCGGCACGGTGTTCCCGATGCTCAAAGCGGCGCCGACGCAAAAACTCGACAAAGTGTTTTTTCTGACCGCCAAGACACCGGGCCGCAAGTTGGCGCTGGACGCCTTGAGCGTGATCGGCAAAAGCGCGCCCGAACTGACGCTGCGTGTGCTTGAGCTGGTGGCCCGGGACAAGGCTTGCGAGCATCTGGACAAAGCCTGCAACGGCGATTCCTGTCCGCTGGCCAGAGGTTTCTACGACCGTCTGCCTGCCGCGCGCAGTGCCGCGCTGGTCAACCCGTGGCTGGATCAGGCGGGCCTGCGCCGGATCGCGCTGAGCCATCAAGTCTGCCCGTACTACCTCAGTCAGGAACTGGCGCGCTGGGTGGACGTGGTCATTGGCGACTACAACTATTACTTCGACCTCAGCGCGCTGCTGTTTGGCCTGAGCCAGTTCAATCAGTGGCGTGTGGCGGTGCTGGTGGACGAGGCGCACAACATGGTCGAACGCACACGCTCGATGTACAGCGCCACCCTCGATCAATACAACTTGAATACCGTCCGGCAGCACGCGCCGGAGCCGTTGAAAAAGCCGCTGCAACGGCTCAATCGCGAGTGGAATGCGCTGCACAAAGAACAAATTGCCCCGTATCAGGCTTATCCCGGCTTGCCGGCCCGCTTTCTCTTGGCGCTCAGTCAATGCGTGACGCTGTTCGGCGACTACTTCAACGAGCAGCCACAGGCGGCAAACGGCGAGTTGCAGAGCTTCTATTTCGAGGCGATCCAGTTTGGCAAAATCGCCGAAGTGTTCGACGAGCACTTCATTTTCGACATCAGCAAGCGCGAACGCGGCAACAAGCCGGCGCTGTCCACGCTATGTCTGCGCAACGTGGTGCCAGCCGGTTTCGTGCGTCCACGCCTGACCGCAGCGCGCAGCACGGTGTTGTTTTCCGCGACGCTCAACCCGCGGCGTTATTACACCGACCTGCTCGGGCTACCGGACAACACCGCCTGGGTCGATGTGGAATCGCCGTTCACCCGGGCCCAGCTGGATGTGCACATCATCAGCCGGATTTCCACGCGCTACGTTCATCGTCAGGCGTCGCTGGCACCGATTGTCGAACTCATGGCCGAACAGTTCGAGGCGCGGCCGGGCAATTACCTGGCGTTTTTCAGCAGCTTCGATTATTTGCAGCAGGTTGCTGAGCTGATGCAGCGCAACCATCCGCAGTTGCCGATCTGGCAGCAATCACGCGGCATGGCCGAAGCCGACAGGCAAGGGTTTCTGGATCGTTTCACCCACAGCAGCCTTGGTATTGGCTTTGCGGTGCTCGGCGGTGCGTTTGGCGAGGGCATCGACCTGCCGGGTGCGCGTCTGATAGGCGCCTTCATCGCCACCTTGGGTCTGGCACAGATCAACCCTGTCAATGAGCAACTTAAACAGCGCATGAACCTGTTGTTCGGCGACGGTTACGACTACACCTATCTGTATCCCGGCTTGCAGAAAGTGGTTCAGGCCGCCGGCCGGGTGATTCGCGGGCAGGACGATCAGGGCGTAGTCATGCTGATTGACGATCGATTCGCCGAGCACAAGGTGCAACAGCTTTTACCGGCGTGGTGGGCGCTCTGACGCGTGACCATAATCCGTTCAAGTATTTACGGATCGATAGACGAGCGAGGCGGTCAAACTGCCAGTAAACTGCCGCCCTGTAGGCCATTTCTGTTCTGTGCTGTAGGTGCTTTCCTTAATTATGGGCGCACCGAGCCTTTTTCCTGTTTCATCCATGGAGGTTTCGCATGAGTATCAGTCCATTCGCGGGCAAATTGGCGCCTGCAGAATTGCTGGTCGATATTCCTCGTCTGGTGACGGCCTACTACACAGGCCAACCGGATGTGTCCGTTTCCACCCAGCGCGTAGCGTTCGGCACGTCCGGCCACCGTGGCAGCTCGTTTGAGCTGAGCTTCAACGAGTGGCACGTGCTGGCCATCAGTCAGGCGATCTGCCTGTATCGCCAATTCAAAGGCATCGACGGCCCGCTGTTTCTCGGTGCCGACACCCACGCACTGTCGACCCCGGCGGCTGCCACCGCGCTGGAAGTCCTGGCCGCCAATGGCGTGCAGGTGATGATTTCCCAGGACGACGAGTACACGCCGACCCCTGCGGTGTCCCACGCGATCATTTGTTACAACAAAGGCCGTATCGCCGGCCTGGCCGACGGCATCGTCATCACGCCGTCGCACAACCCGCCGGAGAGTGGCGGCTTCAAGTACAACCCGCCCAATGGTGGTCCGGCTGATTCGGACGTCACCAAGTGGATCGAATCCAAAGCCAACGAATTGCTGGCCGAAAAGGTTCGCGGCGTAACGCGCATCAGCCACGAGCAGGCTCTGCGCGCCGACACCACCCATCGCCATGACTACGTGAACACCTACGTTGCCGATATCAAGAACGTGATCGACATGGACGCCATCCGTGGCGCCAATCTGCGTCTGGGCGTCGATCCGCTGGGCGGTGCCGGCGTGCGTTACTGGTCGGCCATCGGCGAGCATTACGGCCTGAACCTTGAGGTCGTGAACAAGCACGTCGATCCGACATTCCGCTTCATGAGCGTGGATTGGGACGGCAAGATCCGTATGGACCCGTCCTCCAATTTCGCCATGCAAGGGCTGATCGGTCTCAAGGACCGTTTCCAGGTGGCGTTCGCCTGCGACCCGGACCACGACCGCCACGGCATCGTGACCCCGACTGGCGGTTTGCTTGCGCCTAACAACTATCTGGCGGTGTCCATCGACTACCTGTTCCAGAACCGTCCTGACTGGCGCGCCGATGCGGCCGTGGGCAAGACCGTGGTCAGCAGCGGCATGATCGATCGGGTCACCCAGCGTCTGGGCCGTCAGTTGTTTGAAGTGCCGGTGGGGTTCAAGTTCTTCGCCCAAGGGCTGTTCGAGGGTTCGCTCGGATTTGGCGGCGAAGAGAGCGCCGGGGCCTCGTTCCTGCGTCGCGATGGCACGGTCTGGACCACCGACAAGGATGGTTTGATTCCGGCGTTGCTGGCAGCGGAAATTCGCGCACGCAAAGGCCGTGACCCGAGCGAGATCTACGAATCGCTGACCGAGCAATTGGGCAAGCCTTACGCCACCCGCGTGGAGGCCAAGGCCAATCCGGAGCAGAAATCGCTGCTGAGCAAGCTGTCACCGGGTCAGGTGAAGTCCACCGAGCTGGCGGGCGAGGCGATTCAGAGCATTCTGAGCAAGGCGCCGGGCAACGATCAGGCGATTGGCGGCTTGAAGGTCTCGACCGAAAACGGTTGGTTTGCGGCGCGTCCGTCAGGCACAGAGGACATCTACAAGATCTACGCCGAAAGCTTCGTGGGTGAAGATCACCTCAAGCGTCTGGTGGAAGAGGCTCAAGTGCTGGTGGATACCGCCATCGCACCGCGCTGAACATGACGTAAATCCCGTAGCCCAAAAAGCCCCGTCTGCTCACACAGGCGGGGCTTTTTGGTTTTTGGATGCCGCTGCCCGATGCAGAATGTTGACGAGTTGGCGGCTTCATCGCGAGCAAGCTCCCTCCCACATTGATCTGCATGCAGATCGACTCTGTACCTGCGTACAGCTCGACTCTGTAGGCGCGAATTCATTCGCGAGGCGTAAATCGGGATTCAACCCGGAAGACGCCTCGCCAACAAGTTGGCTCCTACAGAATCGGCGGAGGCCTGTAGGCGCGAATTCATTCGCGTGGGGGATTACCGGCTTCGCGCTCATGACGCCTCGCCAACAAGTTGGCTCCTACACAGACCGTGTGAAAACCAGATAACCAGCAGCTAACCAAAAAAATGCCCCGATCACCTCGGGGCATTTCCCATTTATACAGAGAGAAAAAAGGCCTTCCTCAGGCCAGCAACTCAATCATTCGGCGCACGCCCAGGACGTTGATAGCCCTTTTCAGGTTATAGGCGTTTATCGCAAGCGCCATTTCCGTTCGCGCACCCTTTAGCTGGCGAAGCAAGAACCGGCCATTGCCGTAGATCCATTGTTTGAGGTTGCCAAACGGGTGTTCGACGATGCTTCTTCGGGCATCAACCATCTCAGGATGTGCCTGCATTCGCTGCTTCATTCTTTCAAAAGCTTCTTCGTGAACGTGTCGCTTGATCGAGCGATAGCGGCTCTTGGTGCATCGATGTTTAAGGGGGCAGGAGCCGCAGTCATTAGCGTTTGCGCGGTAGATTCGCTGTCCCTTGTTCAGTTGCAGCAGGGGCAAAAAACGCCCGGCCGGGCATTGGTAGCGGTCGTTTTGCTGGTCGTAGTTGAAATCGTCCCGGCCAAAAAAAGTGGGGTCTTCAATGTTGTTGCCCCGATTAATCGGTACGTACGCCGTGATGCCGGCGTCATCACAGGCCTGAAAATGCTCGCCGTTTGAATAGCCGGCATCTGCAGTAACGGTCAGATTCGGTTGTTCAAGGACTTCCTGAGTCGCTTTTGCCATCGGCTCCAGTTGCTTGCGATCATCGCCTTCCTGAGTCACTTCGTGGTGCACGATCAGGCTGTTTTCAGCGTCGACTGCGGTCTGCACGTTGTAGGCAACGGCCATGCCCTGCGGGGCTCGCATCATCCGCGCGTCGCTTTCGGTGCTGATGAATTGGGTGATCTGCAGTTCGTCCATCAGCGCCTGGCAGGTCAGGTAGTCGTCCCGTTTGGCGGTCAGTTTCGCCAGCACCGTCTTAACAGCGCTTCGATCAACCACCTCTTCATTTTCGTCGCGATCTGCGCAGTCCAAATCCTCTAGATACTTGGCTATGCGGCGGTCCAATTTTTCCTGATCGCGCTTGAGGTGCTTGGTGCTGATGTGACGACGGGCCGAAGCGACAGCCTTGAATTTGCTGCCATCAATGGCGACCAGATCACCTTTGACCAAGCCTGCGGTTCGGCAGAACTGAACAAACGCGCGGCAGGTTGCAGAGAACGCGGTGGCGTTATCCTTGCGGAAGTCGGCGATGGTTTTGAAGTCCGGCGCGAGGCGGTTGAGCAGCCACATGACTTCGATGTTGCGTTGGCACTCAGCTTCGAGCCGGCGCGAAGACCGTATGCGCTGGAAATAACCGTAGATGTAGAGCTTGAGCAGATCGGCGGGGTTGTAAGGTGGACGTCCGTTGCCTTTGGGGATGGCTTTATCAAAACCCAGAACCCGGAGATCAAGGCGCGAAACATAGGCATCAATGACCCGGACGAGATGGTCTTCGGGAATGACTTCGTCGATGGAAACCGGAAACAGGCTGGTCTGGTTTCGAGATTCGCCCTGGATGTACGCCATAAGAAAATGCCCCGCATCTTTCGATGCGGGGCATTTTCTTAGATCTGAGGCAGGTTGGCTAGGTTTTCACACAGTCTGTACAGAAAGCGCAGTGCGTTAAGCCACGTCCATCAAGACGATTTCGCTGTCTTCGATGGCCGTTACCCGCAGCGTACGCTCGTCCTCTACCGCTATGCCGTCGCGGGCTTCGGCGCGCAGGCCGTTGACTTCAATGATGCCGGTGGCAGGGACCAGGTAAGCGCGGCGTCCTGCGTCCAGCACGTACTCGGCTGTTTCGCCCGCTTTCAGGTTGGCGGCCACCAGACGGGCGTTTGCGCGAATCCGCAGTTCAATGTCGTCATCGGCCTTGCCGCTGGCCAGTGTCACGAACCCTTCGCGATCGCCCTTTGGAAACGGTTTGGCGCCCCAGGACGGTGGTGCACCGGTTTCGTCCGGCATCACCCAGATCTGAAAGATGCGGGTTTCCTCTGATTCCAGGTTGTACTCGCTGTGCGCCACCCCTGTACCCGCGCTCATCACCTGCACGTCGCCTGCTTCAGTCCGGCCCCGGTTGCCCAGGCTGTCTTCGTGGGTGATCGCACCTTTACGCACGTAGGTGATGATCTCCATGTCCCGGTGCGGATGGCGGGGGAAGCCAGTGCCCGCCTGGATCACGTCATCGTTCCAGACCCGCAGCTGACCCCAGTTCATGCGTTTCGGGTCGTAGTATTCGGCGAACGAGAAATGGTGATGGGCATTCAGCCAGCCGTGGTTGGCGCCGCCCAAGGTGTTGAAGGGTCTTAGTTGCAGCATGATCGTTACCTCCAGAGCAGGGCCGTGCTGTAAACCAGCGCCGCTGAATGTTGAGCCGTGGTCGATGGGAGGATGATCCATCAGTTATGTATCGATAAAAAGCGTAAGTTTTGTGTAGTAACAATCGTAAAATTAGATATTAAAGAGTGTCATCAGCTGCAGTACTACCTGCAGTTGATCGGCTAAACCCATGAGCAACAAGCATTTCGCTGGAGCTTGAATGCGAATGAGGGGACCATACGTGCCTGTCATGTTCACCCGCCGATATCTGGAGCCTGCGTGCCGCACCGTCCTTCTGCCGAGCCCGTCCACGAGCTGCCCCCCGAACTCTCCATCCCCGAGCGCCTGCCGTTTTTAAAACGCCTGCTGGCGCGTTTCATGGGCCGTCACCTGACCCGATTGCAGGCCCAGCACGTGCCTTCCTGGCACCAAGGCCATGCCGACGGCTACCTCAACGGCCACATGGAAGGCATGAACGAAGGATATGCCGAAGGGCATCTGGACGGGGTTGAAGAGGGGCGTCAGGTACTGGTGATCCGCGACATCCGACCGCAAGAGCATCGTGGCCCCAGGACAGACGATAACCTGTTCGATGACTGGCGCCTGCCGCTCACCAACGAGCTCAAGAAGCGCATCAAGGCCGATGTCGCGCAGCACCTGCCGGCCCACGCGCAACCCACCGCCGCGCAATGGAAGATGATCTTCAGCGATACACCCTCGACCTACGTCATCGCCGGTGCCGGGGCGGGTAAGTCGACCTCGCTGGTGCTGCGGGTACTGTTGCTGCACCACTACCTGGGTTTCGAGCTGAGTTCGATGACGGTGGTGACCTTCACCCGCGAGTCGCGCAAGGACTTCATCAACAAGCTGATCGACGTCATGGCACTGTGGGGTCACAGCCTGAGCCTGCGCGAGGCCCGCGATGTGGTGAGGACGTTCCATTCACGCATCCTGCCGCTGGTGCGCAGCCTGCCGGGGTTCGAGCAGTTGCAAGCGTTCGAAAACCTCAGCAATCAGTCCGGCAATCTGCTGGAGGATGGCGCCGACAGCAACCCGTTCGACCTGCGCATCAACGACGCCCAGCGCCAACAGATGAACCTGTGTTACCGCGACCTTTATGCCGCCAATCCGCGCTTTCGCGAGGTCATGGCACCGCTTTACAGGCACGCGCTGCAACTCAAGGAACTGGATCGCGATCACCCCGACGTGCAAAAACGCATCACCGTCATGGGGCTGTCCTCGAAACGGGATGAAGAGCTGTGCGACGTGGTCGAGGACCTGTGGATCAGGGCGGGCGCCTGGCCGATAAAGGGCGTTGAGCCCATGCGCCAAGTGATTGAAATCAGTGGGCTTTCCTTTCATGTCCACGGTTACTCCGCTGAACTGGACGCCTGGATCGTCTTGGGCTTTGACCCCAGCGAGGACCAGCATTTGCGCCGTCCGGATGCCAAGCTTCCCGTCTGGGCGGAGTGGGTCATCAAACGCACCCTGTTTCAAGCTTTCTGCCGCAAGCCTTTGATATGGATAGAAAACTATCAATCTTCAAAGAGTTTTTTGCAGTCACTCCCGGGTGCTGCTGTTGCGGGGCCAGGGTTTGAGTACAAGGTCAAGGGCGAAATGGGCGCGGCCCCTTTGCTCGACTGTTTTGTTGCTGCAGCGAGCTTCATTGAAAACCTTGGTCTGGACGTGCCGCTTGCGGTTTCGCAGATGAGTTTTTCGGAAGATGACCCGGATCGCTTCTTCTTTGAAGCGCTGAGCCTGTTCTGGAAAGCGTTTGAAGATCACCTGCTGGACCAGTCGCCACCGGTGATGACCTACAACCGGATGTTTTCGCTGTTCGGCGAGCAGTCACCTGAAAATCTCAAGCTGGTCAGCAACGAAGGTCTGCGCCCGCTCGCCCATTTGATGATCGACGAATTTCAGGACGTCTCGCCGCAAATCGTTTCGTGGATTCGTGCCAGCCTGCGGGAAATCCGCAGCCGTGGTCTTTCGATGCACATCGGCCGAGGCGCGCAGCGTTCATCGCTGCTCTGCGTGGGGGATGACTGGCAGTCCATTTATGGCTGGCGGGGCAGTTCGCCCAAATACTTCATGGAGTTCACCAAGGAGTTCTCCTCGCCGTCGACGACCAAGGTGATGCTCAGCGAGAACTTCCGCAGTCACCAACACATCATCGATGCCGCCGAACACATCGTGCGTGCGGCCCCGGCCATCAGCGGCAAGAAGGCCAAGGCCAGCGGTGCGGAGCAGGAGTTGCTGCCGGTGACGGTGCTGGACCGTGACGATGATCAATTGGTCGCGCGGCTGATCGAGCACTACAACGATGGCGATTCGGTGTTGCTGCTGTACCGCAAGGGTAGCGACAAGGCTCGACTACCCGAAGCGCTGCAGGCGCTGGTGAACGCCGATTACGGCTTACCTGCGCAATCCCGGCGTTTCAAGCAACTGACTTATCACAGCTCCAAGGGTTTGCAGGCCGATGCCGTGTTTTTGCTGGGCGATTGCCAGCACCTGACGCAATCGCCGTACAAGAATCAGGTTTACCTGATGGCGGGATTGGGCAAGGAGGGGGATCTGGACGCATTCGACAATGCTCAGAAGGACGAGGTGCTGCGCCTGGCCTACGTCGCGATTACCCGTGCGGTGCGTCATTGCTATTGGTACATCGACGCCAGCGGCAAGCAGGACAGCAATGTCCCGAGCGCGTCATCGCGGATCGCCGGGGATAAAGCTTTTTTCGAAGACCAGCGCGCAGCGATGGCGGTGCAGGAGTAGCCATTGACGCCCCGCAGGCGCGAATTCATGCGCGTGCCGGGTGTTGATCAGGATCAGGCGCGGTTGAGGTAGAACGTCTTTGGCGCTGCGAAGGTTTCCAGTTCCAGCTCGATGGCCTCGATGATCCGCTCCACGTCCATGGCATTCATCACGGTCGAGCAGGGAATCCCGGCAATGGCGATCAGGGTTTCTCCGCTGGCACGGTCAAACAGCCGAGCGACCATGCTGCTTGCGGCGTCCATGTGGGCTTCGAATCCTACCGGGTGGAAATGCCAGCGCATCAGCTGGCAGGCGTTGGGGAAGGTGACTTTATTCATGGGGCCTACCTCGTTCTAACGAGCAAACACACAGCTCCGCAGGGCAGGAAAACCAGGTCAGTCACCGCTCACCGAGACGCTTCGCACAACCTGCGCTGTATGCGCGGCCATGCTTTATGGAAGCAACGTTAATCGACACATCGGCACACCGACTTTACTGACAGTAAAAGTAGCACCGACTTCTGACAGTCATTGGAAAAATTTCTTACAAATAGGCATTTTGAGACGGAGGGCGCGTTTCCGGCAGAACGCCGCCTCGCCAACCAGTTGGCTCCAGGAGGTGCGCGCGGTTCCGTCCTGTAGGCGCGAATTCATTCGCGCAGCGTCGGGCCTGATTCACCCAATCGCGAACGAAGCGCCTACAAAGCGCTGGCGGCGCCGGTCAGAGCCTTATCGGTACGCGCCTTATCCTTCCACCCGATTCGTCGGCGTTTCTCCCGCCAGCGCGCTGATGAGGTTATCGACGGCGCAGCGGGCCATGGCTTCACGGGTTTCGTGGGTGGCCGAGCCCATGTGCGGCGTGGCAACGACGTTGTCCATCTTGAGCAGCGGGGAGTCGGGGGCGATGGGTTCGCGTTCGAATACGTCCAGGCCCGCCGCACGGATCTGGCCTTTTTGCAGCGCCTCGATCAACGCCTGCTCATCGACCACTTTGCCCCGTGCAATGTTGATGAAGATGCTTTCCCGGCGCATCAAGGCGAACTCCCTGGCGCCGATCAAGCCTTCGGTTTGCGCTGTCAGCGGCAAGGTCAGACAGACGAAATCCGCTTCCTGCAACAGCGCCTCCAGGCTGCGGTAACCGGCACCGAAGCGCGACTCCACGGCGGGTTTCGCCGAGTGGCTGTGGTAAATGATCGGCATGCCGAAGCCAAAGTGACCGCGCTGCGCCAAGGCTTCACCGATGCGTCCCATGCCGATGATGCCCAGCGTTTTGCCGTGCACGTCGGTGCCGAAATGTGCAGCCCCGAGATTTTGCGTCCACTGGCCGTTACGCACCAGATTCGCCAGCTCAACCACCCGCCGTGCGGTGGCCATGATCAGGGCGAAACCGGTGTCGGCGGTGGTCTGGGTCAGCACGTCCGGCGTATTGGTCAGCACGATGCCGCGCCGATGCAGGTAATCGATGTCGTAGTTGTCGACACCGACCGACACGCTCGCAATCGCCTCCAGCTTCGGTGCCAGGTCGAGCAACGTGGCGTCGAGCTTAAGGCTCGCGCCCAGCAAACCATGGGCCTGGGGCAGGGCGGCCTTGAACTGCGCCAGCCCCGTACCTTTTACATCTTCGATCAGCGTGACCTCGGCATGCGCCTTCAAACGCGCCATCAGCGGCGCGGAAAGTGTCTTGTACAAAACGACGTGCTTTTTCATGGTGTCGGGTTTCCGCTTCAACGATCAGGAATGCGCAGGCGTGCGCGGGGCAGTGGATTCGTCCTGCGCCGCGCCGGCCTTTGGATCGGGCTTGAGCATCAGGGTCAGTACCACCGACACCAGCAACGCGCCGCTCATGAACAGATACGAGGCGCTCAATGTCCCGGTGACGCCGTTCAGGTAGCCCACCAGATACGAACCGGCAAACGAGCCCAGCGCGCCCAGGCTGTTGATCAGCGCCATGGCGCCGCCCGCGACGTTTGACGGCAGAATTTCCGGGACGATGGCGAAGAACGGTCCATAGGGCGCATACATGCAGGCGCCCGCCAGGACCAGCAACGAGTACGACCACCAGAAGTGTTCAGTGCCCAGCGCGTAGGAGCCGTAGAACGCAACGGCCGCCAGCAGCAACGGCGGCCAGACGAACAATTTGCGCTTTTGCAGTTTGTCCGAAGCCCAGGACACGATAACCATGCCGATCACCGCTGCCAGATACGGCAGCGCGGAGAGCCAGCCGGCCTCGACCATGTTCATCTGCATGCCTTTTTTCAGAATCGTCGGCAGCCACAGCACAAAGCCGTACACGCCGATGCTCCAGCAAAAATACTGCGCGGCCAGCAACAGCACTTTGGGCGAGCGGAAGGCTTCGGCGTAGTTCTTCACTGGCTTGATGCCGACTTGCTCGGCGTCGAGACGGCGTTGCAGTTCTGCCTTTTCAGCGTCGCTCAACCACTTGGCCTGGGCCGGACGTTCGTCCACCAGACGCCACCAGATAAAGGCCCAGATCACCGCCGGCAAGCCTTCGACGATGAACATCCAGCGCCAGCTGAAATGCGCCACCAGATAGCCCGACACCACTGACATCCAGAGCATCGTGACCGGATTGCCGAGGATCAGCACGGTGTTGGCGCGTGAGCGTTCGGCTTTGGTGAACCAGTAGCAGAGGTACACCAGCATGGCGGGCATCACCGCCGCTTCGACCACGCCCAGCATGAACCGGATGCCGATCAGCATGTAGGCGTTGGAGACGATGCCGGTCAGGGTTGCCAGGCCGCCCCACAGAATCAGGCTGACGAAGATCAGCTTCTTAACGCTCTTTTTCTGCGCGTAGATCGCGCCCGGCACCTGGAAAAAGAAGTAACCGAGGAAGAACAGCGCGCCCAGCAGCGACGACATGCCAGGGGTGATGTTGAGGTCTTCGGCCATGCCCGATGCCGCAGCAAAGCCATAGTTGGCACGGTCCAGATACGCCAGGCTGTAGGTGATGAACACAATCGGCATGATCAGCAGCCAGCGGCGTTTCAGGCCTCCGGTTTTCATGGTGTTGAGTAGCTTTTCCATATCGAGCTCCCTGAGCTTGTTGTTTTTTTCGCAGCAGGTGATTGGGTTATCGGTTCACGGTTTGAGGGTCAGGCAGTTGCGTTGTGCGACGAATCAATCGGCTGCGCGGCTTGCAGCTGCGCACGGGTGGGCAAGCCCTCCATGTCGCCACGGCTTTGTACGGCCTGGCTGCCGATCCAGTTGCCGCGTGCGGTGGCTTGATCGAACCCCAGGTTTTCCAGCAGCGCACTGATCACGCCGACGGCGAAGCCATCGCCCGCTCCGACGGTATCGATCACGCTGGGCACCACTACACCGGGCACAAAGGCCTGGTTGAGTTGGGTGCGGTAATAAGCGCCCTTGGCGCCCAGCTTGATGACCACCGCTTCGGCGCCTTGATCCAGGTAGAACGCGGCGATGTCGGCAGGAGTATCGAAACCGGTCAGCAGCTCGCCTTCCGCCAGGCCAGGCATGACCCAGTCCGCCAGGCTGGCCAGATGGTTGATTTCGCGAATCATGGTGGCCTGATTCGGCCACAGCGAAGGGCGAAGGTTGGGGTCGAACGACACGCTGCGCCCGGCTTCACGCATTTGCGTCATCAGCCCACGCGACAGCTCGCGGCAACTGTCGGACAGCGCGGCGGGAATGCCGGTGGCGTGCAGATGCCGGGCCTTGAGCAGGTCGGGTTTGAGGTCGGTCAGGGACAAATGGCTGGCTGCCGAGCCGCGACGAAAGTACTCGACGGTGGGGTCGGCACCTTGCAGTTCCAGCGACTTGAACTGAAAGCCGGTCGGATGACCTGCATCGACGCTGACGTGTCGGCAATCGACGCCTTCGGCCTGCAAGCTGTCGATCACGAAGCGGCCCATGGAATCGTTACCGACCCGGCTCAGCCACCCCACGTTGAAACCCAGCCGTGACAGGCCAATGGCGACATTGCTGTCCGCGCCGGCGATGCGTTTTTCAAAATGCCGCACTTGCGCCAGGTCGCCGGTTTGCTCGGCCACCAGCATGGTCATGGTTTCGCCGAACGAAAGGATATCCAGATCAGACATGGCTCAACGCCTCCTGCGGTGCCGGTTGAGGCTGGCCAAGGGTGGCGAGAATATTCACTTGATCGCGGGTGACCTGGGACAGGTCTTCGCCCTGCAACGGGTATTCGACTGCACGCGGCAGGCCGGTCGGCATGTGTTTGATCAGTTCATTCCAGTGCTGCACATCGGCCGGTGAGGGCGGGATGGCGATCAATTTGCCGCTGGCGTTGCGCGTGATTGCCTTGCAATGCAGATACTCGACATAGCGCCCCAACGCGCGGGCTGCATCGTCGGCCGATTGCGCTTGCCACTGCCAGTTGCCGATGTCGAAGGTCATCCCAATGGGCATTTGCAGCGCTTGGACCCGGGCAAAAAACTGGCTGAAGGGCGCAATGCAACCGCCGTGTTCCGTCTGGTCGTTCTCGACCAGCAACTGAATGGCGTAAGGCGCCAGCCGCTCAGCCAGCGCCGCGACTTCACTGATTTCAGAAAAATGCCCCAGCGACACCTTCAGCCAGCCAGCGCCGCATTGCTCGGCGCGTTGCAGCGTAGGCTCCAGCGCGGGATTGGGCTGCGCCTGGCCCTCCAGCCAAAGCTCCAGCGGCGCCGAGTACAGGCATTCAAGACCCTGGGTCTTGATCGCGACGGCCAGCGCCGGGAAGTCTTCGTGGGTGAACAGCTCCTCTCGCAACTCGATGCGCTTGACGCCAGCCTCGACCAGCAGCGGGATGAAGCTGGCCTGACCACGCTGGCGCACAAGGTCAGCGCCGAAGCTGGAAAGGCTGATGGAAACGGGGTATTTGTGCATTTTTGTTGTCCTCTGAAACCGGTTTCATTTTTGAGCGGTAAAGCAGCTTGAATGCAGTGATCAGGCTCGTCGTCGCGTAGAGCCACGGACGATCAACTGCGCCGGAAAGTCGTAGGACCGCGCCGCATCCTGGTCACCACGCAGGCGCGCGAGCAGGCACTCGAACGCGGTCACGCCGATGTCGTGAGTGGGTTGCGCGAGTGAGGTGATGCCGCTGCCCACCAAGGGGTACCACTCCAGTTCGTCCAGCGCGATCAGGCCGATGTCGTCGAACAAGTGGCAGCCAAGCGCGTGCAACTGGCGGGTGCAGGTCAGCGTGGCGATGCCGTTGGCGGTAAACAACGCCTTGGGGCCCGGGCCGGGTGCGCTCATGAAATGTTGCAGGTGGGTGCCGAACGCCACTGTGGTTTCCAACACCTGGCCGCGTAACGCCGGACGTTGTCGGGTGAGTGTGTTGAAGGCTTCCACGCGCTCAATGCGTGAGCTGGTGCCATCCTGAGGTTCGGTGACCATCAGGATGTCGCGGTAGCCGCAGTCTTCCAGGTGATCCAGAGCCAGGCGCACGGCGGCCAGGTTGTCCAGCCCGACCAGATCGCTACTCAGCGCATCGACCTTGCGGTCCACGAGCACCATCGGCAGCTCGGTATGCAATTCGCGCAGTTCGTCGAGGTGGTGGCCGAGGGTGTTCACGATCAGGCCTTCGATGTTGTAGGACCGAAGCGCCGCCAGATGCATGCGTTCCTGCTCGTCATCGCGATCGGTATTGCACACCACGAGGCTGTAACCGTGCCGGCGGCAGGCGGTTTCGACGCCATGCATCACGGCGACGGAGTAGGGGTTGCGGATGTCGGCAACCAGCATGCCGATCAGACGGGTACGGCCGCGCTTGAGACCGCGGGCCATTTGATTGGGGCGGTAACCGAGGGTCTGAATGGCTGTTTCGATGCGCCGGGCTATAGCTTCCGACAGCAATTGCCGGTCTTCGCCGATGAAACGCGAGACGCTGGCTTTGGACACGCCCGCCAGTTCGGCCACATCGTTCATGGTGACGCGCGTACGCGTCGTAACAGGAATACCGTTCACGGCCTGACCCTTATTGGATTTATCAGCAGGCAATTTTTTCAGAAACCGCTGCGGAACAGGCAGCTCTGAAACCGGTTTCAGGAAACACCATGCAAAGGTATTCGTCAACACGGCTTCAGATGAAAGGTGAGTCAGGCAGGGCGTTCAGTTTCGTGCAGTTTGCTGGAGTGGGTCGTTTGGCGCGTAAGGCTTTTGCTGCTGCCCTTGAAGGCATCACGCCAGGAAAGAAAGCGTTTTTCCAGTGCGGCCAGCACGCCATCGCTCAACTTGCCCAACACCGCCAGGACAATGATCGCGGCCAGTACGATGTCCGGGCGTGACGTCTCCCGCCCGTCGCTGAGCAGATAACCCAGCCCTTTGGTGGCGGCGATCAACTCGGCGGCCACCAGAAACATCCACGACAGACTCAACCCGCTGCGCAACCCGGTGAACAACCCCGGCATTGCGGCTGGCAGGAAGACATGCAGCGTCATTTGCCGCTGGCTGAAGCCAAACACCCGACCCACCTCCACCAGCTTGCGATCAATCCCGCGAATGGCTGAGACGCCGTTCAGGTACACCGGGGAAAACGCGCCGATGGCGATCAACACCACTTTGGAGGTCTCGCCGATGCCCAGCCACAGCAACAACAGCGGCACCCACGCCAGGCTCGGAATCGAGCGTAGTCCGGCGAACGTCGGCTCCAGATAGGCCTCGGCTTCACGGCTCAGCCCCACCCATGCCGCGAACAGCAGGGCCAGGCTGGCGCCGATGGCGAAACCGCTGAGCACCCGCACCAGGCTGGCGCCGATGTGTTTCCACAGTGCGCCGTTGGCCAGGTCGATCAGCGTCACGGCGATCTCGCTCGGCGCGGGCATCTGGTAGGACGGCACCCAGCCGATGCGTACGACGATTTCCAACAGGACGATGATCGCCACCGGCACAGCGAGCCCTTTGAGGCGCGTGCGCCAGTGTGTGTTTGACGTTTTCATGGCGTGACGATCACCGCTTTCGAGAAGCTGGGATCAATCAGTTGTTCAATCACCTGATCGACGTTGACGCCTTTGCGGACCAGCGCCTCAGACACCAGAATCGGCGCGGCGGCTTTGGACGCGGTCACGTCTTTTTCGGTCAGTTGCGGGTTGCTGATGTCGGTGCGGGTCAGTTGCCGTTTGGCGACGTCCAGCGGCAGGCCCGATTCAGTGGCAAGCAGTTTCGCCAGTTCTTCAGGGTTTTTCAGCGACCACTCACGGGCTTTTTCGTACGCGCTCAATACGGTTTTAACGGCGTCTGGATGCTCTTTGGCATAGGACTCGGTCACGCTGATCACGCCGTCGCTGTTGAAATCCTTGTTGCGATACAGCAAGCGCGAACCGGCCTGGATTTCGCTGGCGGCCATTTGCGGGTCAAGGCCCGCCCAGGCATCGACGTCGCCGTTTTCCAGTGCAATGCGGCCGTCCGGGTGTTGCAGGTGCAGCAGTTCGACGTCGTCCTTGGTCAAGTGCGCCTGCTGCAAGGCGCGCAGGGTGAAGAGGTACGGGTCAGTGCCCTTGGTCGCTGCGATCTTCTTGCCTTTGAGGTCGGCAACGGTCTTGAGCGTGGAGTCCTTGCGCACCACCAATGCAGTCCATTCGGCGCGGCTGTAGACGTACACCGATTTGATCGGGCTGCCATTGGCGCGTGCCAGCACGGCCGACAGGCTGGCGGAGGAGGCGAAGTCCACGCCGCCGCTGTTCAGGTATTCAAGCGAGCGGTTGCTGCCCTGACTGAACACCCACGTTACTTTCGACTCAGGCAAGGCTTTTTCGAGCCAGCCGAAGTGCTTGAGCACCAGGCTGACGGGCGAGTAGTAGGCGTAATCGAGATGGACTTCAGCAGGCGGCGCTTCAGCGGCATTGACCGCTGACTGCAGGCCGACCGCCAACACGAACGTCGCAACCAGTGAGGTTAAAGGCAGGGGCAGCAGGTTGAAGCCGGGAAGGTGAGTCATGGTTATTTTCCATTCAGTGTTCGAGAGAGGCGCACGGGCTGTTTATTTCGAAATACTCAGTCGTGGTACCTAGTCGCTATCTAAATGGAATATTGCAGGCTCTGTGCCACATCATGCTGCTCGTGCCTTATGGTCGTCTTAGCGGGCAAGCAGCTGCTGAAAGAGTGGCGCCAGCGACAATCTGTTGATGCGCTGTTGCTGCACAAACACCGGCCAGTGATGCCGCAACACATTTGTCATGGCTCGCAGGCGTGGCGTGCTGCTGCCGGTGGCTTCGGCGTCGTGGCTGTATTCCATCGCTGGCCTGGCGGTGGTGGTCAGCGCGGTTGTGTGCAGCCTGCGCACGTGATCCGGGGTATGATCCCGCGGCATAAAAACGGGCACTTGAGTGACCATTGGGCGAATAAGTTGTTCAATCAAACGGTTACGTGCAACCTTTCATGGGTTTTGGTCTCATAACTGCATTCTTAATTCAGCAACAAAGCCCTGCCAAACTTCAGCCGGGATCGAAACGCAGCCAACAAGGACGTCGCACAGGGTGAAAACCCATCACGTATCTATAGAACCAAGGCCATCATGACCTTCTTCAAGTCCTTATTCTCATCGCCCCCGTCTCGGCGTATCGCCTATTTCCTGCTGCCGGTGCTGTTGCTGTGTTCGGCAGTGGTGTTCTTCTCGGTTGGCCGAGGCGTCCATGCAGAGGCTAAAAACGGCACGCAAACCCTGGTGTTCCTGCGCCACGCGGAAAAACCTGAAATGGGCCTTGGTCAATTGAATTGCCAGGGTCTGAACCGCGCCATTGATCTCTCGACCCTGTTGCCCAAAGAATTCGGCAACGCCAATTTCATCTTCGCGGCCAATCCGAGCCGTCATGTAGAAGAAGGCGAGGGCGACCATTCCTACAGCTACCTGCGCCCGTTGATGACCGTGGGCCCCAGCGCCATCAAGCTTGGTCTGCCGGTGAACATCGACTTCGCTGCCAACGACACCAGCGATCTGGCGGATGAGTTCATGCGTGACAAGTACCACGACGCCACGATTTACACGGCCTGGTCCCACGGTTATTTGCCTGAGCTGATCAACAAGGTTGCCGAGGAGGCCTCCGGTCAAAAGCTCAAATTGCTCGACGACTGGGTCGGTGATGACTTTGACTCGGTGCTGGTGCTGACCCTCAAATGGGTCAACGGCAAAGCGTCATTGCAATACGAGAACTACAAGCAGAACCTGAATGACGGCGCGGTGGCTTGCCCGACCTGATCAAATAGCCCCGAGCCAATCTGCCCAGCTCGGCTCATTGCTCAGGATCGCCACATGCTTTGCACCTACCGCTTCATGGATTCGCCCGTTGGCCAGTTGAAACTGGTGGCCAGAGGCTCGTGCCTCGCGGCGGTGCTGTGGGAAAACGATTCGCCGAACCGTGTTCGACTCGGTGCCCTGAACGAAGACCCCAACAGCCACATCCTCTGCCAGGCCGCGCTTCAACTGGGCGAGTATTTCGTAGGTACGCGGCGCGAATTTCAGCTGGATCTCGATTTTACCGGCACTGACTTTCAGAAAGCGGTCTGGCAGGCGTTGTTGACGATCCCTTTTGGCGAAACCCGCACCTACAGCCAGATAGCCCAACAGATTGGCACCCCGGCTGCGGTCAGAGCAGTGGGCGCTGCCAATGGCAAAAATCCCTTGTCCATCATTGCGCCTTGCCACCGGGTGATCGGCATGTCGGGTGAGCTGACGGGCTTCGCCGGAGGGCTTGCGGCCAAAGCGCTGTTGTTGAGGCTGGAAGGCTGTGACCTGAGCCGATTAAAGCAGCGCGGGGACAACAGGCAACCCATGCAGCCCTCGTTGTTTTAAGGGCGACGCGGATGTCCTGACGGGAGGTCGTTGCCGGAAATGACCGAGAGGAGTACAAATGTACTCCATGACGACCTTATCTCCCCGCCGTACCCAAATCCTCGCGTTTATCCGTGAGCGCATCGCGCAGAACGGGCAGCCGCCGAGCCTTGCCGAAATTTCTGAAGCGTTCGGTTTTGCCTCTCGCAGCGTGGCGCGCAAACACATCGTGGCCCTGACCGAAGCCGGTTTGATTGAGGTCACGGCCAATCAGGCCCGAGGGATTCGACTGGTCGACAGCAGCCCCAGGCCTGAACTGCTTGAGCTACCGGTGCTGGGGCGAGTGGCGGCGGGGTTGCCCATCGGTCCTGATATCGACACCCACGACACGTTGTTGCTTGATCGCGCGACCTTCTCCCGGGTGCCGGACTATTTGCTGCGGGTCAAAGGCGACTCGATGATCGAAGACGGCATTCTCGACGGCGATCTGGTGGGCGTGCAGCAAAGTCTGGAGGCCCATGACGGGCAGATCGTGGTGGCACGTCTGGACGGCGAAGTGACGATCAAGCGCCTGCAAACCGGCGACAACGAATTCCGGCTGCTGCCGCGCAACCCTGCTTATCAGCCGATCATTGTGCATCCCGATCAGGACTTCGCCATCGAAGGCGTGTTCTGCGGCCTGGTGCGCCGAGAATGATGGGCGCTGTGGTCAGTCTCGATGCGCTGCTGGACGAGCGCCGGGTCTGGAAAGGCCGGCCTGCGGTCCAGCCGATTGCCGCGCAACCCACCGGCCATGCATTGCTGGATGCTGCGTTGCCCATGGGTGGCTGGCCGCCCGCAGCACTGAGCGAAATCCTGATTCCGGCCAATGGCAGCGGCGAGTTGCGTCTGTTGTGGCCGACCCTGGCGCGGCTGGCAGAGAAGGGTGAACGCATCGTGCTGATTGCGCCGCCCTTTGTGCCGTATCCGCCAGCCTGGCAAGGGGCCGGCATCGACCTGCGGCAACTGGCAGTCATCGATGCCAACGAGCGCGATGCCTTGTGGGCGGTGGAGCAATGCCTGCGCTCCGGCAGTTGCGGCGCTGTATTGTGCTGGCCCAAAAAGGTCGATGACCGCGCTCTGCGGCGTCTGCAAGTGGCCGCCGAAACCGGCGAAACCCTGGCCTTTGCCTGCCGCCCCCAGCAGTCGTCTGCCAACCCTTCGCCTGCTGCACTGCGCATCGCCATCGACGTCCGTCCGACCCAACTGCGGGTACTCAAGTGCCGGGGCGGGTTGGCGCCACCGACGCCCATTCCGTTTCCGACCGGCGCTTGAGGTTTTTATGCTCTGGGCCTGTGTCTTGCTGCCGCAACTGGCGCTGGATGGCGTCATGCGTCGTCGCGACGATCCTCAACAACCGCTAGCACTGATCAGCGGCACGGCTCAGCGCCGTGTGCTGCAAACCGTCAATGCCGCCGCCCGTGAGCTTGGTTTGCGCCCCGGCCAGTCGCTGACCGCCGCGCATGCCATGACCCATGGGTTTGCCACCGCTGAGTACGAACCCGCAGATACCGAGCGCTGGCATCGGTTGCTCGCGGCCTGGGCGTACCGTTTCAGTTCACAGGTCAGCCTTAAATACCCGCGCGTGTTGTTGATGGAGATCGAGTCCAGCCTTGGGCTGTTCGGGCCTTGGCCTGTGTTTGAAGCACGTTTGCGCCAGGAGCTGACAGCGCTGGGCTTCAGCCATCGCATTGTGGTGGCACCCAATCCCATCGCGGCGCGGATGCTCGCCAACGCCCACGATGGGTTGTCGGTGACGTGCAACGACAGCCTCATTCAAGTGCTGGAACAGATGCCGGTCAATCGTATCGGCCTGAGCCGTGATGCGTCGATGGCCTTCTCGCGGATGGGCTTGACCCGTCTGCGACAGGTGCTGGCATTGCCGCGAGATACCCTGGCGCGGCGCTTCCCGGCGCAGGTGTTGCAGCACCTGGACACCCTGGTCGGGCGCAGGCCTGTGGCGCTTGAGTGCTACATCCCGCCCGATTTCTTCGATCTGCGCCTGGAGCTGAATTTCGACGTGGAGTCCCACCAGGCGTTGCTGTTCCCGCTCAAACGGTTGATCTCTGATCTGGCGGCGTTTCTGGCCGGGCGCGACAGTGGTGTGCAGCGCTTTGTCATCCATCTGGAGCATGTGCCCAGTGTTGGCGGTGCAGTGCCGGACACGCTGGTGCCCGTGGGGCTGCTCAGCGCCGAGCGCGAAACCAACATGTTGTTTGAACTGGCGCGCGGGCGGCTGGAGCAGATTCAGGTGCCGTCGCCAGTGCGGGCGATGCGCTTGCAGGCCCGGGATTTACCGGCGTTCGTGCCCACCCACCGCGAGCTGTTCGATGAGCGGCCCCAGCAATCACTGCCGTGGGAGCAACTGCGTGAACGTCTGCGCGCGCGGCTGGGGGACGAGGCGGTCAATGGGCTCTGCGCCCACGCCGATCATCGTCCTGAATGCACCTGGCGACCGGGGCTTGATACCAACGCGCAAGTCCCTGCGTCTTTCGTGCTGCGGCCCGGCTGGCTGCTGCGTGAACCTGAGCCGCTGCATGAATCCAGTGTGCATGTGCTGGCCGGGCCCGAGCGAATCGAGTCGGGCTGGTGGGACGGCGGGGATGTGCGGCGCGATTATTTTCTGATTCAGACTCGCTCTGGTCAGCGCGCCTGGGCCTATCGCGCGGTCGGCGAAGACAGCGGCCTTTTGCTGCACGGCTGGTTTGCATGAGCTGCGAATACGCCGAGCTGCATTGCCTGTCCAATTTCAGCTTTCAGCGCGGGGCCTCCAGCGCAAAAGAGCTGTTCGAGCGCGCAAAACAGCACGGCTATCAGGCCCTGGCGATCACTGACGAGTGCACCCTGGCCGGCATCGTTCGCGCATGGCAGGCCTCAAAGGACGCCGACCTGCCATTGATCATCGGCAGCGAGATGCGCATCGATCAAGGGCCGCACGTGGTGCTGCTGGTGGAAAACCTGGCGGGTTATCAAACCTTGTGCGGGCTGATCACACAGGCTCGTCGTCGTGTGAAGAAGGGTGAATACCGGCTGCTACGCGAGGATTTCAATCGGTCGATGCAAGGCTTGCTGGCCTTATGGGTGCCAGATCTGCAATCAGACCCGCTGATCCTGCATGATCAAGGCCAATGGCTGCGCAAGGTTTTTCCGGAGCAGGCCTGGCTGAGCGTTCAGTTGCACCGCGGGCCTGATGATGAAAAGCGTCTGGCGCAACTGCTGGCACTGGCCCGTGATGCCGACATGCCTGCGGTGGCCAGCGGCGATGTGCACATGCACGCACGCGGCCGCCGTGCGTTGCAGGACACCATGACCGCCATCCGGCATCACACGACCGTGGCCGAGGCCGGGCATCGGCTGTTTGCCAATGGCGAGCGACACCTGCGCCCCACGTCCGTGCTGGCTGATATCTACCCCGCGTCGCTGCTTGCCGAGTCTTTGCTTATAGCTCGGCGCTGCACGTTCGACCTCGGCCAATTGCGCTACGAATACCCCCATGAACTGGTGCCAAAAGCGCATACCGCCACCTCATGGCTGCGCCACCTGACTGAAGAGGGAGCACGCAAACGCTGGACCGAAGGGGTGCCTGCCAAGGCACGCGCGAACATCGAAAAAGAGCTGAGCGTGATTGCCGAGATGAAGTACGAGAGTTACTTCCTGACCGTGCAAGACATCGTCGCCTTCGCCCGTGGGCGCGACATCCTGTGCCAGGGGCGCGGCTCGGCGGCCAACTCGTCGGTGTGTTTTGCCTTGGGCATCACCGAGCTGGACCCGGAAAAAAGCAACCTGCTGTTCGAGCGCTTTATCTCCACCGAGCGCAACGAGCCTCCGGACATCGACGTGGATTTCGAGCACGAGCGCCGCGAGGAAGTCCTGCAATACGTGTTTCGCCGCTATGGCCGGGGCCGGGCGGCGCTCACGGCGGTTGCCAGTACTTACCATGGCGCAGGCGCGGTCAGGGACGTGGCCAAAGTGCTGGGCTTGCCGCCTGACCAGATCAACGCGCTGGCCGACTGCTTCAGCCGCTGGAGTGATTCGATGCCCCCGGCCGAGCGCCTGCGTGAATGCGGCTTCGAGCCGGACAGCCCGATCCTGCGCCGGGTGATGGCGCTGACCGGCGAGTTGATCGGCTTTCCCCGTCACCTTTCGCAGCACCCTGGCGGTTTCGTGATTTCCGAGCACCCGCTGGACACGCTGGTGCCGGTGGAGAACGCCGCCATGGCCGACCGCACGATCATTCAGTGGGACAAGGACGATCTCGACCTGGTGGGCTTGCTCAAGGTGGATATTCTGGCGTTGGGCATGCTCACCGCCTTGCGCCGCAGTTTCGATCTGGTTGAACTGCATCGGCACAAGCGCTGGACGCTGGCCGGGATTCCGCAAGAAGACAAACCGACCTATGACATGATCAGCCGCGCCGACACCATCGGCGTGTTCCAGATCGAGTCCCGCGCGCAGATGTCGATGCTGCCGCGCCTGCAACCCAAAACGTTTTACGACCTGGTCATCGAAGTGGCCATCGTCAGGCCGGGGCCGATTCAGGGCGGGATGGTGCATCCGTACCTGCGACGACGTACGGGGGAGGAAGAGGTGACCTATCCCTCTGAAGAACTCAAGGAGGTCTTCGAGCGTACTTTGGGTGTGCCACTGTTTCAGGAGCAGGTCATGCAACTGGCCATTGTGGCCGCCGACTACACGGCCGGGGAAGCCGATCAGTTGCGCCGCTCAATGGCAGCCTGGAAACGTCATGGCGGACTGGAGCCGCATCGCATCAGACTCAGCAAAAGGATGGCCGAGAAGGGCTATACCGACGCCTTCATCACGCGCATTTTCGAACAGATCAAAGGCTTCGGCAGCTATGGGTTTCCTGAATCCCACGCCGCCAGCTTCGCGCTGCTGACCTACGCCAGTTGCTGGCTTAAATGCCATGAGCCGGCTGCCTTCACCTGTGCGCTGATCAACAGCTGGCCCATGGGTTTCTACAGCCCCGATCAGTTGTTGCAGGATGCGCGTCGCCATCGCATCGAAGTACGCCCGGTGGATGTGCGTTACAGCGACTGGGATTGTTCGCTGGAACCGGTCGACAGCCCTGAGTACAACCAGAACCTGGCGATCAGGATGGGGATGCGGATGATTCGCGGTTTTCGCGAAGAGGACGCCAGGCGCATCGAAACTGCGCGGGGCAACAACGTGTTCATCGACGCCACGGACTTATGCGTGCGTGCCGGGCTGGACAACCGCGCCCGTGAATCCCTGGCGGATTGCGGGGCGCTGCGCGGTTTGATCGGTCATCGACACCGGGCGCGTTGGGAGATCGCCGGAGTCGAAGCGCAGCGTCCGTTGTTTACCGATCAATCCACGGCGGATGAACCCCAGGTGGCGCTGCCACTGCCCAGCGTGGCGCAGGATCTGGTTGCCGATTACCAGACCCTTGGCACTACGCTCGGCCCACACCCGCTGGCGTTATTGCGCGCCAGGCTGTCAGCCAAACGTTTTCGCAGCGCCAAAGACCTGATGACCCTGGAGCACGGTTGTACCGTCAATGTGGCTGGGCTAGTGGTTGGGCGGCAAAGGCCCGGCACGGCAAGCGGTGTCACCTTCGTCACGCTGGAAGACGAGCACGGCATGATCAACGTGGTGGTCTGGCTCGAGCTCGCCGAGCGTCAGCGCAAGGTGTTGGTGGGTTCGCAACTGATGCAGGTGTTCGGCAAGTTCGAATACCAGAAAGGCGTGCGCCACGTCATCGCGCAACGCTTGTTTGACCTCACGCCGTTGCTGACAGGGCTGGATGTACGCAGTCGTGATTTCAAATGATTGAGTTAAAACCCCAGATACACCACCGGGCGGGCGCCAACACGATCTGGAGCCAACTTGTTGGCGAAGCGGTGTCATGGGTGGAATCAGGATCAACGCGCCAGCCATCCACCGTCGATGTTCCATGCCGCCCCGCGAACCTGTGCACCGGCGTCGCTGCACAAGAACAACGTCAATTCCCCCAGCTGTGAAGGCGTGACGAACTCCAGTGACGGCTGCTTCTCGGTCAGCAGGTCGATCTTCGCCTGCTCGACGTCGCCGGTCTGGGCGCCGCGATCATCGATCTGCTTTTGCACCAGAGGGGTCAGCACCCAGCCGGGGCAGATGGCGTTGCAGGTGACCTGGCTGCTGGCGGTCTCCAGACCGACCACTTTGGTCAGCCCGATCACGCCGTGCTTGGCCGCCACGTAAGCGGCCTTGCCCGTCGAACCCACCAGCCCATGCACCGACGCAATGTTGATGATCCGGCCCCAGCCCTTGGCGCGCATGCCTGGCAACGCGAGTCGGGTGCTGTGAAACACCGAAGACAAGTTGATCGCGATGATCTTGTCCCAACTCTCGACCGGAAAATCCTCCACCGCATCCACGTGCTGAATCCCGGCGTTGTTGACCAGAATGTCGACGCCGCCAAACTCGCGCTCGGCGTAATCGATCATGTCGGCGATCTGCGCCACGTCGCTGACGTCTGCCGGGTGATGCCCAACCTTGCCGCCACCGTGTTGCTTGACCTGCTCGATAACCGCCGAAGCGTCACCGAAACCGTTGAGCACCAGATTGGCCCCGGCCTTGGCCAGGCTCAGGGCAATGCCCAGGCCGATGCCGCTGGTGGATCCGGTGACCAGTGCGGTTTTGCCGTGCAGACTCATGTTCGATTCCTCATACGATGCCGGTTGCATAGAAGGTCGCGATCACCACGAAGACCGCCAGGGTCTTGATAATCGTGATCCCGAAAATGTCCTTGTACGCCTCGCGGTGGGTGAGGCCAGTGACTGCCAGCAAGGTGATCACCGCGCCGTTGTGCGGGAGCGTGTCCATGCCGCCACTGGCCATGGCGGCGACGCGGTGCAGGACTTCCATCGGGATATTGGCCGCGTTGGCGGCCGCGATGAAGCTGTCCGACATCGCCGCCAGCGCAATGCTCATGCCGCCGGACGCCGAGCCGGTGATGCCGGCCAGCAGGGTTACGGTGACGGCTTCGTTGACCAGCGGATTGGGAATGCTTTTCAAGCCGTTCGCCAGCACCAGAAAGCCGGGAAGGGAGGCGATCACTGCGCCGAAACCGTATTCCGACGCCGTGTTCATCGCGGCCAGCAACGCACCGCTCACTGCACTTTTGCTGCCTTCGGCGAGTTTCGTTCGCACCGCATTGAAGGCAAACACCAATACAAACAGGATACCAACCAGCAAGGCGGCTTCCACCGCCCAGATTGCGGTGATCTTGGCGATCTCGGTCTGCACCGGGGCGGCCATGCCGGGCAACGACAGCGTGTGAGTCTTGCCGTACCACTGGGGAATCCACTGCGTGAACAGCAAGTTCATGACCCCCACCAGCAACAGCGGCGCCAGGGCGATCCAGGGGTTGGGCAGCGCGATGTCTTGCGGGGTGTCCGGCTCATTGCGCAACTCTGTGCCGTAACCTTCGCCTGCACGATGGGCTTTATTGCGTTGGCGTTGCAGGAACAGCATGCCGGCGCAGAACACGAACGCGGTGCCAATCAGACCCAGCCACGGTGCAGCCCACGCGGTGGTGTTAAAGAAGGTCGAAGGGATGATGTTCTGGATTTGCGGGGTGCCGGGCAGGGCGTCCATGGTGAAGGAGAACGCGCCCAGCGCGATGGTCGCCGGGATCAGTCGTTTGGGGATATTGCTTTGGCGAAACATCTCGGCGGCGAACGGGTACACCGCAAACACCACCACAAACAGCGATACGCCGCCGTAGGTCAACAGCGCGCACACCAGCACGATAACCAGCATCGCCTGTTTGGTGCCGAGCAACCGAATGGCCGCAGCGACGATCGAGCGCGAGAAACCTGACAATTCGATGAGCTTGCCGAATACCGCACCGAGCAAGAACACCGGAAAGTAGAGTTTGACGAAGCCGACCATCTTGTCCATGAACACCCCGGTAAAAGCGGGCGCTACGGCAGAGGGATCGGTGAGCAACACAGCACCGAGTGCCGCGATGGGGGCGAACAGAATGACGCTGTAACCCCGATAAGCAGCCACCATCAGCAGCGTTAAAGCTGCCAGGGCAATGATCACACTCATTGAGTGTCTCCTGTTGTTATTGTTTTTTGGGTGCGGTCTGGCCGCTGACGGGACAAGAGCGAGGTTCGTGCCAAATATACAACCCTTTGTTTTTTATAGTTATTTAAGAAATAAAAGAGGGGTGGAGCGCATGAAGTCTCACAATGGAGACGGAAAGCCCGTTGGAGCGAGGCTTGCCCGCGAGGAGGCCGTGACTGCTGGAACATCTTTAGCTGACAGATAAAGCATTCGCGGGCAAGCAGCGCTCTAGCAGGGCCCGGTCTCGATAAATAGACTCAAGTCTCTTTACTGAGACTCTGCAATCCCCAACGCCGCCATCTTCTTGTAAAGCGTAGATCGGCCCAGACCCAATTGCCGGGCCGCCAGCACCACATTTCCGCCACATTGAGCCAGCTTCGACTGGATCAGCGTGCGGTCGAACTGCTGGCGTGCCTCGCTGTAGGTTTGCCCCGCGTCCTGTTCCAGAGCGACGGGGATCGGGGGCTCCAGCGGCAACAGTGTGCCAATCGCTGCGCGGATTTCCTGGGCATCCAGTTGCAGGTCATCACTGAGCAGTGCAGCCCGTTCGAGCACGTTGCGCAGTTCCCGGATGTTGCCCGGCCAGGCGTGTTGCGTCAGCACGTTCATGGCGTCCTGTTCAAGCTCATGCTGGCTGTGAAGGTCTTCAAGAATGGCTTCACTGAGCGCGGGCAAATCATCCAGGCGCTCGCGCAGCGGCGGCACTTTGATCGGCAACACGCTGAGGCGATAGAACAGGTCGGCCCGGAAGTCGCCGCGCTTGATCGCCGCCTCAAGGTCGGTGGACGTCGCCGCAATCAGGCGCACATCGCTTTTGATCATCTGGTTGGAACCGACCGGCTCGTATTCTCTTTCCTGCAACACACGCAGCAGCTTGCTTTGCAGCGCTAGCGGCATGTCACCGATTTCATCGAGAAACAGCGTTCCGCCCTCGGCCAAGTGCAGCTTGCCGTTACGCCCTTTGCGGTCGGCGCCGGTAAATGCACCGGGAGCGGTGCCAAAAAACTCTGCTTCGAGCAGCGTTTCCGGAATGGCCGCGCTGTTGATGCTGACAAACGGCTTGCTGGCGCGTGGCGAGGCGTTGTGGATGGCATGGGCGAGCAGCTCTTTGCCGGTGCCGGTTTCGCCCAGCAGCAACACCGGCGAATCAGCACTGGCGCTGCGCCGTGCCCGGCGCTTGACTTCAAGGCTAGGCGCACTGGTCCCGATAAAGTGCGCAAAACTGTATTTGGCCTGTCGGGCCCGCAGCAACGAGCGCGTCGAGGCCAGCTCCTGTTGCATGCCCTGGTAGCGCTTGAGCAGGGGCGAAAGTGCACGCAGTTCATCGAACAGCGCAAAACCGATGGCGCCGATAACACCGCCTCCGTCGTCATGAATCGGCAGGCGCATGACCACCAGCGGGTCTTTGGCGGTGTCCATCATGTCCAGCAGAATGGGCTGACCGTCGCTGGCTACCTGACGCAGCAAGCTGCCGGGAATGACTTTTTCACACGGCTGGCCAATCGCGCGGCTGGGGTCTTCAAGGCCGAAGCGCCGTGCGTAGCGCTCGTTGATCCAGACGATTCGGGCTTCCTTGTCGACGATCACAGTACCTTCACTGGACTGTTCAATAATTTCGAACAACGACCGGATCGCAAGTCGCCGTACGCGCCGGTAATCCTTCAGGCTTTCACTGTCTTTCATGCACTGTTCCGTCGCTTCGCTCTTCGGCAACTGGCCGCGCAGACTGCTGTTTGGTTTCAGTTGAAGCCCGGATGTGCTGCCGCCAGCAGCTCCTTGGTATACGGATGCTGAGGCGCATCGAATACATCGTGGCTGGCGCCGCGTTCGATGACTTTGCCGTCCTTGACCACGATGACGTCGTGGGCCAGCGCTTTTACCACCGCCAGGTCATGGCTGATGAACAGATACGTCAGGCCGTGTTTCTCCTGCAACTGACGCAACAGCGCGACCACCTGCTTCTGCACGGTACGGTCCAGAGCAGACGTGGGCTCGTCCAGCAAAATCAGGGCAGGTTTGAGCACAAGGGCGCGGGCGATCGCGATACGTTGCCGCTGACCGCCGGAAAACTCATGGGGATAACGGTGCCGACTCGACGGGTCGATACCGACTTCTTCCAGCACCCGAATGACCTCATTCTCACAGCTGGCCTTGTCCAGTTCGCTGTGCACTTCCAGCCCTTCGCTGATGATCTGCGCCACCGACATGCGCGGGCTGAGGCTGCCATAAGGGTCTTGAAACACCACTTGCATCTGTTTGCGCCAGGGGCGCATCTGTTTCTGACTCAGGGTGTCCAGCGATTGCCCCTTGAAGCGGATACTGCCACGCGACTCCAGCAAGCGAAGGATTGCCTGCCCAAGTGTCGATTTCCCCGAGCCAGACTCGCCGACAATGCCCAGTGTCTTGCCGCGCTCGATGCTCAGACTGATGTCGTCGACGGCTTTCAGGTATTCCTGATGACGCCGGAAAATACCGCCGCCGAGGGAAAACCAGACGCGCAGATTGTCGACTTCCAGCACTTTTTCGCGGGTGTCGCGTGGCAGCGGCTCCCCAGCGGGTTCTGCATCCAGCAGCAATCGGCTGTACGGGTGCTGCGGGTTTTTGAACAGCAGTTGGCAATTGGACTGCTCGACGATCTCACCCGCGCGCATCACACAGACCTTCTGAGCGATGCTGTGCACCAGATTCAGATCGTGGCTGATCAGCAGCAACGACATGTTCAGCCGTTGCTGCAGCGACTTGAGCAGCAGCAGGATTTTGCGCTGCACCGTGACGTCCAGTGCTGTGGTGGGTTCGTCGGCTATCAACAGCTCCGGCTCGCACGCCAGCGCCATGGCGATCATCACCCTTTGCCGCTGGCCACCGGACAATTCATGAGGATAGGCCTTCAGACGTTTCTTGGCGTTCTGGATCCCCACCAGCTCAAGCAGCTCAAGGATGCGCTTTTGCGCCGAGCGGCCAGTCATGCCCTTGTGCAGCAACAAGGTTTCGCCGATTTGTTTGGAGACCGTGTGCAGCGGGTTGAGCGAGGTCATGGGCTCTTGAAAGATCATCGCGATCTGGTTGCCGCGAATTTCGCGCAGGACCTTGCCGTCGGCGCCCAGTAACTCCCGGCCGCGATAGCGAATGCTGCCGGTACTGACCGTGCCCGCCTGGGGCAGCAGTTGCAGGATGGAATGTGCCGTCACCGATTTGCCGGAGCCGGACTCGCCTACCAGTGCCAGGCACTCACCGGCCGGAATGTTCAGGCTCAGATTCTTGACCACTGTGTTGCCGCTGAACGACACCGACAGGTCGCGTATTTCGATCAGGTTTTCGGACATCTCAAGACCTCGGGTCGAAGGCATCACGCAACGCCTCGCCAATGAAAACCAGCAGCGACAGGATCAGCGCCAGGGTGAAAAATGCCGTCAGACCGAGCCACGGCGCTTGCAGGTTCTGCTTGCCCTGACCAATCAGCTCGCCCAGCGACGCACTGCCCGCAGGCATGCCGAAGCCGAGGAAATCCAAGGCTGTCAGGGTCGAGATCGCCCCCGTCAGAATGAACGGCAAGTAACTCAACGTGGCGTTCATCGCATTGGGCAGGATGTGCCGCATGATCACTTTGCGGTCGCCCAGGCCGAGCGCGCGCGCCGCCTTGACGTATTCCAGGTTGCGCCCGCGCAGGAATTCGGCGCGCACCACGTCGACCAGCGCCAGCCATGAAAACAGCGCCATGATCCCCAGCAGCCACCAGAAATTGGGCTCCACGAACCCCGACAGGATGATCAGCAGGTACAGCACCGGCAGTCCGGACCACACCTCCAGCAATCGTTGTCCAAGCAGATCGACCCAGCCGCCGTAATAGCCTTGCAACGCGCCGGCAGTGATGCCGATCAGCGCACTGATGAAGGTCAGCGCCAAGGCAAACAGGATGGACACCCGAGCGCCGAAGATCACCCGCGCCAATACGTCCCGAGCCTGATCGTCGGTGCCCAGCCAGTTGACCGAGGAGGGCGGGCTGGGCGCTGGTTTATTCAGTTCGTAATTGGGCGTGTCGTCACTGAACGGGATCGGCGGAAACAGCATCCAGCCGTCACCTTTTTTGATCAGTTGTTGCACGTATTCACTGCGGTAGTCGGGCTGGAACGGCAACTGGCCGCCAAATTCCTGTTCGGTGTAACGCTTGAACGCCGGAAAATACAAACCGTGCTGATAACTCAGCACCAAAGGTTTGTCGTTGGCGATCAACTCGCCGCCGAGGCTGATCAGGAACAGCCCACAGAACAGCCACAGCGACCACCAGCCACGGCGGTTTTTGCGAAAGCGCTCGAAACGACGGCGAGCCACCGGAGACAAACTGCGCATCACACATTCCTCGCGCTGAAGTCGATTCGGGGGTCAACCACGGTGTAGCAGATGTCGCCCACCAGTTTTATCAGCAGGCCGAACAGCGTGAAGATAAACAACGAACCAAACACCACGGGGTAGTCGCGCGCGACGGCGGCTTCGTAGCTCATCCGGCCCAGACCGTCGAGAGAGAAAATCACCTCGATCAACAGCGAGCCCGCAAAGAACACGCTGATGAACGCCTGAGGAATCCCCGCGACCACCAGCAGCATGGCGTTGCGAAACACATGGCCGTACAACACGCGGCGTTCACTCAGGCCTTTGGCGCGTGCCGTGACCACGTACTGGCGCGTGACCTCATTAAGGAAGGAGTTCTTGGTGAGGATCGTCAGCGTCGCGAATCCGCCGATCACCAACGACGAAACGGGTAGGACCAAATGCCAGAAGTAGTCGGCGATCTTGCCCACGGTGCTCAGTTGATCAAAGTTTTCCGACACCAGACCGCGTACCGGAAACCAGTTCAACGAGGTGCCGCCGGCGAACACGACCACCAGCAACATGGCAAACAGAAACGCTGGCATCGCGTAGCCGATGATGATCGCGGTGCTGGTCCAGATGTCGAAGTGGCTGCCGTGCTTGACCGCTTTACGAATCCCCAGCGGGATCGACACCAGATACGTGATCAGCGTTGCCCAGAGTCCGAGCGAGATCGACACCGGCATTTTTTGCAGAATCAGGTCCGTGACCTTTGCCCCCCTGAAAAAGCTGTTGCCGAAGTCAAGCCGTGCATAGCTGGTGAGCATCAGCCACAGGCGTTCGTGCAGTGGTTTGTCGAAGCCGTACTGGTGCTTGATGTCTTCAATCAGTTTGGGGTCCAGGCCCCGGCTCGCGCGGGACTGGCCGGCGTTCATGGTTTCGGTATGGCCTGCGCCGATCGTGCCGCCTGCTACCCCTTGCAGCTTGGCGATGGCTTGCTCCACCGGACCGCCCGGCGCCGCCTGAACAATGAAGAAATTCACCAGCAAAATCGCAAACAGCGTCGGGATGATCAGCAACAGGCGCCGCAACAGATAACCGAGCATCACTTCACCTCCGAGGGGATAGCCGAGGCGCCACGCTGTTTGGCGAATTGCTCGTTGGTCAGGGCTTGCGGGCTGATCTCCCACCAGGTGTCGATGGCCTCACTGTTGCTGGCCTGCACCTTTGGAATGCCGAAGCGGTTCCACCAGACCGTCGAAGAGCCGGGCGGGTAGTAGTTGGGAATCCAGTAGAAACCCCACTGCATGACCCGGTCCAGCGCATGGGCGTAGTCGATCATCGCCGGTTTGTTGCCTGCCGTGGCCAGGCCGTTGATCAACGTGTCGACCGCCGGGTCCTGAAGCACCATGTAGTTACTGGAGCCCGGATCCTTTGCCACTTTCGAGCCAAAGCTGTTGTACAACTCCACGCCCGGCGAGGTCGAGACGTTGTAGCCGGTGACGATCATGTCGTAGTCCCGGGCCATGACCCGGTTCAGGTACTGCGCCGAATCGATGCGACGGATTTCGAAGTCGATGCCGATCTGCGCCAGATTGCGCTTGTAGGGCAAAAGGATTTTCTCGAAACCGTTTTGCCCGTTCAGAAAGGTGAAACTCAGTGGCTCGCCGTCGGCGTTGACCAGTTGATCGCCTTTGGGCATCCAGCCGGCTTCTTCGAGCAGTTGCAGCGCTTGCAGTTGTTTGTCGCGGATAAAACCTGTGCCGTCGGTTTTGGGCGTTTCGAAGACCGTGGTGAAGACTTCAGGCGGGATCTGCCCGCGCAACGGTTCTAGAATTTTCAGCTCGGAGGCAGTCGGCAACTGTGTGGCGGCCAGGTCGCTGTTGGAGAAGTAGCTGCTCTGGCGAATGTAGACGTTGCGCATCATCTGTTTGTTGGTCCACTCGAAATCCCACAGCAGTGCAAGCGCCTGCCTTACGCGCCGGTCCTGAAACTTCTTGCGATCCAGATTGAAGATGAAGCCCTGGGAGCTTTGTACCGCACCCTTGGCCAGCTGCGCCCGTTGCAGGCGGCCCTCGGTCAGCGCATCGCCTGTGTAGCCAATTGAATAGCCGGTGGCTGAAAACTCTCGGTTGTAGTCGTAGCCGCCACCGCGCAGCACCTGCCGTGCCACGTCGATATCGCCAAAGTACTCGACGGTGAAATGATCAAAGTTGTAGGTGCCGCGCACCTCGGGCAGGTCTTTGGCCCACCAGTCTGCGTTACGCTCGAAGGTGATGCTGCGTCCGGGGTCTATTTTGCCGATCCGGTAGGGACCGCTGCCCATCGGCGCCTCAAAGCTGCCGGCATCGGCGAAGTCCCGGGTTTTCCACCAGTGCTCCGGGAACACCGGCAATGAGGCCAGATCCAGGGGCAGGGTGCGGCTCTGATTGCTCTTGAAATCGAAGCGCACTTGGGTGGGTGACTCAACCTCGACGCCTTTGACGTCCTCGAACTCGGTACGGTATGAAAGGCTGCCTTGGGTCATCAACACGTTGTAGGTGTAGCGCACGTCATCGGCGGTGATCGGCGTGCCATCGGCAAACCGCGCCTTGGGATTGAGGAAGAACCGCAGCGACATACCATCGGCGCCGCGCTCCATCTTCTCTGCCACCAGCCCGTAAACCGTGTAGGGCTCGTCCAGCGAGCGCACCGCGAGGGGCGAGTAGAGCAGTCCACTGACTTGCGAGATGCCAGTGCCTTTATCGAGGAACGGCATGATGTGATCGAACTGACCGATGTCCAGCGCAGAGCGGCGCATGCTGCCGCCTTTCGGGGCGTCGGGGTTTACGTAATCAAAGTGCTGAAATTCAGCCGGGTAGCGGGGTGCTTCTCCGTAGACGGTCAATGCGTGTTGGGGGGCGGCGGACAGGGAGTGAAACCCCGAGGCAAGGGCCAGCGTTGCAACCATCAGCGATGAAAAAACAAAACGCATTAAACGAATCCTGACTGATGCCCCGGGCACAGCATCGCGGTTGAGGGTCATGGACAGATAACGATGTTCTGCCCTTACGTTTGTCTGACTTATTGTGGGTTGCCTCGGGTGCCAAGGTACCGGATTTCAGGTGGTGTTTGTAACTGCCCACGGAAGGTAGGTCCGTAAAAACGCGAACGGCCCGCTTTTAAGGGCGGGCCGTTCGAAACCAGCAGTGCGTAAGGATCAGTCCTGACGGCTGGTCACTTCAAGCAGGTGATAACCGAACTGGGTTTTCACCGGACCCTGGACCACGTTGACCGGGGCGCTGAATACGACGGTGTCGAATTCCTTGACCATCTGGCCTGGACCGAACGATCCCAGATCCCCGCCCTGACGGCTGGAAGGGCAGCTGGAGTTGGACTTGGCAACTTCGGCAAAATCAGCGCCGCCTTCGATCTGCGCTTTGAGTTCGTTACATTTCTCTTCGCTGGAAACGAGGATGTGGCGGGCAGTGGCTTTGGCCATTTGAAAGTACTCCTGTGAAAAAAAAGAAATCAGCCTACCGGATTAAGGAGGGCTTTTCCCGAGAAAGTTCCAGACGTGTTCTCTGTCGCTGACAGGCTGTTTTCTACAAACCTTTGCTACTGAGCCTGAACGCCTGATCAATATAGAGCTTGATCGGGTCGATGCCCTTGCGCACGACTCCTGCGGTCTGGTTGAGGGTGTCAACGTGATCCATGGGGTAGTCGGAGCGGATGACGTTGCCCAAGTGCGAACTGAAACGCCCGACGAGTCCGTCATTGAAGTCTTTTTCCCGGTCAAACAATAGCGCATAGCTGCGGCACGCCAGATGTAACGGGTCGAAGGCATTCCTGCCGTCGCTGGTCAATCTGCCGCTGATGCAACCGCTCCACGAATAGTAGCCAACGCCATCGACCCATTCCGGGCCGTTTTCACCCCAGCGGGCGGGAAGGCCCTGGGGGTACTTAGCGTTGAAGGCCCCGACGCCTTTGCTGGTCAGCGCATCAAGCGCTGCTATCGGGTCCTGTGGCAGTGTCGAGTCACCGCTGAGCAGCGCCAGAAACTTTGAGAACCCGGTTGTCAGCGTTGCAGCGACTTGTTCGGGCAGGGCGCCTGGCTCGAACGCCTGGCGCACCCGGTCAGCGACTTCCGAGCCGTGATTGGGGCCGCTGATGGAGGTCACAGACGCAATCAGGTCGGGCCGTTTGGCCGCCGCGTAGCGAGAGGTCAGGGCACCCTGGCTGTGACCAAACAGGTTGACCTTGGTAAAGCCTGTTCTTTTAAGGAAGCGTTCGATCTGCTCAAGCAGTTGTTCGCCCCGTGCTTCGTTGTTGTGGGTGCCCGAAAGCGCTGGGACGTGGACTCGGCAACCTGCTTTCTCCAGCGCCGAACTGATGCCGTAGAACATCTCGAATGTGCCAATGCGGTCGAAGCCGAACAGGCCATGAACCAGCAGGATGGGGTACTTGGTTGTCACTTCCGTGTGCATGAAAAAGCCTCCGTTTGCGGGGCCTTGACGATAACGGCTGCGGCGACAGCCAGATGACAGCGGTTGTCGCTCACGTCCCGTATGGCAGCTGATGCCTGTTTTCGCCAGGTGCGCTGCACGCCGCGCTGATTCAGCGCTGTCGCAGCAGGCGACGTACTGGCGGGTGGCGTCGTGGATGCATTACGACGGTTTCGTACAATGGCTGTCTGCAGATGCAGATAATCGCTCGGCAGGGAATGACTGCCCAAGGGGGCAGTTGGCTACGGATTACCGGCCAACTTCCCGTTTCCGGTTGTTACCTGTAACGCAGTTTATCGACCGCCTCGCGCAGCATTTGCGCTGTGCCGTCCCAGCCCAGGCATCCATCGGTGACTGACACGCCGTAACGCATCGATTTGCTCAGCGGCTGACAGCCTTCGAACAAATGACTTTCGAGCATCATGCCGATCACGCTGTTATCGCCCTTCAAACGCTGGTTAAGCACGTCCTCGAAGACTGCTGGCTGACGCAACGGGTCTTTCCCGCTGTTTGCGTGACTGCAATCCACCATGATCCGCGCCGCCGTGCGGTTTTTGGCGAGGCTGGCGTTAACCTGCGCGATGCTCTGTGGGTCGTAGTTCGGCCCGCTGTGGCCGCCGCGCAGAACAATGTGCGTGTCCGGATTGCCCTTGGTTTCGATGATCGCGGGGTGACCCTGGCGATCAACCCCGAAATGCCGATGCGGGTGAGCGGCTGAGCGGATGGCGTCACAGGCAACGGCTACGCTGCCGTCAGTGCCATTCTTGAAACCGACCGGCATCGCGAGGCCGCTGGCCATCTCCCGGTGGATTTGCGATTCGGTGGTGCGTGCGCCAATCGCTACCCAGCTCAACAGGTCGTCGAAGTAGCCCGCCGCCATGGGCTGGAGTAATTCGGTTGCGACCGGCAGCCCCAATCGCAGCATCTCGCGCATCAGATGACGAGAAAGCGTCAGACCTTCGGCCATGTCGTCGCTGCCATCAAGGTGCGGATCGTACGCGAGGCCTTTCCAGCCGACTGTGGTCCGGGGCTTCTCGACATAGGCGCGCATCACCAGCAGCAGTTGGTCGCTGACTTTGGCGGACAATTCGGCCAGGCGCTTTGCGTATTCAAGCGCTGATTGAGGGTCGTGGATCGAGCAGGGGCCGACGACGACCAGCAGGCGGGAGTCCTCGCCGTCAAGAATGGCGCGAACGGACTGGCGGTGGGCGGCGACCTGTTGGGTCAGCACGGCATCCAGCGGCAGTTGGTTTTTGAGGTGCAAGGCGCTGGGCAGGCGCTGTGGGGCAGGGACGTTGTCAATCAGGGCCACGGGAGCGGACGCAAGACTTGTCAGGGTTTTAGTGGCGACGGACGAATTCATGTTCTGGCTTCCTGGCCGGCGGGGAGGATCCCGCGCGGGCCTACTGGGGTGTTCGACAATTAGCCGGATTGGCTGTCTGGGTATGGCTGCCACCTGTCAGTGACCGATCGGAGGCGGCTGGCTGTCCCGAACGGAGGTTGCTAAATCGCCATGCGAAGTCGATGTCGTTGCGGTAATAGCGGCGGTCGTTCATTGCGTAATCCTCTGCTGAGTCATCAGGTTCGAAACGTAGATTTATCAAAGGCCAGAAAAACAAAACCCCCGATCGGGTAGCCGACCGGGGGTAGAGAATTCTCTGGTTGGCGTCCCCTTGATAATGGGCGCCGGATGGGTATCAGGCGCGCCAGTGGCTAAACCAATACCCATAAAAATAAGCAGTGCGGGAGCTGACCGTGGTGCTCACTTCCCACGCAACGGCCTGAGCAACCAGACGCGTGGCGTCGGCAGTGCGGCAGAGCTGAGAGTGGGCTGATTGCAACATGGTGTGTCTCCGTTGAATGGGAACGAGCTTACTTCACAGCGGCGGCACTGTTCAATTACAAATCTCAATTAACGCGATTGAGGCGTGGGGCCAGCCATGTCTCAGCACATCTACTGCATCAGTCAGACAGGCACGCTAATTTCAGAGGTCGCTGATATACCGCTAAAGTAGCGCGCAACGTATAGCGCTATTCAATCAACGGGGCGATGAGATGAATTTCGAAAGGTTCGCGGTCGCACAGATCGTGGTTGAACCGGGGGATCTCCAGGCGAATGTGCTGAAGCATCTGTGTTTCATGCGGCAGGCTGCTCGGCGTGGCGTCAGTTTTCTGCTGTTTCCGGAACTGTCGTTGACCGGCTATGAACCTGAACTGGCTCGCGAACTGGCGATTGATGCCAACGACGTCCGTCTGCAGCCGCTAAGCGACCTGGCAGCTCAACATGCGATGCTGACTGTTGTGGGTGTTCCGCTTCGCGATGTCACTCGTGTCGATATCGACGGCCAGATCCAACCCGATATCTTGATTGCTGCGCTGACCTTGGGCCCACAAGGACACGCTGAGGTCTACACCAAGCAGTACTTGCACCCTGGCGAAGAACGTGTGTTCTCTGTGGGAAATGGTGGCACTCCGTTGATCGCTAGTGAGCGGCGGATTTCATTGGCCGTGTGTGCGGATTTCACCCACGAGGCACACGTGCGCCGTGCATCTCTGGCCGCGGCCGACGTCTACGCAGTCAGTGCATTAATTTCAAAGAATGGGTATGCGACTGACACTGCGATGTTGGCCGGTTACGCGCTCAAGTACAGGATGCTGGTGATGATGGCCAATTACGGAGGCCAGACAGGGGGGTGGCAGTCGGCAGGTCGCAGCGCTGTCTGGGCACAAGACGGTAGACAACTGGCGGCAGTCGAAGGTGAAGGCGACTGTTTGTTGATTGCCTCCTGCGAGGCGGGTCAATGGTCAGCGTTTGTCGAGCCTTTGTCAGTCTGAAGGCAATGCGGGTAATCCGTCCTCGGTCGACAGGATTACGCCAATTTTCATGCCCAGGAGTACGGCGACCTTGTGGGCTTCACCGCGGCGGCCTTTCTTTCGGCCTGACAGCACTTGGTAAGTCGTTGCCGGATCTACATTATTTTCCCGCGCAAAAGCTTGAACCGATTTGCCTTGCTCTTCGAGCCAGGCCTTGGCTTGTGCTGCGGTGCGGATTCCGGGCATAGTTCAAAACCGTTCAAGTCTGTTTAATTTTATCTGGATTCTACCATCCGTAAGGGTGTAGTCAACAAGGTTGCGCATTCAAATGAGTGGAATAGGTGTTCGACTTAAGGAAGAACGAGAACGATTGGGCCTTTCTCAAAAGGCATTTGGTGAAATAGGCGGAGTCGAAGCCAACGCCCAGGGAAAATACGAAAACGGCCATCGCGCTCCCAAGGCCGATTATCTGGCAGCGGTGGCGGGCGCTGGCGTAGATGTCTTGTACGTCCTGACCGGCAACCGTACACCCGTGCCGCTTGAGCGTTTGAGTAACGTGGAGGAGGGAGTGCTGGGCAGTTATCGGTCGCTGGTCAAAGAGGATCAGGACGCCATACGCCGCCTGACCACTACGCTGGCGGAGCTTTCCGCGCCTTATGCCAGTTTGAAAAAACCGGATTCAAACCAGTGACAAACTCGCTGCGCCTGATGCGCACAATTGAAGATTTTTACAAAAAATGTCGTCGATGATGATAGCGTGTCGGGAACATATTCAGTTTTATCGCTTCAGTGCGAGCCCGACTTCAGGTTAGGGCTCGCGCATCCTTTTTTGCTAAAGTGACGAGCATTCGTCATGAATTGTTCCGCGAGGTGTCTGCTTGATTAGGGTGCTGGTTGTCGATGACCACGATCTGGTTCGAACAGGTATCACGCGCATGTTGGCCGACATAGAAGGTCTGCAAGTCGTCGGTCAGGCCGATTCAGGTGAAGAGTCCCTGAAGAAGGCCCGAGAACTAAAACCCGATGTAGTGCTCATGGACGTCAAGATGCCTGGCATCGGTGGTCTTGAAGCAACACGCAAAATGCTCAGAAGCCATCCGGATATCAAAGTGGTCGCGGTGACGGTGTGCGAGGAAGATCCTTTCCCGACCCGCCTGCTGCAAGCGGGCGCTGCCGGTTACATGACCAAGGGCGCCGGGCTGACAGAAATGGTCCAGGCCATCCGGCTCGTGTTTGCAGGGCAGCGTTACATCAGTCCGCAAATCGCTCAACAACTGGCGCTCAAATCATTTCAGCCGCAGACCAGTAATTCCCCGTTCGACCTGCTGTCGGAGCGCGAAATCCAGATTGCGCTGATGATCGTCGGCTGCCAGAAAGTGCAGACCATATCCGACAAGCTTTGTCTCTCCCCTAAAACCGTCAATACCTACCGTTACCGCATCTTCGAGAAGCTCTCTATCGGCAGCGATGTCGAATTGGCTTTGTTGGCTGTTCGTCACGGCATGGTCGATGCCAGCGCCTGAAATGACTCAATTGTTCGATCCCAGTGCTTTTTTATCTACCTGCAGTGGCCGTCCTGGTGTTTACCGGATGTTCGATGCCGATGCGCGTCTTCTTTACGTCGGCAAAGCCAAAAACCTGAAGAAACGCCTCGCCAGTTACTTTCGCAAGACCGGCCATGCGCCAAAAACCGGCGCGCTTGTCGCCCGCATCGCTCAGATCGAAACCACTATCACCGCCAACGAAACCGAGGCGTTGTTGCTGGAACAGACGCTGATCAAAGAATCCCGCCCGCCGTACAACATCCTGTTGCGAGACGACAAGTCCTACCCCTACGTGCATCTGTCGGACGGGCCGTTCCCTAGGTTGAGCATTCATCGTGGGGCCAAAAAAGCCAAAGGCCGTTATTTCGGGCCATACCCAAGTGCCGGCGCGATTCGCGAAAGCTTGAGCCTGATGCAGAAGACTTTTCTGGTGCGCCAATGCGAAGACAGTTTTTACAAAAACCGCACTCGCCCGTGTTTGCAATACCAGATCAAGCGCTGCAAGGCACCGTGCGTGGGGCTTGTCGAGCCTGAGGTGTACGCAGAGGATGTGCGTCACTCGGTCATGTTTCTCGAAGGCCGCAGCAATGCGCTGACTGATGAGCTGAACGCGTTGATGGAAAAATCCGCCATGTCGCTCAATTTTGAGCACGCCGCGGAACTGCGCGATCAGATTGGTCTGTTGCGGCGTGTTCAGGATCAGCAAAGCATGGACGGCGGCACCGGTGATGTCGATGTCGTCGCTGCGTTTACTAACCCGGGCGGCGCGTGCGTGCATTTGATCAGCGTGCGCGGCGGTCGTGTGCTGGGCAGCAAGAATTTCTTCCCTCAGGTCGGGATCGAAGAAGAAGTGGGCGAGGTCATGTCGGCGTTTCTGGCTCAATATTTTCTGGGCGGGACAGATCGCGAGCTGCCGAGCGAGATAATCGTCAACGTGGTCAACGAGGACTTTCCCGCGTTGATCGAGGCCATCGAGAGCTCGCGGGGCCGGGAACTGACCATCAGCCACCGCGTACGGGGCACTCGCGCGCGCTGGCAGCAATTGGCGGTCACCAATGCCGAACAGGCTCTGGGCGCCAGGCTTGCCAACCGCCAGCACATGGCGGCGCGCTTTGACGCGTTGGCCGAGGTACTGAAGCTTGACGAAGCACCGTTGCGGCTCGAGTGCTATGACATCAGTCACTCCAGCGGTGAGGCCACCGTGGCGTCCTGCGTGGTATTCGGCCCGGAAGGCCCGATCAAGTCCGACTATCGTCGCTACAACATTGAAGGCATTACCGGTGGCGACGACTACGCTGCCATGCATCAGGCGCTCACGCGCCGTTTCAGCAAAATAAAGGATGGCGAGGGCAGGTTGCCTGACATCCTCATCGTCGACGGCGGCAAGGGTCAGCTGTCCATGGCGCGCGATGTGATGAACGAGCTCGCCGTGCCGGACCTGATTCTGTTGGGGATTGCCAAGGGCGCGACGCGCAAAGCGGGTTTTGAGACGCTTTATCTGAACGATGCAGCCCATGAATTCACCTTGAAAGGTGATTCGCCTGCGCTGCATCTGATTCAGCAAATCCGCGATGAAGCTCACCGTTTCGCGATCACTGGCCACCGGGCGCGGCGAGGTAAAACACGCCGTACTTCAACGCTGGAAGGCGTCGCCGGGGTAGGCCCGACACGGCGTCGTGACCTGCTCAAGCATTTTGGCGGGCTGCAAGAGTTGTCCCGCGCGAGCATCGAAGAAATCGCCAAAGCACCGGGTATCAGTAAAAAGCTCGCAGAGTCGATTTATGCAAACCTGCACAGCGAGTAGAATGCTCGCTCACCTCGTAGCCAGTTGTGCCGATGAATATCCCTAATCTGATCACCGTTTTACGTGTCCTGCTGATTCCGATCTTCATTTTGTTGTTTTATCTGCCTTATGGCTGGAGCTACATGGCCGCCAGCTCGGTGTTTGCTCTTGCGGCCGCAACTGACTGGCTGGACGGATATCTGGCGCGTCGCCTCGAGCAAAGCACGCCGTTTGGCGCTTTTCTTGACCCTGTGGCGGATAAGCTCATGGTGGCGGTGGCCTTGGTGCTACTGGTTCAGGCGCACGCCAACTTCTGGCTGACCTTGCCTGCAGCGGTCATCATTGGGCGCGAGATTGTAATCTCCGCACTGCGTGAGTGGATGGCCGAGTTGGGTGCGCGCGCGCAGGTCGCCGTGTCCAACCTGGGCAAGTGGAAAACCGCCGCGCAGATGATCGCGCTGGTTATCCTGCTCGCCAACGCCCCGGCGTTCACCTTCTGGGTAGTGCTGGGTTACGTGCTGCTCATGATTGCCGCGGGGCTGACCTTGTGGTCCATGGTTCAGTATTTGCGTGCGGCATGGCCGCACCTGCGGACTACGACCGAAGAGAAATAAGTTTTTGAATCAAAGGGTTGACGTCGTCATTTGAATCTATAGAATGGCGGCCACCAAGAAGCGGGAATAGCTCAGTTGGTAGAGCACGACCTTGCCAAGGTCGGGGTCGCGAGTTCGAGTCTCGTTTCCCGCTCCAGTTTGTATGCATTTGGTGTTAGCAGTTGGAACGCTAAATGTTTGAGGCCGAGTAGCAAAATGGTTATGCCGCGGATTGCAAATCCGTTCACGCCGGTTCGATTCCGACCTCGGCCTCCACTTTAAAAGCCCCTAAGATCAACGTCTTAGGGGTTTTTTTTGTGCTTTGGATTTGCCTATTCGATGCATGTGAGGGACTTTTTCGAGACAGCCGATCTGTTCGCCCGTTCTGATCTGGCTCATTAAGTCGCATGCCTATATGTCCACACTGGGTCGCCGCAGCAAAAAATAATGTCAATCCGAGCGCGTATCAACGATGCAAAACAAGGTTTTTCTCGTATATGCATCGTATAGGATTCAATTGCGCATGGATAACTTGGGGTTGTTGATCAAAGCGCTGCGCAAGTCTGCTGGTTTGTCCCAAGCGCAGCTTGCGGCGCGACACGGCATGAGTCGCGCCACCATCTCAGGGATCGAAAATAACACGGTCCCGGAGGTCGGCATCCGCAAGGTTGCAGCGATCCTTGAGGGCTTAGGTTACGAATTGACTGCTGCGCCCAAACGTCGGCGCAAAAACCTTGATGAACTGAAATCAGGAAACGTCCATGACGAGTCTCAGTGATCGGCTATATATCGGCTCAGTGGTTCGTCGGTCGGAACGTTGGGGCGGAGCGAGGACAGGCAGCATGGTTCGGTTTTCTCGTATAACGAAGCTGTCGCCGAGGAGGACGCCGTATCTCTGACCATGCCGGTTCGGCCAGAGAGCTACAACTGGGAGTATGGCTTCCACCCCCGGTTCGAAATGCACCTGCCCGAAGGGCACCTCAAAGAAGAACTCGTGCGGCGTTTCAGTAATTAAGTGCATGGCTTTAACTGCCTTCGCGTCTTCAGGCGAAGGGTGAGGAGGGGCGGCCTCAACCTCGCACCTTTTGTTCTGTAATCCTGAAAAACGGGCCGTTTCGGCGCGTGAATCTTCGGCTCTCAGGCATCCATGGCTCTTGGCGCTGTGCCTTTATGACGAGCAATGATCGTAGGCCGCTGATCTGTCGAGGTTTTTCCAGTTTGTTTGCCCGTTCAATATTCGGTCTCATTCACAGGCGCGTTGCGCTTGCGTGCCCGGGAAGGGATGTATATATTCCCCCCTCTTGTCGCACTGGCAGCCCAGACATCGGGTTGTTGAGTCGCACACAGTGCTACCGCCCTGATGGTGAAATTGGTAGACACACCGGACTTAAAATCCGTCGTCCGAAAGGATGTGCCGGTTCGACTCCGGCTCGGGGCACCATACAAATCAGGCGCTTACGGAGATTTCCGAAGCGCCTGAGTCGTTTCAAGATTGCCGCAATTATGAAATGTTGCCGCACTTCACTCTGTTTATGTGACCTTTTTGCCTCTCCTTCTGCGAATGTAATGCTGGGTCATGGCGACAGTTGTGTGTCCCAGCTGCTTCTTCGCCTGCAAGATATCCCCGCTACTTTGTGCCTTGTCGGTGCCTGCCTTGGCGCGCAAATCCCTCATCTGAAACTCGGCCTTTGGAACCTTTGCCGTCTTCGTTGCATGACCAAACCGCTTCCGGAGTATCGCAGTCGTCATCGCAGCACTCTCTACGCTGGCTCAAGTGTTGGCATCTGCGAAATCTGAACTAGCCTCCCGAAACGACGCAACCGCTGCGCAAGTCGCGCGCACTCAAGACCGCATAGACACGTTGGGTTAAGGCATAGACGCGGGCGACGCTGAGGAAGCGGATGAGGCCGAGCTTGCCGCCCTGACGTTGAACATCAAGATGTGGAAGGCCTATAAGTTCTCTCTGGGAACGGTGGCGACGCAGGTTGCGTGGCCGTCGAAGCCTGGTTAGCCAGTAGCACCGCCCATCCCGGAAATGGCTGCAGATCCATCAGCGCTTTCTTCCGACCCCGCGTAACCCGTCGAAACAATCCAGCCCGCCATCGAGCGTTTTTTTGCCGCAGATAGGCAAAGCGCTACTGAACAAGGAGCCAACATGGCCAAGACTCAGCAAGAAATGAAAGCCAGCGTTAATCAGATCATTCTGCTGGTGCAGGGCAATGACGGCAGTGTCGTCTTCGAGAAGAAGTTCGGCGGGTCATGGATGGCGGTGGACAAGTTCACTGCTGATGGAGCGTATCCGCTGTACATCGGATCAAGCGCAACCCAGGTGAGCCCAACTAATGGCGCGGCGTACGAGGTGCAGTGGTGAGCCTCGTCGTAAGCACCGGGCTGATGCTCGACACTGGTTCAACTGATGGAACGACCAAACAGCTGGCCGACCTGCAGTCATATCTTGCCGCGGATCACCCTTGGCAGGTCGTCAAGGTGACCGATCGGGCAGAAGCGCCGAACAGTTTCAGCTGGTCGTACAGCGTCAATAACACCTGGCTGAGCGTGTACACCCAGGCCGTCATCAGCACCGACCCTGATCCGTACATTGCGCAATCCAAGGCATTGTTCGCTCGGATGACGTCACAGCCATCGCTGGAGGTGAAGACGCTGATCGATTCGTGCATCAGAAGCCTGATCGACAGAGGTTACTGGAGCCGCATCGATGTGCTGGTCATGCCTGGTGCCGACATTCAGCAAAGTACACGTAACTGGAAGGCTGATCAGTACAACGCCACTACCGTGGGCACCGTCGACTTCCTGCCGTACAAGGGGTTTCTCGGCAACGGCACGGACTTCTACCTGGATTCAGGTTTCGACCCAGTCGCGGCGATGGCGGCAGGCTCCCAGTTCCAGCGCGATTCTCTGTCGTTCGGCGGCGGCATTCAGGACACCAACGGCACGACCTCGAAGTCTCGCACCGTGCTGGGTCTTTACGCCGGCACCACAGGGGCTGCCATCGACATCCTGCCCGATGCTTCCGGCACGAACCTGACAGCCTTCAAGATTGGCTCTGCGGCGAACCTGGTCGCCACCGTGCCGATGGTTCCACATCACTGGTTCGGATCGCGGACGTCTTCGACTGCCATCGCGATGTACCTGGATGGGAAGCCAATCTATACCAGTGCTGCGAACACCTCGCTGCCGTGGTTCGACGATGGTCTGCACACCACGATTAAATACATGGGCCGGGCGTCCTACGCCAGTTCGGCTTGGACAACCACTCGCCTGAGTAAGGCCAGGCACTCGTATTTCATCCTCGGCGGCGCCTTTACCCAAGCTGAAGCGCTGGACCTGAACTTCATCCTGAACGCCTATCTGGCCGGGACCGGTTCCGAAGATCCGTTGACCCGCACTCTCACGGCAACCATGGTGACCAGCTGATGACCACATTCACCACCACGATAGCATCCACTGGCTCAAGCCAATCTGGCTCGGTGCGGGTTCGGCAAAGCGGAACGCTGAAAGACGCGGACTTCACGACCACGCTGGTGCAGGCCTTGCAGGCTGTCGTCACGACCGGGCTTACATTCGACGGCGTGGACAAGCTGACATTCACCACCGCGTTTGCCGGCCCGATCGTTATCACCAGAACAACCGTGAGCGCCCCTGCGACCGGCGCGACTCACGCACTCCAGTTCTTTGAAGCGACGACCGGCATCGATATTCCGCAGGCGACCATTGCGAAGGTGGTGGGCACACCAACGCTGCCGACGCTCCCGTCGATGCTCAAGGGCGTGAATCTGTCGGGCATGGAGTTCTCGAGGACTGCGTTCGTCCCAACCAATGCCACTATCGATTACCTGTTCGGACAGGGCTTCAACTGCATCCGGATGCCGGTGCTCTGGCAGCGCATGCAGCCGACCTTGTTCGGCACCCTGGACACCAACGGATCGACCGGGCTGGCCGACAAATACAAAGCGTCGATGAATTATGTCCTGTCCAAAGGCATGGTCTGCATCGTGGACGGCGCGCACAACTATGGCAGCCGGCCGGAAGGGAAGGTCGGCAGCGCTGCTGTGCCTGTCACGGCACTGGATGACTACTGGACCAAGATGTTCGCCTTCCTGGGCAGTGATCCGAAGATTGTCTTCGATCTGATGAACGAGCCACCGAACGCGGGTTGGGGCGCGATGGCCAGCTCCAGTACGGCTGCGTTGCGTGCGGCGGGCTGCCTGAATCGCATCCACGCATACGGCACCGCCAGCGCCATATCCTCCATCATCGATCCACTGAACAACGTCGTGCTGGACGTCCATAAATACCTGGACCCAACCATGGCCGGTGTTTCTGGCGTGTGCACGGTCGGTGGCGGCTCGTCCCGGCTCACGGATGTCACCGCAGCAGCTACAGCCGCTGGCCGGCGGCTGTTTCTCGGGGAGTTCGCCGCCGGTTATCCAACGGTCGCCGGGCAAGAGCAGTGCGCAACGGAATTACCAGCCCTGATAGACGCAGTTCAAGGCAGCCCATCGGTGTGGGCAGGCTGGACGGCATGGGGCGGCGGTCGCAACTGGACGACTGATTACGTCTTCCGGCTCGAATACGGTGAAGGCAACACAGCAGACACGCCGTACATGGCGCTGCTGAAGACCAGGCTTCCGTAAATCGATCCACCCAATACCCGCTTCGGCGGGTTTTTTATACCTGGAGAAAAGTGATGACCGTGACAGACAAAAAAACCGACGCGCTGGCGCGAACCCTGTGGGGCGAAGCGCGAGGCGAGGGGCTGGCCGGGATGGTTGTCATCAGTCGTAAGCGTCGGGGCAAGGCATCTACCCAGCCCCGCAAAACCAAGACACGGTGCGTACTTAAACGCTTCCGCCGATGGGTACTAGTCAAGAAAATCAAACACTCACCTTCTATCCACGCTCTTGCTCAATGAAATCGACGAATGCCCGCAACGGAGCGGACATGAATCTGCTGGAAAAATAGAGCCACGGCCCCTCAAACGTATCCCACCATTCATTTAGAACCGGCTGGAGATCACCACTTTGTAAATGCGGACGCAGCCAATTCTCGAAGGTTGCAATTATGCCTCTGCCACTTCGCGCCAGATCAATAGCCGCTGCAACCCCATCGACCCCAATGACCAATCGACCTGGGGGATCAATGCTTACGGTTTCCCCATTCTTCACAAAATCCCAGCTGACCATTGCTCCACTGGAATACCGTAGACAGATGCAATCGTGATTCATCAATTCGCCTGGATGTGCGGGGGTGCCGCGCGACGCTAGATAGGACGGGGCGGCAGCCAAAGCCAGTTGCTGCGACCTTGGGCCGATAGGGACGGCAATGGTGTCTTGTGCAAGGTGCTCTCCATAGCGTATCCCGGCATCGCAGCCAGCGGCGGTAACGTCCACGAGGCGGTCTTCGACCATTATTTCTATCCGCACTTGTGGATAGCGTGCGAGAAAGCGATCAATCAGTGTCGGCAGAATGTCCACCATGACCGCGCCTGTCACGTTCAACTTCAACACGCCTCTCAGGTCTTGAAGGGAACTGGCGACATCCTCGAACACAGCTCTCATTTCCCCGAGAAGCGGAGACATTCGCTCTGCCAGCTCACGCCCAGCCGCAGTTGCTACAACGCTTCGGGTGGTGCGGATGAGCAGGGGTACGCCCAAGCCTGACTCCAGCGCCGAAATCCGTTCGCTCACGGTGGAGGGCGACAAGCCAAGTCGCTTGGCAGCCGCGCGAAATCCATTTTCGCGGAAGACCGCAAGAAAGATCGATAGGTCATCCAGAGAGCATTGATCAATATTGTTCGCCATAGCGATCAGGCTATTCGGATTCGAGCGGGTTATCAATCACCCAGGCGGACGGTACAAAGGGTGTGTAAGGCCTATGCGCTCCCAATCGAGCGTGTTGCTGATCTGCCTCGATGGATAACCGTTGGAGTTCTGGAATGAGTAGAAAAAATGTTCTTATCACCGGTGCGAACAAGAGCATAGGGTTCGAAACGGCCCGTGAAATGGGCCTGCTGGGTTATCGAGTGTGGCTTGGGAGCCGCGACGAAAGCCTGGGCACGCTTTCGGTATCCCGCTTGGTGACCGATGGCATAGATGCCCGCCTGGTCATTCTGGATGTACGCGACACAGAGAGCGTCAGGGCGGCGGCTGAGCTGGTTTTCAAGGAAGACGGAAAACTGGATGTTCTTATCAATAATGCGGGTATATCTGGCGCTCAACCCATCGCGCCCAGTGAACAAGAGATCGGCGACATCCAGAGCGTTTACGAGACCAACGTGTTCGGCCCTATACGGGTGACTCAAGCTTTTCTTCCTCTTTTGAAAGCAGCGCAAAAAGCCTGTGTGGTTATGGTCAGTAGCGGGTTGGGTTCGCTGACTTGGACTTCTGATCCAGCACATCCTTACTCACGGGTCGAGGCTATGGGTTACAACAGTTCAAAATCCGCCCTTAATGCGGTGACGATTGCATTCTCTAAAGAGTTCGCTGCTTTTGGTATCAGCGTCAACGCGGTTGATCCCGGCTATACCGCCACCGATTTCAATGGGCATTCGGGTTACCGAACAGTTACTCAGGCAGCTTCGGGTATCGTGTGGCTAGCCTGCCTTGCTTCATCAGCCGTCACTGGCAAATTCTTTTTTGATCAAGAAAGTGCGCCGTGGTGATAGTTACCCGAGAGTTGAGTGGGTCCCAGTGAGGCTGAAGGGGACACCTGTCGATAGGCTAATGAAATAAGAAGCTCACGTGTACGCTAATCACCAGGGCGCGTCTCACTGCTACGCCGCCACCATGCTTTAGCCTCTGAAGTGGGTGGTGGGCGCAACGCAGAGGCTAAAGCTGGATCATCCGAGTCGTTTTCGAACACCCATTTGCTGATCGCAAAGCAATTAATGCAGCTTGCCGTTCGTCAGTATTAGAACGTTGGTATGAATTAACCTCGGTTTTGAAGGGTCTTCTTAACGTCCAGCCATATCGAGACAACCTTTATGCAGCCCTTTGAAATCCACCCTGAAGACAGCCAGCGACTGCTGTGCGAACTGAACAGGGCCACTGCGCAAATGATGCTGATCCGTCTGGATGAGGTGGGTACCCGCCAATGGCACGAAGCTCAGCTTTGTCAGCAACAGGCTTTTGACAACTGGCTGCGCTACCTGCGCCGCGGCCCGGCAGCCGTCACCGACGTACGAACCGCCGCAGCGGCCTGATTCGGCAATTGTCCCGGCCGGATGAAGCTAAGGTAAATTGCGAGTTTTCAGGGGTGTCGAGCATGCCGTTGTACACCGTCAATTACATCTTCGAGCACACGCCGCGCACTCACACCTTCGACCTCGCCTCCGGGCAACTGCTGGCTCACGAGGCCGCTCTTCATCTGATCGAACTGCATTTTGGAGATTCTGAAAGCGGTTTGAGCCTGCCCGAAGCAGACGCCTCACCTGAACTCATTCTCCAGCAAGCCGAGGTGCTCGGCTTTACCGGGATCCAGGTGGAGACAGGCGCCTAAAGCCTGATCATTGACCGCTTAAAGCCCTCTTCAGGAAGGGCGCGGTGCGGCTTTCCCCGACACTGATCACTTGCTCCGGCGTCCCGCTGGCAACGATGCTGCCGCCTTTATCGCCGGCGCCCGGTCCAATATCGATGACCCAGTCACTTTGTGCGACCACGCGCATTTCATGCTCTACCACAATCACCGTATGGCCGTTCTCCACCAGCCTGTTGAGTTGATCCAACAGTCGGTCGACATCGCGTGGGTGCAATCCGGTGGTGGGTTCGTCCAGGACATAAAGCGTCGCGCCGCGCTGGGTTCGCTGCAGCTCGGTTGCCAGCTTGATGCGCTGGGCTTCGCCGCCGGAGAGTTCGGTCGCGGGTTGCCCCAGTCGCAAGTAGCCGAGGCCGATGTCGCGCAGCACCGACAGCGAGCGCAGCACGGCCGGTTGATCGGCGAACACCTCGACGGCTTGCTCGACAGTCAGTTGCAACACATCGGCGATGGTCAGGCCCTGCCAGGTGATTGCCAGTGTTTGAGGGTTGTAGCGTGCGCCATGGCACGTGGGGCAGGGTGCGTACACGCTCGGCATGAACAGCAATTCGACGCTGACGAAGCCTTCGCCTTCGCACACCGGGCAGCGGCCCTTGATGACGTTAAACGAAAACTGGCCCGCGTCGTAACGATGGGCCTTGGCTTGCGCGGTGGCGGCGAACAGCTTGCGCACGTTGTCGAACAGCCCGGTGTAGGTCGCCAGATTGGAGCGCGGCGTGCGGCCAATGGGTTTTTGATCGACTTGCACCAGGCGCGTGATCGTCTCAAGCCCGCTGGCGATACGTCCGTCGGTTGGCTGCGGTGCGTCGTCCTCAAGGCTGGGCTCATCTTGCTCGGCAGCACTGGCGGGGTTACCCAATGCTGCGCCGACCAGCTCAAGCAGGGCCTGACTCACCAGGCTGGATTTGCCAGAGCCGGAAACCCCTGTCACTGAGGTGAAACAGCCCAGCGGAAACTCGGCGTCAAGGTCGCTCAGGTTATTGCGTGTAACCCCGGCAAGCTTCAACCAGCCAGAAGCGACACGGCGTGCCTCGGCGCGGGCCGGCGGTTCTGCGAACAGATAGGCGCGGGTTTGTGAAGCTTCGATATCCGCAAGGCCGGCGGGCGGGCCGCTGTAAAGAACATGACCGCCATGCTCGCCCGCCGCAGGGCCGACGTCGATCAACCAGTCTGCGCGGCGCATCATCTCCAGATCATGTTCGACCACAAACAGCGAGTTCCCCGCAGCCTTGAGTTGCTGCAAGGCCTCAAACAGCGCCTCACTGTCTGCCGGGTGCAGGCCAGCGGACGGCTCGTCGAGCACGTAAATCACCCCGAACAACTGCGAACCCAGCTGCGTCGCCAGCCGCAGGCGCTGCAATTCCCCTGACGACAACGTCGGGGTGCTGCGGTCCAGCGCGAGGTAGCCAAGGCCCAGATCAGTCAGCGTGCTCACACGGGCGAGCAAATCCTGGGCAATGCGTTGCGCCGCCAAACGTTTTTCGACTGAAAGATTGGGCGTCGCACGCACGTCCGGCGCGGCATCATGGGCTGAGCCACCGCCCTTGACGCGCTGCTTGCGAGCGGTGTCCCGCTGCGTGCGGTCAAGTGGTGCGCTGTCCTCGTCCGTCTGCGCGAAGGCGCCCGCAGCCACAGGGCGCAGCACCTCGGCCAGGCTAAGAAGCGGCATCTGTTGCAGCTCACCGATGTCCAGCCCGGCAAACGTCACCGACAGCGCTTCACGCTTCAGGCGTTTGCCGTCACATACCGGGCAAGGGCTGCCGCGCATGAACTGCGACACGCGCTTTTTCATCAGTGCGCTTTGTGAATGAGTAAAGGTGTGCAGCACGTAGCGACGGGCGCCAGTGAACGTGCCCTGATAGCTGGGTTCGAGTTTGCGCTTGAGCGCACTTTTGGTGTCTTCTGGGGACAGGCCCGAATACACCGGCGCGGTGGGCTGTTCTTCGGTGAACAGAATCCAGTCGCGCTGTGTTTTCGGCAGGTCACGCCAAGGGATGTCCACGTCATAGCCGAGGGTGACCAGAATGTCCCGCTGATTCTGGCCTTGCCAGGCGGGTGGCCACGAAGCAATGGCCCGCTGGCGAATCGTCAACGAGTCATCCGGCACCATCAATTGCTCAGTGACTTCGTACACGCGGCCCAGGCCGTGGCAGTTGGGGCAGGCGCCCTGGGGCAGATTGGGCGAAAAATCTTCCGCATACAGCATCGGTTGCCCCGGCGGATAACTGCCGGCGCGCGAATACAGCATGCGAATCAGGCTCGACAACGTGGTCACGCTGCCCACGGACGATCGCGTGCTGGGCGTGCCACGTTGTTGCTGCAAGGCCACGGCGGGCGGCAGGCCGTCGATGGAATCGACATCGGGCACACCGACCTGATCGATCAACCGTCTGGCATAGGGCGCAACCGATTCGAAGTAACGCCGCTGGGCCTCGGCATACAGCGTCGAAAACGCCAGCGAGGATTTACCCGAACCCGACACGCCGGTGAACACCACCAGCGAGTCACGCGGGATGTCGACATCAACGTCCTTGAGGTTGTGTTCCCGGGCGCCACGCACCCTTACGAATCCACTGTGGTGCGGGGTCGCCGGAGCGGGCGATGCAGAGGTTGCGGTCTGTGGAAGCTTCGAAGTCATTGTCCAGCCTTGTCGGGCGTTGGCGGCTACAGCGCGTGGGTATGCACGCTGCTCGTTTGGGCACGTTCAGTGCGAGGGTGCGACGGTGCGTTACTGCTGCGCTTGGGCTTGCAGCGCTTTGAGAAAGTTCGCCAGCGCGACCTCTTCGACGCGCAGCCCCTTGCGCTGCCGCGAAGGGGGCAGCTTATGCAATTGGCCAAGCAGGAAACCCTCCAGCACCGCCGGATGGATGTAGCACTTGCGACACACGGCGGGCGTATTGCCCAGTTGCCGGGACACCGCCTTGATCATCTCGACGATGTGTTTTTTGGCGTCCGCTTCCGGCTCGTACTCCAGCTTGCTCAGAGTGGCCAGTGCCAACGCGCTGCCCGCCCAGGTACGGTAATCCTTGGCGGTAAAGTCGGCGCCCGTCAGGTCGTGCAAGTAATTATTGATGTCCGAAGACGACACCGAGTGGCGCTCGCCGTCATCGTCCAGGTACTGGAACAGGTTTTGGCCGGGCAATTCCATGCAGCGCTTGATGATCCTCGCCAGGCGCCGATCCTTGACGCTGATCTGGTGCTCCACGCCGCTTTTGCCGCGAAACTCGAACAGGATCTCGCTGCCTTTGACGTCCACGTGCTTGTTGCGCAGCGTGGTCAGGCCGTAAGAGCGATTGTCGCGGGCGTACTGGCTGTTGCCGATACGGATCAACGTGGCGTCCAGCAACGACACGACCGCCGCCATCACCTTGTCGCGGCCCATACCGGGCGTCGACAGCTGCGCCTCCAGTTGCTTGCGCACCTTGGGCAGCGCAACGCCGAACTCGATCATCCGCGAGTACTTGTTTTCATCCCGTATTTCGCGCCAGCGGGGGTGGTAACGGTACTGCTTGCGGCCCTTGGCATCGCGACCGGTGGCCTGCAAGTGCCCGCGCGGGTCGGCGCAAATCCACACATCGGTGTAGGCTGGCGGAATAACCAGCAGATTGATGCGTTTGATCTCGTCCTCGTCGCGAATGCGCTCGCCGTTCTTGTCGAAATAAGCGAATTTGCCACGCAGTACCTTTCGACTGAAGCCAGGCTGGGCATCATCGACGTAATGCAGATCCTTGGGAAGTTGAGCGATGACGGCAGAGTCGGGCATGACCGCATTGTCCTGAAGGCTGGTCTTTGGATTGACCACGTCGGTTCTCAGTCGTGCCGACTTTTTGCAGGTCAGGCGTGGCAGACCGGTCCGATTGAGCGCAGTTGATACTGCGTCAATCCTGCTGACTGAAGATCACGGCGGTAGCGTTTGACTAACCGTTAACAGCTCAGGAAATTGAGAAAACCCAATCAACTAGCGGCCTTGATCCGCCGATGGAGCTTATTGCGATGTCTGCCTGTATGACCCGTCCAAAGCCTGCACCGTTACTGGCCCCTGGCGAAACCGTGGTGCTTTTCGATGGGGTGTGCAAGTTATGCAAAGGCTGGGTGAAATTCCTGATCCGTCATGATCCGGATGCGCGTATTCGGCTGGCGACGGTTCAGTCGCCCGAAGGCCAGGCATTACTTGTCTGGGCCGGGTTGCCGCTAGATACGTTCGATACCATGGCGGTTATTCGGGACACGCAATACTGGATACGTTCTAACGCGTTCTTCGAAGTCGTTGCGCTGTTGCCCACCCCTTGGCCAATGCTGCGACTGCTGCGCGTTTTCCCCCGTCCCCTCAGAGACTGGGTTTACGACCGGATTGCACTGAACCGCTATCGCCTGTTCGGTAAACACGATGCCTGCTGGCTGCCGACCCCCGACCAGCAGCGACGTTTCCTGCCATAGGCGTCTTCAGCGCAGTTTCATTGACCATCGCGGGGATCGGCGTTCAACAACTCAGGGTGATCGTTTTTTATGACTGTCCGGATCAAGCCAGCAATGCCACCGATTTGATTTGCGCCCAGAGCATCTGGCCGGGGTGAAGGTGCAGTTGATCCCTGGAAAAGCGTGTGATGCGTGCCAGCAACGGCGTGCCGCTGGCATCGAGCCTCACCAGTACATGCGCGGCGTTATCGGCCGGCACCTCGCCGACGACGGTGACCGGAAGACGATTGAGAATGCTGGTCTGGTGATCGGGTTGCAGGTTGAGACTCACATCGCGGGCCTGCACCTTGAAGCGCAACGGCGTGCCCGCTTGCAGTGACGAATGCGCCACACGGATCGACAGCTCGCTGTGCGGCAGGCGAACGGTCAGCAAGTGGTACTCGGCGTCGTACGCGATTACGGTGCCCTCAATCACCACGCCTGCGTCGTCGCCCATGGCCAGCGGCAAATCCAGCCGCGCGAGGGTTTCGCCGATGGGGCCACTGGCAAGCACTTTGCCCTCGCTGAGCAATACCAGATGGTCAGCCAGCCGCGCCACTTCGTCCTGGGAATGGCTGACGTACAACATCGGGATATCCAGTTCGCTGTGCAGCCGTTCGAGGTAGGGCAGGATTTCGCTTTTGCGCTTGGCGTCCAATGCCGCCAGCGGCTCGTCCAGCAGCAGTAACCGCGGGCTGGTCAACAGCGCGCGCGCAATCCCGACACGCTGGCGCTCGCCGCCTGACAGTGTGTCCGGCTGCCGCGCCAGCAGGTGGTCGATCCCCAGCAATTGGCTGGCGTGATCCAGATCGACCCGGCGTTCGCGAGGCGCAACGCGTCGCAGACCGAATTCAAGATTGCCTTTGACAGTGAGGTGGGCAAACAGGCTGGCTTCCTGGAACACATAACCCAGCGAACGTTTATGCGCGGGCAGAAAAACGCCTTTGGCGCTGTCCTGCCAAGTCTCGCCATGAATGCGGATCAGCCCGACAGCGGCCTTTTCCAGCCCGGCGATACAACGCAGACACGTGGTCTTGCCCGAGCCGGAGTGGCCGTAAAGGGCGCTGATGCCACGGCCGGGCAGGGCCAGGTCGACGTCCAGTGCAAATTCGTTGAAGCCCACTTGCAGGCGGATTTCCAGGGGGTGCGTCATGACTTCAACTCCAGCCGGCTTTGGTCTTGCCGCTGGTGTAGAGCGCCAACAGAACCAGGAAAGAAAACACCAGCATGAAGCCCGACAGCCAGTGTGCCTGCAGGTACTCCATGGACTCGACGTGGTTGAAAATCTGCGTGGAAACCACCCGTGTCTTGTCGGGGATGTTGCCGCCGATCATCAGCACCACGCCAAACTCACCGACCGTGTGGGCAAAGCCGAGGATCGCGCCGGTGATGAATCCCGGTCTGGCCAACGGCAAAACCACCGAGAAGAAGGTGTCCCAAGGGTTGGCGCGCAACGTAGCGGCGACCTCGAGGGGGCGTGTGCCAATGGCCACGAATGCGTTTTGCAGCGGCTGCACCACAAAGGGCATCGAGTACAGCACGGAGCCGATGACCAGCCCCGTGAAGCTGAAGGTGAGGGTGCCCAGCCCAAGGCTTTGCGTCAGTTGACCCAAGGCGCCATTGGGGCCGAGCAGCAGCAAGAGGTAGAAACCGATCACCGTCGGCGGCAGTACCAACGGCAACGCTACCACCGCGCCGACCGGGCCTTTAAGCCAGGACCGGGTGTGCGCCAGCCACAGCGCAATGGGCGTGCCGATGATCAACAGAATCACTGTGGTGAGTGACGCCAGTTTCAGCGTCAGCCAGATGGCCGCCAGGTCGGCACTGCCCAGCGGCATTTACAGCTGATACCCGAACGACTTGATCACCGCAGCGGCTTTCGGGCCTTTGAGGTATTCCATCAGCGCTTTGGCGGCAGCGTTGTCTTTGCCCCTGTTGAGGATGACGGCGTCCTGTTTGATCGGGTCATGCAGGCTGGCCGGGACGATCCACGCCGAACCGCTGTTCAGTTTGCCGTCCTTGTAAACCTGCGACAGGGCAACGAACCCGAGCTCGGCATTCCCGGTGGAAACGAACTGATAGGCCTGAGCGATGCTTTGACCCTCAACGATTTTCGGCTGGGTGGCGGCCGTCAAGCCAAGCTTTTCCAGCACTTGTGTCGCTGCCAGGCCGTATGGCGCGGCCTTGGGGTTTGCAATGGACAGGTGCTGATACTGGTTTTTCTTCAGGACCTCGCCCTTGTCGTCGACATAGCCTTCTTTGGCGGACCAGAGTGCCAGCGTGCCCACTGCATAAGTGAAGCGCGAGCCTTTTACGGTTTCGTTTTCCTGATCGAGCTTGGCGGGGGTGGTGTCGTCTGCCGCGAGGAACACTTCAAACGGCGCGCCGTTTTTGATCTGCGTGTAGAACTGCCCGGTGGCGCCGAACGAGGCGATCAGCTTGTGGCCGGTGTCCTTTTCGAAATCCTTGGCGATGGCCTGAATCGGCGCGGTGAAGTTGGCGGCGACGGCCACTTGCACTTCGTCGGCGAAGGCGCTGCCCGCTGATGACAGTGCAACGGCCATGGCGACGGATTTGAGTGCACAGCGGAGGCGGAGAACAGGGTGGCGCATCAAGCAGCTCCAGTTTTCAGGTGGGGTGAACAAGGGGGGTGGCCGGTAACGGCCAATCGCTATGAAGCGAAATATATAGCGACTCACTAGCCCAAGGAAGCACCGTTTACAAACACGTGGGATTCGCGGTTTTCATGGCCTCTGGGGTGGAGGCCCATTCCCACGATGAGCGTGTGAAGAATCAGCCGTATCGGGTGTGCTCAAGCCGGCGGCTGATGCTCAGGCAATCTTCACTGGCCCGCGAGTTTTTCCAGCGCCTGAATCGCCAGTTGCCGAGTCAGATCACCGGCAGGCAATTCATGCTTGATCCCCACGGCTTGACCGGCCCACAGGTTCATAAAGCCGTCGTCGCCTTGTGCTTCGGCCTTGGCGCGTAACGGCATTAGCGCGCCGCCCGCAGTGGGGAACCCCGGTGCGACGGCGCTCATGGGGCCTATCTCGCGCATGATGCGGTTGACGATGCCTCTGGCCGGGCGTCCGGTAAAAATATTGGTCACGGCGGTCTGGCTGTCGGTCGCAGAGCGCAGCGCCGCTTGGTGCAGCGCGCTCACTTTTGCTTCCGGGCAAAACAGATACGCGGTGCCGATTTGCACCGCCGATGCACCGAGTACGAACGCGGCGGCAATGCCACGGCCGTCCGCAATACCGCCTGCGGCAATCACCGGCACGCTGAGGGCATCGGCCATTTGCGGCACCAGCGCCAGCGTGCCGACCTGCGTATCCAGCTGATCGCTGAGGAACATCCCGCGATGACCGCCCGCTTCGTACCCCATGGCGATAACCGCGTCACAGCCATGCTGCTCAAGCCATACCGCTTCGGCCACGGTGGTCGCCGACGAAATAATTTTTGCGCCTGTCGCCTTCACACGTGCCACCAGTGCCGCGTCAGGCAGACCAAAATGAAAGCTCACGACTTCGGGCTTTAGCGCCTCGATCATTTCACAGGCCTGCGCATCGAACGGGCTGCGGCTGGACACCGGCGTCGGCGCCTCGAAGTCAGCACCCAGTTCGTCGTAATAGGGCCGCAGGAGGGTTTTCCAGGCCTCGTCGGCTTGAGCGTCAGCCTTCGGGCTCAGGTGGCAAAAGAAGTTCAGGTTGAGCGGCGCCCGGGTGTGTTGACGGACGAGGCTCACCTCTTCATGGATTTGCTCGGCGCTCAACATGGCGCAAGGCAGGGAAGGCAAACCCCCCGCGTTGCCGACGGCAATTGCCATGGCCGACCCGCTGGCACCGGCCATTGGCGCTTGCAGAATGGGCAGTTCAATGCCGAACAGCTTGAGGAGGCGAGTATCAGGCCAGGCAATCATGGGCAGGTTCTCCAAGAGGAATTGAGTGAGTAAGTGCGCCGCGTACAAGAGTCTTCAGGCGAATTTGATTTTAAAGACGATCGGTCTAATATCCAGTCCATGACTGAAAACACTCCGTTACCTCGCAAGCCCGGTCGCCCGCCCAAGGTTGACCGCCAACACACTGACACCCGCCAGGCGTTGATTCGCTGCGGCGTTGAGGTGCTCACTGAACAGGCGTTTACGGCCACTGGCATCGACGGCATTCTCAAGCGGGTCGGAGTGCCCAAGGGCTCGTTTTATCACTATTTCGCCAGCAAAGACGCCTTTGGCCGCGCGGTACTCGACAGTTATGCCGACTATTTCGCACGTCGTCTGGATCGCTGGCTGCTCGACGAAGCCTTGTCACCGCTGGAGCGGCTTGCCGGGTTCGTCCAGCATTCGCGGGCGAGTATGGCGCGACATGGCTTCAGGCGTGGGTGCCTGGTGGGCAACATGGGCCAGGAGGTGAGCATGCTCCCCGCGGGGTATCGCGAGCATCTGGAAAGCATTTTCGTGTCATGGCAAAGCCGCTTGGCGCAGTGCCTTGAAGCCGCTAAAGCCGATGGAGAGTTACCCGCCGGTGCCGATTGCGCCGAGCTGGCTGCCTATTTCTGGATCGGTTGGGAAGGCGCTGTATTGCGCGCCCGGCTGGTGCAGAGCGACGCGCCACTCAACACCTTCATCGCAGGTTTCTTGCGCGGGCTTCCCCGGTAATGCATTCAACGCGGGTTCATCTGGTCTGGTTCTAGACGATCGGTCTAAAAAGGAGGCATGCATGTTCAACGGTATTTTGATCAACAAAGACGACAGCGGTTATCACGCGCGCGTGGCATCCCTTGATGAAGCGGATTTGCCGGACGGCGATGTCACGCTCGACGTGGCCTACAGCACGCTCAACTATAAGGACGCCTTGGCCATCACCGGAAAAGGTCCGGTGGTGCGCACGTTTCCGATGGTGCCGGGGGTTGATCTCGCCGGCACCGTTTCAACCAGCAGCCACCCCGACTTCAAGCCGGGCGACGCAGTGCTTCTCAACGGTTGGGGCGTTGGCGAAGGGCATTGGGGCGGACTGGCGCAAAAAGCCCGCCTGCAAGGCAAATGGCTGATACCGCTGCCCACCGCGTTTAGTGCCTCAGAGGCAATGGCCATCGGCACTGCGGGTTACACGGCAATGCTGGCGGTCATGGCGCTTGAAAAAAATGGCCTCACGCCGGACAAAGGCGAGGTGCTGGTGACCGGCGCCAATGGTGGTGTCGGCAGTTTTGCCATCGCCCTGCTGGCCGGGCTGGGGTACCGCGTGGTGGCCTCGACCGGCCGCATGGCTGAGAGCGAGTACCTCAAGCAACTGGGTGCGGCCGAGATCATCGACCGTGCGACCTTGTCTGAACCCGGCCGCCCGCTGGGGAAGGAGCGTTGGGCGGCAGCCATCGATTCAGTCGGCAGCCACACGCTGGCCAACGTCTGCGCCACCACCCGTTATCGCGGCACGGTGGCCGCGTGCGGCCTGGCACAAGGCATGGAATTCCCTGGTTCGGTGGCGCCGTTTATCCTGCGTGGTGTGACGTTGGCGGGCATCGACAGCGTGATGCGACCTTACCAGGATCGGGTTGACGCCTGGGCACGACTGGCGGTGGATCTGGACAAGACTCTGCTCCCGTTGATCAGCCACGAAATCGGCCTCAATGAGGCGGTCGAGGTGGCGCATCAGTTGTTGCAGGGCAGCGTGCGCGGCAGGGTGGTGGTCGATACCCATCGTTGACCGGCAGGCTGCTCCGGCATTGCCGCCAACACCCTTCGAATCTGGCGGGCGCCTATTTCGGTCTCGCACAGCTTGATGGGCGGCTGGTCATTCAATGCGGGGTTGCGTGCCATCATCCACTGGCTGGCGGAACGCTGGTCTCCCAGAATGCGGGAGGCCTGAAGGGCTATGTCGGCGACGCGGTCCATGCGTTCAGATGACACCAGGTCCAGAGGCTGCTGGTGTCGTTGCCGCCGTTCGAGGGTGGATGTCGACGCATTCAGCAACTGCGAGAGGCGCTGCGGGCACAGACTGAACGCCTCGCGTACGGCCTTGATCCAGTTAGGCGGAAATCCTGCGTGAATGTAGCGCCGGCGTTCGTCTTCGGTGCGTGCATTGAGTTGATCGGCGATCAACCAGAACGTCGTGGGGCAAGGTGCCTTGCGCGTGCTCGCTACAGCTTGGCGGTACGGAACTGAGTTGCTCATCGGCAATTGCTCTCTCTGACGGGGTTTTTAGTCAAAAAAAGGCTAGTCGATAGCGGGCAGCAGGCGTCGCGAAGTTGTTCGTGAAGTTGTTACCGACTGGTTCAGGCTCGTGGAGACGAGCCTGTTGTCAGCGCATCACTCGCTGACGCTTCGCGCTCAAGCAAAACCTGTTTGCGCTCCACACCCCAGCGATAGCCCGACAGCGCGCCATCGCTGCGCACCACCCGATGACAAGGGATGGCCACGGCCAGTGTGTTGGCGCCACACGCCTGAGCCACCGCTCGAAACGACTTTGGCGCGCCGATTAGCTGGGCGATTTCAGCGTAACTGGCGGTGCTGCCCGCCGGGATCTGTGCCAGTGCCTGCCAGACCCGCTGCTGAAACGCCGTGCCTCGGATGTCCAGCGGCAGATCAAGGCCTACTCCTGGTGCCTCGACAAACCCCACCACCGTGGCAACCCACTGCTCGAATCGGGCGTCGCAGCCCACCAGCGTTGCGCTGTGGAAGGTGTCTTGAAGGTTGCGTACCAGTTGCTGCGGATCATCGCCCAGCAAAATCGCGCAAATGCCCCGAGCGCTTTGCGCCACCAGAATCGCGCCCAATGAACACTCGCCGACTGCGAAACGAATCTCGTGATCAGTGCCGCCTTTTCGGTAGTCCGTGGGCTTCATGCCCAGCAGCTTGTCGGACGCCTCATAGAAACGGCTGTTGGAGTTGAAACCAGCGTCGTAGAGTGCGTCGGTGATTGAGACCTCATCGCCCAGCTTCTGACGCATCTTTTGGCCGCGATGAGCGGCGGCGTAGTGTTTGGGCGTCAGCCCGGTCAGCTGTTTGAAGATACGGTGAAAATGCCAAGGGCTCAGGCCAGCGTGTTCCGCCAATTGGTGCAGGCTGGGCAGTTGCTCGGCGTTGGCAATCTGGCGACACGCTTGGGCCACCAGCCTGGCGTGTTGCTCAGCCAGTTCTGTCTGCTGGCCCAAGGCGCGTTTGCTGGGTCGATACCCTGCGGCCTGTGCCTGGCTGGCGCTGTCGAAGAATTCGACATTCTCTGGCCGGGGGAGGCGGGCTCTGCTGCCGGGCGGGCAGTAAATCCCCGTGGTGCGCACGGCGTAGACAAACTGGCCCTGCGCCGATGCATCGCGCGCCATGACAGCCGCCCAGCGAGGATCCTGCTCGACGGCACTGGCGCGCGCAGCGGGGTGTGCAACGGCTTTGACGGATGACATGGCGGCGTGCCCTCTGAAGAGTGATGCTGTGCAGATTATTCGCTCAGCCGCCAGCGGGCACTCCGAGTCTTGCGCTCAAATTCCGCCAACTGCGGATCATCCCGCGAGCATCGGTGGCAGGGTGCCCAGCAGTGAAACCGCCGCCAACGCCGCCATGCCCAGCACGCCTTCGAGCAGCACGCTGGCACGCAACAACCGCCAATCCGGCGCTTGAGACTTGGCCAGCGTGCGGTTGACCGCCGCCAGTCCCAGCATCGCCAGCACCAGGCTGGCCTTAATCGCCAGTACCAGACCAAATCCACTCAACGCGGGCTCAGGCCACAGCGCGCCGCTCAATGCGCGGACATTGATCAGGCCGGTCACGATAATCGTCGCCACCAGAGCGTAGCCAATACCGCTGAAGCGCAGTAACACCCTGCGCAGGTCAATCCCTTGTGGCGTCGCCAGTAACATCGCCAGCATCAACAGCCCACCAAGCCAGGTGCCAACGCCGCTTAAATGGAACATCTGGTTGGTGATCAACAGCAGCCCGTAAACCCCGTCGAACATTGCACCGTGGCCGACGGGCGCCAGCGTGAACAACAGCAGCGCGACGACTACGACGTAAAAAGTGGATGACACCGGTATCAGCCGATAAACGGCAAGCAGCACCAGCAGGTTGAGGCTCAGATGGACGATCCACACGTGCCCGAAAAAAGTGTAACCCAGCACCAGTGCGAGGGTGTCCGGCGCCCAGCCGTCGCGCCAGTCGCCAGCCATACTCGCTGCGGTCAGCGCTAGCCACACAAGGGCGCTCAGCAAGGCCAGGGCAGCAAGCCACTTGCGCAGCTGCCCGACATGGCGCGCCAGCGGGCTGCTGTTGAAACCTGCAAGGCAGGCCCGGAACAACATCCCGAATGCGCTGATGCCGAACAGCAGCAACACCGCGCCGAAATGCACAAAGCGGCACAGGATCAATCCTTCGTGCATGGCTTTACGGGGTTACCGTGAAGCGATAGACGCCTTCACTTTTGTGCGTGTCGACTGACACCGCGTGCCACTCGATCTTGTACTTGCCGGGGGTGAGCGGAGCAGCGGGCGTGACAATCAGGGTTTTCTTGTCAGCAGGGTCCGTGGCGATAGTCTGTGCGGCAATGACCTCTGTGCCTTGACCCGGGCCGTCCACGCTGATGCTGACTTTGCTGAATTTTTCCTCGACGCCTTCGGAGAACGTCAGTCGCAGTTCTTTGGGCGACGGCACTTCGCTGTCAGCGGGGGGCGACTGGTTTTCCAGATGGGCATGGGCGAGGGCGGAAGTGGTGGCAGCGAGGGAAGCAAGAACAGCTACAGCGGCAAGGGCTTTCTTGAGGGGATGAGCGGACATCAGCGGTACCTTTTATCGTTGCAGCAATGAACCGTGCGGCACGTTGCGCGGCAGTCAAAACGAGGCGGTCGCTGCAGCGGTTCGCAACGACACGCGCGCTACTAGACCAGAAACCCGGCGCCGATTCCAGACATTAAACGCCCGGCCGCTCTGGGTCGAGGGCACAGTCCGGCGCCGGTGGTGCATCAGGTTTGGGGTGCCTGGGCGATGGCTTCGGCCAGGTCCTGGTATTCCTCACACGTTCTGCTGCACAAGGTTTCGATGGTCGCCAGTTGCTCCTGCGCCAGGTCCAAACGGCCCTTGATCACATAGGCTTCGCCCAGATATTCCCGCACTTGCGCGTAGGCAGGGTCCAGTGCAACAGACTTCAGGTAATAGCTGATGCCTTCGTCGGTGCGCCCTAATTTACGGGTTGCGTAGCCGCGGTAGTTGAGGGCCTTGGCCGTGTTGGGGTTTTGCAAGGTGTCGAGCAGGGACAACGCTTCCTCATAGCGCTCGTCCTTGGCCAGGCGATAGGCGTAGTCCGTGCGGTCGGCGTCCGAAACGGCTTTGCTCACCTGAGTGACGCATTTTTTGCTGGCGCTGTCCCAGACCTGGCCTTTCGGGCAGTTGGGCTTGGGTGGCGCGTCTTCGTCGCCTGCGGCACGTGCCGGGCCGGACAGCAGGGCGGCGGCCAGGCAAACCCCCAGCAACAGTGCGCGGGATCCTGCGATGGGTTCGTGAGGGCTTTTCATCGTGGTGGTGCTCCAGAACGGTCAGAAGGAGAGTCAGCCCGTTGATTATGGTCCGTGGTTGCGGCTCTGCTAGTGACAGTTGATTAAACCTTGGGGCTGTGCTGTAGAGTCTTGATTTTCAGCTTGGCAAAAAGGCCATTCCAGAGCCTTCGGCGTCACAGGAGCGCCTTCTTAACGTGTCTGACATCCCTGACCGGTTTCCCGGCGCTGCACAACACAATCAGGCCGAAGACCCGAGTATCACTGCAGCGCCACGGATGCCCAGCGTTCAGTCGCCCTTGGCGCTGTACCTGGCGCGCCTGGCGCCGTCGAGTCGCTTGACCATCAACTACGTCTTGCAGGACGCCGCCGACCGCTTGGGCTTTGTCGACGTCGACCTGCACGACATTCCGTGGCATCAGTTGCAGCCGGGCCATATCACGGCGCTGGTCTCGACACTGCGCGACGACAACTACGCGCCCAATACGTCATCGCTGTATGTGAACGCGATTCGCGGCGTGATGAACGAGGCGTGGCGACAGGACCTGATCAGTCATGAGCATCTGTTGAAAATCCGCTCGATTCAGGCCATTGGTGGCACCCGCTTGAGCCGCGGTCGAAACATCCGACGCACGCTGATCAAGGAGTTGATGGACGTCTGCGCCGCCGACCCCAGGCCGCAGGGCAAACGCGATGCTGCATTGATTGCGATTCTGTACGGCTCCGGGATGCGCAAATCGGAGTCGGTGAACCTCAACCTGGCGCAGCTGGATTTTGCCGAACGCAGCCTGCGAGTGACCGGCAAAGGCAACCGGCAACTGATCAAATACGCCCCGACCTGGGCGTTCGACGCCTTGAACGACTGGCTCCAATTGCGCCGCTCCTGCCTGCCGGAAGGCGTCAGGGACGATCCTTTTCTGTTCAATCGCATCCGCCGTGGCAGCCATATCACCCGCGAGCGCATCACCAAGCACGCGATCTACTTCATTGCCAAACAGCGTGGCCGGCAGGTCGGCGTAGAGATCATGCCGCACGACTTTCGGCGGTCTTTCATTACCCGTGTGATCGAAGAACACGACCTGTCGATTGCGCAAAAGCTCGCGCACCACACCAATATCTCAACCACCGTGGGCTACGACATGCGCGATGACAACGAACGGCGCAGGGTGGTGGACCGGTTTGATCTCTAAGCACGCGCTCACCCTGAAGTGGCGTGGCGGCTCGCGTTTTCAGGCGCGGACCGGCTAACGCTCAATCCCTTATAGAGAGGCTCTCCCATGCGTTTTTCACCCTTCGTCGAGCGTATTTCCGGGCACGGCGTGGCGGCCTGGGACATACACCACGCAGCTTTTGACGCAAAGCGCGCCGGCGAGGATGTGATCATCCTCAGCATCGGCGATCCGGACTTCGCGACGCCTGACTTCATCACCGAGGCGGCGGTCACTGCATTAAGGGCCGGCGACACCCATTACACTGACATCGCCGGCCGCCCGGACCTGCGCCAGGCCATTGCTCAACGTTACTCCGCACGCCTTGGCCGGCCGTTGCAGGCAGAAAGCGTCATCACCGTGGCAGGTGCACAGAACGCCTTGTTCGTCGCTTCGATGTGCCTGTTGCAGGCGGGTGATGAAGTGATTGCCCTTGATCCGATGTACGTCACCTACGAGGCCACACTCAAGGCGTCCGGCGCCACATTGGTTCGCGTTGAATGCAGCCCGGACAGCGGTTTTCGTCTGGACAGCGAGCGACTGAAAGCGGCAATCACCCCACGCACACGAGCGATTTTCCTGTCCAACCCGAACAACCCCACCGGTGTCGTGCTGGACCTCAACGAGCTGCAGGCGATTGCCGATCTGGCGATTGCTCATGATCTGTGGGTGGTGGTCGACGAGGTCTACGAAAGCCTGTGCTACGAGCGTGAGCACCAAAGTCTGGCCAGTCTGCCCGGCATGCAACAGCGCTGTGTGGTGATTGGCAGCCTGTCCAAATCCCACGCCATGACCGGCTGGCGATGCGGCTGGATAGTGGCTGATCCGCTGTTGATCAGCCATGCAGAAACCTTGTCGCTGAGCATGCTGTACGGGTTGCCCGGATTCGTCATGCAGGGCGCTCTGGCTGCTGTGCTGGCTCACGAGGAGGTGACTGCCGGCATGCGCGATGTCTATCGACGGCGTCGTGATCTGGTGGTGACTGCGCTGAGTGACTGCCCGGGGATTTCGGTACTCACGCCTGATGCCGGCATGTTCGTGCTGGTCGATGTGCGCGGCACGGGTTTGAGTTCGCTGGATTTCGCCTGGCGGTTGTACCGCGAAGCCGGGGTCTCGGTGCTTGACGCAGCGGCCTTCGGAGAGCCGGCGCAAGGGTTTGTACGCCTGTCTTTCACGTTGGGCGAAAACCAGCTCGCCAAGGGCTGCGAGCGAATCAGGAGCTTTGTCCAGACGCTTGTGTCCGCCCTATAGCGAACAGGCTGTCATAGGGAATGAAAGGTGAACGCAATATGAAAGTTCATTCATAAAAAAAGCCACCGCACATAAGTGAGGTGGCTAAAAAAGTCTTACCAAAGGAATGATGAAGGGGAGCAAGTGTCTGCTGCCTGAAGCTGCGGAGGCATCAGGCAGGGATACATGTTCTTTCATCGCCGACAACGGTAACACTGCATTATCGGGTCGGACTATTACGATAATTGATAGTGACTATCACGACTCATTAATCATTCATCATGGCGGAAATGCTAAAAGTTTTTCCGCGAGGTCGAGCAAACCTGCGCGCCAGAGCGATTTCAGCGTTCCGGAAATTATAAAGAAATGGGCCGCAAGCTCGTGATATGACCGTGATTTTCAATGACGGTAGCGAGGTATTCACACCATCTGCCGCAGCGCCTATCCCATTGTTTATCGAGCGCCTGAATCAGGAATCTCCCTGATGTCAGGTCCCTATGAGCGGTGGGCATTAATTTAAACAGGGGATAATGATGACGTTCGTGAAATGGAACCTCGTAACGCTCGCGGTTTCGCTGGGTGTCAGCCAGATGGCCAGCGCCGGGGTTGTCAGTGATCAATCCGAAACCAAGGGTTTTGTTGAAGACAGCAGCCTCACCGTTCACCTGGAAAACTATTATTTCAACCGCGACGGTAAAAATGGTGGCGGGGATCGCAAGGACTGGACCCAGGGCGTGCTGGGGAATTTCAGCTCGGGCTTCACTCAAGGTACCGTTGGTTTTGGCGTGGACGCCTTTGGTTACTGGGGCTTCAAGCTTGACGGCGGGGGTGGCACAGCAGGCACCGGCAACCTGCCAGTCGACCGCCACGGCGATCCGGAAGACGAATACGGCACGGCAGGCGGTGCGATCAAAATGCGCATTTCCAAGACGCAATTGCGTTATGGCAACCTGCAACCCGCTGCGCCGGTATTCGCGGCCGGTGGCTCGCGTCTGTTCCCGCAAACAGCCACTGGCTTCAATCTGCTGAGCAGCGAGATCACCGGGCTGGAACTGGACGCCGGGCACTTTACCAGCGGTAATGGCCCTGTCACGACCAACAGCGATCACGACATTTTCGCCTCCTACGCTAACGTCACGGCGTCGAGTATTGATTACGCCGGAGGCAAGTATGCGTTGACCGATAACCTGTCGCTTAGCCTGTATGGCTCAGACCTCAAAGATGTCTGGAACCAGTATTACGCCAACGCCAATTACACATTGCCTATCACAGGTGATCAATCACTCAACTTTGATTTCAATATCTACCGCACCAATGATGCGGGTTCCGCCAAAGCGGGTGATATCAGCAACACCACGTGGTCACTGGCAGCGGCTTATTCATTCCTGACTGCACACACCGTCACGCTGGCGTATCAGAAAGTTCATGGCGATACGCCGTTTGACTATGTCGCGTTCGGAACCAATGGGCCTGGCGATACCGCTGATTCGATCATGCTGGCCAACTCGGTTCAATTCTCCGACTTCAACGGTCCTGGCGAAAAGTCCTGGCAGGCTCGTTATGATTTGAACATGGCCAGCTATGGCGTGCCGGGGCTCAGCTTCATGGCCCGTTATGTCACCGGTGATGATATTGACGGCAGCCATCTGCCGTCTAATAGCACGTACGGTGCCTACGGTTACGGGGAAGACGGCAAGCACCACGAAACCAACGTTGAGGCCAAGTACGTCGTGCAGTCGGGTTCGCTGAAAGATTTGTCGTTGCGCATGCGCCAGGCGTGGCATCGGGGCAACAGTGATCAAGCTGAAGGAGATAACAACGAGTTACGTTTGATTGCGGACTACCCGATCAATATTTTCTGATCCGGTATTTGAATGAAAGGGCCAGGCGCGCGGTATGAGCGCCTGGCTTTTTTATGGGCAGTGTCTGGTCTGAATAATGATACTCATGCAATCAGCCCCGGCTGTGCCTCCTACCAACTCACCCGCACTCCAATATTGGCAATCACGCCGTTCAGGTCGTTGTCGTCCACATCGGTGTGGTAATCGGCGCCGGCGTATACGCTGACGCCGGCGCCCAACGTCGCGATAAAGCCTACGCCCAGGTCTGCGGTAGTCGACTGATGATCGCTTTCAATGCGCGTGACGTGGTCAAAAGTGACCGTGTCTTTGCCGCCCAACGTACGCCACAGGTTGGTCCGGACATACGGCTCGACCGGCACGCCCCGCACCACGTAACTGCCTTTGAACCTCGCGCCGACTCTGCCGGTGTTGTAGGCATCCGAATCAAAGGACACGTCAGCGATCCCGTCGTTTTGCTCCTCCAGATCAATGCGTTGGTGAATGAACTGCACTTGCGGCTCGATCACCCAATGAGGTGACAGCGTGATCGGGTAACCGGCTTCCAGCGACAGGCTCAGCGCGTGGCCCTTGGTATCGATGCGAAGGCCCCGATTGGAGCGACTGTATCCGTCGAGTCGGGTGCCCATGACCACGGCGTCCAGGTAGCCAGCTGACGGGCCGACAAAGGTCCAGTAAGCGCCCGCCGAGTCGCCCTCAAGTTTGATATTGCCGGTTTTGCTCTGCTCGAAACCGTCGGCGAAGCCCTGAACGTGCCCGTCCATTCGGCTGTGCGCGACAAACAGTCCCAGCCGCTGATTGCTGCCGCCGGATGTTTGCGCAGCGTACAAGTCGTGGCCAATCTGGTAGCCCTTGATCGAGGCGTCCAGTTTTGGGTTAACCGTGCCGGACCAGCCTTGTTTGAAGTCGTTGCTCAGTATTCTTCCCCATCCCGCAGGCACCGCACCGTGCTCGTCAAGCAGGCTCTGGTCGCCTTGACGATCATGAAAGGTGCCCAGCGTTGTGTTGAGCAGCACGGCGACGGCGGGCGGTAAAACTGAGTAATCAGGCACCTCTTGGCGATACAAAGGTATCGGCGCACTGCCTTGGACAGGAGCGGGCAGGGCTGGTGTGCCAATGGCCGCGACCGGTGCGACCGCCGCTGGCGTAACCGGTGAGGGCGCGCTCGGTTGCTGCGGCGTGACAGATGGGGGTGTCGGTGTGACGGGTGGCGCTACCGGGGGCACTGGAACCTCGGGCGGCGTAACCGGTGGCGGAGCAGGCGTAACAGCGGGCGGGGCAACGGGGACGACCGGAACAACCGGCGCTGCGGCGGGAGGCAGCGGCAATGACAGCACCGCCGAGCGCAAATACCAGTTGTTCTCGGTCCCCGCTTGTACGCCGCCTTTGAACAGGTAGTACTGGTAAGCGCCAGCCGACAACGAGCCGTTGAGTGAAAAGGCGCCGTTATCGCTGATGGCACCGTCACTGGCCTGAACCACCTGAATGCCGTTCTGGGCGGTGAAGGCGCCTTGCCCACCAAGGTGGGTGACCTCGATCTGCGTCGTGCCGCTCAGCGCACCGCCTGCCACCACCAGCTTGTCGCTGGGTGAGTCATCACCCGCCAGGACCGATTGCAGCAAAAGCCGTCCGTTGTTGCCCACGTAGTTGCCGCGAACCGTCAGGGTGTCAGTTGCGCTGGTACTGCCTGTGGTCATGTCCAGCGTGCCGGCGTTGTTGAGTGTCGCCAACTGGCTGCCGGTGAACGGGCTGAATGAGCCTGCAGTCGAGCGCACGATGCTGCTGGCATCGACGTTGAACACACCAGTGCCGGTCACGCTGTCGCCGAGCACGAAATGACCGGCCAGGTCCAGTTGCGAGCCGTTGTTGAGATTGACGCTTTCCCAATTGATGTAGCGGCCGGGGACCGAGGTACTCACGGCATCAAAGCTTAAAACGTCAATCCCGGCGCCGCCGTCCAGGAGAGGATTGGACGCCAGATTGGCTTCGGTCAGGTTGAACAGCGATGCGCGATCAGCGCCGTCGGCCATCATTACCCCGCCGCGCATGAATCCACCCTCGCGCCAGATAAACACGTCGTCGCCGAAGCTGGCTCGTACGCCGCCGCGCACTTCGCCGCCGCTGAAGGTGATGCTGTCATTTCCCCCGCTGACGCTGATCGCCCCGCCGATCAAACCGCCGGACATGATGATGGTGTCCTTGCCAAAACCTGTGACCAGGTTATTGACGATGGTGCCCCCGGACATGTCGAACAGGTTGTTATCGAGCTTCATGTCCACCCGGCCGATAGTGCCGCCGGTCATACGCGCTGAATCGCCGTCTTCAAAAGCGTTGGTGATGGTGCCGCCCGTCATCAGGAACGTGTCGAAGCCATCGCCCTGGGTCAGCGAGCGTAATGTACCGCCGCTCATGAAGAAGCTGTCGGGGTCGAAGCTCTGATTGACGTCGCCAGTGATCGTGCCTTGGGTGATGCGGAATTGATCAGTGCCTGCGCCCTGATTGAAGTCGCCGACGATGCTGCCTGAGCTCATCTCGATACGGTCGTTGCCGGGCCCGAACGTCACGCTGCCGACAATGGACCCGGTGCCGCCGGCCGGGAAAATCAGCACGTTGTTGCCACTGGGATTTGTCAGCGGGCCGCTGCTGCCGCTGTCGCAGATTTGGGTGTCGCCGCCAAGGGACGACACCAGGTTGCAGGCACTTTGGGAGGTGGAGGGGGCAGTCATGCACAGGCAAGCCAGTACCCAGCAGGCGCTGCAACTGCCGTTGTTTCGGGTGACGATATCCATGTCCGCTCTCCCTGAGCCTGAGGTCAGAGGGAGCGAAGAACATCCAAAACTTGCCCGATGGCCGTCCTGCGGTACTGAGTCATTTCAGTACGTTAATCATTAAGTGAAGGATGCAACCTGCAGCCCGTCAACGTGGTGAGCGACGGGTGGTCTGTCTCGCACCCGCGCATGACCTACAGGTGCACTTCGACCGCCAGCGGCAGGTGATCAGAGAGGTGCGTCCATGGGCGGTTACCGAGGATACGAGGTGAGTGGCTGGTGGCATTGCGCAGGTAAATGCGGTCCAGCCTTAACATCGGAAAACGCGCGGGGTAGGTCTTTGCAAGATGCCCGTGACTGCGCTCGAACACCTCATGCAGATAGTCGCAGCGGCCCAGACGCTTGTTGCCCTGCAACTGCCAGTCGTTGAAATCACCGGCGATGATCACCGGTGCATCGTCCGGCAGCGATTCGAGCAGCTGACACAGCAAATCCAGCTGCAGTTGGCGATGGCTCTCCAGCAAGCTCAAATGCACGCAGATGGCGTGCACTTCATCGTGCCCCGGCACCTGCAAGACGCAGTGCAGGAGCCCGCGACGCTCGGGACCGGTGATCGACACGTCCAGATTGCGATGGCGAATGATCGGGTATTTGGACAGCAGCGCGTTGCCGTGATGACCGTCGGGATACACCGCGTTGCGGCCGTAGGCGAAGTCGCTCCACATGCTGTCGGCCAGAAACTCGTACTGCGACATGCTCGGCCAGTCTTCATAGCGGGTCGCGTGGCGTTCGTGGCCGCCCAGCACTTCCTGCAGAAACACCAGGTCGGCGCTGGTACTGCGCACGGCCTCGCGCAGTTCCGGCAGGATGAAGCGACGATTCAGTGCGGTGAAGCCTTTATGGGTGTTGACGGTCAGTACGCGCAGGCGGTGCACGTCGGGTGCATGGTCGACAGTGGAAAGGTCGGTGCTGCTGCCAGCCGGGTCGGGGGTCACACGGGCGCTCCTGTCTGGGAAGGGGGTACAACTGGGACCGGCAGCCCTCTCGGCAGTTCAGCACGTTAGCCGGCCGGCCCAAGCGACCTATATCCGCGTATCGATCCCCGTACGGCGCGACAGCAGAATCGTCAGTCCGAACGCGGCCACTGACAACAGCGCCGCGAAGAAAAATATCCATCCGTAGCCCATGCCCAACGCGATGGCACCCATCAATGGCCCTGCAATCGCCAGCGCCAGATCGAAAAACACGGCGTACGCACTCAAGCCCGCGCCACGGCTGCTGTTGGGCACTTGCTTGATCGCCTCGACGCCGATGGCCGGGTACACCAGCGACAAGCCAAAACCGGTGAATGCTGCGCCGAGCAGGGCGAATTCTGTGCTGGGTGACAGCCACAGCAACATCAAGCCAATGGTCTCGACCGCCATGCAGGTAATTGCCGAGCGAAACCCGCCGAAGCGGTTGATCGCGTTGATGAACAATAGCCGGGCAACGATAAAGCAGATGCCGAACACCGTCAGGCACCAGGCGGCGCCTTCCCAGCCACGGCTGGTGTAGAACATCGTGATGAACGTCGTGAGTGTGCCGTAGCCGATGGACGCCAGGGTAAGGCTCAGGCCAAACGGCGCCACTCGACCGAAGACTGACCAGAATGGCATCCGCTCGCCGCGTACCACCGGCACCGAGGGCTTATTGCGAATCAGCGCCAGCGCAGCACACGCCATGATCGTCAGCGCGAAACCCAGGGTAATGAAGCCCAGCTCACCGACCATCACCACGCCCAGCGGCGCGCCGATAGCGATGGCGCCGTATGAAGCGATGCCGTTCCATGAGATCGACCGTGCCGTGTGCTCCGAGCCCACCTGACCGATGCACCAGCTGATAGTGCCGACCCCGATCAGGCCCTGTGAAGCGCCGAGCACCATGCGGGAAATGATCAGCACCGTCAGGCTGACCTGCGGCGTGCCCTCAAACAAGATAGCCGCGACTGTCATGGCGCCGCTCAGGGCAATCCCGCTGAGGCCGTAAACGATGGCGCGCTTGGTGCCGATGGTGTCGCAGATCCTGCCCGCGACGGGACGGCTCAGCAGCGTCGCCAGATACTGCGCACCAATGGTGATGCCGGCCACTACGGCACTGAATCCCAAGTGGTCATGGACGTAACCGGGGATCACTGCAATCGGCAGACCGATGCACAGGAAGGCGACGAAGGTATAGAAAACGATGGAAACGATTTGCAGCGTGATCGCCATGGAGCTGGCGTTTGACGCAGGTGTCTGAGGGGGCAGGGCGGCGGACATTGGGCTCTTCGCTGGCAGGCGGTGGGAGTGGCGCCATCATCGCTTGCGGGATAAATAAATGAAAGCTGACTAACGATAATGCCCTGACTAACGTTGCCAACCCAACCCAACCCAACCCAACCCAACCCAACCCAACAGGACTGGGTCAGGTCGAAAGATCGGCACGAAAGCTTTCGCCCATAAAAAAGCCCTGCTGGTTAGGCAGGGCTCCTGGATCTTGCGATGGATCAGAACACGACGCCCTGGCTGCGCAGGTAATCGTCGTACGTACCGCTGAAGTCGATCACGCCGCTCGGGCTCAACTCGATGATGCGGGTCGCCAGAGACGAGACGAACTCGCGGTCATGGCTGACGAAGATCAGCGTGCCGGGGTAGTTTTCCAGCGCCAGGTTCAGCGATTCGATGGATTCCATGTCCAGGTGGTTGGTGGGTTCGTCCATGATCAGCACGTTCGGCTTTTGCAGGATCAGCTTGCCGAACAACATGCGACCTTGCTCACCACCGGAAATCACTTTGACCGACTTGAGGATGTCATCGTTGGAGAACAGCATGCGGCCCAAGGTGCCGCGAACAACCTGCTCGCCGCCTTGAGTCCAGCGACCCATCCAGTCGAACAGATTGGATTCGTCTTCGAAATCAGACGCGTGATCCTGCGCGTAGTAGCCCAACTCAGCGGCGTCAGTCCATTTAACCGTACCGGCATCCGGCGACAGCTCGTTGACCAAGGTGCGCAACAGGGTGGTCTTGCCAATACCGTTCGGGCCAATGATCGCTACGCGCTCGCCTGCTTCAACCTGGAAGCTGAAGTCTTTGAACAGTTCTTTGCCGTCGAAGCCTTTGGCCATGCGCTCGACGATGACCGCCTGGCGGTGCAGCTTTTTGGTCTGCTCGAAACGGATAAACGGGCTGACACGGCTGGAAGGCTTGACCTCGGCGAGGTGGATCTTGTCGATCTGCTTGGCGCGGGAGCTGGCCTGCTTGGATTTCGAGGCGTTCGCCGAGAAGCGGCTGACGAACGATTGCAGCTCGTTGATCTGGGCTTTCTTCTTGGCGTTATCCGACAGCAGTTGCTCGCGGGACTGGGTCGCCACGGTCATGTATTCGTCGTAGTTGCCCGGGAACAGACGCAGCTCGCCGTAATCCAGGTCAGCCATGTGGGTGCACACGCTGTTCAGGAAGTGACGGTCGTGAGAGATGATGATCATCAAGCTCGAACGCTGGGTCAGGATGTTTTCCAGCCAGCGAATGGTGTTGATGTCCAGGTGGTTGGTCGGTTCGTCGAGCAGCAGCACTTCAGGGTCGGAGAACAGCGCCTGAGCCAGCAATACACGCAGCTTCCAGCCCGGCGACACTTCGCTCATGGGGCCGTTGTGCTGCTCGATGCCGATGCCCAGGCCCAGCAGGAGTTCGCCGGCGCGGGACTCGGCGGTGTAGCCGTCCATTTCAGCGAATTCAGTTTCCAGCTCAGCGACTGCCATGCCATCGGCTTCGGTCATTTCCGGCAGCGAATAGATGCGATCGCGCTCGGCCTTGACCTTCCACAGCTCTTCGTGACCCATGATCACCGTATCGATCACGGTGAAGTCTTCGTAGGCGAACTGGTCCTGGCGCAATTTACCCAGACGCACGTTCGGCTCCAGCATCACCTGCCCACCCGAAGGCTCCAGGTCGCCGCCGAGGATCTTCATAAAGGTGGACTTGCCGCAACCGTTGGCACCGATCAGGCCATAACGGTTGCCGCCGGCGAATTTGACCGAGACGTTCTCGAACAGAGGTTTTGCGCCAAATTGCATGGTGATGTTAGCGGTGGAGATCAATTACCTTACCTTTCAATAGCTTGGGGGTGGATGCCTTGAGTCGCTGCCAACAGAGAATTGACCCGACCGTTAGCTACCACGCGTTTTCGATGGACCCAGCAGGCAAAAAATAAGCTGCAGCGTCGACCCCGAAGGGGAGCTGCAGCTTATTGAAATTAGGGGATGTGCCGGACAGTGGCGGCATTCTCGCATAAACGAGGGTTTTCTGCATGTTGCCGGTCGCAGGTTGGCAACCGATCACAACCAGTCGCTGGCAATCTGCTACTGAAAAGAGCAGCTAGGGGCCATTGGACGAAACCGCACTTCTCACCCATCCTTCAACAGTCGCCTGACTGTCATGCCCTGTCGCGGTTTTCCGATGCACGTTGGAAATGGAATTCGAGCGTTGAACGTTGAGCTTATCGTCTCTTGTCGGAAAGGATCCCGCGATGAAGACGCTTCTGTTTTGTTTATTGCTGCTGGGCGGGTGCGTCGCCAACGCGCCATTCAGAACAGGTGAAGGCGGAGTCTGCGAGCACTGGCGAGGCTGTGGCGGTTTCTACGAGGTCCATGACAACTACGACCTGGGCTTCGTCGAATACTCCGAGCGCGGCAACGACTTCGACCCTGCTCAAACCAACGCGTTGCTGAGCAAGATCACCCAAGCGTCCGAGTCAGGCAGTGTCGCCCTGGTGATCTTTGTGCATGGCTGGAAACATAACGCGTCCACCCTTGATGGCAATGTCGAGAGTTTCAAGGAAGACCTGGCGCATCTGGCGATCTCAAAAGTGGCTGGCGAAAGAAAGCTGATCGGGATCTACATCGGTTGGCGAGGGATGAGCTTTCACGGTTTGGGTCTGGAAAACATCACGTTTTGGGACCGCAAAGCGACGGCCGAAGAAATAGGTCGCGGTGGAGTGACCGAGTTTTTGATCAGGCTGGAAAGCATTGCGGCTGCCAAAAAGGGCAATTTCATGCTGACTGTAGGCCACAGTTTTGGCAGCGCTATTTTGCTGGCTGCGTTGAACGACACGCTCATACAAAAAATGCTCGACCAGCAGCGGGGGTGTCGGTCAAACCCTTCGGCGACGGGGTGGTGCTGTTGAATCCGGCAGTCGAGGCCGAACTGGACCTGCTGCTCAAAGAGAACAGCATGAAAGTTGGCGCCCTGAAAAAACCTGTGCCGTCGCTGGTCTATGTGGTCAGCTCTCGCGCAGATATGCCGACCAACCTGGCATTTCCGGTGGGGCAATTTCTCGGCGTCGATCTGACCTGGGACCAAACCGTGCTGGATCGAAACTACTACGGCCATCGATACCACATCGCCGAGAAGAGTCTGGATCACAACACAATTGGCAACTATGACGCGTTTCGTACCGGCTACATGAGTGACGACATTGCCGAAGATTCGTCAGCCAAATACAGAGCGATCGCCAGCCATGACCCGAACCCGGTAGGGACCTCTTCAGCGCTCAAGCCAGCGGCGCCTGGCAAAATAGGCGACTGGGGATTCGAATCCTATTGTTCCGATGACCTGGCCAAGGCAACGACCGACAGATTGCCGTGCTTTGCGAACGACCCTGTAGGCTTCATCTCTGTGCCCAAGAGCTTTATCAAGGACCACAATGATGTGTTCAACGACCGCGTGAAATCCTTGTTGACCGCAGCAGTGGTCAAGTCGATGGCAGAAAAGGATGGCAACATTGCGCCTGAGTATTGTGCGCAGGCGGGCAAGTTCTCATTGGGCATCTGCTTCGCCTATTACTACGAGGTCAACAAGCGGATTTCGGAACTTGAGGCCGCAGAAGGCAAGGAAAAATAGCAGGGCAGCCAAATCGCAGACAAGAAAAAGCCCGCGATGGGGGGTAGCGGGCTTAAACGTGTTTCTTGTGGGAGCCACTGAACAATATCGGATCCAATGTGAAAGTTGTGTGAATTGATCCGCACTAATCGAATCAGGGAATCGCGTTACTCAAAAACGCTCTCACGATTGATCTGGCCGCCGGGTTGACTTTGATATCGCCCAGTTCTTCGGCAGTGAACCAGCGGCAATCAGCGATCTCGTTGTTCGGAGCCGGAGTCACGATGAACGTCACCGAGACTTCGAAAACATGGTGCAGGACTTCATCGCCCTGAAAACTGGAAATATAAGCCAGGTCGCCAAGGATCAATCCCGTCTCCTCGCGTAACTCGCGCTCGGCGGCCTGCGACGGCGTTTCGTGGTTTTCGACTTTACCGCCAGGCAGCGTCCATTTCGATTTGGGTTTGCGCACGTAAAGAATCTGATCCTCACGGCGACAAATGATGGTCGCTCTGTGTTTCATACTTACTCCTGCTGGACACGGTGCTTCTGTCACAAAATATTCATATAATTGTAGAGAAGCATTTCCAGTGCCAAAGTTCCCTTTTGAACCTGCTTTGTAGCCTGATTTCGGCCCCATCGGCCAATACTGAAGGGGTATCTGATCAACGGGGCATATAACCAAGTTGCCAGCGGCGAGGGATCTTCAAGGTCACCAAACCAATGACGACCGCCAGCGCCGCACTGAAGTACATAGCGCTCAAGCCCATGCGTTGCTCCAGAACAGCCCCGAGCACAGCGCCGATGAACATCCCGGTCCACGGTACCAATTGAACCCGCCAACCGCTGGGGCGTTCACCTACCAGCCAGCGACCCAGACCGCGTCCGAACCGGGACAGCGCGCCCGTGACGTACGTCAGCCCGATGGGCAGCCCATTTACCTGTTCAACCACCGCATTGAGCATGCCCATGGCGATGATGCCGATCAGCAATGCGGCCGTCTGCCAAGCGGTGGGCAACGAAGCAGACAGGCCCAGCATTGCCGCGAGTAGCAACAGCAACGCAAAGGCGCGGCGTCCGCTGAAACGGCTGACGATAACGCCCAGCGCGTTGCCGGCGATAAAGGCCACCACCAATGCACACAATCTGCCGATCAAGGCGCTGTCCCCGTCGCTGATCGCCACCGCCAGCCGCGTCGTATTGCCGCTCATAAAAGAGACGAAATCACCGGTGGCCATAAAGCCGATGGCATCAGTCATGCCCGCCAGGACTGACAAGCTGGCCACCAGTCCCAGTCCGATCCGTCCTCGCCAGACGCGTGCGCGAAGAAAACGTAGGTCGTTGGAGCGCGAAACGGGAGTTGGCAACATCCGGGCAGTCCTGCAAGTGATCGAGTCTCAGGCGACCAGTTAATAGCACGGATCGCGATGGCCGCCGACTCGAACTCCGCAGGTGATCACCGGGTGCCCGAGGCGCCGGGTCTGGTTTGTCTGGTCTTGCCCTGATCAGCGTTGCGCTTTGTACTGCCACTGCCCTCAGTGGTTTTGCCTGTGCGTTTACGTTCAGTTGCCTTGGGGGTTTGTTCGGCGCCTGCCCCAGAGTTGGTCGCTTTTGTGTCCTTGGGGGTACCTGGTGTAGCAGAGCCACTCGGTGTCGAAGGATTGGCGCCTGGTGGTAACGCTGACGCCACCATCAGTGCGCCCGCAAGCGAAGCAGTGTGTGGCGCAGGCGTCGCGGCAATGGGGGCAAGGCCTGGAATGAACAGCAGCGCCGCCAGTGCGACGCAGGGCATTTTCGACTTCATGATCACTGCTCCCTGTTTGAGTCGTTATCGGTTAGGTCCTGCCGTCGGACTAACGTGCTCACGCATCGACCGACGGTCATTGCTGTGTTGGATGCTGGAGTTGCGCAGTCGTAGCGCATTGACGCACAGCGTTAGCGCTCCGTTACCGATTCGCGTAACAGCCGATAGCGCCGGATTGGGCGCCCAAGCGGTGCACGCCGCTGGACACAAAGGTTAGCCCTTTGATCTCTCGGGATTTTCTGAGGCCTGTTCTAAGCGCCGAATTCTGTGGCACACTTTCTGCCCATTCCGCTGCTACACAATAGATTCCGCTATAGCGGAAGATGTAGTCTTCGGCGGAGGTCTTTTCATGCAACGCGGACCTTCTTTTTTGAAAGCTTGTGCGTTTGTTCTCGCGGCGACCGCCACGTGTCTCGGCACAGCTCAGGCGGCTGACAGCAAACTGGACAGCGTGTTGCAGCGCGGTCATCTGGTGGTAGGCACAGGCAGCACCAATGCGCCGTGGCACTTTCGGGGCGCGGACGGCAAGTTGCAGGGCATCGACATCGACATTGCACGCATCGTGTCCAAAGGACTGTTCAACGACGCGAGCAAGGTCGAGTTCGTGGTGCAGTCTTCCGACGCCCGTATCCCCGAACCTGCTGACCGACGAAGTCGATATGAGCTGTCAGTTCATCACCGTCACCGCCAGCCGGGCGTAACAGGTGGCGTTCACGCTGCCGTACTACCGCGAAGGCGTGGCGCTGCTGCTGCCCACCAACAGCAAATACAAAGAGATTGACGATCTGAAAGCCGCTGGCGATGGTGTGACAGTCGCCGTGCTGCAGAACGTCTACGCCGAAGAGTGGGTCCACCGGGCGCTGCCCAAGGCCAAGGTCGATCAATACGACAGCGTTGATCTGATGTACCAGACCGTGTTCATGAACCAGGGCCGCATTGAAGGGCAAGGGCCACCCAAAGCGCTGTGTGAACAGCCAAAGTCGGCGCGCCTGGCGGAATTTCTCAAGAATATTCGTTTTTAACTGCATTTTTTTTGCTCAATCCAAGGAGATTTCTCATGAGCATTACTCGTTACGGCGCTGGTAGCACAGCAGGTGGCGGTCAGCCACGTCCTTTCGCTCGCGCGGTCGAGGCAGACGGTTGGCTGCATGTTTCAGGACAAGTGCCAGCAGTGGATGGCGAGATCATTGTGGGCGGCATTGTCGAACAAACCCGCCAGACCATGGAAAACCTGGTGGCGATCCTGACCGAGGCCGGCTATGAGCTCAAAGACGTGGTGCGCGTCGGCGTGTGGCTGGAAGACCCCCGGGATTTCTGGAGTTTCAACAAGGTGTTCGGCGAATACTTCACCCCCGAACACGCCCCGGCCCGGGCCTGCGTCCAGGCAAACATGATGGTGGATTGCAAGGTCGAGATTGACTGCATTGCTTACAAGAAGAAGGCGTAAGAAGAGCACGACCCTGTAGGAGCGAATTCATTCGCGAATCGGTTTCCCAGTTGGTAATACAGATCACCTGGACGGGCCTCTCGCGAATGAATTCGCTCCTACAGATCCGACGATGACCTGTATGAGCGCGCTTGCCCGCGAAGCCCACAACGCGGTGTTTCAGGCAACCTAAGGTCACAGCTTCGTGGGTAAGTCGCAAAGCCGCCCGCTCGCTCCAACACGTAAACTGCGCGCTTTGTTTAAGGAAATATCGCAGCGATGGACAACCCAATCATGACCGAAGACACGATCAAGCGAAGGGCCCGCGGGCTGGACCGGGCGTTCGATATTCTGGATTTTCTCAAGGAAAAGGGTACGCCGCTGCGCCCGAACGAGATCGCCAGCGGCATCGGCAGTCCCAAGTCCACGGTGTATGAGCTGGTCGCTTCGTTGCTCGAGAGGCGGATTCTGCAAACCGTCGGCAAGGACGGTCATGTGTACCTGGGCCGGCAGCTGTACTTTCTCGGTCAGGCGCACTTGCGGCATTTCGACTTTACCCGCGAAGCCGAGGTCAGCCTCAGCGAGATCGTCGAGCAAACCCGCGAAACCGCACAGATGTGCCTGCTCAACGGGCGCAAATACACCGTTGCGCTGATGAAGGAAGGCGCCCGGCATTTCCGGATTTCCTCGGACATCGGCGAAGATGCGCCGATCCCGTGGACGGCCTCCGGACGTTTGCTTTTGGGGCATTTGAGCGATCAGGCCATTCGGGACCTCATTGATCCCGAGGATTTCATCCTTCCGGATGGCGAGCGTCTGCCGCTGGAGACGTTCCTGGCTGAGATCCGCAAGGCCCACGGCGAAGGGTTTTTCTCCTTCAACAGCATTGCCGACACCTTCACCCATTGCTTTGCCGCCCCGGTCAAAGACCAGCAAGGACTGTGCATCGCCACCTTGTGCATCGTCGCGCCCCGGGCCGACGCCAAGACCCATTACGACGATTACCGCCGCGTGCTGATCGACAGCGCCGATCGCCTCGCGCGACGGGTCAACGACTAACGCCCGCGTGCCTGCGGTGCGAGCCAGCGCGCCAGCAACCTGCGTCATGCCAATAACAGGAGAACACCATGAGCATCGCCCTCGTCGAGAAAGGCAGCGCCAACCCAGGCGACCAACTGGTCCGCGACGTCAGCCTGCCTGCACTGGTCATCCATCGCCAGGCACTTGAGCACAACCTGCACTGGATGCAGAAGTTCGTGAGTAACAGCGGCGCCGAACTCGCTCCGCATGGCAAGACCAGTATGGTGCCTGCGTTATTTCGTCGTCAGCTCGAAGTCGGCGCCTGGGGCATGACGCTTGCGACGGCCGTCCAGACTCGCGCTGCCTACGCCCACGGCGTGCGCCGGATACTGATGGCCAATCAACTGGTCGGCACGCCGAACATGGCATTGATCGCCGAGATGCTCAGCGACTCGATGTTCGACTTCCACTGCATGGTCGATCACCCGGACAACGTTCAGACACTGGGCGAGTTCTTCGCCGCCCGGGGCCTGCACCTCAACGTGATGATCGAGTACGGCGTGGTCGGCGGCCGTTGCGGTTGCCGCAGTGAACAGGACGTCATGGCCCTGGCCGATGCCATTGCCGCGCAACCGGCGCTGAAACTCACGGGTATCGAAGGCTACGAAGGCGTAATCCACGGTGATCATGCGGTCACGGGCATCCGTGAGTTTGCGGCGTCTATGGTGCGCATGGCAGTGACTTTGCAGGACAACGGCGCGTTTGCGCTGGAGCGACCTATCGTCACCGCGTCGGGCTCGGCCTGGTATGACCTGATCGCCGAGGAGTTCGATAAACAGCACGTGCGCGAGCGCTTCCTGAGTGTGCTGCGCCCCGGCAGTTACGTGGTGCATGACCATGGCATCTACAAGGCGGCTCAGTGCTGCGTACTGGACCGCCGCGATGACCTGAGCGAGGGCCTGCAACCGGCGATGGAAGTCTGGGCGCATGTGCAATCGATGCCCGAACCCGGGTTTGCGGTGATCGCCATGGGCAAGCGCGACGTGGCGTTCGACGCCGGCATGCCCAGCCCCTTGCTGCGTTACAAAGCGGGCGTGGTGCCAGCCAAAGGCGATGATGTCAGCGCTTGCACCGTAACCGCCGTGATGGACCAGCACGCGTTCATGACCGTGGCGACGGGTGTGGACCTGAAGATTGGCGACATCATTTCCTTCGGAACCTCGCACCCGTGCCTGACCTTCGACAAGTGGCGCACCGGCTGCCTGGTAGACGACGACCTGAGTGTCATCGAAACCCTGGATACCTGTTTCTAATCGTCGACTACCACGGGAGCGCAATGAATTCATGAGCCAATTGATCCGCCACAATCACCCGAAGGTCGCACTGATTGGCGAGTGCATGATCGAGCTGCAGCAGCACGCCACCGGCAGTCTCAACCAGAGTTTTGGTGGCGATACGCTGAACACAGCGGTTTACCTGTCACGGATATTGGGCTCGGCGGCGCAGATTGATTACGTCACCGCGTTGGGCGACGACAGTTTCAGCGACGCCATGTGCAAGGTCTGGTCGGAGGAGGGCATTGGTTTGAGCAAGGTCCAGCGCCTGCCCGGACGCTTGCCTGGCTTGTACTGCATTCAGACCGACGCCGATGGCGAGCGGCGTTTTTTGTACTGGCGCAACGAAGCTGCTGTGCGCGATTGCTTCACCACGCCCGCAGCCGAACCGATTCTGGCCTCGCTGGCGGAATACGATGTGCTGTATTTCAGTGGCATTACCCTGGCCGTGCTCGGTGAAGTGGGCAGGGCGCGTCTGTTGTCAGCCCTTGGCGATGCGCGTGATCGGGGCGCCTGTGTGGTGTTCGACAACAACTACCGTCCACGTCTGTGGCGCAGTGTAGAGCAGGCACAGCAAGCGTATCGCGCCGTGATGCACGAGGTGGATCTGGCGCTGTTGACTGAAGACGATGAGCAGGCGCTGTTCGGGTTCACCGATACTGAGCAATTGCTCTCGACCTATCGGGCAATGGGCGTCAGAGAAGTGGTGGTCAAGCGCGGAGCGCAGAGTTGCAGGGTGGAGTCGATGGGCACACGGTTCGAAGTCGCTGCCCATGTGGTGCGCAGGGTGGTCGACACCACGGCGGCGGGGGATTCATTCAGCGCGGCGTATCTCGCACGGCGCCTGCGGGGTGGTAGCCCACGAGAGGCGGCTGAAGCGGGCCACCGGCTGGCGAGCCTGGTGATTCAGCATCCGGGGGCGTTGATACCCAGAAGCGTGATGCCGGGTTGAGGGCGGCACACCCTGTAGAAACAACTTGTTGGCGAGGCGGCGTCATGGGCTGAATCCGTCCGACGCTATGCGAATGAATTCGCTTACACAAAGCAGGACTCACACCACTGATTCCCACGAGCGTGAAAAACTCTAGATATTGGTGTGTATTGATTTGGGGAGGTCCCTGTAAATCTTTTGGTTGTATGTTTCTGGATCGAAACGCCAAGCTATACCAATCATGCCTAGTACTACTAAGGTCAGTGCCCACCACGCTAATTCAAAACTTCCTATCTCATCGCGGATAACACCAGCCCCTAGAGGAGATACGCTTGCGATAATGTAACCTACGCCTTGTACAAATGCAGTTAGCGCTCCTGATCTATCAGCGTCCTCGATATGATCCATGGACACGATTAAACTTATTGGAAACAGGGCGCCAATGCCGATCCCTAAAAGGCATGGCCAAAACAAATTCAAGTAATCGAAACTCAGCAAAAGCCCTATGAAACCACATCCAATAAGCAGCAGTAGTATTGTCAGCGCCCATCTCTTGTCCGAATGATTCTTAATTAAAATAGGCACAAGAAGTCCTGCTATGACTTCCATGGCAGTAACCATGCTAACAACGAGACCTGCCTCTTGCGGACTCCAACCCTTTTCAATGTAATAAGGTGCAAGCCACGCCAATACGCAGGTATAGCAGGAAGTCCCAAGCCCAAAAAATAGCCCAAGCGTCCAAGCGCGTGGAACACGTCTAAAGTGCTGCTCGTGAATAATCACTGAAGGTGGCTGGGATATCAAAGCTGAACGGTTAAACATCCATGAGACAGATGCAATTACAGTTAAAAGCGCCCAAAATGCTAATACTAAACGCCAATTACCATCGCTTCCACTCATCAGATAGGGTGATAACGCAGATGCCAAGGCTGCTCCGCTCATAATGGCTGCTATATATATGGCCATAATTGTTGGAGTATGAATCCTGAAAAATTTCTTTATGATTGTGGGAATTAACGCTTGTATCAGTGCGATTCCAATCCCGGCCACGATCGCGCTTATAATCAACGCAGCTGCGTGATTTGCGTATCCTCGAGAAGCAATGGCTAGACCGATGGCAAGTAAGGAGGCAGTAATAGTAGTATGTTCGCCGACCCAGCGACTAACTCGTTGACCAAAAAACATTCCTGCTCCCATTGCAGCGATAGGCAGAAGGGTTAGAAGTGATGCATGAGTAAATGTGAGTGGTATATCCTCGCGAATCGACGACAACATTGGACCTATCGAAGCCATGCTGGGTCGAAGATTGGAAGCTACGCAGATAATGCTTAGTAGAAATAGCAGGGCCTGTGCATTACATACATGAGTATTTTTCATGAGAAATCCATTTTTAATTAACATTAAGAAATGGGTGGCGAATTTTGAATTTCCGAATGATGTTTTGGAGAAGGAGTAGATTTTAAGTTTTTTAGGATTTCTGAATTTTCGTTTTATAGCGCAGGAACCCAGTTTTTAAGATTGCGCTCAAGATATGCCGCTACCCGAAGAATTTGTTTTTCCTGCCAGTGTGCACCGATTATCTGTATTCCAATTGGCATACATCGATCTGCATCGGTGCCACCTCTGATTACAGCAACTGGGGATCCTGACAGACTAAATGGAAACACAAATGCATAGTTATTTATATTATCTAGCGATCTGCTAAAACGTGTTCGGCATCGTCTTGAATCAATGCGAAATAGTGGGGCTGCGGGTTAACTTGCGCTTGGTAATGTCTGTCAAAAAGCTTTTTTACCATCTCTACTGTCTTCATCCAAGAGCTGGATTCAGGATTGATTACACGTATTAGCATCGAAGTACTCCACTGCGTGTTGGTACGTAGATGAGTATCACCCTTTGAAACTGTAGAATCCGTTTAATTGTCGTCGTAATCTGTAGGAAGGGATGTATAGTTTATGTCGAAATCTCCTACGTGGGATTAATGCTGTATACGATTCCTGAGGTTGCGCTAATCAATGGGTTTTGCGGGATCGGTTATTCAGTATTTGCGTGGGAGTTAACATATGCTGTATATGAGTTGAGGTAACGCATTAGCTCTATCGCCTATGCAGTGCACCTATGGCAGCAGATATGCGTCTACGGGGTTAGTTATATTACTCAGCACTAAATCGCAAATGCAACGCGTAGAGCATTAGGCGCCATGAAAATTCCCATGTTGATGCCTCCCGGAGCTCAAATAGGTAGGTTTGGTGGATAGTTTGGCGCGCACGCTGGCGAATGTGGGGAATGCCTAGCAATAATTGCACGGAGAAGAAACTTAAGTAGCTGGCGACGCTGGTTACACCAGCGTCGAAAAGCGTCTCGAGCATTAAAATCTCAGGTGGATCTGGCGCTGTTGACTGAAGATGATGAGCAGGCGCTGTTCGGGTTCACCGATACTGAGCAATTGCTCTCGACCTATCGGGCAATGGGCGTCAGAGAAGTGGTGGTCAAGCGCGGAGCGCAGAGTTGCAGGGTGGAGTCGATGGGCACACGGTTCGAAGTCGCTGCCCATGTGGTGCGCAGGGTGGTCGACACCACGGCGGCGGGGGATTCATTCAGCGCGGCGTATCTCGCACGGCGCCTGCGGGGTGGTAGCCCACGAGAGGCGGCTGAAGCGGGCCACCGGCTGGCGAGCCTGGTGATTCAGCATCCGGGGGCGTTGATACCCAGAAGCGTGATGCCGGGTTGAGGGCGGCACACCCTGTAGAAACAACTTGTTGGCGAGGCGGCGTCATGGGCTGAATCCGTCCGACGCTACGCGAATGAATTCGCTCCTACAGAGGGAGCTGCTGCTCCGGATCAATCCCGGTAAAACACCTGCACCAGGTGATACCCGAACTTGCTCTTGACTGGACCATGCACCACTCGCAGCGGTTTTTTGAAGATGACCTGATCAATCGCCCCGACCATTTGGCCAGGGCGCACTTCGCCCAGATCACCGCCGCGTTTGCCGGACGGGCAGGTGGAATACTTTTTCGCCAGCACGTCAAACGCTTCGCCCTTGGCGATGCGCTGCTTGAGCTGTTCAGCCTCTTCAGCGGTCTTGACCAGAATGTGCCGTGCCTGAGCTTTCATGGAAAACAATCGCCTCGATAAAAAAGCCGCGCATTATGCCTTTCCTGTGCGGTTTCAGGTAATTTCCTATCCTTGACCGGACGGGCGAACGCTCGCCGGGGTTGAAGGTCGCATTGTGTTGCGACCTGCCGTCTTCCTACATCATTTGTGCGGTGCAGCTTATGGATTTTCCGGCGTTGTTGAAGATTCTGGCCAGCCAGGACGGATCGGACCTTTATCTTTCCACCGGCGCGCCACCCTGCGCCAAGTTCAACGGCGTGCTCAAGCCCCTGAGTACCGAGGCCTTGAAGCCCGGCGATGTCGCGAAAATCGCCGAATCCATCATGGACAGCGAACAGCGGCATGACTTCGAGCGTGATCTGGAAATGAACCTGGCCTATTCACTGGGCGGCATCGGGCGTTTCCGGATCAACATTTTCAAGCAGCGTAACGAAGTGTCTGTCGTGGCGCGAAACATCAAACTCGACATTCCCAAATTCGAAGACCTGCACCTGCCGCCTGTGTTGCTTGATGTGGTCATGGAAAAACGCGGTCTGGTGTTGTTCGTCGGCGCAACCGGCTCTGGTAAATCGACTTCGCTCGCCGCGCTGATTGACCATCGCAATCGCCACGCCAGCGGGCACATCATCACCATCGAAGACCCGATCGAGTTCATTCACAAGCACAAGAAGTCGATCATCAACCAGCGCGAAGTCGGCGTTGATACGCGCAGTTTCCACGCCGCCCTGAAAAACACCCTGCGTCAGGCGCCGGACGTGATCCTGATCGGTGAGATCCGCGACCGGGAAACCATGGAGCATGCGCTGGCATTTGCGGACACAGGGCACCTGGCGATTTCGACGCTGCATGCCAACAACGCCAACCAGGCCCTGGACCGTATCATCAACTTCTTCCCGGAAGAACGCCGCCCGCAGTTGCTTCAGGACTTGGGTAACAACCTCAAGGCGTTCGTGTCGCAGCGACTGGTCAAGACCATGGACGGCAAGCGCCGCGCGGCGGTGGAGGTGATGCTCGGCACGCCGACCATTCGTGATCTGATCCATCGCAACGAATTGACCGAACTCAAAGGCATCATGGATAAGTCCACCAACCTGGGCATGCAGACGTTCGACAACGCCCTGTACGACCTGGCCGTGGAAGGCGTGATTACAGAAGAGGAAGCGCTGAAGAACGCTGACTCGATGAACAACGTACGCCTGCGCCTGAAACTGCACAGCGAAAACGCCGTCACTGACATCACCACACCGCCGCCAGCCCCCCAACCGGCCGCACAGGTGAATGTCGCGGACTGGGGCCTGGTAGACGAAAAAGACGAACCGGGCACGCCGCATTTCTGATGTAAGCGGCTGAGTGTGCTTCGTGTCTTTTGAAGTCTGACCCCTGAGCCTGGCTCAGGGTCGAAGAAAAAAATCGCGCTCTCGCCGCCGCCTGTCTGACAGCAAACCGGGCCGTCCGCTGATCTTTTTTTGATTCTGCCTGGAGGGCGTGGGAGCTGGCTCGTCCTGCGATCTGGCCCGAAGCGGCAGTAAAATCTGAGCGCGCGGTGGTTCAGGTTTAGACAGGGTGTCTGGTTTAGGGCCGCTTCGCAGCCCATCGCTGCCGTCGTAACCTCCGAGAGCTCCCACACCCTTCTGGCAGAAGCAGCATCCCGCCAGGCAGGGACATATCTGAAGCTTGATCGGAGCTTGCTCGCGATGAGGCCAGCGGGTTCAGCGCCGGCCTCTGCTTGGATCAAGCTTGCACAGCCACCGCACGGCCGGTCTTGATTGACTCGATCGCGCAATTAGCCAGGTGCAAGGCTTTCAGGCCGTCGCGGGCAGTGCTTGGGAGATTTTCGCCCGCCACCACCGCTGCGATGAAATGCTCCAGTTCGATGCGATACGAATCGGCGTAACGCTCCAGGAAGAAATTCATCAGCGGCTCCCGAATTTCAGTCTGCGTGGCGGTCCAGCTGCGCACCGTGCTCGGGCGATGGTTCTCGTTGAGCAGCATGCCTTTTGAGCCAAACACTTCCAGGCGCTGATCGTAGCCGTACACCGCCTCGCGGCAGCAGTTGATGTGGCATTGCTTGCCGGACGCGGTGCGCAGCAAGACCATCACGCTGTCGTAGTCGTCGATCTGCGCCAGAGCCGGCTCCACCAGACGACTGGCGATGGCCATGACTTCCACCGGTTCCTCGCCCAGCAGGGTGCGTGCGGTGTCGAAGTCGTGAATGGTCATGTCGCGGAAGATCCCGCCCGAGTGCGTCAGGTACTCAACCGGCGCCAGCCCCGGGTCGCGGCTGGTGATCACCACCTGGCGCACATCGCCGATGGTGCCTGCGGCAATGGACTTGCGCATGGCGAGCGTGTCGGGATCAAAACGGCGGTTGAAACCCAACATCACCTTGCCGTTCTGCCGTTCGATTTCCTCCACCGCCCGGACGGCTTTGGCGTAGTCCAGGTCAATCGGTTTTTCACACAGCACCGGCTTGCCCAGCTTGACCGCGCGCAGCATCAAATCGATGTGGGTGTCTGTGGGGGTGCCGATGACAACAGCGTCGACATCGTCGCGCTCAAGGGCCGCCGCGCAATCGTAAGCGGCGGTGCAACCCAGTCTGGCCGCCAGTTTATCGACCCCTTCGCGCCACGGGTCGGCGATGACCGACAGGATCACATCGGGATTGGCAGCCACGTTGGCGGCATGAATGTTAGCGATACGGCCTGCGCCGAGGACTGCGATGCGAAGCATGGGTGGATCTCCTGGGATTGTTGTTGTGGGGTAGATCAAGTTTGTTTCGATTCAATAACGCACTACAAAATTTCTCAATGAGCCAGGTTGAACGGCGTGACGATCTGTACCTGGGACGACGGAATCGGATCGGCTTTCCACAGTCGGTGAAACTGCAAAATGTGCAAAAACGCGTGGCGCGCATCGACCTGCAGATTGTGATCGATGATGGCGGCGATCTTTTCCTCGGCCAGCAATTGACGGTTTTCCTGATCGAGGTCGTGGCCGATGAAGGCTGAGAGCGGGCGCTGCTGGGCGGCAAAGGCGTCGACGATGGCGCGGTTGCCGCCGCCCACGCTGTACACCGCCTGCAGAGAAGGGTTGTTAACCAGCGCTTGAGTGACGCGCTCGAACGTCGGGCGATACACACCGTATCCACCGCTGATATCGACCACCTGCAAGTGCGGCGCGCGGTTGCGCAACCAAACCCGAAAGCCCATCTCGCGTTCTTCTTCGCCACGAAACAGCTCACTGCTGATGACCACCGCCACGTCCTGTGGCGCCTGATCCAGCCACCGGGACATCAGATACGCCGCCGTCTGGCCGGCGGTGCGGTTGTCCATGCCGACATAACCGACGCGCTCGCTTTGCGGCAGGTCAGACACCAGCGTCACCACCGGAATACCCGCTGCGGTGATTTGGTTGACGGCGTCGTTGATCTGCGGCTCATCGGCAGCCTTAAGGATCAATCCCTGGGAGCCTTTTTCAGCGCAACGCAAAATCAGGTCGTGCATGCGCTGCGTGTCGATCTCTTGATACAGATGGAAGCGCGCAAAGATGCGGAACGGAGCAAGGCTGCCCAACTGCGCGTTGATGGCCGTCTGTACGGCATCGCTGAAACGGGTAGGGGTGTGCAGGATGACATCAATGTGGAATGTGCGACCCACTACAGGCCCGGATTTCTCCTGCGCGTCGAGTTCCTGAAGGGCCTGCTGAATGCGTCGGTCGGTCTGGTAATGCACGCTGCCGCGCTGGTGCAGCACCCGGTCTACGGTGGCTTTACTGACGCCCGCTTGCGCGGCGATCTGCTTGATGGAAAAGCGACGGGCTTGATCGAGCATGTTTTCCCCGGCCATTTATTGTTATGGGCGTGTGAGGTCTTGTTGAGGTCGATTCGGGCCTCTCTGAGGTAAGCGACAGGCTAGTCTCTGTTCTGTTTCTTGTACAGATGGAATTTAAATTCTATTGAGTGCAAGCCAACGCTATTCCAAAAACAAGAACAGCAGGAGACAGGCATGTCAGCGACAACCGATCTTTCGTCATCCTTTACAGGCCGCTATTACATCGTCACAGGCAGCACCCAGGGCCTGGGCGCTGCAGTGGCCATGACCCTCGCGCAGCGTGGCGCCGCCGGTTTGATTATCTGTGGTCGCAGCCGCGGCAAAGGCGAGCAGCAGGCACGGCAACTGAGTGAACTGGGTTGCGAGGTGCACTTCGTCGAAGCCGACATGGAAAGCGTCGAGGATTGCCGCCGGGTGGTGGCTGCCGCCAAACAGCATTTCGGGACGGTTCACGGGCTGGTCAATTGCGCCGGTATGTCTGATCGCGGCAGCATCATCGACACCTCGCCCGAACTGTTCGATCGCATCTTCGCGGTCAACGTCCGCGCGCCGTTTTTCCTCATGCAGGACACCATCAAGCTGATGATCGCCACTAAGGTGGAAGGCTCGATCGTCAGCATCCTCAGCGTCAGCGGCCACGGCGGGCAGTCGTTTCTGTCGGCGTACGCCACCTCCAAAGGCGCGCTGGCGGTGCTGACGAAAAACGTGGCTTTCAGCGCATTGCATAACCGCATCCGTGTCAACGGGCTGAACATCGGCTGGATGGACACACCTCACGAAGACGAGATCCAGCGGCACTACCACGGAGCCGATGACACCTGGCTGGAACGGGCCGAAGCTCAATCCCCTTTTGGGCGCTTGCTCAAGCCGCAGGAAGTCGCTAACAGCGTGGCGTTTTTGCTGTCCGACCAGTCCGGGATGATGACGGGATCAGTGATCGACATGGAGCAGGGCGTGATGGGGTGCGGCGATGGCTCGACACCTCGGCCTGACGCAGCGCTCAGCCTGAGCGGAGTGGACGGAGCAGGGCAGTGAACCTGTTCGCAAGCGCGCGGGATATCGATATCGAGGCGTTTGCGGCGCTGTGCGCCAAGCAGGTCAATGCGGCGGACTATCCTCACAGCGCCCGGATCGAAAACCGCGTGGTGATTTATCACGCGCAAACCCTGCGCCAGGCCAGTACTGACAACCGGCTGGCGCTGCTGGCCGAGCTGCACCATTCGCTGAGTCAGGGGCCGGGGGTGTTGGTGGTGCAGGGCGCTTACCCCGACACCACGGTGGTTGACCGCCACAGCGCGGTGTTTGAAGCGATTCTGGCGGACGAGGCAAAACACGGCGCGGCGGCCGACCATTTCGCCAAGGCCGGGGCCAATGGGCGGATCTGGAACTCGCTGCAAAAAGCTGCCGAGCGCTCGCCGCAATCGTTCATCGAGTACTACGCCAATCCATTGCTCGGGCTGATCGCCGAAAGCTGGCTGGGGCCGTCGTTTCAGGCGACGGCGCAGGTGAACGTGGTGCGGCCGGGCGGTCAGGCGCAACAGCCCCATCGTGATTATCACCTGGGGTTTCAGACTGAAGAGGTGGCGGCGCGGTTTCCGTTGCCGCTGCACGTGCTGTCCCAATACCTGACACTGCAAGGGGCGGTGGCGCACACCGACATGCCGCTGGAGAGCGGGCCTACGCTGTTACTGCCGTTTTCACAGCAATATGCCTTGGGTTATCTGGCATGGCGGGATTCACGTTTTATCGAGTACTTCAGTGAGCATGCGGTGCAGTTGCCGTTGAAAAAGGGCGACCTGCTGTTTTTCAACCCGGCACTGTTTCACGCAGCGGGTAGCAATCGGACGACGGATTTTCACCGCATGGCCAACCTGTTGCAGATGTCCTCGGCGTTTGGCAAACCGATGGAGAGCATCGACCGCGACGCGATGATGCTGTCTGTGTATCCGGCGCTGGTGCAGTCTCTGGAGCGAGGTGAAATGGACGAAGTGAGTGTGCAGTCAGTGGTCGCGATGACTGCAGACGGTTACTCGTTCCCCACCAACCTTGACACCGACCCGCCGCTCAACGGCCTGGCACCGCAGACGGGTCAGCAGTTGATGATCGAGGCCTTGCAGGCACGATGGCCCTTGAAACGCTTCAGCGACGCCGTGACCCGGTTGCGCGAAAAGCGCCGGCCTTGATGGGCGGCGAATCGAATCTAACAAACGCCGCAACACCCTGTAGGCGCTGACGGGCCTGGGCGAGGCCGCGATGGGGCGCGCAGCGGCCCCGGTCCCGCTAACACGCTTCAAAAATTCTCCGGCGTGACGATCTGCATCGGCACAAACACCCGGTGCCGCTGCGGATCGATGGCGTCGGCAGTCGGCAGGGCCTGCATCAACTCGATCAGTGCCTGAGCGAGCAGCACAGGCTGCGAGTCGATGACCAGTGTCACCAATCCCTTGCGCATTGCCTGGCGGGTTTCCTGCGTCGACTCTTGCAGAATCACGCTCATGTGCGGGCGATCAGGTGTCGCGGCCAGCGCGCTGACCACCCCTTCAACGCCGCCACCTGCGAGGTACACGCCGCACAGGTCGGCATGCCGTGCCAGCAGCTCAAGCGTGGCTTCCTCGGTGACGGCGCCATTGTCCATGGTGATGACTGTGGGCAGAACGCGAAACCCCGGGGCTTTTTCTTCGAAAAAACTGCGCAGGCCGGCCTCGCGCTTTTCATGCCCCAGAAAGCGGTGCCCGCCCAGCATCAACGCCACTGAACCGCTAGTGGCTCTTGCCCCGTGGGCGATCAGCCAACCGGCGGTGCGGCCGACTTCGTAGTTATCGACGCCCACATAGGCCCCGGGCTCGCGAGTAGGCAAGTCAGTGAGCAATGACACCACGCGCACGCCCTTCAAGCGCACGGCCTCGATGGCGTCGAGGATCAGCGGGTGCTCGAAACTCACCAATGCCAGGCACTGGCACCGTTCTGCCAGCTGATGAATCTGCGTGGCAATGGACTGCGGCGAGCGGTCGTGGATCAGCTCGACGTGGCAGGTGATATGGGCACTGCGCGTGAGCCTGGCCTGATCGACGATGGCCTGACTCAGGCTGCTGTAAAACGTCTGCGACGTGCCCAACAGCAAAAAGCCGAAGTGCCAGACCGGTTTCTTATCGTTGATGCGTTGCGAGATCAGGCGAGCGGCAAAATAACCGACCGCTTCAGCGGCCTCGTACACCTTTTGCGCGGTGTCCGGATTAACCGGGGCGCGTGCGTTCAGCACCCGGTCAACGGTTGCAACGCTGAGTTTCGCCTGCCTTGCCACCGTGGAAATGGTCGGGCGTTTTGTCGAAAGAGCGGGTGGTTTACTCATGGCGTTTCATAAACAAGGCACCACTTGTGGTTGACCGGTTGAACACATGCCAGACGCGCATTCATACACCGCTGGAGAGGACCGCAAAGCCTTTGATAGAAAACTATCAAGGGCTGTCAGCGCTGGATGATAGCTTGATAGAGAATACTTTCCAGCCGTTGTGAGCCCTGCCTGCGCTCTCTATATTTTTGCTGTCGTCAGTGAACCGGGCCGCGCACTTCAAAGGTCTGCGCCTGACACTGTCAGTTGATGCTGGAGATCAGGAGAACAACAACAATGTCCCAAATCCCGTTCGATCCATCCCGTGGTCGAGATTACAGTTTGACCGGTGATCAGGCGCAAGGCGCAGTGGAGGCCGGCCTTGCCAACGCGACCTGGTATCAGTGCGCAGTGCCGCGCAAACGCATGAAGGAACTGATGCAGCGCAACGACGCACGGGCGCTGCGCGACACGGCCATCTGGCTGATCGGGATGATCGCCTGTGGCATTGGCGGGTATGTGTTCTGGGGAAGCGTGGCGTGCGCGCCGTTCTTCTTCGTCTACGGCTTGCTGTACGGCACCGCCGCCAACTCGCGCTGGCATGAAACGGGGCATGGCACGGCGTTCAAGACCCGCTGGATGAACGATGCCGTCTACCAGCTCGCCTGCTTCATGGTCATGTACGAACCGCAGGTCTGGCGCTGGAGCCACGCGCGGCACCACACCGACACCATCATCGTGGGGCGTGATCCGGAAATCGTCGAGCCGCGCCCGCCGCGCCTGGGGATGATGTTGCTCAAGCTGTTCTCGCTGCCCCATGTGTACGGCATCTTCAAGGCGCTGTTCCTGCACGCGGCCGGCAAGATCAATGCTGAAGAAAGAACCTTCATTCCAGAATCGGAGTGGCCGAAGGTCTACCGCACCGCACGTATCTGGCTGGCAATCAATGGGCTGGTCATTGTCAGCGCGGTGTACTTTCACACATGGCTGCCGCTGATGTTCGTGCTGCTGCCGACGCTGTACGGCGGCTGGCTGAGCTATATCTTCGGTCTTACACAGCACGTGGGCCTGGCGGAGGATGAACTGGACCACCGCAAGAACTGCCGCACGATCTACATGAACCCGGTGTTTCGCTTTTTCTATTCGGACATGAACTACCACCTGGAACATCACATGTTCCCGATGGTGCCGTATTACTCACTGGCGCAACTTCATGAAGAAATAAAAGCCGATTGCCCCCCTCCTTATAAAAGTGTGATCGAGGCGTACCGGGAAATCATTCCGGCGCTGTTGAAACAACGTAAAGACCCGACCTACTTCATCAAGCGCCCGGTCAAAGAGCCTGAAACACCCACAACAGCGTCGGCTGAACCCGCGCAGTCCGTGTTCGGTTAAAGATCTCCAGAAACCGCCGCATTCCGTAACAAGCGTTCCATAACAAGAGAGAACAACCATGAGCGATCAATGGGTTGAAGTTTGCCGCGTGGATGACATCGACGAAGAAGACGTTATCCGCTTCGATCATCAGGACAAAACCTATGCCGTGTACCGCTCTGCCGACAGCGATTACTTCGCCACGGACGGGCTGTGCACTCACGAGAAAATCCACCTGGCGGACGGGCTGGTGATGGATTTCATCATCGAGTGCCCCAAGCACAACGGCCGCTTCGACTACCGCACCGGACAGGCCAAAGGTGCGCCGGTCTGCGTGAACCTGCGCACTTACCCGGTAAAAATCGAGGCGGGCAAGGTGCTGCTCGACACTTCAGGAGCAAGCGCGTGAGCGGTGCAGGGCACATGGATGCCAGCGTGATCCAGCCCATGGTCATCATCGGTGCCGGGCATGCGGGTGGACGTGCGGCGCTGACCCTGCGCGAGGCCGGGTTCGCCGGGCGCATCGTGTTGATCGGCGACGAGGTGCACCTGCCTTATGAGCGTCCACCGCTGTCCAAGGCGCTGCTCAAGGGGGAGTCGTCGTTGCAGGGGTGCAGCCTGTTTGACGAAGCCCGGCTGATCACGTTGAACATCGAGCACAGGTCTGGCGTGCGGGTGCTCAGCGTCGTGCCGCTGGAGCATCAGGTGGTGCTGAGCAATGGCCTGTCGCTGGAGTACTCCAAGTTGCTGCTGGCGACCGGTGGCAGTTCGCGCATCCTCGTGATTGAGGCGGGGCAGTCGAGCAACGTCCATTACTTGCGCACGGTCGATGACGCCCTGCGGTTGCAATCGGTACTGCGGCCCGGCACACGGCTGGTGATTGTAGGTGGCGGTTTCATCGGACTGGAAGTGGCGGCAACCGCCCGTGAACAAGGTTGCGAGGTCGAGGTGATCGAGGCGGGTTCGCGTCTGGCCGCCCGTGCGTTGCATGAACGACTGTCAGCCGAGCTGTTGACGCTGCATCGGCGCAAGGGTGTGAGGGTGCATTTGAGCGCCGTCATCGAGAGCGTGCAGGGCGATCACGCCGTACAGTCGCTGACGCTTGCCAGCGGCGAAACACTGACGTGCGACGTCATGCTGGTGGGCATTGGCATGCAGCCCAACGTGCAGCTTGCGTGCGATGCCGGGCTTGCAACCGGCAGCGGCGTGAAGGTTGACCGTTATCTGCAGACCAGCGCGCCAGACATTTATGCGGCCGGTGATGTGTGCGAGTTTCAGAACGCGCTTGGGCAGTTCCAGCGGCAGGAAACCTGGCGCAATGCCGAAACCCAGGGACGTCTGGCGGCGCTCAACATGTTGGGCCAGCAACTGCCGTTCAGCACGACGCCGGGGTTCTGGTCCGATCATTATGAGTACGGCCTGCAAACGGTGGGCGCGATGTCGCCTGACGCATTGATCGTCGAACGAGCGGTCAAAGGCGGCGGCTTTCTGTTGCTGTACCTCGATCCACAAGGCTGTGTGGCCGGCGCTAGCGGTTGGGGGCAGGGCAACAGCGTCGCCAAGGACATCAAAGTCTGCGAACGCTTGATCGAAAGCGGCATCAGCGTATCGCCCGAGGCGCTGGCCGATCCGGAGGTTGGGCTCAAGCAACTTTTGCGAGGCGAACATGCGTGAGTTCGTGGTGTTTCAATCGTTGTGGGCGATGCTTGATGCCCAGGGCCAGTCGCCGTTGTCGCTTGAGCAGCAGCTGGAGCAGATCGCTGAAGCCGGGTTCGACGGCGTCACCGATCATTTTTGGCAGAAGGATGAGGCGCGAAAGCTCTCTCGCGTCGCTCATTCACTGGGGCTGCAAATAGAGGGGCAGTTATTCCCGAAAACCATCGACGACCTGAAACCTGCGCTGGATATCGCCAGTGAATTCGGCTGCCATCACCTGACGCTGCAAGCGGACATCCGCCCGCGCGCGCTCAAGGAGGCGATCACGCTGATCGAGGGATGGCAGCGGCTGGCCGAGCAGGTGGATTTTCCGGTGTTGCTGGAAACCCATCGTTATCGGCTGACCAGCGATCTGTTGTTCACCCTGGACATCCTGGCTGAAATGCCAGACCTGAAATTGCTGGCGGATTTGTCCCATTACGTGGTCGGGCGCGAGATGCCGCTGCCTCCGGGTGAGGATGATCAGGCCCACATCGAAACCATTCTGCGCAACAGCTGGGGCATGCATGGCCGCGTCGCCAGTTGCGAGCAGGTGCAGGTGCCGATCACCTTCGCGCAGCACCGGCCATGGGTCGATGTGTTCATGAGTTGGTGGCGTTTGGGAATTGCCGACTGGCTGCAGCGCGATCAGGTGTCGGGCAGCCTTTCATTTACCTGTGAACTCGGCCCGCCGCCTTACGCAATCACCGACCGTCATGGCCGCGACATCACCGACCGCTGGCAGGAAGCGTTGTTGATGAAAGACAGTATTCGTGAAGTATGGCGGGAGTTGCACCCGTAACACGGCCGAGGTTGCTCACGGGCGGCATTCGGCGTGCCAACAAAAAGCCAAGGGCTGCAATGAAACCTGTGGGAGGGATCTTGCTCGCGATCTGGCGCGCAGCGGCTGCGAACATTGCGCATGGGGTGGTTCAGGTGCAACGCAGGCGTCTGGTTTCAGGGCCGCTGCGCGCCCCATCGCGGCCTCGCGTTGCTCGTGCGCTCCTACAGTTATTTGCGGCGTTGCGGGTGCGGTATTGCATACATTTGTGGCGTTGCTGGTGTGCCTTTGCAGGGATTTGCGGCGTTGCTGGGGTTTGATCGCGGTTATGGGTCAAACGCCTGCCGGTGTAGGAGTTGACGAGCCTGAGCGAGGCCGCGATGCGGTTAGGCATGTTCACGCGCCGACGACGCGGTTGGCATGCCCTGTGCTGCCTTGACGTACCCAAGCCCCGCCCACTGGACCGAATACCGAGAGGATGTGCTCCATGTACAAAGATTACCCAGCCGCTTACCAGGTCAGCAAAGGCGCTGCGTTGCAGGTCGACAAGGCGTTCTATGAGCGAATCCGCGACCACCGGGATGGCCGAACGCTGGTTGAGCAGTTCGAGGTGCCGATACGCACCGGTCGAGCGTGGAAGGTCAAGGCCGGGCAAGTGTTTCGTGTCACCACACCGATCGGGCCGCAAGTGGGGGATTTCAACGTCTGGAGCGCCGATGATCCGCGCGAGCGTATGTGGGCATCGCGGACCCGTCAGCTTCAGGGCGCGCACGTCACTACCCACGATCGCCTGTGGTCGAACCTGCCTTTTTTGCGGCCGATGGTCACCATCACCGACGACAGTCTGGCCAGCTATGGCATCGACGAACACGGCGGCCGGCTGCACGATCTGCTCGGCACACGCTGCGATCCTTACGTCAACAAAATGCTCACCGGCGAAGACTTTCATCATCACTGCCATTCAAATCTGACCCGCGCCGTGCTGCCCTACGGCCTGACCGAGTTTGACGTGCACGATGTGCTGAACATCTTTCAATGCACCGGCTTGAACCACGACGACATGTATTTCATGAAGGCGTGCCCGGCACAGAAGGGGGATTACCTGGAGTTCTTCGCCGAGATCGATCTGCTCTGTGCGCTGTCGACCTGCCCTGGGGGGGACTTGTCGCTGCCGATGTGGGGCCCCGATGCGAAGGACCCTCTAAGGGTATGCCGGCCATTGGGGGTTGAAATATACGATGTGGACATCGCGTTGCTCGAGGGCTGGGAATCGCCCAAACGCGCCGCCTACAACGGCCTCCATGGGCTGCACATCGCCAAGGCGGATTGGGAATAATCGCGACGCGGGTTCATTCGCGTGGCGTCTGGATTGGTTCAGTCCATGAAGACGCCTCGCCAACAGGTTTGCTCCTACAGAGTCGGTGTACGCCCTGTAGGCGCGAATTCGTTCGCGTGGCAGCGAGGCGTGCACAGCAGCGATCAGTCCTTGAACGGCAGCGGTGCCTGCGCGGCGATGAAGCCCTGGTCGCGCATCGCTTGCCAGAAGCCGTCCGGTACTTGCGCATTGAGCGCCTGGACGTCCTCGACGATCCGGGAAGGGCGGCTGGCTCCCGGGATCACTGCGGCAACCAGTGGATTGGCAAGGGCGAACTGCAACGCAGCAGATTTGATATCGACCTGGTACTGACGAGCGATTTCCTGAATGTGCGCCACTTTATCCAGCATCGCCTGGGACGCTTCCTGGTACTCGAAATGCTTGCCACCCACCAACACGCCCGAACTGTAAGGGCCGCCCACCACAAATTCGGCGCTGGCTTCCCTGGCCTTGGCAAACAGATGTTGCAGCGGCTGATCGTGGTCCAGAAGCGTGTACCGCCCGGCCAGCAGAAAACCGTCCGGCTGTGCTTCGGTCAGATCCAGAGTCAATTCGCACGGCTCCACGCGATTCACGCCCAAACCCCAGGCTTTGATCACGCCTTGTTCCTTGAGGCTGGCGAGTGTGCGGAAGGCGCCTTTGCGCGCCACATTGAAATGCTCGATCCATTCATCGCCATGGGCGTCCTGCGCCACATCGTGAACGAAGACGATGTCCAGCCGGTCAGTGCGCAGGCGTTCAAGGCTGCTCTCGATTGAGCGCAGGGTGGCGTCGGCGGAGTAGTCGGTCAGGATCTTGTTGGTCAGGCCGTGGCTGAATGGTCCGCTGCGTGCGCCACTGTCCTTTTCATCCGAGATGAGCCGGCCGACTTTGGTGCTCAAGGTGTATTCATCGCGTGCATGCCCTGCCAGCGCAGCGCCCAGACGCTGCTCGGATAGACCGGCGCCGTACACGGGCGCGGTGTCGAAGTAACGGATGCCTTGTTCCCAGGCGGCGTGGACCGTTGCGAGGGCTTCTTCTTCGCTGATGTCACGGAACATGTTGCCGAGTGGAGCGGCGCCAAAGCCGAGGTGGCCGATGATTTTGTCTTTCAGGCTCATGGGGCTTTTCCTGTGGAGGCAGAGGAGAGGAATCGGGTGAAGCGGTGTGTAAGTGATCCTGTTCAGGCTGAGGAGTTCGGTGGCGGCGGCAAAAGCACTTGCCGGGTCGTGTCATTGGGCCTAGGTTTAAGAACGTTCTCGTCACCAGGTTTTTTGCCATGCCACTCGCCCGTATCGACCTTGCCGCTGACACGCCGGCGGCCCACGTGACGGCAATCAGTGAGGTGGTTTATGACGCCATGCTGAGCACAGCCAACGTACCCATGCACGATAAATTCCAGATTATCAATCGCCACGCCAACGACGAACTGGTGTACCCAGCAGAGGGTTACTTGGGCATCTCCTACACCCCTGGCATCATTTTCATTCAGATCACCTGGAACGCCGGTCGCAGCGTGGAGGTGAAAAAGGCTTTTTTTACAAAGCGGTAGCCTAAGGCGTGCATGCGCGCACTGGCATCAGCCAGCAGAACGTCCGGATCAGCCTGTTGGATGTCAAACGTGAAGACTGGTCATTCGGCAACGGCGAGATGCAATACGCACCGCAGGAGTGAGGCGCAAGATTTGAGTGGAGTTTGCGAGGAGGAGCTGCTTAAACCCCGTCAAACGTTAAGGACATAACCAAGGAGAGCGTCATGACTGCAAAAACCGTATCGGAAGACGATCAATTAAATACTCCGGAAAATGATGATGAGCCGTCTGATATTGATCCGGGTAATGAAGATCCGGGCTCACAGCTCGGTCGGGATGCCACCGTGCCGCTGATTGACCCGGATCACCCCGCGAAGCATTGATCGCCAGGTCACCACTTCGTCAAACAAAACGAGGGGTAATACCCTCGTTCAAAGCCTTTCGTTCACAGCCTCTAACCTTCGCACGACGTACCTGATGTTGCGCGCAATCGCTACCGCTCATCGGACCCGCGTTAACAAACGTGGAACGCACGTGGGCGATTTTTGAACCTACTTGAAGCCAACGGCAACTTTGAAACCTGCCGCTTGCACCAAGAAAGTTCAAAAAAAGAGGCGTTCTACAGTGATAAACACCGGCCATTATCGAAAAACCACCCTATTGCTGGCATCCGCGGTGGGTGTTGCCGTCATGCTCTCCGGTTGCGCCAGAGACCCGGAGAAGAAATCATTGTCGGAGCTTGCCGTCAGCGGTACCAAAAGCATGTTCCGCACTGACTCGGACATGCAGACCGTCCTGAACAAGTTCGCCAGCTTCGATGCCAAGGCCGTCGAGAAAATTACCCCGGCCGAAGCGCGCATGCAGCCAACCATCGCTGACGCCGTAAAAGGCGTGTTGGCCGATGAGAAACGTGACAGCTCGCCGTCAGCCCTTGTGCCTGGCGTGACGTCGCGAGACACCGTAGTACCCGGCGCGGCAGGCAATCTCCCAGCCACGGTATACACGCCAACCGGCACAGGCCCGTTCCCCGTTGTGCTGTACTTCCATGGCGGCGGCTGGGTATTTGCTGATCGCAACGTCTATGACGGCGGCGCACGCGGCCTGTCCAGACAAGCCAATGCCGTGGTGATCTCTGTGGATTATCGTCAGGCGCCGGAAAATAAATTCCCGGCAGCCCACGACGATGCACTGGCGGCCTATCGCTGGCTGACGCGCAATGCTTCTTCGGTCAACGGCGATCCAAAACGCCTGGCGTTGGCAGGCGAAAGTGCGGGCGGCAACCTTGCTGTGGCCACTGCCGTCGCCGCGCATAAAGCCGGCCTGACCCAGCCCAAGCACGTGCTGGCGGTGTATCCGGTTGCGCAGAGCGACACCAACACCGAGTCGTACATGAAGTACGCCGATGCCGCTCCACTCAACCGTCCGATGATGCTGTGGTTCATCAACAACGTGACCAAGAGCCCGGCTGACGTGAAAGACCCGCGCATCGATCTGGTTCATGCAGACCTCAAAGGCTTGCCGCCAGTCACTGTGATCAACGCGGAAATCGACCCGCTGCGTGATGACGGCGCCCAACTGGAAACGGCTCTGCGCCGTGCCGGTGTCAGCGTCGAACGTCAGGTGTACAGCGGCGTGACCCACGAGTTCTTTGGCACCGCAGCCGTGGTCGCCAAGGCTCAGCAGGCCCAGGAGTACGCAGGCCAGCGCCTCAAAGCGGATCTGAAGTCGGCAAGGGCGTGGACCGCGTCAAAGTGGGTGACATTGTCTGTCTGCCATTCAACATTGGCTGTGGGTTTTGCGAAAACTGTGAGAAGGGCCTGACCGGGTTCTGTCTGACGGCCAACCCGGGCAGTGCGGGTGCAGCGTATGGATTTGCCGACATGGGCCCTTATGAGGGCGGTCAGGCAGAGCTTCTTCGGGTGCCCTATGCGGACTTCAACTGCCTGGTGTTGCCAGAGGACGCGGCTGAAAAAGAAAACGACTACGTCATGCTCTCCGATATCTTCCCAACCGGATGGCATGCGACTGAACTGGCGGGATTGCTCCCCGGCGAGAGCATTGCCATCTATGGGGCAGGGCCGGTTGGCTTGATGGCAGCCCATTCGGCAATGATTCGCGGCGCATCACAGGTGTTTGTCGTCGATAACCACCCGGACCGGCTTGCACTGGCGGCCAAACTCGGTGCCACGCCGATCAACTCGGTGGAGCAGGAAGCGGTTGATCAGATCCTGAACGCTACCAATGGCAAAGGCACCGACCGCGGCTGCGAATGCGTGGGCTACCAGTGCTGCGACCGTCACGGCCATGAGGCCAACCACCTGACGATGAACAACCTGGTGGCCTCGACCAAGGCCACCGGTGGCATCGGTGTCGTTGGCGTGTTTGTACCTCAGGATCCGGGCGCCAAAAACGACCTGGCGAAGGAGGGCAAAATGGCCTTCGACTTCGGTTCGTTCTGGTTCAAAGGTCAGCAGATCCGCACCGGTCAAGCCAACGTCAAAGTCTACAACCGCCGACTGGCAGAGCTGATCCACCATGGCCGCGCCAACCCTGCACAGATCATCTCTCACAGCCTTAAGCTGGAAGAAGGTCCGGATGCCTACAAGCATTTCGACAATCGGGATGAAGGCTGGACCAAGGTGATTCTTAAACCTGCGGCCTGATCACTCAGTCCTTGTGGCATCAGCGTTGCGGCATTAACGCTGCTCCACAAGGTTGAGAAAGCGCCGTGTCCGTTCGTTGTCCGGCTCGACCAGAATCTGTCTGGGCGAGCCGTCGGCAACAATTTTTCCTGACATTGGTCAGGAATTTTTGTCTCAGCGCTTCAACCACTTGCCTCATTGTTTGAGCGCGGCTTCACCCCGAAGCTTTTGCATGTGAGGTATCTGGTCTTACCCGCACTTCGTCGACACGTCGTTTCGTATCAGATCGGCAGTCCTGCGGGACGGTAACTGCTATCAGCCACTCACCCGGTCCATCACCACCTTATGCAGCAGCGCCGACAACGCGTCGGTGGAGTAGGGCTTTTGCAGCAGATCGAAGCGCCGTGTCTGCTCTCCACTCAAATGCGCGTAATCGTCGTTGTAGCCCGTGGTCAGCACCACCGGCAACCAGGGGTAACGGGCCTCGATTTCACCGAAGAGCTCGATGCCGCTCATACCCGGCATCGAAATATCGGAAAACACCACCTGAAAACTCTCGGGGTGGCTTCCCAGTGCATCCAGCGCGCTTTGACCGTCAGACACCCACAACACCTGGAAACCCAGATGTTCGAGGGTCTGCGAGGTGAAAATCCCGATGTCCTCGTTGTCTTCCACCATTAGCACGCACAGCGCAAGGTCAGTGTGGCTGGCTGAGCTAACGGCTTCTTCACGGGCGGCGCCATCCGGCGTAGCACTCGGTAGGTAGAGGGTGAAGGTGCTGCCTTTACCGTACTCGCTGTCCACCAGAATCTCGCCGCCTGACTGCTTTGCGAATCCATACACCTGAGACAATCCGAGCCCGGTGCCCTGGCCGACACCCTTGGTGGTGTAGAACGGCTCGAAGATCACACTCAGTTTGTCAGGATGGATGCCCGAACCGGTGTCGCTCAACGACACCGTGACGTAATGCCCGGCCCGCTGCGGATGGGAGCGAACCGACGGTAAACATTGTGCGCTCGCCACTTTGATGGAGAGCGTGCCTTCTCCCTCCATGGCGTCGCGAGCGTTGACCGCCATGTTCACCAGCGCCGTGTCGAACTGACTGCCGTCGGCGTTAACGAAGCACGGCTCGTCCGGAACGCTGATCGTGACCTTGATGCGCGCCCCGGTCAGGCTGTCCATCATCTCGCCGACGCGCAGCACACTTTGCCCGGCGTTGAACACTTCCGGCCTAAGTGCCTGACGCCGGGCGAAGGTCAACAGTTGTCCGGTCAGGCGGGCCGCGCGGTCCACAGTGCTGGAGATCGCGTCCACATACTTGAGCCGGCGAGCTTCGGCCAGCGACGTGTTTTTCAATAAGTCGGCGCAGGATTTGATGACGGTCAGCAAGTTGTTGAAGTCGTGGGCGACCCCACCTGTCAGCTGTCCGATGGCTTCCAGCTTTTGTGACTGACGAAGCGCATCTTCGGACTGGCGCAACGCTTCCTTGGCTTGCTCTTCAGCCTGAATGTCCCGGCCCACGGCATGAATGAACTGATTGTCCGGCACCGCCGTCCAGGCAATCATCCGGTAGCTGCCGTCAGCATGGCGGTAGCGGTTCTTGAAGCCGCTGAACACTTTGCCCTCACGCAGCTGCGCCGCTGCGGACTCGGTCTCGAGCATGTCGTCGGGGTGAACAAGATCGAGGAACGGCGTGCCGACCAGCTGTTTCTCCGTATAGCCGAGCACCTGATTCCAGGCCGGGTTCACGGCAAAGATGCCGCCGTCAAAGTAAGCCACCAGCATCAGGTCAGCAGACAATCGCCAGATGCGATCACGGTCCTGGGTACGTTCTATGACCCGTTGTTCGAGGGATTCGTTAAGCGCGCGCAAGGACGCTTCGGCTTCCCTGAGGCTGGTGATATCCCGTGAAACGCAGAGGATTTTCTCAGGGTGTCCGTCCTTGCCCAGAATCGGGCTCGCCTGAACGTGCCACCACTTCTTGTTGCCCGCCATTGTCTGCGCCACGCCGGTAAAGCTCGCGAAGCGTCCTTCCCGCGCCGCCTGAACGGCCGCCATGGCGTCGACATTGCCCTGATCCTGCCAAAAGTCAGGCCATGGGCAACCGCGAATGGCATTGAAGTCACTGACTTCCATGATTTTCTTGCCACCCTCACTCATGAAGGTCAGCTTGCCATCAAGGTCGAGCACCTTGATGCAGTCATTGATGCTGGCGAGCACGCGGTCAGTGAACGCCTCGTTTTCATCCAGACGGGTTTCAGTGCGCATCTGATCGGTGGTTTCGTCGATCTGGCAAAACAAGCCGGCGACCGAACCTGTGTCGTCGTAAAGCGGGCTGAACGACAATGACCACCAGGTGTTTTCATTGAGGCCGTTACGGCGGATGGTCAGGCGCTGATTTTTGACCCGGCTGCTTTCACCGGCAAATGCCTTTTCGGCATAGGGCTGCATGTCCCGCCAGGCGCTGCCGAGGACCTCGTGGGCAGGGCGGCCCAATGCTTTACGGGAGAGCCCGGGCAAGACACGGTGGAAGGCGTCGTTGAAAAACAGCAGGCGCTCGGGGCCCCAGACCAGATAGACGCTTTCGGCAGAGTTAAGCATCACGCTCATGGACGCGATGAAATCGGGCGACCAGTGTTCACGTGGCCCCAAGGCTGTGTTCGACCAGTCAGTGGCCCGCACTAAGCGGCCCAGGTTGGCGCCGCCTGCAGGCAGATCAGGAAAATTGCTCATCTCAGACAGTCATCCACATGTTCACCCATCAAAACCGCAGCTCATGAGAGCACTAACAGAGCACCAGTCGTGGCATTGTGCCAGAGCGGCACCGTCAACATTTTTTGAAACCAGTAGCCCCGGCTGGCTAGGCGTCTTCTTCAGGTGAGACCACGCACGCACGCACTTGAGCAGCGTTCATGAAATTTCTTTCGATAAATCACTCATTTTCATAGGTAAATGAAGGAAAAACGGCCGGACAGAGAAAGCTGCGCGCTGAGGCGAACTCGTTGCTCAGTCGATTTGTGGCAAGTGGGCGCTGCCAGAGTGCCTGCGCAAAGCGATGATCCTCTCGTGCGCCGACATCTGCCATCGACGCCGGCCAGCAAGGGCCAGGTCGATGGAAAGCGGCCAATGGCACGCCTTGGTAGAACAGGAACGGTGGTGCGTTCACGAGCAGCACGGGGTTTCAATCAACTGCGCAGGTCTCGTGCCTCGTTGTCCTGTTCCACCTGTTTTTCAGGGAAAAATTCGCCGGTCAGGCCCTGTTCGTCCAGCCGGGCCTTCAAGGCGTGCTGGACGTGTTCTATAGCCGGTTTGTCGGTCAGAGCATCGACGCGTAACCAGAGGCACGGTAAGGCCTGAAAATAGGATTCATCGATCTCGACATCCTGGGTCAATACGCGGTCCACTCGCCACAGGCACACGCTGTGCTCGTGAGAAGGGTCTTGCGGATGAGTTTCCTGAGACGTCAGCCAGACCTCCTGGAATTCGCTGAGATCGGTATCTGAAAGCTTTTCTAACGGGATGAACGTATTCATGGCTTGGCCTTCTGGGTCAGTGTGTCAATTACGTGCCAGCACTTGTCACGCTGGCGACTTGCAGCGCAAAAGGATAGAAACACTGCAGCGCAAACAGTTCAGAATTTATCCTGATGTCGGCCCTGTTTCTTTTATTGGCCCGATTCAACAGAAAATTCACACCTCATTGACCTCTCCGCGACACACCAGTGATTAGCCTTTGGGCCAAGTCACTGGAGAACACTCATGAGCGCCGCTTTCAGACTCAAACTGGACGAAAAATACGACAGCCCGCGCTCGCGCTATGACTTCTCCAAAAGAAAAAAATTGTTGCTCGCGACGTTGATCGTTATCTGCCTGGCATTCACGACGGGCCATATGATCTGGTCGCGTTCGCCAGTTGATCTGGGACGTGGCGATAACATGAGCAAGTCCGGTCTTTATGCGCAGTGGGCAGCAGGCGGCGTGGTGGTGTTGGTGCGTCACGCCGAGCGTTGCGATCGTTCGAGCCACCCGTGCATGGGGCCGCTAGACGGCATTACCACCCAGGGCAGCGAAGTGTCCAGGCGCGTTGGCGATTCTTTCAAAGCGCTGGGGCTCGAGCGTACAGACATCCTCACCAGCCCCTCGACGCGCACCACGCAAACGGCGTTTTCGATGTTCGGCCATGCCGTCCAGGCGCAGGACTGGCTTTACAACTGCGAATCTTTTTTGCTCGATCAGGTGGTTGCGCATAAAGCGAGTAACCGGAATCTGGTGCTGGTCACTCACAGCGGTTGCATGGCTCATCTGGAAAGCCAGCAAGGCTTTAAGCACGCCGAAATGGCTGAGTACGACAGCGCCCTGTTTCTGACACTGGATGCGCGGGGCAAGCCCAAGATTCAGGGTTTTATGAACGCTAACGACTGGAAACAGCTGGCTGTTGGCAGTAAAAACTGATCTAGGTTTCAGCGGCAGCTTCTTGCCAGAATCAGAAGCTTCGCAAGCCCCCGCTAATCCTGTAGGAGTTGAGGAGTCAGGGCGAGGCCGCGATGGCGGTGTGTCAGGGGAAGCGAATCTTGGACTCTCAACCACCCCACAAGCAGCAGCGACGGTTGTGTGCCGTCGCGGCCTGCCACGCTATTACTTGAGGTCTATGGGTTTCCAGTTCAGCACCTGCTGTTTTAAATCGTGGCTTGCGACCTGGTAATAGGCAATGGCGCGAGCGATCAATGGATCGTCAAGCGTGGACCTCGATTCCACACTGTATCAATGCTGGAGCGTAGATAAACAGCGGAATCTGGTAGTTGGAAACAGGCAAATCTTCCATGCCGGCACTGCCTGCCGTGTGATCCGCGACGAAGATAAACAGTGTGTTCTCGAACCACGGTTTCTTGCGCGCATCTTCAAGAAACTTGCCGATGGCGTAGTCAGTGTATTTCACCGCCCCGTCACGACCCTTGCCCGAAGGGATATCAATGCGCCCGTCCGGAAAGGTATACGGACGATGGTTAGAGGTGGTCATCAATTGCAGCAGAAACGGCTTTTTGCTGGCGAAGTCCGCATCGGCCAGGGCGAGTGCCTGCCGGTACAAGTCTTCATCGGCCATCCCCCAGGCGTTTTTGAAGTGGATGTCTTCTTCCTTGACGCTGCTCTGGTCGACAACGCGGTAACCGTTGCCGCTGAAGAATGCATTCATGTTGTCGAAGTAGCCCCGGCCGCCATAGACAAAAACGCTGTCGTAGCCCACTGCTGACAATTGCTGCCCCAGGCTGGCGAAGCCACTTTCACGACCCACGCGCTTGACGATGGAGCGTCCCGGAGTGGGCGGTATCGACAGCGTAATGGCCTCGAGCCGGCGGTCGGTGCGCGTTCCGGTGGCGTAGAAGTTCTTGAAGTACAGGCTTTGCGTACGCAATTTATCGAGATTGGGCGTCAGGCCCCGGGTGTCGCCATTGCTGCCCAAATACTTGGCGCTCAGGCTTTCAATGGTCACCAGCACGATGTTCAGTGTGCGTGCGTTACCGGGGTTATCGATCATGCGCCGGATGTCCAGCGGGTCCTTGCCGATAAACGTACTGTTGGGTTCGGCCAGTTCGTTACGGAGGCGCGACGCAACGTCAGCATCGGGCAGGGTGCCGTAAAACTGTGTGTAGTCGAGTTCATTGTTTCTGAACGCTGCAAAAAACTGATACGGACCATTGCTCGCCAGTTCGCGCTGATAGGCATTGCCGCCCTGACCGCGCGGATTGTCCTGATCGATCCACAGCAGACTCGCGCCGGCCAGCACCCCAAGCAGCCCGATCATCAGGAACCGGTTGCGCCACGGCGCAAGTGGCGCTTTCACCGAGGCAGTTACCAGACGATGCAAACCAACACTCAACGCATTGGCGACCACCGCCAGCCCGCTGAGCAGTTTGCCGATCGGATAGGACTCCAGGATGTTGTTGAGTACCTCATCGGAATACACCAGATAGTCGACTGCGATGAAGTTGAATCGCACGCCGAACTCATCCCAGAACAAGCCTTCCGCAACGGCCACGAAGAGCATCACGAATATGCTCAGGGTCATGAGTCCCTGGAGGAACCAGCCATGGCCGCGCGTGCGCCACAACGCAGGGGGCACAGCAACACATAAAGCCCAAGCGGCAAGGCGGCGTCAGTCAGAAAGGCCAGGTCATGAAGCAAGCCTATTGCGAAGGTGCTCGCGAGCTGATGCCCGGCTTCTGTGAGGTGAGTTGCGAATAAGAATAAACGCGTGAGAAAGAAAACAACGAGCCATGTTCCGGTCGTGAGCAGCAAGAACCGAACAGGGGCTGAGAGGTGAGTATGCACATTTCAAATTCCTTTGGAGCAGCAGAGAGTTGATCTTTTTATCGGGCGCAACGCCTTGGGGCTAACACTTCCGTTTTGCCGGAGGCACCAGAGGGGCTGTCGCATACTTGTTCAACGACCGTGCTGCATTAATATCCTTTTGGGTGAATCAAGAGCGTCGATGTGTCCGATTGAGCGTATGAAAAGTGTCCATCAAGGATTGTGAAAATCAGGTATGCGCAGTGTGAAAAGCATCTTGTCTTTTATCCATGATTTATATTAATAGCGCTTAAATAAACGGGTGCAAGTAGCGATGCGCTTAACAAGAATTCAACAATGGCCTGCTTATACTGCCTCTCACATGCACTCATATACATTGGCCGGTATTCAATTGATGACTTCTCGCGCGCTTTCTGTATTGCTGTTAGCCGTTGTTCTGTTCTTTTTTGCCTTGGGCAATCATCAATTGCAGAACTCCACCGAGCCTCGCGTCGCCGGTATTGCGATGGAGATGCACCTCAGCGGCAATTGGGTCACGCCCACCCTCAACGGCCAGCCGTTTCTGGAAAAGCCGCCTTTGAGTGTCTGGCTCGATGCTGCAGCCATTCGCGCTTTTGGGGCGACCCCCTGGGCGGTGCGCCTGGCCTCGGCATTCGCCGGTCTGTTCACGGTGTTGTTGCTCTACGCCGTGCTTCTTCGATTGGGGCGTCCGTCAGGCATCGCGTGGTTGGCAGCCATGATGCTGGCGACCACCGCGACGTTCTGGAGTAACAGCCGGCAAGTGGGCGAGGACGCCCTGTTGGCGTTTGGGGTAACGACCGCGTTGCTGGCGTTTTTTCTAGCCAGCTCAGCCACTCGCACCACGGCGCGTCCCTTAGGCGTGTGGTGCCTGTTTGCGCTCGGCATCATGATTTCCACCCTGAGCAAAGGCGTGCTGGGCCTGGCGTTGCCGGGGGTGGTTATTTTCGTCTGGCTGGTTTGCCAGACCGTCTTGCACAAACGCTTGGTTCTGACTGACTGGCTCCGGCCTGCGCTGTTCACACTGCTTGCGCTGCTGCCGTTGTTGTTCTGGTTGTGGTGCCTGTACGGGCAGGGCGGGGCGCAGTCGCTCAAAGACGTGCTGTGGACCAACAGCGTCGGACGCTTCAGTGGCTCGTTCGAAGATGCCGGTCACTACGAACCCTTCTATTACTACCTGAGCAAACTGCCGGAAGCCTTCCTGCCGTGGAACCTGCTGGTGTACCTGGGGTTGTGGCATTTTCGTAAACAGCTGGTCGCCAAGCCGTACCTGCTGTTCTTCACGGTCTGGTTACTGGCCCAGTTCGTGTTGCTGACGCTGGCGTCCAGCAAACGCATGGTCTACCTGATGTCGCTGACACCGGCCGCCGCCGTGATTGCTGCGCACTACGCAGCGGAGCTTGGCGAACGATTGCGCACACGGGTTCACGTTTCTGCGCGCATGGCAGGCTTCGTTCAGCATCGGCAGGCGATCATGCTCGGCGTCATGATGGCCGTCGTCGCGGGGTATCTGGCCGCCGCGTTCTGGCTGGCGCCACGCGCTGACCGACAACTGTCATTTTTGCCGCTCACTGACAAAGTCCACGCGCTCCAACTCGGCGGGCGACGTGTTGCGTTGTTTCAACCCAGCGAGCGTCTGGCAGGCGCCAGCGTTTTCTACAGTCAGAGTTTGCTCGACACCTTGATGACCGACGCCCAACTGATCACATTTCTCGGCGCCGCCCCGGGCAACCTGGCCATCGTCGAAAGCCAGTCAGAACCTGCGCCACCGCTCAGGGTGACCGATCGGGTCAAGGTGGGAGATCGCGACTACTATTTCGTCAGTCATAGCGCAGCAGATGTAAGCGCTGTTGGCACAAACACAGCAGGGGAAGGATTTTGACAGCGTTTGTCAGTCAGCCGTCAGTGGGTCTTACGAGGCGGGATGCGCGGGTGCAGGCCACGCTTGCCGGGCTGTTGGCTTTGTTGCTGTTCATCGCCGGCAGTTGGCATCAGGACATCATCGGCTTCGATTCACGTTTCGTGGTGTTCGCCCAGGAGATGCTGCGCCACGGCCCCGGGTTTTTCCCCACCACTTACGGCGAACCTTACGCCGACTACTCAGCGTTCACGACGCTGTTGATCTACCTGTGCTCGCTACCCTTGGGCCAGGTGACCAGCTTCAGTGCCTGGTTGCCAACGGCAATCGCCTCTGCCGTTCTGGTCGGCCTGATGTACCGGCTGGTGGCGCCTTACTCGCGGCAGTGGGCATTACTCAGCATTGGCATGTTGCTGCTGACCAATACGTTCATCACTGAGACGCGCGCGGTGTCGCTGGACCAGATGCTGGCAACAGTGACGTTTGCCGTGTTTTACCTGGGCTATGCCCACGATCAATTCCAGGCACCCCGACGCATGGGCTGGGTCTTTGCATTGCTGGTGCTGGGGTTTGCAATTCGGGGTCCCATCGGGCTGGTGGTACCCACCGGCGTGCTGTGCAGCTATTACCTGATCAGCGGCTGCCTGATGCAGGGCCAATGGCAGCGGCCCTTGAGGTTTGGGTTGCTCGCGCTGCTGACGTTGTTGCTGTGCATCGCGAGCTTGCTGGCGCTGGCCTGGATCAGCGGCGGCGACAGTTTCATGGCCGAGGTCGTGAGGATGCAGTTCACCTCGCGCATGGACGGCAGCGAAGGCAGCAGCCCGGCGTTGTGGTATTTCAACAGTTCAATGGGCAATTACGCATTGGCGTATCCGCTGGCCATCGTCGTGCTGCTCGTTGTGGGGGCCACGGCAGTGGGGCGACAACCGCGCACGCCAGCGCTGACGCTGGTGGGGCTGTGCCTGGCGGCGGCGCTGACGGTCATGCTCGGGCTGTCTGTTCCGCAGGCTAAAAAAGCCCGATACCTGCTGCCGATGTTGCCCATGGTCGCAATCATCGCGGCCTATCCATTTAAGGTGACCGGTCAGCGTTGGGCGCGTGTGCTGCGGACCTTCATGCTTGGCGTGTTCTGCGTGATTCCCGGGGTGTTGCTGGCCGCGCTGCTGATGGCCAGGCCACGCTTCCCGGAAGAGTTGGGCACCATCGGCCCGGTCTTGGTCGTGCTAGGGTTGTTGCAGATGGGCGCCATTGCGTTGCTGGTCAGGCCTCGCCTGCGCACGCTTGGCCTGACGCTGTGCGCCGTGCTGGCGGTCTGGGGATGCTACATCGGGCTGTTCGAGAAGGTGGAACGCAACCTGTATGACACCGAACACTTCAGCCAGGCCGTGTTCGGCATTCTGCGAGCCGACCCGTTGCCGTTGGTACTGCATGGCATGGGCAAGGACGCCAAGGCGATCAAGTTCATGGTCAACGTCGATACTGACCTGCGACCGCAGTTCACCCAGACTGCGCCGCAGTTGCAGGCCATTCACGCGCCTGCTTACGTAGCCATGAGCAATACCGATTATCTGGCCCTGCAAGGGACCGCGCAGGGGGCTTTGCCCGTGATTTACAGCGGTCGTTTCGACAAAGAGGATTACGTCCTGCTGCGTCTGCCGGGTGTCGCGGCTGGGGGACCTTGAGAGGGAAGAGAACTGAACGTTGAAGCGAGGCTTGCCCGCGAAGCCGTCGATTCAGATGATAGATCTGTCGCTGGCCCAGCTTCTTCGCGGGCCAGCGGCCCCCCCACGGGACATTCACGCGGCGGTAATCTGTGGCGGGATCCTTCGCGGGCAAGCCGCGCCAACAAGTCCGCAAACGCCACACACCCCTTGTAGGAGCGCACGAGCAACGCGAGGCCGCGATGGGGCGCGCAGCGGCCCTGAAACCAGACGCCCCGCTGAACCTGACACACCGCATGTGCCCGATTTACTGCCGGTGCCCGGCAGATCGCGAACAAGTTCGCTGCTACAGCCCTTCGGGCAGAATCAAAAGCTTAGCCGGCGAGCCTCGCGCCAAAAATTGGCAAGCGCCGCACATACTCTGTAGGAGCGCACGAGCAACGCGAGGCCGCGATGGGGCGCGAAGCGGCCCTGAAACCTGTGCCCACGTTGCACCTGACACACCGCATGTGCCCGATTTACTGCCGGTGCCCGGCAGATCGCGAACAAGTTCGCTCCTACAGCCCTCCGGGCGTAATCAAAAGCTTCGCGGGCGAGCCTCCAACGGACCGTGCCCACCGCGCCTACTACGAGGTGCAACACTGTAGGCGCGAATTGATTCGCGTGACGGCGTATGGGTTGGCCCATAAAGCCGCCTCGCAACACGTCACCTCAGACCGTCTGGCCGCTGGCGAGCAGTTCGTAGGGCGCCCACTGTTTTTGCGGTATGGGCAAATCACAGGATTCGCCACGGCCGATGGGATAGTAGTGAAACCCGCTCTGTGCCAGGCGCTCGGTGTCGTAGAGGTTGCGGCCGTCGAAGATCACCGGCGCCGCCAGCCGTTGCTGGATCAACTCGAAATCAGGGGCCTTGAACTGCTGCCATTCAGTGCAGATGATCAAGGCATCGGCGTCATTGAGCGTCGATTCCGGCGTGCCCATCAAAACCAGGTCCTTGCGGTTGCCATAAATGCGTTGGGTTTCCTGCATCGCTTCGGGGTCAAACGCTCGCACCGTTGCACCGGCCTGCCATAGCGCCTCCATCAGCACGCGGCTCGGCGCGTCGCGCATGTCATCGGTGTTGGGTTTGAACGCCAACCCCCACAACGCGAACGTCTTGCCCCGCAGATCGCCTTTGTAAAACGCATTGACCCGATCAAACAGCTTGTTCTTCTGCCGCTCGTTGATGGCCTCGACCACCGACAGCAGGTCGTTGGAACAGTGCGCCTCGCGCGCGCTGTGAATCAGCGCCCGGATGTCTTTGCCAAAGCACGAGCCGCCATAACCGCAGCCGGGGTAGATGAAGTCATAACCGATGCGCGAATCCGCGCCGATCCCCAGCCGCACCGATTCCACATCCGCCCCTAGGTGTTCCGCCAGCTCGGCAATCTGGTTGATGAAGCTGATCTTGGTCGCCAGCATGCAATTGGCGGCGTATTTGGTCAGTTCTGCACTGCGCAGGTCCATGAACATGATGCGGTCATGGTTACGGTTGAACGGCGCGTACAGCTCGCGCATGACCCGCTGCACGGATTCGCTTTCACAGCCGATGACTATACGGTCCGGACGCCGGCAGTCATTGACCGCCGAACCTTCCTTCAAAAACTCGGGATTGGACACGATATCGAACTGCAACAGCCGACCGGCCTGCCGCAAAGCCTTTTCGATGTGCAGGCGCAAGGCATCGCCGCTGCCCACTGGCACGGTGGATTTTTCGACGATGATCAACGGCTCCGATCGGTGCCTGGCGATGGCCTCGCCGACGGCAAAAAAACCTGTCAGATCAGCCGAGCCATCAGGTCGGGACGGCGTGCCGACGGCAATGAACAACACGTCGGCATGCTCCACGGCGAGCTGTTCGTCGCAGGTGAATTGCAGGCGTTTTTGCTCCAGGTTCTCACGCACGAGATTGGCCAGCCCCGGTTCGAAAATATGCACCTGGCCTTGGCGTAACTGATCGATCTTGGCCTGGTCGATGTCCATGCAGATGACGTCATGGCCGACTTCGGCAAGCACGGTGGCCTGCACCAGACCGACATAACCACTACCGAAAACGCTGATTTTCATGGGAGTTATCCTGAAGATTAGCCTGAAGATGAGGCTGAAGATGGGGTTGAAGCGGGACGCTTGGGATTCGCCGACGGTTGATGGTCAAAACGCCCATCACGATCAGCGTGACACCCACAGTTTTCGGTACCGTAAATGTCTCGTGGAAAAACGGCAGGAGGGCAGCCAGCGCGTAAACCAGCACGTAGCTGACACTCAGCATCGAATAGGCGCGACTCAGCGGCAGGTCTCGCAGCGCAATGAGCCAGCACAACATGGAAAGCGCATAAGCAAGGATCGATGCGCAGACGAGCGCGACCGCAGCAATGTCGATCTGCCCGGCCCACAACGCTTGCATCCATTGGCTGGGCGAGGGCAGGCGAACCATGCCCCAGCGCATGCCCAGTTGCGCCGCGCTGACCAGGCCCACGCTGCCCATGGCGAACAGGCTCCCGGTGCGACGGCTCATGCTTCACCTCCGAGCAAGATCACACCGGCGACAATCAAGCCGACGCCGAACCAGTGCCGGCTGTCGATGGATTCGTTGAACACGTAGCGCGCGCTGAGGGTGATCAGAACGAAATTCAGGCCCAGCATCGGGTAGGCGATGCCCACGTCCATGCGTTGCAGCACCAGCAACCAGCTCAGCAGACCCATGCCCATGCAGAACACTGCCAGCCACAGCCGGCGCGAACCCAAGGCCGCGGCGATGCCGGGAAATGCCCCGCGCCAGTGCTCAACGGCGAGCTTCTGCGCGATCTGGCCCAGACAGGTCAGCAGGCACGCCGCCAGCAGCATCAGCCAGGTCATGAGGCTGATTTCCCGTAAATGAGGATCACCAGATTGCCTTCCTCATAACGCTCGCCGTCTTTGGGCAGCAGATCCAGCTCGCGCAGTTCCTCGTCGCTGTTGCCGCGCATGATCACGCCAACCTGGCCCTCGCGCCGGGCCTGATTCATCCACGTGTTGATGTCGATCATCGACACCTCGCGGCCCTGTACGTCCGGGTAGCCAAGCCCGTACTCAAGCTCGCCAAAGGTGTTGAACAGGGCGACGTCTGGCCGGTTGAGGCGCCAGGACAATGCCGAAGCCGCGCCCAGATCATTGCTCAGCAAGTGCGTGCTGGCTGCCAGTGCCGGCTGATGCCGGGCCACGAACTGATCCGGAGTTTTGTTGAACACCACTTGGTCGGGCAGCGCCGACGGCAACAGCGCCACCAGCATCCAGCTGCCCAGCGCAGGCATCGCCCAGTAGCTCAGCGGCCGTGCACCCTGTAGCGCGTTGAACAACGCCCAGCCCGCGAGCACCAGCATTGCCAGCAGCAGCTGCAGAGGCTGATCCTCGTAAACCGGTTGCTTGAGTTGCACGAACAGCAGCGCCAGCAGGCCGATCAGCCCGATTGCGCTATTGAACAGCCCGTTGGCGCGCAAGGCGCTGGTATTGGCGTGCTTGAGCCTTTCCACCACCGCGTCGCCCATCATCAGCGCCACCGGCAACAGACACGGCAGGATGTAGGTCGGCAACTTGCCTTTGCTCAGGCTCAGAAACGCTAGCGGCACCAGCAGCCACAGCAGCAGAAACCCGCTGGCCGCCTGACGTCTTTGCTGCCACGCCTGCTTGAACGTCACCGGCAATAGCAGTGCCCACGGCAGGCACGCGGCCACCAGCAGCGGCAGGTAAAACCACCAAGGCTGCGCGTGTTGTGCATCGGCTCCGGCAAAGCGGCGGATGTGCTCGTGCCAGAAAAAGAACCGCCAGTAGTCAGGCTCCTGACGATGCACGGCCAGCACCCACGGCAGGCACACCGCAAGTGCGACCAGCACCGCCAGCGGGCCGTAGCGCAACAGCTCGCGCCAGCGTTTTTGCCAAAGCATGAAGGGCAGGGCAACCATCACAGGCAGCGCCCACGCCAGAAACCCCTTGGTCATGAAGCCCATGCCGCAGGCCACACCCAGCACTGCCCAGCCCAGCAGCCGAGAGCGGCCCGTGCTGTGAACCGCGTACCAGAACGCAACCAGGCTCAGGTTGACCCACAGCGTGAACTGCGGGTCCAGATTGCTATAGCCCGCTTGCCCGGCAATGAAGCCGAAACTCATGAACAGCAGCGCGCTGGCGAACGACTTACGCGGGTCGTTCCACATCCGGCCCGCCAGCAACCAGGCGAGCACCATGCTCAAGCCAGTACTGAGCGCCGAAGCGATGCGCACCCCGAACAGGTTCTCACCGAACACCGCCTGGCCTAGCGCAATCAACCAATAGCCGCCTGCGGGCTTTTCGAAATAGCGCAGGCCCATGAAATGCGGCGACGCCCACTGCCCGCTGTGGAGCATCTCCTGGCTGACTTGTGCGTAGCGGGTTTCGTCCGGAATCCACAGCCCGTGTGTGCCCAGCGGCACGAGGCAGGCCAGCGCGAACGCCAGCGTCAGCAAAGCGATGTAGCGGTGCTGGGAGGTCATGATTGCTGCACTCCCAGCCAGCCTTCGCGGCCATTGAGTGTGCCGCGCACCACACGGCCGGACGGCAGCTGTGCAAGGGTCGCGGGCAGCAAGTCGCCGAGTGGCGCGAAAGCGATGTTGCGGGCCTGCGCCTGACTCAGCAGTTGCCTGAACGACTCAGCCATCACGATGCCTTCCACTTCGGCGTGAACCGTGTAGACGTTGAGCTTTTCAGGGGCGAAACGCTTGAGCACAAACTGATTGAAATCCTGAGCGGAAAGCTGCGCGCCCACCACTTCATCGAAGGTGGGCAGGTCTACCGGGATCTGCGGCGTGCCCGCGCTGCCATCCGCCAGCAGCGGGCGAAAAACCCGGCTGCCACGGCAATCACTGTTGTAGCGAAAATTGAACGCTTGCTTGGCCTGGATCACGCGTTCGTCGGCGCGCCAACCGGCGGCCGCCGAACAGCTCACCTCTGTGCCGAGAATGTCGTTCAGGCAATCGACGCCGCGCCTGATCTGTGCGACCAGTTGCGCATCGCTCCAGCGCCCGGCGTTGGCTTGCCAGCCATGGTGGTCCCAAGCGTGCAGGCCCACTTCATGACCGGCTTCCTGCGCGCGACGCATCAGCGGCCACAGGTCGCGGGCAATCGGTTTGCCGGGCCAGGCGGTGCCCGCCAGCAGGATGTCCCAGCCATAAAGACTGACCGCCCGCGAGCGCAGCATTTTCCAGAAAAACTGCGGCCGCGCCAGACGCCAGAGATGGCGACCCATGTTGTCCGGCCCGACACTGAAAAAAAACGTCGCCTTGACCTGCGCCTGGTCGAGCATGTCCAGCAAACGCGGCACCCCCTCGCGGGTGCCCCGGTAGGTGTCGACATCGATTCTCAGGCCGGCCTGCATCAGCGTTGATCCGCCTTTTCAGCCATGGCTTCACGCAGGAAAAAGTCCAGGGTCTTGCCGATGGTGTCCTGCAGCGCAATGGTCGGCGTCCAGTCAATCAGGCGCCTGGCGTTATCGATGCTCGGCTTGCGGTGGCTGACGTCCTGATAGCCCTTGCCGTAGAACGACTGGCTTTCGACTTCGCGAAAACCGGCGAACGGCGGAAAGTTACCGCGCAGGGGATGGGCCTCGAACTGACGCAGAAGCTCTTCACCCAGTTGACGAATGCTGGCTTCGTTGTCCGGGTTGCCGATGTTGATGATCTGGCCGTTGCAGCGCTCGCCACTGTTTTCGATGATCCGCGCCAGCGCTTCGATGCCGTCTGCGACATCGGTGAAACAACGCTTTTGCGCGCCGCCGTCCACCAGCCTGATCGGCGTGCCTTCGACCAGGTGCAGGATCAGTTGGGTGATTGCCCGTGAGCTGCCGATGCGTGCAGAGTCCAGGCGATCCAGACGTGGGCCCATCCAGTTGAATGGTCGGAAAAGGGTGAATTGCAGGCCCTTTTGACCGTAAGCCCAGATCACCCGGTCCAGCAGTTGCTTGGAGACCGAGTAAATCCAGCGCTGCTTGTTGATCGGGCCGACCACCAGGTTTGAGGTGTCCTCGTCGAAACTCGGGTCCTGGCACATGCCGTAGACCTCGGACGTGGACGGGAAAATCACCCGCTTGTTGTACTTGACGCAGTAGCGGACGATTTTCAGGTTTTCTTCGAAGTCCAGCTCGAACACCCGCAGCGGGTTGCGCGTGTATTCAATCGGCGTGGCGATGGCCACCAGCGGCAGCACCACGTCGCACTTCTTGATGTGGTACTCGATCCACTCGGAGTGAATGCTGATGTCGCCTTCGATGAAGTGGAAATTGGGCTTGCTGCGCAGGCGCTCGATGGCGTCCGAGCCGATATCCATGCCGTAGATTTCGTAGCGGTCGTCCTGCAGCAGGCGCTCGGACAAGTGATTGCCGATGAAACCGTTGACCCCTAGGATCAACACCCGTGTGCGGCGCTGCGGCCGGCGAGGCTCGGTGCCCAGCAGGCGCGAGTCTTCGACCAGCCCGAACTCGCGGGCCAGCTGCGGGCCGCTCAGATAGAGCCCGTCGTCGCCGCGCTGACCTGCAGTGATCACCAGCGAGCCCTCGCCACACGCGATTCGCAGCGGATCGCAGCTGATGACGGTGCCTGGGGCGCGGTGCTCATTGTCGGGTAGCACGCGCGCGCCCCAGACAATCAACTTGTGCTCGCCCACCGGGCTGAACGCGCCGGGGTAGGGCTGGGTCACGGCGCGCACCAGGTTGTAAATGCGCGAGGCTGGCAGCGACCAGTCGATCAAACCATCGGCTGGCGTACGACGACCGACGTAAGTGGCCTTCGATTCGTCCTGTGCGGTGCCGGTCAGTTGGCCCTGCGCCAACAGCGGCAGGGTTTCACCGAGCAGGTCCTTGGCGGCATCGCGCAGCCTGGCGTGCAGCGTCAAGGCTGTATCGTTCTCGCTGATCGCCACTCGTTGCTGGGCGACGATGGGGCCGGCGTCTGCGCGTTTGACCATCTGGTGCAACGTGACACCGGTCTCGGTCTCGCCATTGACCAGCACCCAGTTGGCCGGTGCCCGACCGCGATAACGCGGCAACAGCGAGCCATGCAGATTGAACGCGCCGCTGCTGGCGCAGGCGAGCACGGGTTCGCCGAGCAGTTGGCGGTAGTAAAACGAGAAGATGAAGTCGGGCGCGCATTTGGCGATTCGCTCCACCCACAGCGGATGGTTGGGGTCTTCGGGTGCATGCACGGGGATATCGTGACGTGCACACAGTTGAGCCACCGAGTCGAAAAAGGTTTTTTTCTTGGGGTCATCGGCATGCGTAAACACCGCCGCGATGTCGTACCCGGCGTCGATCAGCGCTTGCAGACCCACACACCCAATATCGTGATAAGCGAAAACGACAGCTTTCTTGCTCATGGCGCAACCTTGCTCAAGTAGAGAGAAGCGGAGGAATCAATCGTGTCGGCGGCGCCTGAAGATGCGCTGCGCACAACCTTTTCTATGAAGAAACGTGGACGTGCCCTGACGTCGCTGTACATGCGGCCGAGGTATTCGCCCAGCAGCCCCATGCCAATGAACTGCCCGCCGGTGAACACGAACAGCACGGCGAACAGGACGAAGGTGCCGTGCCCGGCCCACTGGGCACCGAACATCAACCGCAGCACGATCAACAACGCGGCAAACAGCACGCCGAGAAACGCCATGCTGAAACCGATAATGCTGAGCAACCGCAGCGGGGTCGTGGTCATGCAGGTGATCAGGTCGAACATCAGGTTGATCAAACGCATCGGGCTGTATTTGGAGTCGCCGTGCTCGCGCTCAGCGTGTTCGACCAGCACTTCGGTGGTGTGCCGGGCGAAGCTGTTGGCGAGGATCGGGATGAAGGTGCTGCGCTCGCTGCAGGCCAGCATTGCGTCGACGATGGTGCGACGGTAAGCGCGCAGCATGCAGCCGTAGTCGGTCATGGCTACGCCGGTAGAGCGCTGCACCGCCAGGTTGATCAGCTTCGACGGCCAGCGCCGCCAGGCCGAATCCTGCCGGTTGCTGCGCACGGTCCCGACCACGTCGTAGCCCTGTTCGGCCAGTTGCACCAGGCGCGGGATTTCCTCGGGCGGGTTTTGCAGGTCGGCGTCGAGGGTGATCACCACGTCGCCCCGGCACTGCTCGAAGCCGGCCATGATTGCGGCGTGCTGACCGTAGTTGCGGTTGAGAATGACCGCCACCACCGGGCTGCCTTCACGTTCGGCGGCCTGCTGCAGGAGTTCCGCCGACTCGTCACGGCTGCCGTCATCCACCAGCACGATTTCGTAGGCGTGCTTGAGCTGTGCACAGGCGGCCTGGGTGCGGCGCAGCAGCTCGGGAAGGCTCTGTTGCTCGTTGTAGACCGGTATGACGATTGACACGAAATTGATGGGATAGGCTTTCATGAGCGCGGTTCCACGATGGATTCAATGGCACCGACCACACGCTCGACATCGTCGAACGTCATGTCAGGGAACAACGGCAATGAGCACAGCCGCGATGAGTTCCACTCGGTGTCTGGCAAGTGCACGTCGGGGAAGCGCTGGCGGTAATACCGGTGCAGGTGCGTGGCGATGAAATGGATACCGGTGCCGACGTTTTGCGCTTGCAGCGCCTTCATGAACCCATCGCGATCTATCCCGCAACGCTCGGCATCGATGCGGACGATGAACAGGTGCCAGGCGTGTTGCTGGTCGTAGCGCGGCTGCAGCAACGGCATCACCGGACTGCCCGAGAGGCGTTCGAGGTAATGGCTGGCGAGGCGCTGACGCTGGGCGTTGATTTGATCCAGTCGCTGCAATTGCACCCGCGCAATGCTGGCGTTGAGGTCGGCCAGGTTGTATTTGAAGCCCGGCTCGATCACCTCGGCCTGCGGTTTGCGCCCCAGGGTCATGCGGTCGTAGGCATCGACGCCCAGGCCGTGGAATTTGAGCTGGCGCACCCGATCAGCCAGTTCCAGGTTGTCGGTGACCAGCATCGCGCCTTCGGCACAGGTCATGTTTTTGATGGCATGGAACGAGAAAATCGCAGTCCCGAGCGCGCCCACGGGCCGGCCTTTATAGTCCGTGCCGGCAGCGTGCGCAGCGTCTTCGATGACGGGGATGCCGTGGCGCTGCGCCAGTGCGTAGATTGGATCGAGATCGGCTGCGGCACCCGCGTAATGCACCGGCACAATGGCTTTGGTGCGTGGCGTGATGGCGCGCTCTATCATCGTTGCGTCCGTCATCAAGGTGTCGCGGTCGACGTCGACAAACACCGGGGTCGCGCCCAGCAAACAAATCATGTTGGCCGTCGAGACCCAGGTTTGTGACGGCGTGATCACCTCATCACCTGGGCCGACACCCAGCGCGAGCAAGGCAACGTGCATCGCCCCGGTCGCCGATGACAACGCCACTGCGTAGGAGGCGCCGGTGAGCCCGGCAAACTCTTGCTCCAGCTTCTGGCATTCGGGGCCAGTGGTGATCCAGCCGGAACGCAACACGCGGGTAACCGCTGCGACTTCCTCGTCGCCCATGCTGGGCCGTGAAAAAGGAAGGAAAGCCTGATCCATGTGAGTCCTCTCGCGCTTGCGCTGTTTGTTTAGCTAAATAGATCTAACCGGGGTGAGTGCGTGTATCTGGACGTATTCAATTAACGCCCTGCGTATTAACCATCTGCTTTAGTAATGTCGGCGTCCTTTATCGAAGGTGCACTAAAACGTCCACGACAGGGCATGCGTGTTGAACATTACTGCCAGCAGTTCGATCTACATCAGGTACTGTGAAGATAGTGTGTCAAACATGAAAATTACGTTTACAGGTCGTTAGTTTTCCATGAGCACTGATAACTTGTCAGCCCTTTATTTTTCAACACGAACAGGCGGTTTGGCGCAGCGTTTGCTAAGGGTTTATCGAACAAAGAAGTTGTTCAAGTTACGTTAAGTTAACGTCAGTGCCGAATGTATCGGCAGACAGCTTATGTTCAGCTTGGCTGTGATAAATGCGTCAGAACATAATCGCGCTGATTGTTGTAAATTTTAAATTCGACACTAAGTTAAGATTTAATGACAACAGGCGAATTTATTTATCGGCTCGGCGATAACCGAAGGATGTGCATCGCAAAGCTGGAGGCTAAGAGGGTCGAGATGGGAGTGGTGCGGCAAGAGCGGCCTAGATGCAGGCCGCCAGGGGATGGGTTTCAAACAGCGTGGGCGCGGCGGACTTTGTGTGCGGCAACCCTCACCAGCCAAGTGAGGGCCGCGATCAGGCAGTAGCCGGCCAGAAGTGGATCAACCAGGCAGTCCCAATAGTTTTCCCAGGCCTTGAGCCGCAGTGCGAACGCCAGTGTGCCGGCGGCCAGCCTGCACAATTTGTCGATCACCTGGCCATCGGCGCTCAGGTAGAGGTACTCGGCAAAGGGCGACTCGGCCGCATGGCTCTTCTGCGCGAAGGGTGCGATGACGTGGGTTGGATGGCTACGCCACGCCGCGATAAAGATGGTGCTCAGCATCAGGCTGCCAATGGCGAACCTGATGGGAAAGGACAACTGCATAGCCCACTCACGTCAATGTACGGAAAACGGAAGGGTGGCAGGTGCCGGATCAGCACGGCTCGTCATCGGGCAACGGAGGGCGGCGCCGGGTCAGCATCGACAACGGAAGGTTGTCGCGGACCTGAATGCTTTCAAGCACTGCCGCAGCAATATGTACGCCGATCAACGCCATCAACACGTCGACCTCCGTTTCGTGAATAGGCCGCACATTGCCTGATCTCAGGCCCGTCACACAAAGACGCCGCTGATTGAGCGGCGTCTATTTTTGTCTGCTTTCTATGGATCTACCGACAGATCAGCCCGGTCAGTTGCTGCCCCGGCTCAAGCCGCCCAGTCGTGTCGAGATGGATTGCATGCCCTGACCCAGCTCACGCAAAGCGCTTGCATCACGTGCACCTTCTTCACTGGCCACATGAATACGCACCGCCAACTCGTTGATTTCATGGGTGACGTGACTCTGCTCCTGAGCGGCAACTGCGATCTGGTGCGCACGCTGGACGATGTCGTCAAAACTGCCCACGGTTGTGCCCAGCGTCGCCGACACGCCAGCTGCCTGCTCCACCGATTCACGGGTCCGACGGGCGCCGCTTTGCATGGTTGCGACGGCAGTACTGGATGCCTGGCGCAGCTGCGTGATCATTTCCTGAATTTCGTTGGCGGAAGTCTGCGTACGTCCGGCCAGTGTCCGGACTTCGTCCGCCACCACCGCAAACCCGCGGCCTTGTTCGCCAGCGCGGGCAGCCTCAATCGCAGCGTTCAGGGCGAGCAGGTTGGTTTGTTGAGAAATCGACTTGATGACCTCCAGCACAGTGCCGACTCGTTCGATGTCTTCACCCAGCTGAGTGATTGCCCCTGCGGCACCGGCGATGTCTGCGGCCAGGCTCTCGATGGACTGGCTGTTGCGCTGCACTTCGTTCTGGGTTTTCTGCGCGTCGTCCAGCGACTGTTTGGCGGTGTCCGAGCAGTCGGTGGTGTTGCGTGCCACTTCGCTTGCGCTGGCCGACATCTGCGTGATGGCGGTGGCGAGCAGGGTGTTGTCCTCGCGCTGCACTTCGGCCCGTTCGGCAAGGCCTCTGGACAACTGAGCGAGTTCGTTGGCTTGATGTTCCAGCGAGACGGATTCCTCGGCGATGCGTCGCAGCATGTCCCGCAGCGAGCCTGCGTAGCGATTGACCGCGCCACGCAGTGCACCGATTTCATCGTGACGGCTGATATCCAGTTCTGCGCCGGCCTGGCCACCCTGGCCCAGACGTTCGATCTGCGCGGTGGTTTCTTCCAGTTGCGCCAGCAGGCGTTTACCGGCCAGCCACGCCAACCCAAGCAAAATGCCCAGCAGCGGCAGCAGGAACATCAGGATCTGACCCGTCAGGCGGTTGGCCAGGCCTACGACCCGCGCTTCGGGCGTCACCAGACCGATGCGCCAGCCGGTGCCTTCCATGGTTTGCAGGGTCACGTAGGCCGGGCCGTCGAGCCGTGCATCATGCTCCAGATACAGCGTGGTGGCAGCTTTGGTCTTGTTGGCCAGACTCGCGGCGACCGGTTGCAGCCAGGGTTGTTGCTGGACGAGGTTGGCGACGGTCGGGAGCCCCTTGCTACTTTTGGCGTCGGGGAAAAACAGCAGGTTGCCGGCCGGGTCTACCGCGAAGGCATACCCCCCGGTGACGGCGCCATTGGACTTGAGGAAGTCTGCCAAGCCGTCGAGTTTGAGGTCCAGAGTGGCAACGCCTGCAAAGGCGCCGTTAGCCCGGTAAGGCACGCTGCAGGTGGTCATCGCGACGCCACTGACCGGGTCTTGATAGGCATCCGACCAGACGCAGCGTCCGGCCGGGGCCGTTTTAGCGCCGACATACCACGACTCTGCGTGATAGGGCGCCGTCTGCGCCAGGTTGTATTCATCCGAGTAATCCAGACCGTTGCCGGCATTACGCGCCCAGAAAAAACTGCGGCGCTCGATGCCCGGGCCAAATGCGTTCGGTTCAGGCCACAGCCCGCCACCGGCAATCGCGGCGTCACCCTGACTGTCGATCACGTTGGGCAGATTGGCTTTCACCAAGGCCTCGTCGTGGGGCAGGCTTTCGGCGAGGTGCGCCATGGCGGCCGTCGTGCCCTCGATTCGGTTGAGTTGCAACGCCAGTTGGCGGGTGATCGCGCTGGCGGACTGTTCGGCGGCTTCTGTGCCGGCTGCCACCAGCTGCGGCTTGCCGCCCAGCGTCATGACCGCGAAAATCGCCACCGCCGTCAGTCCCAGCAAACTCAGAATGCCAAGGGTCATGCGTGCAGCGATGCGGTTGGGTAACAGGGACATAGGGCAATTCCGAATCAAGGTTGGCTGTAGTGCTTTACGGCCGAACCCGGCCGGAGTTGAGCGGCGGACACCCCAACTTGCCGATCAGGCGACGGAAGGCGTGCTTTTGCCGTGCTGCAGAAAAGCCACACTTGCGCGTGGAGTTGTCTGCATTCATGGAGGCTGACGTTGCGGGGAATTCGCAAGTTCGGTAGAACTCGCCACCCCGGCGCCTGTCAAGAAAGAGTTGGCCATCCAGTGCATAGCATGCCGATCCCGCTTACTGGAAGAAACCGGTGCAAGTCATTGGGATCGCGACGAGCGCTGCCGCGAGCGGTCGTCGGTAGGAATTTCCATCTGACAGGGTGTCCGCAGCACGGCACTCAGGGGAGTCGTTGGTCTTGAGTAACGTGATATCTGGTGATCACCCGAGCGAATCGCATCCACTCGATTCGCAGGCACAAGAAGCGTCGGAGCGGCTGCAACTGGCCCTGGATTCCGGCGCGATCGTCGGTACGTGGGTCTGGGATGTGCCGACCGACCGCTTTACCGCTGACGAGCGGTTCGCCCGCTCGTTCGGGTTATCCGTGCAAATGTGCCGCGAAGGACTGCCCTTGGAACTGGTCACGCAATCCATTCATCCGGAGGACGTGTCGCGTGTCGATGAGGCAATTACCCTGGCGCTGGCCGTGGGTGGCGATTATCGCTGTGAATATCGGGTGCTGAATACCGACGGCGTTTACCGCTGGATTGAGGCCAACGGACGGGTCGAGACCGGGTCGGATGGGCGGGCCAGGCGTTTCCCCGGCGTGCTGCTGGACGTTAACTCCCGGCGTGCTGCCGAAGTCGAGCGCGACCGGGTAACCACGCTGCTGCGAACCTTTACTGCCGCCGTGCCGGGCGTGGTGTATGCCAAGGATCTGGAAGGCAGAATGTTGGTGGCCAATCAGGGCACGTCGCTGCTGATCGGCAAGCCGCCGGAGTTTTACCTCGGCAAGACCGATTACGAGTTTTTCGATGACAAGGCTCAGGCGCAGGTCATCATGGCCACAGACCGCCGGATCATGGACAGCGGCCAAGGCGAGCAACTAGAAGAAGTGGTCAACCTGGCCGACGGTTCGGCTGCCACCTGGCTGTCGGTCAAGACGCCACTGGTCAATGCAGACGGTAATGTCATCGGCCTTATCGGCTCATCAATAGACGTCTCGGCCAGAGTCAAGGCCGAAGCGGCACTGCAGGAACTCAATCAGACCCTCGAACAGCGCATTGCGCAAGCCATCCTCGAACGTGAACAAATCGAAGAAGTGCTGCGGCATTCGCAAAAAATGGAAGCGGTCGGGCAATTAACCGGTGGTATTGCGCACGACTTCAATAACTTGCTGGCCGGGATATCCGGCAGTCTGGAGCTGATCAGCACCCGCTTGGGGCAAGGGCGTCTGACCGATGTCGAAAAGTACGTGAATGTGGCTCAGGGCGCCGTTCGCCGCGCCGCGTCTTTGACTCACCGGCTGCTGGCATTCTCCCGTCGGCAGACGCTGTCGCCCCAAGTCACTGACGTCAACGGGCTCATTGGGGGTATGGAGGAGCTGATCACGCGTACGGTGGGCTCTTCCATCGAGCTGAAAGTGACGGCCAATAGTGAACTGTGGCCAGCGCTGATCGACTCGGCTCAGCTCGAAAATTCCCTGCTGAACCTATGCCTGAACTCGCGCGATGCCATGCCTCAAGGCGGCCGCATCGTTATAGAAACCGCCAATGAATGGCTTGACCCTCGTCTGGACTCGGAGCCCGCCCTGATCGCGGGCGAGCACCTGTGCATTCGTGTGTCCGATGACGGCATGGGCATGAGCTCGGCAGTGGTGTCCAAAGCCTTCGATCCGTTTTTCACCACCAAACCCATTGGCGCAGGCACCGGCCTCGGCTTGTCGATGGTTTACGGCTTCGTGCGGCAGTCCGGAGGCCAGATCAAGGTTGAATCAGTCGAGGGGCAGGGCACGACGGTGGTGATGCACCTGCCGCGTCACATCACGCAAGTCGTGCAGCAGGAACCGGCGCTACCGGTTGCCAGCGAGCCGCTGATCGGCCAGGGCGAGATCGTATTGGTGGTGGACGACGAGGCGTCGGTGCGAATGCTTGTGTCCGAAGTGCTCTCGGATCTGGGCTACACGATCATCGAAGCGGCGGACGCGTTTGCCGGTCTGCAAGTGCTGCAAGTGCTGCAATCGGATGCGCGCATCGACCTGTTGATTTCAGATATCGGGCTTCCGGGCGGCATGAACGGCCGGCAGATGGCCAACGCCGCACGTGAATGCCGTCCGGGCCTGCCGGTGTTGTTCATCACCGGTTACGCCGAGACCTCGGTGTTGGATAAATGCCACCTTGAACCGCTCACCGAAGTGCTCACCAAACCCTTTGGACTGGATGCACTGGCGTCGCAGATCAAGGATTTGATCAGGGCAGGGCGCTGAACTGCAATTAGCCTGAACTGTTTGGCGCGCTCAGCTTCTATCCTTAGACCCTTTTGGTCACACGATGAGTTAGCCCAATCTATTTCCGGAGCGTTTGATCATGACTGGTCAATCAGTGAGCGACAGCGCAGCAAGCCAGGATCGTCCTGCCAGCCGTGTAAACGAAGGCCTGCCATACCCGTTGGGTGCGACCTGGGATGGGACGGGTGTCAATTTCGCAATATTTTCTGCGAACGCTACAAAAGTAGAACTGTGTTTGTTCGATGCCGAGACAAACGAAGAGGTCGAGCGCATCGCGCTGCCTGAGTTCACTAACGAGATCTGGCACGGTTACCTGCCCGACGCACGCCCCGGGACCCTGTACGGCTATCGCGTGCACGGTCCGTATGAGCCGGCCAACGGCCATCGCTTCAACCACAACAAATTGTTGATCGATCCGTACGCCAAGCAGATTTCCGGTGAATTGCAGTGGGACGATGCGCTGTTTGGTTACACCGTCGGGCACCCTGACGGCGATTTGTCCTTCGACGAGCGTGACAGTGCGCCTTTCATGCCACGTTGCCGGGTGATCGACCCGGCGTTTACCTGGGGCAGAACCGCCAAGCCGAACGTGCCGTGGGAAAACACCATTTTTTATGAGACCCATGTGCGTGGCTTCACCATGCGTCACCCGTCGGTGCGTGAGTCCGAGCGCGGCACGTTCGCAGCGTTCCATGAGAACGATGTGGTCGAGTACATTCGCTCGCTGGGCGTGACCTCGGTCGAGTTGATGCCGGTGCATTACTTCCTGGATGACAACCATCTGCTGGAAAAGGGCCTGCACAACTTCTGGGGTTACAACACCCTGGGCTTCTTCGCCCCGCATGCTCGCTACATGGCCGGGCAATCGATCGGTGAGTTCAAGGTCATGGTGTCGCGCTTCCACAAGGCCGGCCTGGAAGTGATCCTGGACGTGGTTTACAACCACACCGCCGAAGGCAACGAAATGGGCCCGACCCTGTCGCTCAAGGGGATCGACAACGCCAACTACTACCGCCTGATGCCAGATGATGCGCGTTACTACATCAACGACACAGGCACCGGCAACACCCTGAACATGAGCCATCCGTGCGTGTTGCAGATGGTCACCGACTCCTTGCGTTACTGGAGTTCGGAAATGGGCGTTGACGGTTTCCGCTTCGACCTGGCGACCATCCTCGGCCGTGAGGCTCATGGCTTCACCGAAGGTGGTGGTTTCCTCGACGCGTGTCGTCAGGACCCGGTGCTGGCCAAGGTCAAGCTGGTTGCCGAGCCGTGGGACTGCGGTCCAGGCGGGTATCAGGTGGGTAACTTTCCACCGGGCTGGATGGAGTGGAACGACAAGTTCCGTGACATTTCCCGGGCCTTCTGGAAAGGCGACGACGAGATGCTGGGCGATTTCGCGAAAATCTTCCTGGGCTCGGGCGATCAGTTCAATCGACGCGGCCGTAAGCCTGCGTCGTCGGTCAACTTCATCACCGCGCACGATGGTTTCACGCTGAACGACCTGGTGTCGTACAACGAGAAGCACAACGAGGCCAATGGTGAAGACAACCGCGACGGTCACTCCGACAACCGTTCGTGGAACTGCGGCGTCGAAGGCCCGACCGAAGACCCGGAAATCATCGAGCTGCGTTATCGTCAGATGCGCAACCTGCTGTCGACGCTGTTCCTGTCCCAGGGCACGCCGATGCTGTTGGCCGGTGACGAGTTCGCCCGCACTCAAGGCGGCAGCAACAATGCCTACTGTCAGGACAGCGAGATCGGCTGGGTCGACTGGAACGTCAGCGAGAAAAGTAACGAACTGCAGGAGTTTGTTCGTTACCTGATCGAGTTGCGCAACCGCTATCCGTTGCTGCGCCGTAACCGCTTCTTCACAGGCGAGTTCGACGAGAGCATGGGCGTTAAGGATGTCAGCTGGATCCAGCCAAACGGCGGCGAAATGGGTGTCGAGCAGTGGCAGGACGGTAGCAGCCGCTGCATGGGTATCTTGCTCGACGGTCGCAGTCAGGCCAGTGGTATCCGCCGTGCCGGTATCGATCACTCGCTGTTGGTGATCCTCAACGCGCACCACGATGTAGTGGGTTTCACCCTGCCGGAGGTGCCGCAAGGTCAGCAGTGGATCCTGCAACTGGACACCAATCAGAGCGACTTCGAGCCGGGTGAGTCCTTCCCGTTCGGCGCGGAATACGCGGTGACTGGACGTTCGGTGTTGCTGTTCGAGTTGAAGCCTGCTTCGACCAAAAAACGCAAGCAGTGAGCGTGAGCCGGTAATCGCGTAACACACCGCAGCGTTTTAACCGCTGCGGTGTAATGAGCGTCGCTACCGATATCACCGACGCATTAAAAAACCCGCCAGCATCACTGTGGCGGGTTTTTTATTGGGAAGTTTGGGGGCGTGCCGCACTTGCGAGGGCCAAGGCTCTGCTTCTGCCCGAAGGGCGTGGGAGTCCGGCTTGCCGACGATGGGCAGCGCAGCTGCCCCAAAACCGGCGAATTCAGTTGTCCCTGACCTGTCGGGTGCATTACTTCCTGCCGGTTCCCGGCAGATCGCTGGCAAACGGAACGCCGCCCGGCCAGCTTCCACGCCTGCGGCAGAATCAAGAACAGCTCAGCGAGCGGAGCATGCAATCTCGAGTCTGCCTGGAGGACGTTGATTGTCCAGCGCATGTAACTCTGCTTCTGCCCGGAGGGCGCGGGAGTCTTGGCATAGGTCCCCGCTTGCGCTGTAAAACCCACCTCGGCTGATGCGTGAACGGTTGACATTATTTTCACCTTCTCTCTGTGAGTTTTGGAGGCGTAGTTACGCACCCGTCGCAACACCCCAGCGTTGACCGTACGTTCTCTGATTCCTGCACCTAATCCCGTCTCTATAGCTTTTCAAAGCGATGCCGATACAAAAGAACGATGCGAAAATTGTCGGCGATTCATGGAGTATTTTGAGTGATGTCATTTTCACACCACGGCTCTTGTATACCGCTGAACATTAACCTCCGGGAAGGATCCCGGCCCACTCAGAACATTTTGCGGATTTTGCCATGACCCTACTACCCGACCGCGCTGCAGACCTGACCCAATCCGGGGCCGACCTCAGCTCCTTGCTCAGTGCCATTGACCGTTCTCAAGCCGTGATCGAGTTTGATCTCCAGGGCAACGTGCTCTATGCCAACGATAATTTTCTGACCTGCATGGGCTATGACCTGGACGAAATCCGCGGCCGTCATCACCGTCTGTTTTGCATGCCAGATTACGCGACCAGCAAAGAATACCTGATGTTCTGGGAGAAGCTCGGCACCGGCAAATTCGACGCCGGTCAATATCAGCGCCAAGCCAAGGATGGTCGGCAGATCTGGTTGCAGGCGACCTATAACCCCGTCATGGACAGTAGCGGCAAACCCTTCAAGATCGTCAAGTTCGCCAGCGATGTCACCGAGGCCCGTAACCGCAACGCCGAGTGGGAGAGCAAGATCGCAGCCATCGAGCGCTCCCAGGCGTTGATCGAGTTCTCGCCTGACGGCCATGTGCTGACCGCCAACGACAGGTTTCTCGCGGCAATGGGCTACTCGCTGGATGAAGTGGTAGGTCAGCACCATCGCATGTTCTGTGAGCCCGATTACGCGGCCACCCACGCTTACCGCGAGTTCTGGGAAAAGCTGGGGCAGGGCGAGTACGACTCCAACGAGTACAAGCGTGTGGGCAAGGACGGCAGGGAAGTCTGGATTCAAGCGTCCTACAACCCGATTCTCGACGGACAGGGGCGTGCCTACAAGATCGTGAAGTTTGCCACTGACGTGACTGAAACCAAGATCCGCACCATGGAGCACGAAGGCAAAGTCAATGCCATGAACCGTGCCCAGGGCGTGATCGAATTTGACCTGAGCGGCAATATCCTGACCGCCAACACCAACTTTCTGGAGTTGCTCGGGTACCGTCCTGAAGAGCTCAAAGGCCAGCACCACCGCTTGTTCTGCGAGCCGGAATACGTGAAGACCACCGCCTATCGCGAGTTCTGGAGCGCGCTGGGCAGTGGCAAGTTTTTCAACGGCCGTTTCAAGCGCATCAGTAAATACGGTCAGAACATCTGGATTCAGGCGACCTATAACCCGGTGCTCGACGCCAATGGGCAGCCTTATAAAGTGGTGAAGTTCGCGACCGACATCACCGCCCAAGTGGAGCTTGAAGAAGCCATCGAAGCCAAGACGCAGGCGATGGATGAGTCCGTTGCACAGTTGATGTCTGCCATTGCCGACGTGGTCAAAACCACCGGCGATGCCAACGACCAGGCGCGCATCACTCAGGACGAAGCGCAGCGCGGCTCGCAAACGCTGAACGAGGCAGCGGTGGCGATGGACACCATCGGCAAATCGGCGGAGGACATTCAGGAAATCATTGAGGTCATCAGCAAAATTGCCGGGCAGACCAACATGTTGGCGTTCAACGCCGCCATCGAAGCAGCCCGTGCCGGTGAGCACGGCCTGGGCTTCTCGGTGGTTGCCGACGAGGTGCGCAAACTGGCCGAGAAATCCTCCCAGGCCACCACTGAAATCAACAAGCTGATTCAGGAAACCGTGCGCCGTATCAAGAGCGGCAGCGAGATCTCTCGCAGTGCGGGCAGCGCCTTCGAGCGCATCGTGGCCGGGGTTGCCAGAACCAACGGCGCGATGAGCACCATTGGCGAAGCCACCCATGAGCAACAGCATCTGGCGGAGCGGGTGTCTACGCTGATCAACGAACTCAACCGTATCAAGGCGGCCAACGGCTTGGGGGGCAGCCTGAACAATGCTGTCCTGGCTGAGCAGGCATGAACGAATCCCGCGCGTTCGGGGTGCTCAAGCTTGCGGGCATGGAGTTCGCCGTCGATGCCCATGCGTTGGAACAGGTGATCGACTGGCCGAGCCGGTTGCAGCCCCACCCCTCGCAACGGGGCGCGCTGGTGGGCATGTTCTGCCTGCGAGGGCACGCGCTGCCGTTGATTGACCTGCGTTCGCTGCTGGGCGAGTGCGATGTGCCCGCTGGGCAACCGACGGAAATGGTCGCCATCGTCAATCATCTGGGTCGGCGCCTGGGGATTGCGGTCAACGGGGTCAGCGATGTCATGAAAATTGAATCGCGAACCCTATGTCATTTGAGCGGGCAATCATCAACCTTTGCACTGCTGCCAGAGTTGGCACTGGTGGATAACGAACGGATGGTCTACCTGCTCGACTTGCAGGCGCTGTCTGGCTTGCCGGAGGTGCTGACCGCCCGCGCAGGCGATGCCGGGCAAGTGGCGCAGGTGCTGGAAGCGTCGCAGGTGTCGCACCACTTGTTGGTGTTTGAGTGCGAGCAGAAACGCTACGCCGTCGATGCAAAAGCCATCACTGAACTGGTGGACAAGCCCACGATGGCGCCCAGCAAGTTTGGCGTCGATTACTGTCTGGGCGTCACCAATCGGCGCGGGGTCGATGTGCCCGCACTGAGCCTGAGCCGGGTATTGGGCGTGGAGAATGCGGACGCCGCCGGTGAGCAGGATCAGTTGCTGGTGTTGACGTCCCGCGAGGGCTATCGCATCGGACTGGTGTACGACCGAATGGTGGCGATCATTCGCGCTCGGGCCAGCGACATCCTGCCGCTTTCGACTTACGGCCTGCGCGAACCGGAGCTGTTCGCCGGCGTCATCGGAGTTGAAAACGGCGAGCAGGCGCTGTTGATTGAACATCGCACGTTGCTGGAACGCCCGCAGACCCTCAACTTCGCCAAAATCTACCAGCCCGTTGCGCCAGGCCAGGACACGTCCGCACTGCGCTCCGTCCAGTCCGGCCAGACGTGCCTGGTGTTCCGCGCTCCTGTGCAGTTTGTGGTGCCCCTGGATCAGGTTCAGGAAATTCTCGACATGCCAGAACGCTACGTCATTTTCGGCCAACGTGACTCGCATCTGATGGGCAGCTTTAATCTGCGCGGCGAGCAGATTCCGCTGGTATGCCTGAGCAGTTTGATAGAGGGCTCGACGTCGGCAGAAAACGCCCGCACACGCGTGCTTTTGGTCAAAGGCGCATTCAGCAGTTTCGGGCTGGTGGTCAACGGCACCGACTCGATTGAAACGTTTACCCATCCGGCATCCGAGCACCCGGCTGGCTGGGAAAGCGGCATGAACAATGGCGCCTCGGTCAACGCTCGCGTGCGCAGCCTTGTCAGTATCGGCAGAGGCGAGCAGAACCGCTGGATGACCCTGATCAATCTGCGCGATGTGGTAATGAGGCTTGAAAAATCTTGCGAGCAGCCCACGACTTCGCGGCTCGCAAGTTGAAGAATGCGTGCCATTGCGAGAAGGGGGTGAACGAGTCTCGCGCGTTGATAACTAATCCTGACAAGTGCGCAGTTTGTGGGCTTTAAATCTACGAACGGTCATTGATGAATGCTCTGTTACTCAACAAACAAAACCCTGCAATGATATTATTGCGCCACTACTCAGCGTGTTCAGGTATCAAGCGTCATGAGGCAAGACAATCGCATGAAAACGACGCTGATCCTTCCTTCCACGCTGACGCAGTGCCTGGGAATAGTGGCGTGGGCGGCTAGCTGGTATTTCAATCCTTATTTCAACAGCGGCCTGAGTTCGGCGGTCTGTCTGGTATTCGCGGCGCTGCTCTGCAACTCGTTGTTAATGGTTTACGCCTCAAGTTCTGTGGTGTGGAGAGTGGCCAGTGTGATCTACGTCGGCTTCCTGGCCATGCTCTTTCGGTTCGAATTATTGCTGATGGCAGAAAGCGGCCAGTTATGGTCGTTGGTGGTGTCTTGTTTGATCGTCACCGGGATGAGTGCTTTTTATATTGAGGTTAAAGACTACTTGATGGCCGCATTATCGGTCTGGGTCATCATGTGGGACATCAATGTTGGAACGCTGCCGCCCTCATACCTGACGCTTTATTATGTTGCCGCTGTGAGTGCGACTTTCTTGGGGGCGAACATCAACTTGACGTTTACCCGGGCCATGCGCGAGGCCTACAACCTGCAAGAGAAATACCGCAGCCTGTCGGAGACCGATCCGCTGACGCAGGCGCCCAATCGCCGGGCATTGATGCAGAATCTGGAACTGTCATCACGCGCCACCAGCGCTTCAAAGTTATGGTTTGCGATGCTCGACATCGACAACTTCAAGAAGATAAACGACAGCTTCGGTCACGACGTGGGTGATCAAGTGCTCATTCACTTCGCCAATGTGATCGCGAACATACCAGGGCTGGTGTACTTCGGCCGCTTGGGCGGCGAGGAGTTTGGCGTGGTGGTCGCGGCTGCCTCAGTCGAGGGCGCGGCGGATGCGTTGCTCAAGGCACTTGCCCATACCTCGGACGGTGAAGGCGATTATGTGCACTACTCCTTCAGCGCCGGGGTCTCGGAGGTCAAAGCCGGATCGAGCTCCACCGAGTTGTTGAGCCGTGCCGACAAGCATCTTTATCTGGCCAAAGAGCAGGGCCGCTCCAGAGTGGTGTGCAGTGAGCATCTGGTGCTGACTGCACTGGCTCCAGCCTGACCGGCGTCAATGGGTGAACAGCGCCTGTTCGGTGTCCGGCAGGTTGGCGAAGAAAATGCAGCCGATCAACCTGGCGAACAGCTCAAGGGTCTCACTCAGGTTGGGATCATCGAACACCATCGGACGTGAATCCAGAGCGCACAGCGCGCCATACAATTGGCCATTGGGCAAGAAAATCGGCACCCCCGCGTAACTTTCCAGCGCATATTGCTTGACCACCGGGCGCGCGGCGTAGCGTTCGTGCTGGCTGATGTGCGAGATGAACAATGCCTTCGGGTCGATACAGAACTCGCTGCACAGCGTGGTTTCCAGCGCCAGGGCTTCACCCGCTTCGATCCCTAACAAGCCTGTGTCGTAGACGGAGCAGGTGACCCACTCGACGTCAGTAAACTTGGCGATGCCGGCGAACCGCAAATTTGTCAGGCGCGTGACCAACTTTAAAATATTGGTAGTTGCTTCTATCTCGGCAATCGCTGAGCGCTCGTGATTAGTCAGCAAGCTGTGAGTGCTGGTCGAACCTTGAACCATCGTGCAGATCTCCAGATCCGTGAAGTGCAATGCTATGCGTCATGAGGTTGCGTAGCATACCGGCGAGTTGGCGAGCCGTCATGAACCAATGGCTCGCCCTGAAATTACCAGACGGAATGCAATATAGCGTTTGCAGAATGCCAGTTAGCTGGCATTCGTTTCAAACACTAACGCGAGCTGCACCGATGATTTTCGCAAGATCTTCTGGCCGCATTGGCGGGCTTAGCAAATATCCCTGAAAGTAGGGGCAGTTCATCTCCTTCAGGCGCTCGTATTGTTCGGTGGTTTCCACGCCTTCAGCGGTTATATCGAGGTTCAATGCTCTTCCCAGTGACAGGATGCTGCTAACGATGGCTTCACTGCGTTCATGCAACATCATCCGAGAGACAAACGACCGGTCGATTTTTACTGCATCAATCGGGTAGCGATCGATGTAACCCAACGAGCTGTATCCCGTCCCAAAGTCATCCAGCGCCACCCGCACGCCCAGGCGTTGGATGCTTTGGAGTACCTGCGCAATAAACTCCGGCTGCTGGAGGAATACTGACTCGGTGACTTCAATTTGCAATTGGGTGGCAGGCAGCCCGGTTTCCGCCGTCACCTGGCTCACCAGATCAGCGAACCCCGGACGAATGAGCTGTTTGCCGGATACATTGACGTTGAGCCTCAAGTTCACATCGGGGAAGTTTTTACGCCATGACTGAACGTCAGTGCAGGCTTCGCGCAACACCCAAGCGCCCAGTTCGTGAATCAGCCCCAAGTCTTCTGCGATCGGGATGAAGGCGTCCGGCGCGACGATGCCCAAATGCGGGTGCGCCCATCTGACCAGCGCCTCCACGCCCGACAGACTGCCCGTTCTGCCGCAGTAGATCGGCTGATAGAACACCAGAAAGTCCTTGTCCTTGATCGCCTGACGCAAGGCGTTCTGAATCACCAGTGCATCAATCGCCGCCTTGCGCATGGACGAGTCAAAAATGCTCCAGCGCCCCCGACCTTGCTTCTTTGCCGCATACATCGCGACATCGGCGTCGCGTAGCAAGTCATCCGGTTTCAAGTGGCGTTCAGTGGCAGTCACGATGCCAATGCTGCAAGAGATGAAAATGTCTTGATCTTCAATGGTCATGGGCGTGTGCAGTTGCGCGACGATGCGCTCGGCAATGTCGACGGCCACCTGCTGCTGGTCTTTGCCAAGCACCAGAATGGCGAACTCGTCGCCACCGATCCGCGCCAGTATATCGTTGGATCGCACGCATCCCTGCAAGCGCCTGGCGACCCACGCCAGCAAGTGATCCCCGGCCAGATGGCCCATGCTGTCATTCACCAGCTTGAACCCGTCCAGATCCATGAACAGAATCGTCGCGCGCTCGAAGGCGCTGTCGCTGGACTGAAAAGCTGCCGTCAGTTCGTTCATCAGGTAGGCACGGTTGTAGAGCGCCGTCAGTTCGTCGTGAAAAGCGATGTAGGACAGTTCTTCGGAAATCCGCTCGCGTTCTCGCAGCCGGCTTTCCAGGGCCAGTTTTTCTTCCCAGTCGATGCGCGCTTGTTGGGCAAAACGCTGGGCCTCCTTGCGCTCGGTGATGTCCCGTTGCACCGACACCCAATGGGTAAACCAGCCTTTTTCGTTGGCCACGGGCACGATGCTCAGCTCCACCCAGAACTGGCTGCCGTCCTTGCGCGTATTGACCACTTCGACCTCAACGGGTTGCCAGCTGGACAGGGCGGCGCGAATCACATCCAGCGTGGCGCGGTTGGTTTCCGGGCATTGAAGGATGCGCGGCGTGCGACCGATGACTTCTTCTTCGGAGTAGCCGGTGGTGCTCAGGAACGCGGGATTGCAGTAAACGATTCGCGGGCCGGGTTTATCGATAGTCTCCGCTTCGGTGATCAGAATGGCGTCCTTGGCATTGATCACCACTGACTCCAAAAGCCTGAGGCGTTCGAGCGAACGGGCATCGCGACAGACCCCCTTGGCCGGCCAGCTCGGTTTCAAGTAGCTCGACAGTTGCGCGGCTTGGGTTTGCAGCGCATACCGCTGGGCAGCGCTCAGGTGCGTGTCTGCCTGCGGACTGCTCAACAAAAAAACGCCAAGCAGCGCATGGTCCGGGCAGCGAACGGCGACGCAGATGATCGTCGGGCGAGGTGCGTTGCCTGATGAATGGAGCAGCGGCATGTCGCGACCCACCAGCACCACGTCGCCGTAGGAGGTGGCCATTCTCAGCCAGGACTCGTCTGCTTCGACGGGCATTGATCCCGAAGCAGGGCCGAACTCGGCCATCTTTTCCCAACCAAGGGTGTCACCGCCCATGAGTAAGGCGGACTCGCAAGAAACGGAATGAGCAGCGGCTTTCAGGACCTTGATCAGATCATCGCGATTACAGGGCAATACGCGTCCGGTGATGTGTCCTGAGTTGCTCATCTGATCAATGCACCTGCGTTGTACGGGGGCCCGATTCGCCCCATTTATAGTTGAATAAGCCAGCTGGGCGGGCGATGTCAATGCGCCACCCACGTAGGCTGGCGGCACGTTAAAGTGATGCTGCGGTGCCGACCAATTGATCCTGCCTAAAGCCCCTATAGAAACATGCTATCGAGGTTTGTTGCCGCGGCTCAGCAGTGACCAGGGTACAGCGTGTCTGATCTAGAGTTCTTTCTTCATGTGCTTTTCAATCTGCTCAAGCGACTTGCCCTTGGTCTCAGGCAGGCAAAAGAAAACGAACAGCAGCGAACCGACGTTGATCACCGCGAAGACGAAAAACGTCGGATTCCCGATGGCTTGCAGTGCCATCGGGAAGGTAAAGGCAACGCTCGCGTTGAAGATCCATTGCATCGACACGGCGGTACCGGTCAGCAGCCCGCGCACCTGCATCGGGAACAGTTCCGACATCAGCAGCCAGTAAACCGGCGAGATGCACATCTGCATGAACAGCAGAAACAGCAAGATGCACGCGAGGGCGGCGTAACTCTGAACCAGATTCTGGGGAAGGAACTGCAACACGCAGCCCAACGCCACCTGGGCCAGCACCACCGCAACCAGCCCGGTCATCAGCAAATGACGACGACCAAAGCGTCCGATGGCCCAGATCCCCAGCAAGGTGGCGATGACCGAGACTACGCCGTTGCCAATCGTGGCCGTCAGCGCGGCATTGGTCCCCATGCCGGTGTTCTTGAGAATGATCGGGGTGTAATACATGAATGCATTGACCCCGGTGAACTGCGCAGTAAACCCCAGCCCCACGCCGATCAGCAGCAGCTTGATGACCCAACCCTGGCGCAGCAGCTCTTTGACCGGCGGACGGCTGCGGGCTTGCTTGTCCTGGGTTTTCATTTCTTCGATTTCGCGCTGGGCATCGGCCTTGTTGTCACGCAGCTGCTCAAGCACCTCTTGGGCTTCGTCGAAACGTCCTTTGGATGCCAGCCAGCGAGGCGAAGCAGGCACGAAAAACGTGCCGACCAGTAGCAACACACCAGGAACCATGGCAATGGCCAGCATGTAGCGCCAGATGCCCGGGGTGGCCAGGAGGGCGGCGAGCAATGCGCTGAGGACATAAGCCAGTAACTGGCCGCTGACGATCATCAGTTCATTGCGGCTGACCAGCCGTGCCCGGCGTGATGGCCCGGCGATCTCGGCGATAAACACCGGGACCGTTGCCGAACCGCCGCCCACTGCGATGCCCAGCAAGAAGCGTGCGGCAATCATGAAGGGGATGGTCGATGCGACCGCGGTGCCCAGAGCGCCCGCAATGAACAGCAGGGAGAGGACGCGCAAGGTGAGGCGTCGGCCGAAGCGGTCGGACAGATAACCGCTGCCGAGTGATCCCAGCGCCGCGCCGAGGATGAGTGATGCCGTCACGAGGCCTTCGCTGAAAGCGTTGAGGCCGAGCCCGCCCTGATCGACCGGCAATGTCATGAAGGGCAGGGCGCCGGCGATGATGCCGGTGTCATAACCGAAGGCGAGTGCCCCCATGGTGGCGACGAGAACGGAAATAAAGATCAGGCGGCCCGGCGACGAAGGTTTCCCGTCGTGGCGCGCGGTTGCCGCAGCAGTGCTTGAAGACATGAAATGCAAAACCCTTCAGTTGGAACCAGCGTGCTCACAGCACGCAAACGTGAGGCTTAGGGCGATGTCGGGAGTATGAGTTCCATCGGCCTGTGAAATTAGCGGCAAGGCATGGCATTGCGGTGCCTACGCCTGCAATTAAAGGTGGGAGCATATGAGCAATGAGAGTCTGGGCCTCGCGCGGGCTCGTGAACTGATACAGGATTTGGCGGCGTTCGTCAGATTAGATTCGCCGCCTAATCCGTTAACAATCAATGTGCGGCGCCCTTGTTGCGGCGGCAGCGTTCCGAGCAGTAGCGCACGTCGTCCCAGCATCGCGCCCATTTCTTGCGCCACGTGAAGGGCAGCCCGCACACGGCGCAGACTTTGACCGGCAGTTCACTCTTTTTCACGTTGGGTCTTCCAGCAACGATGGCAAGTCAAAGCGCGGCTTTGCCCTTCATGGCCTGGCGCGCAACGGCTGTCACCCGATCACCTCACCAGGGGGCGACCAGTGAAAAAGGGATTCTCAGCGCCTCGACCGGTCCCTCGCGACGTCCGCACATTTCATCGTGAACGCACTGTTGCACCAGCACGCACGGGAAAGACGGTGCAGGGACCGACTGCAGCAAGTCACGCAAGTGCGTGGTGGAGCGCAGGTGCATGGGCTTGGCGTGGTCGTCCAGCAGCGTCAAGAGCCCGCTGTCGAGCCGGGCGCGGGCGATGTAGATGCCGCCTTCGAGCGACAGCAGTTCGAGTTCGCGTATCTCGCCGTTGGCGGCCAGTCGTGTCAGTGCTTGCAGATTCAATATTCACTCCTTGCCTACCAGGGTAGGGGCTCGCCGTCATATGCAAAGAAGTTGCCGCTGTCAGCGGGTGTCAGGCGGTCAACCAGTGATAACAGTTCGTGTGCCGCGACCGTGGCAGGCCGCGCCGCCGCAGCGCCGCGAAAAGGCTGCGAGAGAGCGGAAATGACTGTCCCTGGATGCAGGCTGAGCAAGCGGCTATGCGGACGGGTTCGGGCCAGTTCGATGGCCGCGGTTTTGATCAGCATGTTCAACGCCGCTTTGGAGGCGCGATAGGCGTACCAGCCGCCCAGCCGGTTATCGCCGATGCTACCGACCTTGGCAGATAGCATAGCCATCGCGCCCTTGGGGTCGAGCAGCGGCAGGAAATGACGCAGCACCATCGCAGGCCCCAATGTGTTGACCTGAAACACCGCGCTCAGCGCTTCGTGATCGATAGCCGCGATACTTTTCTCTGGATGGATCGTGCCGCGGTGCAGCAAGCCCGCAGCATGAATGATTAACTGATACGGCGCCTCGTCCGCCATTGCTGCGGCGGCGTCGGCAATGCTGACCGGGTTTTCCAGATCAAGCCGTGGCGAGGTGCTGCGGCTCAGTTCGCGCACGGCCGCACAGTTCGGGTCTGCACGCAACAACTCGCAAAACGCAGTACCCAGAGCGCCACTGGCGCCAATCACCAACGCACGGTAGTTGTCGCCCAGCGAGGTCATGTTCAAGGAATTGCTCATCTAAAGCGCTCCCACGAATTCAACGGTTTACCCGGCAACGGCGGCTACCGTCCGGGTGAGGCAGCCACGCCAGATGCGGGCGCAGCCGACAGAACAGGCGATAGCCGATCTCGAACAGCGGCCGCAGCGCGCGGGAGGAGAGCGGTGCAGCCCACTTGCCCAAGCCCGCCGCCCGCCAGCTCCAGAGCGTCGCATCCAGCCCTGTCACCCACCGGCCATCGGCAAATCTGGCATGAAGCGCCGACTGCATCTGCTCCACAGTGAACCCCAGCGCCTGGGCATCAAAGCCATCGTCGCTCATGTCGACCAGCAACAACCGGTCTTCGGTGGAGCGTGCGCGCAGGAGCTTGATTTCCCGAGCGCAAAGCGGGCATTCCCCGTCGAAGTACAGCATCAACGGCCATTGCGCGTTCTTGTACATGGGTAGTTGCCTTGTATAGGTTTTGTATAAGGTAAGCCCAAATAAACAGACTGACAATCACTGTTTCCGGCGAGCGCTCCGCGGTGTGTTTCATCCAGCGCTGGTCAATCGTCATCTGTCTGACGGCCGTGAGTGGCTACTGGGCGGCGAAGCTCCAACGTTCTCGGACATTACGCTGGCAACTGCTATCGCGTTTTCCAAGTCCCCGGTCAATGCCACGCCGTTGGACGAGCGCTACGAGTTTCTGGACGCTTACTGGCAGCGCTTGCATAAGCGTCCCGCGTTCGAGGCGGCTTATGCCTACCGCAGCAGCGGTGTGCCTGAGCTGGATTCGCCTGCCAACTGACATCGCGGGTAATCAGCGTTTTCCGGTCCGGAAGTGCCGCCGCCTGGCATTTCCGGTATCGACTGAAAGTTAAACGTCTGGCTGAACAAACTCATACTTTTGCTTTAGCATGCCGGCACTTTAAAACCAGACATCGCCACCAGAGCGCAAGACCCCATGAGCACCAACGCCCGAGAATCCATCCTGACAGCCGCCACCAGGATTGCTCAGTCACAAGGTTACAATGGCTTGAATTTTCGCGACCTCGCTCAGGCTGTTGGCATCAAGCGTACGAGTATTTATTACCACTTCCCCAGCAAAGCCGATCTCGGCGCTGCCGTCGCCAGACGTTACTGGGAGGAGGGAATACGTGTAAGTATTGCCCATTAAGTCTGCGCGAGAAATAGCTACATTAAATGTCTGTTTAGTTGAGCTAACTTTCAACCTTACTTGTCAGCGTCTTCATGGGTGATGCAAACAAGAAAGGCACGACGAGGGTACTTGCTTTCGGCAAATATTGAACAGCTACGTTTTACGCCGGTAATCATGCCTGTTTTGTTGGTTTCAGGTGATTCAGGGATGAGTGTTTTGGAGGTGGATCGGGTTTGGGGTTCGATTCAGGGTATTTAATATAAGTGCTCGGTAACGGTTCGGGACGTATGCAGGCCGGGATTTACAATTCTGGTCCGTAATACTGGCGAACTCTGCACTGGCGCGTTGGCTGCATTGCTTGGACACGTCAAGACCAATGGGTGATCTGTCGCCTCTGTAGGTTTCACACAGGGTGGCGCTGGTGGCTCGCTGGATCTGCACAGCGAACGGCATGATCAAAGGATCTTCAGCGCGCGTATGTGTACTGACGCAAACGCATAACGCAAACGCATAACGCTAACGCAATCGACATCCGTTTCATGAGCTTGATCCTTGAGGTGCTGGCTGAGGGTGGCTGAGAGATCGAGGGATTTAAGGGAGGATCGGTGTAGAGAGTTTCTGCTGCGTGGAAAGCATGTCAGGGGTTGGTGTGAGGCTGCAATATCCTGTTACGCATAATAGAACAGGCGTTATGGTACTTGCGGCCAACGGCCTGAATCGGGCATCGGGACAATTGCGAAGCCCCCGGTGCCCGATTTATCCATAGCGTCCATTATGCGAAGCTGGTACCAATAACGTGTTCCAGGATCTGCTGCAGCTGGACATTTTGGTACCATAAGGCTTGATCTATCGATAAGTTTTGGTACCATAACCTCCGCCGGCACTTCGACCTGGTCAGACATATAGGTACCAAAATGTTAGTAAAGATACTCGATGCAGATCCCGATTTCGTTGAAACCCTCAAACGCCTGACAGGAACAACGACCGGTTCCAAGGCTTACGCCTATGCTGCTGATCGACATCAAACCCTGACCAGCATCATTGATGATTTGCGCATCCAGAATGACCGGCTCAAATCAGATCTGATCAGGTCGCGTTCTATAATCGAGGCCGCTCGATCAGCCGCCGCTCAGCTCCTGGACAAAACATCTCAGGCCGATCTACTTGATTGATTTGGTACCACTGCCTTTCCCGATCGGCGACCTCGAGGCGATTACCAGGTTAACTTTTGGTACTAAACCTAAGGTCCGCCGCCACGCTATTCACTGATTACCTGCTTTACCGCAACGGACCAATCCCGCCAGTCGCTTCGGTGGTTGGTCCCGAAGGCAATTTCCCCGAGGCTGCGCTTTTACTGCGGTACTCCGAATATCACTTTGACCTGGTGCATGTAGATCTGCCAGGCAATGAACGCAAACACAGCCTGTATCGCTGCCAGCCCCAATCCTCCCAATATGATGCCTATTGCTATTTCGTGCGCTAGGCGCCGCTCTGGGGCTCTTCTGTTGCTTACCCGCGGTTCATCCTCGTCGCGTTCTGCGCGCATTTTTCTGTCCTTGATTTTTGGGATTTTGGAGCGGAGCGGGGTGGGGGTGCTGTTACACCCCCACTTTACCGTGGTATCCCACGATTGCCGTGGCTTAACAAAATAAATCTTCAATTAAATCAGCGTGATGCTTTCCACTTCGTCAAATTCAAATGTAGTTATCTTGTAACTACTTGACAGATACAGAACACGCTTGTACATTCTAGATACAGTCCATGTAACTACAAGGTAACTATAATGAACGAAGAAGAAGATAAGTTGGTTCAATTTCGGAATCAGTCTAACCGTGTTCGTGACCAGCGCGCAGGTTTGACGGCGTTTAAACGATTAGATGCTGTCGGAGAAGAGCTTGATTCAACTCTTAACTTTAGGGTGAACTCTGGTCTTAAGGCTGAATTTGAAAAGTTATGTCGCCAAAGTGAATCAAACATTGCTCGTGAACTTAAGTTGTATATGCGCGCCGCAATAACCGCTGGAAGACTTCTTTAATATTTCGGCAATCCTGCCGATCAATGCAGAACAGGGGAGTCGTAAGCTCCCCAGTCTGCTGACCAAAGTGATCTATGGAGGATCAAAATGGCTAATCAACATTCTACAGAATCTGCCCGGCTTGCTGGTGTTGCGCCCGCGTTCCAGCCTTGGATTTCCGCCATCCAAAATGAAAAAATATCATGTTCATTTTCTCCTTTGAGTGGTATCGATCCCGTAGGGCTCCTCGGGCGTCACGTGCAGGTTGATCATGTTCAGGAATATTCTTCGCTCATTGTTACATATGGAGCCCTTGTTGTTGGGTTACAGCTCGGCGCTCCGGGGCTTGGTATTGATTCACAGCTTCTTCTTCGTCCCGACGATGGATCAGAAGACGAATATGTTCCAGTCGCAGCCCTTACAGTTTTAGCTGTGTTTTCCTAGCTTGTGGTGTCTACGTGGTTGGTTATTGGCTCCTCGATAACTACGCAAGGTTTCTATCAATTCTGTCGTAGACATAGAACCGATGCGCGAAGGCGTCTCAGCTTGCTGAGCCGTCGAGCGTGTAGGTTGCTTCGTCAGTTCCTTTGTCATTACCCAGCCAGAGTTTGACAGTGGTCGAAGACAGCAGCCGCGGCGGACGCAACGTGCTCAAATGATCAGCAGAACCACCCCCGAGGTAAATCCAAGGGTTCGCATAATGTGGTGCACGTTATGTTAGCGAAGCCGTCCCTGGACGAATCAGGCGTCGGGAAAATCGCGCAGCCCCGACGTCTGATTTACACATAGCGTGCATTATGCGTGGCCCTTTTGATTGCATTTCTTTGACCTGGTGATCGAGCTCGATCAGCAAAATGCAATCATAATTCAGTTACTTCATCATCATCGGTCAGTAGCACTTGCATCGCCTGATGCATGTGACAATAATCGCGTCGAGCTTTAGCTCACCTTGTCAGTTACAAAGTACCGTCGAAGCTCCACCAAAAGGCCCTGTTACCAGCTGGGCCTTTTGTTTTTCCTCTATCGAAACACTGAGCTATGCTGCGTTCTCACTGGATGAAGAGAGTTCGCAATGAGTAGCTATGACGGCAAAGCAAATGTCACTTTTAGTGGTGTGAATCTCACTGATGGAGACATTCAACTTCGTGATGTATCTGTCAAATACGACCTTCAAGGCTGGGATTTTGACTCTTCGACAGTCGTCCGCACGCGCGTTGGCGGCACCTTGTATGTAGAAATCGGTGACCAGATACGCGCTCAACACGCCGATAGCGCTGCGGTTGAATTGCTTGAAGGCGCGGATGCAGGGCTCACCCGTAATTTTTCACTTGGTTCGAACATTCATAGTCGGAACGTTCGTAACGTTTCTGATGGCTGGCTTGAGATCCACATTCGGTAGGTATACCTCGACCTGCCCGAAGGGCATTAGGCGCTTCGCAGATCCTCGCTAGTGCGTTGCAATACCGGCGCCGATACCCCGCAACGCGGGCCGGTCTATCGCCCAAAGAAAAACCCCAGCGTTCTCTAGAGCCCTGGGGTTTTCTTCGCGTTCAAAAAAGCTTGTAGTCACCGTGGTGTCACTTCGCGCCCTGATTTGCCCAAGGCGTTATTCCGGATATTGCGCGTAGCCTGCGCGGTTCCGTGACGTGTAGCGCTATCGTCTGATAGGTCCCGGCAGGTCCGATGTATCAGCACCGGTTGGCCAGCTGTCCTAGCGGAAGGTACGGCACTTCCCGCGGTGTTCTTTAGCTGCGTTGTTCGATCCCCAGAAATAACCGATAAGCCCCATGATCCCTATCGGAATGATCGTCCCAAACCCTAAGCCGTAGCCTAGCGTTATGGATGTGCCCAGGTATTTATTGAGTAATTCCGGTAGTCCAAACATCAGCAGAGCGCCCAAAACCGCACCGACGATAGCCATGAACTGTCCGGCTTGGTGCATTTCTTGTTGCGTAGCTCCCCAAATGACTGTCCCTAGACAGCCCTGGCAGGCCGTTACACCTTTGTTAAATTCAAAATGACAGTGACCACACGTGTACGTCTCTGCTGACATCTGCTGCTCCTTTTTCGATCTGATTTTTTGCTTTCGCTGATTGGGTTTTCGAGCGAAGCGAGTGGGGGTGCTGTTACACCCCCACTTTACCGTGGTATCCCACGATTGCCGTGGCTTAACAAAATAAATCTTCAATTAAATCAGCGTGATGCTTTCCACTTCGTCAAATTCAAATGTAGTTATCTTGTAACTACTTGACAGATACAGAACACGCTTGTACATTCTAGATACAGTCCATGTAACTACAAGGTAACTATAATGAACGAAGAAGAAGATAAGTTGGTTCAATTTCGGAATCAGTCTAACCGTGTTCGTGACCAGCGCGCAGGTTTGACGGCGTTTAAACGATTAGATGCTGTCGGAGAAGAGCTTGATTCAACTCTTAACTTTAGGGTGAACTCTGGTCTTAAGGCTGAATTTGAAAAGTTATGTCGCCAAAGTGAATCAAACATTGCTCGTGAACTTAAGTTGTATATGCGCGCCGCAATAACCGCTGGAAGACTTCTTTAATATTTCGGCAATCCTGCCGATCAATGCAGAACAGGGAGTCGTAAGCTCCCCAGTCTGCTGACCAAAGTGATCTATGGAGGATCAAAATGGCTAATCAACATTCTACAGAATCTGCCCGGCTTGCTGGTGTTGCGCCCGCGTTCCAGCCTTGGATTTCCGCCATCCAAAATGAAAAAATATCATGTTCATTTTCTCCTTTGAGTGGTATCGATCCCGTAGGGCTCCTCGGGCGTCACGTGCAGGTTGATCATGTTCAGGAATATTCTTCGCTCATTGTTACATATGGAGCCCTTGTTGTTGGGTTACAGCTCGGCGCTCCGGGGCTTGGTATTGATTCACAGCTTCTTCTTCGTCCCGACGATGGATCAGAAGACGAATATGTTCCAGTCGCAGCCCTTACAGTTTTAGCTGTGTTTTCCTAGCTTGTGGTGTCTACGTGGTTGGTTATTGGCTCCTCGATAACTACGCAAGGTTTCTATCAATTCTGTCGTAGACATAGAACCGATGCGCGAAGGCGTCTCAGCTTGCTGAGCCGTCGAGCGTGTAGGTTGCTTCGTCAGTTCCTTTGTCATTACCCAGCCAGAGTTTGACAGTGGTCGAAGACAGCAGCCGCGGCGGACGCAACGTGCTCAAATGATCAGCAGAACCACCCCCGAGGTAAATCCAAGGGTTCGCATAATAGAACAGGCGTTATGGTACTTGCTGCCAACGGCTAGAATCGGGCATCGGGACAATTGCGAAGCCCCCGGTGCCCGATTTATCCATAGCGTCCATTATGCGAAGCTGGTACCAATAACGTGTTCCAGGATCTGCTGCAGCTTGACATTTTGGTACCATAAGGCTTGATCTATCGATAAGTTTTGGTACCATAACCTCCGCCGGCACTTCGACCTGGTCAGACATATAGGTACCAAAATGTTAGTGAAGATACTCGATGCAGATCCCGATTTCGTTGAAACCCTCAAACGCCTGACAGGAACAACGACCGGTTCCAAGGCTTACGCCTATGCTGCTGATCGACATCAAACCCTGACCAGCATCATTGATGATTTGCGCATCCAGAATGACCGGCTCAAATCAGATCTGATCAGGTCGCGTTCTATAATCGAGGCCGCTCGATCAGCCGCGGCTCAGCTCCTGGACAAAACATCTCAGGCCGATCTACTTGATTGATTTGGTACACTGCCTTTCCCGATCGGCGACCTCGAGGCGATTACCAGGTTAACTTTTGGTACTAAACCTAAGGTCCGCCGCCACGCTCTTCACTGATTACCTGCTTTACCGCAACGGACCAATCCCGCCAGTCGCTTCGGTGGTTGGTCCCGAAGGCAATTTCCCTGAGGCTGCGCTTTACTGCGGTACTCCGAATATCACTTTGACCTGGTGCATGTAGATCTGCCAGGCAATGAACGCAAACACAGCCTGTATCGCTGCCAGCCCCAATCCTCCAATATGATGCCTATTGCTATTTCGTGCGCTAGGCGCCGCTCTGGGGCTCTTCTGTTGCTTACCCGCGGTTCATCCTCGTCGCGTTCTGCGCGCATTTTTCTGTCCTTGATTTTTGGGATTTTGGAGCCGAGCGGGGTGGGGGTGCTGTAACACCCCCACTTTCGTATGGAATCGCATACTTTTTCTACTTTAACGTCTCCTGCTCGAAGCTTTGTAGAACACCTCTCAGCACAATCCTTGCCATCGATTTCATCTCATCTGGCAGCAGGTCGAACCTGTTGAAAAGCGCCCTTAAATCCTCTGACACGTGCCTTTCTGACTCTTCCATTACCAGCTGATCAGCCGAAATTCCAGCGCCCTAGCAAGGGCTCCGATCCGGTCCCCTGGTGGTGGCTGTGATCCGCTCTCGTATTTTTTGTAGGTCGATATCGGAATCCCTGCGCTCACCGCTACTTGCGCCTGAGTCAATCCCTTGTCTTCTCTGGCTTTGCTGAGATTTTCACCGATGTTCATCGTTTCGCCGCTCTGATGTGCCTCTTCGTCCACAGATGCTATTTCCTGTATGAATAACCATAGATCGGATTTGGAACCAGTAGGGACCGTATTAGGGTTGACGGGTTCCGCTCATATCCTATACCTTTGCGTCTCGGATGTGGGTCTTGACAGGATTCTAGATGTTTTACGATTGGATAAAGGCATTTCAGGACTATGACTACGACCTTCCAAAGGTCGGCGATGTCATCACCCGTCGATTTGACGTCGACACTGAAGAGTTGCTTTCGACAAGCGTCCCAGCGTTTTTCGCTGAGGGTAGCTATTCGACCACCTTTCGTATTCATGTCTGTGGCCGTCGCATTACCGTTGACGGTAACCCCTCCCGACTTAACAGGCTGGATAACGTTTTCGGTATTCCCAATTTGGATGGCTGCATGCGTGTCATCAATTCGCTGCTTGCTGAGTACGGTCTTCCTCCTATGACCAAATGCAAAACTGTTAAACGTTTGCAGGACGGCGCTTGTGTTGTTGATGGAGCGGTTTTTCAGCGCCTTGACCTCACTTCAAACTTTTATGTGGGGCAGGGCAATGAACGTGCTTACTTGCGGGGCATTTCTTCTCAGCGCTTTCGTAATTCCATTGGTTATCTCTACCCTGATGGGAACACCACTGTTTGGACTCCGAAAGGCGGCGAGAAGGCTGGTCGTCTCGTTTATCCGGGTAATTACGCCAAGGCTGCTGAGCTTGAGGCTCACTTGCTCCCCGTGTTAAACGTACTTTCGGCGAAGACTCCGAAGAATTTCTGTATGTACGTGAGCTTCGCGATTGGTGCAGAAGTGTTGGTATGGTCCGCTCTGAAATTAAGTGCCGCTCTGAGTTCTTAAAGCGAGAAAGTCTCCAGTTTTGGGGGCTATTTGACGAAGATAAATTGCTGGAAATCCACAGGGGTTTTCTTATGATTGGCGAAAAGTGCGAAATAAATAACTTTGATCTGCTCACTGTTGCAGATGAATTACTTTCAAAAAACGTAGTTGATACTCGTAAAGCTGCCATGACCACAGCAGGTATGCCCACCTTTGGCAGTCTGGCCAGACCTTCAACTTTGACACTCTGCCGTCAAGACGCATCGTGCCGCCTGCGTCTCATTGGTATTGATATCAAGCTGCCGTTTGACTGCACACGTCACGGTATTGTGTTCATTCGTAATGTTCGCGAAGTTGAGCGCAAGTTTGACACCAGCATTCCTGCGTTCTACCGGCATGCTGTTATCCCTCGGCACTTGCACTTGGTGGCAGCATGAAGCGCGTCAGCTTCCAGGGTAAAACCCTTTCTGCCGCCCAGCGCCGTCAGCTTGATCTTCAAGCACGTATGCGCGCTATTTCCACTTCTCCTTTTCAAACTGAGGTTCAACAAGCGTTGGCCGTTCTTCATGATCGGAAAGAGCAGGGCATTAAGCCTGATAAGCAGCATTTCCTTGTTTCCTCTGAGCGCGGCACTATTTCCGTTGCAGAATGGATGGGTTTCTAATGGATAAGAGCGATTATCAGAAACTCCGTTTCGCTGTTGAATGCCATATTGCTGGTCTTATATCTGATCCCGCTGTCGCTTCTGCTCTCTGTAATGAGCTCATGCGCCAATTTGTTACAGCTATATCCGCTTCTGTTGTTAAACAGGCTGCGGCCAAACGAGCTTTCGTTACTTTCAGGCGTGATTTCACAACCACTGTGCCCAGCTGGGCTTATCGTAAACCGGGCATAGATTCCCGACTTCCTCGATTGTAAGGAGTTATTATATGAAAATTGCGTACGGATTTATTCAGGACGTTCTTGATCGCGGCGATGGCGACAAGGCATATTCTATATCGGTCTCGGCGTGACCAATAAAAACCGCAACGGCTTTGATGTTACTACCGTTATGGAGTTTCAAGTACGTGGCGAAGATTACAAAAAAGGCCTCCAGAATGTTTACCGCTCTTTGAAAGGCACGGAAGTTTATGTTCCTTTCAATGATGAGATTGACACCTACTATAAGGACAATCCGCGCATTCGTTATAACCTTCAAGGTCCGCCTGTTCGCCTTTCTGAGCAACGTCCTTTGCAGTCTACCCTGCCGCTTCATCGTCGAAGGTCGGCTAATCATGTTATTCGCTGATCGCGTTCACTGTGACTTTTGTGGTTGTCGCATAGGGCAATTATTCAACACGTCCGCTCAATGTGATCAGCTTATTCATGAATTGTCTGTTCCACACATTTTGCATTGTGCCCTGATTGTCTTGATGGGTCAGCTGTTGTTATAGAACTCTTGCCACAGCAGTTTACTGCTTTGGGAGCGTAATAAGTGTCTAGCCAATCGGTACTTGCTTGCAGTCAATTCACCACATCATCTGATGGGTCTATTTCCTGCACTCAGCAAACTTGGACAGAAACTTATGTTTTAAGCCCTGATGAACAAGCTCAACTTGAACTTGTTATCGGTGGTGGTTTTGATGCTGGAACTTTCACTCTGTTTTTCAACGCAACTTTGGCGCTGTTTGCAATCGGTTTCGGCGTCGGAATAATTATTTCTCAAATCCGCAAAGCAAAAAGAGGCTAGACCATGAAAACTGCAATCCGTAATACCGTTGTTGGCACCGGTGCTGTAGCTGTTGCCCTGGCATCCGTCGTTTCGCTCGCCGCCGATATCGATACCGCTGCTACTGCCGCAATCACTGCCGCACAATCGAGTGGAATCAGCGTTGGTGGTGCTGTTGTTGCCTGTGTGGCCGCTCTCTGCGTCGTCGGCATCGTTTTGTCCATGATCAAGAAAGTCTGATCATTCGTGATCTGGTCCGCGCTGGCTGCCGTCATCATGGCCAGCGCACTGGTTTCAGGTATCCGGTGCGCTGAATATCTCTAACTTCAGCCCCCGGAAACGGGGGTTTTTTTATGCGTCACTTTTTACTTTTTCTTCTTTTCTTATCCCCCTCAGCGTTTGCCGAGTGGTACTTTGTTGGGCTTACACGGGTTCTAGATATTCATCCGCCCTTGAAGCCTGCACAACTGATGGCGCTATAGCAGGTCAGTCAGAGTCAATTAACGTCACACGTGCTTTTCTCGTACATATAACTGTGGTAACGGCTGGTCCATAGCCGCTCAGGGCACTTGTGAAACCGCTAACATTAATCTTTCAACTGGTGCTTGCGAAATTATTGAGCCTCAAAAGGTTGGTGATAAGTGCAAGGATCAAACTGGCGCTAAAGACGGCATACCTATGATCTTTTCCGCCAAGTCCAATTCATGTTTACTTGCAACTGATGCTGATGATGATGCTTCTTGCAAATGGCTTAGCCAGCTTGGCGGCTCTGCATCATCAGGAGGAACCGGGCTTTCCTATACCATCAAGGGTTTTTGGGACGCTGGCGTTCCTACAGCTCCTCCTACTTTTGCTCAACAAGGCCTCAACTGTGAGGTTTCTACTATTAGTACTAGCGAATGCGTAACTAACACCTTTGGCGAAGTAACATGCAATGTTATTGGCAAGCTTTCCGGCAATGCTACAAATACCACTCCAAACACCAAGGCCACTGACGCAGAGTGTCCTAATGGTGTATGTCCGCCTATTCAGCAGAACACCACCGCAAACAACAACCCATGTGTTTACTCTGGCAGTTCAACTGAACAGAGTTGCACTTCCCAGCAAGAAACCCAGAAAGACGGCAAACAGGACTGTGGCACTGTTAACGGCAAGACCACTTGCATCTATCAAAAGCCAAGTAGTAACGTTATAAAAATTGATACCAACGTTAAAACAACTACTGAAACAGATGGATCTAAAACATCTGTTAAGACCGATAATGCTACTAAAACCACTTGTACCGATGTTAAAAAGTGCACTTCCACCACTTCAAAGACTACTACTACAAGCAAGACTAATGGTTCAGGAGTCTCTACCTCAACTACTAGCACTTGTACCGGCACTTGTGGTGCAAACGGAACAGGACTTGAAAGCGTTTCTTCTACTGGTACTGGTACAGGTAATGCAACCGGTGACGAAGGTGATGGCGACGGCGGTGATGCAGGCTCTCTCAAAGACCCACAGAACGGCAGTTTCGATCCACAAGTTGCCGAATGGGATGATAAATTAACCAAGGCAAAAACTGACTTAAAAGATTCACTTACTAAGATCAAATCCGCTTTCCAACCTATCGGCGATACAAGCTTGTCCGGTGGAGCAGGGGCCTATATTGTCCGCCTCCGGTAACTGTCCTTAATCGCTCCATAGATTTCTGCTTAGATAGATATGCCGGTTCTCTCGGCTGGCTAGCTTCTGCCATTTTTGCCGTATTTGCCGTTATGGCACTTTTGATAATTTTTCTGTGAGGTTCAAATGGATTATTTGTCTGAAAATTTCCCTTTAATCTTTGTCGCTTTCATGGTCCCCAGCATTCTTATAATCTGCGCTTTATCCACTAGAGGTCATGATTAAAATGGACGCAATTATTTCTTGGCTTGGCAGCACAACCCACTTCTTTCAGGCTCAGTGGGATTTTATGGATTCTGGTATCTACGACTTTATAAAGTCCCTTATGGTTGTTCTCACAAAGGCCTCAATCTGGAGTGCCATTCAGCTCAAATCATGATGATCGACGTTGCTTACGAAGTCGTTCAGGAGGTCATTACAGACAGTGGAGCAGCCCAACTTGTCAGTTCGGCTTGGGCATCCATCCCCGGTGATATACAGTCAACACTTTCGTTCTTCAAAATTCCACAGGGTTTAAGCCTCCTTTTTTCCGCCATTCCCACTCGCTGGGCGATGCGCTTTATTCCAGGAGCTTGACCCATGGCAATCAAAATTCACCATGGGCCTAACGGTTCCTACAAAACCTCAGGCGCTGTATGGGACGATGCCGTCCCAGCTGCTAAAGAAGGTCGTTTAATCATTACCAACGTTCGAGGTATGTCCCGTGACCGTTTCGAAGCTCTGTTTGATGATCTCCCTGATACTTTTGACGTTCTCTTTATCAGCCACGAATCAACAGAAGGCATGGAACGGATTAGAACTTGGTTTCAATGGGCTCCGCGAAACGCCTTTCTGATCTTCGACGAGGCTCAGGTTATTTTCCCCAGCAAGTGGACCAGCAAGGAAGTTGAACGTTTCAACTATCCCGGTGGCCCTGACAAAGCCAAACTTGATGACAAGCCCACTGATTGGCTTTCTGCTTGGACCATGCACCGCCATTTCAACTGGGACGTGATCCTCACGATGCCCAATATCAAATATTTGCACACCGACATCCGTAACACTTCTGAGGCCGCCTATCAGCATTCGAACTTGATGCTATTGGGCAAGTGGACCAAAAAGCTCGTCCAGAAAGACTACAAAGAGGCAATGCACAGTGCTCAGGAAAATAAGGCGCCTACTGATGGTTCTAACATTGTTCAACTTCGTAAAATCGATGTTCGTGTTTTCTCGCTCTACGACTCCACAGCAACCGGTCTACACCGAGACACCATGGCGGGCAAAAACGCCCTCGCGTCTCCGCGCGTATTGGTCCTCGCGGTGTGGCCGCACTTGTTATCGGGGGTGTTTTTTACGTTAACGACGGAAATCCTTTCCACAATCCGCTGGGTACTGTTGCAGCTAAAACCGGTGTACAACCTCCTCAAAATGTTCCTGTTAAAAGTCCTCAGCAGGCTATTAACCTTGATCCTGTTCACGTATCTGCTGAGCAAAATTTGCCGCCTGTTCCTTTGAGCAGTGATCCTTTTTCGGGTTTCGATATCGTTATTAAAGGCAGTGTCACCAACGTCGCTCGCGGCACCGTCACGCTGTTCCAGCTCAGTCAGAATGACCGTTCATTCATGCAAACATCCGATGATTTACAGCAGACTGGTTACGGCGTTATTCAGCGCGGACCGTGTGTAGCTGATTTGACCTTTCCCGGTGGCCACCGCACCGTTATCTGTTCCGGCGCAGCCAGTGGTGGCGGAGAGCGGCTCGGTTCAGAGCGAGCCGCCGCCACTGGCGGCGGTCCTTTTGCTTCCTCTGGGGTTCAAGCCCCAGGGTTTGGGAATGGAGCTAACTCACGCGGCGCTAATTACACCGTTGTGCCTGACAACAGCCGTACACCACGAACTCTGCTTTCTGGTGGTCCTCAATGACCTTGCTCATTTCTATCGTTGTTGTTTTCTGCCTTGTCAGATCCACGACAGCGGAAGCGTAAGCCACTGATGCTCAAGCAATTATCCAAGGGTTCGCATAATAGAACAGGCGTTATGGTACTTGCTGCCAACGGCTAGAATCGGGCATCGGGACAATTGCGAAGCCCCCGGTGCCCGATTTATCCATAGCGTCCATTATGCGAAGCTGGTACCAATAACGTGTTCCAGGATCTGCTGCAGCTTGACATTTTGGTACCATAAGGCTTGATCTATCGATAAGTTTTGGTACCATAACCTCCGCCGGCACTTCGACCTGGTCAGACATATAGGTACCAAAATGTTAGTGAAGATACTCGATGCAGATCCCGATTTCGTTGAAACCCTCAAACGCCTGACAGGAACAACGACCGGTTCCAAGGCTTACGCCTATGCTGCTGATCGACATCAAACCCTGACCAGCATCATTGATGATTTGCGCATCCAGAATGACCGGCTCAAATCAGATCTGATCAGGTCGCGTTCTATAATCGAGGCCGCTCGATCAGCCGCGGCTCAGCTCCTGGACAAAACATCTCAGGCCGATCTACTTGATTGATTTGGTACCACTGCCTTTCCCGATCGGCGACCTCGAGGCGATTACCAGGTTAACTTTTGGTACTAAACCTAAGGTCCGCCGCCACGCTCTTCACTGATTACCTGCTTTACCGCAACGGACCAATCCCGCCAGTCGCTTCGGTGGTTGGTCCCGAAGGCAATTTCCCTGAGGCTGCGCTTTTACTGCGGTACTCCGAATATCACTTTGACCTGGTGCATGTAGATCTGCCAGGCAATGAACGCAAACACAGCCTGTATCGCTGCCAGCCCCAATCCTCCCAATATGATGCCTATTGCTATTTCGTGCGCTAGGCGCCGCTCTGGGGCTCTTCTGTTGCTTACCCGCGGTTCATCCTCGTCGCGTTCTGCGCGCATTTTTCTGTCCTTGATTTTTGGGATTTTGGAGCCGAGCGGGGTGGGGGTGCTGTAACACCCCCACTTTCGTATGGAATCGCATACTTTTTCTACTTTAACGTCTCCTGCTCGAAGCTTTGTAGAACACCTCTCAGCACAATCCTTGCCATCGATTTCATCTCATCTGGCAGCAGGTCGAACCTGTTGAAAAGCGCCCTTAAATCCTCTGACACGTGCCTTTCTGACTCTTCCATTACCAGCTGATCAGCCGAAATTCCCAGCGCCCTAGCAAGGGCTCCGATCCGGTCCCCTGGTGGTGGCTGTGATCCGCTCTCGTATTTTTTGTAGGTCGATATCGGAATCCCTGCGCTCACCGCTACTTGCGCCTGAGTCAATCCCTTGTCTTCTCTGGCTTTGCTGAGATTTTCACCGATGTTCATCGTTTCGCCGCTCTGATGTGCCTCTTCGTCCACAGATGCTATTTCCTGTATGAATAACCATAGATCGGATTTGGAACCAGTAGGGACCGTATTAGGGTTGACGGGTTCCGCTCATATCCTATACCTTTGCGTCTCGGATGTGGGTCTTGACAGGATTCTAGATGTTTTACGATTGGATAAAGGCATTTCAGGACTATGACTACGACCTTCCAAAGGTCGGCGATGTCATCACCCGTCGATTTGACGTCGACACTGAAGAGTTGCTTTCGACAAGCGTCCCAGCGTTTTTCGCTGAGGGTAGCTATTCGACCACCTTTCGTATTCATGTCTGTGGCCGTCGCATTACCGTTGACGGTAACCCCTCCCGACTTAACAGGCTGGATAACGTTTTCGGTATTCCCAATTTGGATGGCTGCATGCGTGTCATCAATTCGCTGCTTGCTGAGTACGGTCTTCCTCCTATGACCAAATGCAAAACTGTTAAACGTTTGCAGGACGGCGCTTGTTTGTTGATGGAGCGTTTTTCAGCGCCTTGACCTCACTTCAAACTTTTATGTGGGGCAGGGCAATGAACGTGCTTACTTGCGGGGCATTTCTTCTCAGCGCTTTCGTAATTCCATTGGTTATCTCTACCCTGATGGGAACACCACTGTTTGGACTCCGAAAGGCGGCGAGAAGGCTGGTCGTCTCGTTTATCCGGGTAATTACGCCAAGGCTGCTGAGCTTGAGGCTCACTTGCTCCCCCGTGTTAAACGTACTTTCGGCGAAGACTCCGAAGAATTTCTGTATGTACGTGAGCTTCGCGATTGGTGCAGAAGTGTTGGTATGGTCCGCTCTGAAATTAAGTGCCGCTCTGAGTTCTTAAAGCGAGAAAGTCTCCAGTTTTGGGGGCTATTTGACGAAGATAAATTGCTGGAAATCCACAGGGGTTTTCTTATGATTGGCGAAAAGTGCGAAATAAATAACTTTGATCTGCTCACTGTTGCAGATGAATTACTTTCAAAAAACGTAGTTGATACTCGTAAAGCTGCCATGACCACAGCAGGGTATGCCCACCTTTGGCAGTCTGGCCAGACCTTCAACTTTGACACCTCTGCCGTCAAGACGCATCGTGCCCGCCTGCGTCTCATTGGTATTGATATCAAGCTGCCGTTTGACTGCACACGTCACGGTATTGTGTTCATTCGTAATGTTCGCGAAGTTGAGCGCAAGTTTGACACCAGCATTCCTGCGTTCTACCGGCATGCTGTTATCCCTCGGCACTTGCACTTGGTGGCAGCATGAAGCGCGTCAGCTTCCAGGGTAAAACCCTTTCTGCCGCCCAGCGCCGTCAGCTTGATCTTCAAGCACGTATGCGCGCTATTTCCACTTCTCCTTTTCAAACTGAGGTTCAACAAGCGTTGGCCGTTCTTCATGATCGGAAAGAGCAGGGCATTAAGCCTGATAAGCAGCATTTCCTTGTTTCCTCTGAGCGCGGCACTATTTCCGTTGCAGAATGGATGGGTTTCTAATGGATAAGAGCGATTATCAGAAACTCCGTTTCGCTGTTGAATGCCATATTGCTGGTCTTATATCTGATCCCGCTGTCGCTTCTGCTCTCTGTAATGAGCTCATGCGCCAATTTGTTACAGCTATATCCGCTTCTGTTGTTAAACAGGCTGCGGCCAAACGAGCTTTCGTTACTTTCAGGCGTGATTTCACAACCACTGTGCCCAGCTGGGCTTATCGTAAACCGGGCATAGATTCCCGACTTCCTCGATTGTAAGGAGTTATTATATGAAAATTGCGTACGGATTTATTCAGGACGTTCTTGATCGCGGCGATGGCGACAAGGCATATTCTATTATCGGTCTCGGCGTGACCAATAAAAACCGCAACGGCTTTGATGTTACTACCGTTATGGAGTTTCAAGTACGTGGCGAAGATTACAAAAAAGGCCTCCAGAATGTTTACCGCTCTTTGAAAGGCACGGAAGTTTATGTTCCTTTCAATGATGAGATTGACACCTACTATAAGGACAATCCGCGCATTCGTTATAACCTTCAAGGTCCGCCTGTTCGCCTTTCTGAGCAACGTCCTTTGCAGTCTACCCCTGCCGCTTCATCGTCGAAGGTCGGCTAATCATGTTATTCGCTGATCGCGTTCACTGTGACTTTTGTGGTTGTCGCATAGGGCAATTATTCAACACGTCCGCTCAATGTGATCAGCTTATTCATGAATTGTCTGTTCCACCACATTTTGCATTGTGCCCTGATTGTCTTGATGGGTCAGCTGTTGTTATAGAACTCTTGCCACAGCAGTTTACTGCTTTGGGAGCGTAATAAGTGTCTAGCCAATCGGTACTTGCTTGCAGTCAATTCACCACATCATCTGATGGGTCTATTTCCTGCACTCAGCAAACTTGGACAGAAACTTATGTTTTAAGCCCTGATGAACAAGCTCAACTTGAACTTGTTATCGGTGGTGGTTTTGATGCTGGAACTTTCACTCTGTTTTCAACGCAACTTTGGCGCTGTTTGCAATCGGTTTCGGCGTCGGAATAATTATTTCTCAAATCCGCAAAGCAAAAAGAGGCTAGACCATGAAAACTGCAATCCGTAATACCGTTGTTGGCACCGGTGCTGTAGCTGTTGCCCTGGCATCCGTCGTTTCGCTCGCCGCGATATCGATACCGCTGCTACTGCCGCAATCACTGCCGCACAATCGAGTGGAATCAGCGTTGGTGGTGCTGTTGTTGCCTGTGTGGCCGCTCTCTGCGTCGTCGGCATCGTTTTGTCCATGATCAAGAAAGTCTGATCATTCGTGATCTGGTCCGCGCTGGCTGCCGTCATCATGGCCAGCGCACTGGTTTCAGGTATCCGGTGCGCTGAATATCTCTAACTTCAGCCCCCGGAAACGGGGGTTTTTTTATGCGTCACTTTTTACTTTTTCTTCTTTTCTTATCCCCCTCAGCGTTTGCCGAGTGGTACTTTGTTGGGCCTTACACGGGTTCTAGATATTCATCCGCCCTTGAAGCCTGCACAACTGATGGCGCTATAGCAGGTCAGTCAGAGTCAATTAACGTCACACGTGCTTTTTCTCGTACATATAACTGTGGTAACGGCTGGTCCATAGCCGCTCAGGGCACTTGTGAAACCGCTAACATTAATCTTTCAACTGGTGCTTGCGAAATTATTGAGCCTCAAAAGGTTGGTGATAAGTGCAAGGATCAAACTGGCGCTAAAGACGGCATACTATGATCTTTTCCGCCAAGTCCAATTCATGTTTACTTGCAACTGATGCTGATGATGATGCTTCTTGCAAATGGCTTAGCCAGCTTGGCGGCTCTGCATCATCAGGAGGAACGGGCTTTCCTATACCATCAAGGGTTTTGGGACGCTGGCGTTCCTACAGCTCCTCCTACTTTTGCTCAACAAGGCCTCAACTGTGAGGTTTCTACTATTAGTACTAGCGAATGCGTAACTAACACCTTTGGCGAAGTAACATGCAATGTTATTGGCAAGCTTTCCGGCAATGCTACAAATACCACTCCAAACACCAAGGCCACTGACGCAGAGTGTCCTAATGGTGTATGTCCGCCTATTCAGCAGAACACACCGCAAACAACAACCCATGTGTTTACTCTGGCAGTTCAACTGAACAGAGTTGCACTTCCCAGCAAGAAACCCAGAAGACGGCAAACAGGACTGTGGCACTGTTAACGGCAAGACCACTTGCATCTATCAAAAGCCAAGTAGTAACGTTATAAAAATTGATACCAACGTTAAAACAACTACTGAAACAGATGGATCTAAAACATCTGTTAACGATAATGCTACTAAAGCCACTTGTACCGATGTTAAAAAGTGCACTTCCACCACTTCAAAGACTACTACTACAGCAAGACTAATGGTTCAGAGTCTCTACCTCAACTACTAGCACTTGTACCGGCACTTGTGGTGCAAACGGAACAGGACTTGAAAGCGTTCTTCTACTGGTACTGGTACAGGTAATGCAACCGGTGACGAAGGTGATGGCGACGGCGGTGATGCAGGCTCTCTCAAAGACCCACAGAACGGCAGTTTCGATCCACAAGTTGCCGAATGGGATGATAAATTAACCAAGGCAAAAACTGACTTAAAAGATTCACTTACTAAGATCAAATCCGCTTTCCAACCTATCGGCGATACAAGCTTGTCCGGTGGAGCAGGGGGCCTATATTGTCCGCCTCCGGTAACTGTCCTTAATCGCTCCATAGATTTCTGCTTAGATAGATATGCCGGTTCTCTCGGCTGGCTAGCTTCTGCCATTTTTGCCGTATTTGCCGTTATGGCACTTTTGATAATTTTTCTGTGAGGTTCAAATGGATTATTTGTCTGAAAATTTCCCTTTAATCTTTGTCGCTTTCATGGTCCCCAGCATTCTTATAATCTGCGCTTTATCCACTAGAGGTCATGATTAAAATGGACGCAATTATTTCTTGGCTTGGCAGCACAACCCACTTCTTTCAGGCTCAGTGGGATTTTATGGATTCTGGTATCTACGACTTTATAAAGTCCCTTATGGTTGTTCTCACAAAGGCCTCAATCTGGAGTGCCATTCAGCTCAAAATCATGATGATCGACGTTGCTTACGAAGTCGTTCAGGAGGTCATTACAGACAGTGGAGCAGCCCAACTTGTCAGTTCGGCTTGGGCATCCATCCCCGGTGATATACAGTCAACACTTTCGTTCTTCAAAATTCCACAGGGTTTAAGCCTCCTTTTTTCCGCCATTCCCACTCGCTGGGCGATGCGCTTTATTCCAGGAGCTTGACCCATGGCAATCAAAATTCACCATGGGCCTAACGGTTCCTACAAAACCTCAGGCGCTGTATGGGACGATGCCGTCCCAGCTGCTAAAGAAGGTCGTTTAATCATTACCAACGTTCGAGGTATGTCCCGTGACCGTTTCGAAGCTCTGTTTGATGATCTCCCTGATACTTTTGACGTTCTCTTTATCAGCCACGAATCAACAGAAGGCATGGAACGGATTAGAACTTGGTTTCAATGGGCTCCGCGAAACGCCTTTCTGATCTTCGACGAGGCTCAGGTTATTTTCCCCAGCAAGTGGACCAGCAAGGAAGTTGAACGTTTCAACTATCCCGGTGGCCCTGACAAAGCCAAACTTGATGACAAGCCCACTGATTGGCTTTCTGCTTGGACCATGCACCGCCATTTCAACTGGGACGTGATCCTCACGATGCCCAATATCAAATATTTGCACACCGACATCCGTAACACTTCTGAGGCCGCCTATCAGCATTCGAACTTGATGCTATTGGGCAAGTGGACCAAAAAGCTCGTCCAGAAAGACTACAAAGAGGCAATGCACAGTGCTCAGGAAAATAAGGCGCCTACTGATGGTTCTAACATTGTTCAACTTCGTAAAATCGATGTTCGTGTTTTCTCGCTCTACGACTCCACAGCAACCGGTCTACACCGAGACACCATGGCGGGCAAAAACGCCCTCGCGTCTCCGCGCGTATTGGTCCTCGGCGGTGTGGCCGCACTTGTTATCGGGGGTGTTTTTTACGTTAACGACGGAAATCCTTTCCACAATCCGCTGGGTACTGTTGCAGCTAAAACCGGTGTACAACCTCCTCAAAATGTTCCTGTTAAAAGTCCTCAGCAGGCTATTAACCTTGATCCTGTTCACGTATCTGCTGAGCAAAATTTGCCGCCTGTTCCTTTGAGCAGTGATCCTTTTTCGGGTTTCGATATCGTTATTAAAGGCAGTGTCACCAACGTCGCTCGCGGCACCGTCACGCTGTTCCAGCTCAGTCAGAATGACCGTTCATTCATGCAAACATCCGATGATTTACAGCAGACTGGTTACGGCGTTATTCAGCGCGGACCGTGTGTAGCTGATTTGACCTTTCCCGGTGGCCACCGCACCGTTATCTGTTCCGGCGCAGCCAGTGGTGGCGGAGAGCGGCTCGGTTCAGAGCGAGCCGCCGCCACTGGCGGCGGTCCTTTTGCTTCCTCTGGGGTTCAAGCCCCAGGGTTTGGGAATGGAGCTAACTCACGCGGCGCTAATTACACCGTTGTGCCTGACAACAGCCGTACACCACGAACTCTGCTTTCTGGTGGTCCTCAATGACCTTGCTCATTTCTATCGTTGTTGTTTTCTGCCTTGTCAGATCCACGACAGCGGAAGCGTAAGCCACTGATGCTCAAGCAATTATCCAAGGGTTCGCATAATGTATATTATGTTAAATTATGTTTCAGGCTGGCGGATTCTAGATGGGTGCTTGTGGCCAATAACAGTACCCGGAACTAAACATCAAAACTTCTGAGAACTAAAACGGAAACATGCACTTTCACAAGTATTTTCCCCTCCCCATAGGTATGCTCCGCGTTTATTACCGATCAGTGATACCGGGATGCCAAACCACGTCTCTGCTGCATAACCGCAGTATCTGGAGCCGTATCCTCTCAAGGACGCTTGAACACGATGAATACCCCCGCGCTGGACATCAGCAGCCTGACGCCACTGCCTTACCACCAGCGTGTGGTCGACTACCTGAAAGCCCATGAACCTGTTGTGTGGGATTGGGCCTCGTCCTTGGGCGTTCAGCAGGAGCATGCCCAGGATGTACGCGCGCAATTGCTGCGTGACACCTATCGCCTGAGCCCCGAGACCCATCCGCAGGCCTATCAAGCCTCTGAAAAGGCGTTACAGTGCTTGCAGATCAAGGCACCCGCAACCCTTTATCAGGCTGGCGACGGTGCGATGAATGCAAGCCTGTATTACCTGGCCGGTGAAGTGCATGTGGTGTTCTACGGACCGATTCTTGAGCGTCTGGACGCCCAGGAACTGCTGGCATTGCTCGGGCACGAGCTCGCTCATTACCGACTGTGGTCGGAGCACGGTGGCGACTTTCTCACCGCCGAGCGGATTCTCAATCACGCCATGGCCGACGTGAATACGCCGCCCAGCCTGGAACAGACTGCACGTCTATATAGCCTGCACACTGAGATCTATGCCGACCGCGGCGCGGCACTGGTGGCCAACGGGTCGGAGGCGTCGATTACCTCGCTGGTCAAGATTCATACCGGGATTGTGAGCGTCGATGCGGCCAGTTACTTGAAGCAGGCCCGCGAGCTGGATGGCAAGGATGCGCAGCTGTCCCAGGGCGTCTCCCATCCGGAGACGTTTTTGCGCTCCCAGGCGGTGGACAACTGGTGGCAGCAACTCCCGGAGACGGATAGCTGGCTGGATCGCCGGTTGCGCGGGCCCTTGTCACTCAATCGCTTGGATGTGACCGACCAGGTCGAGTTGACCGCCCTCACCCGCGGCTTTATGGCCCATTTCATCGGCACGCCCGTGTTGCAATCGGAGGTTGTGCTCAATCAGGTACGCGTTTTTTTCCCGGACTGGAAAGACAACGAAACGCCACTCGACCTGACGACGTTGAATGCCGAGCGCATCGACACCAGCATCCATGAATACCTGCACTTCATCATGCTCGACCTGAGCCTGGTGGACCGCGACCTGCGGGATGAAGCCCTGCTGCACGCCGCGCGCACCGCCAGGAAACTCGGAAGCGCAGATGACTTTATCAACGTGCTCAAGCGCGATATCAAATTACCAAAACGTGAGCTCGACCCTATCGTTCGTACGCTCAAAGCGGAGGTCGACACATGGACTCAGTAATCCAACCCGTCACATTCACTCAATTACTGAATAGCCACGATGGCGCTGCCGTGCCCATCGACGATGTGTTGTTCCTGGCGCTACCGCTGCTACGCCAAGTGGCGCAACTGCATGAACTGGGACGTGTCGCCCAGCTCAGTTATCTCGATGTGATGCAAGGGCAGGAACGCACGCTGCAACTGCGCAATCCCGAGGGTGTCCCTCCGCGACTGTCGCTGGAAGCGATCAAGCAGGTGCAGCCCAATCCGGAATCGGCGCTTAACGTCGTCGGCAAAGTCCGCCTGATTCGGGATTCGGAAAGTGGCGTGGCCATTACCGACCTGCAAGTCCAGGAAGATCTGCATCAAACCATCGACCACCCGGTGTTTCTCCCGGACCTGCACAGTTGGGAGCATCGCCTCGGGCACCACGATGAGATCACCGACATATTCCAGCTCGGCCAGTTGCTGGCGTGCCTGGCGTGCGGGCTGGATTTCGCCGATATCAATGACCTCAAGACATTTGCCCGGCACCGTCGCAATCTGTTTCAGCTCAATGGCCGGCTCAACCCGGTGCTGGCCAACCTGATCGTCGAGATGACTGAGCTCAACCGCCATGAGCGCGCCACTGATGTGGGCTCGCTGGCACGCCGCTTGGAGTCCTGGCGCGAACAGCCGGCCAGCCTGGATGTCGAGCGCGTGTTAGCCCAGGCCGAAGGCCCGGCTTCGCGGCGCACTGTGGTGCTGGAACATCTGCGCAACCGGTTGTTTGACCTTTCGCGTCGCAATCGCCTGCTGTATTTCCGGCCGACCCAGGCCAACGTCAACCTGACCGTGGCCAGCGTTCCGTTGGTGATGCGCATTGAAAGTATCCGGCCCGAAGCGCTGTGCACCTGGCAGCCAACCTTCGGCGGATTCTCCGAACAAGTGCTGAGCGGTAAACCTGTCGGCCTGCAGCAATGGCTGCGGTTCGAAGACCAGACCTGGCTGCAGGCGTCGCTGGAGCGCATCATCCAGGAAACCCGCCGCGACCGCGCCGAATTCGGCTTCAGTAACCTTCGCCTGGTGGTGGCGTTCATGCGCTGGCACAACCTCAAGGACACCCCGGAAGAACGCATCGTCACCCCGCTGCTGTGGTTGCCGGTAGAATTGAGTCGCAAAAAAGGGGTACGTGACCAGTTCGTGTTGCAGTGCGACGAAACCGAGGCCGAATTCAACCCGGTACTGCGTCATCAATTGCGTCAGCTCTACGACATCCAGTTGCCGGAAACCGTCGACCTGCAAAAGACTTCGCTGGAAGACATCCACGCCGATATTGCGCGCCAGATCAAACTGACCGAGCCCGGCGTCGAGTTACGCCTGCAAAGCAAACCGCAAATCGAACTGATCCACCAAAAAGCCGTGCAGCATCTGCACCACTTCCAGCGCCGTCGTGCCCGGCAGCGCATGTCGACGCCTTTGGTGAAGCCGGATTTCAGCTACGACCGCGAAGATTTCCGTCCGCTGGGCCTGCAGTTGTTCCAGCAGAAGGTGCTCCCCAGCGAGTTGCCGCTGCGCCTGGCCGTAGGCGCCAACCCCGTTCTGCGCAACCAACACCCTCAGATGGTTGCCAGCAGCGCCGAAAACAGCACCTTCGTCCTGCCCGAGAACCAGGGCCATCGCTACGCCTGGGACATCGACCTGACCCAGGTTACCCTGGCCAACTTCAATTATCGCAAGATGTCGCTGGTGCGTGACTATGCGCAGTTGATCGACGAACCGGCGCAGAACGAAGCGTTTGACCGGATGTTCTCCATCGAGCCTCGGGATGTCGAGGTCCAGGCCCCCGCCCCGACCCCGTTGCCCGAACAGTGGAACGTGGTGGCGGGCGACGCCACGCAGAATGCTGCCGTCAGCCTGGCCCGTACCGGGCGTAACTTCATCATTCAAGGACCGCCAGGCACGGGCAAATCCCAGACCATCACTAACCTGATCGCGGATTACGCCGGTCGCGGCCTGCGAGTGCTGTTTGTCTGTGAAAAACGTGCAGCGCTGGACGTGGTGTTCCATCGCCTGCAACAAAGTGAACTGGGTGAGTTGTGCTGCCTGATCCACGATTCCCAGACCGACAAGAAGGCCTTCGTGGGCAACCTGCGCGAGTGCTATGAGCGCTGGATCGCCGGTGATGCGCAGTCGTCTCAGTTGCAAGCCCGGCGCGACACCTTACTGGCTGGCCTGAGCCAACAGCTGGGTTTGATAGAGCGTTTTGAACAGGCAATGCGTGGGGTGCCGGAGTCCTTGGCATGCTCGGCACGCGAGTTGGTACGTCATCTTATCGAACTGCCGCCCGTTGCTGCCAAGCTGCCCCCCGAAGCCTTGGAACGTTTACCCGAATGGCGTCATTGGCAGGCACAAAGCGAGCTGACCGGTCGGGTGTATCAGGCGATCAAAGAACGTTTCGGCCTCGACAGCTTCGCACGTCATCCCTTCAGCCATTTGGCCTCAAGCCTGATTGCCCACGAACATGCGTACGGCCAACTCAAGGCGTTCCTGGATGAAGCCAGTGGGCTGATGGACAACGTCGAGCAATTCCTGGAGTCATCGTTTAGCCTGTTGTCCGGGGACACTCGCCTGGCGGATGCGTGCATGCTGACCCAAGCCGCCGAACAATTGACCAGCGCCAACCTGGCAGCGCACCTCGACCTGCTGGAACCGGGCTCATCAGGCGCCCAAGCGCTGCACGCCGAGCAGGCGGCGTTGCAAGCACTGGCCGTACAGCAACATAACGCCCGTGAATCCACCCACCACTGGCGTGAAAAACTCGCGCCCCAGGACACCCAGGCTGCCATCGATCTGGTACAGCGGCTGGAAGGCTCGCTGCTGCGTTGGCTGCAACCCGCCTGGTGGAGGCTGCGCGGTGAATTGCAACGACGCTACGACTTCAGTCAGCACGCGATTCGACCCGGTTTCCGGAGCGTGCTAGACAACCTGGCCGGTGAGCATCGCGCCACTGCCGAGCTGCACGCCGAGCAGCAACGCTTGCAAGACCGTTATGGCATCCCGGATATCGCCCTGTTCGTGCACAACCTGCAAGCCTTGCTCCAGCAACTGAGCGCATCACCGCTGTTGCGCCAATGGGTTGAGGGCCTGCGGGGTAATCCGGACGCCCTGCCCGGTGTACGCCAGGAAGCCAGCCTGCGCCAGCCGGTGGCGCGATTGACCGAGCTGGTCGCGCAACATTGTGTGTTCGACCCGGCGCTGAGCCTGGGCGAGTTGGCCGAGTATCTGCGCGATCTGCGTGAAGAACTCGACGAACTGCCCGACACCCTGCCCCTGCTCAATGAGCTGCACCAAGCCGATCCTGTCTGCCTGGCGGTTGTGCAACAGTACGCCTTGGCGCAACGTGCACTGGACGGTTTGATTGCCCAGGAAAACCTGACCCGCCTGTACCGCGCCAATCCGCAACTGGCGCGCTTCGACGGCCCGGCCTTGAGTTTGGCCGCGCGCAAGGTCAGTCAGGCTGAATGCAACCTGCTCAAAAGCAATGCCCACGTGCTTAGCGCCACGTTGCACCAGCGCTTTCTGGAGCATGTGAAGCAATCGGCGATGTCGGTGACCCAACTCGACGCCCAGGCCCGTGAATTCAAGAAAGCCTACGCCAAAGGCCGCCGTGAACTGGAACATGAGCTGGGCAAGACCATGCGCTATCGCTCCATTCGCGAAATGGCGAGTGGCGACAGTGGCCGCGTGATCAACGACCTCAAGCCCATCTGGTTGATGAGCCCGCTGTCGGTGTCCGACACCCTGCCGTTGATACCGGACCTGTTTGACGTGGTGATTTTCGACGAAGCCAGTCAGATCCCCAGCGAAGAAGCCGTGCCTGCACTGAGCCGTGCGCAGCAGGTGATTGTGGTCGGTGATGAGATGCAATTGCCACCGACTAACTTCTTCTCCAGTGCCGGCGACCAGGACCATAACGAACTGATTGCCATGGAGGATGGCGAACAGATCGCAATCAACCTTGATGCCGACAGCCTGCTGAGCCAAGCCGCGCGAAACTTGCCTGCAACCCTCCTGGCCTGGCACTACCGCAGTCGCCACGAAGCCTTGATCAGTTTTTCCAACGCGGCGTTCTACGAAGGGCGGCTGATCACCGTTCCCGACCGTCGTATCGAGCGCCCTGCCCCGCCCGAAACCGCACTGGACTCCACCGACGCCCAGGCAGTCATCCGGGGCGCCGACACGCTGCTCGACAGCCCGATCAGCTTCTTGAAGATGAGCGACGGTGTCTACCTCAGCCGCAGCAACCTGGCCGAAGCGCGGTATATCGCCAACCTGGTAAGGGAGCTGCTGCAACGGGAGACTGGTCTGAGCCTGGGTATCGTGGCCTTTTCCGAGGCCCAGCAAGGCGCCATCGAGCAGGCCCTGGAAGACTTGGCGAGCGGCGACTCGGCCTTTGCCACACGGCTTGAGCGCGAGTACGTGCGTGAAGATGCCGGGCAATTCAATGGCCTGTTCGTCAAGAACCTGGAGAACGTCCAGGGGGATGAGCGTGATGTGATCATCTTGAGCATCTGCTACGCGCCAGGACCGAACGGCAAGATGCTGATGAACTTCGGCCCGATCAACCAGCGTGGTGGGGAAAAACGCCTTAATGTGATCTTCAGTCGTGCCCGCAAGCGCATGGCGATTGTCTCCAGCATTGAGTCCGAAGCCATCACCAACACCCACAACGATGGTGCCGCCGCACTGCGTGCATTCCTGCAGTTCGCACAGGCCAGTGCCAGCGGGGATACGCCGCGCTCCCAGGGCATACTCGCCAACCTCAATCCAGGCGCCAAGCAGTCCTTTGCCGTCAGCCTGCCCAAGGACCACCTGCGCGGCGCCCTCGCTGCCGCGTTGCGCAAACGCGGGCATTCGGTTCAGGAGTATGTCGGACGTTCGCAGTTCCGGTGCGACCTCGCGATCAGTGACGCCAGTGGTGAACACTTCAACCTCGGCGTACTGCTGGACGGTGATACGGCGGCCGCCGTTGACGTACGTGAGCGCTACATTTTCCGCCCGACGGTACTGCGCAGCTTCGGTTGGAAGATCATCGACGTACTCAGTAATGACTGGCTGCGCGACCAAGAAGAGGTGCTCAATCGCATCGAAGCGTTACTAAGGGGCGAGGAAGCCGCTGCACTTCCAGAACCGGAACAGCCCGAGGAAACCATCGAGATCCAAGCCCAGCCGCCAGTCACCACTGAAGCGACACCCTTGATGCGCGAGTTCACCTTTGGTGAAGGCAATTCCAACAAGTTCTGGCGTATCGGCGTCACCGAGGCTGAGGTGGTGGTGAATTTCGGCCGTATCGGCACCAGGGGCCAGACCCTGATCAAGTCCCTCGACAGTCCCGAACGCGCTTTGCGTGAAGCGGAAAAGCTGATCGCGGAGAAACTGCGCAAAGGGTATCAAGAGCAGGCGGGTTCAATCACCCCGATCTGTCAGGGAGAGCGACCTGTATGTTCAACAAATCCGCTTCAAACCTGACGAGCTGTAAATCTTGGGATCTCTCAAAAAATCTGAATCATTTCCCCATAAGCCACTCTCTCTTTTAATTGCTAAGAGATTAGAGGAGACGTCTTGAATTATCTGGATTTTGTTCAATGGCCTGCCATGGTTGTGACAGTGATCGCGGCGTGGCTGATTGGATCTCAGCGCCCAGCGAGAAGAATGACGGGATTCTTCTGTTTCATATTAAGTAATATTTTGTGGGTTATTTGGGGTGCATACGCTGAGGCCTACGCGCTGATCGTGTTGCAGATCTGCCTTTGCTCAATGAACCTGCGTGGGTTAAAAAAGAATTTTCAGAATCAATGATCGCAATTCATCCAGAGGCTTGGTAGTCGCGCTGATTCTTTCTGAAGCACCGAGCGCTCAAGGGGGTCGCCTGAAAATTCAAGTACACCCCATGCCTTGGCTTGCTGAGCTGAGCTGAGTAGATGACTTCGCCGGACGGATACGTTAGGACTGAAACACAGTGCGGTGTAACGCTCGGCGACAGTCCTGAGGACTGGTCTCGAATCGGCGTCTATCCCCATGATCAAGAGGCCTTGCCAGCGCAGCAAAAGAGGGCCGTGGCTATTGTGTAGTCGCACTCCCCTATTTGTCCTGGCCACATGATCAAACGTCTCAGGATCGACCTCCATGTCCAAGAAAACTGATAAAGCGCTTTCCAGATCCTCAACTGATTTGAGTCGACGACGTTTATCAGCTCGCTTGATCGGCCTGTATTTTATCCGTCTCATCCGAACAGTATTAGCAAGTGCTTGGCTAGGAAACATGAAGCAGGAAGCTGAAGGATTTTCACTTCAAGTGGCTGGTTCTCGTCCACGCCATCTGTTACTACAGCACCTCTTGTAAATAGCCCTTGATCACTCGCAAGGGGGCGTCCAGCGATTCCATTGTTCTAGCTGCGTAAAAACCGGCGGAAAGATCTTGAAGCTCACGTCCGAGCGGCTTGTCAGGGCCGCCCATCGCTTCAATCGCAACGAGCAGGCACTCATTGATCTTCTGCTGAATAGCGTCCACATCCCTCCTGGCTATCAACAGTTTGAAGACATCGCGATTGTAGTCACCCATGATTAGATCATCGCGCAAAATTGGACTTTCATCTTCCATCTCATAAGCGAGCTTATGACAAAAAAGAGCGACTGTTTCCAATTCCGACACCATAGATAATCCTTGCAAAATGCTCTTTTGCTTCTAGAAAACGCGTTCTCGTGGCCCCAACGCTCTCAACCGTCTTTGGTTTGTAGAAAGGGCTCATGGATCCGAGGTGTGATTTACGCACGCGTATACTCTCCAGACTCGGCACGTGCCTTATCGGAGCAGTCCGCTACATCGACATGACAGACAGCACTTCCACATACCGGAATTTCTTCCTGGCTGCCTTTGTAGCTTCTTGCTCAGCAAGGAGTGAGCTCAACGTGTCTGCCTCATAAATCAGCTCGTGCATTTTGCCTTCAAACTCATTACCGACACGCATGGTGACTCGCAACCTTGGCGTGAACGCTTTGGCGACAGTCTTTTTCTTTGTCGGTTTTACTGGGTCCGCCGTCACGACTTTCGGCAGGACAACTGACTCCGGCTGTGTAATGGGCTGCGCAGCAGGCTCGATTTCACCGAATAGCGCCCGGCGCATCTCGTCTTCTGTAAGCTCTGCGTTCATGCCGCCTCTCGTAAGTCTGGGATAAGTAACGTAGACCATTCTATCAGCATGCCTGGTCGCTCGCTAAACGAGTCGCTATCCTAGACCTGCTGATCATGTAGGTTGATTAATGATGGGCAGCAGCTCCGTAACCGTCCGGGTAAAGCAGCACACGCGGACGTTACAGTTCATTCCGAGTTTATTGCCAGCTACGCCAATCACAGCCCCAAGTTACGCTCTATTCTGTTGTCTTTCACAGCGCCCGAAGCCAGAGATGACGAGATAAGATGTTGCTGCAGAGCGCCGTAAATATGCTCTCGCAGGTGAGCCCTGATCGAAACGGAATTATCGCCGTATTTCGAGCGTGACAGCCCTGCCCCTGCATCGTCGCCTGGGTAATTGAATGTTCATTTTAAAATCGGATATGCCAGCCGCCAGGGTCGGGTTTGCGGAGAGCGCCGTAAGCGGGCAGTGAACACGTCTGCGTTTTATCGCCGTGAGTTGCAGGACCAGGAATAGGCAAGCAGACCTATCATCAGGCACGACAAAATGGCTTAAGATCATCGAAGACTGTAATGGAACATTTCGACTAAAAGGACGCGACATCTTGTGGAAATTCCCTTCGCTCAAATCAGGGCGCGTTTGAACAATCGCCGATTTACGGTAGCGGGTAACGCCCACGGGCGATCCGGTGCCGGCACAGTATTTCACTACCATGTCGAAGAAGATTCCATTTGGGGTACTCACCAAGGTGGCCGGATCCGCATGGGTCATCAAGTCGGACGCGTGACTGGCCCGATACCATTGAGCTTCTTTATCACTGCGTAACTACGGAGGGTGCGATTCTTGCTGGCTGGTCTCGTGGCACGGTAGGCGTTGATCACGCAGGACGTACCACTCTGATGTTCGTATGGGGCTGGTTGTCAGGCGCGACTGGAGGTGGGGAGTCTAGCTACGTTGAGCTTGCCGCTTAGCGGTTAAGCTTTTTGTAATAGAGACGCTTAATCCGCTACCCAGCACATCAGCAGCACGCGTTAGTCTGAATGGCGCTAGGGCTGTTACAGCTGATGCGATTTTGACCCAGGCTGCCGGAATTCGTTGACCTACCCAAATACTGAGCAAACTAAGTTCTTAGCGCGAAATTTCAAAGGCCGCATATAGTTCTGTCAAAATCAGCAACCTCGGTCAAAATCGTATCAGCGCCAACAAAATGAGTTTCGAAACTCCAAAATACAGATATTCAGCTGTGCAGTAGGAGCGCCAGCAACATTACTGTATTGCTTTTTTTTGGAAGTAACGAACATAAGTCGCCCCGCTGCACACGCTAGTAAAATGGCTCTGAAGACTCGATTGTGGCGATTGCATAAGCGTCAGAAACCAGTCTAAGGGGAGCACCGTCAACATCCGATTTGCGGGATTTCAGAAGACCCCAAAAGTGGCGATACATATCCTCATATTCTTCTGAGGAAGAACCGGCATGGACGAGATCGCCATTCACATGAAGATGCGTCCCTCCATTGCTTAGTAAGATCTCCAGGCCGTCTTTGGTTTCAATATGGATATCCCAAGAAGGCCTTCCCGGCTGGAGCCAATCAAATTCAGCGGTCCAATCCGTATCTGTTTCCCTGACAGACCCAAACGTTAAGAATGCAGCAATGGCTGTTTGCTTATTGGATGGCTTGAGAATTCGGGCTTCTTTGATAAAAATAGGGAAAGGCATAATTTCAGTAAGAATCGAAAATGCGTTAATTCCGGGGTCAAAAACTCCGAATCCTGCTGGCTCCCAAATCCATTCTTGTCCTGGATGCCAGAAGCGAACGTCCTCCTTCCAAGAGATATGTAAACGTTCTATCTCGGCACTACAAAGATATTTTTTTGCCTCAGCGACCGAAGCATTGTGTTTAGAGTGCCATGCTGCAAACAGGACACGACCGGTCTGTTCTGCCAGCGCAATGAGAGCCTCAAATTCACCTAATGTTGCTGTAGGTGGTCTCTCAAGAAGTATGTCATACCCGGCATTCAGTGAATCTCTCGCAATATCAAATCTAAATTTAGGAGGCATGCATAAAGTGACTGCATCAACTTCAATTTCACTTTTGGCAAGCTCCGCTATTGACTTGAATGCCGGAGTATCGTCGAATGTCGAGTTTGGGCTAACGACAGCTACAAGTTCAAAGTCTGATTGCTTATTTATGACTCTAAGGTGCTGATCAGTTGCGATTTTACCCAAGCCAACAACCGCTATTTTTATGCTCATTGTATTTCCCTATTCAGTCCCTTAGAACTTGCTATTATTGTGAGGGTAGCCATTAGCAGGGTGCAAAAGCCATTGCGTACGGTGTGGCCGCCTTAAGCAACTTGGTGCACCCTAGCATACAATATCGTTTTAGTGGTCACACCCATGCTGACCAAAACGGCTCGGGGCTGACGTAGCCGATGTTGCAGGCTGTCATTCGCAAGTGGCGCCTTCAGATTGTTGGCGCTGATACGATTTTGATCCAGATTGCTGATTTTGACCGACCTATTTTGCGGCCTTTGAAATTCCGCGCAAAGACTTGGTTCGCTGAGTATTTCCCCCGGTCCCGACGCGCTCAAAAACGTTTTTTACACAGCCTCGGACCGTAGCTGTCATTTTCCGGACCTTTGTAAGGCTTCAGCTAGCTGGCCATCAAACTACTCTGTGTCATCGCGCTGTTCTAAACTCAGGCGCCGTTTGGCTTCTATGACCATTCAGGGCACTGCGATTTGTTGACTAAGAAAGATCGCAACCATGAGATCTGAAAGCTCATGAATGGGTGCATACCAGTCATCTCGGCAACGCTGCATGAGAGTTGTTGGAGCTTCTCCTTCCCATGGACCAAGGAGGTTGGCGACTGTGGTCATTTCACTGCCGCTCCAACTCTGACCATAAACTACTGCGTCCAATGCCGGACATTATCTTTGCGTAGTCTTCAAATTTACTGACGTTTACATCCGCTTGGCTCTTCCATGTTGCTTCACATTCTTCGCACACCCACAACGAAATTTGTGTAGAGCGCACACGCATCACTCGGACGTAACCTTGGCCGCACCTTTGGCACTCAACCAGCATGTTAATAATCTCTGAAAGGACTTCGATTCAGTCTAACCTTATTGGGCGCTTTTGCGCCGAAAGCGCCTCAAGTGCAGTGGTTCATATGGCTGGCAATATTGCTTATCAGATGACACGTAGCAGGAAGCTAAAAACCGCAGTTGAATCGGCAAGTCAATTCGGTTGAGCTGCTCCAACGAGGCCTCTGCACCAATCCTGAGCAGCACCCGCTGACCGGACAATGCAAATAAAGCCTGCTTGTTCACCGTTTCGGTGTGTCGGTCAATAGATAGACTGACCGACACATCGTCATCCCGAAATATCCTATCCGCAAATGTTTTATCGCGCGCAATCCTTCAACGCACGAACGCGTTGCATGCGCTGCTGCTCTACCGGCGCAGCGGCCACCTGCAGCTCAAAGTCAAATTCAATCTGTGCAAAGCGCCTTGCACACCCAACTCCCGCGCCAACTGTTGATCGTCGCTGAAGCGGATTTCGGCGATCAGTTCATCGCGTGTCGCATACGCAAAATCGTCGTGCAGGTACGGGTCATCCGACAGGCTGATCTGCGTGGTCAAGTGCCCATAACCCGGTGCCGAGATAAAGAAATGGATATGCGCCGGCCGCTGCCCATGGCGCCCCAATTGGTCAAGCAACTGCTGAGTCGGACCGGTCGGCGGGCGGCCATAGCCCGACGGCACAATGCTGCGAAAACGGTAGTTGCCCTGGGCATCGGTCTCGATGCGCCGGCGCAGGTTGAACTCCGATTGGCTGCTGTCGAACCAGCAATAGGTGCCACCGGTGTTGGCCTGCCCACATCGACAATCGCGCCGGCCAACGGCTTGCCGTCGGTGTCGCGCACCTGGCTACGCATGAACAGCGGCACGGCGGCATCGGCCCCATCATCCAGGCGCGCTTCGTACTTGGACAACGGCGCACCGGCTACGTACAGCGGGCCTTCGATGGTACGCGGGGTGCCACCGGTCTTGCCGGCCTCGACATCGGCGGCGTCCATCAACATATCCAGGTAATGCTCTAGGCCCAGCCCGGCGACGAGCAGCCCGGCCTCCAGCTTCTTGACCAGTTCGTTGAGGTAGTTTACGGCCTTCCAGAATTCTTCGGGGGTCACCTCCAAGTCTTCGATGATGTTCAAGGTGTCGCGCAGAATCCGATACACCAACGCCTTGGTGCGCGGGTTGCCGGCATCGTTAAGGTTGCCGCTGGCCAGGGTCCAGGCCACCGGCAATGCGTCGCGCACACGGCCGCCAAGCAGTTCGCTGACCGGCAGGGCCAGGCGTTTGCCCAGCGCATCAAGCAAGGCGCTTTCGATACCGGACTTGGCAAAGGTGTTGCCGCGAATGCTGCGCTCCAGTCGCAACATGGCCGCATTGACATTGCTGGCGTCCTGTCCAATCAGCAGTGGCGCGAAGTGGCGATCGATGTTGACCTTGATGCTGTCGGGGCTTTCATTGCCGTAGCTCAGGCCACCAATGGTGGTGGATTCGCCGATGCCTTCGATGCCGTCGGTGCAGCGCACGCGGATGATCACCAGGGTCTGGTTCTGCATCGTGTGCATCGCCAGCTTGTGGGGGCGAATGGTAGGAAGGTCGAAGATGATGGTCCTGATCGACTCTATGGCGCAAATCGGCATGGCTATACCCGTTGAGTTCTTTTTAGATTTAAACCGATTCTGTTCCCTATTTTTTAAGGCATCCAATATAGAATTGGTCTCGAGCTATACCTCTAGATGAGGCGGAAGCGAAGTTGCTGTCGCCTATCTGCCCTGTCGTGTCGAAGCCGGCGGTGCCACCGCCTTCGCTGAAGCTTGAGCCGCTCAGGGTGGTGGAGCGGGTAAATTGCGGCTGCTTGCTGACCACGTTGATCAGGCAGCCGGGATCGATTGCACCGTAAAGCAACGAGGCCGGCCCTTTGAGCACTTCGACGTGATCGGTGGTGGGACTGACCTTGCGGCCAAGCATGGAGCGCACGACATCCAGAAGAATCGAGCCATAGGAACTGTCACCGAAGCCGCTCTTGATAAAGGCATAACGGGAGTTGCGCAAAAGGTGTGGGGCTGTGACACGCCGCTGACTAACTTCATGACATCGTCGAGGCTTCTGAGTTGGTAGTCGTTCATGGTCTGGTGCGAAACCACGTTAACGGCCTGAGCTTCGTCCTTGATCGAAGTTCCCGACTTGCTGGCGGTGGACGCCGTGGGCGGCGCATACAAGTGATCCTCAGCCAGGCCGTGGCCGTCCATCGAGGTGGCAACTCCATACATTTTTGGAAGCGCTATTGTTCGTAAGCTCAAAGGTAAAAACAGCGCTATATAGAATTTTCTATTTCACTTGGACGATTGATGCCGATGCAGCGACCTGCGCTCCTAGACACATATCGAACCAAGAGCCCAGCCCATGCAGCCAGAAGTCGCCCTCGATATTCCAGCCGCGAAAAAATGAATTTCAGTGACGGCATTTATCGCCAGGCCGCGAACCGCTAGCGTTGTACCTGACGATCGGTCGTTATCTGGCGGGTCTGCCGCGCCCGAAGTGGGCAATATCCAATTGAATGCCGAGGCTGGCTGAATGGCCAAGAATATCAAACACATCGTTATGTGGGACGTCAAAGGTGAAACTGCAGCCGAAAAGCGTCGTTCAATCGAAATAATAAAGAACTGCTTTGAAAGCCTGCGCGGGCGGGTTCCGGGGCTGGTGCACATCGAAATAGGCGTGGACTTCAGCCGCATCGATTACGCCTGCGACCTGGTGCTCTATTCCGAGTTCTCTTCTCTCGAGGCACTGGCAAAGTACGCGACGGACCCAGAACATATCCGGATAAAGCATGAGATAGGTGATTTGCGCATTGCGAGGCATCAAGTGGATTACGTATCGGAAACTGATATTTGAACTAAAGGCTGGCCAAATCGCCAGCTGATCGCAAACGTGAGAACGGGGCCGAATGGCCCCGTTTGTTTTTACTGGCGAGCACCTGAAGCAGATGTGGGCAGTTCGATATTGTAACTGTCCTCGGCATCGGTATATTCATCGGGCTTGTGAAACTTCCAGCCAAACAGGGCGACCACTACATAGCAAGGCGTTACCACCAGATAAGCGTAGTTGCTACCGAATGAGTCAGCAACCAGCCCCATGATCGGCGGAATGATCGCCCCACCCGACACCCCAAATACCAGCGCCGCGGCGCCACGCTTGGTGTTGGCACCGAGGCCGCGCAGCCCAAGGGCAAAGATGTAGGCATAGGTGCCGCCGCAGCCGAAGAAGGTACCGATCAACGCGATCGTCGACGCTTTCGGCACATCCAGCGCCACCAGCAGGGTCAGCACCACATTGAGCAACCCGAACGCGGTGAGGATGACGCTCGAGGAAAACTTGCCCAGCAACAAGGTCGAAACGAAACGCCCGGCGAGGAACATCGCCATGCCGATCGACAGCAGGTACGCCGCATTGGCAGACGTCATGTTCGGCCAGTTCTCGACCGTGAAGTTGATAAACAGCGCGCCCAGGCCGATCTGCCCGCCTACGCTCAGCCACTGCGCCACCACTGCCCACACGAAATGGCGCTGCTTGGACAATGGCCGAGCGGGCTTGGCCTGGCGTTCCTCCAGGGGCACTTTGCGGACCTCGGGCAACCAGGCGCGGCCGATGACGAATGCCCACACCAAGACACCGCAGCCGATGGCGGCGTAGGTCAGTTCAACCGCGTTGAGACCGCCAGGCGCGGTAGGTTCGAGATCGAAGAACAGCGCGCCACCGATGATCGGACCAAGAAACGCCCCCACCCCGAAGAAACACTGGGCCACCGCGATACGGCGGTCGCCCGAATCTGCGGCGCCGAGCTGAGTAACATAAGGGCTGGCCGTGGTTTCGATAAAGCACAGGCCGCTCGCGAGGACGAACAGCGAGAGCACGAAGAAGGTGAAACTTGACGCGGCAGCGGACGGGATGAACAGGAACGCACCCAGTGCGTAGAGCCCCAGACCGAACAGGATGGTCTTCTTGTAGCCGAACTTTTCCATCATACGCCCGGCGGGCCAAGACATGATTGCGTACGAGCCGAAATAGGCGAACTGGAGCAATGTACTGCGCGCCACGTCGACGTGTAGGGCTTCCTGAAAGTGCTTGTTGAGCACATCAAGCAGTCCGTAGGAGATACCCCACATAAAGAACAGGCTGGTAGTAAATGCAATAGGCCAGAGCAAACTTCTGCCATTGGATTCGAGCGTTGTAAATCCTGCAGTATCAATAGGTCCAGGCATCGCAACATCCTCCTGAAAACACGACTATCGATAGTCGTGTTTCTTCTTCTCATCTTATTTTTAGTGCGCGGTACCGTGTGCGTTCGGCGGCGCTTCGAGTATGGGTGGAGCCCTGCTTAGTTGTTCAGTTATTATTTTTCATGTGTCACACCTCGATTAGCGACCCATCAAGCCGCTGATATTTTTGTAGTTATGCATCGGAATTCATTGGGCGAAGTACAACCATGCACCTTGCTCAGGTATCAAGAAGGACGGTTACCTTCGTAGGCGTTTTGCAACAGATCGCGAATGGCCTTTCGCTCTATCGGCCGGGGATTCCAATAAGGATTGGAAAGCGCGATATCCGTTGCCCGGTCCAGGTCTGGCTCGGTCAAGCCGAGTTCTTTTAAGGTCAGGGGCGCACCAAGCGATGCCGCCAGATCATAGAGCGCCCCGCCCGCCGAACCGCCATTGTCGCGCAGCGCGCGCAGAATGCGCCTGGACGCCTCTGGCGTGGCGGGCGAGTTATAGGCAATGGCGTGGGGCAGAATGACCGTGTGGGTCTGCGCGTGAGGCAGATTGAAACTTCCGCCCAAGGTGTGGCAAAGCTTGTGGTGCAGTGCCATGCCGACATTGCCCAGCACGCTGCCGCACAGCCAGGCGCCGTATAGGCAATCACTGCGCGCGCCGATATCGTCGGGGGTTTGCGCTACGTTGCGCAGCCCTTCGGCCATCGCCCGAATGCCTTCCTCGGCCAGCAGTGACATCACCGGGTTGCCATCTTGCGCATAGAGCCCCTCGGCGGCATGGGCGATGGCGTTGATGCCGCTGGTGATCGATAGCCCCACGGGCAGGGTGAGGGTCAGCTCGGGGTCGTAGATCACCATCTTGGGCAGGACGCGCGGGTCCTTGCCGGTCTTTTTCACCCCGGCCTCGGTCAAGCCGTATACCGGGGTCATTTCCGAACCAGCATAGGTGGTAGGAATGGCCAGTATCGGCAGCCCGGAATCGAGGGCGATGGCCTTGCCTAACCCGGTAGTCGAGCCACCACCGATCGCCACTGCACAATCAGCGCCCAGGGACTGTGCCACCCGGCGCGCCTCCTTGGCCGTCTCTATGGGCACGTGCATAACCGCCTGATCGAAGATGCCGGCCGCCCGCGAACCCAGGATATCGGCGACTTTCTGCGCTTGTGCCCGCTGGTCCGGCGTGCAAAGCACCAAGGCGCGCTGGGCGCCCAAGCACTCAATTTCTTCCGCCAGGGCACTAATTTTGCCCGGCCCGAATACCACTCGGCCTGGCTGCGATACATAGGTAAAGTCTTGGATGGGCACAATTGAATCCCTCGTCTACATCAAGCGATGGGGGTGGGCTGGAACGCCAGCAGCTTCCAGGCACAGGCTTCGGTGTCGTTGATCCAGACGGCGAGGGTCTTGTTGCGCAAGCTCTTGGCGGTTCCACCTGCGGTAATGTCGGCATTCATTTCACCGAACACCAAGGCAATATTGCCTTCTACGCGGATGGCGCTGATGGGGTGGTCGACACGGTGATAGACGTAGAAACCGTCGTGGCATTTCTTCAGGTACGACTCGACGGTGTCGACCACGCCATTGGAATGGGCATAGGAAAGGTCAGGGTGAGCGTGATCGGCGAACAGTTCGAACTCACCGTCGACAATGGCCTGGAAGCGGCGGTCTTCAAGTTCGCGGATGAGCGCTTCTGTGCTGTTGGAATTATTCATAGATATCTCGTCGTAGGATGTCCACGCAAGCACCCAGGCATTTGAACGCCTCTGGCTCTCGTACATGCAGACCAAGCCTATATTCCGTGACGGGTGGAAGAAATGCGCCGGGTGAAAATCTTTATTTCTCTGGCGAAAGAATGGGCGAGTGCCTGAGGGTTTTCCGGCAACTGAAATACCCGAGCCAATTAGTGAGGGGATCTTTTCATAATTGGGAAACTGAATTCCATGCTCAGCATTTATCCGTGCTACCTCGGCGGCTAGGATGATGCAAAATCCGGCTGCCGCTAAGACGTGAAGAAGGCGGTAAGCATAAGAAAACAACAAAGCTTCAGGCGTTGAGCCTCAGGATAATAACAAGTGGAAAAGACCTACGTAATCATTGGTGGGGGCACCGCCGGCGCGGTACTGGCGGCCAGGCTTTCCGAAACCCAAAGCGTGCAAGTCACCTTGCTGGAGGCTGGGCGCGACGTTCCTCCTCAGCAAACGCCAGCCGATATCTCGGACCCCTTCCCTTCCGCGTCGTTGAACCTCAGTTATTTCTGGTCGCAATTGAAGGCCAAGCGCAAAGCCAACGGCATCGAGCTGCCTTACGCACAGGCCAAGGTCATGGGGGGCGGTTCCAGCATCAACGGCATGTGGACCCTGCGTGGCCTGCCCACGGACTTCGCGCACTGGGAACAGCAAGGCGCGGCCGCCTGGGGCTGGCAGGACGTGCTGCCCTACTTCAACAAGGCGGAAGGCGATGTCGATAGAAAAGACGTCGTGCCCGGCCCGTTTCGCGTCCGACGCTCGCCGGAAAGCGAGTTGCCCGGCTTCGTCAAGGCCGCGCGCAATGCCGTCAGCGCCAGGGGCTTAGCCAGTGTGGAGGACATCAACCAGAACCCTGACTGCAGCTTCTTCTCGATGCCTTACGCCGCCGTGGATGGCAAACGATCCTCGACCGCCAGCTGCTACCTGACCGCCAACGTGCGAGAGCGCAAGAACTTGAAAATCATCGATGCCAGCCTGGTGCAATCGATTTCGATGATGGGCACCCAGGCCACGGGGGTGGTCTACAAGCGCCACGGCGAGGTGCACGAGTTGGCTGCCGATGAGGTGATCCTGAGCGCCGGCGCCATTCATTCACCGGCCATTCTCATGCGCTCCGGTATCGGCGACTCGGCAGAACTGAAAACCCTTGGCATCCATGCGCATGTGCATTTGCCTGGGGTCGGCAAGCGCTTGCAGAATCACCCCTACCTACAGATCGCCTTCACCATGCCCCGCGCCGCTCGCCAGAACGCGCTGCTGCGCACCTTCGCCATCGCCGGCGTTCGCCACTCCTCAGGCCTGCCCGACACACCCGCAGGCGATCTGTTCCTGGCGATGCTTGGCAGGGTCAGCGCACGCAGCTTCGGTACCGCGGTGGGGATGTTGAGCGCTGCTCTCTACGCTCCGCGCTCCAGGGGAAGCGTGCAGTTGGCCTCTGCCGATGCAACGGTCGCCCCCAAGGTTGAATTCAACTTCCTGAAAGACCCGCTCGATGCTCAGCGCATGCTCCAGGCAGCCCGCTTCGCCGAATCGCTGTTCGCCGATGACGCCTTCAAGTACTCGTTCAACGATGCGTTCATAATGCCGCCGGTGATGGCCGCCAACCAGTTCAACCGTTTAGGTATTCAGGGCTGGCTGATGAATATCGGCGCCAATGCTCTACTGAACGGGCCGGTCGCGCTCTCGCGAAGGGTCTTGTCCAAACGTCTGAACCCCGGCCGCTGGATTGCTAGCCCGGGCCAGCGCAAGCCGCTGACCGACGAGGAAATCCTCAACTCCATCGCCCCCATGGGCCACCCGTGCGGTAGCTGCAAGATGGGCCGCGTGGACGATCCCGAAAGCGTCGTCGACCCACGCTGTCGTGTAATAGGCACGCAAGGGCTGCGAGTGGTTGACGCCTCAATCATGCCCAGCATCACCAGCGCAAATACCAACCTGACGACCATCATGATCGCGGAGAAAGCGGCTGACCTGATTCTTCAGGACGCATCGCCAGAGCATTGATTCACATATTCCAAGAACAACGGCGCGGCAGCGACTGCGCCGAATCAAGCGTCGTCACCGGCGACGGCCACAGGAGATATGCAAATGAAAAGCGTAGTTTTCGAAGCGCCAAAACAGCCCGTTGTCAAAGAACTCCCACGTCCCGAGATCGGCGAAAATGAAGTGCTGATCGAGATGGCGGCAGTAGGCATATGCCACTCGGATTACGAGCTGCTCGACGGTCGCTATATCATCCCTATCTCGTACCCGGTCACACCGGGGCATGAATGGTCCGGCCGCATCGCGGCACTGGGCAAATCGGCGCATGGTTTCGAGATCGGCGATCGCGTCACCGGTGAATGCGTGGTGGAGCTTCCCGACGCCCTGCACCACTTCGGCTTCTCGCTCGATGGCGCCTACTCGCAGTACTTCAAGGCACGACCCGAATGGCTGCACAAACTGCCGGATGCGGTCGACAACCTCACTGCGTCGCTGATCGAACCCTTCACCTGCGGCTACTACGCCATCAAGAAAGCCGGCGGTACCGATGCTTCGCAGACCGTGGTCGTTTCGGGGGGCGGCACCATCGGCTTGATGGCAGCAGCGGCCGCTATCGGTTCCGGGGCACGGACCATAGTCATCGACCCGATCGCGCGGCGCCGTGACGCGGCGATGAAGCTGGGTGCCGAGATGACCTTCGACCCCACCGACGGCGACCTCATCGCCAAGGTCATGGCGGCCACGGATGGCGTGGGCGCGGACCTCGTGGTTGAAGCCTCTGGCCACGATGCCTCGCTGGGCGTGGTGTTCGACCTGGTTCGCGAGGAAGGCCGGATCGCCATGGTCGGAATCAACATCGGCCGCGCGATCACCGCGCAGCTCGGCAAGATCCAGTCGCGCAACCTTACCATCGTCGGCTGCATCGGTTCGCCAGGCGTGTGGCCGGACGCGATCAAGTTCCTCGAGCGCACCAAGCTCGACCTGTCGCCGATCCGTACCCACGTGTTCCCATTGGAAAACGCCCTCGAAGCACTCGAGCAGGGGCGCCGTGCGGACGAATGCATCAAGGTCACGATCACCAACAAATTCTGAACCTGGGCGCTGTAGACGTCATTCCAACCCAAGGAGAATAAAAATGGCACGTCTGGAAGGCAAAACCGCAATCGTCACCGGTGGCAGCAGTGGTATCGGCCACGCCACCTGCCAGCGCTTCGGTGAAGAAGGCGCACGCATCATGATTTTCGACATCAACGAGGAACTCGGCCGGCAAACCGAGAAGGAGTTGCAGGCGCAAGGCTTCGAGGCAGCGTTCCAGAAGGTCGATGTGCGCAACGAGACCACCATCAAGGAAGGCGTACTCGCCGTCGAGAAGCTATGGGGCGGCGCGGACATCCTGATAAATTGCGCCGCCATGCCGGGGGCCAACAAGATGGCCCACGAATGTTCCAGCGAAGAATGGGACTTGGTGTTCGACATCAACGTACGGGGCGTCTTTCTGTGCACCAAGCATGCGCTGCCTTACATGATGAAGAAGAAATCCGGGGCGATCGTCAACTTCTCGTCAATCTACGGCCTGATTGGTAACATCGACCTGCCGCCCTACCATGCGGCCAAAGGCGCGGTACTGATGATGACCAAGACGGATGCCATCTGCTACGCGCCACAGGGCATTCGCGTCAATGCGGTGCATCCCGGATCGGTAAAAACACCACTGTTCCTGCAGGCCGGTGATACCTATCCGGGTGGGCGCGAGGCGTACATCGCCGAGATGTCCAAGCTTCATCCCCTGCGGCTCGGCGAACCGGTGGACGTCGCCAATTGCGTGCTGTTCCTGGCGTCGGAGGAAGCGCGCTTCGTAACCGGCGCCAGCCTGGTCTGCGATGGTGGCTACACCGCGCAATAACGACAATGCCGTCGGTATCCAACGGCGGCGCTTCATGCCAAACACTGGCAACACATTGGATGGGGCGCTCGGCGCCCCTTTTTTTCACGCGTCGGCGACTTTGACCAGAATCTTCAGCTGGTTGCCCTGGGGATCGAACAACTGTTCGAAACCGCCGCTGACGATATCGTCCATCGCAATCACCGATGTCACCACCTTCTCCAGCGGCAAGATCCCGCTTTCGATCATTGAGGCAACTCGCGGAAAGCTAAAGCTGGGCAGCACCAGGCGGCCTCGACCGTAAGATCTTCGAGCGCCCATTTCACATCGACCGTGGCCGGAACGCAATGCAGGCCCGGGTGCACCACTGGGCCTTTGCGCCCAGCGGCGACAGCGCGCAGATCGGCGCCCAAGCCGGAAATCAGAACCGAGGAGCCCGCAGCAACGCGCCCGCGATCCAGCACGTAGAGGGTAACCGCGGCGGGTTCGATCATGGCAGCCTGTGAGTTGGACGAGGCCTTGGGGGCCGGGATAGCGTTGTAGCCTTTGATCACCCCCAGCTCACCCGTGCCGCCCCACTGCCACAAAAGGCCGATACACGCTTGGCAAGGGCTGAGTTGAAACAGCCCTCGCCGACCGTAATAATTGTCGCGCTGTGCCACCAACGGCTGAGCCGAGATCCGATCACCGACTTTTACAGGGCGCAAGGCTGTTGCCGCTGATGCAATTTTGAACCAGGCTGCCAGAATTTATTGACCTACCCCAATACTCAGCGAACGAAGTCTTTGCGCGGGATTTCAGAGGCCGTCTATAGGTCAGTCAGCATCAGCAACCTGGGTCAAAATCATATCAGCGCCATCACTCAGGGATATGGCTGCGCTGACACAGTTCCTGGCGCCAGCCTGAAAGGCGGCTTTTAGCGTGAGGCCAGCCGAGGCACCGCTCGAACGCGGCGCCCCGGCCAGTAGGTCAGGCGCTGTAAGGCGCGTAGTCTATGTAGCCGCGCGCATCGCCACCGTAGTAGCTGTCACGGTCCGGGATGGTCAGCGGCCAGCCGTTTTTCAGCCGTGCGACCAGGTCGGGGTTGCCGATGAAGGGCTGGCCAAACGCAGCCAGGTCGATCAGGTTTTCTTCCAACAGCGCATCAGCGCGTTCGCGGGTCATATCGCCGGCGAGGATCAGCGCGGTGTCGCCCAGTTCTGCCTTGCAGTGCTTGAGCAGTTTGCGTAGTGCCTGCTCCTGCGCCGCCGAGCTTTCGCCGGCCATGAAGAAGTGCGTCTGGTCCATGACGTGTACATAGGCGATGCCGCGTTCGCGCATGCCTGCGCACAGCGCCGAGTAGGTTTCGTCGATCTCTGGGTAGAGCGGCATGTCGAACAGCTGGCCATAGGGCGAGATGCGAATACCAACGCGGTCGGCACCGATTCTGGCGCAGGCGGCATCGACCACTTCGAACACGAAGCGCAGCCGGTCTTTCAGGTTGCTCGCGCCGTACATATCGGTTCGGTCGTTGACCAGCGGGTTGAGGAACTGCTCCAACAGGTAACCATTGGCGCCGTGAACTTCCACGCCGTCGAAACCGGCGTCGATTGCATTCTGCGCGGCCTGGGCGAAATCCTCGACTACTCGCGCCACTTCTTCGGTGGTCAGCGGGCGCGGCACGGAGGTGGGCACGAAGCCCGGCTCGCGGTCTTCGCCATAGCCGAACGCGACTGCCCCCTGAGCTTGTTTGGTGGTGGCGCTGACCGGTGCTTTGCCGTCGATCTGGATCGAGGTGTGGGACACCCGGCCAACGTGCCAGATCTGCGCGAACATGCGGCCGCCGACGCTGCGAACCGAGTCGGTTACCAGCTTCCAACCCTGGATCTGCTCCGGGGTATAGATGCCTGGGTTGAACAGGTAGCCCTGGCCTTCCCTGGAGATCGGCGTGCCTTCCGAGACGATCAGGCCGGCGGTGGCGCGCTGAGTGTAGTGCAGCGCAATCTGTTCGGTGGCGATGTCCTGTGGGGCACGCGAGCGGGTCATGGGCGCCATGACGACGCGATTGCTGAGTGTCGTGTTGCCGAGTTTGAATTCGTTAAACAGAGTCAAGGCAGTCTCTCCTGTGGACGGGGAATCAAAAGAAAAATGACGACAGCGGCCTTGGGGAAGGCCGCTGTCAGGGGATTACTGGCGACACATAAGCAGCAGCGCAACGATCAGGGCCACCTCGCCAATCAGGGTAGCGATGACACCGGACACCAGCGCGGCCGTGATGCCCAGGTACAGCCGCCTCCCGCCTCGCCCGATTGGCCAGGGCCTGCCAATTGTCTGGCAGTTTCACTGGAAGTACCCCAGAACACCGGCAGGGCCGAGGCTGGGATGAAGTGCGCCAGCACCGAGATATTGGGTGGAGGCCGCCGGTAGGACATTGGAAGCGGCAAACATCATAAGCATCAGGGTGAAGACCTTCTTGCGTTCAACGTGGTCCAGCCTGGCTGTAAGCACAGGCCCGAACAACATGACAGCGAGGGCGGACGGTGTGACGACCTGTCCAGCAAGAGCAATCGAAATGTTCAGCTCGTGGGACAAGGCCGGTAGGAGACTGACGATCAGAAACTCAGTGGTCACGATAATAAAAGCCGCGACCCCCATGATCAGGATTAATAGCTCCGAGCGTGAGGTGTCAGCCGGGCCCAGTGCCGCGCTGGACATAGATGAGGAATACATGACGCTTAAATCCAAACAGGTTTTGACATAGTCTATTGGAGAAATGATGTTTTATTTTGTCTGGTTTCTATCAAGTGAGTGGAATGGAATTCAATAATCGGAGTGCCTATGTTTTCGTCTGAGCGCCTCAAGGGTATCGATGTGTTTGTTATCGTCGCCGACATGGGCAGCTTCACGGCCGCAGCTGAACGGTTGAACCTGACAAACTCGGCGATCAGTAAGAGCATTGTTCGATTGGAAGGGCGTCTGGGCACCCGGCTGTTTCAGCGCACCACGCGTCGGTTGTCGCTCACTGAGGCAGGGGAAACCTTCTACCGTACTTGCACAACGGTCCTTTCGGATCTGGAGGAAGTGGAGATTGCGCTGACTTCAGTCCAGACCGAGCCACAGGGCAAGGTGCGCATTGATTTGCCCGCTTCGTATGGACGTTTACATGTCCTGCCGTTGATTCTTGATTTCATGAAGCAGCACCCGAGATTGCAGCCCCATGTGTCCTTTTCCGATCGGTACGTCGACCCGGTGCACGAGAGCATCGACATCGTCGTCAGGATCGGTGGTTCAGATGCTTGGCCAGCCTCCATAGGTCACCAGTTTTTCGGAACACAGAAGCTGATTTTCTGTGCGGCTCCCGAATATGTGAACCAATATGGCGAGCCCAAAACGGTGTCAGACCTCGATGCCCACCAGCGTATCGGCTATGCGCAAAATGACGGGATGGCGATCCCCTGGTATTTCAAGGGCCGCCAACCGGGGGATATGGAACGCAGGATCATGCATCCGCACATTGCCGTGGGAGACGGAGAAGGTGAGGTGATGGCGGTGTTGGCGGGCCTCGGGATCGCTCAGCTACCAACCTGGCTGGCCCAGGTGCATCTGAATAGCGGCAGGCTGGTGGAGGTGCTACCGGATTTCGCTACCGAAGGCCTTCCAATGAATCTTGTCTGGCTTCGAAGCCGCGAGGCGCTGCCAAAAGTCAGTGCTCTAGTTGCTTACCTAGGGGCCAATCTCACGCCTGCTGGGCGGTGTTGATCGGGCCTTGAATAATCATTGAATCGGGGATGATCGTAAACCCGGTGATATTAGGCTCCCGCAACAAAGTGACGCTCAACGCGCTGGCTATGGTGGTTTTAAGCAGTGCGCTGGCTAAAAAATTCATTTTTAGCCAGCGCATTACTCGCTCGCGTTGTTAGCGCTTAACTTCATTGGGCTTGAAGTCCAACAATAAAGAGGTGCAAAGCCATAACATTGCAAGGCAGCCCGGCCCGCGACTTCTTCAGCGTGCTAGAAGATGTGGAGGCGAGTTCCGGACAGCGCGTGCAGGTGAAACCTTAGCGGCAACTCAACCGAAAGCCATCATGCCCGGGGTTTTTGTTTCAGCCCTGCCGATCAGCGTGCGCGGTTGAGCACGAAGTCGAACTCCAGGGTGTAGAACGCCTCTTCGCAGAGGGTGCCATCGGGGGCGATGCCGGCCGGATGTTCCACCCACTCGGCGATCAGCGATGAGCGCACGCCAAAAACGGCGTCCGAGTCGAGGTAGTCCCCACCCTGCTTGAACACGTGGGTCACCAGCCGCTCATAACCCTCGGCGATGATCATGAAATGCAAATGGGCCGGGCGCCATGGATGGCGCTTGAGCGCCTTGAGCATGTCGCCCACCGGCCCGTCGTTGGGGATGGGGTAGGGCTCGGGCACGATGGTCTTGAAGTGGAAGCGCCCTTCCTCATCGGCCTGCAGTACACCACGGCCCTGGTACTCCTTGAAGTCCGGGTTCTGTACGTCATAGAAGCCTTCGTCGTCGGCCTGCCAAACTTCCAGGGTTGCATTGGGCACGGGCTCGCCGTCGTTGCCCTTGACCTGGCCACGCACGAACCATCGGATGCCGCTCAAGCCATTGGAAACGTCATCGCCCAGCTCGTACCGCGGCGCGCTCTCGACGTGAAAGGGGCCGAATACCGTAGCCTCGGTACAGCCGACGGGCTTGCGGTGGTTTTGCGCCGTGACCAGAGTCGACAGACCCAGGGTGTCCGACAGCAGAATGAATTCTTGGCGCACCGGGCTGCAGCTCTGGCCCACGGCAGTCAGAAATTGAATGCCCTCGTTCCATTCCTCTTCGGTGAGGTTCACCTCGCGCGCAAACGAATGCAGGTGTTGAACCAGGCTGGTCATGATCTGGTGCAGGCGGCGACTCTCCGTTCCTGCATTTCTTGCAAGCACGGCCTGGGTAATGGTTTTTTCGTCGAGGTTTCGCATATCGATACAGCCTCCAGCTCTTCTTGTAATAAGGTGCCAGCGCACAATAGTGCCAACCACCTGAGTTCCCCGCCGATGGCTTTGGGAATGCGTGCATCTACGCTATAGTTTCGAAATCTGAAATAAAATCGATGAATTGGAATTGTCTTTTTCAATGCTGGAATAATCATAACAAACAGATGGGGGATCAGTATGGATCGACTGACAGAGTTAGAACTTTTCGTCAGTACCACCGAACTCGGGACGCTTTCGAAGGCTGCCGAACTGCTAGATATCTCCAATGCCTCTGCCAGTCGTCATTTGTCGGCGCTTGAAGAGCGGCTGAAGGTGCGGCTGATCGAACGTAATACTCGGCGTTTGTCTCTGACCCCTGCGGGTAACGAGTTCTACAAGCGCTGCAAAGTACTGTTGGCCGAGTTGCGCGAGGCCGAATCGTCCCTGACTTCATCGCTGGCCGAGCCTACCGGTACATTGACGATCACCGCGTCCATCTCCTTTGCCATGCTGCACATTTCGCCTTTACTGCCGAGGTTCTGCAAGCGCTACCCGCAGATCAAGGTCAAGGTAGTCGGTGCCAACCGCTATTACGACATCATGGATTCGGAAATCGACATGGCTATCCGCACCCGTGAATTCGAGCCGGATTCCAACATCAGCATTCGCCGCCTGGCCGAGACCCGGCGGGTACTGGCGGCCTCGCCCGAATACCTGCATCAGCGTGGCACTCCGGAGCGGGTCGAAGACCTTGCGCAGCACGACATGCTGCTATACAGCCACGCCAACCAACCGCGCACCCTCAACTTTCGCAAGGGCGACGCCGAGGCGTCCATCACCATCGACCCGATCATGGAAACCAACGACGGGCAGATCGTGCGAGCGGCTGCACTGTCAGGGCTGGGCATACTGGTGCAGCCCATGTACATCCTCTACACCGACCTGATCGCCGGGCGTCTGGTGCCGTTGCTCGATGATTGGCATCTCCCGACGCTTACCATCAACATCGCATTCCAGAACAAACGCTTCATGCCTGCCAAAACCCGTTTGTTCATTGATTTTCTGCTGGAGGAGTTCAACGATCAGCAGTACGAGCGTTACTGGACACGTTAAAAAACTGCTGGCTCGACCGGCGCCTCTCAATCAGGGGCCATGGGGCAGACAGGGCGAAGGCATGTTGTGATAGTTTCCTATCAAAAATAGAATGGTGCGACAGGCCCTCGCGCTATAGAGTTTGGCGACAGTGGGTGGCACTGCTGCTTGCAATACACGTGTATTAGTTAAAGCCTGCCAATGCGCTCTTATTTCACAACTCCATCTTGATCGGGTAAGTGACAACAACAGCACGCTGTCTGGCATTTGCTCTCCTGATGCTTCGAGCTATCGTCCGGGCCTCGCCTTTATTTCTGGCAGTTCGTGTCATATGAGCACGGAGTGTTTGTGCGCACCACTAAAACTACTGCAAACGTTACATATAGCGGTTAATAGCATTGGCTTGGTGCTGGTCAGCCCGTTAATGGTGTTGTTTGGATGAGGGCTATTCCTCGGCGGCGGAAAATTGGCCTGGTTGGGGGGCAGTTGGTATTACTTGCTGGCGGGCGCGTTGATGGTCGCCATCGGCGGGCCCACTTCCGAGGGCACCCAGTTCCTTGAGGACGGCCAGCACCTTCAGCGTGCTCGACTGGGACACCTGGCCCCGGTTGCTCAGCACGTTATCAGCCGCGACCATGCTGACTCGCGCGAGCGTAGCGATGGCTTGAATTTCCGGTTGTTTTTCTGACATGCCTATCGCCAAATCAGAGGTGCGGCCGGACTGCGCGAAGGCGCCGGTATTATTATAGAAAACAACGGCTTGGCTATCTGAATCGCTTGCAGTTTTGAATTCAATGAGCGGCCATGAGTGTTCCGCAAGTGAAAATATGTTTTGCCCTTGTGCTGTGCCTCCACGGATGCCTGATCCTTAGGCTTGGTGCGTAGTCAATTGCCCAATAAACAAACCAACAGGTAGTCACTATGTCCATTGCTACTGCCGTTTCGGCCATGAAGGTTGCATGAAGGCCGTCCGATTCCATGCGAAGCGCGACATTCGTGTCGAACAGGTGGCCGAGCGCTACCTCGCCCCTGGCCGATGACGAAATACTGGTCAAGTCGCCGGTTTGCGTCATCTGCGGGACCGATCTGCACGAATATATAGGTGGCCCGATCATGACGCCGGCAACCCCCCTTCCCTTTTGCGAAGCCGAGATGCCGCCAATGCTCGGCTATCGTCATGGATCACGGGAAGGCCGTGTGTTGGCGCATATATGAGTTTGACCCAGGTTGCTGAGGTTGACTGACCTATATACAGCCTGTGAAATCCGGCGCAAAGACTCCGTTGGATGAGTATTTGGGTAGATCAATGAATCATGGCTGCCTAGGTCAAAATCGCATCAGCGGCAACAGGGCTAGCTCATACCGTCTTCGGATAGTTGGACGGAAACAATGCACGTTTGGCCTGTTCGTCCATGTCCTTTTTGAAAGCGTGATTCGTCCCCACATCCTTTGCTCGAGCGGCTGCCGGGCGAGCGTCAACTCGTTCGAACCAACGCTTTAGATTGGGATAGTCGGCCAGAGCATCCTCTGCGCCTTTCATCACCCTGGGCGCGCGGATCAGCCAGCCCCAAGTGGAAATGTCGGCAAGGGTGTACTCATCGCCAACGATGTATTCACGGTCCGCGAGATGCTTGTCGAGTACTTCGTAGTGACGCTCGATTTCACGGCGATAGCGATTCACTGCGTAGTCGTTTCCTTCTGGCGCCGCATATTGGAAGTGCACGGCCTGTCCTGAAAAAGGCCCCAAACCAGAGGAAATAAAGAACAGCCACGACAGTAGCTCAGCCTTGTCTTCAGGCGCGCCCATGAACTGACCGGTTTTCTCGCCCAGATAGAGCAGGATCGCACTGGAGTCGAACACCCGCACTTCCCTGCCGCCAGGCCCCTCGGTGTCGATGATCGCCGGTACCTTGCCATTGGGATTTATCGCAAGGAATTCCGGCAGGTGCTGCTCCCCTTTGCTTGTGTCCACCGGCACGACTTCGTAGTCCAGACCTGACTCTTCCAGAAACAGCGCGACCTTCGCCGGGTTAGGTGTGGGGTGGAAATAAAAACGGATCATGGCGTCATCTCTTGTGAGTGAGTAGGTGCAACCGAACTCGAGTGTTGTGTTTTAGAACGATTGATCTAGATTAGGCGAACGGTGGAGCACGGCGCAACGTTCGCTTCTGCCCGAGAGGAAATCAGCAATGGCAAGACCAAGAGAGTTTGACGAAGCCATGGTACTAGAGGCCGCCATCCAGTGTTTCTGGGCCAAGGGTTTTGAGGCGACTTCGATGCGCGACCTGATCGACCGGATGGGTATCACCGGCGCCAGCGTCTACAACGCATTCGGCGACAAGCGTGCGTTGTACCGCAGGGCTTTAGCGCATTACCTGGAGCGCAGCTTCGGTGAGCGTGTCACTCGTCTAGAGACCACCCTGCCCCCGCGTCAGGCAATTGAAATGTTTTTCACGGAAATCATTGATCGCTCGATGAGCGATTCCCTCCATCGCGGTTGCATGATGGTGAACTCAGCGCTGGAGGCCGTCCCCTCTGCTCCAGAGGCGCAGGACATCATTGATGACTTCCTGACGCGTGCTGAAGGATTTTTCCATCGCTGCGTTCATGCCGGTCAGAGCGACGGCAGCATTACCCGCTCACAACCTGCCGAAGACCTAGGGCGTCTGTTGCTAGGCATCTTGCTAGGCGTTCGTGTTCTGGCACGTGCCAAGCCGCAGCGCCAGCTACTGGAAAGCGTCGTCAGACCCGTTCTTGCTTTGCTAGATGCGGGCGCACTGTCCCGGTCCTCCGCCCAAGTTCATCAGTCGTTTACGGAATCTCAGAGATGATCGAGCTCTACTACTGGCCAACACCCAATGGCCAAAAAATCACCCTGTTCCTGGAAGAGAGCGGTCTGGAATACCGCATTCACCCGATTGATATCAGCGCCGGGGATCAGTTCAAACCCGAGTTTCTTGCTTTTTCTCCGAACAACCGGATGCCGGCGATCATCGACACCCGTCCTGCTGATGGTGGCGAGGCGATTACTGTGTTCGAGTCCGGTGCGATTCTGATGTACCTGGCTGAGAAGACCGGAAAGTTTCTGCCGACTGATGTGCGCGGCAAAAAGACTGTTACTGAATGGCTGATGTGGCAGATGGGTGGATTAGGCCCGATGGCGGGCCAGAATCATCACTTCGGAATCTATGCGCCGGAGAAGCTCCCCTACGCAATAAACCGCTACGTGAATGAGACAAATCGCCTGTATGGCGTGCTTGATCGCAGACTGGAAGGCCTGACTTTCATTACCGGTGATGACTATTCAATCGCGGACATCGCTGCGTATCCGTGGGTGGTGCCATGGCAGCGCCAGCAGCAGAACCTTCACGACTTCCCAAATCTGAAGCGTTGGTTTCAGGCGATTCAGGCCAGGCCGGCAACCATCAACGCATACGCCAAGGGTGAAGCGTTGTCGCAGAACAGGGCGACGGTAACCGAGGAAGGCAAGAATATCTTGTTTGGGCAGACTGCGAAGAACGTATAGCCAATGCTGGAAAGCATTGATAAATCATCGCCGAACCCGACATCTTCACCGGCGAGCAAATCTACGGCTGGAAAAGCGTGGCAGATGCTCAATTTGGGGTTTATATGTCATAAGTCACTGCAGTCACCGACTTGATAATAGAACCCCACCCAGCACGAGGGGTCTGCTCTTGTATTGGATTTGGGGAATACATCGAATGTTCGCGCACCACAGCCTGGTAATACTTGCTCGGGGAGGCTACGCCGCTCGGGGACTGCTTTATTTGATCATCGGTATTTTCGCGCTGCTGGCAGCACAAGACTCGACAAAACCGAAAGACAGCCACAAAAGCCTGGAAGCAGTGCTTAGCCAACCATTTGGCTATTTTTTAGTTGGGCTCGTGGTAGCGGGTCTACTCGCATTTGCAGCTTGGCGCGTCCTGCAAGCTACGCGTGATGTCGATCATCACGGCAAACAATTCAAAGGTCTGGTGATTCGCTCTGGTCTGTTTGCGGGCGGTATCGTCAACGGCGCTCTGGCTTTTTTTGCATTGGGCCTACTCATTAGCGGCATTAAAAGCTCGGACAATTCCGGAGGGCAGACCAAAGACTGGCTAGCGCTTGTTTTGTCTTGGGAACATTCGAATTTGTTGGTGTACGTGATCGCTCTGGTTCCGCTTGGTGTGGGTATTGCTCACATCATTAAAGGATGGAAGGCTTCGTTCGAGAAATATTTCGAGGCCGACGAAGACGTCATGCGGTACGTCAGGCCGGTATCTCGGTTTGGCCTGATTGCCCGTGGAGTCGTGTTTATAGAGATCGCATTTCTACTGGCAATCAGCGGTTCCGCTTATCAAGCCATGGATCCACCGGGTATGAAAGAAGCCTTGGATGCGCTGCAGAATCAACCGGCTGGATGGCTGATTCTGATAGTTATGGCATTAGGGCTGATTGCTTTCTCGGTTTACAGCTTCTCTGAAGCCTGCTGGCGCAAGATCAATATGGATGTGCCGGGAGTAACTCGACCGTAGGGTGTCGCAGTAATGACATGTCAATAATCGAGGGTGTAGCTACCTGGAAAACCCGTCCGCCGCGCCCAGCCGCGGCCAATCTGCCGGTGTGGTTTTCGAGTACCTACCCCTCCAAATCTGACATATGGAATAGCAGCCTCTCCTACTTCCATCGCAACCACCTCCCCCCTACCTGCTTACACTGGCAAGCCGGCAGCTAGGAACGAAGCTTGTCCATGGGACCGGAGAAGAAATACAAGCAATACTGCCGTTTAAGGCGCTTCTCAGCAGGTAATTCCCAGGCAAAGGATCATTCAGCTACCGGCTTCTGCGTTCAATCGTCTGAAAGGTTTTTCCGAGCCCATTGCTCCGCGGTGGTGACCTGAATCGACTGCTGCTCGTTGAAAGTGGCAGCTTTAGGCCACGCCACTCCTCTGCCTTGTGCGAACACAGCGCGGTACTTTTTGATGTGATGAGTGGGGTCTTTTTCCAATTCCTGGATCAGGTAAGGAACAGTCCACACGTTACGTTTGAAGGGTCGTCCCAGAACCCGTTCAAGGATGCCCGCAACCTGCCCATACGTCACAGTATCGCCAGAAAGGTAGACGATTTGATTGCGGAAATGAGGTTCAAAGAAAACGATTTCCGCTGTCAAAGTACCGATGTCATCTGGTGTCGTGAGCGTCACGCTGTTCTCAAGACTGCCCAGGGCGTTCACTGCGTCGTTTTGGAAGTCCACTACCTCAAATACAGGCTCGAAAAGAAAGCTGGTGAACATACCCGTCGAGATGATTACCCATTCAGTTTTGTCTTGGGCACGAAGCAACTCGCGCACATCAAGCTGAGCATCAAATAAATCCTGGGGACTGCCCCGACCGATCACCTCAAAATCGACGCCAAACTGCCATGGGAAGTAGCGCTTCACGCCGGACTTGAGAGCGGCTTTAGCCAGCTTCATCGGGGTTTCTCGACCCGCGACCATGCCTGCGCAACCTATTACTGTATCGAACCGTGCGAACACTTCGGCAAGCTGATCGATTGAGTCGTTCACCAGGTCTGCGGCGACCATTTGGACGCCAAGACTAAGAAGCTCATCGATTTCTACCTTTTTCTCAGGCACCTGAGTGTTGATGGTCGAATCCCTGAGCAGGACGCTGATTTTGGAGCCGGGGGTACGCTTTGCCACCCGCGTAAGATTGCGCAAAACCGGAAGACCAAGTTCACCGGCGCCTAGAACTAGAATTGATTGGGGGTAAAGCTCGGTTACTTTGGTCATGATTTCTCCTGAGACCTGTTGCCTGTAAGATGCGCGAATGCTTACACGATTCAGCAGCGCTCGTAAGAAGGCACATGTGTGATACCAGAGGTAGAAATGACCGATCATGAAACGCTTGGCCAGGCAGAAGCTATCTGCCAAACGCTTAGAGAAGATGATGACGGGGTCAGGCGGGAAGTCCTCGCCCACGCAGGTAGCCGCTGGTCATTGGGTATCCTGCACGCCTTAGGTGTGTACGGAAAAATGCGCCACGCCGAGATAAGAAGGCAGATGGCTGGTGTGACTCAGCGAATGTTGACCAAGACGCTACGCGCCCTGGAGCGGGATGGTCTAGTGATTCGGCAGGAGTTCGATGAAGTTTCGCCCCGTGTTGAGTACGAGCTGACGCCGCTGGGCATGGGACTGTTGATACGTATGTCCCCTATCTGGACTTGGGTAGTCGAAAATGTCGAGGACTTCCGAAAGGCGCGTCGGGTTTTCGACAGCCAGGATGGCAAAAAACCTTCGTGGCAAATCCCCGCTTCGGTTCCAGTAGATCCAGAAGCGCCTGCGTAATCGTTAGCGCTGCAATTAACGTCTTCAGGCTAAAATCGGGCTAAGCGTCCGTCCAGCTCACAGTGCTTAAGTCAGGCTTGAATCCATTGATGCGGGAGTCGTTGATCAATGCTGTCGCGAGCTTTTCCAGTCTCGCTGAAACGCTCGCGAAGCTAAAATCAATCGAACTCGATCAATACCTTCCCAACATGGTTGGCAGCAGCGAAGTAGGCAAAGGCATCAGGCGCATCATCAAACTTGAACGTCTTAGCGATCACAGTCTCGATCCGGTTCGCATCTATTGCGCGGACGAGGTCGATGAACATCTTACGATTGCCGTTGGCTATACCCCGAATTGTTACGTTTTTGATGATAAGCGATAGGTAGTCAGGAATCGGAGAATGCTGCCCCGGTGTCACACCGATCACTGCAATACGACCATTCACAGCGCTGGCTGCAATGGACTGCCCCAACGTGTCCTGACCACCCGTTTCAATGATGACGTCGGCGCCAGCATTATCAGTCAGCGCCATGACTTGCGCTGCCCAGTCAGGATATTGGTTGTAGTTAATTGTGATGTCCGCGCCAAGCTCACGTGCGATTTCCAGCTTATTATCAGACGACGAAGTAATGGCCACTCTCGCGCCATGAAGCTTGGCTAACTTCAACGCAGCCAAAGCAACCCCGCCAGTACCCAGGCAAAGGACAAGATCACCAGGTTTGACCTTGCACACCTCGAATAGAGCATTCCAGGCTGTAAGGTCAGCGGATGCCAGTGCTGCAACCTCTTTGTCGGCCAAGGCGTCAGGCACGCAGATCAGTGCTTTGGCGGGCAATACAACCTTTTCGGCAAGCCAGCCGTCATGAGTTACACCGACGTCGTGGGCAAAAACGCTGGTACGAAACTCACCATCCAACCAACTTGGGAAGTGGCCGCAGATGACCCGATCGCCTGGTTTGACTTCACTAACACCCTCGCCTACCGCAATAACCTCTCCCACGCCTTCTGACATAGGAATACGATCAGTTGCCTGCTTGGCACCGTAGACCCCACGGAGGATTTGTACATCCCGACTTATGAGACTAATTAAGCGAGGAGCAACGATTGCCTCTCCTGGCCCCGCCACAGGCTCTGGCCGTGTGGTTGCGGTCAGCGAACCCAAGCCTTGCTGGTTGCCAATCTGAAAAGCCTTCATCAAATGAATCCTTGTATCGGTGTGCGGAGGACGACACGTGTGCATTTAAAAATATGCGGCAGCGCAGTCTCGGATTTAGGTGTGTTAAGACTCATCCTACACGAGATATTTTCTTGGGGCTGAGCAGCGATAACAGCAACACCATCGCCATCGCATAGCAAACTGCGATCACAATTTCCCAATTGAACCCGTATCCGAAGACCTGCCCACCCATTAATGCGCTGGCCTCTATGCATAAACTTACGACGCACATCAATGACACTTGAACGCTCCCGACACATCCGATCGAGGCACCGAAACACAAGATTTTTTTCATAGTAAGAATGATATCGAGTGCAATTCCCCACAAAACAGGTTCACGTGAGCGCGCAGCTGACCGAAACGAACTTTTAATCACTGTGGAAATTGCCGCAAAGCCAAGTATTTTCTGGCTATCGCTATCGAGCGCCACCACGACAGGACAGGCCTCACATCTCTCAGGGGTCAACGCAGGTATTTCATCAATATAGGCGAGAGATTGAATAGTCCTGTAACGCAGACGAGCCTCAGCGGAGATACGGCATAATTCCGCCATATCTCATCTACCACTCTGCCTGAAAGTATGCGTCCGGCCAAGTCCATGCCTCCCCTCATCATCCTCATCGAGCCGACGCTCAAGCTCTCCAGATTCATCGAGAGTCAGTTCCTTTGAGGAGATGCATCATGAAAGCTATCAACGTTGTGGTTATTGCACTCAGTTTGGCTATGTCGTCACTGGCCTTTGCCGAAGGCGGCGCTGATCGCACCTATGAGCGCATGGAAAAAGCTCGTTTGGCTGCGTTGGAGAACCGCAAATCAGCCTCTGAAGCGCAAGAAGATGTCGCACAGGAAAAGCCCACGGCTGAAAAGCAGAAGCATCACTGCTAAGTCGCCCAGCTTACGGAAATGTAATCACGCTGTTTGTTGTCTTATGGCATCTTCGATGTATCAAGCGCACCAGGTATCCAAAGGGCAAACCCTCGGGAATACACCGCAGTGCGTGCACCTGACTGACAGGACATGAATCGGTATGCACTCCAAAACTTCTCGGCGCATCTTCGTGAAAGGTCTTACCGCAGGCGGAATTCTCGGTGGTTTAGGCCTCTGGCACACCCCTGTATGGGCAGCGACTACTTCGGGCGGGACTAATGTCTTATCTGGGACAGAGTTCGACCTTTTTATTGGAGAAACACCGGTAAATATCACCGGAAATCCCCGCACGGCCATAACGATCAATGGTGGAATTCCTGGGCCTCTGCTGCGCTGGCGTGAAGGAGATACCGTGACCTTGCGGGTCAAGAACCGCCTTAAGGACATGACTTCCATTCATTGGCACGGGATTATTCTTCCAGCAAATATGGACGGTGTGCCGGGCCTCAGTTTCCATGGGATTGAGCCTAATGGCACCTACGTTTACCAGTTCAAGGTCAAGCAGAACGGAACGTACTGGTATCACAGTCACTCCGGCTTCCAGGAACAGGTAGGCGTGTACGGCCCGTTAGTCATCGAGGCAAAAGAGCCCGAACCTTTTGAGTATGACCGTGACCACGTGGTGATGCTCACTGACTGGACGGATGAAGATCCCGCTGCACTGATGAAAACGCTTAAGAAACAGGCGGACTACTACAACAACCATAAGCGAACAGTCGGTGACTTCATTAAGGACGTAGCGGACAAAGGTTGGTCAGCTACCGTCGCTGATCGCAAGATGTGGGCAGAGATGAAGATGAACCCTACTGACATTGCAGACGTCAGTGGCGCGACATACACCTACCTAATGAACGGCCACGCCCCGGACTCCAACTGGACAGGCACTTTTAAACCTGGTGAAAAGCTTAGGTTGAGGTTCATCAATGGTTCGGCCATGTCCTACTTTGATGTCCGTATTCCGGGCTTGAAGATGACCGTTGTAGCCGCCGATGGCCTGTATGTGAAGCCTGTGGTTGTGGATGAGTTCAGGATCGCCACAGCTGAGACCTTCGACGTGATCGTCGAACCGACTCAGGACGCCTACACGCTGTTTGCGCAGTCGATGGATCGGACAGGGTACGCCAGAGGCACCTTGGCCGTCCGGCCTGGTCTGGTTGCCCCAGTACCTAAACTTGACCCTCGTCCTCTCGTCACCATGGCCGACATGGGCATGGCCGGGATGGATCACGGCTCAATGTCTGGTATGGGCGATATGGCTGGAATGGATCACAGCAAGATGGCCGGTGCTGGTGACAGCTCTATGCAGGGTATGTCCGGGATGGACGGCGGCGACATGAAAGGCATGAATCATGGCGCTACCCAAGACATGTCCGGTATGGACAGCATGGCTGGAATGGATCACAGCAAATCGTCTATGGGGGGCATGGGAGAAATGCAGCAGCACCCGGCCTCAGAGTCCAACAACCCTCTCGTCGATATGCAGGCCATGTCGACGTCGCCAAAGCTTGATGATCCCGGTATGGGCCTTCGCGAAAATGGCCGAAAGGTACTGACGTACTCTGATCTAAAAAGCACGTTTGAAGATCCAGATGGCCGTGAGCCAAGTCGTACCATCGAATTGCACTTAACCGGTCATATGGAGAAGTTTTCCTGGTCTTTCAACGGCGTGAAGTTTTCGGACGCCGAGCCTCTAAAACTGAAATATGGCGAGCGAGTCCGCATCGTTCTCGTCAACGACACGATGATGACGCATCCCATTCACTTGCATGGTATGTGGAGCGACCTAGAGGATGAAAACGGGCAATTCCTTGTCCGAAAACACACCATCGATATGCCGCCAGGATCAAAGCGCAGCTACCGAGTAACCGCCGATGCGCTGGGACGCTGGGCCTACCACTGCCATCTCCTGTACCACATGGAAATGGGCATGTTCCGCGAAGTGCGTGTTGAGGAATAAGGAGCCTACTATGAGCAATTTCTTTTGCGGGACTCGGATGCACTCAGCTGTATTTACGGTTGCTCTAACCGCTGGTGTTATCTTGCCTGTAGCCGCCGAACCGGGCCAGGGCACGGAAGACGGGCAGATGCAGACAATGGATCATGGCCAGATGCCGGGCATGGATCACAGTAACATGCAGGGTATGGATCATAGCCAGATGCAGGGTATGCAGCCTCCCAAGCAGCAGACCCAGAGCCGGACACCGATACCGGCTCTAACCGACGCGGATAGAGCCGCAGTCTATAAGGCTCCTGGTGGTCACGAAGTCCACGACACTGCCCTCAACTCATTTTTTATATTTGAGAAGCTGGAATGGCAGGATGCTGACGATGGGGGCGCGCTGAACTGGGAAGCCCAAGGTTGGATAGGTGGAGATGTTGATCGTCTATGGCTGCGCTCCGAAGGCGAGCGCACCAACGGAAAGACCGAAGAAGCTGAGGTTCAAGCTCTTTGGGGACACTCCATCAGCCCTTGGTGGGATCTGGTCGGCGGGGTTCGTCAAGACTTCAAACCAGGCGACACTCAAACGTGGGCGGCTTTCGGTATCCAGGGCTTGGCGCTCTACAATTTCGAAGCCCAGGCCACTGCTTATCTGGGTGAAGGTGGCCAGACCGCAGCTCGGCTGGAAGGGGATTACGACATCCTCCTGACCAATAAGCTCATTTTGCAACCGACGGCGGAATTCAATTTCTATGGCAAAAACGATCCCCAGCGGGGCGTTGGTTCAGGGCTGTCCGAGAGTGAGGTCGGTTTGCGTCTTCGGTACGAAATTCGCCCAGAATTCGCACCTTACGTAGGTGTAACCTGGAATCGGGCTTATGGAAAGACCGCTGATTACGCCCGCGACGAAGGCGAAGACATTAACGAAGCACGCCTGGTGCTTGGCGTCCGAGTGTGGTTCTAAATCAAAGTTAGCAGCACCAAATAATTATCTAACCTCATTACAACAGCTTTGCGCTGTGAGGAGCCTTGCATGTCTGTATTTAAATCCTGTGTTGTGGCCGTCGCTCTTTCTTCCAGCCTTCTGCTCAGCGCAGTTGCCCAGGCTCACCCTAAGCTGCTGTCTTCGACTCCGGCTGAAGGCGAGAGCGGCCCAGCTCCTGCGAAGATAGAACTGCATTTTTCCGAAAACCTGGTTACCCAGTTTTCCGGGGCCAAGTTGGTCATGACGGAAATGCCTGGCATGGCACACGCCCCTATGCCCATGAAGGCCAGCGTCGCAGGGAGTAACGATCCAAAAACAATGATCCTAACTCCAGCTGCCCCCCTCACCGCTGGCACCTACAAAGTCGAATGGCGAGCGGTTTCCTCCGACACCCATCCGATTACAGGCAGCGTTACTTTCAAAGTGAAATAAGCATGGGCGACGCATTGAATGTGGCGCTGCGCCTCGCGCTTTATCTGGATCTGATGCTCCTGTTTGGCCTCGCGTCCTTTGGACTGTACAGCTTTCGGGGGAAAGAGCGCGTGTCCGGGGTAGTGCTGCATTTTGGATGGCTACTTTCTGGCACCGCTGCTTTAGGCATGCTTTTGTCCATAGCAGCTTTCGTGGTTATGACAAGCAATATGAGCGGCGCGTCCGACTGGGCCGAGCTGCGGCCTCACCTCGAAATGATGCTGTACGAGACAGAGATTGGCTTTAGCTGGGTGACGCGCATGATCTGGCTGGCCGTTGTCATTGGTGTGGCAAGCCAGAGCAAGCGATGGCCAACAGAGAGTCTATGGGTTGCTACCTTGGCAGGCAGCATCGCCGTGGCGACGCTCGCGTGGACAGGTCATGGGGCCATGGATGAGGGTGATAAGCGGTTCTGGCACTTTACGGCTGATATCCTGCATCTACTGGCCGCTGGCGGGTGGATTGGAGCCCTTGCTGCGTTCGGTTTGATGTTGAGGGTAAAAGAATCTGATCCAGAGCTACTCGTCCGAGTGCTGTCACGAGCGCTCAGCGGATTCGAAAAAGCAGGCGCACTGATCGTTGGCACGGTCATAGTTACTGGCGTCGCGAATTATCTCTTCATCGTTGGGCCGACAGTGGCCAATGTCTTATCAGGCGCCTATGGCGTTCTTCTACTCGTGAAAATCGTGTTGTTCGCTGGCATGATCGGACTTGCTACCCTTAATCGTTTCTACCTCAGTCCTGCCCTTGAGCGATCTGAACAGACGGGTGATTATTCGCTAGCGGTGACTGCTTTGAGAAAAAGTGTGGCGCTCGAATCGACCTTTGCTGTTGTCATTGTGTGCTTGGTGGCGTGGCTTGGAACGTTGAGTCCCTCAATCGAGATGGCTCAAGGATGATTGGAATCAGACCTGAGCGGCCCTAGTAGGCGCTCAGGTCTGGGCAACAACTATCGGCTGATCGGGTATTCTGCGACTACTTCCTGGGCACCTTCCTTGGCGACCCCCAAGACTTTATACGGCTGATGGTTCTGCCCGTATTCCATGCCTGGGGATCCTGCTGGCATGCCCGGTACTGCGATCCCTACGAGATCGGCGCGACCGCTCAGTTTCTTGATTTCTTCGGCTGGGACATGGCCTTCCACGAATTTCCCGTCAATGACAGCGGTATGGCATGAGGCGAGTTCCTGTGGAACACCCAGGTTCTGCTTGATAGCGCTCATATTGCTTTCTACATGGTCGACCACTTTGAATCCACTCGACTCAAGGTGTTTGACCCACTCTTTGCAACACCCGCAGTTCGCGTCGCGGTGTACATCAATAGTGAGCGGCGCTGCTGCCTGAGCTGCACCACAAATCAGCAACGCCACAGCCAGCGATAATTTTCGTTTGAACATTCCATGAACCTCATCAAGGTTAGTATGCGGCTGCTTTAGGTGCTCTTGGCCTGGGCCGCCAGTCGCGCTTGCGCACCGATTACAACGTAGGTTAAGCGCAAAGAGTCAGATTGCCGATTACATTTCTGTAAGCTGCTTGCTCGCTGCTTTCACTGGGTTTACCCCATCTCGACCGGTTTGAAGGAAGCTATCCGTAGGCTTCGAGCCGATTACATTTGCGTCAGCTTGCGCATAGCGGCCAATTTGGTAGCACACTTGAACGCCGCACAACCGGAGCCCAAGCATGAAACTCTTGGTAGCAGAAGACGAACCTAAAACAGGCATGTATCTACAGCAAGGTCTAGTAGAGGCCGGGTTCAGTGTTGATCGGGTTGTGACTGGTATCAGCAGAGCCCTCGATTACAGCCTGAAACGTTGGGCAGCGCTGTCGCGCTACCTCGATGACAGGGCCGTACCCATTGACAATAATTGGGCGGAGAACCAGATCCGGCCGTGGGCACTTGGACGCAAGAACTGGCTCTTTGCAGGATCGTTGCGCAGCGGCAAACGGGCGGCGGCGATTATGAGTTTGATCCAGTCTGCGCGGCTGAATGGCCCTGATCCGTACGCGTATCTAAAAGATGTCCTCACGCGCCTGCCGACGCAGCGGGCGAGTGAAATCGATCAGTTGCTGCCGCATAAGTGGCAACTGGATTAGATACTCCAGGCGGTATGCATGCATGCATGCCTTAAAAGCTATATGGCTCAAGCTCTGCAAGCTGGGACAGCAGGATTAGATGTTCCACTGCTTTTAGTTTCTCAACATGATCAAGAGATGCCGATCCGCCAAGCATCAACGCTGGAACAAAACCATACATTTCATCATGGCGTAGTGTACCAAGCTGTCTTCTTGCCGGTTTGAACAAGTCTTCTACATCGTTGGAGTCCACATTTCTGGATAACAGAAAACCTTGTAGCTCTCTGTCCATTTCCTCGGCTGTAATTTCAAAATCATGGATCACGCAACGAGAAAAGACGCTGGTTATCTTTAGTGAAAATCCCGTTTTCTCGCCCCACAAATAGAGATCGCCAAACGCTCCACGTGCAATCAGGTGGTAAGTGTCGCGTTTTCCAAGTTCCGTTCCCTCAATCCAGGAAGCCACCACTCCCTCGTATTCCTGCGGGTTCACGATCCAAAAAATCCCATCACCGTATCCGCACCAGCCGTGTTCGGCCCAGTATTCCAACAACTGATTGGGTAGCTTGCCTCTATAGCGCTCGATACTTGACGCTGGTACTTCCTGGCGATCAACCGGGCCACCAAACGTTTCTAAAAAAATGGAAAATATCTCATCCATTGCTTTTTCCCTTAACATTTATGAAGCTTGACATTGAGATAGGTGTCACCGCGTAAAGTTGCTGGCACTCTCTCCGCGGCCTTTTTCAAATTTGCAATTTTTGGCCTCCACTGAGGGCCAATACTGGAGTTCACTTGTCGATCACCGAAATCGCCGATGATATCCTTGCCACCAGCACTCAGATCGGGGTTGTGCAGTCCTGCAAGGTTTGACATCGTTTCCGTGGCTTTTTTCACACTCTCTGCTCTTGCAGTCTTGGCACTCATGGTTTTCAAATATTCCTTTTGCAAACGCTCTTGCAACGTGTCTCGTAGATCTATTCGGGCTTGCCTAGCGGCCGTTTGGCTACGCTTAATCGGATTGGCGATATTCTCTAAATACTCATCAACCGTCAGCCGATTCAGCCCGTCCTCCTGCCCCTTCAATTGCCGCTCGAACTCTCCGACTTTAGAGGCCGGCATCTTGTCTGCCTTGAAGCATTCGACGTCATGGCGCGGCATAGTATTTGGCTTGCCCTTGGGCGGCTCTTTGTCTTTTCCAGATGGGCTGTTCGGTGGTGATTCCTGCGGCCCAAGTGCGCCTCTGCGAGGCTCTGCCGCTTGTAGGTCAGGATGTTTTTTCAATGCTTCTTCGTGCTTGAGCATCCACTGGCCAAGCTTTGCACCTCGCTCGCTGCCTCGCATTTCGGTTGCGAGCACCCTTGCGTTTCCACGGCCTCGCGTCAGATAAGCAACGATAGCGCTTAGCAGGAGAATCACTACGGCCTCATGGGAGCGTGCAATATCCCACGCACCTTGTTGTGCTGCCATGCTGTCATCGGAAAAGGAACTCAACGGATTACCGGTTCGCTCTCGAGGGCCGTTCCAAGCGGTGGAAACCCCACGAATGTAGCCCGTAGCTATCGGCTTAAGGCCTTCTGTGAAGAATTCAGCAATCGAGGCCAGCCCCAGTACTCCAAGAATCCACGTTCCCGCTTGCACTCCGACCAGTGCTCCTGCCGTTGCGCCTGGGAACGCGCCGATGCCGCCTGCAAGTAATCCGATCCCTCCACCTATCGTAGCGCCAGTTAACGCACTGCCGATAATGATCATGGCCATGTCGACCACTGCGCTAATCATCTCATCAAGGATGCTTCGAATATCAAGGTCAGAAAAGCGCTTCAGGATGCTGTTGGCGGCCTCTTTTTCGCCCAAATCACAAGCTCGGCGGACACATCTGACCCGGCGATAAATCAGATCGATACTAGGTACATTTATGGAGCTGGGTGGGCTGAGAGGATTCATGCCCGTTCTGCGTTCCGCTAGGCCGCGCTTACTAAATATGCGTTCGGCATAAGCCTCGATATCGAGCCAACTGGGGATCCTTGTCCATAAAGGCATTCATCGCTCCTGCGTTCCGGGGGAGAATTGGGAAAGCTAAACTTTGTGCCATGTTATGTCAAAAGTGACTTCAAGGGATCCAAACCTTTAAGGCTGCGGCAGTCGAAAGGGTCGTGCCAGAGGATTCCCGCTCCCCTGTGGTTCAGGCAGTGCCCCCGGTGTCAGGATACTCACGTCGGACGTCTACAAATTTACCTGCTAGATGACTTCGCCAGACGAATACGCCTTAGGTAATGGGTATGCATGCTTTCCTATCTTTCAGGTTCACTTTCCAGCATTCAGCCGGTCAGCGCCTAGGTAAGTCATGCACCCATAACGTATTCCATGATTGCGCGCTGAACCTGAAGCAGTGCTGCCTTCTGTTCGTATCCAGCGAAACCGCCGTAGTCGACAGGATCAAATCCAACCTCTTCACCGATAAAAAAAGGCGGTGTTGGTAACAGGATCGGGTTGCCTAGCGTTGTCAGATGTTCTTTTGTGAGCGACCACTCCGTATCAGTGAAGTCGGCTGGCCACGAATCGGTTATCAAGATATCCACTTGCCGATTTGCAGCGTCGGAAAACGCAATATGAGGATTTGAATGATGAAGGTCTTGGCTACAGAAATGCACGATCGTTATTCCTAGCACTTCCGCCAGCTCGTGCCATGAGCGCAGCACATTTGTAGTTGGGCCCCACAGACCTATTTTTGCCTTACGGATCTCACCAAATTTAGAGTGGATGTAGAAGGCATCGGAAAGAACCTCGCAGGGATGCCCCTGAGCCGACATGGCATTTATGACGGGTCTTCGACTCGCCGAAGCAAATGCCCTGAGCTTTTCGTGGTTCGACTCCCTGATGACATAAATAGAATAAAAATGATCAAGGTAGCCCGCTAGATCTTCTGCACGCTCCTTCGACTTGAGAAGATTCGGAAGCTCTATGAATTGCAAACCCAGCTGTCCAAAAGCTTGTATGAACGTGGTGCGGGTGCGAATACCATTCCCTTCGAATGACCAACCCACGGTGCCTTTCACGGATTTGGGAGGCTGTTTTGCCAGAGCCCATATCTCCATGACGTGCCGTGTAGTCAAATCTCTGAGGCTGATTACATTCAAGTAATGCTCCTTCCCTGGATGGCGGCGTTGATGGTCTGTACGCATACGGATCATGCCCGTTCATGCTCCGGCGGAGCGGCCTTGGGGAGATGACTTGGCCGGACGCATACCTCAGAGTCCCACCCAGCGCTCTATGATTTTTTTGGTCAGCCCTGTTAAATCTACAGCGACCAGGTCTGGTTCAGGGACTTCAATGACGGGTAAAAGTGCATTGTGCGGCCGGGTCAGCAGCGCGCCAAGACAACCAGCAGCCTGGGCACCAGCAGTATCCCAAAGATGGCAAGCGACCAGTAGCAAGTCTGACATTTCTACATTCAAGTCTCTGGCAACCATCTGATAAGTCTCTGGGGCGGGCTTGAATTTCCTCACTGCCTCGACACTGAAGCGGCGCTCAAAGAACTTCGACAACCCGGCACCCTCAAGTGCCGAAGGCGATGCCCCGCTCCCGGAATTACTCAATGTCACCAGCCGGAAACCAGCATCTTTTAAGAGGTTGAGTGCCGGCAGTACATCCGGGTGCGCGGGCATAGTGTTCATTCGTGCCTTCAATTCATCGATATCGCTAACGTTGATCGTGACTTGATAGATAGAACCGAGCATGCGCAGAGTGCCAACGGCCAGTTCGCCAAATGGAACGTAACGGCCACATAAGGTCATCGTTTGCGAGTACAGAATCAGTTGGGCGAACCACTCGCGTAAAATGGCTCGATCTCCAAAGACACGTTCAAAAAAAGGGTCAAGGGTGGTGATATCGAGTAGGGTCTCATTCACATCAAAAACCAGGATGGGCGCGAATCTTTGCTTTGCCATGACTAACCTCTTCTCGTAGTGCTGCACGCATCCACACGCAGTTGATTCTGCCACATGCGACGCCTCCCCCCACAGCTACAAGGAACGAACAATGCGTCGTTGTTTGGCCGCCCGCCAGGTTTGCGGCGGTCAGTTGCAACGCGCGATGATTGCCATGGCGTTGTGCAGCGCGCCTGATCTGATTGTGTTCGATGAGCCAACGACCACGCTGGACGTCATCACGCAACTGGGGATTCTTAAGGCCATCGCCGGGGTGATCCGCGAGGCTGGAGTCGCGGCGTCTCCATCAGCCACGATCTGGCGGTGGTCGCCCAGTTGGCTGACCACATTCTGGTGTTGGGCCATGGGCGGCCGGTGGAATACGGCAAGACCCGGCAGATTCTGCAGTCACCCACTAATGACTACACCCAGCGCTTGATCGAGGTCGTACCGGAAATGAGAGAGGGCTGGTTAGTCCAGATCACGGGGTGATGCGCGCGATGTAATGGGTCGAAGGCCAGAACCCGTCATCAGTGCCGCAGATGAGCAAGACGGGGCCGGTCAGCGCAACAGCGGACAGCAGCACCCCGTGAACAAAAAATCCGCCTAGGCTTTTCTGAGATCTATCACCACACGCGAATGAACTTCACCCTGCTCAAGCTGCTCGAAAATTTGGTTTATTTCCGACAACGCCCGCACCTCAATGTCGGCCTTGACCTTGCCCTGCGCCGCAAAGGCTAATGCCTCGGCCATGTCCTGACGATTGCCGACAAACGACCCGCGAACCGTTATGCAATTGGCAACCACGTCGAACAGAGGCAATGGAAACTCTCCAGGTGGTAAACCGACCAGCACGCAGGTGCCGAGTTTTCGGGTCATGCCCACGCCTTGCTTGAAAGCACTCAGGGAGGGCGCAGTAATCAACACCCCGTGGGCGCCGCCCTCGGTGACCTGTTTTACAGCCTCAACCGGATCCCCCTCTCTCGCGTTCACCACCGCATCGGCGCCGAGTTTGCTCGCATGGGCCAGTTTTCGGTCATCAATATCCACCGCACAAACTCGCAGCCCCATGGCCTTGGCATACTGCACCGCCAAGTGGCCCAGCCCGCCTATACCCGAAATCACAATCCACTGCCCCGGCCTGACATCGGCCTCTTTGACACCCTTGTACGTTGTAATGCCGGCGCAAATGATCGGCGCCGCTTCAAGCGGATCAAGGCCTGCCGGGATGTGGGCGACATAATTGGGGTCCGCGAGGATGTATTCGGCAAACCCGCCATTTTGGGTGTAGCCACCAAATTGAGCGCTGGCACAGACCGTTTCCCAGGCACTGAGGCAGTACTCGCAATGACCACACGCCGAATACAGCCACGGCACACCGACGCGCTCGCCCTCGCGCACGCTGGTCACGCCAGCGCCCAGTGCTACCACAATGCCGATCCCTTCATGCCCTGGAATAAAGGGCGGTGTCGGCTTCAAAGGCCAGTCGCCCCGCGCCGCATGCAAATCGGTGTGGCATACACCGCATGCTTCGGTCTTGACCAGAATCTGCCCGGGTCCCGGCGTGGGAATGTCGTATTCGCGCAGCACCAAGGGTTTGCCGAATGCTTCAACAACGGCCGCCCGCATCTTGTTTTTCATGGTCTGTCCCTTTGTGTTGAATGGATATTGATGACATAGGGCTCGGATCAGACTGACTGCGTGATCACATGGCCATAAGCACGGATGCGGCCATCGGTCTCGGTGCGCAGATACACACCTTGCAGTTCAGGGTTGAACCCGGGGAATTGGTTGATCGCATCCTGCAGCGCCAGGAAATATTGCAGCACCGCGCCGTCCCAGATTTCACCGGGGACCACACACAGCACGCCGGGCGGATAAGGCAACGCACCTTCAGCCGCCATGCGCCCGCGGGCGTCCTCCAGGGCAATCAGCTCCACGTGGCCACGCACGAACTCCAGGTTGGCTTCTCGCGGATCCATAGCGACTGCCGGCATGCCTTTCTTGCGGAACATGTCTTTCTGCAATTGCTTCACGTCATGACGTGCGTAGAGCGAGTGCATCTCCTGGCACAGTTGGCGAATGCTGTAATCGCGGTAGCGCACCTCGTGATTGGCATAGAGCCCGGGCAGCACAATTGCCAGCGGCGCATCCTCTTTGATGAACCGTTCGAAGCGTCCTATCTGGGCCACCAGATGCTCCAGTTTCGCTTTGCCCTCAGCAGGCGTGAGCAGAAACAGAATGGTATTGAGGTCGTTCTTCTCCGGGACAATCTCGTACTGGCGCAGGAAGGTCGCCAGCACGCCGGCGTGGATGCCGAAGTCCATGTACTGCCCGGTTTCTGCGTCAATGCCAGGCGTGGTGAACAGCAGTTTGCAGGGATCGATGAAGTATTGATTCTCGCCGTAGCCTTCAAACGCATGCCAGCGCTCGTCGGGGTGATAGCGGAAGAACCGCAGATCACTGGCGATCTCGTCGGTGGGGTAATCCTGCCAATAGCGACCATCGATGGTGGGCGGCACGAAGGGCCTGACCAGCGTGCAGTTGTCCATCATCAGCTTGCGCGCCTCGATACCCGCTCGCACGCACTCATCCCACAGCCGATGGCCACTGCGGCCACTGTGCATGCGAGCGTTGACATCCAGGCACGCGAAAAGCGGATAAAACGGGCTGGTCGATGCCTGCGCCATAAACGAATTGTTCAGGCGCAAATGATTGCAGTAGCGCGCCTGCCCCTTGATGTGACGGTCTTTCTTGTGAATCTGCGAAGCCTGGGAAAATCCCGCCTGTTGTTTGTGAATCGATTGAGTGACGAAAATCCCCGGATCATCAGCACCCAATTCCAGTAGCAAAGGCGAGCAGTCGCGCATCATCGGGATGAACTGTTCGTACCCCAGCCAGGCCGAGTCAAACAGGATGTAGTCACACAGATGACCAATGCGGTCGACGATCTGCCGGGCGTTGTAGACGGTGCCGTCGTAAGTGCCGAGCTGGATGATTGCCAGACGAAATGGCCGCGCATCATCGGCTTTGGCAGCCGCCACGATGCGCAGTTGCTCACGCAAGTACGCCTCTTCAAAACAGTGCGAGTCGATGCCGCCGATCAGCCCGTAAGGGTTACGCGCCGTCTCCAGATAAAGCGGCGTGGCCCCGGCTTGAAACAGCGCGCCCTGGTGGATGGACTTATGGTTGTTACGGTCAAACAGCACCACATCACCGGGTGTGAGCAGTGCCTGAGTGACAACTTTGTTAGAGGTCGATGTTCCGTTCAGGACGAAGTACGTCTTGTCAGCGTTGTAGACCTTCGCCGCGCGCTTCTGCGCTTCTAGCGGTGCGCCTTCGTGGATGAGAAGGTCGCCCATTTCAACATCGGCATTGCAGCGATCAGCGCGGAACAATGTTTCGCCGAAAAAATCGAAAAATTGTCGGCCTGCCGGATGCTTGCGAAAAAACTGACCGCCTTGATGACCGGGGCAGGCAAAGGTGGAATTACCGCGTTCGACGTAGTGCTTGAGCGCACCGAAAAACGGCGGCAGCAAGGCTTCTTCATACTGCGTTGCCGCCCTCTCCAGCTTGTGCCCATAAAAATCGGCGTTATCGGTGCCCAGATCGAACACCCCGCTGATCTGCAACAGCACTTTTTCGATGTCGCGAATGGCTTCCCGAGTCAGTTCATCGTGTTCGGTCACGGCGAAAAAAACCGGAATATCGAACCCGGACCGGCTGATGTCGTCCACCCTGCCCTCACGCCAGTCTTGTGCTGTGAGCACCACCGCCGCCACGTCAGTGAGGTCGGTCGCGCCAAACCCCACGACCTCACGGCTCGTTGTAAAGCTGCCCTGCGCGCTCGGGCTTGCGGCGATCTTCAGTCTGTTCATGGGATGACCTTTTTCTATTCTCGAGTGGGGAGCCAGAACCAGACACAGGCCATCAGGCATCCGTGAAGGTCTGCGCTCGCACATGCCCCAGCGCCATCGGCGGTGGCCCTTCGGGTTCGCTGAAGTCCGCGGTCCAGTGCCAGTTCCGAATCTCCGGCAGATCCTCGAAATGCTCGCGAATCCAGGTGTGGTGCTTGCGCAACTGGCTCTCGAAAAAATGCACCGCGTCCAGGCTGTGCTCGCGCAGCCGAGGCACATGACTGAGTGCATCGATGGCCAGGTGGTAACGGCTCATGCCGTTGAGCACCACCATGTCGAACGGCGTGGTGGTGGTGCCGCGATCGCTGAAGCCACGGACGTGAAAACGCGCCTCGTTGGCGCGCCCGTGAACCATGGAGTGGATCACCCAGGTCGAGCCGTGAAAGGCGAACATCACCGGTGCTTCGCGGGTGAACAATGCCTCGAACGACACATGATCCATGCCGTGGGGCCGCACTTGCGGGGCGCTCAAAATCCCCAGGTCCACGACATTGACCAGCCGCACGCGGATGCCCGGCACATGCTTTTGCAACAGCCAGGCCGCCGCGACGGCTTCGGTGGTGGGCACGTCTCCGGCGCAGGCCAGCACCACATCCGGCTGTTCGTCCTCACCGCTGCCGGCGAACGACCAGATGCCGGCGCCTTGCGAGCAGTGCTTGAGCGCCGCGTCGAAATCCAGCCACTGGAAATCCGGCTGCTTGCCGCAGGTCACAACGTTCACGTAGTTGCGGCTGCGCAGGCAGTGATCGAACACGTTGACCAGGCAGTTGGAGTCCGGCGGGTAATACACCCGGACCACGTCGGACCTTCGTTGCAGCACGTTGTCGACAAACCCGGTGGACTGATGACTGAAGCCGTTGTGATCATTGCGCCAGGCATGGCTGCTGATGAGGATGTTGAGCGAGGCCAACGGACGGCGCCAGGCAAACTCGCGGCTCTGCTGCAGCCACTTGGCGTGCTGAGTGACCATCGAATCGACCACCTGCGCGAACGCTTCATAGGTCGACCACATGCCGTGCCGACCGGTGAGCAGATAGCCTTCCAGCCAACCCTCGCACAGGTGCTCGCTCAGCACTTCCATCACCCGACCGTCAGGCGCCAGGTGATCGTCAATGTTCAGGCACGGTCCGGGAGCGGTTCGATTGCTGGCGTCGAACACGGCGTTCAGCCGGTTGGAGTTGGTTTCGTCCGGGCCGAATACCCGGAAGTTATGCGCATTGTTACGCATCACATCGCGCAGGTACTCGCCCAGCTTGCGCGGTGCTTCGGCGATGACCTGTCCGGGGCCGTCCACTTGCAGGCCGTAATCGGCGAAATCGGGCAGGTCCAGCGCTACCAGAACACGACCGCCGTTCACGCTGGGCACAGCACCCATGCGCAGGGCAGATGGAGGCGTCAACGCCTGAAGCTCAGGCAACAACTGCCCCAGATCATCGAACAGCGTCTGTGGCGCATAGCTGCGCATCCAGGTTTCCAGTTGCTGGAGGTGCTCGGGGTTGTTGATGACATTGGCCAGCGGCACCTGATGCGCCCGAAACGTACCCTCCACCGGCAAACCGTCCACCACTTTCGGGCCGGTCCAGCCTTTGGGGCTGCGCAGGATGATCATCGGCCAACGCGCCCGCGCCCGACCGCCCATTTCTCTGGCGTGGGACTGGATGTCCGTGATCGCGTCGTGGCAGGTGTTGAGCGCTGCGGCAAAGCGCTGATGCATGCCCGGCAGGTCATCGCCGGCGACGATGATCGGCAGGTAGCCCCGTCCCCGGTACAGCTCGATCAAAGCTTCGTCCGGCAAGCGCGCTTCAACCGTCGGCCCGGATATTTTGTAGCCGTTGAGGTGCAGGATCGGGAGCACCGCGCCGTCACGGCGCGGGTCGAGAAAATGCACGCTTTTCCAACTGCCTTCCAGGGGGCAGGTTTCTGCTTCGCCGTCGCCGATCACGCACGCTACCAATAACGCAGGGTTGTCAAAGACCGCGCCAAAGGCGTGCATCAGTGAGTAACCCAACTCCCCGCCTTCGTGCAGCGAATTGGGCGTGTGCGGGCCGCAGTGGCTGGGCACGCCACCGGGAGTGGAGAAGCTGCGAAAAAACGCCAGCATGCCCGCCTCGTCAGCGGTGATGTGCGGGTGAACCTCGCTGTAGGTGCCTTCGAGCCAGGCGCAGGCGTTCATCGTCGGGCCGCCGTGGCCAGGGCCGGAGATAAAAAGTGTCTCGACGCGGCGCTCACTGATCAGCCGGTTCAGGTGCACGTAGATAAAGTTCTGTCCGACCGAAGTGCCCCAATGCCCCAGCAGTCGGGGCTTGATGTGCTCAGCCAGCAAGGGCTCGCGCAGCAGTGCGTTGGCCTTGAGATAGATCTGGCCGACGCACAGGTAATTGGCGGCGTTCCAGTAACGGTGCAATCGCGACAGCAGGTCCGCGTCTAACGGACCGCTTTCGATCGGCGGCGCGTCAGAGGAAATAGCCGGGGCAAGGTCGGTGTGTTCGACGCTGGAAAGCGTTGAGTTGAAGCGATACATGGCGACTCCAGAGGGTGCAATGCACAAGCCTTGCGACTCGCAGGTTTGAAGGGGTGTATCGATTCAGAGGCTGCGGTGCAGCAAACCGAGCGCATGGCGTGCGATGACCGCGTTCTCGTCGGTAGCGATGGTCCAGGCCGAAACGCGGCTGCCAGGCAACGACAGGCAACCGGCTTGCTCGCTTTTCACCGACGCATCGTGCTCGACGCCCAGCCAGGCGCAGCCCTCAAGAATGGCGCTGCGCACCTCGACCGCGTGCTCGCCGATGCCACCGGTAAACACCAATGCATCGACGCCGCCTAATACCGCCGCCAGGCTGCCGATCTCGCGCACCACGCTGCGCACGAACAACGCGATGGCCTCGGCGGCCTCAGGCGCCCGGCTGGCAGACAGTTCGCGCATGTCGCTGGCGATGCCGCCGGACACACCCAGCAGGCCGCACTGGTGGTACAACAGGTCTTGCAGCGCCTGCACGCTCATGCCGCGTTCGCGCAGCAGATACAGCAACAGGCCAGGGTCCAGGCGACCGGGGCGCGTGCCCATCAGCAAACCATCCAGAGTGGTAAAGCCCATGGTCGTGGCGCGGCTGACCCGGTTGTGCATCGCGCACAGACTCGCGCCGTTGCCCAAGTGCGCGACGATGGTTCGTCCATGTGCCGCTCGCTGATCGTATTGCGGCAACACGCTGGCGATGTATTCGTAGGACAACCCGTGAAAACCATAGCGGCGCAGGCCCTCGTCGGTCATTGCCCGAGGCAGGCCGAAGCGCGTTTCCAAGGGGTCCAGGCTGTGATGAAACGCAGTGTCGAAGCAGGCGAATTGCAGGATGTCGCGGTGTTCGCGGGCCAGATACGAGATCGGTGCCAGACACAGCGGTTGATGCAGCGGCGCGACAGGCACAAGCGCCTGCATCTCGGCCATCAATGCTGGTTCGATGGGCGCTGCCACTTCACTGCGGTTGCCGCCATGGACGATTCGATGGGCGGCTGCGCAAATCTGTCCATCGGTGTGGCGCTCGATCCAGTCCATCACATTGAATAACGTACCGCCGTCGGGTGACGCGTCGTTGCGCGGCCAGTCTTCATGCATTTGCGTCTGGCTGCCCGTGTGCCGGTAGATCAGCCGCTCGATGTCCTTGCGCACTTCAAAGCTGCCGGTGCCGACACAGCGCAACCTCGGCTCAGCCTGCGGGGCGGCGTCGTAGAGGGAAAACTTGATGCTTGATGAGCCGGCGTTCAGCACCAGCAAAACAGGCCGCGATTGATCGTTCATGGAACACTCCGTGGACGGCACTCGATCTGTATGAGCCTGGCCGCGGTCAACGCGGGGCACCGGCGGTTAGTCTGATCGCCCGGGCGTAAGCGGTATTGATCTGGATCAAAAAGCCTTGAACCACCACTACTGCTTACGTCCATTTTTGATTGAGTACACCCAATCGCGTGAACTTAACCCCCGTTTGGCGGACCCTTTCGCCCATCCAGCCCCGCTCATCCACATTTGAAATGGGTGGTATCACTGCCCTCCCCGCGCGCCTATGCTCGATTGAACAAGGAGATGTACATGACCGCCCATTTGGCCGCCGTTCCCGGCTTGTTCCTCAAGGCAGAGTGCTCCAACTGCAGCGTTAGTGAGCTGTGTCTTTCAATAGGAATGAGCGTCACCGACAGCGATCGTTTAGCAGCGATCATCCCTCAACGGATAAAAATCAAGAAAGGCACTGCGCTCTATCACGCTGGCGATCCGTTGCGATCGCTTTATGGGGTGCGATTCGGTTTTTTCAAAACCACGATTTCTTCCCAGGACGGCCGTGACCAGCTCACCGGGTTCCAGATGTCAGGGGAATTGCTGGGTTGCGATGCGATCAGCGACGCCCGCCATGTGTGTGATGCCGTTGCGCTGGAAGACAGCGAGGTGTGCCCGATTCATTTCACTCAACTGGAGCGGTTGTCCCGGGAGCTTCCCTCGCTGCAGCACAACCTGCACCGCGTGCTGAGCAAAGAGATTGTCCGCGACCACGAGATGTTGCTGCTGATGGGCAACCTCAACGCCGAAGAACGCATGGCGGCGTTCTTGCTCAATCTTTCAGGCCGCATGGCGACCCGAGGCTATTCGCACACCGCGTTCGTGCTGCGCATGACCCGCGAAGACATAGGCTCCTACCTGGGTTTGCGGCTGGAAACCATCTGCCGCGCCATCGCCAATCTGCGCGATCAAGGCATCGTCAGAATTTCCGGCCGTGCGGTAGAAATCCTCGAACTCAACCGCTTGCGGGCACTGGTCAGCGGCTGCGGCCACGGGCCGAAAATACTCTGAATCACCCGGCTATCCTGAGTGTGCCGGCCTTGACCACCAGCACACTGCAAGGCGCATGCGTCAGCAGGTTTTCGGCTGTGTCGCCCATAATCTTTTCCAGGCCGTGTACCGGCTGAGTCCCCATCACCAACAGATCGAAATCATGTTGCCGGGCGAAGGTTTCAAGGGTCGTTCGCGGGCTGCCGTTCAAAAAGTGGCAAGAGTTGCCCGCAATGCCGTGATGCGCGCACAACAGCGCAAATGCTTCTTCGTGGGCATCACTCAACGCTTCCTGAAACCCGTTCTCGACCGGCTGAGCGCCAAAGGTGTTCGCGCCGGCTGCGTATATCGCCGCCCAGTCATACACGTAGACCACGTGCAGTATCGCCAGGCATTGCGCCGCCAGGCGAGACGCTGCGTCAAGCAGGGTGTCGTTCAACCACAACTCGGCATCGTTGGAGCGGTAGAGATTGACCGCAGCCAGGATCTTGCGCGGCAACCGCTGGGAGGTGCTGGTGACGAACTGGATCGGGCACAGGCACTGTCTCAGCAAGTGCCAATCCAGCGGCCTCGAAAACAGGCGCTTGAGCGAAGGCTCATGATGGATGTCCTTGATGACCATGATGGGGGCTATGGCTCGGACATAGTCATGCACATCGTGATAGACATCACCCAACCACATCAGCTGCATGCTGACATCGAGGCCCCCACCACGCTCCTTTTCGATTTGCGACTCGAGCCACCGACGATGATCATGCAGATACTCCTCGCGCAGGGTCGACAGCGCGTCAGGGTTAAAGTAGCCCATGACCTCCAGCGTATTGACGTAATCGACGACAACGATACGCAGTCCCACACCGCTCGCTTTCGCGAGTGCAATCGCCCTTTCGAAAGCAGGGGTGCGCTCCTGAAGGGAGGATGCAATCAATAACAGGCACGGTGAGTCGGTCACAGAGACCTCGATAATCGTTGCACGCGCAGATCAGCAAGCGGTTGCTCGTGATCCTGTGTCCCACGGCGCGGGCTACATGCCCTGCACACAGTGTGAGCATTCACGGCGGCGCGAACCTGATGTAGATCATAAGTTGGCGTGCCGTGGGGCTCACCGTCCTGACATTTATCAAACCGGGCAAATATCGGTCAATGCACAGTAATATCTTTGGGGCCTTTTATGATCGCTGTCACGTTCATCAATATCCTGATCATCACCACGGCGGTCATCGTTCATTACGAATGCCTGCTGCGCCTGAATTTGCTCATGCCCAGACTCAATCTGTGGCACAGGTTTCGTATGGTCTTCGGGGTCCTGGGCGCTCTGATCGCCCACGCCATTGAGGTCTGGATATTTGCGCTGGGCTATTACTTGATGAACCGTTCGCAGTCGCTCGGGAAGCTGACTGGCAACTTCGACGGCAGCTTCATGGATGCGGTTTATTTCTCATTCACAACGTTCACCACTCTGGGCTTCGGCGACATCAGTCCTACCGGCCCCCTCAAGTACCTGACCGGACTGGAGGCGCTGACAGGCTTGGTGCTGATCACCTGGACCGCCTCATTCCTGTTCATCGAAATGCAGCGGTACTGGCGCACCGACGCGCCGACCTCTCGCGCACCTGCGGCCCATTCGCCGGGAAAATCAAACAGCCGCAGCCTTTAAGCGTCTGTCACTGACAAACCTCAATATTTGATTCTCCAGCAAGCGCTCAATGACCCAATCTCGGCGTAAGTCACCTGGCTGCGCCTTCGCCCGCCACCAAGAGCAATGATCATGAGCGACCTGACATTACGCAGACAAAGTCTCGATGAGCTGGAATTTCTTCCGCACATCGACGCCGCCGCAATCGGTGTGAGCATCGAGGATGGCGTGGTGGTGCTTTCCGGCCATGTAGGGACCTACGCCGAGAAAATCGCCGCCAAACACGCAGTCAAAAGCGTCAAGGGCGTGCGCGCCGTGGCAGAAGAAGTCCGCGTGTCCACGGACCTGGCCGTCAATGATGGCCTGATCGCCTCGCGCTGCCTGGATCTGATTCGCTGGAACACGGCGGTCAGCGGGGGCACTTGCAATGGCTCATACCTCCAGCAGCATCCAGCACTTTAACGACTAAACCCAAGGACTGACTGGAGGGTACGGAGTTGAAATGTCGAGCCTATATTTTCCCTATGTGCGATAGCAGACAGACGACACAGTCAGCAACAGACAGTATCCGCCGCGGGGAACCCGGAGCCGGGTTCTAAACCGATGGTGACGCTAACGTTCTCCAGATCCTATCGCGCTGATGAGTAACGATGCTCATGCCAATTGATAAACCAAGACGCAGCGCGCCAATACTCAAGTCGGTGAGCAACGACCGCTCCAGCGCCAGCGAGGTTGCTGAGGCGTTTGTGCTGACGCTGGAAGATATGCGCGCAGTGCTGACACCCATACTGGGTCCGATTGCGGTGGCCGCGCTTTACCGGCGCTGCCTGCATCTGTGTGCGGCCACCCACAGTTGTTTCGAGTCTTTGAGCGGGAATGAAGAAGCGGCCATGAACACTTCCTCCTTCCGAGCCATGCTGGTCGGGCAAAGCAGCGCCGACGCTCGTCGACACGGCGATACCCTGATCAGCACTTTTCACACGTTGTTGGCTTCCCTGATTGGCCCCTCGCTCACTGAGCAACTGGTAGGCGAATGGACGTCCAGTTCAATGGACCGCAACGATCACCAGAGTAGCGACACATGAGTACCACCGTACATATCAAGCGTCTGTCTACCGGTGTACCAGGGTTTAATGAAGTATTGGGTGGCGGACTGCCGGAGTTCTCGTTCAACCTGATCGCTGGCCCGCCCGGCAGTGGCAAGACAACCCTTGCCCATCAGATGATGTTCGCCCTGGCCACGCCCGAGCGCCCTGCCCTGTACTTCACGGTATTAGGTGAACCGCCGTTGAAAATGTTGCGCTACCAGCAGCAGTTCGGGTTCTTCCAGAACGAAGAGATCAACCGCTCGGTACGCTACATCAACCTGTCGATGGACACCCTGGCGGGTGATCTTGACGAGGTGCTCCGACGCATCGTCGCAGAAGTGGAGACGTACAGTCCCGGGTTGGTGTTCGTTGACTCTTTCCGCTCGGTGGTACTCGCCAGCCAGACCCAGGCCAACCCCAACAACAATTTGCCGCAGTTCGTGCAGCAACTGGGCGTGACGATGACCAGTTGGCAGGCCACGACATTTCTGATCGGTGAATACTTTTCCCAGACCGAAAGCAACCCCGTCTTCACCGTGGCCGACGGCCTGATCTGGATGGGCCAGAGCGTGCAGCGCAACTCAATGGTCCGGCAAATGCAGATCATGAAGATGCGCGGTCAACCGAGCTTGCCCGGGCTGCATACCTTTCGCATCAATCAGACGGGCATCGACGTGTTCGCGCCGGTGCAGAACAGCGTGAAGCCCCTGAGCAACCCTGTAGCTGCGCGCACACGTTTGAAAACCGGCATTTCGGGCCTGGACGAGATGCTGGGCGGTGGTCTGCCACAAGGTTATTCGCTGTTGGTGGCTGGGCCCTCGGGCTCTGGCAAAAGCATTCTGGCCGCCAGCTTTCTCGCCTGCGGCGCGCGGGAAGGTGAAACGGGCGTAATCGCGGTGTTCGAGCAGCGCCCCAGCCGTTCTCAGAGCCCCGAGCTATCACGACTGATAGAGACTGACCGAGTGGGCCTGGTGGAGAGCCGTGCCTCAGACCTGTCCATCGATGAGATCGTCCATCTGTTGCTGCACGAGATCAAACGCCTGGGCGCAACACGAGTCGTGATTGACTCATTGTCAGGCTTCGAACTGGCGCTGGCGCCAACGTTTCGCGAGGACTTTCGCGAGTCATTGTCTTGCTTGGTGAGCGCCTTGAGCCAGGCAGGTGTCAGCATCCTGATGACCTCCGAACTGGAAGATCGCTACACCGATCTTCGCTTCAGCCCTTATGGCACGGCGTTCATGACCGACGCCATCATCGTCCAGCGCTACATCGAGGTCGACAGCCGCTTGCTGCGCGTGATGGCTGTCGTCAAGGTGCGCGCCAGCGCTCACTCCGACGAGTTGCGGCTTTATGAGATCAGCGATGAAGGGATCGTGGTCGGTCAGCCATTGCGCAATCGGGAAGGATTGCTGGGTGGGCGTCCGTCGCAGCGGTTGCGAGACGAGTAAACGGTTACACGCAGCCCGCCAAACTCTCAGTGAGATGTGCCATGAAGCCCTCCCATGAAACGGAAAAACTGCTGGCAGCAAATGAACAGCTGGTACTGGGCATGCTGCGCATTCAAAGCGAAGTGCAAGCGGCCGAAGTGACGCTGAGCGAGATCTTCCGTGCAGCCAGTGTCGATGAGTTGACCAACCTGCCTAACCGCAGGGAACTGCTCACACGGCTTGCAGACGCCATTACCGGAGGCCAGCGCAGCGGAGGCAGCTTCGCCCTGTTGTTTCTGGATCTCAACGGGTTAAAGAGGATCAACGACACTCTGGGTCATCATGTGGGCGACGCTGTGCTTATGGAAACAGCGCAGCGCTTGAGTGCATGCGTATCGGGCGAGGATACCGTTGCCCGATACGGCGGCGACGAGTTCGTGGTTTTGCTGCCCCATCCCGCCAGCCGCGAAGACGCTCAGCTCGCGGTCGATAAAATCAAACTGCAATTCGGCCAGCCATGGTCTATCGGCGACCGGCAAATGCCGATCAGTATCAGCGTTGGCATCAGCCTTTACCCCGATGACGGCACGGACTCAAAATCGTTGATCGACATCGCCGACTCAAAAATGTACCGCGCCAAACAGGCACAACAAACCTCCACTCTACCTTCTGCCATACCGGCGGCCTTGATGATGCAAATGCGCGAGGCCAATGGCGCGCTGGTACTCGCGGCGCTGAATGCGCAAGCGTTACAGGAGCAGGCGGAAGCTACCTTACGCCAGGAAAAATTTATCCTGGCCATGGTGGCGCATGAGCTTCGCGCGCCCTTGGCGCCCCTTAGCCTGAGCACTGAAATGCTGGCGAACGTCAACACAAAAGACGTTCCCCGGCTGCACGCAATTATCGGCAGACACATCGAGCACCTGACGCGGCTGGTTGAAGATCTGGTCGACGTGAGCCGCGCCAGCACCGGAAAGCTGCGCCTGACGCTTAAAACCATCGATTTTTCGCAGGTCATCCAGCAAGCGATAGACGTGTGCGAGCCATTGATTTCGGCCAAACATCAAACGCTGCAAGTCAATGCTTGCGCCGTGACGTCATACATTGACGCAGATCAACTACGGCTCACTCAAGTGTTGTCAAACTTACTGGGTAATGCATCCAAATTTTCCCCCACCCACGGCGTGATCGCGCTCTCTTACAGTGTCGAGGGCCAGTGGGCGCGGATCGAAGTCTCAGACGATGGTGTGGGTATATCAGCCCACGCTCTGCCGATGATCTTTGAGCCCTTCATTCAGGATGAACATGCGTTAAGCATCAACAAGAAGGGCTTGGGGATTGGTTTGACGGTGGTCCGTGAGCTGGTAAAAGCCCATGGAGGCAACGTAGCAGCTCACAGCAACGGACTGGGACTGGGCAGCCGCTTTACCCTCCTGCTGCCCTTGTCTGAACTCAGTGACAGCCATCACCAGGCGCCAGAGCTTCAATAAAACCGCGCCTGCCGACTTAAAGGCGTGCGCCGGGCTCGTGTCGAGTGCCGTGCGCCCTTGCCTTCCCCACAAGCGCCTGAATACACATGCTTTTCGACGGCGAGACGCCCATCGACTGCCTTCAGAAGCACCGGGTTACGCTGACTGAGCGAATCCCCCCTTGATACGGAAATTGCTAATGCTTGTTCCACCGCAGAGGACTCACAACTATCTACTTGCAGCGCTTAATCACGAGGAATTCAAGCGCCTGGCTCCGCACCTGGAGCCGGTCACCCTGACATTGGGTCAGGTGTTGTGTGAACCTGGAGACACGCTTAGCCATGTGTATTTCCCCATCGACTGCATCGTCTCTCTGGTGCATGTGACGCAAAGCGGCGAGTCAGCGGAAATAGCCGTCGTCGGTAACGAAGGGCTGGTCGGCATCGCCTTGTTCATGGGTGGGGACAGTACCTCGAGCCGCGCAGTGGTTCAGAGTGCAGGCAATGCGTTTCGACTGCCAGGTCAAAAGATAAAAATGGAGTTCGAGCGCCATGGCGATCTGCTGCTGCTGATGCTGCGCTACACCCAGGCACTGATTACTCAGATCTCACAGACCGCACTTTGCAATCGCCATCATTCGATCGACCAGCAATTATGCCGGTGGCTGCTGTTGTCCCTGGACCGCTTGCGCAGTAACCAGCTGAACATGACTCAAGAACTGATTGCCAACATGCTCGGCGTACGTCGCGAAGGTGTCACGGAAGCTGCAGGGAAATTGCAGCGCCTGGGTGTTATCGAATACAACCGTGGTCTCATCAAAGTCCTTGATCGTCAGAAACTGGAAGCGCTCAGCTGCGAGTGTTATTCGGCGGTCAAAGCTGAAACGGACCGGCTACAGAACTACATCCCGCACAGGGACAAATGATCCAGATCGGTTGGATCGCCTTAAGTCGGTGGTCCCAGGCTCGCAGCAATTCGAGACATCTGCGCCGTTAATGATCTTTGTCAATGTCCGGGGATAAAACCCGCGCACCATCGGGCACGGTGAATGCTCAGCTGTTCGCCCGTACGCAGGGCGCTGGCGGTTCATTCACTGACAACTACCAACTTTTGCTAGCCGTTAGTTCGCTCTCTTCCTGACGCAGCCAGATCGGTCGCTATCGATCAGCGTCTACGCCATTTCCCTCACTCAAGAGCAGGATTTCATGGCACTTCATAAAACCGTAGAGATTCAGGATCAAGCCATCGAAGACGTTTACTCCAGTGGCTCCTCTCAGCATAAATTGCCCAAGTACCGGCTCCCCAATCAGTCAACCACGCCCTCCGCCGCCTACAACCTTGTGCGCGACGAGTTGCTGCTTGATGGCAACTCCCGACAGAACCTGGCGACATTCTGCACCACCTGGGTCGAGCCGGAAGTGAAGCAGTTGATGGCCGATGCTCTCGACAAAAACATGATTGACAAAGACGAGTACCCCCAGACGGCGGAGATCGAAAACCGCTGCGTGCACATCATTGCGGACCTGTGGCATGCACCGAAGTCGTGGCAAACCGTTGGTTGCTCAACCACGGGGTCCAGTGAGGCTGCGATGCTCGGCGGCCTGGCCCTGAAGTGGAGCTGGAAAAAACGCAGGGAAGCGGCGGGCCTGCCGACCGACAAGCCGAACTTTGTGTGCGGTCCCGTACAGATCTGCTGGAAAAAGTTTGCACGGTACTTTGATGTGGAAATTCGCGAGGTGCCGCTGCGTGGCAACGCGCTTGGCCTGCTGCCAGCCGACCTTCGTGAATACTGTGACGACAACACGATTGGTGTTATAGCGACCCTGGGCGTGACCTTCACCGGCATCTATGAACCCGTGGCAGCTCTGGCGGCTGAACTGGACGCGATGCAACGCGATCTCGGCCTTGATATCCCGATCCATGTTGACGCCGCCAGTGGCGGCTTCATCGCGCCGTTTATCCAGCAGGAGCTGGAGTGGGACTTCGTGATCGAGCGCGTCAAATCCATCAACGCCTCAGGCCACAAATATGGCCTGGCACCGCTGGGCGTCGGCTGGGTGATCTGGCGTTCCACTGATGACTTGCCAGAAGAGCTGATCTTTTACGTGGACTACCTGGGCGGCAACATGGCGACCTTCGCGCTGAATTTCAGCCGGCCAGGCGGTGAAATCATTGCTCAGTACTACAACTTTCTGCGCCTTGGACGCGACGGTTACACGCGCATTCAGCAAGCCTGCTCCGACACGGCGCAGTGGCTGGCGGCGGAAATCCTGAAGTTCCCTTCGCTGGAGCTGGTCTACAACGGGAAAGACGGCCTGCCGGCGGTTTGCTACAAGCTCAAGGACGGAATCGACCATGGCTTCACGCTCTATGATCTGTCGGAACGGGTGCGCATGCGCGGTTGGCAGATCGCCTCCTACCCTCTGCCGTCTGATCGGCAAAACATCGTAGTGCAGCGGGTTTTGGTGCGACATGGCGTAAGTCGCGACCTCGTCGCACTGCTGCTGGACGACCTGCGCAAGGCTCTGGACTATCTGCAAAAGAATCGGGTCGAGCACTCTGATGCGGGCCCCAGCTTCAGCCATGGCGCCATCGCAACTCCGGTGATTCCGGCTGACACCCCGAACGTCGCCTGAACGCACACCACACTCACCGGGCCTCGATGCCCGGTGCCTTAGCGTGACCAGCCGGGTGCGAATCGACGTGAATGCTTTCTTTACCTTTCTGCAACACAACCCCTACATCCTTCTCTTTCTGGTGGTGGGCCTGTCCGTCTGGGTGGGCCGGGGCACGATCAAGGGCTATGGGCTTGGCGCGGTAGCCGGGGCGATCGTAATCGGCTGCGCCATTGCAACCTGGGCGTCTTACTACGGCGTGCATTTCGAGCTCGATAACTTCACCAAGAGTCTGTTTTATTACTTGTTTATGTACGGGGTCGGGCTGCGCGTCGGTCCTTCATTCATCAATAGCTTGAAGGGAGATGGCCTGAAGTTCACGTTCCTGGCCATTCTCTCGTCGTTTCTGGGACTTGGCATCGTCGTGCTCGGTGTTCGGCTGCTGGCCCTTCCGGTGGGCGCAGCGGGCGGTATTCTCGCCGGTTCGCAGACCATGTCGGCCGCCATTGGCTCAGCCGAGCAGGCCATCACCTCGGGAGTCGTGCCCCTGCCGCCCGGCACAACGGCGGCGGCAGCGACGGCGATGATCGCGTTGTCCTATGGCATCACCTATATCTGGGGAACGGTCGGCATCATTCTGATCTGCAAGTACCTGCCACGCTGGTGGCGAGTCGATGCGCGCAAGGCGGCCAAAGACTATGAGATCGAACACGGTGTGCCCAATGTCGATGACGCAGGGCTCAGCGGGTATCGTCCGTTTGACCTTCGCGCTTACAGGTTGGTGAATCAAGAATTGGCGGGGCGAAGCATCGCGCAATTTCGCGAACGCTTCGCGCTCTACCAAATCGAGAATGTCGAGCGGGGTGACAAGCTGCTGGGTGCGGACCCGGCGTTGGTACTGCAATTGGGCGACGTGATTGCCCTTGGTGGCAGCCTGGATGCATTGACCGACCACATGGGGCTTATCGGCCCTGAAGTACCAGACGCGCGGGCGCTGAATATACCCTTGGATGAGGCGGTCATCCTGGTGACTCACCACGACGCCATAGGCAAGGCGCTCAAGGATTTCAGCCAGTCGCCGATTGCAGGACAAGTGCAGTTGGTAGGTATTGAACGCGGCGGCGCGCCAATTCCCGTCGGCCTGGAAACGCGCCTGCAACGACTCGATGTCATGCACCTGATCGGTCTTCGCAGTGCCATCGACAAAGCCACGGCCTTACTTGGCAAAGTGGCCCGGCCGAGTACCGCGACGGATCTCCTGACGCTGTCGCTGGGTATGGTTCTTGGGTTGCTGATCGGCCTGATTCAAGTACCGGCATTCGGTGCGGCAGTTGGTTTGGGCAACGCTGGCGGGCTGTTGGTCTCGGGGATTATTGTTTCGTCGCTGGTGTCGCGGGTTCGATTCTTCGGCAACACACCGAACGCTGCGCGCAATATTCTTGAAGACATGGGACTGATTTTCTTTGTCGCGATTGTCGGCGTGAATGCGGGTGCAAATCTCGTTTCGCAAATCAGCGCAATCATCGCGTTGAAGATCTTTTTCCTCGGTTTCGTGGCCTGTACGATCCCGCCCTTTATCGTCTGGGCGGTGGGGTTTCATGTCTTCAAGATCAACCCCGCGATCCTCATGGGCGGCGTAGCAGGCGCGCGAAGTCATTCTGGTCCCGCGCGTGAAGCCGCTAAAGAAATCGACAGCACCGTGCCCTGGATTGGCTTTCCAGTGGCTTATGCGGTGTCCGGCATTTTGCTGACGGTGTTTGGCTATTTCGCGATGATTCTGGCCCAGTAAGATGCGTGGGAATCGAGTAAGCAGGTCACATCTCGACCTGTGTACCCAGCTCGATGACACGGTTGAGCGGAAGCTTGAAGTACTTCAGGTTTCCGTTGGCGTTTTTCAACATCACCGAAAACAGGCGCTCTCTCCAGCGCGACATTCCTGTGCGAGAGGTGGAAATAACCGTTTCGCGACTGAGAAAAAAGGTCGTTTTCATCGGATCGAAACGCAGGTCGTTCATCTGGCAAAGCTTCAGCGCTTGCGGGACATCAGGCTGCTCGATAAAACCAAAGTGCAGACTGACCCTGTAGAAGCCCTCACCCTGCGCCTGGATTTCAAATCTTCGATCCGGCGACACCCTGGGCGTGTCTTCCGACACCACAGTCAGCAACACCACGCGCTCATGAAGCACCTGGTTGTGCAGCAGGTTATGCAGCAGCGCGTGCGGCACGCCATCGGCCTTGGCTGTCAGGAAAACTGCGGTGCCGCGCACACGGTGCGGGGACTGTGCGCGAATGCTGTCGATGAAAGCGGGCAACTGAAGCGAGGTTTCATCGAGCCTCTCCAGGATAATCCTGCGGCCCTTCTTCCATGTCGTCATCAAGATGAACAGCACGATGCCTGCGACCACAGGAAAGGCGCCTCCCTGGAAAATCTTGGCTGCGTTGGCACTGAAGAACAGGATGTCGACCAGCAAAAACCCCACCAGCATCGGTATCGCGAACCACCGGGGACTCTTCCACAGCAGCAGCACAACCGCCGAAGCCAGAATCGTCGTGATCAGCATCGTGCCCGTGACAGCCACACCGTAAGCGGCCGCGAGGGCGCTGGACGATTCAAAGCCGATGACCAGCAGCACTACGCCTACCATCAGCATCCAGTTAACGGCGCCGATGTAGATCTGCCCCTGCTCCTGGCTTGAGGTGTGCTGGATGAACATCCGGGGAACGTATCCCAACTGCATGGCTTGACGTGTGAGTGAGAATGCGCCGGAAATCACAGCTTGAGACGCGATGATCGTTGCCAGCGTTGACAGCGCAACCATTGGCAACAGCGCCCACTCAGGCGCCAGAAGATAAAACGGATTTCGCACCGCTTCCGGGTTGCCCAATATGAGCGCGCCCTGCCCAAAGTAATTCAGCGCAAGGCCCGGCAGTACCAGCAAGAACCAGGCACGGGCAATCGGCTTGCGTCCGAAGTGCCCCATGTCGGCATACAGCGCCTCCGCGCCGGTCAAGGCCAGTACAACGGCGCCCAGTATGGTGATGCCGATGCCCGGATACGCCGCAAAAAAGTTGACTGCCCAGACCGGATTCAGTGCTTGAAGTACTTCAGGACGCTGCAAGATGCCGTAGATGCCGAGTCCCCCCAGCACCGTAAACCACAGCACCATCACCGGTCCGAACAGCACGCCGAGGCGCGCCGTCCCGTGTCTCTGTATCAAGAACAAACCGACCAGAACTACCACTGACAGCGGCACCACCCAGTTCTCTATTCCGTCGAAAGCAAGTTGCAGCCCTTCAACGGCCGAGAGTACGGAGATGGCCGGAGTGATCATGCTGTCGCCATAAAACAGCGCGGCGCCAAACACCCCAAGTAATACCAGGGTTTTGCTCAGTAGGGGATAGTGCGCGGACGCACGCCGGGCCAAAGCCGTCAATGCCATGATCCCGCCTTCGCCCTGATTATCTGCGCGCAGAATGAACAGTACGTATTTTGCGGACACCACCCAGATAAGGGACCAGAAAATAAGCGACAGAATGCCCAACACACCGGCTTCGTTCGCCTGGACGCCGTAGTGACCCGAGAAGACTTCTTTGAGCGTGTAAAGGGGGCTTGTTCCGATGTCGCCGTATACCACGCCGACCGCAGCAACCAGCATCGCCGCCGCTGAAGTTTTGGGCGCAGTGGCTTCAGTAAAACTGGATCGGTTATCGCTCAATTTCTGCGTCTCGAAGTGGGTGGCCGAAGCGCAAATTCTTGGGATTCAGAGCCGAATGGATGGACTGGTCGGGATGCAGCGATGCCTTGTAGGCCACGCAGATTGCAGACGACGATGTCTGAGGTGCAACGCAGCACGACTGTGCATTAAACACGCGTCATATTCGTCGCAGCAGGCGTTTGAAAAAACCCGCGCTCATTATCGGTATCGAAAAGCGAGGCGCCGTAAAAAAACCGTAAAGATCTTCAACTGCGCCAGTGCTCCACTACTCCGCCGTCATTGCCCAGCACTGGATCGGTGTGGGGAAACGGCAGGTGTGCAATCTGTGCTATCTGCGCAGGCGTGGCCGGGTCACGATTGATATCGCCCTCCTGCCCGGGCGGATAAGCGCCGACTACCCTAAAGTCGTTGCTTGAGCCGAGGTTGCAATGCCCTGTCCCGGCAGGCAGCAACAACACATCGCCGGCCTTCACCTCGATCACGTGGGCATTTGGTCCTCCCAGCATCAATCGCGCCTTGCCGGCATAGACACCCAGCACCTCGTGCCCACGGGTGTGATAGTGGTGGTAGGTGAAGACTCCGTAGCGCCATTGCGGCGGCCAGCCATTGGCCGCGAACGTGCGTTCAAACAGAGATGCCGGATCAGCGCCGGTCACGTCGAGCGCGGCGGGGTAAATCAGCACGGGCAGCGTCGGGTTGTTCGGAATGCCTCCATTGGCTTTCAGCATCAAAGTCTGCAAGGCGTTCGCAGCGTCCGTGTGTTTCATGGTCAGTGCTCCAACGCCGAGAAGGCTCAGCAAGGTGAGTGTATTGAACTGACGTCGAGCCAGCGCCATTGTTCGAACTCCTTCGGATGCCTGGCATTCGCGAATGCTAATGTTGTGGACGGGGTTGCCAGCAGATGAACCGGTTCAGCTTTCTTCAAGGGTAGAATACTGCGAAGCTAGCCCGGTGATTTTGGATGTGCGCAAGGCACATGCCCTGACCGGTCGACATTTGCGACGTGTTCGGGGGCAAACGAAGTCCGGACACCTAATCGAAGATTTACTCACTTGTAGTGCCGGAGGTAATGACACCTGGAAAGATATGAATGGAATTCCCGGAAGAAAACACCCATCAATGGAACAGAGGGACAGCAACCATGAGCACCACCGAACAGGTTCAAGGCACGAGCAAATACAGTGCGAAATGGCAGGAACGTTTTGCCTTCTTCGACACAAACGGAGCACCCGGCGACCCCCGCTACAAGGCAGCACTAAAAACACTGCCTACCTTCGGTAAAAAAGTGTTGATCAACGCCAACGTGATCGCGTTTTTCTTCGGTCCGATCTACCTCTTCGTGCTCGGTCTATGGAAGAAAAACCTGGCCCTTCTAGGCACGATATTTCTCGTGTACGTCGTGTTAGTCGTCATCTTCGCGATATTGGGAATGGAGTTTCCAAAGGCTCTGGACAACGGTTTGGGTGTCGGATTTTCCTTCACGTACGCCATCGTGACGAACTACGCCTATTACCTTAAAGAAGTAAAAGGCGAACAGGGCTGGAATCCCTTTAAAGGCATGCGTTTCTAAGGACTTCCAAACACCGCCCCCAAGAAAAAAGCGACTCGGCACAGCACAGAAGCGATTACGGCGCTGTATGGCAGGGCACCAAAGCGACAGCATCAATCGTGGGCCCGGCTGAAGTCGCCGGGCCTTTATGTCGAGCTTGAAAATGCATTGATGCGCAGACGGCTTTGCCGAGACAAGGCAGCATCTGCTTCCTGACTCAGCAATGTGCCCATCACTCCGGCCAACCGTATTGATTCCTGCACACCACGGCTCCCCGCCCTTCGCAGACGATCAAGTAGAAAAGCTGCTGGCCGAATAACTGACTTCCCCTACAAAACCCTCAAGCCGGTCATTAAATGCCAGAATCTCCTTACTGGATCGTTTTGGAGATCACTATGCTTCGCGCGTTTGAACAATGGCTAGACCCCTTCCCTCCCGATGAAGTACCGCCACCGCCCGATGGTCTGGCGCGGTTTCTCTGGGCCTGCACACGGGGCGCTCGCGGCTATATCCTCGCACTCGCGGTGCTCAGTGCCGGTGTTTCGATGTACGAAGCCTGGCTCTTTTCCTTTCTCGGGCAGGTCGTGGACCTGCTATCAACCTGGCAGTCCGGCGGCGAGGCGGCCATGCAGGAAACCCGAGTACTGTGGGGCATCGGCATCGTGTTGGTGACCAGCATTGGCCTGGTAGCGTTGCGCACGATGGTGCAGCACCAGATATTGGCGATCAATCTGCCGTTGCGGCTGCGCTGGGACTTCCACCGGCTGATGCTGCGACAGAGCCTTTCGTTTTTCTCCGATGAGTTCTCTGGCCGTGTCACCACCAAGGTGATGCAGACAGCGCTGTCGGTGCGCGAAGTGCTGTTTACCCTGATCGAGATCGCACCCGGGATCGGGGTGTACTTCATCGCCATCATTGCCTTGGCCGGCGGTTTTGACCTCAAGCTCATGCTGCCTTTCATTGCCTGGGTGACGTTGTTCGGTCTGGCCATGCTGTACTTCGTGCCGCGCCTGGGAAAGGTCGGCCAGGAACAGGCCAATGCGCGGTCATCGATGACCGGACGTATCTCGGATGCCTACACCAACATCACCACCGTAAAGCTGTTCTCCCACTCCAAACGCGAAGCCCACTTCGCGCGCGCTGCGATGGAGGACTTCAAGCTCACCGGTTTACGCCAGATGCGTCTTGTCAGCCAATTCGAAATCGTCAATCAGGCATTGGTGGTCGGTTTGATCATGGGCGCGGGCGGTTATGCCTTGTGGCTGTGGCACCAGGGTGAAGTCGGCACCGGCGCCGTCGCCGCGATTACCGCCATGGCGTTACGCATCAATGGCATGTCGCACTGGATCATGTGGCAAATGACCTCACTCTTCGAGAACATCGGCACCGTACAAGACGGCATGGCCACCCTGGCCCGCGGCCCCAAGGTGCAGGATGCGCCGGACGCGGCCGGACTGGTGACCACTGGCGGCGCGGTGACCTTCGACAATGTGAGTTTCAACTACAACGGCGAACGTCAGGTACTCGATGCTCTGAGCCTGACCATCCGCCCGGGCGAGAAGATCGGCCTGGTGGGTCGCTCCGGTGCCGGGAAATCCACACTCATCAACCTGCTGTTGCGCTTTTATGACGTGGACAAGGGAGAGATTCGCATCGATGGCCAAAACATTGCGCAGGTCACCCAAGACAGTCTGCGCAGCGCCATTGGCATGGTCACGCAGGACACGTCGCTGCTGCACCGCTCCATTCGCGACAACATCGCCTACGGTCGTCCCGATGCGACCGATGCGCAAATCCGCAGCGCCGCGGCCAATGCTCAAGCCGATGGATTCATCAGCCAACTGAGCGACAAGCAAGGGCATTCCGGCTACGACACCCTTGTAGGTGAGCGCGGTATCAAGCTCTCGGGCGGCCAGCGTCAACGCGTTGCGATTGCCCGGGTGATGCTCAAGAACGCTCCGATCCTGTTACTTGATGAGGCCACAAGCGCGCTGGATTCGGAGGTCGAAGTGGCCATCCAGGAAAGCCTCGATGAAATGATGCAGGGCAAAACCGTAATAGCCATCGCCCACCGTTTGTCCACGATTGCGGCCATGGACCGGCTCATCGTCATGGATGACGGACGCATCATCGAACAAGGCACCCATGCCGAGTTGCTCGGTAAAAACGGCACCTACGCGCGGCTTTGGCACCACCAGAGTGGCGGGTTTCTGGGGGAAGATCAGGGCGTGGCCGAGACCACGGAGTAAATTCGATGGTCTGACGGTGTGGTCGCTGAAGCCTGTTTGACCTGCCGACGCCGACCTGGAGCTGACCCGGTTGCAGCAGATCGAGTCAAAAAAATCCCCGGATCCAAGATTCGGGGATTTTTTTGTCTGGTAAAAGCCGTAAACGCAGAGTCAGTTGCCTGGGCGCTGCTTGGTCGAATCCAGCTCGGCTTTTTTGCCGGTAGTGATTTCAGTGATCTGCGCCGACTTGGCAATCGCCAGATCAAAGGTGTCCTGCATCTTGGCGATGGCCTCGGTTGCAGTCCCTTTCAATCCACCGTTGGCGGCCCAATCGAAGTTCCACACGCCGGACAGGTTATCAGTGCCGGCAACGTCGTGGGTTTCGATTGCAGCGAATACATCCGGATGGCGCTGCAGGTATTTGGCACTCTCGGACACATCAGCGGGAACCTTGCCTGACTCATTGTCCGCGAGCTTCGTCAGGTCCTGCAGCGTAATGGCCGACTTACCCGTCTGGCGCATGTAATCGGCGACCACTTTGCTCGACTTTGCAATGTCCAGCCGGGCGTCGAACGCAGAAGATGAAGACCTCTGATTGTTCGGTGTGCCACCAGCGGGAGTTACGGTTGTAGACATCGGCGCTGCTCCGTCATGTATGTCGGGCATCGTCCCACTGACGACCCCGCGTCAAAGACGTTAGCACGGGCAAACCGCAGTTGATGGTCGACTTCACAACGTTTCACAGGCCGCATGAAAATTCACAGCAACTGCTGATCTCAATCGAATAGCCGCTCATAAGCCTGCTGAATGTGAACATGCACGACAACTTTCGGCGGACCGGCATTCAGCGATGAGTTTTTGGAAAGCTATTCGTGTTTGAGAAGTAATTAAAAATAATGGAACCTTTTGAGCGTCAAATAGACACGGCCGTTAATGCCTTTGGACGAGATAATAGTGCTATCACGGGTTAAAGATTCTTTGAAAACTGCCGAATCTTATAACTGTAGGAATGGCGTGGAGTAGCCACCTCGTACATTAAGACGTCTATTTTCGAGAGTGCCACATGCTAAAAAACACGCTAATCAATATGACAGTGAGAGCGAAGCTCATTCTGGGCTTTGCTCTGGTGATCGTTTTCACCGCGCTCATCGCATTCACGGGGTGGACGGGCATTTCATCGCTGAGTGAACGCAGCGAGCGCGTCACCGACATTGCAAAACTCAGCACGATGACGCGCGACATGCGAATCGCGCGCCTGGTGTACAGCCTGAGCTTTGACGACGCAAACGCCACCAGTTGGCTCAAAGCCTATGAGACGCTGGACAACCATTTGCTCTACCTGAGCAAGGTTCTGGATTCACCAGTCAATGTTCCGCACGTGAACACTGCAACAGCGGCCATGAAAGACTACAAAGTGTTTTACGATAATCTGATGGCTGCCACACAAACTCGTGAAGCCAGTCGAGCTGCGCTGGGCCGTCATGGTGATGAAGCTGAGGCAGCGCTTGAAAAACTGAACGCGTTCTCCAATTCGCCAGAAGGCACGCCCGAGCAACGCGATCAGATCACGCAAGCGCTGAAGCTGTTTCAGAAAATGCGCTTCGATATCCGCGGGTACACCCTGACGTTGAAACCCGAAGCCCAGCCAACGGCCACTGCCTCGATCGCCGCACTGTCTGCCTACGTCAAAACCACCGAAGGCTCTGGCCTGCAACCTGCGATTCTTAAAAACCTTGAAACGTCGCTGAGTCAATACGACGCCGACATCGGCCAGTTTTCGACTGCGCAGGGTGCAATCAACCAAGCGCAGGCGGGCATCAGCAAAACCATCGACGTGCTTCTGACTGCTGCCAACCAGTTAGCCAAAAATCAGGTCGAACTGCGTGTCGAGGACGTGGACCAAGCCAACCAAATGTTGATTATCTGGCTGGTGGTAGCGCTGATAGTGAGCGTACTCGCAGCGTGGATCATCACCCGCGTTATCGTCGGACCGCTTCTTCAAACACTGACGCTGGCTGACCGCGTGGCCAACGGTGATCTGACTTACGATCAAGTCACCACCCGACGGGACGAACTCGGCATGTTGCAAAACAGCATGCACCGGATGACAACCCAGTTGCGTCAGTTGATCGGTGGCTTGGGTGACGGCGTCACTAAGATATCCGGCGCAGCCGAACAGTTGTCGGCAGTGACCGAGCAAACAAGCGCGGGCGTCAATAGCCAGCGAAGCGAAACCGATCAGGTAGCGACCGCCATGAATGAAATGGCTGCCACCGTTCAGGAAGTCGCCAGGAATGCCGAGCAAGCCTCACGGGCCGCCATGACCGCCTCAAAAGAAGCTCGCGACGGAGATGCCGTGGTCGGGCGCGCTGTGCTTCAGATCGAAAAGCTCGCGGCCGAAGTCGGTCAGTCCAAGGCTGCAATGGACGAACTCAAACAAGAGAGCAACAAGATTGGCGGCGTGCTCGACGTCATCAAGGCGGTTGCGGAGCAAACCAACCTCCTGGCCCTCAACGCCGCCATCGAAGCCGCCCGTGCAGGTGAAGCCGGCCGCGGGTTTGCCGTCGTCGCAGATGAAGTCAGAAGCCTTGCGCAGCGCACGCAGACGTCAACCGAGGAAATTGCAACGCTGATCAGTGGGCTGCACAGCCGAACCGAGCACGTCGCCACGATCCTTGAAAACAGTCGCCTGCTGACGGACAACAGCGTTGCCCTGACCCGCGATGCCGGCGCGTCAATCACCAGCATCAGCCAGTCGATTTCAACCATTGAGGCCATGAACCAACAGATTGCAGCGTCCGCAGAAGAGCAAAGCGTTGTAGCCGAGCAGATCAGCCGAAGCGTCCAGAGCGTTCGCGATATTTCTGAACAGACCGCCTCGGCCAGTGAGGAAACAGCGTCCTCCAGCGTTGAACTGGCTAAATTGGGTGTGCACTTGCAAGGGCTGGTAAGCAAGTTCGTCATATAAAGTTGCGGCACCCCTCTCACGTTTAAGCAACCAGTGCACGGCCCGAGGCCGTGCGCTTTTGCAGCCACTACCCGCTAGACCCGCCAGCCCTTTGACGATGGTGTTCGGTGCCAAGCACATCGGCATCGATTGACAAGGCATGTGGCTTCCCCGCGTAAATCCCACGGAACTTTGCTCACCCGGACCGCCTCAACTGGCAAATCCCTGTGAGAAATCAACATGCTCCCCCATAGCCGGCAAGGCGATAAATCACCCACCTTTGTGCTGATGCATTTTCTGGGTGGCTCCCATCGGACCTGGTTCCCCACCCTTCCCTATCTGGACGGCAGTCACCAATGCGTGGCGCTCAACACACCGGGATTCGGAGATGCCGCCGCTATTGACGGCTACAGCGTCGAGGCGATGGCCGATCACGTGGACCATTCCATTCGCGAGCTGGGCCTCACCGATTGCATCCTCGTAGGTCACTCCATGACAGGCAAAGTGGCAGTAGTGCTTGCATCGCGGCGGCCGGAATACCTTCGTGGCCTGGTGCTGGTTGCCCCTTCGCCCCCCGGCCCGCAACCGATGACCGAAGCCGATCGCGACAAACAACGCGCTTACGGAAAAACACACCCGGAGGCCGAAGCATTCATTGATGAGTCCAGTGCGTTTCGTCTCCCCGATGACATACGCGAAGTCGCGGTGGCGGATGCGCTCCGGGTCAACCTCACGGCATGGCGTGCGTGGGTAGACCATGGCAGCCGCGAGGACTGGAGCGATCGACTTGGCACGATCGAGTACCCGGTCTTGTTGGTGTGCGGCGAAGCCGACCAGCAAGTGCCCGGCCCTGAAGAGCAGCGCCGCACAACACTTGCAGCGTTTTCTCACAGCAGACTCGAAATCATCCCCGGCGCCGGGCACCTGATGCCCCTGCAAACGCCCCGGCAGCTGGCGAAGCTGATGCTCGCCTTCGCCAGAGAACACTGTTCAGTAGCGTCATAAGCACGGGAGTTGCGCGCCGTACTGCGCGCCCTGTGCACCCACATGCGAACGCCGGCCTGCCGGCATAACCAGAGAGAGAAGTCATCATGGATTTGGGAATTAAAGGTCGGGTTGCTTTGATCACAGGTGCCAGCGGCGGTCTAGGCCTGGCAACGGCAAGACTGCTCGCTGAAGAAGGCGTGCGGTTGGTGCTCAGCGATATGGATCAGAAAAAACTGGAAGAGTCGTGCAAGGGACTGGGCACTGAATGCCTGTTCGTTGCCGCAGACCTGACTCGACAGGATCAGGTCGAGCACGTTGTCAAAAAAGGCCAGGATACATTTGGGCAGATCGACATCGTGGTTCACACCGCCGGTGTCACCGGTGCAAAAGGCGACCCGTTGACCCTCTCGGACGAAGACTATCTGGAGGCATGGCACACCGATTTCTTCTCCGCCGTTCGCGTAGCCCGCGCGACGATCCCCGCTATGCGCACCCGCAATTGGGGCCGCTTCGTGTGCATCACCTCCGAAAACTCCGTACAGCCCTACTGGGAAGAAGCCGTCTACAACACCGCCAAAGCCGCGCTCGGGGCATTCATCAAAAACCTGTCTTACAAAGAGGCCGCTCACGGCGTGCTGTGCAACACAGTAGCCCCGGCGTTTATCGAAACGCCGATGATCGACGGCATGATGAAACAACGCGCAGAAGAGCTGGGTGTGTCTTTCGATGAGGCCATCAAGAGTTTTCTCGATGAGGAGCGTCCGGGCATCGTTCAGAAACGCCGCGGCAAACCTGAAGAGGTCGCGTCGGCCATCGCCCTGCTGGTATCGGAGCGTGCGTCCTTCATCAACGGCAGCAACCTGCGGGTTGACGGTGGGTCAGTCCAGGCCATCCAGAATTAAAGGCACCTGACGCAGCGGCATTTATCCAGAACACCTTGAGCCTGGAGCACCCTGAGGCGCTGGCCGCAGTCATGATCTAGATGACAACGGCCACCGCTCTTCAGCGCTTTGACCATGAGCGCAGCAACGTCGAGACCTCCTCGGCGCGCACGGGCGTACTAAGTAAATATCCCTGCACAAAGGGGCATCCCATTTCCTTGAGGCGCTGAAGTTGAGCCATCGTCTCGACGCCCTCGGCGGTGATGTCCAGATGCAAGGTTCGGCCCAGGGAAAGGATGCTGCGAACGATTGCGTCGCTGCGGTCGAAGCACATCATTCTCGACACGAACGAGCGGTCAATCTTGATGGCGTCGATGGGGTAACGGTCTATATAACCGAGTGAACTGTAGCCGGTGCCGAAGTCATCCAGCGCAATGCGAATGCCCAACGCACGCAGTTGAGCCAGTACGAGTGCCGTTGCCTCAGGATCCTGAAGGAATACCGTTTCAGTGATCTCGATGAGCAACTCCTGTGGCAATACCCCGGTGGATTCCAAGATGCCCTGGACTTGCGATACATAGCCTGGGCGGTTGAGTTCCGTTCCGGAGACGTTCACGTTGAGGTGCAAATGCAGGTTTGGAAACTCTTGCTTCCAGCGCCACAGTTCATCACACGCCTGACGCATCACCCAGCGTCCCAGCTCATGAATCACTCCATTGTCTTCAGCCACGCCAATAAACGCATCGGGACGGACATGACCCAGTTCGGGATGCAGCCATCTGACCAACGCTTCGACACCACTGATATCGCCGGTGCTCACGTTATAAATCGGCTGATAGGCAACAGAGAGTTCATTTCTCGCGATGGCCTGTTTCAAAGCGTTTTGCATAATTAACGCGTCAACAGCAGCCTTGCGCATGGAGCCATCGAACAGTGTCCAGCGCCCTCGCCCTCGTTTCTTCGCCGCATACATCGCAACGTCTGCGTCGCGCAGCAAATCTTCCGGTGATTCATGGGAGGTGTCAGCGATCACGATGCCAAGGCTGCAGGAGGTAAAGATGTCCTGCCCATCAAGGGCGACCGGCAGGCTTAGTTGACTGACGATGCGTCGGGCCAAATCAGCTGCCCTGTCGCCCTTGCTTTCTTCCGCCAGCAGAATTGCAAATTCATCACCGCCCACCCGCGCAAGAATATCGTTCGAGCCCACACAACTTTCCAGGCGCCGCGCAACAACTTTAAGCAACTGATCCCCTGCTGTGTGACCCATGCTGTCATTCACAAACTTGAACCGATCAAGATCGAGAAAAAGCACGGTGGTTGCAGTACGAAGTTCTCGCGCATCCCGGTTAAATATATTGAGCAGCCGTGACATGAGATAAGCACGATTGTGCAGCGCGGTCAGGTCGTCATGAAAAGCGGCATAAGACAACTCTTGTTCAATGCGCTCGCGTTCCAGTAGACGCGATTCAAGCGCGGCGTGTGCATCCCTGTCCGCCTGAGCCTGGCGCGCGAGCAATTCCACTTCCTTGCGTTCGCTGATATCCCGTTGCACCGAGACCCAGTGGGTGAACCAGCCACGTTCATTGGCGACCGGAACAATGCTCAATTGAACCCAGAATTGGCTGCCGTCTTTACGGGAGTTGATCAGTTCGACCTCGATGGGCTGCCATTTCAGCAGTGCGGCGCGAATCAGATCCAGCGTTGCCCGGTCGGTGGCAGCAGAGTGCAGAATACGGGGGGTCAGACCGATGACATCGGACAAACTGAACCCGGTGGCGGCGAGAAACGCAGGGTTGCAATAAACGATTCTGGGACCAGGCTGATCCACAGGCTCGGCTTCGGTAATCAGAATGGCGTCCTTGGCGTTGACCACCACGGATTCGAGCAGTCGCAAACGTTCGATCAACGGATCACTGCTCTGCGACGGCTTTGTGCTGCGGGGCGCGATCATCCCGCGAAGAAGCGCGCCATGCGTTTGGAGTGCGTAGGTTTGTGCCGCGCTCAAACGCTGCCGAGCTTCGGCACTGCTGACCAGTAACATCCCCTGCAATTGCCTGTGCTCTCCCCGTATTGCAACCCCCACCAATAAACCGTCGCCAAACCCCATGAACCGCTGGAGCTGCAGGGGAAGTCGTTGACCCGAAGCTTCGGTCATCACTGTCAGGTCTTCGTGCAACATCGCTTCACTGAGGAACTGCTCCGTGTCAGCGTCCAGTTCAAAGCCTTGATCCGACCCATACCTGGCGATGACTTGCCAACTGCCTGCCTTGGCGACTAACAAAAGACCGCGCGTGCAGTCAGCTGAGTGAGCCGCAGCCTGCACCAGCAACGCAAGCGCGTCAGGTTGTTGAATACTGAGAACATCTACCATCTTTGATTGCTCATCCTGTTGAACGGCGGCCATTGCTGGGATGACCTATGAACGACATCATATAGCCAGTACTTATGAGCGTCGGGAGCCTGGTTGTACAGGATTCTATGAAGACACTTGCTTGCGCACTATTCAAAACCGCGCTTATGCAGGTGAATCAATTCGTGTGGATATTGAAGGCTTTAGTCGGACACTCCCGGAGCGCCCTAGGTCAGCTTGTTAGTCCGGCGCAGTCTGGGCAGCGCCTTTTAAGCAGGCACTGTGAATGAAGTACGGTGTCCTTTAACGGCCGGTCACGGGTGATATTTAGCTACATGCCTGTATACCCTCAGGCGTTCGTAATGGGCAATTTCCAGTTTGTGTGCGTCATTGAGCGATTCAACATTGGTCAGGTTTTTACCGGTGTCTGCTTCGTACTCTGTTTTGCGGCTCCTTATGAAATACCACCAGAAGACGTCCTCCGGAACGCCTTTGCGATTTGAAAGCATTGCGTAGTAGATGGCTCCATCCGGGGATGACAGTTGACGTGCTACCTCTTCCACCGTTTCCCAAACACACCCCCTCCAGATCAGATCACTTGCACAGGACGGTTTGTCCATTTCAAAAAGATCATAAACTTCGTGGTATTTGATGACGGTGTTCGCGCGTGCTTTTGTCAGCAGCAGTCGCTCGACCTCTGACTTGCGGTGTGTGAATACTTCCAGATATTCAATAAGCCCGTTCAAACCTGTATCTCCTGCGAGTTGGTCCATGGGTTTTGATAACGCGGGTAAAAGACCCGCGCCAAGAATACGCCTTTAGGCAATTTGAACGCGCCGAGCCATCACGCTAGCGTCACTGTCCAAACCGATTCCCACGCATCAAGACGGTGTTTCAGATGAACCCAACGACGCCAGATGGACGTTATTTTGTTGTCAAAGGCCAGCTTTGGCGGTGCTCCAATCCTTCGCTGGATCAGGACGAGCGACAACAACGGGTTAACCCGTTAATGGATGCGCGGCGCGAGGTCAAGGCCGAGAAAGCATCAAAAGATGCCGAGCTGTTGAAGGCCGCAAGATCCCACGTGAATGCCGCGAAAGTAGCGTTGGGTGAGCGAGGACTGGTCTGGTGGAATGACGGCGCTCCAGACTTCAATCGACACAAAGTGGCTGATACCCTGCATGCCGACTGGCATGCAGGGCTTGGTGAGGCCTCATAAGCGTGGTCAGGCCATCTGGTTGGCAAACCTGCCAACCGCATCGACCACCCTGCGCGCGCCGTCCTGAATCTCGACGATGACCTGCCCGGCTTGCGTGGCGAGTTCCAGCCCTTGCTCGGCTTGCGACTTGCTGTTGGCCATTTCATAGACCGTTTCATCGACCAGTTTCTGGTTGCGCAGCACCACCGAGGCAATCTCCTCGGTGGCGCTGCTGGTGCGTCCGGCCAGTTGACGCACCTCATCGGCCACCACCGCAAAGCCCCGGCCCTGTTCGCCGGCCCGCGCCGCCTCGATGGCCGCGTTGAGCGCCAACAGGTTGGTCTGCTGGGCGATGCTGCTGATGGTCTGGATGATTGAGCTGATCAGTAGCGATTGCTTGCCGAGCGCTTCCACGCCCCCCGCTGCCGCCTGCATGTCATCGGCGATCTTGCGCATGGTCGAAACGGTCTCGTTGACAACCACCGCGCCGCGTTGCGCACTGATATCGGTTTGCTGCGAGATCTGAAACGCGGTTTCAGCTGCTTTACTGACTTCATGCTCGCGGGCGACGAGATCGGTGATCACCGTTGCAAACTTGACCACTTTGGACAGGTTGCCCTCGGTGTCGTACACCGGGTTGTAGGTCGCTTCCAGCCACACGGTCCGCCCATGGCTATCTACCCGATTGAAGCGGCCGGCAACGAATTCGCCCCTGTTCAAGGTGGCCCAGAAATCTTTGTATTTTGGCGAGGACGTCTCCTCTGCACGGCAAAAAATGCGGTGATGACTGCCCTTCGCCTGGGCCAGGTTGTAGCTCATGGCTTTGAGAAACTGGTCGTTCGCGGTGAGGACATGGCCCGTCAGATCGAACTCGATGACCGCCGTGGAACGCAGCAATGCGTCGATGAAGGAGGTGTTTTCCGACGCCTTTTCCAGCTGGTCGGTGATGTTTGTGGCGTAACAGGTGATGTGGCTCAACGCGCCAGCAGCGTCCCGGACGGGTTGCCAGTGCGCATGCAGCCACACCAGCGACCCGTCCGCGTGTGAATAACGGTATTCATCGGTGATCGACTTGCCGGCCGCAACCGCGGCCCGAAAATTCTTGAAACACGGCAGTTTGGTCACGTACTGCGGCACGATGCTCGCCATGGGGCGGCCTATTAGTTGGTCAGTCGTGTAGCCCAGCGCCGTTGCAAAGTTGTCGTTGCAGTCTGTGACTTTAAACGTGGAGTCGATGCTCAACATCAGCATTTCAGTACTCAATCCATCGCGCAGTTGACGCAGTTCCAGCAGTTCAGCGGCTTGTGAATTGAGCTGGGATTTCAATTTATTGTTAAACATCGGGACAGCCTCCTTATCATACGAAGGTTATCGGCGCTATCCGCTACATATTGAACTCGACCGGACGAATGTTGCAGGCCCTGCATGGATGTGCGTTTGCCGCTCGCCTGTTTAACGCCAGCTTAGAACCCTGGGCGCGTCAGCTCAGTCGCGTCGAAGAGCGCCGGATGAACTTGATCGAATGGGTAAGGTTTGGCTTGCGTGTGACGCTGATCGGTCTGCGGGTCACGGTGTCCAGGGTGATGTTCCAGAAGCCGCTGCTGGGAACGACAATTTTCGCCGGGAATTTTTCAAACGCGCCGCCGTGGTAAGTGTGCCGACCTGCGTTTTTGAAGCTGCGGAAGTTGGCATCGCTCATCAAGCGGATGTTGCAGGGGTTAGAACACTCGATGACAACGATGTCGCCCTCGTTCAAGTGTTCTCGCTGGTGAATGAATTTCATGGGAGTCTCTGACAGTTCGTAGCAAGGTCGGAACGATATCATGGCTCAGTGCGCGCTGAGTCCGACCGTGACGCGCCACTTACATTGATGCCGTTTAAAAGGAGGTTCACCATGCTGATCGCGCACCTTTCAGATTTGCACATAAGGCCCCAAGGTGTTTTGTACCAGGGGCTGGTGGACTCGAACACCATGTGCGAGCAAGCCATCGATCACTTGAATGCACTGTGGCCCCGCCCGGAGGTGGTGATCATCACCGGTGACGTGGTCGATGAAGGTCAGCCCGCCGAATACGAGAAGGCGCGTGCGCTGCTGAGCCGGATCGAGCAGCCGCTGCTGATGATTCCCGGCAACCACGACGACCGCGGGCTGTTCCGGGAGAACTTCTGCAGGGGCATGCCGGGTGCTGACGATGACCCGGTGCACTTCATCGCGGCCGGTCTTGGCCCGATGCGCATCATTGGCCTGGACGTGACCGTGCCCGGCGAGCACCACGGTGACATAGATGACGCAGCGCACGATTGGTTAGAAGCGGCGCTCGCGCAAGAGCCTGAACGGCCGACCCTGATCATGCTGCACCAGCCGCCGTTTTTGAGCGGCATTCCCTACATCGATACCTACGCGTGCCTCAACGGGCATCGGCTTGCCCAGCTGGTCGCGCAGTTTCCGGCGGTTGAACGCGTGGTGTGCGGTCATATCCACCGTTCCATGCAACTGCGCTTCGGCGGGACCGTACTCTGCACCGCCCCCAGCACAACTACCGCCATTGCCCTGGCGCTGGACCCGCATGCCAAAGAGGCGTCATGGCTGGAACCGCCCGCCCTGTTGCTGCACCACTGGAAACCCGACACCGGCCTGATCACCCACTGGGTGCCTATCGGCAACTTCCCCGGGCCTATGCCGTTTGCGTAGCCGTCAGGTGCTGTAAGACCTCTTGAGCTAACTTGTTGGCGAGACGTCCTCGCAGGTTGAACAGCTCGCGAGTGGGCGCGACTTCAACGATGCGCCCCAGGTACATGACCGCTACCCGATCAGTAATGTGCCCGACCACGGCCAGGTCATGGGTGACGAACAGCAAAACAATCCCGACCAGGCACCGGCTGCCAGCACCACGGGTTTGCATTTGTTTTCGCCCCGTTCGGTGATCACCGAACTGACCCGCCCCGCTTCAGTCTCGATGCCCCGTGCAGCGCAGCGCGTCAGCATTTTTACCCCCAGCGCACGAGCGCCTTCGGCAATGGCGGCGGTGGCAATGCCGGGCTCGGCGCGGCCGTCGGTGGCCGTGAACAGCGCACCCTTCCACGACCCCGGCATCTTCGACTGCAAGCGGGCTTCAATCTGCGCCGGGTCAAGCAATTGTGCGTCGATGCCCAGTGGCCGCGCCTGTTCCAGCCACGCCACCTTGTTGCCTATCTCCTGTTCCGATTCGCAGGCGTAGAGGATGCCCGCACGGGTGAAGCCGGTGTCGTGCTTGAGTCGCGTGGGCCATTCGTCCCACAGCTTCAGGCTGGCAATCGCCAACGGGACTTCCGCAACATCACGGCCCAGGGTGCGCACCCAGCCCCAATTGCGCGAAGACTGCTCATGGGCGATGCCGCTTTTTTCGACCAGCACCACCGAGACGCCGCGTGCGGCCAGGAAGTAGGCGGTGCAGACCCCGACGATGCCACCTCCGATGATCACCACATCGGCGCTTTCGGGCAGTGAATGATCGCTGTCGACGTGAGTGATAAGCGGGTACATGAGCGTTCCTGCGTCGGTCGTTACCCAAGGTTTACCGCGCAGGCCACACAGCGGCAAGCCTTGTCGCGACCACTGGGTCCATGCACTCACATGGTGAGATCAAGGCCGGGTGACGGCTTGAGCGCAGCGCTTGAGCCGGGCGCAATCAGACCCTGTTTCATCGACGCGACCGCGGTCGGTGGTGATAACCCCGATGATCGTCTACCATGCCCGCCGCCGGTTCCCCCACGGGACTAATAGGGAATCCGAAATGCCGCCCCCGGCATCAATCGGAACTGCCCCCGCAACTGTAGGTGCCGAGCCTGCTCCTCAATAGCCACTGGACTGATGTCCGGGAAGGCCGGAGTCAGGCGACGACGCATCAGTCAGGAGACCTGCCGGCCAAGCAAATCACTAACCGGCGGGGTGTCCGGGAAGGACATCTCAGCAGCTAGCCGTGCCAGGCTGACGGGCGATCCCATCGCCGATGGCAGCGGTTGAAGATGTGTTTCCGGTTCGAGCCCCCTGCCCCGTGTACGGTCGGATGGAGACAGCCTCATGCTGATGTTGCGCCTTGCTACCCTGGTCACCGCGTTGAGCGTTGCCACCCTCGCCCATTCTGCCCCCACGCATTACCCGCTGACCGTCGAAAACTGCCGCAGCACCCTGACCTTTCCGCACGCTCCAACCCGCACGGTGACCATTGGCCAGGCGGGCACCGAGATGCTGTACGCCTTGGGTTTGAGTGACAAAGTGGTGGGCACGTCATTGTGGTTCAACGACGTACTGCCCCTCTATAAGTCGCAAAACGATGCCATCGAGCGGCTGGCGGACAACGCCCCGAGTTTCGAGTCGGTTATCGCCAAGCGCCCGGAACTGGTGGCCGTGGAGCTGGAATGGATGGTGGGCGCGCAAGGCGCGGTCGGCACGCGCGAGCAGTTCCATGAGTTGAAAATCCCGACGTACCTGATGCCCACCGACTGCGAAGCCAAGAACAACCTGGTGGGCGCGGACGGCACACGTCTGGAAGCCTTCCGGATAGACAGCGTCTACAAGAGCATCAGTCAGTTGGCCGAGATCTTCGATGTTCAGGACCGGGGTCAGACGCTGATTGCCGAACTCAAGGCCCGTCTCGCTCAATCCATGGCGCTGGCCCACGATGCGCCGAAGCAAAACGCAAGCGCGCTGGTCTGGTTCTCCAGCCCCGGCCTGGAGCTGGATCCGTATGTGGCCGGCCACAAGGGCGTCCCGCAATTCATGCTCGACACCTTGGGCGTGCGCAATATTGTGCAGTCCGATGAAGAATGGCCCACCGTGGGCTGGGAAACCATCGCCAAGGCCAACCCGACCTTTCTGGTGATCGCGCGCATGGACCGTCGCCGCTTCCCCGCTGACGACTATCAGAAAAAGCTCGAATTCCTGCGCAATGATCCGGTGACGCGCAACATGGACGCCGTGAAGAACAACCGCATCATCGTTCTAGACGCCATGGTGATGCAGGCCAGTGTCAGGACATTCACTGGCCTTGAAACCCTGGCGGCCGCCATCAATACCTTCAACCCGGCGAAATGACCTCAATGCTTTCTCGAACGCTGCTCGCACTGGTTGTGTTGTTGCTCGCTGTCTTTGCCGGTGTCGCCATTGGTGAGACCACCCTGGAGCCATCCGTGGTGTTTCAGGTGCTGGCCAATAAGTTGTGGGCCGCAGGCTACGTCCTCGACCCCATCGACGAGGGCATCGTCTGGAATTACCGCTTGCCTCGCGCCTTGGTCGCGGGCGCCTGCGGCACCGGGCTGGCGACATGCGGCGTCATCTTGCAGGCGCTGCTGCGCAATCCGCTGGCTGACCCTTATTTGCTCGGAATTTCCGCTGGCGCTTCAACCGGCGCCGTGCTGGTGGCATTGCTGGGTGTGGGGGCCGGGCTGATTTCGCTGTCGGTCGGGGCCTTTGTCGGCGCCATCGCAGCCTTTGCAGTGGTGGTGCTACTGGCCCGTGCCAGTGGACGCAGCGCAGGCACCGGCCAGATCATTCTGGCGGGGATTGCAGGGTCGCAGCTGTTCAATGCGCTGACGGCATTTCTCATCACCAAGTCGGCGAACTCCGAGCAGGCGCGCGGCATCATGTTCTGGTTGCTGGGCAATCTGGGCGGCGTACGCTGGCCGTCGGTCTGGCTGTGCGTGCCAGCAGCGCTGTTGGGGCTGGCTGTTTGCCTGTGGCACAGGCGTTCGCTGGATGCGTTCACGTTTGGTGCCGACTCCGCGGCCTCGCTGGGTATCGCGGTGTGGCGGGTGCAGCTGATCCTGATCGGTTGCGCGGCGCTGGTGACGGCCGTGATGGTCTCGATTGTCGGCTCGATCGGTTTTGTCGGCCTGGTGATCCCCCACGCTGCACGGCTGTTGCTGGGCACCCGCCATGCGCGGTTGCTGCCCGCGAGCGCGTTGGGCGGCGCAGTGTTTCTGATTGCTGCCGACGTCCTGTCGCGCACCCTGATCAAGGGCCAGGTGATCCCTGTTGGTGTCGTCACGGCGCTGGTCGGCGCTCCGGTGTTTGCCTTGATTCTGATTGGCCGGGGGACAGCACGATGAACGACGCCACGGCGGCATTGGATCACCCCGTGCTCTCGTGTTCGGGGCTCGGTCTGCGCGTGCGTGATGCCGAATTGCTGCACGGCATCGAGCTGGAAATCCGGTCTGGCGAGACTTTTGGCATTGTCGGACCGAACGGTTCCGGCAAATCCACCTTGCTCAAAGTCCTCGCCGGATTGTGCGTACCCAGCCAGGGTTCGGTGCAGCTGGGCGCAAAGGCGCTCAGGTCTTTGTCGCGGCGTGACATCGCGCAGACACTCGCCCTGGTCGAGCAACAGGCGGATACGCTGGAGGCGGTGAGTGTGTTTGATGCGGTCGCATTGGGCAGAACGCCCTGGTTGTCAGCCTTGAGCCCTTGGTCAAAGGAAGACGATGCAATCGTCGAACAGGCCCTGAAGGATGTCGACGCGGCGCACCTGAAAAACCGCAGCTGGCGCAATCTTTCAGGCGGCGAACGTCAGCGGGTGCACATCGCCCGTGCTTTGGCGCAGCGTCCGCAAATCCTGCTGCTGGATGAACCGACCAATCACCTGGATATCCAGCACCAGCTGGCGATTTTGAACGTGGTGCAAGCGTTGCCGGTTACAACGCTGATTGCGCTGCATGATCTCAATCAGGCACTGACGTGCGATCGACTTGCGGTGCTTGACCGGGGGCGACTTGTCGCCCTCGGCACGCCGCTGCAGGTGCTCACCCCGCAACGCTTGCGAGAGACCTTCGGCGTGGAGGCGCACTATTTGATCGACCCCGCTGACGGCGCGCAGATCTTGCGCTTCCGCTCAGCGTGAGGCGTCCTGTCGGTCCACGTTCTGGTTATCAAAGCGGGCTGTGCATATGGGTCGTCTGCCACACCGGGTCGGCATCGATATCGATCACGTCGAAACCGCGTTTGCGCCAGAAGTCGATGGCACCCGGCAAAAACGGGTGGGTGTGCAGGTAAATGACATCGACCGCGTCGGCCACTGCCAAGGCTTTGAGTGCCTCGTACAACCTGGTCGCCAGACCTGGGCGGCGATACGCGGGGTGCACGAAGAGGCGGACCACTTCGACCACGTTCAGGCCTGGATAGGCAAGGTGCGGGAAGCGGCTGTCGTAGGGTAGATAACCGACGCAGGCAACGATTCGCCCTGCGTCGCGCGCCAGCAGAAATCGTCCCTTACCGTTTAAGTAAACGCTGGCAAAATCCGCCAGATCGGCTGGCATACCGGCCCCATCCAGCTTGGGAAAAAGCTCGGCGCGTGCGGCCAGGGTGAACTCGATGATTTCAGGAATATCCGCGCTGACCGGTGCGACGATGGTGAGCTGATCCAATACCTTTTCCTCTGCGAACCACACACGATTTAGCCCGGCATCTTATCGTGGTGGACCCTATCGCGAGCAAGCTCCTTCCCACGGGTTTGGCGTTCGGTGGTTGATGGTCGGTGATGCGGTTTGTCTGATGGACCGTATCGCGGCCTCGCTTTGGCTCGTCAGGCTCCTACAGGGTTTCGTAGCGTTTATTAGAGGCGATTAACCGCGAAATCTTTAAGTTCGTTAAAGGCGATTGGCCGCGAGATCTGTACGTTTGTTGGATGCGATTGGGCGCGAGATCTGTAGACGCGAATTCATTCGCGTGGCGGCATCACTGTTTCAACCCGGACAGCGGCTCGCCAACAAGTTGGCTCCTACACAGACTGTGTGAAAACCTAGCCAACCCGCCCCAGATCTAAGAAAATGCCCCGCATCGAAAGATGCGGGGCATTTTCTTATGGCGTACATCCAGGGCGAATCTCGAAACCAGACCAGCCTGTTTCCGGTTTCCATCGACGAAGTCATTCCCGAAGACCATCTCGTCCGGGTCATTGATGCCTATGTTTCGCGCCTTGATCTCCGGGTTCTGGGTTTTGATAAAGCCATCCCCAAAGGCAACGGACGTCCACCTTACAACCCGCCGATCTGCTCAAGCTCTACATCTACGGTTATTTCCAGCGCATACGGTCTTCGCGCCGGCTCGAAGCTGAGTGCCAACGCAACATCGAAGTCATGTGGCTGCTCAACCGCCTCGCGCCGGACTTCAAAACCATCGCCGACTTCCGCAAGGATAACGCCACCGCGTTCTCTGCAACCTGCCGCGCGTTTGTTCAGTTCTGCCGAACCGCAGGCTTGGTCAAAGGTGATCTGGTCGCCATCGATGGCAGCAAATTCAAGGCTGTCGCTTCGGCCCGTCGTCACATCAGCACCAAGCACCTCAAGCGCGATCAGGAAAAATTGGACCGCCGCATAGCCAAGTATCTAGAGGATTTGGACTGCGCAGATCGCGACGAAAATGAAGAGGTGGTTGATCGAAGCGCTGTTAAGACGGTGCTGGCAAAACTGACCGCCAAACGGGACGACTACCTGACCTGCCAGGCGCTGATGGACGAACTGCAGATCACCCAATTCATCAGCACCGAAAGCGACGCGCGGATGATGCGAGCCCGCAGGGCATGGCCGTTGCCTACAACGTGCAGACCGCAGTCGACGCTGAAAACAGCCTGATCGTGCACCACGAAGTGACTCAGGAAGGCGATGATCGCAAGCAACTGGAGCCGATGGCAAAAGCGACTCAGGAAGTCCTTGAACAACCGAATCTGACCGTTACTGCAGATGCCGGCTATTCAAACGGCGAGCATTTTCAGGCCTGTGATGACGCCGGCATCACGGCGTACGTACCGATTAATCGGGGCAACAACATTGAAGACCCCACTTTTTTTGGCCGGGACGATTTTAACTACGACCAGCAAAACGACCGCTACCAATGCCCGGCCGGGCATTTTTTGCCCCTGCTGCAACTGAACAAGGGACAGCGAATCTACCGCGCAAACGCTAATGACTGCGGCTCCTGCCCCCTTAAACATCGATGCACCAAGAGCCGCTATCGCTCGATCAAGCGACACGTTCACGAAGAAGCTTTTGAAAGAATGAAGCAGCGAATGCAGGCACATCCTGAGATGGTTGATGCCCGAAGAAGCATCGTCGAACACCCGTTTGGCAACCTCAAACAATGGATCTACGGCAATGGCCGGTTCTTGCTTCGCCAGCTAAAGGGTGCGCGAACGGAAATGGCGCTTGCGATAAACGCCTATAACCTGAAAAGGGCTATCAACGTGCTGGGCGTGCGCCGAATGATTGAGTTGCTGGCCTGAGGAAGGCCTTTTTTCTCTCTGTATAAATGGGAAATGCCCCGAGGTGATCGGGGCATTTTTTTGGTTAGCTGCTGGTTATCTGGTTTTCACACGGTCTGTACAGGAGGTCTTACAGCGCTGTTGTAGCGTGGCTTGCCCGCGAATCTGTAGGCGCGAATTCATTCGCGCGGGGCGCTGGACTTGATTCAAATGTCCAGCCGCCCCGCTGAGTGTCTTACATCTTGAACTGACGCAGCGTAGTGGTCAGGTTGGTGGCCAGCAAGGCGAGCGAGTGGCTGGCGCTGCTGGTCTGGTCCGCCCGAGCGGCTGACTGAACCGACAGATCCCGAATGCGAACCAGGTTGCGGTCCACTTCACGTGCGACCTGCGACTGTTCTTCCGAGGCGCTGGCGATGACCGTGTTGCGCTCATCAATGACCGCCACCGAGTTTGCAATCAGCGACAATGCGTCATTGGCCGATTGCGCCTGACCTTTGGTGCGCTGGGCCTGCTCGGTGCTGACCGCAAGCGCCGACACTGTGCTCTGTGTGCCCTGCTGGATGTGACCGATCATGGTTTCGATCTCACGCGTGGACTCACTGGTGCGGTGCGCCAATGCCCTTACTTCATCGGCCACCACGGCAAACCCGCGACCCGCATCGCCCGCACGGGCCGCCTCGATCGCGGCGTTCAGCGCCAGCAGGTTGGTTTGTTCCGAAACCGAACGAATCACTTCCAGCACTTTGCTGATTTCCAGCGTGCGAGTGGCAAGCACCTGTGCTTGCTCGGACGCGTTGTTGACGTTCTGCGTCAGCTCGATGATGGAGCTGACGGTATGATTGAGTTCCTCCTGGCCCTGGCGCGCCGAGCGTGAGGAGGTCTTCGACTCTTCGGACGTGGACACAGCGTTACGCGCCACTTCGTCAATGGCCTGACTCATTTCCGTCACAGCCGTGGCCGCCATTTCGATCTCGCTGTTCTGCGCTTGCAGGTCCGCGTTGCTGCTGACCATCAGGGCGTTCAGCTCTTCAGTGGCCGATGACAATTGCAGGGCTGCGTCGCCGACGTGATGAAGCGTGGTGCGCAGGTTTTCGCGCATGCGCCCCATCGACTGCAACAGCAGCGCCGCTTCGTCAGTGCCTTCGATGTTGATCGTGCTCTGGCGCAGATCGCCCGAGGCGACCAGTTCGGAGGCTTTCAAGGCGTCGTTGATCGGCCCGGAAAGGCTTTTGGTGAGGCGCCAGGCGAGTATCAGTGTCACAAGGATGGCCAAGGCACTGATGATTGCCGTCACGAGCTTGGCGTTGGCGTACGCCTGCGAAGCACTGTCACTGGACTCGGACTCTGAGTCGTCATTGAGCTTTTCGACTTTTCCCAGCAACGCAGACATCGTCTCAGCCACCGGAAGCAACTTGACCCAAGCGATTTGTCTGGCGTCCTCTGGCTGGTTGTTCTGCAGCAGGCTGTACAACTGGCTGGCATGATCGGTGTAGGTTTTATAGTTCTCGATCAAGCCATTGACCAGCGCCTGCTCGTCCGCCCCATTGATGAGAGGCTTGTAGGCATCAATTGCCTTACTGAAGTTGGCCTCTGTCTGTAAAAGTTCCTGGTGCGCCTGTTCAAGTTGAGAGGCGTCTCTTGCAGACAGCAATTTCATCAAGTCGTAGCGCGTATTGGCAAACGCCAGTGCAATGTCGTCGCCCAGTGCGATGCCTGGAAGCGAGTCATTTTCGATCTCCATTCCTTCTGCACGAATACTCCCCATCTGTTTGAGACTGAATACACCCAATCCGAGCACCATGAAAATCATCAGCGCGAAGCATGCGAGGGTACGATTGGAAATCTTCAACGATCTTAAATACATAGCGTCTCCATGACGGTTGGAATTGGGACCGACAGACGAATAGGGCGGTATCCATAGAATGGATATCGCCCTGCAGATGCCAATAATTAGGAACACCGTGTGAAATAACCGGTAGACGCTTTAAACCGAGCTATCCGGCAGTTGCGACAACCTGATTTGTTCCATGGGTTGCGCCAGTATTTTCTCCAGCTTTGGCATTGCCTGTGTCAACGTCGGGGCCTTGATGTGCGCCTGCAACGCGGCCTCCTTCGATCAGTGCTGGAGCGCATATCGGCGGCAGTGTTCCAGGTAGCCTTTTTCATGACTGCCGACCAACTGAACAACGCTGGACCACAACCACGACGGTGCATCGAGCACCTGTGAACGGTTGGACTGCAAGTCGTTGATCCAGGATGCGCGTGTGGCGAGGTCCATTTGCCGGGCGTGTGCACGTCCAACCACGCCGGCCAGGTAACTGGCGGCGCGCATGGCATCACGCTGGCTCAGTTGGTCCAGCTCAAGCTTCATGTCTTGCGGGAGCAGCTCACGCACGAAAAAACCGTGGTCGAGCACACGGGTCGCGATCATCCGGTTACCCAGCCCTGGTGACAGGCTGCGGGCGCCCTCGACCACGCGCTTGCCGTTGTCCCGGGGCATGGACGTGCGCGAAGCACGGGGCGCCGCGGCAGCCACGGCTTCCTTGATGTCCAGCAGGCAGTATTCCTGATCGACCTTGTCGCCTACTCCCAACAGCACAGCGTAGCGCCGCAGCCCCAGTGAACTGCAGCCCTTGACCCAGTAAGCCGAATCCAGCATCTGGACACGGTCGTCATCGGAGCGCCCCTTGAGCGAGGTCACCAACGCATGGATCTCCGGCGTGCCGCACAAGGTTTTCAACGCCGCGCGCTCGGGCCTGGACAACGACCAGAAGTGTTTGCCCAGCGGAATGGTCGGACGCACATCCTCGATGCGCTCCTGGGCGAGATGTTTCCAGGTCCGCCGCACCGCGCTGCGCATCCCGGCCTTGACCTGGTCGGGTTTGCGCGGCTCTTCGTCGACGTTGCCTTCAAAAGCCTGTTCGTAGCCGTGCATCATCTGCTCGAGCATTCGGGCGGTGGCCACGCCGGGCAAGTCCGAGCCGCGTGCAGCGGTTGCCAGCGACAGCGCCAGCCTGACCAGATCATGGGCGGGGTTGCCGATGACCGTTTGATCAAGGTCGCGGATGTGAATATCGGTGCCGCCTTTCGAGTCTCCCGTCGGGCCAAGGTTGCCCGCATGACAGTCCCCGCAGATCCACACCGGTGGCCCGCTGGGTAAGCGACGCCCCGGCAGGCTGTGCAGCCACTCATAAAACTGCACCGTGCTGCCGCGCACGTAAGCGTGGGCCGATCTGGCCATTTTCAGGTTCCGAAGCTGAGTCAGTGGTTCAAGGCGAGACGAGGGTCGAGGCGTTTTCATAGGTCATTCTTTGGCGGGATTAATCTGTTGACCGAACGCCCGCTCAGATGTTTCAAAGTATTACAGAGAGAATTCGGTCAGCGTTCAGCGGCTAGAGCTCAGCGTGGCAGCATGCGCCTGAGGGTGTTGTCGCGCACAACGTAGTGGTGAAACAGGCCTGCGACCGCGTGCAGCCCGATCAGCCAGTAGCCAGCGTTGCCCACCAGTTCGTGCCAGCTTTTGAGTTGCCTGGCCAAAGCCGGATCAACCGCCACGGGCGCCGGGATGAAGAACTCGAAGTAAGGCACTGGCTTGCCAGCTGCGGCCAGCATCAGCCATGCCAGGATTGGCGTTGCGATCATCAGCGCGTACAGCAGCGCGTGCATCAATGACGCCAGGCCGAGTTGCCAACCCGGCGGAGTCGGCGTGATGGTTGGCGCCTTGTTCATCAACCGACCCAGCAGGCGAAGCCAGACCAAAGCAAATACCGACAGCCCAAACAGGCCGTGCATGCCCAGTGCCGCACTGCGCAACGTGCTACCCCTGGGTGCCAGCCCTTTGAGCTGAATACAGGCGTACACCCCGATAAACAGTCCCAGCATCAGCCAGTGCAGTGTCAGGGAGAGTCGGTTGTATCGGTGCGTCGAGGGCGTCATGGTCAGGGTTCGCTTCTGGTGTGTGGCGCCGGCTTCGGCGATTGGGCACTGCATCAGTGCTGCGCCACCCTGCCCCACGCGTCTTAACGCAATCTGAAGACACTGAACGCTGATTTTCGAAGGCTTCAGACTGCCTTAAGAATCGCTGGCAATACTCCTCCCACACGCTACCGGGGAGGAGCCTCGCTCATGCATGATCTGGACTGGAATACTTGTCTACCCCTCAATTTCGGCACCGCCGGTGCGCAAGCATTGTCGCTGCACCGGGCGCGCAGTGAAGAGCCTCTGCGCCGCGATTTCGAAACCTTCATTCAGCACCGTTTTTATCAGGCGCATAACGCCAATGTGCAGCACTTCATGCCAGAACTGTTTGGCTTGAATGATGCGTCGGGCACGCTCTGCGCCGTCGCCGGCGTAAGAGTGGCGGCCTCCGGCAGTCTGTTTCTGGAGCACTATCTCGACGACCCCATCGAGCAAGTCGTTCAGGCCCGTGCCGGCAATACGGTGCAGCGCCAGGCGATTGTCGAAGTCGGTAACCTGGCCGCGAGCAACCTTGGCAGCGCGCGTCTGAGCATCATCACCATGACCTGGCTGCTGGCCATGGGCGGCCTGGAATGGGTGGCCTTTACCGGCAATGCGGGGCTGGTCAACAGTTTCAACCGCCTGGGCTTGCGCCCGGTAACGCTGTGTTCCGCTGATCCGTTGCGGCTGGGCGATGACCGTCACGCGTGGGGCAGCTATTACGACACCCAGCCTAGCGTCCACGTTGGCGACATTCGCGCAGGCTTCATGCACCTCAGCCAGAGCGGTCTGTTCGAACGGTTCGGCCTGCCCCTGATAACGGAGCGCACGTGCCATGTCGCCTGAACTGCAGCGATTTCGTGAGCATCTGGCGGAAATGGCCAGCGAGTACCCGCACACGTGCGCCCTTCAGGGCGATGACCTGCGGCTGGACTACGCCGAACTGGACGCGGAATTGAGGCTGCGCCAGCAGATGCTGAAAGAAGCATGCGCCCGTGTCGTCGCGCTGGCGCTGGACAATGGGCCCGACGCGCTCATCTGGGATCTTGCAATCCTCTTCGAAGGTCTGGCCTGTGTGACGCTGCCAGCGTTTTTCAGCGCCGCACAGCGCGAGCATTGCCTGGACCAGAGCCAGGCCGACCTGGTCATCGCCGACCCGGATGACGGATTTAAGTGGGAGGCCGCCGGCTACCAGCGCGACGCCGGTTTCTGGGTTCGACGCAATCCCTCGACCCCGTCAATGCCTGCCAGGACCGCAAAGCTCACGTTCACCTCGGGCACCACCGGCGCACCCAAAGGCGTTTGCCTGAGTGCCGACAGCGTGTTGACGGTGGCAAAGCAGCTTTACCAGGCAAGCCGCGAACAATCGCCGGTTGCCTATTTGTCGCTGCTGCCGCTGGCGATTCTGCTGGAGAACATCGGGTGCTACGCGGCGCTGTACGCAGGCGCAACCCTGAGCCTGCCGAGCCAGCGAACACTGGGTATGCAGGGCGCCAGTGGCGTGGACCTTTCCCGTCTGCTCGGTTGCCTGGCACGCCTGGACCCGGACAGCATGATTCTGGTGCCACAACTGTTGTTGATGCTGGTTACAGCGTGCGAGATGGCCGTGTTTGATCCGCGCCGGCTGCGCTTCGTTGCCGTTGGCGGCGCCAAAGTCAGCGAGACTTTGCTGACGCGTGCCGAGGCTGTCGGCATCCCGGTGTACGAAGGTTACGGGATGTCCGAGTGCGCCTCGGTGGTTGCACTCAATCGTCCTCAAGCCCATCGCCCCGGCAGCGTCGGCAAGCCGCTTGAACACGTCCAGATACGCCTGGCCGAGGATGGCGAGGTGTTGGTCTGCGGCGCGCCCATGCTCGGTTATCTCGGGGACACTCACGCCGTGCCACAGTGGTGGCCGACCGGCGACATCGGCGAATTCGATACGCAAGGCTATCTCTACCTCAAAGGTCGCAAGAAACATCAGTTCGTGACCAGTTTCGGTCGCAACGTCAATCCCGAATGGGTCGAGGCTGAACTGACTCAGCGCGGTTGCATCGGCCAGGCCTTTGTCCATGGCGAAGCGCTGGCCCACAACCACGCGCTGCTCTGGCCGCTGCGCCCGGACACCACCGATCAACAACTCGCAGACACCGTGGCGCAGACCAATCAGGCGCTGCCCGACTATGCCCGCGTTCACTCCTGGACCCGCCTGCCCCAGCCTTTTACCGCCGCCAATGGCATGGCGACCGCCAATGGCCGTCCGCGCCGGGAAGCGATACTCAACCAGTTCAAACAGCACTTCACTGAACAGCAGCACGCTGAGGATTTCTCATGAGCTTTTTCCAGACCCTGCAAGACGCCACCCGCACCGAACGCGAAACGCTGTTCAACCTGCCCGTTATCCATGACGCGCTGTCTGGCAACGTCACGCTGGAAAGCTACCGGGCGTTTCTCACCCAGGCCTACTACCACGTGCGCCATACCGTGCCGCTGATGATGGCGTGTGGCGCGCGACTGCCCTCGCATCTGGAGTGGCTGCGCGGCGCGGTGTGCGAATACATAGAAGATGAATACGGCCACGAAAAGTGGATTCTGAACGACCTGCGCGCCTGTGGTGCGGACGCCGATGCCGTGCGCGACGGTACGCCGGGCATGCCCATCGAGCTGATGGTCGCCTACCTGTATGACCTGATTGCCCGGGGGAATCCGGTGGGCCTGTTCGGCATGGTCAATGTGCTGGAAGGCACCAGCATCGCCCTGGCGACCCACGCGGCTGGCAGCATTCAGCAACGCCTCGGCTTGCCGCCGACTGCATTCAGCTACCTCAGCTCCCATGGCAGCCTGGATGTCGGGCACATGGAAACCTATCGAGGGCTCATGGACCGCCTCGAAGATCCGGAGGATCAGGCCGCCGTGATCAAGGCTTCCAGGATGGTCTACGGGTTGTACACCGAGATGTTCCGTCAATTGCCGACTTCCACTGCGGTGTCATTCGAGGCGCCTGCTCATGCGACTGTCTGAAGCACGCGTGGTATTGACCGGCGCCAGTGGCGGTATTGGTCTGGCAATCGCGCAGGCGCTGTGCAGCCAAGGTGCCGAGGTGTTGGCGGTTTCCAGGCACCGCGAACCCTTGCGGGCGTTGCAGGCGCAATATCCGCACTTGCTGCATTGGGTCAGCGCGGATCTCACCACCCCCGAGGGCAGGCAGAACGTCCTGATGACGGCGCAGGCCATGCGGGGCGTCAACCTGCTGATCAATGCCGCGGGCATCAATCACTTCTCGATGCTTGAGCAACTGCCCGGCGACGAGATCGACGCCATGCTCAACATCAACCTGCACGCGCCGATCCAGCTGACCAGCCTGATGTTGCCACTGCTGCGCGAAGCCAATAGCGCCATGGTGGTCAATGTTGGTTCTACTTATGGCTCGATTGGTTACGCCGGTTATGCCACCTACTGCGCCAGCAAATTTGCCTTGCGCGGGTTTTCCGAAGCGCTGCGCAGGGAGTTGGCAGACACCCGTATTGGCGTGCTGTACGTAGCACCGCGCGCCACCCGCACCTCGATGAACAGCCCTGCGGCGCAAGCGCTGAACAGCGCCCTGAAAAGCCGTGAGGATGATCCAGAGCACGTGGCGGCCGCGGTCATTCACGCCATTGCCGGCAACCGCCGTGAACTTTATCTGGGATGGCCGGAGCGCTTTTTCGTAGGCCTCAACAGTCTGTTGCCCACCGTCGTCGACAAAGGCTTGCGCAAACACCTGCCGCTGATTCGCCGTCTCAGCCACTCGTCTTTAGAAGAGAAGACCAAACCATGAGAACTACCCTGTTTGCCTTGCTGTGCCTGATCTGCATGCCATTGTGGGCGCTGGATGCACCCGATCAGCAACGGCTGCTGTCGATCCAGCAAGAGTGGGCGCGCATTCAATATCAGGTGCCTGAGAGCCAGCGCGCCGAAGCGTTTGAAAAGCTTGCGGTCCAGTCAGATGCTTTCAAGCAACAGCGGCCGGCCGCTGCCGAGGCCTGGATCTGGTCAGGCATCGTCACCAGCAGTTGGGCCGGTGCACAAGGCGGCTTGGGCGCGCTTGGGAAGGTGAAACTGGCTAAAGCCGATCTGGAAAAAGCCCTCACGCTCGATCCGAACGCCTTGCAGGGCTCGGCCTACGCCAGCCTGGGCACGCTTTATGATCGGGTGCCCGGCTGGCCGATAGGCTTTGGCGACGCCGACAAGGCCCAGGCCTTGCTGGAGCAAGCGGTGAAGATCAACCCCGACGGCATCGATCCGTTGTATTTCTGGGGTGACCATCTATTTCGTCAGGCGCACTATGCTCAAGCCAAGGCAGCACTGGAAAAAGCGTTGTTGGCAGCGGCCAGGCCGGGTCGCGAGTCGGCGGATGCCGGTCGTAAAAAAGACATCCAGCTGTTGCTGGCCGACGTGAACAAAAAACTGAAATAACGGAGCGTTCATGCGTTTGCTGTTGATTGAGGACGATGTTGCACTGGGCGAAGGGATTCATCAGGCCTTGAGCCGCGAAGGGTATACGGTCGACTGGTTGAAAGACGGCACCAGCGCCCTGCACGCATTGCTCAGCGAAACCTTCGATGTGGCGATTCTTGACCTCGGCCTGCCGAGGATGGATGGGCTGGAGGTGATGCGGCGCATGCGCGAGAGCGGCTCAACGCTGCCGGTGTTGATCCTCACCGCGCGTGACGCTACCGAAGACCGTATCGCCGGGCTGGACGCAGGCGCCGACGATTACCTGGTCAAACCCTTCGATCTCTCGGAACTCAAGGCCCGGCTGCGGGCCTTGCTTCGGCGTAGTGCCGGGCGCGCCCGCATGCTGATCGAGCACGCAGGGATCAGTCTCGACCCCGCCACGCAACAGGTCACCTACCACAACACGCCTGTACCGCTGACGCCCAAGGAATACCAACTGCTTTACGAACTGCTGTCGCCCCCGGGTCGCGTGATGACCCGTGAGCGGCTGATTCAGCTGCTGTATGGCTGGAACGAGGAAGCAGAAAGCAACACCCTCGAAGTGCATATTCATCACCTGCGCAAGAAGTTCTCCAGCGACTTGATTCGCACCGTTCGAGGGGTGGGCTATCTGGTGGAGGATCGCCCTTGAACTCGATTCGTCGCCGTACGCTGACGCTTATTCTTGGCTTGGTGACGGCTGGCCTGCTACTGCTGACGCTGGTCAATGTGCATGACAGCAACCACGAAATCGCCGAGGTCTACGACGCCCAGTTGGCGCAGAACGCCCGGTTGCTGCAAGGGGTGATGCGCATGCCGATGGCGCGAGAGGCCCATGCGCAGTTGTATCAGGCGTTCAATCAGGCGCTGGGCCAGGCCGAGACCCGTGTCGACGGCCACCCCTATGAGAGCAAAATCGCGTTCCAGGTGTGGGATCTGCAGGGCAAATTACTTGTCCATACCCCCAGCGCGCCGACATTCACTCACGCACCGCAAACCATCGGTTTCAGCAACGTGACCGATCTGGGTAAACACCAATGGCGCGCGTTCGTGCTCACCGACGCAGAACACGGCCTGCTGATCTGGGTCGGCGAGCGCGACGATGTGCGCTCGGACCTCGTCAACCGCATCGTTCGTCACACCGTGGTGCCCAATCTGGTCGGCAGCCTGCTGCTGATGGTCGCTATCTGGCTGGCGATTGGCTGGGGCCTCAAGCCTTTGGCTGACCTTGCCGCCACGCTGCGCGGTCGTCATCCCGGTTCGCTGGAACCGCTGCAGATGGCGCCGCTGCCCGGGGAGCTTGAACCCATGCAGGCAGCACTGAACCGGCTATTGGGGCAAATTCAGGAGGTGCTCAGCCGCGAGCGGCGCTTTATCGCCGACGCTGCCCATGAGATGCGCACCCCATTGGCCGTGCTGCGGGTGCATGCGCAGAACGTGCTGGAAGCGCGCAATGAGGAGCAACGGCAGCAGTCGTTGAATTACTTGATTATCGGGGTAGACCGCACGACCCGGCTGGTCAACCAGCTGCTGACCATTGCCCGCATGGAGCCTAACGCCGGGCCGATGAAGAACGCCACTGCGGATCTGGTCGGCGCCATACGCCAGAGCCTGGCGCAGATGACGCCGTGGGTGTTGAGCAAAAAGCTCGAGCTGTCTTTTGAATGCAATGAACCTGCGCGCCAGCTAGAGACGGATTTTCCGGCGATCGACATTGCGCTGCAGAACCTGCTGACCAATGCGGTGAATTTTTCCCCGGAGGGCGGACTTGTGAGTGTCAGCCTGAGGTTTGACGCGCAGCGCTTCGTGCTCAGCGTGACCGATCAGGGACCGGGTGTCGATGAGGCGGCACGCAAGCGTTTGTTCGAGCGGTTTTACAGCCGTGGCAACGATCAGGGCGTCGGGCTGGGGTTGACTATCGTGCAGACCGTCGCCACACGCCTGGGTGGAACGATCAGTCTTGATAATGAGCCGGCTGGCGGGCTGACAGCGACCCTCGACGTGCCGCTCGATCAACCTATGGATGCTGGCGATTCACAGATCGCCGGGCATCAGCTTCTGGCTGACTGAGAGGCGCCGGGGTGGCCAGATTGTGTCCGCAAGCGGAATCAGTTTTTGGCGGGTGTCTCGATGGATTTAGGCACTTCGCTGGTGGGCACGAAGGTCTTGGCTTCGTCGGCAGCGGCTGCCTTGGACTCGGCCCCAGCTTTATCCGCCTTGGCTTGCTCCTTGGCGGCGTCTTTCATGTTGTCCTGGGCCTGTTCGGCGTGATGCTCAGCTTGTTGAGCCTTGTCTTCGGACTTGGAGTCGCAAGCTGCCAGGCCGAGTGAGCCGACCAGCATCAGCGTAGACAATAGAATTCTGCGCACGGGTAAATCCTCTATAGAAATCTGTGAGTTAGCTTCGAGCCAAGGCCGTTGAAGTAAGTTCACTGAGTCTTGTTTCAGGATGGCGCTTACAGAGATGTGCAGCGTTTGGCGCAGCCTTGTTAGAGCGAGTGGCGCAGCTTGTTGGAGCAAGGCTTGCGCGAGGAGGCTTGGGTTCATGCAGCTGATCTACCCTCTGACACAACCCCTTCGCGGGCAAGCCTCCAACAAGTGGCATCGGGCATTGACCTCAGGCTGCTTTGCTTCTGCCCACAGGGCGTGGGAGCCCGGCTTGCCGGCGATCGAGCGCAAAGCGCTCCTACATCAGTCACCGCAGTGCATCGGTCATACCGAGGCGGATGGATTTACTGCCGGTTCCCGTCAGATCAAGTGCCAGCAGGTTGGTCTGGTCCGCGATGCCGCGAATGGTGTTGACGATCGCCGTGATCTACTCTGAGCGATCGCCCAGTTGCCCGACCAACCGGGCCGAGGCGCCGATGCTTTCTGCAATGGAGCGCATCTCGCTCGCGGTGTCGTTGATCACCTGCGTGCCCTGCTCCGCGACGCGTTCGGTCTCCGCCGAGATGTGATACGCACGGGAGGCGCCGAGGGAGTCTGCCTCGAACTTTTCAACGCGCACGGTGATGTCGCTGGCGAACTTGACCACTTTGCACAACTTGCCTTCAGCGTCATACACCGGGTTGTCGCTGCCCTCCAGCCACACGGTCCGGCCGTCCTTGCCAACGCGCTTGAACTGTCCGGTAAAGAACTCGCCCGCATTGAGCCTGCGCCAGAAGTCTGTGTATTCGCTGCTGTTGACCAACGACGGCGCGCAAAACAATCGGTGATGTTTGCCTTTGATGTCGGTGAGTCGATAACCCATGGTGCCGAGGAAGTTATTGTTGGCCGTTAGAATATTGCCATTCAGATCAAACTCGATCACTGCCATGGCGCGGTCGAGTGCTGCAATCATTCCTTTGAAACTTGCGATTTCTTCCGTGGGCGCCACCAGCTGTTTTTTAAGGACCTTATTAAGCATGACGGGCCCTCAACGTTGCAAAAACCATCGCATTGAGGTGATATCGGCTGGAGAATTTGGCGCTATTGCGTCACGTTTAAAATGATTAATTGGCACCAGAAAACCAATAAAGCCCACTCAAATGAGTCTGTTTTCAACCATCTACGGGCATTACGGCTTTGCTCCCGGCGGCCTTTCTCGCTGCGACACGTCTGTAATCACTTGGTGTCTGCTTCATTTCAACCAGAAAGTGTCGATTGAAGTTTGAAAGATTGCCGTAACCCACTTCAAAGCACACATCAGCGACCGACATCTTTGTCTGGGTTAACAGGCGACACGCGCGTTGCACCCTTAATTTGCGCATCAGGTCGATAAAGCCGTGGCCGGTCGCACGCTTGAAGAACCGCGAGAACCCTGGCTCGCTCATGTTGAGGCGCTCAGCTATCACCGACAGACGCACATCCCCGGTCAATTCCTGCTGCAAGTAATCGAACGCCTTGTGGATGCGTGCCTGACCCTTTGCGTCCAGGGCTGGCGCATAACAGCCACTGGCCAGGGTATGGGAATGCGCGGCTGGCGCGAGCATCAGTGCGTCGAGCAGTTGCAGAAATAGCACCAGGCGCTGCAAGCCTTGCGCGGTGCCGATGGACTCAAGCAGCACAGCCGCCTGGGTTGCCGTCTCGCCGGTAAACTCCAGGCCCCGACGCGCGCGGTCGAACAGGTGGTGCAGGTCGCCGAGTTCAGGCAGCGTCTGACGCAGAGCCAGCAAGGCGGCGCCGTCGAATTGCAGAACCACGTCGCGGCCGGTCAGGTATTCACCCGGCGCCAGATCCCCCATCCAGTCGTGCGGCAAGTCGGGGCCGATCATGGCGACGTGACCGGCACTGAATGCGCCGATGTAGTCACCCGCCAGCAACTTCCCACTGCCGTGACGGATCAGGTGGATTTCAAACTCCGGGTGATGATTCCAGCGCGCAAGCGGGTATGGATAGTCATGCTCATACCAGCGAAAGCTTTGCTCTGGCAGCGGCAGAATGATTTCCAGCTCCGCCGGCAGTTGCTCAAAAAGGGCCGTGCGCCTGTCCGACATGATCTGCACCTTTTTTATCGTTATATGCGTGTTCGCCGGCTCGCACGATACCTCGCCGATTGGTCGCTCTCAAACACCAGCGCTGCAAGGCGCTGATACTTTTTTAACCGCAGGCACCCTCTCCCCGAGTGGACAAAAAAGTATCAGTGCGCGATGCGCAACGCGTTTGTTGCGGTGCAGGTGAGCTGATGTAATCACCTCGGCACGCCACTGCACCGATGTTCGCATTTGCCCGACAGTGGCTTACAACAACAATAAAAGGTCTGCGCCGGTTGGCGTGGAGTGGAGAGCTTCCATGAAGATATCGCCTAAAGCGCTGCTTCTGTGCGCGGGGTTGTCGGTGGCGTTAGTCAGTCACGCTGACGAGACAATCACCATTGCAACCGTCAACAACAGCGACATGATCCGCATGCAGCGGCTGTCCAAAGTGTTTGAAGCGCAACACCCGGACATCAAGCTCAACTGGGTCGTGCTCGAAGAAAACGTCCTGCGCCAACGTCTCACCACCGACATCGCGACCCAGGGCGGCCAGTTCGACGTACTGACCATCGGCACCTACGAAACACCTCTGTGGGCGGCGAAGAACTGGCTGGAGCCGATGAAAAATCTTCCCGCCAGTTATGACCTCGACGACATCTTCCCCTCGGTCCGTCAGGGCCTGTCTGTCAATGACACGCTCTATGCACTGCCCTTCTATGGCGAAAGCACGGTCACCTATTACCGCAAGGATCTGTTCAAGGAAGCAGGTTTGAGCATGCCAGAGCACCCGACCTGGACCCAGCTGGGCGAGTTCGCTGCCAAGCTGCACCACCCGGACAAGGACCAGTACGGCATGTGCCTGCGGGGTAAAGCCGGTTGGGGTGAGAACATGGCGTTGCTGACGACGATGGCCAACACCTTTGGCGCGCGCTGGTTCGACGAGCAATGGCAGCCCGAACTGACCAGCCCTGAATGGACGGCGGCGGCCAACTTCTACGTGAACACCCTCAAGCACTATGGTCCGCCGGGCGTTTCAAGCAACGGTTTCAATGAAACCCTGGCGCTGTTCAACAGCGGCAAATGCGCCATTTGGGTGGACGCCAGCGTCGCGGGCTCCTTCACCACTGACAAGGAGCAGAGCCGGGTGGTCGACAGTGTCGGCTTTGCCCCCGCGCCCGTGGAAGTCACCGATAAGGGCGCCTCGTGGTTGTACGCCTGGTCACTGGCGATCCCCGCCACGTCCAAACACAAGGAAGCCGCCACCGCCTTCATTAGCTGGGCCACCTCAAAAGACTACATTCAGCTGGTCGCGCAGAAGGAAGGCATCACCAACGTACCACCGGGTACGCGCACCTCGACCTACAGCGATGAGTACTTAAAAGCAGCCCCGTTCGCCAAGGTAACGCTGCAAATGATGCAGAACGCGGACCCGGCTCATCCCTCGGCCAAGCCGGTGCCGTATGTGGGCATTCAATACGTGACCATTCCTGAGTTCCAAGCCATCGGCACGTCCGTCGGCAAGCTGTTTTCAGCAGCCCTCACCGGCCAGATGTCGGTGGAGCAAGCACTGAGTTCGGCGCAGTCGACCACGCTCAGGGAAATGAAGCGCGCCGGTTATCCCAAGCACTGACACCCAGCGCTTGCTGCCGCACAACACGCGGCAGCCACCCAAAACTTGCTCAAGCGACCCTTGCAACGGATCGCCTTACTTGCCGAGTGGATGAACATCACATGAAACGACTCGATGGAAAAAGCGCCCTGATCACCGGCTCAGCCCGCGGTATCGGGCGCGCGTACGCTGAGGCCTACATTCGCGAAGGCGCAACCGTCGCCATTGCCGACATCGATCTGGCACGCGCGCAGGCGACCGCCGACGAACTCGGACCGCAGGCCTATCCGGTGAAGATGGACGTCACCGATCAGGCATCGATTGATGCCGCGATTGCTCAGGTGGTCGCCAAGACCTCAAAGCTCGACATCCTGATCAACAACGCCGCGCTGTTCGACCTGGCGCCCATCACTGACATCACCCGCGAAAGCTACGAACGGCTGTTCTCGATCAACGTCGCGGGCACGTTGTTCACCCTGCAGGCCGCAGCCCGGCAAATGATCGCTCAGGGGCACGGCGGCAAGATCATCAACATGGCGAGCCAGGCCGGGCGTCGTGGCGAGGCGTTAGTGGGTGTTTACTGCGCAACCAAAGCAGCGGTGATCAGCCTGACCCAGTCTGCGGGTTTGAACCTCATCAAGCACAAGATCAACGTCAATGCGATTGCCCCGGGGGTTGTGGATGGCGAGCACTGGGACGGCGTGGACGCGTTGTTCGCCAAACATGAAAATCGCCCGCTTGGGGAGAAGAAGAAACTCGTCGGCCAGGAGGTGCCGTATGGCCGCATGGGGACCGCCGAAGACCTGGCCGGAATGGCGATTTTCCTGGCCTCTCAAGAGAGCGATTACATCGTGGCGCAAACCTACAACGTAGATGGCGGCAACTGGATGAGCTGACGACCGCGCTGCCCACCTGCCCTTGCGCCAAATGCGCGGGGCGATGGTGGGCAGCCTGGCTTCTGGCTCCAGGCTTCACGCTCTTGCCAGGCTTCAGGCGATTTCGGTCGCGGTGACATCGACAGTCTGGCGCGTTGCTTCCAGTTCACGCACCAGCGGCAGGACGTGCTGGCCGAAGTATTCGACTTCTTCCTGAAAGTGCAAAAACGCAGACAACACCAAATCAACGCCCACGGCTTTTAGCGCCACGATACGTTCGGCAATTTGCCTGGGTGTGCCGATGAGGTTGGTCTTGAAACCGTCGTTGTATTGCACCAGATCGGCAAACGTCGATTTTGCCCAGTTGCCTTCGCCTTCCGGGCTGGCCTTGCCGGCTTGTTTGGCAGCATCACCGAAAGCATTCACGGCTTCGGGGTCGGCTTTGTCGATGATCTCTTGCAGCACCGCGCGGGCCTCTTCCTCGGTTTCCCGGGCGATGATAAATGCGTTAACGCCGATCCTCACAGAGTGACCGTTGGCGGCGGCTTTGGCGCGGATGTCATCCACCTGAGCCTTTATGCCTTCCACCGTGTTGCCGTTGGTGAAGTACCAGTCGGAAACGCGTGCGGCCATGTCCCGTGCCGCACGGGAACTGCCGCCCTGAAAGATTTCCGGGTGCGGTTGCTGAATGGGCTTGGGCCGCAGGGTGTAATCGTGGAAGCGGTAGAAGTCGCCCTTGAAGGTGAAGTTATCGGTGGTCCAGATGCCTTTGAGCGCCTGAATGAATTCTTCCGAGCGACGATAGCGCTCATCGTGTTCAAGCCATGGTTCGCCAATCGCCTGGAATTCGCCCTTGAACCAGCCGCTGACGATGTTGATGGCCACGCGTCCGGCCGTCAGTTGGTCAATGGTCGCCAGTTGCTTGGCCACGACGGCAGGCGTCCACGGCCCCGGCAGAATCGCGGCGATCACTTTGAGCTTGTCGGTTGCAGCGAGCAGCGCGTGACTGAACGCAACCGATTCATGCTGGTTGTCTGCGCCGTAACCGGCGGTGAAGCGAATCTGTGTCAGGGCGTATTCGAAGCCCGAGCGCTCGGCAATCTGCGCCAGTGTGCGGTTGTACTCGATGCCCCAATGAGTGCGCTGCTCGATCTTGCTGACCACAAGGCCACCGCTGACGTTAGGCACCCAGTAAGCGAATTTGATTACGTGCTGACTCATCTATCGATCTCCGTTCAGAGCAAGCGAGCCGCCCGGCGTGGCCGCCAAGTGCGTGTACTCCCCTGCTTGCTGGAGAAATTGCAGCAACTGTGCCAAACCAATATGTGTATTTATTTCAAACGGTTATCAGTTTTAGTCGGTCGGATATATGACTTGGCGCGCAGCGCTTTTGCTGAACACCTGTTGCCCGGCAAACACTTCAGGCAAGGATTTCGGTATGTCGCCGGTTGTGTCGCTGGAGCCAGCAAACCAGCAGCGCTGTTGAACGGGCAACACTTGTCAGTCTGCTTGCGAGGCAGGACTCCCTGTAAATCAGTCAGCTACGTTTAGGCACAGAGTGTGCAATCTCGCCAGACACTCATGCGCCGTCGAGTCCGGCGGTCGTTGCCACTGACAGGAAATCACGATGCCTGATACCTCTCTCAACCCGCTGTCCCTGGGTACCGATTACGAGACACTCGCCAACCGTTTTCGGCCGCTGTTCCAGCAGATCGCAGCAGGCACCGTTGAGCGCGAACAGGCGCGCTCGCTGCCGTACGAGCAGATCAAATGGCTGAAGCAGGCGGGCTTCGGCGCAGTGCGCGTGCCTGTTGAATATGGCGGCGCGGGTGCTTCGGTCGAGCAACTGTTCGAGCTGTTGATTGAACTGGCCGAAGCGGATTCCAACATTCCCCAATCGTTGCGCGGGCACTTTGCGTTTGTAGAAGACCGCCTCAACGCGCCGCCAAGCGAAGAACGCAGCCAATGGTTCGCGCGCTTCGTCGCCGGGGAACTGGTAGGTAACGGCTGGACCGAGGTCGGCAACGTCAAGCTCGGGGAAGTCATCACCAAAGCCACACCGGACGGTGCCGGATTTTTGCTCAGCGGCAAAAAGTACTACAGCACAGGCAGCATTTTCGCTGACTGGATTGATGTGTATGCCCAGCGCTCCGACAACGGCGCAGACGTGATCGCAGTGGTCGACGCGCACCATCCCGGTGTCAGCCAGCGCGATGACTGGGACGGCTTCGGCCAACGCACCACCGGCAGCGGCACATCGGTGTTCGACCGTGTGCCTGTGCCGGCCGCGCACCTGATCCCGTTCGAAGACCGCTTCAAGTACCAGACGGCCTTTTATCAGTTGGTGCTACTCGCGGTGCTGGCGGGGACTGGCCGGGCAATCGAGCGTGACATCTCGCAGCAGATCCGTGATCGCACCCGCGTCTACAGCCATGGCAACGCCCCGACAGTCAGTGCCGATGCTCAGATTCAACAGGTGGTGGGCCAGATTTCGGCGCAGGTCTATGCCGCCCAGGCAACGACACTGCGCAGCGCCCGGCCGTTGCAACAGGCGTACGAAGCGCGTTTTTCGGGCGACGCCGCCCGTGAGCGTGCTGCCAATATCGCTGCAGAAATACAAACGTCCCAGGCGCAGGTGATCGTTTCCGATCTCATCCTGCGGGCCGCAACCGACCTGTTCAACGCGCTGGGTGCGTCCGGGATCAGTCTCAACAAAGCGCTGGATCGGCACTGGCGCAATGCACGCACCGTCGCCTCGCACAACCCGCTTATCTACAAAGCCAGAATCGTCGGCGACTGGAGCATCAACGGCACCGAGCCGCCTTACGTGTGGCAGATCGGGCAAGGTGGGGCTAAGGGCTAAGCCCCGCACTTGCGGTTGCGGTTGCAGTTGCAGTTGCAGTTGCAGTTGCGGGCGACACCACACAGTCGAGCCGCCGAATACCTGTAGGAGCGAATTCATTCGCGAGACGTCAATCCTGACTCGACCCGGACTACGCCCCGCCAACAAGCTGGCTTCTACAGAATGCTAAGTCCTTTGACTCGGCCGAAGACGTGGGAGCCCTGCTTGCAGGCGATAGACTGCGCAGCGGTCCTCAAAGCTACCCAACCCCAAACCCGTATCAGCTTTCACGGACCCCGAAAAACACCGAACTCCGCCAGACCCTCGACATCCAAACTTCAAGCCAATCGAGGAAACCCCCATGAGCAACGACAACAACACGTTCGATGAATCCGAAGCCCCACTAAATGGCCTGACCAAAGACACCTCCGGCAAGCCCGTCAATGTGGTCAAGCGAGACCTCGAAGACACCGACGACGACACCAAGGCGATCGACGAACTCTTAACCCCGACTTCCAACCGCGCCAAAGAGCAAGAGGTCGAAGAACTGAATCGCAAAACTGCAGAAATTGAGCGAAAGGTTGCTGATGGTAATTGAGCCGAGTCTGTAGTTGGTCGTCTGAGACGCATCGTCGCTTGCGGGGATGCGTTTTTATTTTTGGGTGGGCTACGGATTGTGGAATTGAGTGCGGCGCGAAGAAAAGTATGTTTCGCAGATTGATTTGTGGTCTTTTAAATGCGCGGGTCCCTATCAGTCCCCTTTTACTCAAATCATTCTGTCGAAACAAGCGCAAACGTCTTTCAATTCTACCTCCCATTCAGAAATCGGATTACCTTCGTCATTGAAAGTCGCTCTAACCTCTATATATTCATTGATGTTGGACGCATCAAATGAGCCTGAAATCTCATCCATAAACAGCACTTTATTCTGAATAAATACTTTCTCACCTTCATAGCATAAGACCCAGAGAAAAAAAAGTTAATTTGCTCAGGATCTCTCATAGAGACGATTAGCGCCGAATGATTGCGAGCTTTTAAACCGTCAGAGTAGGACTGCTTCCAACTTTTAAGGTACATAGCTCTTGACCAGTACGAAACGGGTAAAAAAAATCGCTCCACTTCCCCGCACATCTCTATAGCCCCATCCAGAACCGGCTCGCCAGCCTTGGTAAAGCTTTCGGTGCCGACAAACAAATCAAACGTTTTCAGTTTTTTATCCCGTTCAAATAAATCAGTCCCCTTTTACCCTGACCGCTATTTTGGCGAGTTGTGGTGGTCAACTGGCCTGCGGAAGCCGATATCTGACCGGCCGAATCGATTTGAATATTCCGGGCTTGGGTGTCAGAGACGGTTTGCTCACGCTGAGCGACTGAGACGCTGGCGCCGCCAATGGTCCAGCTTTGTGGTGTTGAGCTCGTTCAAATAAATCAGTCCCCTTTTACCAGAGTAATTTTTTCTGCACCTTGGGACTGAGCATAAGCAAGCATTTTCTTCAATGGTCCTGCTAATTCAGCGGCCCCATCAGCACCAACGCCAATGAATCCTTTCGAAGTCCCTATCGCAAACTCATCAAATGTTATTTCACTTCCGCTCATGGTGACTCTTGGAGAGTAGATGGTTCCTACACCATTAGCTGCATCAAAAGACACTTTACCTAATTCCTTAGGTATTTCTTTTGCACCATCAAGTTAGCGGAGTAAAAGCCTCTCTCTTAGCCCCTTCAAAACTTGACTCATAGCTACAAGCGGGCCAACACCATCTTGAGAATAAATGCTGCACGAAGCCATGTCTTCCGGATAATCAAAGTCCGCATAGATTTCCTGAAGTCGTTTTATTTTATTTTCGTCACTGTCATTCGACCCGTCAATGCAAAGCAGAAAAGCCAAACGCCACTTATCCATTTCAGCAACACAATTCGTCGCCTCCATTTGTTTTGAGATAACTTCAAGAAGCTCTTCATCGCTTAAATATTCGCCTCCAGCAATGATGGCAACGCGTTCGCTGTCGCAACCATTTAGAAGCTGGTTCATGGCATATTCGAAAATATCTCCTCGACTTATCCAGCCCTTTTTATATCCCAAAAAAATAGTTGACCAGCAAGCCAAACCCAAACCGATTAATATACCAAATGGAGACATTACCCTTTCCTTATTTTTTCGGAATCTGGTTGGGCAGGCCAGTTACTTGACCACCTGGAATAAATCGTCGATGAGTTACGTTGCCTTCATCAACAATCCACTCAAAAACCCCACCTACTCCGTTATTACTGCCTTCAATTTGTCTTAATTCGTACACCCTTACCACCTCGCCACCAGGCCCTTTGGTTGGTATCTCAAATTTAGCTGCATCCCCAGCATAGTTATCAATTATGTCATTGAACCCGTGCTGACCATCAGGAAGTTTATTTGCGCTCCCGGTTCTTGGCTTGCCTATGACCGAGTTATCAATTGCTTTTGCACCCCTCACCTCAGCCCAGTAAGCATACGCCTTTTCCATGCCTGCAGCTTCAGCAGAGGTAGCACTTTTTTGACTAATAGCTTCCATGGCTGTAACAGGAGCGATCAGTACTCCAGCGACAACACCTTGCCCCTCTGCAAAAGTCTTATCAAGATCAGCTTTTGCCGTCATAGCCCTTTCGATCAGGGTAAATTTGTAAGAGTCACAAATAGCTGTCGTACATTGCAGCTCACCCAACGCCGCCAGACCTCCTTTGACCTCATTCAGCAGCGCGCTTGCTCTAGCTGGCCCAACCGTACCAAGTGCGTCCTTAAGATTGTCTTGGCTCAACTGATCGTAGGATGTACTACCGTATTTCGCCGTCCAAGTATTTCGATAGCAGCTATCACTAGCGCCACATGCTTTCATATCCCCTACAAAATCTTCCATTTCATAGTGGTTAAGGAAATTGTACTGAGTGGCATTTTTTGCTATCCAAACACCCGCCGCTATCGCTTTGGCATCGCCGCCCACCAAGACCGCCGACAGTAATCCCACCATTTGCGAAGCTGATGTCAACATCAAATCACGTTGATGCGGAGCCAGTTGTGTAATACCGCGACGCAACTCGGTGGCCAGTGCTTCGTTTGCGCCAGCTGCGATTGCGCCAGCAGCAAAGCTGCCGCCGGAAGCCTCAGCCAGTATTCCGCCAATCAAGGCGTGGAGTGCTACTTTGCCTGCGCTACCGTCAGGCAACCTAAGCCCTCCTGCGGCATCAAAACTGACTGCGGCGGCTGTGTTAAGTAAAGAAGCAGCCAACGCATCTTTAAAACTGGCATTCATCCCCAAAGATTTGCTGAGCGCGGTGGATGTACCATTCTGAAGCAGTTGACTGGCTGTAAATCGCCCCACATTCCCTATGCTCGAAAAATCGACCGATATTTTTCCGGTTAAAGGGTCCATCTTTGTCCCGGTTAGATCATTGAAAAACCCCGCTGTAAGGCCTGCAGTTATACCACTTACTGTATAGCCCTTAATTGCGCTGCTAGACGTAGTGTCCCTCAACACTGCGCCTAAGTTTCCTCGGTTACTAATCAGACTGTTCGACGCTGTGGTCGCAGCACTTACAGCAACTGCCGCTCCGCCGGCTGCCACAGCTGTACTTGCTCCCGCCGTTGTCAATGCCCCCATGGCTGCAGGCCCAACAAATGCTGCCATCAAAATAGCGAGAGCCAACTGAGCAGCTACTCCGAGACCAGAGTTGCTGTACTTAAACGACTGATGAATCTCCTGGACCTGTCGCCAATCCACATCCCCACGCTTCTCTGCCTCCTTCAACCACGCCAGATCCGGATCTGCCTTGACCATCGCATCAATTGCCTGACTGACGGTCTGTTGGTTGACCTGCTTCACATCAATGTGCAGCCCGTCCACCGCGTTGATCGCAAGGTTGCCCTTGGCGATGAGTTCGCTCTGGCGCAGGGTTTCGTCGGTGTTGCCTTTGCCCGACATCGAGTTCCACGCGAGGCTGGTGTTGCTCTTCTCGTGGCTTTCCTGATTGAGGTCTTTCACGCCTTCGAAGGTGATGGCGCCGCCGCTGATGGTCAGGTCTTTGCCGCTGTTAAGTTTGGCGACCTGATAGCGTTGGTCGCCGCCGCTGCGAGGACCATGTTGCCGCCGGAGGTGATTTCGCTGCCGATATTGGTGACCTTGGTGACTTCGTCGCGTTTGGTCTTTTTGGCACCGAAGGAGCCTTTGCTCTTTTTGTCGTACAGCGAGTAGTCGCTGTCTTGCGCGGCGAGGATTTCGAGTTTGTCGCCTGCGACCAGATACGCTTCGTAGCCTGCGGTGATGCGGCTGGAGGTCACCGCGAGGTTTTGTCCGGCGCTGATCGCGACGCTGCCACCGGCCTTGATTTCGGTCGCCACCTGGCTGACGTGATCTTCCTGAACGGTGAGTTTTTTGCTCTTGCTTAACGAGTGTTCTTCGTCTGCCGCCGAGCTGATGTTGATGTTTTCGGTGGCGGCCATGGCGATGTCGCGCGTGGCGTCGATGCTGCTGGCGATGGCGTTGATGTCACGCCCCGCCTGAGCCGAGATGTCTCGACCGGCAGTGACCGTGGAGCCGGTCTGCGTGATGTCGCTGCTGGTGTGTTTGCTGTCGCGAACCAGGCTGTTGGTGACTTGAGTGGCGACGAGGTTGACGTCGCGACCGGCACTGAGGGTCATGTCGCGGCGGCTTTGTAGATCGCTGCCGATGTTGTTGATGTCACGCCCGGCTGAAATGCTCAGGTCGTTGGCGGCCTCGATGCGGGCGGCGTTGTCGGCGTAGTCATTGTGCCGCTGGCCGAGGACGCTGCTGTCCATCGAGGTCACGGTGCGCTCGTTGATCACGTCGCCGTTGATGGCGGTGAGGGTCACGTCGCGACCGGAAATCCCGCCCGCCTTGTTGACGATGTCGTTGCCCGCGAGCAGGTCGAGGCGGTTGCCCGCTTCGATCAAGCCGCTGTTGACCAGATCATTGCCTGCGGTCGCCGACAGGTTGTTGGTGGCGCGCAGGGTGCCGACGTTGTCGAGGTTTTCACCTGCAATCAGGGTGACGTCTTTACCGGCAATCAGGGCGCCGTTTGACGCCAGTCGGTTGTTGGCATTGGCTAGGTACAGCACCGGAACCAATACGGTTTCGCCGTTGACGACGGCGTCTTCCATCCAGACGATGTCATGTGTCAGGGCCGCGACCTGTTGCGCGGTCAGGCCTACGCCTACCGAAAGGTTGAGCGCATCCTTGCTGGCGATGGCGTTGCTCATCAGGTACTTGAACTGCGCCTCGTTGGAGGTCTGTCCGTCGATGAAGGCCTGACCTGTGCGGGCTGTGACGGCTTGTTGCACGAGTCGCTGTTCGTAGAAACCGTCACCCAGGCGTTTAGCGCTGGTGTCAGGGTCGTAACCGAGGCCGGAGAGCAGGTAGTCCGAACTCATGAACTGCTTGAGGTCGGTGAGCACAGGGTTGGTTTCGATCAGGTATTTATTGCCGTTAGGTCTCGCCGCATAGCTGGGCAGGCCCTGGACTTTGTTGACTTTTTGCGCGGTGGCTGTGGTGGCTCGGGTGATGCCTGGTGCGGAAATCACCTGACCGGTAGTTTGGCGAGTTGTTGTGGTCAACTGGCCTGCGGAGGCCGATATCTGACCGGCCGAATCGATTTGAATGTTCCGGGCTTGGGTGTCAGAAACGGTTTGCTCACGCTGAGCGACTGAGACGCTGGCGCCGCCGATGGTCCAGCTTTGTGGTGTTGAGCTCGTTCAAATAAATCAGTCCCCTTTTACCCAGGTATTGTTGGCGCTGGGCTTGGCGGCTGTCGCCGGAAGGCCTTCTACCCTGGAGACGGTCTGAATGAATGCGATCTGGCCCGGCAGCGGCTTCACGGCAATGACGTTACCGACGCCGGCACAATCCCTGCGCCTGACTGATAGCCGGGGACCGCGAACCCAGTGCTGCCGGAATCTGAGGGGATGGAGGTGTCGAACTCAGAGGCGTTGGCACTAACGCCCGAGTTTAGGCGAGTGGCGCCGCTTAGCTGGCGCGTTGCACTCGACACTTGATCAGCAGAGGTGACTTGATATCCCGCGTCTGCATGGCTGGAAGCGCTTGATCACGCTGAGCGGCAGCCACGCACGCCCCTGTGAATGTCCAGCTTTGTGGGCCGGTGCCTGCCAGGGTAGCGCTGGTATTGTTGCCGCATTGGCCGCTGAGTCGGAACAGGCCGTTTTGACCGGTGGGTGAGCTGAAACCAGGAAAACTGCAGAGTGACTTGCTGATGAAAGACAGATTTCGCAGATTGGTTTATATCAGTCTGCTTTTAAATAAATCAGTCCCCTTTTACTGGGGATTCTTTCTGCTGGCCATGACAGAGCAACTGGTTGATCCGTTGGAAAAGGCTCGGGACAGGCGAAACAGCTAAGCAAGCGAAGCTATGGAGCGATGTATAACAAAAGCTATACACATGATCCTAGACAAATCAAATAGTTAGCTCTGTTTTGTATTACAAATGTATAGCCATCAATCAGCACGAAAAATGGCTAATCCATTGATCTACAAGGAAACACTTACCCCGGACGGGGTGCGTGTTGTGTATTGAGATTTTGCTCCTGTTAAGGGGCGAAAAATCATGCTCAAAAAGGGCGTATTGAGCAGCTAGACCGTAGGTCGTCAGGGTGGGTGCAAAAGGGATGCAACTTGAGTGCAGAAAGGTTGCAAAAAGGATGCAATCAGGGTGCAGATAGGGTGCAAAACACCGGCGCAAGGCCGGTGTCGATAGTGCTTGATCAAGTTGGGTATATTGAAAACTACATCTGTCGAATATCAGATAAAAAATCATAAAATTCTTTTTCTGTCATCTCAAACTCTGGCCCTTCGACCATTGCCATTAGTGACAACAACGCAATATCTAAAGCTTTTGTGAGAGAGAGGTTTGGATCTTGGTAAATATCAAGTGCCTCTTTTGATATTTTAAAAATATCAAATCCATCAGCAACTACTCTTCCAAGTCTGTCAGCCACTATTTCTTCCATGCTCATTGCTGCCCCCAACTCTTTAGCTCTGCTCCGGTCGGAGGGTAGTGCTGAGCATCAACCGGCTGCCCATTAATACTTTTCGGGTGGACACGGATTACTTCTCCTGCATGGTCATAGCTTTCCATCCATTGCCTCGTACTACCCGTTTTAGGATCAAACTCCGTGGCGAAAGAAGCACCCCGAGTAGGTCCTTCTGTCCTTGCAGGAACCTCTTGTGTGTAGTAACGAATACGGCCATCAGGCAGTATTCTAGTGACCGCTGCTGTCTCTTGAGCTTTTTGTAGTCCTGATAGTTTCGCTCTCAATGCAGCTTGGGCATTTGCACTGGTGGCTTCAGTAGCTACAACTTCTCCCGTTGTAGCAGTAGCTTTTGCACCAGTATTGCCTGCCAGATAATCTACAGCTTTTTGAATCCTAGTAGAACCCAAAGATTCGGCTTGCTGCAAGCTGCTGCCTTGCTTTGCACCTAACACAGCGCCATTCATCAAGCCCAACCGCTCATCCACAGGAGCCCAGTCGTTGATCACGACGGAGAGGTATTTTATCGTGTCTAGGGAACGCTGAACCAGCAGTTGCTTGTAGCCCTCACAAGCGTTTGTAGGACAAGGCATTGACAAAATAGAATCCAGCGATTCTTCAACGCGAGCTCGAGTCTCTTTGGCACGCATCGAGCCAGCTATATCATTTGCATACTCAACATTCCCCTTACTATCTTCATCAAATGCCCCTTGCTCCCACTTCTCTTTTGCGCATTCATCGGTCTTACAACCGAGCATTTCCTTGATGAACGCTTCCTTTTCGCTATGTTCCAGGTAATTAAACTTAGTAGCCTGTGAAGCCACCCAGCTTGCAACGGCTTGATCCTTATCAGATCCAGCGGCCGCCGCCGCAACTGTCAAACCAATCAGCTGCGAGGTCATTGCGAGCAATTGATCGTGGGCACCATTTACAAAAATCTTGTCACCTACTGACGCCACGAATGCTTCGTTAGCACCAGCGGCCAAAGCACCCGTTCTAAAATCACCGCCTGCAAGCTCCGCAATTAAACCTCCCACGAGTGCGTGTGCACCGACCTTCGCAGACAGTCCAGAGAATTCCAGCTGTGTGCCTAGCTTGTTGTAGATGCCCGCCGACACGACATCAGCAGCGGAACTAATCGCTGCTTGAGCAAGGTTGTCCTTTAGGCTACCCCCATTAATAGCCGTGCTGGTTACTGCACTGAAACCACTCTCGGCAAAGGTATAACCGGCAAACTTTGTGAGCCCCTCAGTTGTACCCAGCTCAAATCCATGAGTCGCTTTGGCGACGTTTTCTGCAGAAACACCAAACGTTTTATCAAGAACCCCCGAAGCGAAACCAGCAGCAAGGCCGCTGATAACGTAACCCTTCATGCTGTCAGCGGACGTGACATCCTTGAGTACCGCACCCAGGTTACCTTTGTTATTAATTACGCTGACCGCGCCCTGCGAAACAGCGGCTGAGAAGCTCGCCACAGCAGCAGCATTTGCGGCTGTAGCAATGGTAGCTGCAGTCGCTGTAGAAAACCCCGCAGCTAGCGCTGCTCCATTGGCGGCTGCTCCTGCCGAAGTGCCAATCGCCGCTGCGGTGCCACCACCCACCGTCAACACCGTCACAATAATAATGATCGCCAGCATCGCGCCCTGACCCAGGCTTGAGTTGCTGTACTTGTAAGCATCATGCGTTTCTTTGATCAGCTTCCAATCCACATCCCCACGCTTCTCTGCCTCCTTCAACCACGCCAGATCCGGATCTGCCTTGACCATCGCATCAATTGCCTGACTGACGGTCTGTTGGTTGACCTGCTTCACATCAATGTGCAGCCCGTCCACCGCGTTGATCGCAAGGTTGCCCTTGGCGATGAGTTCGCTCTGGCGCAGGGTTTCGTCGGTGTTGCCTTTGCCCGACATCGAGTTCCACGCGAGGCTGGTGTTGCTCTTCTCGTGGCTTTCCTGATTGAGGTCTTTCACGCCTTCGAAGGTGATGGCGCCGCCGCTGCTGATGGTCAGGTCTTTGCCGCTGTTAAGTTTGGCGACCTGATAGCGTTGGTCGCCGCCGCTGACGAGGACCATGTTGCCGCCGGAGGTGATTTCGCTGCCGATATTGGTGACCTTGGTGACTTCGTCGCGTTTGGTCTTTTTGGCACCGAAGGAGCCTTTGCTCTTTTTGTCGTACAGCGAGTAGTCGCTGTCTTGCGCGGCGAGGATTTCGAGTTTGTCGCCTGCGACCAGATACGCTTCGTAGCCTGCGGTGATGCGGCTGGAGGTCACCGCGAGTTTTGTCCGGCGCTGATCGCGACGCTGCCACCGGCCTTGATTTCGGTCGCCACCTGGCTGACGTGATCTTCCTGAACGGTGAGTTTTTTGCTCTTGCTTAACGAGTGTTCTTCGTCTGCCGCCGAGCTGATGTTGATGTTTTCGGTGGCGGCCATGGCGATGTCGCGCGTGGCGTCGATGCTGCTGGCGATGGCGTTGATGTCACGCCCCGCCTGAGCCGAGATGTCTCGACCGGCAGTGACCGTGGAGCCGGTCTGCGTGATGTCGCTGCTGGTGTGTTTGCTGTCGCGAACCAGGCTGTTGGTGACTTGAGTGGCGACGAGGTTGACGTCGCGACCGGCACTGAGGGTCATGTCGCGGCGGCTTTGTAGATCGCTGCCGATGTTGTTGATGTCACGCCCGGCTGAAATGCTCAGGTCGTTGGCGGCCTCGATGCGGGCGGCGTTGTCGGCGTAGTCATTGTGCCGCTGGCCGAGGACGCTGCTGTCCATCGAGGTCACGGTGCGCTCGTTGATCACGTCGCCGTTGATGGCGGTGAGGGTCACGTCGCGACCGGAAATGATCCCGCCCGCCTTGTTGACGATGTCGTTGCCCGCGAGCAGGTCGAGGCGGTTGCCCGCTTCGATCAAGCCGCTGTTGACCAGATCATTGCCTGCGGTCGCCGACAGGTTGTTGGTGGCGCGCAGGGTGCCGACGTTGTCGAGGTTTTCACCTGCAATCAGGGTGACGTCTTTACCGGCAATCAGGGCGCCGTTTGATGCCAGTCGGTTGTTGGCATTGGCTAGGTACAGCACCGGAACCAATACGGTTTCGCCGTTGACGACGGCGTCTTCCATCCAGACGATGTCATGTGTCAGGGCCGCGACCTGTTGCGCGGTCAGGCCTACGCCTACCGAAAGGTTGAGCGCATCCTTGCTGGCGATGGCGTTGCTCATCAGGTACTTGAACTGCGCCTCGTTGGAGGTCTGTCCGTCGATGAAGGCCTGACCTGTGCGGGCTGTGACGGCTTGTTGCACGAGTCGCTGTTCGTAGAAACCGTCACCCAGGCGTTTAGCGCTGGTGTCAGGGTCGTAACCGAGGCCGGAGAGCAGGTAGTCCGAACTCATGAACTGCTTGAGGTCGGTGAGCACAGGGTTGGTTTCGATCAGGTATTTATTGCCGTTAGGTCTCGCCGCATAGCTGGGCAGGCCCTGGACTTTGTTGACTTTTTGCGCGGTGGCTGTGGTGGCTCGGGTGATGCCTGGTGCGGAAATCACCTGACCGGTAGTTTGGCGAGTTGTTGTGGTCAACTGGCCTGCGGAGGCCGATATCTGACCGGCCGAATCGATTTGAATGTTCCGGGCTTGGGTGTCAGAAACGGTTTGCTCACGCTGAGCGACTGAGACGCTGGCGCCGCCGATGGTCCAGCTTTGTGGTGTTGAGCTCGTTCAAATAAATCAGTCCCCTTTTACCTAACGCATTGCCCGCCTGCGCAAAGAACACGGCATCACCCAAACCCAACTGGCTGAACGGCTGGGCGTGTCTCAGCAGACTATCCAAGCCTATGAGTCCGGCAAGCGGCGGATTCAGGTAGCGGCGTTGCCGGAGCTGGCCCGGCTGCTTTCGACCACACTCGAAGAGCTGTTTGGTCAGCAGCAGGAAACCACTGTGCGTAAGCGTGGGCCTGCTCCGAAATGGCAACAGCGACTGGAAGCCATCGACCAACTGCCCAAGAGCCAACAGACATTCGTTGCGCAGATGCTCGACGCCCTGATTGCTCAGGCCACGACCAAGGCAAGCAGCGAAGGAAGAGAGATTTTGCAGTAAGCAGATAAAACAACACCGGCGCGAGGCCGGTGCAATCCCAATCACTTTTACAGAAAACACCAGTATGAGTTCTGCTATCGGGGCGAAGCAAAATGTCTAAATATCAAGTTATGGATATATGCCGAGCCGCTCAAGCTCAGAGAAAAAATACTCCATGCCTTCCCGCATGCTATCTGTATCTTTTCTTATTACAACATCGTTACTTGCCGATATATTTAAAATAAAAGTATAAATATTGCGCTCTCTTTCACCATCTACCTTAAAGATGAAAAAACCCTTATTTTTCATCGCTACCAACTCTAGTATTTGAATAAACTCCTCTAGCCCGACGCTATCCATACTTGGCGAACCGAAACGAGCCGCATACTTTTCAGAAAGCTCATTGAAAGACATTAATCCAGCCCTCTTAATGCTTTTGAAATATCTTGGACATTAGTTAGCTTCCCCGTTGCAACCTTATCCACAACATTCCAAATAGTTTGTTTTGGCGGGCCATCTACGCCGTTTTTTATAATCAACTGCTCAACCACCTCAACAGCAGTCCGCTTGTTCCCATTATCAAACAGATGCCCGCCAGCAATATCCCTGATCATTGAGCCAGCCTTATTGTAAAAACCATCATAATTGGCAGCATTTGCAATAGCCGTATCAACTTCTCTGAATGAAACCGAACCGCCAAACTGTGAATTTATAGCAGTGATGTCGCCTGCACTTAAGCCGACCTTGAAACCACCAAGACCTGTTCCACTTGGAAGGTTTGACGCTGAACTTAAGCCACTAGTAGCTAGATCATCTACCTTACCGGCAGCGCCACCAGTTGCTTTTGGACCATTAAATCAAGCCAAACTCTCGCAACCTTACCTCACTCACAAACTCTAACCCCCCAATCTCGACCTTAGATCCATCTGAGTAATGGGAGTGGCCACAGACATTACACTGAAAAGCCAACAATCCGTTCTGCTTTCCTATAAAAATGCGCATACCAGGAGATTCACACCTAGGGCATTGCTCATCAATCTCGATAGTAACCAACTCCTCTATCGTATCGCGTAAAAACCGCGCAATAGCCTCTACGTCGTTGGCCTTATAGCCTAAAATGACTTTTCTAAAATGAGCTATGTCGCCAAGTCTAAAAGTCGAAAACTCAACGGGCATCAATTTCTCATTTACGTTCGAAAGCTGATCAAAACTATAGGCCGAGAACGGTTCGACAGAAAAATATTCATAATTGCGCCTTATCCACATAAGAATTACCTCGAGCATATCCCTCAGCGATGACTTATCACTCAAGAGCGTCACAGTCGATTGCAACTCATGCCAAACCTTTGGAGAGAGAGATCGCATCAATTACCCGCCTTAACTGGAAAGGTTGTGATCAGGTTGCCGGCTTTGTCGGTGAACACTTTTATCACAGAGGTGGGGATGCCTCCATCCTTCAGTGTAGTAGTGCCAATCACTCGCCCCACATCAACTGTTCTAACAAACTGACCATCTGGTAGCGCCATAACTGGAGACTTAACGACATCACTGCTCTGCAAAATTCCTTTCAACTCATCTGGAGCAATCGTAAATACTGAACGCGAGTTGGAAATTTCTCTATCGAAATGGCCATCAAGAACATGGTCGAACCCCGCAGAGACTGGATTGCCATTGTCCCGCAGAGGGGTGGTTTCTGTACGACCGTTAGCAACGTTTATACGAGACTGTACACGACCAGGAATACCTTCAGTGGCATTCACAATGTCTTTTGCACCACTAGGATTACCCCCCAACACATTCCTGTCAACCAACGTCCCTGCTTCTGCATCAGTCATCGCGCTGCTGGGATTCAGGTTTTTCGCGACGGTATCCAACTCCTTGGAGATCACATCCGCAATTTTCGTTGCAAAGACATCCCCGGCTTTTCCGACCGCTTTTGCTCCGCTTACCGCCGTAAATATTCGAATTGCCAGCATAGCCTGCTGAGCACTGCGCACATCCTGCCCGTAGATCGCATTAAGCTTGGCGGCTATATCAGCATTCAAAGCCACAGCAGCGCCTTCGCCTATCGCCAGTCCACTCTCTTGGAAGCTGTCCATCATCCCGGCTGGCAATCCTTTGACTCCTCGCCAGATTCCCACTAAGACAGCCCCCGGACTTTCTTGTGCCGCAGCGTAAAGATCCACCACGCCATTTTTGAATCCAACGCCAGAATCTTTGAGCTCTTTGATCAATCCTGTACTCAAGTCACGGCTGATACCGCTCTGAACGAACTGCTTGTAGAACGAGGGATCTGCGGAATCTGCAAACATCTCCGAGCGAAATAATTGATTCCCGGTCGTCGTGAAGAGTGACTGTGCATCCCCCAGCTCGTTAACAAACGTTTTTCCCGAGCCTGATAGAAATGCTTGAGCAGCACTGTCATTGCCATCGCTCAATATTGAGCGCCACAAGATATCGGTATCTTTTAACGCCTGTTGGCTGAGGCGCTCCATTGCCGCCTGCTTGGATACTCCTGTCTGATCGGCGAATTGCTGGGCGTTGTCTTCCAACCACTTCTGCTCTTCAGCATGAAGCTGTCGATTGTAGGTTGCCGCGTACTGAGCAATCTGTGCGCCCTTCTCAACATCCCCATTCACGGCGGCGGCGGCTGCGATCCCAGTTAGTTGCGAGGCCATCACTTGCAGCGCTTTGTCGTCGCCAACCATGTTTTTGATCACGTTGACCAAGGCTTCACTTGCACCCGCTGCCATTGCTCCTGTCTTGAAATCGCCTCCAGTGGCTTCTGCCAGCAGACCACCGACCAAAGCGTGTGCCATTACCTTTTGGACACTGCCTTCTTCGTATTTTCCTAAAGCGTAATCCCCAATCATCCTGAAGCCGAAGGCCATCCCAACGTTGGCGGCTTGGCCTGCTAAAGCGCTGCTTAAATTATTGGCATAACTGCCGCCGTTAATGGCGGTATTCACAAATGCATCGGACGCCGATTTCAGCAACACCGCCTGGAGACTGCCAAGGTCAAGCCCCAGTGATGCGGGGTCGTAGCCTGGCATCATCCCCCCCATTGCTGCGGACGTTAGGTATCCTTTGACTGCCCCTGACGACGTTACATCCTTGAATGTTGCTCCCAAATTACCCTTGTTGTTGATGACACTGACGGCGCCGGTACTGGCCATCGAGGTAAGCGCCGCAGTCGCAATGACGTTTCCAAGGCCGGCGGTAGCTGCACCTGCCGATGCGGTGGCTGCTGTAGCAGCCGCCATCGTTGAGCCGGCTCCGGCTCCAACCGCGCTGCCCGCCGATGCAGCAAGCGCACTCGCAGCACCCGCCGTCAACACCGTCACAATAATGATGATCGCCAGCATCGCGCCCTGACCCAGGCTTGAGTTGCTGTACTTGTAAGCATCATGCGTTTCTTTGATCAGCTTCCAATCCACATCCCCACGCTTCTCTGCCTCCTTCAACCACGCCAGATCCGGATCTGCCTTGACCATCGCATCAATTGCCTGACTGACGGTGTTGGTTGACCTGCTTCACATCAATGTGCAGCCCGTCCACCGCGTTGATCGCAAGGTTGCCCTTGGCGATGAGTTCGCTCTGGCGCAGGGTTTCGTCGGTGTTGCCTTTGCCCGACATCGAGTTCCACGCGAGGCTGGTGTTGCTCTTCTCGTGGCTTTCCTGATTGAGGTCTTTCACGCCTTCGAAGGTGATGGCGCCGCCGCTGCTGATGGTCAGGTCTTTGCCGCTGTTAAGTTTGGCGACCTGATAGCGTTGGTCGCCGCCGCTGACGAGGACCATGTTGCCGCCGGAGGTGATTTCGCTGCCGATATTGGTGACCTTGGTGACTTCGTCGCGTTTGGTCTTTTTGGCACCGAAGGAGCCTTTGCTCTTTTTGTCGTACAGCGAGTAGTCGCTGTCTTGCGCGGCGAGGATTTCGAGTTTGTCGCCTGCGACCAGATACGCTTCGTAGCCTGCGGTGATGCGGCTGGAGGTCACCGCGAGGTTTTGTCCGGCGCTGATCGCGACGCTGCCACCGGCCTTGATTTCGGTCGCCACCTGGCTGACGTGATCTTCCTGAACGGTGAGTTTTTTGCTCTTGCTTAACGAGTGTTCTTCGTCTGCCGCCGAGCTGATGTTGATGTTTTCGGTGGCGGCCATGGCGATGTCGCGCGTGGCGTCGATGCTGCTGGCGATGGCGTTGATGTCACGCCCCGCCTGAGCCGAGATGTCTCGACCGGCAGTGACCGTGGAGCCGGTCTGCGTGATGTCGCTGCTGGTGTGTTTGCTGTCGCGAACCAGGCTGTTGGTGACTTGAGTGGCGACGAGGTTGACGTCGCGACCGGCACTGAGGGTCATGTCGCGGCGGCTTTGTAGATCGCTGCCGATGTTGTTGATGTCACGCCCGGCTGAAATGCTCAGGTCGTTGGCGGCCTCGATGCGGGCGGCGTTGTCGGCGTAGTCATTGTGCCGCTGGCCGAGGACGCTGCTGTCCATCGAGGTCACGGTGCGCTCGTTGATCACGTCGCCGTTGATGGCGGTGAGGGTCACGTCGCGACCGGAAATGATCCCGCCCGCCTTGTTGACGATGTCGTTGCCCGCGAGCAGGTCGAGGCGGTTGCCCGCTTCGATCAAGCCGCTGTTGACCAGATCATTGCCTGCGGTCGCCGACAGGTTGTTGGTGGCGCGCAGGGTGCCGACGTTGTCGAGGTTTTCACCTGCAATCAGGGTGACGTCTTTACCGGCAATCAGGGCGCCGTTTGATGCCAGTCGGTTGTTGGCATTGGCTAGGTACAGCACCGGAACCAATACGGTTTCGCCGTTGACGACGGCGTCTTCCATCCAGACGATGTCATGTGTCAGGGCCGCGACCTGTTGCGCGGTCAGGCCTACGCCTACCGAAAGGTTGAGCGCATCCTTGCTGGCGATGGCGTTGCTCATCAGGTACTTGAACTGCGCCTCGTTGGAGGTCTGTCCGTCGATGAAGGCCTGACCTGTGCGGGCTGTGACGGCTTGTTGCACGAGTCGCTGTTCGTAGAAACCGTCACCCAGGCGTTTAGCGCTGGTGTCAGGGTCGTAACCGAGGCCGGAGAGCAGGTAGTCCGAACTCATGAACTGCTTGAGGTCGGTGAGCACAGGGTTGGTTTCGATCAGGTATTTATTGCCGTTAGGTCTCGCCGCATAGCTGGGCAGGCCCTGGACTTTGTTGACTTTTTGCGCGGTGGCTGTGGTGGCTCGGGTGATGCCTGGTGCGGAAATCACCTGACCGGTAGTTTGGCGAGTTGTTGTGGTCAACTGGCCTGCGGAGGCCGATATCTGACCGGCCGAATCGATTTGAATGTTCCGGGCTTGGGTGTCAGAAACGGTTTGCTCACGCTGAGCGACTGAGACGCTGGCGCCGCCGATGGTCCAGCTTTGTGGTGTGGCGCTGGCTTGGGTCGACTGGGTGTTGTTGCCTGCTTGCCCGCTTAGACGGAACAAACCGTTTTGGCCAGTGGGCAGGCTGAAACCTGGGAGGCTTAAAGGGTTGACTTGTTGTTGGGCCAAGTTTGGTGGGAGTTGACGGTTAAGCAATACCACGGACGGTTGGGTAGCACTGTATACGCCTGTACTCGAAGAGCGATTGGTTACAGCGGTAGTGGTCTTTTGAACTACCAGATTGCTGATGTCATTAGAGGCATTAAGATTTACCGCCCCGCCCGCTTGGATAATCGCAGCGGCGACAGATTGGCCGTCAGCTTTAACAGTGACCGGATCCGTTATGCCATAGAACAGGACGGGGTCAAATTTTCCGACCAACTCATTGAACGCCGCAATATCGAACGGGCCGGTTCTTGGGTGCTGAGCATCATAAGCTTGTACATCGTTAATCAATTGGTAAAAGTCAGAGCCCGAAACCCAATTATTAGCGCCGACCTCATGACCTGACGTGCCCGAAGCTGAAAGTGCAGCCTTGTTGGTGATATTGGTGCTGGTGATGGAAAGATCGTTGGCTGCCGACACCAAGCTGTATTGATTAAGAAAATTCTGACTGTTGATGCTCAGGTTATGCCCCGATACAAAGGTCGCCATAGGCGAGTCTTCACTGACAGTACTTTCAACAGTCTGATAGATAAAGACGGGGCCGCGAACTCTAGGGCTGCTAGGACCGTCGCAATGCTGCACACATCGGATGGTCATATAACCACCGGTAACTTGCTGATCCATGGCGAATTTTTCGCGCTGGTTCACGAAACTGTCAGCGGCGACTGTGATGTCACCTGCTGCCTCAATACTGGCGGAGCTATTGAGCAAGTTTTGCGCAGAGCTTCCCGGTGAAACCCCGGTAACCAAAAGGCTGCCCAAGCTGTAAACGTCTGCGTATTGGTTGGTGAAACTACCTACCTGAAGCTTCATGTTCCGGCCGCTGAACAGGAAGCCCCGACTTCCGTCTGCAGCTTGATTGTTAAGTAGTGTCTGAGTAACCACGGTCAGGTCTTGCGCAGCCCCGAGCGTCCCATAGTTATTCACCCCACCGGCATTCACCGTCATGTCACCCGCCGACGTCAGACGACCGTAGTTGGTCAGTTGTCCGCCTGCGTTAATCGCCGTGCTGCCGCCGCCTGCGATGGTGGTTGCACTGCCCAAGGTCATTTGGCCGGCGCTGGCACTGAGGTTGCCCAGGCTGCTCATCCGACCGTTGCCGGAGTAGGTGCCGCCGATGTTGAGGTTCAGGCTACCGTCGCTGGCGATCAGGCCGTCGTTGTTCCAGTTGCCGCCGGTGCCGACAAACGCGCTGGACGCAAGCAGTTGGCCGCTGGCGGTCTGGTTGAAGTTGTTGACGTTGACGTTCAGGCGTCCGGCCTGGATGACGCTGCTGTTGGTCCAGCTGTCGGCGTTGAGGGTCAGGCCGCCACGGGTGACGATGCTGCCGCCAGCGTTGGTAACGTTGGCGGTGGAGATGGCGAATTCGCCGTTGCCGACGTGGAGCAGGCTGCCGTTGGCGTTGAGGAAGCTGCTGACGTTGAAATTGAGGTCGTTGTTGGCGCTTTCGAGTACGCCGTTGCGGTTGTCGAAGGTGCCGCCGATGTTGAATTGCGTGGTGCCTGCGCCGCCGAGGGCGCGCAGTTTGCCGGTCTGGTTGTCGACGCTGCCGGCAGTGACGCTCAGGGTGCTGTCGCTTTCGATGATGCCGAGGCGGTTGTTCAGTGCGCCACTGAGGTTGAGGTCGATCTGGTTGGCGGCGATCTGGCCGTCGTTGTCGCCGCTGTTGTCGAAGTTGTTGCCGGTGACGCCGACGCGGCCTGTGGCGTAGAGGCCGCCGTTGCGGTTATCGAAGTTGCCGGTGGTGATCAGCGCATCGCCGCCGCGCGCCGAGACGCGTCCGCCGTAGTTGTCGAAGCCGCCAAGCGCTCTGAGGTCCAGGCGTTGGGCCTGTATTACACCGCCTTGACGGTTGGCGTTGTAGCCGTTTTTCAGCACGCCGGTTACGCGTGCAGTGAACGCACCTTGCAGGCTGGACAGCACGCCGCCTTGGTTATAAAGGTTGCTGGCACTGAGGCCCAGGTCGCCGCCTTGGGCGATGATGCGCCCGGTCTGGTTGTCGATGTCGCCTGCGACGTTGAGGTTCATGGCGCCTTGGCTTTGCAGGGCGCCGTTGCCATTGGACAGGCTGCCGGCCTGAAGCTGGACGTCGGCGATCTGGCTGTAGATCAAGCCATCAGCGCTGTTGAGGACGGCGGCGCTGCTGTTGATCACCAGGCTGCTGTTGGCGGCCACGGTGCCGCGATTACGGTTATCAAGGCTGGCAGTGTTGAGGGTCATCAGGCTTTGGCTGACCAGTTGCCCGCCCTGGTTGACGATCTGGCTGCTGCGGCGTAACAGCAAGGCGCCGGCGCTGGCGAGTTTGCCATTGCTGTTGGTCAGGGCGCCCAGCAGGTCGAGGGTGACGGCGCCTTTGCTGCTTAGATTCCCGGCACTGTTATCCAGCGCGTTGCCGGTGAAGCTGACGTCCTGCTGTGCGGTGATGTTGCCCGCTGCGTTACTCAGTGTGGTGGCGTTGACGGTGAGCGCAGCGCCGCTGTCGATCAGGCCGTTCTGGCTGTTGTCCAGCAAGCCATTGACGGTCAGGGTTTGCGCGCCGCCGCTGGACAAAATGCCGCCACGGTTGTCGAGGCTTGCCGCGTTGACGGTCAGGGCATTCTGGCTGACCAGTGCGCCGCCGCTGCTGTTGAGCAACGCGCCACTGACGGTGGCCGCGACGCTGCCATTGCGGCTGGACAGCGTGCCGTTGTTGCGGTTATCGAGGACGCCACTGTTAACGCTCAGACCTTGCCAGCCTGAGATCAGCCCGTTCTGGTTGATGACGCTGGCAGTGTTGACGGTCAGCAGGTTGTTGCTTATGAGCTTGCCGTTGGTGTTGTCGAAGTTGCCACCGGCCAAGGTGAAGCTTTGGCTGCTGGAGATTTCGCCGCCCTGGTTGTTGATGTCACGCAGACGGTTGAGGGTCAACGGTCCCTTGGCGGTGATCAGCCCCGCGCGGTTGTTGAGGTCAGCGCCGTTGAGGTCCAGGGTCAGCGCGGCATCACCGAGCAGACGGCCACCGTTTTGAGTCAACGCGTTCAGGGTCAGACTCATGTCGCCGTGAGCGGAGACTTCACCGCCGTTGCTGGAGTCCAGGCTGTCGGCGGTGATATTCAAGCTGTCCTGGCTGTTGATCAGCCCGTTAGCGGTGTTGTTCAGCGCGGCGGCATTGACGGTCAGCACGCTGTTGGCGAGCAGTTGCCCGCCTTGGTTGTCGAGGTTGGTGGAGCGGACGTTGAGCGCTTGCGCGGCGCTGATCAGGCCGTCATCGCGGTTGCTCAACAGGCCATTGGTGCTGAGTTGCAGATCGCTGCGACTGGTGATTGTCCCGCCGCCGTTGTCCAGCGTGCCGGCTTGGACATCCAGACTGGCGGCGGCGATCATGCCTTTGATGTTGATCAGGGCGTGGGCGATGCGTACGTTCAGGTCTTGATTGCTCAGCAGTTTGCCACCGCTGTTGTCCAGGCTTTGAGCCGCCAGCGTAAACGCCTGGTTGCTGGAAATTTCACCGTTCTGGTTGTTCACCCCGTTGAAATTTTTAAGCAACAGCGCGCCGGGGGTGTTGATCAGGCCGCCCTGATTGTTCAGTTGGCCGTTGTTGAGGTCCAGAGTCAGATCGGCGCTGCTGAACAGTTTGCCGTTTTGCTGATCCAGCCCACTGATACTGGCCACCAGATCCAAGGTGCTGCCGATGCTACCGCCGTCGCGGTTGGTCAATTGTGCGGCGGTCAGGTCCAGTCGGTCACTGGTGCTGACGAGCCCAGCCTGGCTGTTATCAAAATTGCCGGTGATTATCGCCAATGCGCCTTTGCTGCTGATGCTGCCTTTGGCGCTGTTATCGAGGCTGTCGCTGTGCAGGGTCAATGCGCCGTCGGTGACCAGTTTGCCGCCGTGGTTGGTGATGCTTCCGACACTGTTGAGAGTCAGCAGGCCAGCGCTGGACACGCTGCCAGCGTTGTTGATGAGGCTGCCGACGCGAGCGTTGAGCATGTCTTCGCTGCTGATCAGGCCCTGGCTGTTGTCGAGTAAACCGGCAAAATTGATGTCGATGCCTTTAAGGCCCACCAGCGAACCACCGGTGTTATCCAGCGTGTCACCGACCAGCGTGATACCCGCCTTGCCAGACAGCAGTCCATTGTTGAGGTTGGTGATCTTCGCGACGTTGAGCCTCAGGGCTTGCTGCGCCAGTACCTTGCCGCTGTCGCTGTTGTTCAGTTGCTGGCCGTTAACGGTGATCGTGTCCTGGCTGGACACTTCTCCGCCACGGTTATCGATATCGTCGACATTGAGCGTCAGCGCCTGGGTCGCGCCGATCAGGCCATTGAGGCGGTTATCCAACCTATTGCCGGTCAAATTCAGCATGCCCAAGGCGATCAGTTGCCCGCCTTGCTGTTGCAGGTTGCCAATCTTTGCGGTGAGGTTTTTCTTGCTGGAGATCTGACCCAGGCTGTTGTCTGCGCTGGCAGCGTTGAGCAGAAAATCTTCGTCGGCAATCAGCGTGCCTTGATGGTTGTTCAGCGCGTTATCGACGGTCAGCTTCAAGCCTGCGTGGCTGCTGAACATACCCTCGGTGTTGTCCAGACTGGCGCTGGTGATGTCCAGGCCCTGAGCAGAAACGGTGCCGTTAATGTTGCTGAGCACTTGGGCGATACGCATGGTCAGGGACTGATTGCTGATCAGCTTGCCGCCGCTGTTGTCGAGGTTTTGCGCGGTCAGGGTGAACGCCTGAGCGCTGGAGATTTCGCCGTTCTGGTTGTTGACGCCGTTGAGGTTCTTCAGGAGTAACGTGCCGGGGGCGTTGATCAAACCGCCCTGATTGTTCAACTGACCGTTGTTCATATCCAGGGTCAGCGCTGTTTTGCTGAACATCTGGCCGCCCAGTTGATCGAGACCGGTGACGCTGGCGTTCAACGCCATGGCACTGGCAATGCGCCCGGCCTCGCTGTTGTTGACTTGGGCTGCGGTGAGTTGAAGCGTGTCGGTACTGGTCAGGCTGCCGTTCTGGTGGTTGTCGAACGCGCCGGTATTGAGCACGACGCCTTTACCTGCGATGCGACCTTTTTGACTGTTGTCGAGGCTGGCACTGGTCAGCGTCAGCTTGGTGTCGGAGAGTATTTCGCCGCCATGATTGACGATGGCGCCGGTGCCGGTGAGCGTCGAAACGCCAGCGCTGGTGACGCTGCCGCCCGTGTTGGCGAGGCTTCCGACACGCAGGCTAAGGGTGTCGTCACTGCGCAACACGCCCTGATTGTTGTTCAGGTCATTGGCCGCGCTGAGATTCAGGTTGCGCTTGGCGTAGACGCTGCCCACACCGGTGTTGCTCAACTGGCCAACGTTGATATTGACGTCGCGCTGCCCGGAGACAGCGCCTTTATTCTGGTTGTTGAGGCCATCAAAGGTCAGCGACAGGTCGCCGTTGGCGAGTATGCGGCCATTACCGCTGTTGTCCGCTTGACCGCCGCTGGCAGACAAGTCACTAAGGGTAGAGATTTCGCCGTTACGGTTGTCGAGAGCCCCGGCACTGAGCACCAGATTGCCATTGGCGCCAAGGATGCCCAGCGCGTTGAGCAACTGCCCGGTAACATGCACCGTTAAAGCGCTGCTGGTGGAGATCTTGCCCTGTTGGCTGTTATCCAGATAACCGGCGTTCACCGAGAGGTCGCCGGCACTGGATACCAGGCCGTTTTGGGTGTTCAGCAACTGATCGGCAGTGACGCCCATACTGCCTTGGCTCAACACCCTGCCCGACTGGCGGTTATCCAGAGTGCCTGCCGTGACTTGTGTACGGGCCTGGCTGTTAAGCGTGCCGCCCTGGTTGTTCAGCGTCTGGCTGACGTTGGCCGTCAACGCGCGACTTGCTGTGATGCTGCCGGTATTGCGCACATTCTGCGCAGTGATCGACACATCACCGCTGACGTTGCGGCTGTTATCGGCGTTGACTCCCGCCTCGATGATGCCGGGGTTAGTCAACTGACCACCGCTGCTCAGGACCACGCCATCACGCGCTGCGATACTTTGCCGGTTAATGACGTCGCCTGTTGTGTTGACCGACAACGACGTGCCCGCATACACGGGCCCCGCAGCGTCCAGGCTGACGGCCTTGACGTTGACCGCCCCAGCCGCCGAGACCTGCGTCATGTTCAACTGCCCGTTGGCGTCGATCTGGATATCGCCAGCGCTGGCGGCAAGGTTGCCGGCCAGGCGCACCCCGACACCGGCTTCGGTGCCCACCAGTTTGATGGCCCCGGCGTACATGCCACCCAGCGCCGAGCTGTCGATGGCCAACACCGGTTTGCTGCTGCCGTCGTCGGCGCGGGCGGTGGCGCTGAGGGTTTGCGCGTCAACGTCGTTGCGACCGGCGACGATGGTCAGCTGTTTGGCGTTGATCTGGGCATTGATCTGCGCGGCGCGGGTGATGAGTTCAAATTGATCGACGTTATCGGCATTTACGCCGGAGCCATCAATAGAGATGCTGCCGCCATCTACCTGGAAACGCTGAAGCTGACCATTGTCGAGCACCGGTTTACCGGTGGTCAGGGTGACGCGCGGCGTATTGATGAAGCCGCAACCGTTGCAACTGATGCCGTAGGGGTTGGCGACGATGACACGCGCCGACTGGCCGGCCACTTCGGTGTAGCCCTTGAGCTGACTGGCGTTGGCACCGACCACTTCGTTGAGAATAGTGCTGGCGGCAGTGCCCGTGAAATTGGGGTTGCCGACGATGATCCCGCCCAGTTGTGTGTTCTGGGTGCGCGCCGTAGCGTTGTTGAGGATCACGCCCTGCGCATCGACGTTGTACTGCTGATACTGGTTGTGTGAGAGGCCGCTGGCATTGGGTGCAGCGATGTTGACGATCGGTACGCCATTACCCGCCTGATTGAGGCTGGTCTGGGTGCCGCCGCTGACCGCAATCCCATCGGCCTGAGCCATCAAGGGCTGCCAGAACATGGCGTTGATCAAAATCAGCGCGAGGCCACGTTTGGGCATACCCCAGAAACGCTCCCGCTCCATCAGGACGGCAGAAGGCTGGCGGGCAAGGAAGGCAAACTGGCGGACGTCCATGTCAAAAATCTCGAAGCGTTAGAGGAAGAAATCCAGACGAAAGTAGATCGGCGACTCGCGCTCGATCAGTCCGGCTGGACGCTCTAATAAGTGGGCATAGGTGACGCTGGCGGTGACGTGCTGGCCGCGAGCGAACAATTCAATGGCGTTGCTGGAGACACGACCGTGCTCGGCACCGTTGTAGCGGTCGTTGCGGATCACGCCTTGGTCGTAGCCGAAGCTGGTGCCGTATTCGGCGAAGGCCGGACGCAACCATTCCAGCGTCAGGGGACGCGTCAGGCGCAGGTCATTGCGCCAGTAACCGCCGCTGTCCCCGGACAAAAACTGATCCTTCATGCCGCGAACCGACGAGGAGCCTCCCAGGCTGGTGCGCTGCGCGCTGAATAACACGTCTTCACTGCGCTGGTCCGTGGCAAGGCTGGTAAAGGTCAGGCTTTCGCCCCACACCTTGAACGGCTGCAGGTAACTGAGGGTGCCGGTGTATTTGCGATAGCGCACATCCGCTTCGCCCGGGCCGGGTTGGCCGTTGTCCTGGGCACCCAATGCGCTGACACCCTGCTGCATGCCGAGGTCAAGGTTGACGAACGCCGAACCGACGCGCCGACCGTGGTTGAAGCCGTATTGCACTTCACTGATGCGGTTGCTGCTCAGGGCCAGGCGGCTGTCTTCGATGTAGTTGTTGGTGCGCAGATGGGCAAACCCCACGCTCAGGGACGTTTTGCTCAGGGCATCACGGTAAATGACCCGTTCGGCGCGCATCTGGTGGTTTGCACTGTCACCGGTCTGTTTGAAGTCGAACCCGTTGGCCTGCGCCACGGAACGGTAGTCGCTCTGGTTGTAGGTGTAACTGAAGGTCCACCAGCCCAAGGGCAGGCTGTAGTTGAACAAGGCGTTGCGCGATGCATGCTGATGATCGGTCATGGCGTCATGGCCGCTGCGCAGCATCACTTGATCGGACAACCCCAGCGGGCTGTCCCATTCCAGCCCCGTGTTCCACTGCTGCTCGCCGGTACTGCGCTGGCCGTCGTTGTTGCGCGACAGGCTCGCACGCCACAGCTTTTGCGGGGTGTTTTTGACGAGCACATCGCTGCCGCCGACGGCCTGGCCTGGAGTCAGCTCCATCTGTGCCTGGTTGGACGGCAGTCGGTTCAACTGGTCAACCATCTGCTCGATCTCGCGAAGGTTAAGCAACTGCCCTTCGCCCCCCGGAAACGCCATGGCCAGCTCACGCGGGGACAGACCGCTGCCAGCATCGCCCTTGATGTTTTCGAGCTTGCCCTCGATGACCAGCACGTCAAGGTGCCCTTTGGACAGATCCTGCTGCGGCAGGTAGGCACGGCTGGTGACCAGGCCTTTCTCCAGATAGCAGTCGGTGATGACCTTCAGCAGCCCATTGAGCTGAGGCACGCCCATGCATTGACGGAGATAAGGCTTGAGCAAGGTGTCGCGATCACTGGCTGAAAGCGCATCGGCGCCCTTGAGCGTGATGGTGTTGATGGTGAAGCAGCGGATGTCGACAGGCGCTGGCTCGACAGAGGGCGTTGACTGTTTACCAGGCAGTTCCTTGAGCTCTTCGAGCCTACGGCGCTGGTCTTCGAGTAAACGGTCCTGGCGATCACGGATCAAGTCCTGTTCACCGGGCGTGGGCGCTGCGAAGGCAGGCAATGATGCGGCGGCGAGCAGCACGCACAGCGCGCCTCTGGAGAGGGAAAAGTACACAGAGCGTCCTTGCAGTAGCACAGTGATATCAGTTGACGGACCGATGTTACTCAGTTCAATCCATTGACGTCAATTAAATGCCTTGCACCGACTGTAGTTTTTCCTACAGCCGTGTTCACCTCATAAACTAAAACCCAAGACCCCTCCTAGAGACTTGCCTGCGTCTTGAGATGCAATTTCTGGGTTATCGCACGGCGCGAAAACGAAGCGCCAAAGTCGAGCGATTCAAGGCCTGGTTGATGGAGCAACTGGCGCAGGATTGAGCATTTGCAGAGCATAAAAAAACGCCCATCGCATCGCCGGCATGCAGTGGGCGTTTTTCGATCCAGGGTTCAAGGGGTGGGCTTCAAGGCTTGGTGGTGTACCCAAATCCGCCGCTGAAGCGCTCGCGCAGGTATTCCACCAACGCGCTGACCGCCTTGGGCACCTGCGGGGAATATGGGCGGATCAAGTTGATTTCGTCCGCGAACGCACCATGAAGCTGCCATTTGGGCAGTACCTGAACCAGTTGACCATTGGCCAGCCCGGCCTGGGCGCTGAAGTCCGGCAGTAGCGCGATGCCCAGGTGAGTCAGCGCCGCATCGCGTAGCGCTTCACTGTTGTTGGTGGCGAAGGAGCCCTTGATCGGGACGGTGATGCGTTCCGGGATGGCTTTTCGCGACATCGAACGCTCAAACGTCCAAGCGGGTGCGTCGACGCCTCTGGGGTAGAACAGGCAGTTATGGTCCGAGAGTTCATGCGGGGATTTGGGCGTTCCGACCCGATCAAGGTAGGACCGGGTGGCAACCAGCACCGAGCGTGTCTCACACAGTTTCCACGCGACATGCGTGTCCGGCACTTGCTGGCTGTGGCGGATCGCGAGGTCGTAGCCGTCGGCGGTGATAGAGCTGAGCTGGTCCGAAACGTCGAGTTGTACCCGCACCTCGGGGTGCGCGTCGAGAAATCCGGCCAGCTGCGGTACCAACTGCTGTCGGGCGAACGCCACGGGTGCAGTCAGACGTAATAAGCCACGGATTCCCCCAGCCGAATCCCTTACTTGAGAAAAGCTGCGGGCAATGTGCGCGTAGGCGCTGCGCACTTCATCGACCAGCAATTGCCCGGCTTCGGTCAGCTTGACGCTGCGGGTGGTGCGCTGAACCAGACGCAAGCCCGTTGCTTTTTCCAGCTCGGCAATGCGCTGACTGACAGCTGATTTGCTGACGCCCAGCCGCAGGGCTGCGGCGGTGTAGGTGCCCTGATCTTCCAGCACCGACAGCCAGTGCACGTGAGTCCAAAGCCCCTCGATTTGATCTTTTTGCATGCGCGATTGTTCGCCAATGAAAACAATGAGTTCAATCTTTGCATCTCGCCATGAACAACGCAAAGCCCTATCTTAGGCGTCACGCCCTGCCCAACCAGGCCCCAGACTTTAACTCATAAGGTAAACACCCAATGCCGCTGATTAGAATCGATATCGTTGAAGGCCGTTCTGACGACCAGATCAAGACGTTGCTGGACACCGTCCACCGTGCGGTTGTCGAGGCATTTGAAGTCCCCGAAGGCGACCGCTATCAGATCGTCAACGAGCATCGCCCCAGCCGGTTGATCGTCGAAGACACCGGGCTCGGCATCCCGCGCACTCAAGACGTGGTGGTGATCAGCATCACCAGCCGACCGCGCACCGAAGCTTCCAAAACGCGGTTTTACCAGCTACTGGCGCAATCGTTGAAGGAGCACTGCGGTATAGAGCCCACGGACCTGATGGTGTCTATCGTCGTCAACAGCGATGCAGACTGGAGCTTCGGTCATGGTCGCGCGCAGTTTCTGACCGGCGAGCTTTAACGGCAGGGTCTGCTTTAACTGAGGTACCCGAGTGGCAGCTCGGTGGTCGATTTGATCTGCTCCATGGCAAAGCTGGAGCTGATGTCGGTGATGCCGGGCAGCCGAATCAAGCGCTTATAAACGGCGTCATAACCTGCGATGTCCGGCACCACCATGCGCAGCATGTAATCGGTGTCCCCCGCCATGCGATAGCACTCCACCACTTCAGGGAGCGTGGCCATCAGTGCATGGAAGCGGTCAAGCCAATCGGCGTTGTGCTGATTGGTGCGGATGGCCGCGAACACCGTCACCGACACCTTCAATTGCAAGGGATCGAGCAGCGCCACGCGCTGGCGGATGATGCCTTGCTCCTCCAGTTTCTGAACCCGCCGCCAGCAAGCCGTGCTGCCGAGACCGATTGCGTCGGCGATTTCGGCAATCGGCCGTGTGCAATCGGTTTGAAGAATGCTCAGGATTGCCTGGTCGAACTTGTCCACGTCATCACCTCTCATGCGGCAGACATCGCCTGTCTTTATGCCAATTGGGTACAACGATAATCCCGAATGAGCGGAGCATGAAATAAAAATCCGGCCCAGACCGCGAATGAGGAAATATATTCGCATTAATCTGTATTAACCCGAGCACTTATCAATTTTTTTTCGGTTTGACGCTAGTACCATTTTTACATCTTCAGACAGCGCAGGCCGACCATGTCCACTTTTCCTCGTTATTTCGATTACGCAGCCACCACGCCTGTCGACGACCGTGTCATCCAGCAGATGGTTACGTGTCTGGGTCAAGAAGGCACGTTTGGCAACCCCGCTTCCAACTCTCACGCTTACGGTAATCAGGCCCGTCAGGCCGTCGAACTCGCCCGCCGTCAGGTGGCTGAACTGGTCGGCGCTCAAGCACAGGCACTGGTGTGGACCTCGGGCGCAACGGAATCCAACAATCTGGCCATCAAAGGCATCGCACTGGGCGACATAAGCGGTCGGCGCCATCTGATCAGCAGTCGTATTGAACACAAGGCGGTGATCGACACCGTTCGGCAACTGGAACTAGCCGGTCATCCCGTGACCTGGCTTGAGCCTGACAGCCAGGGGTTGATCCAGCCTGATGCAGTGCGCCAGGCATTGCGTGACGACACGCTGCTGGTGTCTCTGATGCTGGTCAATAACGAGCTGGGCACGTTGACCGACATCGCCAGCATCGGCCGACTGGTTCGTGCACAGGGTGCAATCTTCCACGTTGACGCCGCACAAGGCACCGGCAAAGTCGCCATTGACCTCAGCAGTCTCGACGTTGACCTGATGTCATTCTCCGCACACAAAACCTATGGCCCGAAAGGCATTGGCGCGCTCTACGTCGGCGAGCGCGCGCACGCGCTGCTCCAGGCGCAGATGCACGGTGGCGGTCACGAGCAAGGGTTCAGGTCCGGTACGTTGGCCACGCACCAAATCGTCGGTATGGGCGCGGCTTTTGCCTTGTCCAGCGCCGAGATGCATGAAGAAACCCGGCGCATCGGCGCGCTGTCTGCGCAGTTGCTGGAAGGGCTTCTGAAGTTGCCCGGCGTGATGCTCAATGGCTGCCCGCAACAGCGCATTCCTCACACGCTCAACGTCTGCGTCCAGAGCCCGGGCTTTAATATCATGAGCTTGTCTCACGCGCTGGCGGTGTCCTCGACATCAGCCTGCAACTCTGCGGCGGGCGGTGCTTCGCATGTGTTGCTGGCGATGGGACTGAGCCCTGAAAAAGCCGCAACCGGCGTACGCCTGAGCCTGGGCCGATACACCCAGCGCGAAGACGTCGAGAAAGCCATTGAGGCGCTGAGTGAGTGCCTGGCGGCTCAACCGACCTTCTGGTGAGCTGATTTGAACGCGTAGTAGCCTTGGCAGGCTACTACTCAGAAAGTAGCCTTCAGGGGCTACTTTGGGACCGCATCAAGATTAACCGACGCTGCTTAGCCGGCTAACACACTCAACAATTTCGTCACTGCCAAGCCAATTGCGATGCTGGTGCTGAAACTGAGCAGCGTGCCCAGCAGCACGTACTCGCTCAGGGCGCGTTGCTCGACCCCCTTGATGTCGTTGAATCGCAGAATGCTTTTCGCAGTGAGGAGAAAGCCGATGGCCTGCCACTGTGCCAGCAAAACGAACGTCAGAATCAACGCCCTTTCGAGATAGCCGATCAGTGCGCCAGCGCTCTTCAACGTCCCCTGCGTGTCAACCGACGCCAGCCACGGATTAAGGATTGCGCCGATCAATAATGATGACGGCCGCAGCACGATCACGTAACCCAACACCACTACCAGATTGTGTGGATTGATCAATGCTTTGGCCGACGCCCCGACCGAGAGCCAATTGCCCTCGGCAATCATCCAGACGACGCAGACCACCGCAATATTCACCGCGTAACGCAGCACGAAGGCGAACTTCCAGCTGAGTTGGCCGATCAGCCAGCGCGCCAGCACCCAGCAGACACCGACTGCCACCCCCGCCAACACGCCGAAAAGCGCGCCGTGCCCGAACAACACCAAGATGGCGCCGAACACGCACACGTAAGCGACGACCGTCGTCAGGTCCAGCCAACGTCCACGGGGAGAGCGTGCTTTTGCGCGCCAGGCAGACGACAGATAATCCAGGCCCATATGCGCGAGGATCAGCACCAGCAGCAACACCTGAACGTCACGCATCGGCAAGCTCCTTAATCCATTGACCTACGCGCTGGAGGTAACGATCCAGCAATCGTGCTTGAGCCCGTCTCAAGGTCTTGTTGACCGTAATTCGGGATTTGCCCAAGACCTGGGCGATTGTTTCCTGACTGTCATCATCGACCAGATGCATGCAATAGGTTCGCGCCTCCACCACGGTCCACTTCTCGACGATGGCAGCGACAAAGTCTGTGGTGAGTTCGGTGCGTTCGTTAAACCTTTCGTCGTTGCTAAACACCGCCAGCGTGGCTTTTTTCATGCTGTCCAGGCCTTGACCTGAGAGGATGAACGCCTCGCCGTACGTAAAGTCAGATTCCGCGCTGCCAATGCCAACGGCCACGCGCGCATCCCAGCGCTCTTTATCGGGGCTTGCTGAAATCAGACCTGCGCGTATAGCCAGTGCGCACTTGAGCGCGTGAGTGGCTTCATCAAGCACCACCTGAAACCCGTCACCGCGATAGATATCGGCGGTGAAGCCGTAGATGTGCTGGAGATCCGCGAGGACCTGTTTCAAGGCTGCGAGGTAGGCCTGGGTGTCGCCGACCGAGCGTGAATGAATCAAATCGCCGGTCAGCACTGCTTTAATGGTCATGGACACATCCTGAATCATCGGAGCGGTTTCATCACTATAGGCCATGTGCGAAAAAAAGTAGCCTAAAGAGGCTACATTTTAAAATGTAACCTCCAAAGGCTACATCCAAGCGAGTAGCCTCGGGGGGCTACAAAAAGGAGATCCAACGCTGTGGACGACGCTAGAGTCGCCCATCATCAAGTCGGGGAACTAGGCCAGCGCCGCCGAAATCTTTGCCTGGAGATCATGCTCGGAAAACGGTTTCTGGATGACGGACGCGCCCGCCAGCCCGAGCACATCGGTATCTGCGTAGCCTGTGATGAAGATCACCGGCAATGTGGGGTGAGCGGCTGCAACCAGTGCTGCCAGTTCAGCACCGTTCATGCCGGGCATGGCGTAATCGGACAACACCAGATCAATGCGACCATCCACCTGAGTGATGGCGCGTGCGCCATCTGCCACCTGAACCACGTTGTAACCCATGGACTCCAGCATCATCGCCGTCACGCTGCGCACCGCCTCATCGTCATCGACCAGCATGATCGTCGCGCGGGTGCCGTTGTGCGGCTCGATTTCGGGTGGCGCGGGGCGAACTGCGGCGAGCGGAACACAACCCATGCTCGGCAGGTACACAAACACCGTAGTGCCTTGTTCCACCGCCGTCTCGATGCGCACGCCGCCTCCCGACTGTTTGGCGAAGCCGAATACCTGCGCCAGTCCAAGCCCCGAGCCCTTGCCGACCTCCTTGGTGGTGAAGAACGGTTCGAACGCCTTCGCCAGCGTCTCGGGACTCATCCCGCTGCCGGTATCGCGCACGGAGATCACCACATAGTTGCCCGGTTCCGGGTGCCCGGGACGCTGAGCAGGCCACTCAACCACTTCGTTATAGGTGCGCAGATGAAGAGAGCCCCCCGCGACCATGGCGTCGCGGGCATTGATCGCCAGGTTGAGGATGATCATTTCGGTTTGCGTCGGGTCGGCAGAAGCCGTCCACAAGTCTTGCGCCAGAGAGGTTTCAAACCAGACGCTTGCGCCCATCGCCTTGACCAGAAGATTCCTCATGCCTTCGACAGTCGCGTTCAGATTGATGGCGGTCGGGGCCAGCCGCTGACGGCGGGAAAAGGAGAGCAGTTGGGCAGTCAGTTTGGCGCCCCGCTCGCCGGCGTCCTTGATGTGCTGAAGACGGGGCTTGACTCTGTCCGTCACGCCACGGTCGATGGCCTTCATTGCCAGCGAGGCACTGGTCAGGATGACGGTGAGAAGATTATTGAAATCATGTGCCACGCCTGCCGTCAATTGTCCCACCACTTCAAGGCGCTGCATTTGCTGAAGCTCGGCCTCAACCTTTTCCCGCTGCTCGATCTGCTCGCGCAAGCGAAGGTTGGTGGCCGCCAACTCGTCGACGATCGTACGTTCATCTGTAATGTCCCGCACAGCGGCGTACATCAGGCCGTCCTCCGGGACGATGGTCCAGGACAGCCAACGGAAATCCCCGTTCGAATGACGCATCCGGTTGACGAACCGGGTGGAGACGTTGCCGCTGGAGATGCTCTGGGTTTCCCTGATCGTGGCGTCAAGGTCTAGCGGGTGAATCAACTCCCACAATCGCAAGCCGCTGATGTGCTCACGCGACCAGCCCAAGGCCGACTCCCACGCCGGATTGAACGCAACGGGCGTCATGTCGAAGCGCAATACCGCCAGCAACTCGCGGGACAGTTCCCAGGTGCGGTCTCGCTCGCGTGTGCGCTGCTCGACGCGCTCCCCCAGGGTTTCATTGAGCTGCACCAACGCTTGCGTGGCTTTTCGGCGTTCGCTGATGTCCTGGATCACGCCAGAAAACCTCACGCATTGGCCGTCCTTGAAGATCGAGCGACCATTGGACAGCAGCCAGCGGATCCGATCACCCGGCAGCAGTATTCGGTATTCAACGTGGAAATCGGATTCCTGGCCGAGGGCTTCGTCAACTTTGGCGGCCAGTATCGCCGTGTCATCGGGGTGGCAGAGTCCGATAACCTGATCCGCGTCCAGCATGGCATTGGGCGGCAGTTCATAGAGCGCCTTACACCGTTCATCCCAAATCACCGCATTGGTTTTCAGGTCCAGCTCCCAGACACCCATGTCTGCGGCTTCAATAGCCAGCTGTGCCCGAGCCTTGATTTCTTCCAGCGCGGTTTCGGCGTCCCGCCGCCGTTGACGCTCGAAGACTTCGATAACGGCACGCTTGACCGCCTTGGGCAGCAGGTTGAGGTTTTGCTTGAGGACGTAATCGACGGCGCCCAGGCGCATGGTTTCGACGGCTTTCTGTTGGCCAAACATCCCGGACAGGAAGATAAAGGGCGTGTCGGGCGCGATCTCTTTGGCGACGTCGAGCACATGAATGCCGGAAGATGAGGGCAAGATGAAATCGCAGACAATCACATCAAATCGGCTACGCTCCAGCGCCGCCCGCGCACCGTGGTGATCGTAAACAACCACAGGGTCGATCTGCAGGCCAAATTTTTCCAGCGCCATGAGTATCAGCTCGACATCGCGGGGGCTGTCTTCAACCAGAAGCAAATTCAATGGGTTCAACCGCATATGGGCTCAATACTCATCCTGGGTGTTACTCGAAAGTCTGAAGAGCTCAATTCGGCTCATCCCAAGCCAGCGTCTTTTACAGACATCGCACCCGACCCGCGCGACTCAAAAAAATGCACGACACGATACCAACTGGTATCGCTGCTCGCTGCCAATATCGATGCGCGGTTGCGGTGATCGCGTTTGTCAGGCGCTGGTCATTAATCACTGAACGAATGCTCAACCATTTCGTCCGACATTAGTACCCACCAACCTCCGTGAACCGATATGCGCAACTGGCACAGCAAATCCTTGGGATACGGCGAAAGCGTTTACCAGTCGTTGAACTGGCTTGAACAATTACGCTATGAACTTTGCCCCAAAGCACAATCGCCTTTCACGCTCACTCTTAATACGTTCAGTTCTGAAACCGTGGTGTTCTTCGAGCCTGAGTTTGGCGATCTGGCATGGGCGTTTGGCGCCTCGCCGTGTGAGCGTCCGATTGTGGACGGCGTTTGCTGGTTCGATCTGGCCTACACGCCTGCGCAATTGGACGACAGCTGTGGCGAGATCCATGCCCTCAAGGCACGCGGTTATCCTGGCGATCAGTTCGCTGATGGTCGAGGTCGAGCCGTGACCGATCAGTAACAGCCCAACGTCCGGACTCAATTCAAAGCTGCCGAAACAAAGCAGCGGCGACAATCCCCGCAGTAATGGCCGCAAGCGGCTTTTTGGTCAGCAACATCACTCCCGCCGTGGTCAGCAATGCCAGCCGTGCGCCGTTGTCACCGGTGACAGCCAAGGGGGCGAGCACTGCCACAAGCACTGATCCCGACATCGCGCTGATGAACATCTGGACCCGATAGCTGATCGGCACAAACGACATCACGAAGACCCCGCCCCATCGCGTCGCCAGCGTCACCACTGCCATTATCAGCACGATGATCAAAGTACCGTAACCGCCCGACTCAATGTTCATGCTTCTTCTCCAGCCATATAGCCCCCAGAATCCCGCCGGCCAGCGCACCCACGACCACGTGGCTGTTTTCCGGCAGATACCGGTAGGCCAGCAGTGATGAGCAAGCCGCGACTGTCCAGATGACCACCATGCGCAGGCTTTTCTGTCCGCCAATCACCATCGCGAGCAGAAAACATCCCATCACCATGTCCAGCCCCCAACTGACGGGATCGTGGATCGCGCTTCCGAAATAAATGCCCATCCAGCTGCCCAGCGACCAGGCTGCCCAAAGCGCGATACCGCCGCCGAAGAGCAAACCCAGTCCCGACTCGCCACGACCGAACGCCTGCATCGACATTGCCCAGTTGGCGTCCGAGACCACGAGCATTACGCCATAGCGTTTGGCCCGAGGCAGCTCGCGCAGCCATGGATACAGGCTCGCCCCCATGAGCAAATGCCGCGCGTTGATCGCGAAGACGGTAACGATCAGCGGAATAAGCGGCACCTGATCGCCCCACAACTTGAGCACGGCAAACTGCGAGGCGCCTGCAAACACCAAGGTGCTCATGGCGACAATCGAGGTTTCTTCAAGCCCTGCCTGAACGGCGGCAAGACCGAACGCCACGCCAAAAACAATGACAAAAAAAGAGATGGGCAGCAGGCTTTTGAAGCCTGCCCATACCTCGTTGAGGCTAAGCTGGTAGGGGAAATTTTCAGCAGATGACACGGTGAGTCTCCGTCATGTTGAGCCATTGCCTTGAACGATCAACTTGTACGATCGTGGCCGCTGCGTCCTTTGCAGAAGGCTTTGCCCCCTGAGGCGAATCATGCTACTACAGCCACGTAGTGCTGCATTGCATGGAAAGATGTGCATATCAGGATAGTTCCATAGCATGAAGACATGCATATGGTAGAGACGATCAATTAGGCAATGGCAAGACCCTGAAATACCTTTGCGATCACACGAAAAGATGGCGCATTGATATCGCGTGTTACGTAACAGATCCCGCGAGTCCTCCTCATGAAAACCCCCATTCCACTCAGCGCCCGCATAGGCCTTGGCTTTGCGGCCGTGGTTTCTCTTCTTATCCTGATAACGGCTGTCGGTATCCAGCGGGTAGGCTTTATCGAATCCACGCTTGAGGACGTTGGCCAGAACGCCGCCAAGGTTCAGCGTTATGCCATCAACTTTCGTGGCAGCGTACATAACCGGGCGATTGCCATACGTGATGCGGTCCTGGTTGATAACACCCAAGACTTGGAACTGCACTTGAACGAAGTCAGCCAACTGGAAAAGGCCTACACCGATTCTGCTGTGGCAATGGACCAGCTGTTCAAAGGACCGGGGGTGTCTGCGCGCGAGCAAGCGTTGTTGAGTGACATCAAAGACATTGAGAAGCAAACGCTGGCCGCCACCACTACGTTGGTCACCTTAAGGCGCAGCGGTGATATTGCCGGAGCGCGGGCGCTGTTGCTGAACCAGACATCGGCCAGCTACAGCGAATGGCTCAAACGCATCAACCTGCTGATCGACCATGAAGAGGCTTCGATCAAGTCCCAACTGGACTCAGTGCAAGCCACCGCCAGCCAGTTTCGTGGCTTGATGCTGGTAGCCACCGCGGTCGCGCTACTGCTGAGCATCATCCTGTCGGCGTTTATCATTCGGTTTGTCAAATCGACGCTGGGCGCGGAGCCTGCCGAGGTTGCGCACGCCATTCAGCGATTGGCTGCGAGAGATTTGCAGCAGCGCATCGAGACGGCTTACCCCAACAGCGTAATGGGCGTCCTGAAAACCGCGCTGATGCGCCTGGCTGACACCATCACTCAAGTGCGTGAAGCTGCCCGGGAGGTCACCGACTCGTCAACGCTGCTGTCCGCGACTTCGTCCACCAACAACGAACACATTGGCCTGCAAACCCGCGAAGCGGAACAGGTTGCGGCGGCGATCACTCAACTGGCCGCCACTGCCAGCGAGGTGTCGGGTTACGCAGCTCAGGCGGCCGACGCCGCCCGCCAGGCAGACAACGAAGTTGAAAGTGGCAACCAGTTGGTTGCGAGCACCACCCTGGCAGTTGAGCAACTGGCCAGTTCGCTGGTTGAAACCACTAGGACGGTCGAGCAGGTGTCCACTCAGAGCGAACAGATAGAGTCGGTCATCGAAGTGATCAATTCAATCGCCTCCCAGACCAATCTACTGGCGCTCAACGCCGCTATCGAAGCGGCGCGGGCTGGCGAGCATGGGCGAGGATTTGCAGTGGTGGCCGATGAAGTTCGCTCACTGGCCAACCGCACACAACAGTCGACGCAAGATATCCGTGAAATGATCAGCACCTTGCAGACCGGTACAGTGACCGCAGTGCAGACGATGCGTGATAGCTGCGAGCTGGCGAACCGAACCGTGGAGCAAACACGTAACGCTCAGGGCGCGCTGTCCAAGATCAGTCAGGAAGTGGGCGCAATCAACCACATGAACGCACAGATCGCCAGTGCATCCATGCAGCAAAGCACCGTTGCCGAGGACGTTTCACTCAACATCAATCGTATTCACGGTTCAACCGTGCAATCGGCGACCGGTTCGCACCAAGTGGCTGCCGCCAGTCTGGAGCTGACGCAGCTGGCGGATCGTCTCACGCAGAAGGTCGCGTATTTCAACACCGCGAAACGTGCCTGAGCCCTCGGCCTCTGTAGGCGCCAACGTGTTGGCGAGGCGGCTTGCGTGTTGAACCCGAGCTGACGCCGCGTGAATGGATTCGCGCCTACAGATAGCCTGTAGTTTTAGGGTGTATGGGCGATCCTGGCCGTACGTAGAACCTGCAGGAGCGAATTCATTCGCGAGACGTTCGGCCAGATCCAATCCCTGAGACCGCCGCTACGGCTCATCAAACGGCAGCGGCTCCTCGGAGCCCCGGCGCACGGCGAATACGTTCAGGGTCATCGCCACCAGTGCGTAATACCCCAACAACCCGGTCAGTTCGACAACCGCGGGCTCTCCAAACGCCTGCACCGCCTGCGCGTAAAGGTCGTCGTCGATACGTCGGGTCTCATACAACGCCTTGCCGAATCCATAGATCAAACGCTCGTCGTCCCGAGTAAACGGTGGCAGCGTCTGCTTGTGTAGCGCGTCGATAACTGCCTCCGACACGCCCGCCGAGCGCGCGATGGGCTCGTGGATCTGCCACTCGGCCTGGGACTGCCACCAGGCGGCAGTAAAGAGGATGGCCAGTTCGGTGAGGCGTAACTCAAGACGCGTCCCATACCGACAGAACGCGCCCAGTCGCTGGGCGTGATCAGCCAGCGCCGGGCTGTGAATCCAGGCCAGAAACGGGCCGTCCAGATTGCCTCGCGGGCCGCTGACGATCTCCTTGAGCACGGCGCGCTGGGCGTCGTCCATGCTCGCTTCGTGCAGCGGTGTGAGGCGTGATTGAATGGCCATGGCAATAACCTCGAAACGGATACAGCGTCGTTTGCTCGACGCTCAGATAAGTCGGCGATGTCCTACGGGTGAGGGTCATTCTCGACAAGCAGTGGTGCCGCCAGCATAGGTAAATCTACTGCGACAGCGCCAGCGCACAAGCCCGAAATGCTGCCCTCGACCCTAACCCGTGCGCCCCACAGGCCTGGCCATAACGACCCGCGCGTTGAAATCTGCTGCATTGCCGCACAGAATCGCGTCCCGCCCGGCCTGCTGTGCCGGAGGTTGATGTTGAAAAGGGGCTGGCGTTGAACGAACACACATTGTCTGCGCGTCTTGAGCGCGTGGCGGCTCAGGTGCCTGAAGGCGCCCGACTGGCTGACATCGGCTCGGACCACGGCTACCTGCCGGTGGCGCTGATGCGACGTGGCGTCATCGTCGCAGCCGTGGCGGGCGAAGTGGCGCTGACGCCGATGCTCTCGGCTGAACGCAACGTTCGGGAAAACGGTTTCGAGTCGTTGATCATCGTGCGTCTGGCCAACGGTCTGGAGGCGATCCAGCCCGAGGACTGCATCACCGCGATCAGTCTCTGCGGCATGGGCGGCGAGACCATTCGCGACATTCTCGACGAGGGCAAGGTGCGCCTGAACGGCAAGGAGCGTCTGATCCTGCAACCCAACGGCGGCGAGCAACCGCTGCGCCAATGGTTGATGGAAAACGGCTATCGCCTTGTTCACGAGGAAGTGCTCCGGGAAAACCGGTTTGACTACGAAATCATCGTCGCCGAGCGTGTCGGACCGGTCATGTACAGCGACCAGGAGCTGTACTTCGGCCCGCTGCAAATGCAGGCACGCAGCCCGGCTTTCCTGCTCAAGTGGCAGCGCAGGTTGCGTCAGAAACAGAAAACCCTGACCCACCTCGCCCGAGCGCGGCAATCCCTGCCTGAGGAAAAATTGCAGGACCTCGTCCGCAAGATTCAGTGGATTACTGATTTGCTGGCGACTTGATTACCACCGACCATCGACCCTACCACGCACCCGACATCGCCCTGCCGCTCCACATCAATGCCCTTGCTGCCAGCGTTTGCAAACGAACTCAACGCTGTAACCGTGCGGGCCCAGGACATTCGCGGCGAAGTATTCGGGGGTCGTAATGCAGTCGCGGGCCGGCGCTTCGGCAAGTCAGAGTTTTTACCAGTCGGTGAAACGCAAGCTTCTCAACAATGCGCCACTGCACCAGAATTGGCCCTTACGCCTGATACGAGACTGAAATGACGATTAACTTCAATACCGCCATCGAACGCCGCGCGACGGGCAGCAAGAAATGGAGTCAATACGCCGACGACGTGCTGCCGATGTGGGTCGCGGACATGGACTTCCCCGTGGCGCCGGCCATTCTCGCGGCCTTGCAGGCTCGGCTTGAGCATCCACTGCTGGGCTATGCCGTGGTTCAGGACAGCCTGCGGGAAACACTGGTCAAGCACCTCTGGAGCGCTTACGCGTGGCGCATCCAGTCAGAAGACCTGGTGTTTTTACCCGGTGTCGAGCCGGGTGTGAACATGGCGTTGCACGCATTGGTGCCAAGCGGCGCGGGCGTCGCGGTTCAGACCCCCAATTACTCGCCCCTGCTGCAAGCGCCCTCCCATTGGCGTCTGCCGCGCATCGACCTGCCGCTTCGGGCGGATGCCCACGGCGAATACCACACGGACATTGCGGCGCTCGATGAGGCGCTCAAACATGCTGGCGCGTTGTTGCTGAGCAATCCGCACAACCCGCTCGGCAAAGTGTTTCATGACGAAGAACTGCAACTGATTGCCGACGCCTGCGTTCGCCATGACGTGCTGCTCATTTCCGATGAAATCCACGCCGATATCCTGTTCGACGGCAGACGTCATATCCCCATCGCATCAATCAGTCCGCAGATCGCGTCACGCAGCGTGACGCTGATGTCGGCGAGCAAGGCCTGGAACATTGCCGGGCTCAAGACTGCGTTTGCAGTGATCCAGAATCCCGAGCTGCGGCAGCGCTTCAACGCTGGGCGTCTGGGGATGGTGGACAGCGTTAATGCGTTGGGGCTGGACGCTACGCAAGCGGCATACAGCGAAGGCGCCGACTGGTTGCGGCAGATGCTGGCGTACCTGCAAGGCAACCGCGATTACCTGGCCGAGGCCGTTCGCGCACGTTTGCCGGGTATCAAGATGCATGTGCCACAAAGCACTTACCTGGCATGGCTGGACTGCTCGGGCTTGGGGCTGGACAACCCGCAACAGTTTTTCCTGGAGAACGCCAAGGTCGCGCTGAGCGCAGGCCATGAGTTCGGCGAAGACTGCGGGCAGTTCGTGCGCCTGAACTTCGGCTGCCCGCGCGACATGCTTGAAGAAGGCCTCTCGCGCCTGGAGCGAAGCCTGGCGGATGAAGCTGCCAGGCTTCGTCACGCGGACTGAGAACACTGTGCTGAGTCACACTGAGCCGGGGCATGCCTCGCAATGCCCGGCCCAGTGGTGGCTGACTCAGTAGCCCAGAGACAGGCCGGTATTACGACGTGGGTCGTTGGCGCCGTAAAACCGGTTGTTGCCCACCGGTTTGCCGCCCAGCGATGGCGCGCCCACCAGGATCGCCTTACCCGATGCCGATGCCGATGCCGATGCCGATGCCGATGCGACGAAATCTTCGTCGGCCGACGACGTTGCACCACTGCTGTGGTCTCAGGAGGGTGTTCTTTGGTGGCAGACCATGACTATCGTGTCCGGCAAACCACCAAGCGCTATCCCCGCGCTGTTACTTAGATGCTCAGTCCACTGTTCAAGCCCCCCCGTGAACCCCGCACAGGATTTCCGATGGCCCGCACTTTCCGCTCCCTTGAGGGCTACAACTACCGCATATGGGCCATCGGCGCCCTCATCTCCAACATCGGCACCTGGATGCAGCGCACCGCACAGGACTGGCTAGTGCTGACTCAGCTGACCGAACAAAACGCCACGGCGCTGGGCGTGGTATTGGCGCTACAGTTTGGCCCGATGTTGCTGCTCTTGCCGTTCAGTGGTGCCGCGGCGGACCACTTCGACCGGCGCAAATTGCTGATCGCCACGCAAGTGATCATGGGCTTGCTGGCACTCGGCCTGGGTTTGCTGACCGTAACCGGCCACGTGACGCTATGGCAGGTGTATGTCTTTGCCTTTCTGTCGGGCTGCGTTGCGGCGTTCGATGCACCCGCGCGGCAGACATTTGTCTCGGATCTTGTGGACGAAAACCAGTTATCCAACGCTGTCGCGCTCAATTCGTTGTCGTTCAACGCAGCGCGCATGATCGGCCCTGCGGTTGCCGGTGGGTTGATACCGTTTCTGGGGACTGGCTGGGTGCTGTTGAGCAATGCCATCACGTTTATCGCGATGATTTACGCGTTGAGCCTGCTGCGGGTCAGGGAGATGAACGTGCGGGCCAGGCCCGTCCGGGCAAGGGGTAATCTGATGGAAGGTTTTCGCTATGTGTGGCGGCGGCCTGACTTGAAGGCGATGCTGCTCATGCTGTTTCTGGTGGGGACATTCGGGCTGAATTTTCCGATTTTCATCTCGACCATGGCGGTCAGCGTCTACGGCGCAGGCTCCGGCCACTACGGTTTGCTGACGTCGATCATGGCCATCGGCTCGGTAACCGGCGCCCTTCTGGCCGCACGGCGTGGCAGGCCCAGTGCGAGGTTGTTGCTGGTGGCGATTTCGATCTTCGGTGGAGGCTTTGCGTTGGCGGCGATCATGCCCAACTTTTGGCTCTTCGGCGCCGCGCTGTTCGTGCTGGGTATTTCGGCGCAGACCTTCACCACCTCCTCCAACAGCATGGTGCAACTGTCGACAGACCCGCTGATGCGCGGACGTGTGATGGCTATCCTGCTGGCGACGACATTGGGCGGCACACCGATTGGCGCACCGATCGTGGGCTGGGTCGCCGATACCTTCGGGCCGCGCTGGGCGATGGTGATCGGCGGAGCATCAGGCATCGCCGCCGCGCTGGTGTGGACCCGTTATCTGGTGAAATACCGGGATTTGAAAGCGGGATTCAGCGGAGGACGGTTTACCTTTTCAATGTCAAAAGAGGCCGTTCCGGTGGACGTCGCCCGTTCGTTATAGACATGTGACAGATCAGTCCCCTCCTTTTGGAACTGACGAGCCTGGGCGAGGCCGCGATGCAATCTGCCTGACACACTGCAATCGCGGCCTCGCGCCGGCTCGTCAGCTCAAAAGCAATAAGAGCATCTCGCAGTCTCTTCAACGCCGATAAAAGGCAATTGCGTTGGGCAGTAAAACCCGGCCCGTCGCGAATGAATTCGCATCTCCAGGTTCAGTGCCAGGCATAGGCTTTTTAGCGCCCGTGTCGGCTCAGAACCAGCGATCGTTGCGCTTGCGGCCGCGGGTCAGCGCCGGAAGGATGAGGCCCAGCAGCAACCCTGCCCCGGCGATGCTGCCGCCATAAACCATGTAGCGCATCAGCACCTGATTATTCTCATCGCCGAGCTTGGCCTGGGTGGCACGCAACTCGGACTGGGCGTCGGTCAACTGGGCGTTCAAGTCCTTGGCGCGAGCCTCGAGCTCGTCCACCAGTTTCTTGCGCGAATCCAGGGTTTCCTGCATGCCCTGCACTTTGGTTTTCCAGTCATCGTCGATGGTCTTCAACTGACCACTGAGGTCACTGACCTGCTGCGTGAGTTGCGGCAAGCGTTCGGTCTGGCCAGGCACTTGCTGCAGATCACTGGACGGAATCCACACCGTCTCGCCGGACGTGCCACGCACCTGACTGTAGTCGCCCTGAGTGTTGACGAGCTCAACTTTCTGACCCGATTTGAGCGTGCCGACAATCCGGTAACCGTCGGTTGGACCGCTGCGCACGTAAGTGCTCAACGTGTCACTGACCCAGCGATCCTTGCCGCTGGTTTCGGCACGCGCATCGACGCACACAAGAAGCATGCTTCCCAACAGGCCGGCGCTGAGCAAACGGCGTCGAGCGACCGGATTGGAAAACGTAAAACGAAGACGGGAAGAAGACTGAAGTGGCGGCATGGAGGGATCTTCACAAAATAAAAAAGAAAAGGCCTGGATGGTCGGGCCGGTGACGATGGACATAGCCTGCGCCTGCAACACAAACACAATGCTGCAACTGCTGGAGAAGTCGGGCGCGCAAGAAAATCGTGAAGAACCCGAAGCCATAAGACCCCGGCACAGCTTGCCGCGCAGTGGTCAACAGACCGCCGAAAAAGTCTCGGGTTCACTACAGAGGCGTGACATTCGTCAGACAATTCCTTGAACGTTGCAGGACTTTGGCGCTCGTGAGCCGCGAAACACCTCTAATTCAGCATTGTCCGGAACCCGCTGACTCGTAAGAAAGACGATATGTGAATGGCCTTTTCACAAGCTGTTCACCCGCCATTCACCCGATGCCGCGTATGTTGACCAAGCCTGTACTCAACGCCACCCCCCTCTCGGGAAAGACCACGTGAACCACACTCGCTATCGCTTTTACCTGATCAATATCGGGATTCCGCTGCTGATCGCACTCGGGCTGTTTCTAGCGTTCGACCTGACCAACCTCGACGTGCTGATCAGTGACGCGCTGTACAACACCACCACCCATGAGTTTGTGCTGGGTCATAACAAACTGTTCGAAAACTTCACTCACCGGTGGGCGCGCATCATTCCGAACTGGACGGGAGAAGCCGCAATGATTGGCGCGTTTCTGTCGTTTGTCTGGCCGCTTTTTCGGGCCGACAAACACGCGTCAATCATCGCCTGGATGGAAAGAACCCGCGTTGCGCAGTTCTTGCAGTTCTTGACTCGCCATCGCCGGGACTTGCTGTTTGTGGTGGTTTCATTCGCCGTGACCACCGGTTTCATCCACTACTTCAAGAGCCACACCAGCGTGTTCTGCCCGGTGGAAACCACGCTGTATGGCGGTATTGAAGAGAAGCGCGAGTGGTTCGAAAACTTCAACCTGCTCCACGAAGCGGGCAAAGGCCGGTGCTGGCCGGGCGGTCACGCGTCAGGCGGCTTCACCATGATGGCGCTGTACTTCGTCGCGTTACGTTATCGCTGGAGACATGCCAAGGCGGTGCTGGTCGCGACCCTGCTGCTGGGATTCTTCTACGGCACGACGCGGATCTTCCAGGGCTGGCATTTCATGTCTCACACGCCTTGGGCCGGGGTGATCGTCTGGTTCTCGATGTTCTTCACGGCGATGGCGTTCTACGGCCGGGCGAGGCTCGATCCTGACTACGTTGCGCCCGACCGGGCCCGGACAGCACCCGCAACTACCTGATAAAACCTTGTCGCAACCGGACGCGCTCAAACCGGACCGGTTGCCGACACCAGCGACACCTCGAAACAACACCCCGAAGGTTGCCGGCTGATCAGCGTTACGCTCCAGTCCTGGTTGGCGCAGATCCGCTGAACCAGCGAAAGCCCAAGGCCCAGGCCCTCCCCACGTTGCTCGTCGCCCCGCACAAAGGGCTGGAACATCGCCGCACGTTTCTCTTCGGGAATACCGATGCCGCTGTCCTCGACGGTGAAGCCGGTGGCCGTCAGCGTTAGTCGGATAAACCCTTCGTCGGTGTAATGCCAGGCGTTGCGCAACAGATTGCCCATCACCGAACGCAGCAACGGGCCGTTGTACAGCACCGCATTGTCATCGCGGGACAGGTACTCGAATCTCAGGTTCTTTTCTTCGATGGGCCCCCGCCACAGCTCGGTCAGCTCATCGGCGATCTGCCGCAGGGTCGACTGCCGGCCCTCATGCGAATGCCGGCCTTCGGTGCGTGCCAGCAGCAAAAACGTTTCGACCAGTTGCTTCATGCCAAGCGTCGCGTTGTTGATGCGCACCACCTGCATGCGCGAGCGCTCATCGAGCCCCGGGTATTCCAGCAGCAGTTCGCAGGACGACGCCAGTACCATCAACGGCGTGCGCAGTTCGTGGCTGACGTCGCTGGTGAACAGTTTTTCGCGGCTCAATGTGCCGCGCAGCCGGCCAAGGGTTTCATCGAAAGACACCGCCAGCGCACCGACTTCGTCCTTGGCGTAGTTCTCGGCCAGCGCCGGCGCCACGTCCAGCAACTGATCGCGGTGATGAACCTGCCCTGCAAGACGTGCTACCGGCGCCATCACCCTGGACGCCAACAGGCGCCCCAGCAGCACCGCAAGCAGCACACTGAGTACAAAACCCACCAGCACGATGCCGAACAGAATTCGCTCACGCTTCTCGAAAAGGCGTTGATCGCGCAACAGCACGTAGCGTCGGTCACCGACCAGCTGGACCATCGCGTAATAGGCTTTATCGCCGCGAAAAAGCTCTTGAAAACCGGGCGCGAGATCCTTGAGATCGTCGGTGAGCGCCAGTTCTTCTCTGCCCTCTTGAGCGTAAAACAGCTCGTCTTTCTCAGGACGGTGCCGCCAGTCGCTCATGTTTTCCATCACCATCAGCCGGTGCAGATTGCCGCTCAGGCTGACGGTCGCAAGTTTTTTCTCAACCACGTGCACAGTGGCGATGATGCCGATCGCAAATATACCGGCGACGACTGCACTCATCAGCGCGAACACGATGACGATTCGTTGCTTCAAGCTGTGTTTGATGTCCATGGAGTTCCATGCGAAAGCCGATTCCGTCTGTACGTCGCGGCCCGTGTTGCAGGTCGCGAAGAAGGATTATCCTGCGTGGCATGTCATGGTTTCGTCAAAATCGAGGGATCGGCTGTCAGGGTGTCTGAGGGCGAACGGATCGGTTATCCGGCCTGAGCCAAAACATCGCCGCTGCGCATCCGGCCATCAGCACGCAGGTGACGATAAACACCAGCGGCATACCGAAATGGCCACCCATGTACCCGCCCGTCAACGGTCCCAGGACCTGGCCAACGTATTGACTGGACGTCGAATAACCCAGCATTCGCCCGGCCACGCTGTCTGGCACGGCGTGACGAATGATCGCCGCTATGCACGGCAACAGCCCGCCCAAGGCAATGCCCATCACAAAACGCAACGCGACCAGTTGCCAGGCGTTCGTCACGAATGCCTGCGGTATCAGCGTCACCGCCGCCGATGCAAGGCAGATCATCACCACGTTCCAGTGCCCTGCCCGGTCCGCCAGCTTACCGATGCGCGACGCCGACAATACGCTGGCGAACGCCGTGGCCGACATCACCAGGCCGGCCATCAGCGTGACGTTTTCGGTATGCAGCTGGCTCAGGTAAACGGTGATGATCGGCTCGATGGACATGATTGAAAACATCACCAGGCACGCGACCACCAGCATGGTGATGACGGGTACTTTGTCGCTGATGACGGACCACGGGCGAACCGAGGGCGGGCGCTTTTCACCGACTGCGCGGGTGGGTCGGGGTGCTTCCTTCATGAGCAGCAGCGTCGCCAGAAACGTGATGAAGATCACCCCGCCCGCCAGAAAAAACGTATTGCGAATGCCGATCAGCGGCGGCAGGAAACCGCCAATCAGTGGCCCTGCAAGGTTGCCGGCCATGATCCCCGAGGACAGCATGCCCAGCGCCCAACCTGAGCGCTCCCGTGGGGTTTGCGTGGCCACCAGAATGATTGCCCCCGACGCGTACCCGCCCAGCAATCCTGCCAGCAAGCGCAGCCCCACCAACTCATAGATATTTTCCGCCAGGCCAATCAACGACATCGCAATAGCCATGCCCAGGCTGGCGCGGATCAGCATCAATTTGCGACCGTAGCGGTCCCCGAGTCGTCCCCACAAAGGCGCCGTCAGGGCAGCCGACAAGAAGGTCGCACCAAACGCCACGCCCGACCATTGCACGATAGCTGCAGGCTCACTCACGCCAAGATGTTCGACGTACAACGGCAGGAACGGCAGCAGCAACGTCATCGCGACAATGGTGGTGAACGCACCCATCACGCAGACCGCGAGGTTGCGTTTCCAGTAGACATCTGTGAGGTATTGAGCCGGAGAATCAGTCATAAGAAGGCCATGCACGGGATCGAAATGTCACGGTAGTGGTTGCTGACGGATACATAAAATTCATGTTTTTTATACTGAGGATTCCCAAATGGAATACACAATTTGATCTTCTCCGTCGCCACTATTTCCTTCATGCTCACCGGCCATTCGCCCTCGAACCGGACGCGCCGTGGACCGTATTCAGGAAATGACGATTTTCGTTGCCGTCGCCGAACACGCCAGCTTTGCCGCTGTGGCGCGGCACTTCGTGGTGTCGACGGCGACAGTTACCCGCGCCGTTGCGCAACTGGAGCGCCGACTGGGGACGCTGCTGGTGGTACGCACCACACGCCAGCTGCGACTGACCGAATCAGGCGTTCGTTTCGCCGCAGACTGCCGGCGTTTGCTGGCTGATCTGAGCGAAGCCGAAAGCTCCGCCGCAGGGATTCACGCCAGCCCTAGCGGCCTGTTGACGGTCACTGCGCCCCAGGTGTTTGGCGATCTTCATGTAACGCCCGTGCTCGCCCAATACCTGGCACTCAACCCGCAGGTCGAAATCCGTGGCCTGCTGATGGACCGCGTCGCGCCAATGCTTGACGAAGGCATTGATGTGGCCGTGCGCATCGGCCACCTGCCGGATTCGTCGCTGACCGCTGTTGCTGTGGGCAGCGTGCGACGCATGGTCTGTGCATCGCCCGCTTATCTCGCGGTCCACGGCAGCCCGCACCACCCCCATGAGCTGATCGACCGAGCCACGGTCAGCGCCGTGATGGCCGAACGCAGCCCAGCCTGGACATTCACCATCGACGGCCAGCGGCAGACATTGAACGTGCATTCAAGGCTGTCGCTGACCTCGTTTAACGCTGCGATTCACGTCGCACTTGACGGGTGGGGGCTGACACAAGTGCCGTCCTACCAGGTTCGTGCACACCTTGAGTCCGGCCGTTTGTGCACGGTGCTTGAAGGGTTTGAAGTACCGGGTTTGCCGGTGCATGTGGTGTATGCGGAGGGTCGCAAGGGCTCGTCTAAAGTGCGCTCTTTCGTGGACTTTTGCGTGACCCGACTGCGTGAGGACCTGGATTACAGCGTTGCAAAACCTGCAATGCTCAGTTGAGGGCGCTGGTTGTTCCGCATGCCGAAGCTATTCCCCACAATAGTCTTTTGCGCAGTCAATGCGGCCCCCAGAGGACTCATCACCATGAACCGCCAGCCCATCAAATTCTATCGCGCAGCACTGTCCGGCCACTGCCATCGCGTTCAACTGATGATGAGCCTGCTAGGGCTTGAGTACGACATCATCGAGGTCGATCTGGCCAACGGCGAACACAGAAGGCAGCCGTTCCTGTCGATGAACAGCTTCGGCCAAGTGCCCGTGATTGACGACAACGGCCAGGTTTTCGCCGACGCCAACGCCATCCTTGTCTATCTCGCCATCCAGTACGGAGGACGGCAATGGTTGCCGGAGGATCCTGTCGGCGCGGCACAGGTTCAACGCTGGCTCTCGGCCGCGGCCGGCCCATTGGCGTATGAGTTGTGTCGGGCACGGCTGGTGACTGTTTTCGACGCGCCCTATGCACCCGCTCCGCTGATTGCCGCCAGCCACGCATTGCTCGCGGTCATGGAGCAGGAATTGACCTCGCGGGACTGGTTGGCTGGCGACACACCTACCCTCGCGGATATCGCCAATTACGCTTACGTTGCCCACGGCCCCGAAGGCAATGTCTCGTTGCAGCCCTACCCGAACGTGCGCGCATGGCTCGAACACGTTGAAGCACTTCCGGGGTTTACAGGCATGGGCAAATCAGTCGCCGGGCTGCGGGCTTGAAGGTCAAACGGCGCAATTGCTTTCGATCATGCCGTGTATCGACAATCAGCATTTCTTGATGAGCAACCCAGGGCACAGGCTAGTCGGATACACAAAGCACGCTGGGTCATGTGCTTGACGACGACGCAACCCTTTGGAGCACTCACATGAAATATCCGACGTTCATCGCCCTTTCGTTGTTCAGCACATTCGCGTCGGCCAACGGTGCTGTCGATACCGCCAGGGCCCAGCCGGTGCCTGAGGCCGTGGCGTACACTTATTCGCAAACGCTCGACATCGCGAAAGTGATCGACATTACGACCGCTGCCGACGTCGCCACTGCGTGTGGTCCGGTCGAGTCACACATGGTCTACCTCGACAGCAAAGGCGTGAAACACAACCTTGAATACACCCGTCTGGGCGATGGCTGCCAGAGTGGCTGAGAAAACGACGCGTTTTCGCACTGCCGCTATGATCAATTGAGGGTTAAAGTGGTTTCGCAGCACGGTAGCCCAGCTACCCTGCGCGCGGCCCTTCGCTGCCGTGTTTTCCGTTCAATTAAATGAAGGAAGTCCCGAGTGAATCAAACCTCTCACGAAGCCACTGTCGCCGAATTGATAGTCGACGCCATGCGTCAGGGCCAGAAGATCACCGAGATTCATCCCCATTACGTGCCTGTCGATAAAGTTAGCGCGTACGCCCTGCAACAACACATCCTCAAACTGCGTGACACGACCATTGGCGGATGGAAGGTCGGCTCCAAATCTCCTACCGGCCCCATTCAGGGGTCTCTGCTGCCGGATGACGGGCTGTTCGCCAGTGGTAGCCAGCTCGAGTACACCGATTACCCGTCGCCTATCCTGGAGCTTGAAATCGCCTTTCGCCTCAACCGCGCCTTCACGCCACGCGAGCAGCCTTACTCCGATGAAGAGGTGCTGAGCAGCATCGGTTCGATGGGGGCAACCATAGAAGTGGTTTCAAGCCGTTTCGCCGCATGGCCGAAGATCGAGCCTCTGCTGGCGCTGGGTGACCTGCTCAATCACGGGGCGCTGATTGTGGGTGAATTTGTTGATTACGAGCCCGACTTCCCGTTTATCGAACCCGCACTGACGCTGACTTATGCCGACGAGGACATCGTCCCCGGCGACGGCGCCAACCCGGCAGGCGATCCACGGCGGTTGCTGCCATGGCTGGTGAATCACTACACCACACAAGGCAACACGCTGACCCCGGAGATCATCATCACCACCGGCTCTTACACCGGGATGTATCGGACCCAGGGCGCAGGCCTGGCAGTGGGAGAAATCCGCGGCTTGCCACCGATCTCTTTCGAGCTGGTGTGATGGACTGAATCCGTAGGAACACCCGTCGCCAAAGCTCACTGTGAGCCTTTAGAGCCAACGTGTTGTCAAGGCGGCGTCGGATATTGAATCACCCACGACCTGTTGGAGTGGCGGCTTCCGACTTGCCCGCGAACACGCTGTGTCAATCGACAAATCAGTCGTTTGAACAGTCCCCTTCGCGGGCAGGCCACGCTCCGACAGGTCCCTGTCGGTAAGTTGAATCCTGATCTGCCTGACCTCAGCCCTGCAGCCAGTACCCCGGCCGGTTGTAAACCTCTTTAAGAAACGCGATAAAAAAGCGCACTTTTGCCGGCAAGTAGTGCTGCTGCGGATACACCGCCTGAATGTCGTAGCTGGGCAGCGCGAAATCGTCCAGCACGGTGATCAATGTTCCGTTTTGCACCGCGCTCTGAATCTCCCACCATGAACGCCAGCTCAAGCCCAGGCCGCGTTTTGCCCAGTCAAACAGCAACTCGCCGTCGTTGCAGTAAAGATTGCCGCCGACCTTGATCGCCACGGGCTTGCCGTCGCGCTGAAACGTCCAGCCCCTGTGCTGCCCGCCCTGCAAGTTGAACGACAGGCAGTTATGCCCCGCGAGGTCTTCCAGTTGCAGCGGCCTGCCGTGGCGCTCGAAGTACGACGGTGCGCCACACACCACGCGCTTGTTGGCGTACAGCTTGATCGCCACGTAGTTGGGGTCGAGCACTTCGCCAATCCTGATGCTCATGTCATACCCCTCCTGCACCAGGTCCACCACGCTGTCAGTCAGGTTGAACGACAGTTGCAGATCAGGGAATCGCGCCTGAAATTCCGGGGCATGCGGCGCAACGTGGTGCCGACCGAAACCGGCGGGTGCTGATATCACCAAGTGCCCACGCACGCTGTTTTCGTTCTCACTGATGCTGGCGTCCAGGTCCTCGAACGACTGCAACACAGCCTTGGCGTTTTCCAGATACGACTCCCCTGAGTCGGTCAGGGTCAGCCCACGGGTCGAGCGATGGATCAGCTTCACGCCCAGCCGATCCTCCAGTGCACTCAGGCGGCGGCCCATGATCACCGGGGTCACACCTTCCACCAATGCCGCGGCGGCAAAGCTGCCGCGTGTCGCCACCAGCACGTAACTGCGCACTTCTGTGTAGCGGTCCATTCGATACTCCCGATACCGACAGAAAGGATAAAAACAGCTATTCACCTGAAAGCGCTTTCGATTCAGTCTGGCGACATACAAAAACTACTGAGTCAGGAGACTAGCAAAATGACCCGCATGAGAGCCATCGAATCCGCCGTTCTGGTGATGCGCCGTGAAGGGGTCGATACCGCATTCGGTATCCCCGGCGCTGCAATCAACCCGCTGTACGCCGCGTTCAAAAAGCTTGGCGGCGTCGATCACGTGCTGGCGCGGCACGTTGAAGGCGCGTCGCACATGGCTGAGGGGTACACACGCGCAGTGGCCGGGAACATTGGCGTGTGCATTGGCACCTCCGGTCCTGCGGGCACTGACATGATCACCGGCCTGTATTCGGCGTCGGCCGATTCGATCCCGATTTTGTGCATCACCGGGCAAGCCCCTCGCGCGCGGCTGCACAAGGAAGACTTTCAGGCGGTAGATATCGCCAGCATCGCTGCACCGGTTGCCAAATGGGCGACCACGGTCATGGAGCCGGGCCAGGTGCCGTACGTGTTTCAAAAAGCCTTCCAGTTGATGCGCAGCGGTCGGCCAGGGCCGGTGCTGATCGACCTTCCGTTCGACGTACAAATGGCTGAGATCGAGTTCGACATCGAGGCCTACGAACCGCTGCCTGTCGTCAAGCCTCGCGCAAGCCGCAAGCAGATCGAAAAGGCTCTCACCCTCCTGAATGCAGCCGAACGGCCGCTGATCGTCGCGGGCGGCGGCGTCATCAATGCCGACGCTTGCGAGGCGCTGGTGGCGTTCGCGGAGCTGACCGGCATCCCGGTGATTCCTACGCTCATGGGCTGGGGAGTCATCCCCGATGATCATCCGCAAATGGCCGGCATGGTCGGTTTGCAAACGTCTCACCGGTACGGCAACGCCACCCTGCTCGCCTCCGACATGGTGATGGGCATCGGCAATCGTTGGGCCAATCGCCACACCGGCACGGTCTCGGTCTACAGCCAAGGTCGCACTTTTATTCACATCGACATCGAGCCCACGCAGATCGGGCGAGTGTTGATGCCCGACCTCGGGATAGTGTCCGACGCAGGCGCGGCACTGGACATGCTGCTGGAGGTCGCCCGGGAATGGCACACCGCAGGGAAACTCAAGGACAGACGCGCCTGGCTCGCCAGTTGCCAGGAACGCAAGCGCACGCTGAAACGCAAGACCCATTTCGAGAACATTCCGGTCAAGCCCCAGCGCGTGTACGAGGAAATGAACCAGTACTTCGGCAAGGACACGTGTTACGTCAGCACCATCGGCTTGTCGCAGATCGCCGGGGCGCAGTTTCTGCACGTCTACAAGCCACGGCACTGGATTAACTGCGGACAGGCAGGGCCGCTGGGCTGGACCCTTCCCGCCGCGCTGGGCGTGGTGAAGGCCGACCCGAGCCGCCAGGTGGTGGCATTGTCGGGCGACTATGACTTCCAGTTCATGATCGAAGAGCTGGCCGTGGGCGCGCAGTTCAAGCTGCCGTACATCCATGTGGTGGTGAACAATTCTTACCTGGGGTTGATCCGCCAGGCGCAGCGCAACTTCGACATCGATTTCTGCGTGCAACTGGGTTTCGACAACATCAATGCGCCGGAGCTTGAGGGCTACGGGGTCGATCACATCGCGGTCGCCGAGGGGCTGGGTTGCAAGGCGATTCGGGTCACCGACCCGGAACAGCTTCAAGCGGCGTTCGCACAAGCAACACGCTTGATGCAGCAGCACCGCGTGCCGGTGGTGGTCGAGATCATTCTGGAGCGCGTGACCAACATTGCGATGGGCACCGAGATAAACGCAATCAATGAGTTCGAAGCGCTGGCCGAAACCCGCGCCGATGCGCCGACCGCCATCAGCCTGATGAATTGATCGCTCGCCCTGATGCTTGAGCAATGAGGAAACTGATATGCCACGTTTATGCGCCAATCTTTCCATGCTGTTCACGGAATTGCCGTTTTTGCAGCGCTTCGAAGCGGCCGCCCGCGCGGGCTTCAGCGGTGTCGAATATCTGTTCCCCTATGACTTCAGTTCCGCGCAGATCAAGGCCGAGCTTGAGGCCAACGGACTGACACAAGTGCTGTTCAACCTGCCCGCAGGCGACTGGGCCAACGGTGAGCGAGGGATCGCCTGCCACCCTGACCGGGTCGAGGAATTCCGGGCCGGGGTCGACCTCGCCATCGCCTACGCCAAGGTGCTGGAGAACACGCAGGTCAACTGTCTGGCCGGGATAAGGCCGCATGGGCCCGATGAGCAACAGCTGGAAACAACGTTGGTCGGCAACCTGCGTTACGCCGCCGACAGGCTGCAAGCCGAGGGTATCGACCTGGTGATGGAGATGATCAACACCCGCGATATCCCTGGGTTTTACCTGACACATACCCGGCAGGCGCTGGCGATTCGCGAGAAGGTCGGCAGCCGTAACCTGTCGCTGCAATACGACATTTATCACATGCAAATCATGGAGGGCGACTTGGCGCGCACGATGGAAGAGCATCTCCCGGCGATTCGCCACGTGCAACTGGCAGACAACCCCGGCCGCCATGAGCCCGGGACGGGCGAGATCAATTATCCGTTTTTGTTTGAGCATCTGGACCGGTTGGGCTATCGCGGCTGGATCGGTTGCGAATACAAACCGCTGACCACTACCCAGGCCGGGCTTGGCTGGCTGAAGACCCATAACCTGATTTGAGCCTTCGGCAGCCTCAAGCTGTTAGCTACAAGCTGCAAGACGCGCAGCTGGCTCTTCAAACTTGGAGCTTGGGCTTAAAACGTGTAGCTGACCCCACAGACATATCGATCTTCCAAAAAAACAAGAGGTCATCATGGCTAACATCGGCTTTATCGGCACCGGCATCATGGGGCTGCCCATGGCGCATAATCTGCAAAATGCAGGGCATCAATTGTTTCTGTCACGTCACTTCAGTGCGCCGCCCACTTCGCTGGTCGACACTGGCGCGAGGGTGTTGGGCAACCCGCAAGAAGTGGCCCAAGAGGCAGAGTTCATCATCGTCATGCTGCCCGACACCCCGCAGGTAGACGACGTGCTGTTCGGCAAAAACGGCGTCGGGCTTGGAACGGGGGCCGGCAAGGTGGTGATCGATATGAGTTCGATCTCGCCCTCCGCCACCAAGGCCTTCGCCGAGAAAATCAACGCCACCGGCGCTCGCTACCTCGATGCCCCGGTGTCCGGCGGCGAGGTGGGCGCCAAGGCCGCGACGCTGAGCATCATGGTCGGCGGTGATCAAGAGACCTTCGAGCGCGCGCTGCCGCTGTTCCAGACCATGGGCAAAAACATCACGCGTGTTGGCGGCAACGGCGACGGCCAGACGGCGAAAGTCGCTAACCAGATAATTGTTGCGCTGAATATTCAGGCGGTGGCCGAGGCGCTGTTGTTCGCGTCCAAAAACGGCGCCGACCCGGCCAGGGTGCGGGAGGCGTTGATGGGGGGATTTGCGTCGTCCAGGATTCTGGAAGTACATGGCGAGCGCATGATCAAGGGCACCTTCAACCCCGGTTTCCGGATATCGCTGCACCAAAAGGACCTCAATCTCGCGCTCCAAGGCGCAAGAGAGCTGAACCTAAACCTGCCCAACACCGCCAACGCCCAGCAAGTGTTCAGCACCTGCGCGGCGCTGGGCGGCAGCGACTGGGATCACTCGGCGCTGATCAAAGGGCTTGAACACATGGCCAGCTTCTCGATTCGGGGGGATCACACGCCGCAGTGACGCCATCGCGAGCAAGCTCCCTCTCATCAAACATAAGATATGTCGTTAATCTACAAGGCCCCAAAATTTCGCTTCTGCCGCAGGCGTGGGAGCTCGGCTTGCCAGCGATGGGCTGCGCAGCAGTCCTGAAACCAGACGCCCTAGTCGTTTCTGACACGCCGCTCTGTCAGGATTCACTGCCGCTTCGCGGCAGATCGCAGGCAAACGGAACACCGCCCGGCCAGCTTCCACGCCATTCGGACAGAAGCAAAAACAGAAGCGTGTGCTGCCAATGTTTGCTGCGCGACGGCGCGGCGTCTGGACGACGGGGGATCTCCTACAGGATTTGCATCTGGCGTGATGTCGGGTGACAGGCAGTTCCCACCCCTCCGGCAGAAGCAACATCGACAGAGAATAAGGCGTTAATACCAAAACGCCCCCGCAAATGGCTGCGGGGGCGCTTGGGTGTTGCAGGTGACTTAGTAACGCGAGGAAATCAGTCCTCGCTGTCACCTTGTGCCGGCTTGAGGATCAGCACCGCCAGTGGCGGCAGGTTCAATACCAGCGACAGCGGTTGGCCGTGGCTGCCGATCTCATCGGTTTTCACACCACCGCCGTTACCCACATTCGAGCCCGCATAGGTGCCGGCGTCGCTGTTGAGCAACTCGGTCCACTTGCCACCAAACGGCACGCCGATGCGATAGTCCTCTCGCGGTACCGGCGTCATGTTGGCGATCACCAGCACGGGCTCACCTTCTTTGCTCCAACGCAGGAACGCATACACGCTGTTGGCCGCGTCATCGCCGATCAACCACTGGAACCCTTTAGGATCGCAGTCCTGCTCATGCAGAGCTTTTTCCGAGCGATACAGCCGGTTGAGGTCGCTGACCAGCGTGTGAACGCCCTTGTGCTCGGCGTATTGCAGGAAGTGCCAATCCAGCTCGGTATCGTGGTTCCACTCACGCCACTGCCCAAACTCACAACCCATGAACAACAGCTTCTTGCCAGGGTGGGTCCACATGAACGCCAGATACGCGCGCAGGTTAGCAAACTTCTGCCAGCGGTCGCCGGGCATCTTGTCGATCAGCGAGTGTTTGCCGTGGACCACTTCATCGTGGGAGATCGGCAGAATGAAACGCTCGGACCACGCGTACATCAGACCAAAACTCAGCTCGCCATGGTGATGGCTGCGGTTGATCGGGTCCTGCTCGATGTAATGCAGCGTGTCGTGCATCCATCCCATGTTCCACTTGTAGTTGAAGCCCAGACCGCCCTCTTGCACGGGATTGGTCACACCCGGCCAGGCCGTGGATTCCTCGGCGATGACCAGCGCACCCGGTGCTTCCAGCGCGACGACTTCGTTCAGGTGGCGCAGAAAATCGATGGCTTCGAGGTTTTCCCGGCCGCCGTAACGGTTCGGCACCCACTCGCCAGCCTTGCGCGAATAGTCGCGGTACAGCATCGACGCCACTGCATCGACCCGCAGGCCATCAATGTGGAAATGCTTGAGCCAGTGCAGCCCGGACGCCAGCATGAACCCGTGCACCTCGGTGCGACCGAGGTTATAGATCAGCGTGTCCCAATCCTGGTGGAAGCCTTCTTGCGGGTTGGCGTACTCGTACAACGCAGTGCCGTCGAATTGCGCCAGACCGTGAGTGTCGGTCGGGAAATGCGCAGGCACCCAATCGAGAATCACCCCGATGCTGTTCTGGTGGCAGGCATTGACGAACGCTGCAAAATCGTCCGGCGTGCCGTAACGGGCCGACGGCGCGAATTGTGAGAGCAACTGATAGCCCCACGAGCCACCAAACGGATGCTCCATGATGGGCATCAGCTCGATGTGGGTGAAACCCAGATCCTTGATGTACGGGATCAGCTTGTCGGCCAGCTCATGCCAGTTGTACGGACGGTCCGGCTCGTCGTCACCGCCGTGGTGCCATTGCCAGGACCCGGCATGCAGTTCGTAGATCGACAGCGGTGCATCGAGTCCGTGCTTGTCGCCGCGTGACTGCATCCAGTCGTTGTCTTGCCAGTCAAACTGCAACGGCGTGGCAACGCGTGATGCCGTGTCGGGTGGCAGGGTCGTGGCCAGTGCCAGCGGATCGGCCTTCAACGGCAAGATACCGTGCTGGCCGAGGATTTCGTATTTGTACACTTCGCCGGGCGTCAGACGCGGGATGAAGATTTCCCACACGCCAGAAGGGTCGCGTTGACGCATGGGGTGGCGACGGCCGTCCCAGGCGTTGAAGTTACCCACCACCGACACCCTGCGCGCGTTAGGTGCCCACACCGAGAAACGCACACCCGCAACACCGTCGACATTAACCACCTGAGCGCCCATGGCGGAGCTCAGGTCGCGGTGGTTGCCTTCGGCGAACAAGTACAAGTCCATCTCGCCCAGCAGCAAACCAAAGCTGTAAGGGTCTTCGGTGATTTGCTCGCCGGTGGCCCAGTTGATTTTCAGCAGGTAGGGCTGACGCGTCTTGAAATGGCCGGCAAAAAAGCCCGGCTTGTCACTCATGGTCAACTCGCCCAGGTCCTGGTGGTCGTCTCTGGACAACACACGAACGGACAACGCGCCGGGCAGATAGGCGCGGATGACCTGGCCGTCAGCGCCATCACTGTGCGGGCCAAGCATGGAAAACGGGTCACGGTGTTCGGCGCGAATCAACGCGTCCATATCGCCGGCACCAGGCAACAACGTGTGGTTGCCTTCGCCGAATTGGTCAGACGCACTCATTTTCACTCTCCATCAGACAATGTCAGCAACCCACGCAAGCCTTGCAACGGCACGGACAACCAGGTCGGGCGGTTTTCAGCTTCGTAGGCCACTTCATAAGCAGCTTTTTCCAGGGTGAACAACGCCAGCGCGGCGTCTTCGCCCTTGGCGTCTTTCCAGACGTGGGCCATGTTCACGGTGGCCTTGCGATAGCCGCCGATAAATGCGTCCCGCGCCTGAGTCAAATAGGTCTGCGCCACATGACTGCGCGCCATGGACGCCTGCGGCGAGTTGTCCGCACTCTGAGCATTGCGGACCGCCATAGCGGCAGCGTAGTCGAAAGAACGCAGCACGCCGCTGACATCTTTGAACGGGCTGTATTTGCCGCGTCGCTCTTCCAGCGCACGGGCGGGCTCGCCTTCGAAGTCGATGAGGTACGCATCGCCCTTCACCACCAGCATTTGCCCAAGGTGCAAGTCGCCGTGGACCCGAATACGCAGGCCACCGACGGAACGTTTCGCCAGGGTTTGCACGTGGGCCAACAGCTGTTTGCGCTTGCCCAACAGCTCGCTGACCAGTTGCTGATCGTCCGCCTCAAGCGTATCGCGGTGCTGCTCAAGCAGCTTCAGCGCACGCTCGACCTGAGCAGTGACGCTCTTGGCCGACGCCTGGCTGTCCTTGACGGTGGTGGTTTCGGCCTTGAAGTCCGGGTTGTCGGTGGACGCACTCAGGACCATGTGCATTTCGCCCAGTCGCTGTCCCAGCAAGCCGGCGAAGTCTTCCAGCTCAAGCAGTGCGTTGACGTGCTGCTCCTGCTCGGAGCGACCCCGGGTCATCTCGTCACGCACGGCGCGCTCAAGGTTGTTCTGGGTCCATTCCCACGCATCGCCCTGATTGCTCAAATACCCCTGAGCGATCATCAGCAAATTGCTTTGCCCTTCTGTATCGATGCGCACCACGGCGCCCAACAACGGCGAAATGTGCTTGTAGCCGGCCTCGGTCAGGAACGCGCCCATTTCAAGTTCCGGGTGCGTGCCCGCCGCCACCCGGCGGATCATCTTCAGCACCAGCGCCTTGCCCACCACCACCGAGCTGTTGGACTGCTCGGCGGACAGGTAACGCACTTCTGACTCACTGTTGAGACCCAACGGCGCCAATTGCGACGTCTGTTCAAAGCGCAGTTCGCCGTCGTTGCAAGGCAACACGGTTTCATCCTGCATGCCCTGAATCACCGAGCGAATGAACGGTTCCAGCGTAAAGGCGTCTGTGATCAGCCCAACCTGACGGCCGCGGCGCACGCGTGCCAGCGCCAGTTGCTGCGGCAGCGGGCTGCTGATGTCGTCCTCGGCCAGCAAGCCGAACGGCAACTGATACCGGACCGTTTCGCCACCCGAAGTGACCTCGATTTCGCTTAACAGGACAGGCCTTTGCGCATCGCCAAAGCGCACGGCATAGGCGATGTTGACGTTGTCGATGGCCGTGCCCTTGCCGGCAAACCAGCGGCGTTTTGGCAGGTAAGCCGACAATGAAGCCTTTTCCATCGTCCCGCGCAGGGGTTGTTCGAGCAATTCTTCCAGACGACTTTTGAGGACCAACGTCGGGAAATCCGGCAAGCTCTGCGCCGGTTCCACATGCCAGCTGGGCATCTGATTCTCCGTTGCAAGTACAAACCAGTAGAAGCCGTAAGGCGGTAACGTCAGCAGATAGTTCAACTGGCCTATAGGTGGGAAAGCGCTGCCGCCAAGCATCTCGACCGGCACAGTGCCGGCGTAGTTCGACAATTCGAGTTCCGCTGCCTGTGAGGCGCTGGACACGTTGGCCACGCACAGAATGATCTCGGTCTTGCCATCCGGCCCCGTGTATTCGCGGGTGTAGGCCAGGATCCGGCGGTTGCTCGGCGATAGCATGTTAAGGGTGCCGCGCCCGAAGGCTTTCTGCTGCTTGCGCACGGCCAGCATGCGCCGCGTCCAGTTCAGCAACGAATGCGGGTCGTTATTCTGCGTTTCGACGTTGACCGACTGGTATCCGTACATCGGGTCCATGATCGGTGGCAGCACCAGGCTTGCCGGATCGGCGCGGGAGAACCCACCGTTGCGGTCAATGGACCACTGCATCGGGGTACGCACGCCGTCGCGGTCGCCCAGATAGATGTTGTCGCCCATGCCGATTTCATCGCCGTAGTACAGCGTCGGCGTGCCAGGCATCGACAACAGCATGCTGTTGAGCAACTCGACCCGACGGCGATCACGCTGCAGCAACGGCGCGAGGCGACGACGAATGCCGAGGTTGATCCGCGCTCGCTTGTCAGAAGCGTAGTAGTTCCAGAGGTAGTCACGTTCACGGTCGGTGACCATTTCCAGCGTCAGCTCATCGTGGTTACGCAGGAAAATCGCCCACTGGCAGTTTTCCGGAATTTCCGGCGTCTGACGCAAAATGTCGGTGATCGGGAAACGGTCCTCCTGCGCCACCGCCATGTACATGCGCGGCATGAGCGGGAAGTGGAACGCCATGTGGCACTCGTCGCCGTCTTTGCCCTTCTTGTCCCCGAAATACAACTGAGTGTCTTCCGGCCATTGGTTGGCTTCAGCCAGCAGCATGCGGTCGGGGTAATTGGCGTCGATCTCGGCACGAATCTGCTTGAGGACGTTGTGGGTCTCCGGCAGGTTTTCGTTATTGGTGCCGTCACGCTCGATCAGGTACGGAATGGCATCCAGGCGAAGGCCGTCGATGCCCATGTCCAGCCAGTAACGCATCACTTCAAGCACCGCGTTCATCACTTGCGGGTTATCGAAGTTCAGGTCCGGCTGGTGGGAATAGAAGCGGTGCCAGAAGTACTGTCCGGCCACCGGGTCCCAGGTCCAGTTGGACTTTTCGGTGTCCAGAAAGATGATCCGCGTGCCGTCGTACTTCTGGTCACTGTCGGACCAGACGTAGAAATCCCGGGCCTTGGAGCCCTTCTTGGCGGTGCGGGCTTTCTGAAACCACGGGTGCTGGTCAGAGGTGTGGTTGATGACCAGTTCGGTGATCACGCGCAGCCCGCGCTTGTGCGCTTCGGCGATGAACTTCTTGGCATCGGCCATGGTGCCGTAGTCGGTATGGACACCGCGATAGTCGGCGATGTCATACCCGTCGTCGCGCCGTGGCGAGGGATAAAACGGCAGCAACCAGATGGTGTTGACCCCAAGCTCGGCAATGTAGTCGAGCTTGGCGATCAGTCCCGGGAAGTCACCAATCCCGTCGTTGTTCGAATCAAAGTAGGACTTGACGTGTACCTGATAGATCACGGCGTCCTTGTACCAAAGAGGATCGTCGATAAAGGCAGCATTCCGAGGCTTTTTCGCCATGGGTCACATCCGTTCTGATTATTGGTTAGCGGCTTCAAAACGCCAGATGCCGAAAGGCTGATACGACGGGTCGAGACGCATGAACTGACTTTTGCCATGCCAGTTCCAAGTGTGACCGGTCATCAAGTCTTCGCCGGTAGTCACTGCGTCATCGGGCAAGCCCAATTCCCACAACGGCAATTCGAAATTCGCCTCTTGTGGGTTGACAGGATCGAGGCTGATGGCAACGAGAATGAAGTTGCTGCCGTCAGCGCTGCGCTTGCCGAAGTACAGAATGTTGTCGTTCCACGCGTTGTAGATCTTCAGACCCAAGTGCGTCTGCAAAGCCGGGTTCTGTCGACGAATGCGGTTGAGCTGAGCAATCTCGGCGATGATGTTGCCGGGCGCAGTGTAGTCACGCGGCCGGATCTCGTATTTCTCCGAGTCCAGATACTCTTCCTTGCCCGGCACCGGTGCCGACTCGCACAACTCAAACCCCGAATACATGCCCCACAGGCCAGAGCCCATGGTCGCCAGTGCGGCGCGGATCAAGAAACCCGGGCGCCCCGATGAATGCAGGAACGGTGGGTTGATGTCCGGCGTGTTGACGAAGAAGTTCGGCCGGTAGCAGTCGCGCCACGGTGCTTCATTGAGCTGGGTCAGGTACTCGGTTAACTCGGCTTTGGTGTTGCGCCAGGTGAAATAGGTGTAGCTCTGCGAGTAACCCACCTTGCCAAGGCGCGCCATCATCGCCGGCTTGGTGAACGCTTCAGCCAGAAACATCACGTCCGGGTGCTGACTGCGAATGTCGGCAATCATCCATTGCCAGAATGGCAGCGGCTTAGTGTGCGGGTTGTCGACGCGAAAGATTTTCACCCCTTCCTCGACCCAGCCCAACACCACGTCGCGCAGTTCCAGCCAGAGGCCCGGGACGGCGTCCGGCGCGTAGAAGTCGACGTTGACGATGTCCTGATACTTCTTCGGCGGGTTTTCCGCGTAACGGATCGTGCCGTCCGGGCGCCACGAGAACCAGCCTGGGTGTTGCTGGAGCCAAGGGTGGTCCTGGGAGCACTGGATGGCGAAATCGAGGGCGATTTCCAGACCATGCTCAGCGGCCGCAGCCACCAGCTCACGGAAGTCCTCGCGAGTACCCAATTGCGGGTGAATCGCTTCGTGCCCACCGTCGGCACTGCCGATGGCATATGGGCTGCCCGGATCATCGGGGCCTGCCTGAAGGGAGTTGTTCGGCCCTTTACGGTGAGCGCGGCCAATCGGGTGGATCGGCGGGAAGTAGAGCACGTCAAAACCCATGTCGCGAACCATCGGCAGGCGACTATGGACGTCTTTGAACGTGCCGTGGCGCGCTTTGTCGTCGGTAATCGAGCGCGGGAACAGCTCGTACCAGCTGGCGAATTGCGCCAGTTCGCGCTCGACATCCAGCGGGAATTCGAGGCTGCGGCTCAGGTAAGCGTGATTATCGGCCTGGGCCATCGTCGCCTGAGTCTCGGGGCTCAACAGCAACGTGACCTGCACATCTTGGTCAGGGCTTTGCGTGAACTGCTTGAGCAAAGCTTCAATCTGCGAACGCACCTCGCCCGTGCTGCGCTCAATAGCGTGCACCAGTTGCAGGCGTCCCTCTTCCAGCTCAAGACCGATCGGCACGCTGGCGGCGTACTTTTTCTCCAGCTCGTAGCGGTAGCTGGCGAACTGGTCTATCCAGGCTTCAAGGCGGAATACATAGCGGGCAACGCTGGTAGGGGTGAACTCACCGACCCAGCTGTCATTGACCAACTCACGCAGCCGCGCGGTGTGCCATTGCTCTTCGTCAGCGGCTCGCCAGCAGACACGTACGGCCATCTTGTCGTGGCCATCGGCGTAGACCTTGCTGGTGACCGACACTGACTGCCCGACGATGGCTTTGGCCGCGAACTGGCCGCCATCAATGACGGGCGTCGTGTCTTCTATGACGATTCTGGGCAGCTGCAACGCTTGGGTCAGCGGCAGCGGCCGGGTTGGATGGGGAACATCAGTGGCCAGGGAATCCGGACCGTATGGCTGATCAGCAGTCACATTCATCGAGCATCACTCCTCACGCCCCAGGGACGCTCCTTGTGCGAGTCCATTCAATTCGATATCCGTTATATAGAAGAAGGCGAGCTCGTCGGAGCAAAAGACGTCCAACGTCGCCGCATAGGTTCCGAACGTGGGCCGAGGGGTAAAGTTCAAAGAGCTTGTGCTTTGAAATACGCTTTCGATGCTGGCGTTTCACGCGCTGCTGCAACCGACACCGCGGGCAGGGAATCTGTGCTGAGTCATTGCGCGAGGGGCGTGGTCACAAGAAGGTAGCAGTGCCTGTGTCTTTCCTCACGCAACGTGTCACCCACGCAACGCAACGTATTGAAGGTGAAGCAATGAGCATTCCAATTCCGGCTGAAACCCCCGAACCGAACATCGACGACCCCAACCTGCCGGTGCCAAAGCCACAGGATCCGCCTGACACCATGCCCCCGGTGATCGAGCCTCCGGTGGGCGACCCGCCGTCGAAAGAGCCGCCAGCGGTGCTTGACGACGGATTCCCGGAATAGCCTGTCAGCCGATGAGCGTTAGGGCTGATCGGTCTCAACGCCGCTATCGGCCGGTGGATCGAAACGGTTAACGATCCATGGCATCAGGCTGAAAATGCCCAGCGCCAGCATCGTACTCAGCACCGCAGTCGCCTCGCGGCCCATACCGGCCGCGATGCCGATGGCTGCGGTCATCCACAAGCCTGCTGCGGTGGTCAGGCCCTTCACTTGATTGGTGTTGATTTCCTTGCCCTTCAAGATCGTGCCAGCCCCGAGAAATCCAATCCCGGCGACGATCCCCTGAACCACGCGGCTCAAGGCTGCGCCGTCAGCCCCGTCCCTGCTGGGCAGTGGACGCGCTGCAGGTTGAAAATGCCAGGGACAGGCGCCACCGCAGCATGGGTGTCGCGCAGGGTGAAGATTGCGCGGCGATGTGAATTCAGCGACCGCCACCCAAATCTATGAACGTGCCGGTGGAGTACGAAGCCTTGTCCGAGAGCAACCATACAATCGCCTCGGCCACTTCATCGGCCAGGCCGCCGCGCCCCATGGGAATGGTCGGTTCGAGTTTGCTTACGCGCTGCGCGTCGCCACTCAGGGCGTGAAACTCGGTGAAGATATAACCGGGACGCACCGCGTTGACCCGCACGCCCTCGCCGGCCACTTCTTTCGCCAGGCCAATGGTGAAGGTGTCCAGCGCGCCCTTGGAAGCGGCATAATCCACGTACTCACCCGGCGACCCCAGCCGCGCGGCCACGGACGACACGTTGACGATGCTGCCACCCCGCCCGCCATGGCGCGGCAACATGCGCTGCAAGGCGTGTTTGCTGCACAGCATCGGGCCCACCACGTTGCTCATCATGATCTTGAGCAGACGAAACTCCGACATCGACTCAACCCGCGACGCTTGCGCCACAGTGCCGGCGTTGTTGACCAGCGCCGTCAGGCGCCCCAGTTCGGCATCTACCCGCGCGAACAGATGAATGATCTCATCCTCGTTACTGACATCGGCCTGCACGGCGATGGCATGACCACCGGCTTCGCGAATCTGCCCGCACACCCGCTCCGCTGCTGCGTGGTTGGTCAGGTAGTTGATGCACACACGATAACCCTGCGCCGCCGCGAGAAGCGCGGTGGCCGCGCCAATTCCGCGCGATCCACCGGTGATCAGTAAATTCTTGTCCATGAAGAGTTCTTCCGAATTAATGCCACTGCTTTATTGTGAGCCAAGCGAAAACGGTCAGTCGCTGGGCTCAAGAGGCTGTCGTTGCGCGGCATTAATATCGGCCATGAAACGCTCGGCTGGCAATGGGCGTCCCAGTAAATAACCCTGTAGCGCGTCGCAGCCAAGGCGGGTCAGGAAACGTTGCTGGCTGCTGGTCTCCACGCCCTCGGCGACGATGCGCAGGTTAAGCGCCCTGCCCAGCGCGACGATGGCCGACACAATTGCGGCATCGTCACTGTCGTTCTCCAGATCGCGTACAAAGCCGCGATCAATCTTCAGCTCGTTGGCCGGCAGACGTTTGAGGTACATCAGGCTCGAATAGCCGGTGCCGAAGTCATCGATGGACAGGTCGATGCCCATTGCCGACAACTGCTCCAGCACCGCCATGCTCGCATCGACGTCGCTCATGGCCGTGGTTTCAGTGATTTCAAGGGTCAGGCTGTTGGCCGGCAAACCGTGTGTTTGCAGGGCATCGGCCACCGTCGCAACCAGCCCCGCGTGACAGAACTGGACCGCCGACAGGTTGACCGCCATGCGCCAATGGCTAAACCCCATGTCGTACCAGACCCGCATCTGCCGACAGGCTTCATTCAGCACCCAGTCGCCCAGGGGAATGATCAGACCGGTGCGTTCTGCCAGTGCGATAAATTTATCGGGCATCAGCAAACCTGCTGCGGGTGATTCCAGCACACCAGCGCTTCAGCGCCTAAAGGCTGGCCATCGGCGGCATTGAATTTGGGCTGGTAATGCAGGCAGAACTGCTGCTCTCGCACGGCAACGCGCAGGTCTTGCAGCAACTGCAACTGGTTGCGCGCATTGGTGTTCATCGATACATCAAAGAAGCTGTAGCCGTTTTTGCCGGCACTTTTGGCGTGGTACATCGCGGCATCGGCGTTCATCAGCAACTCTTGCTGCGTGACACCGTTGCCCGGATACAAGGTGATTCCGATGCTCACCGAGACCTGTAACGACTGGTCGCCAACGCAGAACTGACTGGCGATCAACGAGACCTGCCGAGCAGCAACCACGCTGACGTCGTCGGGGCTGTCGACTTCAACCAACAGCACGAATTCGTCGCCACCAATGCGCGCCAGCGTGTCGTGGCGGTGAAAGTTTTCGCGCAGGCGCAACGCGACTTCGCGAAGCAATTGGTCACCCACGTGATGACCGAACGCATCATTGACGGGTTTGAAGCCGTCCAGGTCCATGAACATCAGGGCAAACATGCCGCCCTCCGTATCGACCTTGGCCATCGCCTGTTCGATGCGAGCAGCCAGCAGGACGCGGTTGGGCAAACCGGTGAGCGTGTCATGCAACGCCAACTGGATCAGCTCACGATTGGCTTCGTGCAGCGAGTTGGACAGCTCGGCGGTGCGCGCCTCCATGCGGGCGTCGAGGATTGAGGTCAGCAAGGTGATGGTGAGGACTGCAAGGATGGTGACCAGCACCAGTTTGCCGAGCCCATCGGTGCGCAGCCCGCCATCGAGCGCACCACAAAAGCTGCCTTCGTCAAAATTGGCGGCCGCCATGCCGGTGTAATGCATGCCGACGATGGCGAAGCCCATCACCACTGCCGCGCCGCTGCGCGCCAGCACCACGTGAGGCGTTTGTTGACGCAGCCTGAAAGCGATCCACAGGGCCACAGCGGACGCCGTCACCGCGATCAGCAGTGAGGCGACGAACAACGCGGGGTCGTAGTCGATGCCCGGCTGCATGCGCATGGCGACCATGCCGGTGTAGTGCATCGCGCTGATACCCATGCCCATCGCCAGCGCGGCGAGCGCCAGTTGCCAGAACGGAAACAGCGGTTGTGTTACCAGCCACAGCGCAAGTCCCGAGGACAGGATGGCGATGGCCAGCGACAACAGCGTGATGGGGATATCGAAGCCCATATCAATCGGCAGGCTGAAGGCAAGCATACCGATGAAGTGCATCGACCATACGCCGATGCCCATCGACATGGCGCCACCGCCGATCCACACCCAGACCGCGCGGCCTTTGGCCGAAGTAATTCGACCTGTCAGATCAAGCGCTGTGTAAGAGGCAAGGCTCGCGACCAGAGTGGAAATCAGGACCAGAGAGAACGTGTACTGCCCAATTAACATGGCGGCGACTCAAGACTGCACGATAGAACGGTAGAAGAGGCTAAATAGCCACTACGCGATTGTACCGATTGGAACAGAAAAGTCGCCTACCTCTAACACAGTAATAGCAATGAGCCAGTTATTTGTTCTCTATCGCTCCGAGACTCGCGGCGCAGGTTCGCTTAAGCCCGTCTGAGCATTCCAGCCGCCGCCCAGCGCAGCAATCAGCTGGACACTGGCAATCAGCCGGCTTTGCAGCACGTTCAGCACGCTTCGCTCATTGCTCAACGCAGTGGCTTGAACGTTCACGACATCCAGATAACCGATCAGCCCGGCCTTGTACTGGTTGCTGGTCAGACGCAGCGACTCGCGGGCGGCGGCGAGGGCCTCGGCGCGTATGCCTGCCTCGTCCTCGTACACCTTGAGCTGAACCATGTAGTCCTCGACTTCACGGAAACCGTCGAGCACGGTCTGCCGGTATTGAGCCACGGTCTGGTCGTAGACCGCTTCGGTGCGGTCCACTTCGGCGGCACGCTGCCCACCGTCGAACAGCGTCATCGCCAATTGCGGCCCGACCGACCAGAACCGGTTAGGCAAGCTGATCCAGTTGCTGAAGATGCTGCTGCTGTAACCGCCACTCAGGCTCAGGGAAAGGTCCGGGTAATAAGCGGCCTTGGCCACGCCGATATTGGCGTTGGCCGCCATCACCGAGCGTTCAGCCGCGGCAATGTCCGGACGTCGTTCCAGCAATTGCGACGGCACCTGCACGGGAATCTGCGGCAGGATTGGAATGTCTTTGGTGATCGCCAGATCAAAATCTGCCGGAGCACGGCCCATCAACACCGCAATCGCGTTTTCGAACTGGGCGCGTTGCCAGGCCAGGTCGATGAGGTCCGCCTGCGTGCTTTTGAGCTGGGTCTGCGCCTGGGCCACGGCGTCGCGGCCGGAAATGCCGGCGCGGTACTGGTTTTGAGTGAGGTTGAGCGAGCGCTGGTACGCATCGACGGTCGCTTCGAGCAAGCGCTTTTGCTCATCGAGCACCCGCAGTTGCAGGTAGTTCTGAACCAGTTCCGATTGCAGGCTCAATTGCATCGATGCCAGATCGGCAAGGCTGGCCTGGGCACTGGCCTTGTCGGCTTCCAGGCCGCGGCGCAACTTGCCCCAGATGTCTGCCTCCCAACTGACGCCCAACTGAGCGTTATAAGTGTCGCGAATGCCGCTGCTGGAGCTGCTGAGGCTCGAACTGCTGCTGCCGGTGCCCTGGCTGGATCGGTTTTTGCTGCCTGTCAGATCCAGCGTCGGGAAGAAGGCCCCGCGGGCGCTGCGCACCAGGGCCTGAGCCTGGCGATATTGCGCTTCGTATTGGGCAACCGTCTGGTTGGAGCGGTTGAGTTGCTCCACCAGGCCATTGAGCTGCGGGTCGTTGTAGACCTCCCACCACGCGCCGCGGGCCATGGCGTCGCTCGGCGTTGCCTGGGTCCAGCCCTCGGCCTGCTTGAATTGCGCCGGTGCAGGCATGTCCGGGGTGCGGTAATCGGGGCCCACCGCGCAGCCGCCCAAAAGCAACGCGCACAGGCCGATGCCGAAACGCCGTTTAAAGGCGCGTGTCCGCAGTTGCAGAGAAAGGTGCAGGCGATCGGTCATAGCGGAGTGTCCAGGGCAGCATCCGTCCGCACACCGCGCCACTTGTTGACGCGATGACGCAGACGGTCGAGATAAAGGTAAACCACCGGGGTGGTGTACAGCGTGAGTATCTGGCTGAGGATCAGCCCGCCGATGATCGTCAGGCCAAGGGGCCGGCGCATTTCCGCACCTTCGGCACTGCTCAGAAGAAGCGGCACAGCGCCAAGAATGGCGGCCAGCGTGGTCATCAAGATCGGCCGCAGGCGCTGCAGGCAGGCATGACGAATGGAGTCCAGCGGGGTCATGCCGCTGTCACGCTCAAGCTGCAGCGCAAGGTCGATCATCAGGATGGCGTTCTTCTTCACCACACCGATCAGCAGGAACAGGCCCAGCAGGGAAATCAGGCTGAACTGCCCACCCGTGAGGTAAATGCTGAGCAGTGCACCGACACCCGCCGAAGGCAGTGTCGAGAGAATCGTCAGAGGGTGAACGTAGCTTTCGTAGAGAATCCCCAGCACCAGGTACACCGCCACCAGCGCCCCGAGAATCATCCACGGCTGGCTTTTCTGGGTGGCGGCGAATGCGTTGGCGGTGCCGGCCATTTTGGCGATCACGTCCTCGGGCAAGCCCACCGCCGCGACTGCACGCTCGATGGCGGTGGTCGCCTGATCCAGCGAGACGCCCTCGGCCAGGTCGAACGAGACGTTATCTGACGCGAACTGGCCATCGTGAACCACCCGGTCATCTTCCAGGCTGCGCTCGTAATGGGCGAATGCCGACAGCGGCACCCGCGCGCCATCGGCAGTGATCACTTGCACCTGCTCCAGCGTGGCGGGGTCCTGGGCGTATTTGGGATTGACCTCCATCACCACCTGATACTGGTTGAGCGGGTCATAAATGGTCGAAACCTGGCGCTGGCTGTAGGCGTTGTTAAGCACCGTGGTGACCATGTTCATGTCGATGCCCAGACGCTTTGCGGCATCACGATCAACCTTGAGCGTCACTTGCTGGGTGCCGCCGCCATCGTTGGCGTCGATGGACGTCAGCTCCTTCAGGGATTTGAGCGCCGCCACGACTTTCGGGTACCACAGACGCAGGCTGTCCAGATCACCGCTTTGCAGGATGTATTGATACTGCGAGGTGGTCTGCTCGCGACCGCCGCCCAGTTGCAGGTCTTGATCCGGTTGCAGGAACAAACGCCCGCCCGGCACTTTGGGCATCTCCTTGCGCAGCCGCTCAACCACCTGTTCAGCACCGATCCCGCGCTCCTTGATGGGTTTGAGACGCACGATGATGAACGCGTTGCCGGTGCCGCCGTTACCGCCGATAAACCCGGCAACGCTCTCCACCGCAGGGTCCTTGAGGATGGCCGTGCGGTAGATATCCATTTTTGGCTGCATGACCGAGAACGACAGACCGTCGTCGCCGCGAACGAAGCCCATGAGCTGACCGGTATCCTGCTGCGGCAGGAAGGTCTTGGGCACCACGATGTACAAGGCTATGTTCACGCCCACCGTGATCAGCAGTGTCAGCAGGGTCAGGCGGCGGTGCTTGAACACCCAGCCCAGGCTGCGATCGTAGCCTGCCACCATGCGGTCATTGACCCGCTGGCTCCAGCGTTGCAGGCGGTTTTCCTGTCCCGGCACGTGCGGCTTGAGCCACCGCGCGCAGAGCATTGGCGTCAGGGTGAGCGAGACGATCAGCGACACGATGATCGAGGCCGACAGGGTGATCGAGAACTCGCGGAACAGGCTCTCCACCAGACCGCCCATGAACAGGATCGAGATGAACACAGCCACCAGCGACACGTTCATCGACAGCAAGGTAAAGCCGACTTCTTTGGCGCCCAAGTACGCGGCCTCCATCGGCGGCACCCCTTTATCGATGTGCCGGGAAATGTTTTCCAGCACCACGATGGCATCGTCCACCACCAGCCCGGTAGCCAGAATCAGCGCCATCAGCGAGAGGTTGTTCAGCGAAAAGCCGAACAGGTACATGATCGCGAAGGTGCCGACCAGCGACACCGGCACTGCCAGCGTGGGGATCAGCGAGGCACGGAAGTTACCCAAAAACGCGAACACCACCAGAATCACCAGCACTACGGCGATCAGCAGGGTCATTTCCGCTTCGTGCAGCGTGGCCTTGATCACCGGGGACCGGTCCATCGCAAGGTCCAGCGTTACGCTCGCCGGCAACACCGCTTGCAACGCCGGCAATTGCGCCTTGATGCTGGCCACCGTCTCGATGATGTTGGCCCCGGCCTGACGGTTGATCACCAGCAGCACGGCGGCCTTTTCATTGAAGAAACCGCTGTTGTAACGGTCCTCGACCGAATCCCTGACTTTGGCCACATCCTTGATACGCAGCGCCGCACCGTCTTTGTAGCGAATGATCAGCGGCTCATAATCCTTGGCTTTTTCCAGCTGATCATTGGCCTGAACCTGCCAGTTGTGTTGTGCGTTTTCGACCGAACCCTTGGGTCGGCGAACATTGGAATTGGAGATGGTGGTGCGCACCTCATCCAGCGACACGCCGTACTGGTCGAGCATTTTCGGTTCCAGCTCGACCCGCACTGCCGGCAACGAACTGCCCCCAATCTGCACCTCCCCCACGCCAGTCACCTGAGACAGGCTTTGCGACAGAATGGTCGAGGCCAGATCGTAAAGCTGACCCTTCTCCAACACGTCAGAGGTCAGAGACAGGACCATGATCGGCGCCTGCGAAGGGTTGACCTTCTTGTAGGTCGGCATGCTGCGCATACCGCTGGGCAACAGACTGCGCGCCGCGTTGATCGCCGCTTGCACTTCCCGCGCGGCGCCATTGATGTCGCGGTCCATGTCGAACTGCAAAATGACCCGCGTGCTGCCCTGGCTTGAGCGACTGCTCATGGTGTTGACGCCGGCAATTGAGCCCAGCGAGCGCTCCAGCGGGGTTGCCACGCTGGACGCCATGATCTCGGGGCTGGCACCGGGTAACGAGGCCGAAACCACGATCACCGGGAAATCCATGTTGGGCAGCGGCGCTACAGGCAACAGGCCAAAGCTCATACCACCCAGCAGCATGATCGCCAGACTCAGGAGCATGGTTGCCACGGGGCGGCGGATGAACGGACCTGAGAGATTCATGAGCAGCAGCTCCAAGCGGCAAGCTTCAAGCTGCAAGTAAAAGCAGAAGCAAAAGCCACGGCGTGCGCAGTCCTGCTTCTAGCTTGCGGCTTGAAGCTTGACGCTTGCAGCTCACAAGCGCCCGTCACCCTGCCACCTCGGTATCGGCTTTGCGGCTAAACCTGCGACCCAGCCGATCAAAGTACAAATAAATGACCGGCGTGGTGAACAGCGTCAGCACCTGACTGACCAGCAGACCGCCGACCATCACCAGCCCCAGGGGCTGACGCAACTCGGCGCCGGAACCGGTGGCCAGCATCAGCGGGATAGCGCCAAACAGCGCCGCCATGGTGGTCATCAGAATCGGTCTGAAGCGCAACAGCGCAGCCTCATAGATGGCGGTTTCCGGGTCAACGCCACGGTTGCGCTCAGCGTCCAGCGCAAAGTCGATCATCATGATCGCGTTCTTTTTGACGATACCGATCAACAGGATGATGCCGATGATCGCGATCATCCCCAGGTCATTACCGCTGATGAGCAGCGCCAGCAACGCGCCAATGGCCGCCGATGGCAGGGTCGACAAGATTGTGATCGGGTGGATGTAACTCTCGTACAGCACCCCCAGCACGATGTACATCGTGACCACGGCCGCCAGTATCAGCAACAGCGTGCTCGACAGCGACGCCTGAAACGCCTCGGCCGCACCCTGAAATTGCGTCTGCACGCCAATCGGCATGCCGATGTCTTTCTGCACCTGCTCGATAATGTCCACCGCGTGCCCGAGTGCAACGCCCTCGGCGAGGTTGAACGACATCATCACCGCCGGGAACTGGCCAATGTGAGCGATCGCCAGTTGCGCCTGACGTTGCTCGACCTTGCCCAGACTCGACAGTTTGACCTGCCCGCCATCGGTGGTCTTGACGTGAATCTGCTCCAGCGCCTGAGGCCCGATATCGGCACTGGACGCGGCCTGCAGCACCACACGGTACTGACTGGCCTGGGTGTAGATGGTCGAAATCTGCCGCTGACCGAACGCGTCGTACAGTGCGTCGGTGATGTTGGCCACCGTCACACCCAGGCGGCTCGCAGCGTCGCGGTCGATGTTGAGGTACACCTGAAGACCTTTGTCCTGCAGGTCACTGGCGACATCCGTCAACTCGGGCCGCTGAGCCAAAGCGTCCACCAGCTTGCCGCTCCACAGCGCGAGCAGGTCGGGATCGGGCGATGACATGCTGAACTGGTATTGCGTGCGGCTGACCCGGTCTTCGATGGTCAGGTCCTGTACCGGCTGCATGTAAAGACGAATGCCCGGCAGATCCGCCAACTTCGGTTGCAGGCGCTGAATCACCTGCGCCGCGGTCAAGTCACGCTGTGCATGCGCCTTGAGATTGATCAGCAAGCGCCCGCTGTTGAGCGTGGCGTTGTCGCCGTCCACGCCAATGTAGGACGACAGGCTGGCCACGGCGGGGTCTTGCAGAATGATCTTCGCCAGTGACTGTTGACGCTCGCTCATGGCCGCGAACGACACCGACTGCGGCGCTTCGGAAATGCCCTGAATGACACCTGTGTCCTGCACCGGGAAAAACCCCTTGGGCACAACCAGATACAGCAAAACGGTGATACCCAGGGTCGCAATCGCCACCAGCAAGGTCAGGGGCTGATGCTTGAGCACCCAACGCAGCCCACGCCCGTAACCGCTGATGAGCCAGTCGATCCACGCGCCACTCGCGCGGTAAAACCGGCTCTGCTCTTCTTCCTTGGGCTCACGCTTGAGCAATCGCGCGCACATCATCGGTGTCAGGGTGAGCGACACCACCAGCGAAATCAGGATCGCCACCGCCAATGTGATGGCGAATTCGCGAAACAGCCGTCCCACCACGTCGGCCATGAACAGCAACGGGATCAACACGGCAATCAGCGAAACGGTCAGGGAGATCAGGGTGAATCCAATCTGCCTGGCGCCCTTGAGCGCGGCCTGCAAAGGTGTTTCACCCTCCTCCAGGTGCCGGGAAATGTTCTCCAGCATGACGATGGCATCGTCCACCACAAAGCCGGTGGCAATGGTCATCGCCATCAGGGTCAGGTTGTTGATCGAGAAGCCGGCCAGGTACATCACGCCAAACGTACCGATCAGCGACAGAGGCACCGCAACCGAAGGGATGATCGTGGCGCTGAACCGGCGCAGGAACAGAAAGGTGACCAACACCACCAGCACAATGGCAATCAGCAACTCGTGCTGGACGTCAGTGACCGAGGCGCGAATGGTCTGCGTGCGGTCCGTGAGCACTGTTACGTCCAGCCCTGCGGGCAGGTTGTCGGTGATGCTTGGCAGCAGCGTCTTGATCCGGTCGACCACGTCGATCACGTTCGCGCCGGGCTGACGCTGAATATTGAGCAGCACGGCCTGATTTTCATTGGCCCACGCGGCGAGGCGGTCGTTTTCCGCACCGTCGACGATCTGCGCCACGTCCTTTAACCGCAGCGGTCCGCCGTTGGCATACGCGAGGATCAGGTTGGCGTATTCCTCGGGGGACTTGAGCTGATCGTTGGCGTCGAGCATCGACACCCGCGTCGGGCCATCGAAGTTGCCTTTGGGCGTATTGACGTTGGACGCGCTGACCAGCGTACGCACATCGGCCAGGTTCAGGCCATTGGCCGCGAGCGCCTCGGGGTTGACCTTGATCCGCACGGCCTGGCGCTGACCGCCGGCAATACTGACCATGCCGACGCCGCTGATCTGGGCGATCTTCTGCGCCATGCGCGTATCGACCAGATCGTTGAGCTTGGGCAGGAGCATGGTTTTGGAAGTGATCGCCAGGGTCAACACCGGGGTGTCGCCCGGGTTGACCTTGTTGTAGGTGGGAGGCGCCGGCAAGTCGGTCGGCAGCAGATTGGTCGCGCCGTTGATTGCCGCCTGCACTTCCTGCTCGGCCACATCCATGTTGAGGTCCAGGCTGAAACGCAGGGTGATCACCGAGGCGCCGCCAGAACTGGTCGAGGCCATCTGCGTGAGTCCCGGCATCTGCCCGAACTGGCGTTCCAGGGGCGCCGTCACCGCACTGGTCATCACTTGCGGACTGGCGCCGGGATACAGCGTCATCACCCGTATCGTCGGGTAATCCACCTGCGGCAACGCTGACACCGGCAGCAACGTGTAGGCGATCAGGCCGGACAGCACAATCGCCAGCATGCTCAGCGTGGTTGCGACCGGCCTCAGGATGAACAGGCGAGACAGGTTCATACGTTGCCTTTTTTCACGGCGCCGGTGTCTGCGGACTCACCCGACGTCTTTGACGGCTGGCCCTGCAAATGCTGGCCCGGGGTGGTGGGTACGTCCTTGCTGTCGTTGACCACTTCGACTTCGCTGCCGTCCTTGAGTCGGTCAGTGCCCTCAAGCACCACGCGATCCCCCGCGGCCAGGCCTTCGGTGATGACGGTCGAAACCTCGTCGCTGGCACCGGTTTTCAGCGAGCGAATCTTGACCTTCTTGTCACCCTCCATCACGTACACGAACGTACCGTTCACGCCAAACTGCACGGCCGCTGTCGGCACCAGCACGACCTGTTTGAGCGTGTCGGCACGCAGGCGCACGTTGACGAACTGGTTGGGAAACAGCACTTCATCCTGGTTGTCGAAACGGGCCTTGAACTTGAGCGTGCCGGTGGTGATGTCGATCTGGTTGTCGAGGCTTGCGAGTACGCCAGTTGATTGCAGCTTCACGTCGCCGCGGTCCCAGGCCTCGACCGGCAGTTTGTCGCCGCTGCGGTAGCGGGCGATGACCGCCGACAGGTCTTTCTCGGGCAAGGTGAAATTGACAGTGATGGGTTTGGTTTGCGTGATAACCGCGAGCGCGGTGGTGTCGTTGGCGGCCACCAGGTTGCCGACGTCCAGCTGACGCAGGCCGATACGGCCGGAGATCGGTGCGCGGATCTTGGCGAAGTCGAGGTTCAGCTTGGCGTCGCCGACGGCGGCCTGATTGGTCTTGATCGTGCCTTGGTACTGGCCGACCAGGGACTCAGCGGTGTCGAGCGTCTGTTTGGCGATGCTGTCTTCTTTGAACAAGCCCCGGTAACGCTGCACGTCGATCTGGGCGTTCTTGAGCAGCGCCTGGTTTTGCATCAGCGTACCTTCGGCCTGCTGCAACGCAATCTGATAGCTGCGCGGGTCGATTTCCGCCAGCAGGTCGCCAGCCTTGACCAGTTGTCCTTCCTGGAAATTGAGCTTGACCAACTCCCCCGCCACTCGACTGCGCACGTTGATGGTGTTCATCGCCGTGACCGTGCCCAGCGCCTTGTAGAGGATCGGGAAATCACCCGTTGTCGCAGCAGCGACGCGCACAGGAATCGGACCCGTCGAGCCACCGAAACCCGGACGGTTGGAAACGGCTTTGCCAGCGCCGCCCGAGCGGCTTGCACCTTTTTGGGTGGTCTCGCCGGAGGTGGCCGTGGCGCCTTTGTGCACGCCTGAACCTGGCCAGAACCACCAGCAAAGGCCCGCAATGATCAACAAAACCAACAGGCTAATCAGCCAGCGACGGGAATTACGAGGGCCAGACGATTGCATGTATATATCAACCAGTGTGCGCGTGAGCGTCTTCGGGAAGCTGAACAATAAGCACAGATAAGGCCAGCGCAAAGCGCCTTTACCGGCAATTTACCTAGTGCTTACTTTGGTTAAGGTGCTGAAGCATAAATAAAAACGGCCTGAACAGGTCAGGCCGCCGAATATTGCCCGTGTGTACCCTATAGGTACCTATCGGGCGACAACCACGTTACTTGAGGACTGACAACGCTGCGTCGTAGTCTGGCTCCTGGCCGATTTCCGGTACCAGTTCGCTGTGCAGCACGTGGTTGTTTTCATCCAGTACCACGACCGCACGCGCGGTCAGGCCAGCCATCGGGCCATCAACAATGGCAACGCCGTAGGTTTCCATGAAGTCCGCGCCACGCATGGTGGACAGATTCTTCACGTTGTCCAGGCCTTCGGCGCCGCAGAATCGAGCCTGTGCGAACGGCAGATCAGCCGAAATACACAGCACCACGGCATTGCTCACATCGTTGGCCTGCGCGTTGAACTTACGCACGGAAGTGGCGCAGGTCGGGGTATCGACGCTTGGAAAAATATTCAGCACCTTGCGCTTGCCAGCGAAGGTTTCAAGGGTTACGTCCGCCAGATCGCCACCCACCAGTGTGAATGCTGGGGCGGTGCTGCCAACCTGGGGCAATTCACCTTTGATCTGAACCGGGGTGCCGCGACGAGTCACTTGAGGCATGAGCTGGGTCCTTGTGTTGAGTTGCAATGCTGGGTTTCAGAAAACCACGAAGTTAACCACGAAAGTGCTGAGCGACCTACGGGTGGTGGCCAGTTTGTTCACACGTATCGAGCTTGTCCAGCAGTCCGGGACGCTGGCACAGTTCGACCAGCCAGTCGATGAACACCCTCACCCTTCGCGACATTTGCCGATGCGCCTGATACAACGCAGTCAACGGCAGCCGCGGCTGGGGAAAAAGTCCCAGCACCTCGATTAGAGCACCGCAGCGCAACGGTTCCGCAGCATGGTAGTAAGGCGTCTGCACCAGGCCGTAGCCCGCTTCGCAGGCAGCCAGATAACCATCGGCGCTGTTGATCGACAAGGCTTTGGCCATGCTGACTTCTCGGTCCCTGCCGTCGATCACAAACTCCAGCCCGTAGCGCTTGTTGGAGCCGCTGGAGAAATATTCAATCACCTTGTGCTGAGCCAGGTCGTCAAGGGTCAGGGGCATGCCGTGGCGCTCCAGGTATTCCCGGCTGGCACACACGACCTGCCGCATCTGGGCCAAAGGACGCGCAACCAATGAATGGTCCAGCGACTGACCGCCGCGCACCACGCAATCGACGCCTTCACGGATCAGGTCCACCGGCCGGTCCGTCATGCCCACTTCCAGCTCTATCTGCGGATAGCGATTCGTGAACTCAGGCAGCGCGGGCATGACGATCAGACGGCCGAAGCCTGCGGGCAGATCAATTCTCAGCACGCCTTTTGGGGCGCTGCCGATGGCAGAAAAAGCGGTTTCGGTTTCTTCGAGGTCGCTGAGCAGGGAGACGCAGCGCTGGTAATAAGCCTGACCGTCCAGTGTCGGGCTGACGTGCCGGGTGGTGCGTTGCAGGAGCTGCACGCCCAAATGCGCCTCAAGCTGCTTGATCAGAATGGTCACCGAGGCGCGTGGCATGTGCAGATCGTCGGCGGCCTTGGCGAACCCTCCCAGCTCGACAATGCGCGTGAACGCGCGCATGGCGTTGAATTTGTCCAAGGCAATTCCTGACCTTTTCTGGATGACTGTTTAGAAAATCCGAACAGTGAAAGCACTTTTAGCCGGTTTATTCCTGTTCTGTCGAGGGGTAACAATGGGCGGTCTTTTTATCCAGCAAGGATTCTTTCATGCAAACCCGTCAACTCGGCAAGAACGGTCCTCAAGTCTCAGCCATAGGTCTGGGCTGCATGGGCATGACCGATTTCTACACCACCGGCACCGATACCCGCGAGGCCATTGCCACCCTCCATCGCGCACTGGAGCTGGGCGTGACGCTGCTCGATACCGCAGACATGTATGGCCCGCACACCAATGAAGAGCTGATTGGCAAAGCCTTGCAGGGCAAGCGCGACCAGGTGTTTCTCGCCAGTAAATTCGGCTTTGTACGTGACGCCAACGATGCCGCGGCGCGAGGCGTCAATGGCAGCCCGGAATACATTCGTACGGCCATCGAAGGCACGTTGCAGCGCCTGAAAATCGACACGCTCGACCTGTATTACCAACACCGCATCGACCCGCAAATCTCGGTCGAGGAATCGGTAGGCGCCATGGCTGAACTGGTCAAGGAAGGCAAAGTTCGCTATCTGGGATTGAGCGAAGCGTCCTCCGCCACACTGGAGCGCGCGCAGAAGGTGCATCCAATCACCGCGTTGCAGACCGAATATTCGCTGTGGAGCCGCGACCCCGAGGAAAACGGCGTGCTCGAAACCTGTCGCCGACTGGGGATTGGCTTTGTCCCGTACAGCCCGCTTGGCCGAGGCTTTCTGACCGGAACGTTGAAAAGCCCCGATGATTTCGCCGCCGACGACTACCGCCGCAACAGTCCGCGCTTTCAAGGTGAGAACTTCACCAAAAATCTGCTGCTGGTGGACAAAGTACAGAAGCTTGCGACAGACAAAGGCGTTACGGCAGGTCAGCTGGCGCTGGCGTGGGTTCTGGCCCAGGGCAATGACGTGATCCCGATCCCCGGCACCAAGCAGCGTAAATACCTCGAGGAGAACGTCGCAGCCTTGGACATCTCCCTCAGCGCCGAGGAACTGAAAGCGCTTAAAGATCTTTTCCCGGTCAGCGCGGTGGCGGGTAAACGGTATACCGAAGCGTCGTTAAAGCTGGTGAACGGCTAGCCGGCTTGAATCAATTGCGCCGCCACGCGAATGAATTCGCGGCTACAGGTCGGCCACCGATTCTTTAGGAGCTGACGAGCCCTGGCGAGGCCGCGATGCAATGTGTCTGACACACCGCAATCGCGGCCTCGCGCTGGCTCGTCAACTCCTACAAAAAGCAATCGGGCCGTCTCTTACCGTTTTTGTTCCTGCAGCACTCATGAGCAACGGGGCGCTACGCTAACGAATTCGCGCCTACAGATAAATATGGGGGTAAAACCCCGCGCGAACGGCGAACCTGATTCTGTAGGAGCCAACTTGTTGGCGAGGCGGCTTCAATGGCTACCTCTAAGTCTGAGACGCACCGGCCTTACCCTAGAAATCCCGTTTGTAGAAAATATCCAGCGAACTGGCCACGCCTCCCGCCACCTCCAGATACACCTTTTTGCTAAGCAAATACCTTAAAGCAAGGGTGTTGGCAGGCTCAAATACCCCAACCCCGTAACGCAGGCTGAGCTTGTCGGTGATCTTACCGCTGGCCACTACCGCCGTGGTGTTGCCACTCCCTGAAGTGTCCAGCTCGAAATCCTTGATCCCCAAATCTGTTGCCAGCTTGCCAGCAGTTGAGGAGCTTCCGGCCAACCCGAGAGCCAACGCGGCCTGGGCCATCATGTTGCTGTCTTCCCCGCTGGTGCTCAACGGACGACCGAGCACCAGATACGACAGCGCCTGTTCCTGGCTCATGGCCGGTTCGGAAAACACTTCTGTCGTGGGTTGCTCTGCGCTGCCGGTCAAGCGTATGCCTGCGATGACCTCGTCAGTCTGGCGAATGGCTTCGATGTCCAGATATGGCTGATCGATAGGCCCGGCAAACAGTAGCCGGGCCTTGCGGATGGTCAACCGCTGCCCATAAGCCCGGTAGCGGCCGTCATTCAGATTCAGCTCGCCGCGCGTGTCGAGGTTGTCACCAATGTGCACACGCCCCGCGAGATTGGCAGTCAGGCCAAACCCGGTAAAGGTCAGCTTGTCTTTGCCGACCTCGACATCAATGTCCATGGCAATTGCCATTGGCGGTTTGCCTTGCTCCGTCTGTTGACCAACGATCACCGTGTCATCCGACACCTTGACGGTGGACGGAGGCAACTGGCGAACGGTGATGTCGCCCGTAGGCACCAGCACCTTGCCGGACACCGCCAGCTTGTCTCCCTGAAGGCTGATTTTGAGATCCGGCGCCGCTTCAAGCTTGGCGTAAGGTTCGACCGTGATGGGCAGCCGTGTGCCTTTGAGGCTCACATCAACATCCAGTCCTTGCGCCCACGCAATCTGCCCGGCCAAGGTGCCCTGCCCGTTTGGACCGCTGTTCCATCGCCCTTGCAACTGCACTGCCTCACCTGCAATCACCGCCTGAACATTGAGCTTTTCCAGACTGACAGGCAGTTCGGGGCCGGACACTTCGCCGTCGCTCAGCACTACATTGCCGTTAACCTGAGGCGCCAACAGCCCGCCAGAGATGCGACCGCTGCCATTGAGACGGCCATTGAGTTTTTCGACGATCGATACAAAAGGTCGCGCAACGGAAATATCCAGGCCCGTCAGTTTGAAGTCGCCGTTGATGGTTTTGTCTTTGGCCAGCGGATCAATCGTGGCATTCAATTGCAACGATCCCAGCTTGCCGCCCCTGAAATCCAGATTGGCGTCGACACGCTTGGGCTTGAACGTGCTGGTCACTTTCAGGCTTTCATAAGGGAAATCCAGCCACTGAGTCTTGTCACGCATCCGCAACGTACCGCCGCTGGCGTCCACCGACAGCTGCCCGCTGGGGCCGGACGCTGGCAGGTCCAGTTGCACATCGGCGTTGAGTGCGCCTTTCCAGGCGAAATCCTTGGGCAGCCATTGCGCGAGACTTTCCAGCGGGAATTGCTTGAGGTGATAACGCAGGCGGGGGTCGGGCATAAGCCGCTGATCTTCACCGCACAGGCTCGCCGGCCCGGACAGCCAGCAGTGAGCGCCGAAGTTGACCTTGCCATCCGCCAGCCGCTCCAGTTTGGCGGGCTGTTGCAGGCGCCAGTCCTGGCCACCGGTCTGGATGTCGCCACTGGCAAGCCGGCCTCGCCAGTTGCCTTTATCAAGCGTGCCATCCAGCGCCAGTGCCAGCTTGAGCAATGGACCTTGCAGGTCCAGCTTGGCCTGCTGACGCTTGACGTCGCCCTGAGCGTTGACGTTCAAAGTGCCCAGCTCGGTATCGCCAGCCCTGATGCCAACGGTTTTCAGATCGACCACCGCCTTTTGCGCAGCATCAAGCCTGGCATTCAACGCGAGCGACTGGAGGCGATTGTCTTCGAAGGCGAGCTGCGAACCCAGAAGCGCAAGCTGGCCTTGAGGCGATTGCAACGTGCCCGCAAGATCCAGACGGCCTTTGGCCTGCCCCTGCAAGCGTGGCCAGAGTTGCGCCAGGCGTGGCAGATTCAGATCCAGCTGCGCGACCAGTTTTTGCTGAAGACTGCTACTCCCCTGAATCCGGTTATCGCCCAGACGAATGTCCACCACGCTGACATTCCAGCTTTGCCCGACGCCGCTGGCTTTGGTTTGCAGCACGGCCGGCTGACCGCGAAGCCGGCCTTTGAGGTCCAGGTCGGCGCTGACACTCAGCACCTGGTCTTTCAACGAGCCCTTGCTGCGCAGCGGACCGGCGAGCGTGCCCGGCAGCTCAGCCACCCAATAGGAAGGGTCGAACGCGCTAAGGTCCAACGCCGTATCCCAGGCAATTCCGTCAGCGAACTGCATATCCAGATGCCCGGCCGCCTTGCCTTTGCCGGCAATCAGCTCAAGCTGGGGAAGGAAAATTTTCTGCAGATCGCCGCTGAAGGGGCTGGTGAGGCTGAACGGGCCTGCCGGACCGGTGAAGTCGCCCGAGAAATTGCCCAGGTACTGACCGTCGGTGTAGGAAATCTCGCCGTTGAAGGTATGAACCTTGACGTCTGGCTCCGCGATAACGGGATACAGGCGGTGCCACGGAAAGTCCAGCCAGTCGACTTTGGCATCCGCGCTCAAGCCTTTCTGCCAATCGAGTCTGCCACTTAGCTTGAAACGCTGGGCATCGCTGGCAGTCAGGTCAAGCGCTGCGATGTCGGCACCTTTTGCATCCACCCGGCCTTGTAGCGCCAGCGCAATCGGCCCCTGCTCGGCAGGCAGGCTCGCGTTGCCCAGAATTGCGTAGCCACGGGCAAGATCGCCTTTGGCATTGAGTGTGAGTTGATTGAGCTGCAAGGTTTCAGGTAAATCAGCGGCTGGCGTGAACCGGTCCGCCGTCACGGTCAGCTCGACGGGCAGGTTTTCAACCAGTGGCTGTAGTTCGCCGACAATCTTCGCGTCGATATAGCCCGTGCTTTGTGCATTGAGCTTCAGGGTTTTCAGTAGATCGCCATCGATGTTCAGCGCCAGAGAGAGTGGTTGACCGGCAACCGGAGGCAACTGCAACTTGCCCTGCGCAGTCAATGGCCAGTCCGCCTGAGGCTTGAGCAACCCGTTTAGATCGAGAATCAGGTCATCGCGTTGCAGGTGCGCCGAGTCGATCTTCAGGCCCTCTGCGGTCCAGTGCGCAGCAAGCGTCAGGTCTCGCAACTGCTCTGTGCCGTCGAGTCGCACACTGCCGAGCTTGACGTCGCCCAACTCGATTGCCAGCGGCAGCTTGAGGTCCGGCAATGTCAAAGGCCCGGAGGATGGTTCGCTGGTAGACGGCGCAAATTGCAGGCGGACATCACCCGTGTTGAGGGTGTTGATGCACAGCGTCATACGAGTCAGGCACAGTGGCGACCAGTCGAAGACCGGCGCATCGACCTCGACCGAGTCGGCCCCCGACGCCCAGCGCAGATGATCGGCGCTCCAGCGCCCACCCAGACGTCCGGCAAAATTGTCGACGTGCAAACCGGGCACCCAGCCCAGCGCCCATCGGCTGCCAACCTGAGTGCCCAGCACCAGACTGACGCCCACCACCAGCAATAGGATCATGAGGAGGAGCGCAAGGGCGCCGATGATGCCAGCGCGTTTGAGCCGTGCAGTGTTCGTCACAGTTCAGGTCCCATCGAGAAATGCAGACGAATACCGCCGTCGTCATCCAGCGCGTGCGCCAGGTCAAGGCGCAGAGGCCCCACCGGCGACACCCAGCGAATGCCGATGCCGACGCCGGTTTTCAGGCTCGGCAGGTCAAGGCTATTGAACGAGTTGCCCTGATCGACGAAGGTCGCGATGCGCCACTTTTCGGCAATCGAATATTGGTATTCGGCGCTGGCCGTCATCATGTAACGCCCGCCGATCTTGTCGCCGTCGGAGTTTTCCGGAGACAGCGACTGATAGTCATAGCCACGCACGCTTTGATCCCCACCTGCGAAGAACCGCAGCGATGGCGGAATCGATTTATAGCCATTGGTGAAGCTACCGCCGACCTGCACCCGCCCTAAAAACCGGTGGTTATCCCACAGCGTGGTCAAGCCTTTGACCAGGGCCGTGCCATGAACCAGATTGGCGTCGGACCCAAGGCCCTCCTTAGCCACCTGCGTTTCGAACTGCAAGCGATAACCGTTATGCGGGTCGATGCGATTGTCACTGCGCAGATAGGAGTAACTCACTCCGGGCATCAGCAAGGTGCTCAGGCCCGTGTCATTGCCTAGGCGGTACTCCTCGCGCTGCCACTTGAGCGATACCACCCGCTCCCATCCGCTGGGCAACTTGCTGTGCCACTCAGGGCCGAGCGTCAGCAGTTTGCTCAAACTGTCGGTGTCGGCGATTTCTTCGTACTGATACCCGCCAGCGAAACGCAGCTTATCGGTGAGCGGCGGGTCGAGCGGAATGTCATACCAGAGACCGACGTTCTGCCGGGGCGCCGACAGCTCCATTTCAGCGCCGTAGCTGTGGCCCTGGGCATTGACCCAATGGCGCGTCCAGTTGGCTTTGGCGCGTGGGCCCACGTCGGTGGAGTAACCCAGGCCCAGGCCCATGGTGCGCGGCTTGCGGGTCTCGAGCTGGACCTCGACCGGAATCACCTGCCCCTGCGCGGAGGTCGGCGTGGCATCGACACGTACGCCTTCGAAATAACCGCTGGCCTGCATCGCCTGATTGAGCTCGGCAATCAGCTCGGAGTCATACGGCGTGTTTTCCTTGAAGGGCACCATGCGCTTGAGCAGGTCATCGTCAAACGGCGCGTCACCGCTGAATGAGACCTTGCCCAGTGAAAAGCGCGGGCCGCTGTCGTAAACCAGCTCGATGTCGGCAACGCCCGCTCTGGGGTCAACCGACAACCGTTGTGAGGTGAACCGTCCGTTGAAGAAGCCGTAGCGCGCGGCCTGATTCTGGATCAAGCGTTTGGCGTCTTCGTAATACCCGTGATTGAGCACTGCGCCGGGTGCGAGGGCATCTGTCTTGGGGACGCGAAACGCCTTCAAATCATGGGCCGGGCCGTCGATACGCACGGTGACGCGACGCAGGTGAATAGGCTCGCCCGCTTGAACGTTCATAACGAGTTGAGGGCTATTGCCCAGAGTTTTGATTTCGGTGTCGATCTGCGCCTGGTAATAACCCAAGGCTTGCGCAGCCTTTTGCGCTTGCTCGACGGCGCCAACGCTGAAGCGTTCAAGCGCTTGCTCATCACGCTCGCCAAGATCGCCGACGTAACCTTCGATATTGGCTTTGAGCGCGGCATTGGATGGCTTGATCCGTACATCCAGTTGATCGGCGGAAAACGCCGTGACACTGGAGAACATAAGGAGAAAACCGCTGGCGTATCGACTGGGAAGCTTCATAGGCGCGAATGCTAGCACGAGCTGTGGGGTGAACTGGACCCCCACAGGTTGTCAGAACTTTCGTGCATTCAGACCATAGCCTCGTCGGCAACCCGAGAACGCGCTTGAGGATTTGGGTGAAAAAACACGTGCTCGCGGATGGGCCCTACAGCGACCTCTCCAATTTCCTCGTAGCCATGGCGTTTGTAAAAATCGAGGTAGTGGACATTACCCGTGTCGAGCACGATGCCTTCGGAATGTTCGTCAACTGCGCACCAGTCATGCAGCGCTTCGAGCAACTGTTCGCCGTAACGCTGGCCCTGAAAATCCGGATGCACGCCCACCAACGGCAATACGTGGACGGCATCGGACGGCAGGCAGGCCAGCACAGCGTGGTAATACTCAAGATAGCGCTGGGTGCAGCGTAACCCGGTGCGCATCACCATGCGCAAACGCCATGCCCAGCTCTCGGTGATACCCAAACGACGAGACGGAGGCGCGATCAGGGCAACGCCGATCAGACGGTCCCCAACAAACAGCCCAAGCGCTGGCAAGTCCTGCAGGAAATGCTGTTTGACCAGTTCACGGATGGTCGCGCGAACCCGCTCCTCGTACCCCTCCCGGTCTGACTCGAACAAGTAGGCGAAGCTCGGTTCGTGTCGATAAGCCTGATACAGCAGCGAGCGTGCCTCTCGTGAGTAACCGCCGTCCAGTTGGCGGATAAGCGCGGGCGCATGTGCAGATTCGGGCATGGATTTCGACCTCGTGGTGGCGACGCGCATGACGCGCATGATGACGCAAGCGTATGCAATATGTGACTTCGAGTCAGCGCAGGCGCTGACAGTTCACGCTTTTTTCTTATTGCGACGTTCAGGCGTAGCCGGCACCCAGACGCAGCCATGAGCTGCCGCTGCGCTGGCCGTCTCCGTGAAGGTCAGCTAGCATCGCGTTTTGTTTTTTGCCAGGACTGCCGCCCATGAAAATTGTGTCTTTTAACATCAACGGCCTGCGAGCCCGTCCGCATCAGCTGGCGGCGCTGATCGAAAAACACCAGCCGGATGTCATCGGCCTCCAGGAAACGAAGGTGTCCGACGAGCAGTTTCCCCACGCCGAGATCGAAGCCCTGGGTTATCACGTGCATTTTCACGGACAAAAAGGGCATTACGGGGTCGCCCTGCTCTCGCGTCTTCCGCCGCTAGCACTGCACAAAGGTTTCGACACTGATGATGAGGAAGCGCAAAAGCGCTTCATCTGGGGCACCTACGCTGATCGCAACGGTGTACCGGTGACCATCATGAACGGCTACTTCCCTCAGGGCGAAAGCCGCGAGCACCCCACCAAGTTCCCCGCCAAGCAGCGTTTCTACGCCGACTTGCAGCAGTTGCTGGAAACGCGTTTCAGCAATGATCAGGCGCTGGTGGTCATGGGCGATGTGAACATCTCACCGGAAGACAGCGACATCGGCATCGGCCCGGACAACGCCAAACGCTGGCTGAAGACCGGGAAGTGCAGCTTCCTGCCCGAAGAGCGCGAGTGGATGGCGAAATTGAAAAATTGGGGATTGGTGGACAGTTTCCGTCATCTCTACCCTGAAGTGATTGATCAGTTCAGCTGGTTCGACTACCGCAGCCGCGGCTTCGAGGATTTACCCAAGCGCGGCCTGCGCATCGACCTGATCATGGCGTCCCATGGGTTGCAGCCGCGGATAAAAGCGGCGGGCGTGGATTACGACCTGCGCGGCATGGAAAAACCTTCGGACCATGCCCCTATCTGGCTCGAATTGAGCTAAACCTGCGGGATCGCAAATCTGCCGCGGCGGGCTGTCATCTCGCAGTAACGCGCCTGTCTTATTCTCGTGGCATTTCTGCTCACAGGAAGTTGCCGCAGATGCTGCGCTCTTTGCGTTATTCAGTCCTTCACGCGCTGCTGATCGGGCTCTGGCCGTTGTCAGCACTGGCCGTTTCGGCGCAGGACAGTGCCCCCGTGCTGCGCATTCAGGGCTCCAACACCATCGGCGCCCAGCTCGGGCCCGCCCTGGTCGACGGCCTGCTGGCGGAGCAAGGTTTCTCTGCTATTGAAAAGCAGCCATTGGCCAACGCCAATGAGGTGCGCATCAGGGGTCGCACGCGCACCGGGCAGCTGCTTCATGTCGACGTTGCCGCCCATGGCTCAAGCACCGGTTTTACTGCATTAAAGGCTGGCAATACTGATCTGGCCGCGTCATCACGCCCCATCAAGGACACCGAGGCCAACGACTTACGCGCATTGGGCGACCTCAAAAGCCATGATGCCGAGCACGTGATTGCCATTGATGGCGTCGCCGTCATCCTGCACCCGGCCAATCCGGTGCGCGAGTTGAGCATCGTTCAACTGGCGAAGATTTTTTCCGGTGATATTCAGGATTGGCAGCAACTCGGCGGCCCGCCGGGACCGATCAAGGTGTACGCACGCGATCAGCAGTCCGGCACGTATGACACCTTCCATGAGCTGGTACTGGCCAAATCCGGGAAATCCCTGACCACCGGGGCCCTGCGCTTCGAGTCCAGCGAGCAGTTGTCCGATGAAGTCAGTCAGGATCGGCAAGCCATTGGCTTCATCGGGTTGCCGTACGTACGCCGCGCCAGGGCAGTGGCGATCATCGACGGGGAATCCAGACCAATGTTGCCCACCGTCGGCCTGATCGCGACCGAAGATTATCCGCTGTCGCGGCGTCTGTATTTTTATCTGCCCCCGCAGTCCACTCAACGGTGGGCGCAAGAGCTGGTGCGCTTCACTCAAAGCGCTGCGGGCCAAGCCATCGTCGCTGCCAATGGCTTTGTGTCGCAAACCGTGCAGGCGGTGAAAATACGCGCAAACCCGGACATGCCCGCCCAATATCAGGCCCTGGCCCGTGACAGCGAAAGGCTTTCAGTCAATTTCCGGTTCGCCCGGGGCAGCGCCTCGCTGGACAACAAAGCGAAGATGGATGTGCAACGGGTGGTGGACTACTTGCGCGATCACGACAAGCTCAATCAGCGGGTAACACTGGCAGGCTTCGGCGATGCGAAGGACGATTCGGCGCGGGCGCGGCTGCTGTCCAGGCTGCGCGCGCTGGCGGTGCGCAGGGAACTGGTCAAAAACCAGGTGATCCTGCGCGATGTACTGGGGTTCGGCGACGTGATGCCGGTGGCCAGCAACGACGCCGACGAAGGCCGAATCAAAAACCGCCGCGTTGAAGTCTGGGTGGAGTGAATCGGCTATTCACCCCTGAGCGTGAAGGCCACAGGCCGTTCGGTTCTTCAACGCGGTTCGCTGCGCATCATCTCTCTTGGCACATATTTGCCCACTTCATACTTGCCGATCGCGGCGCGATGAACCTCATCCGGGCCGTCAGCCAGGCGCAAGGTGCGCTGCATGGCGTACATGTAGGCCAACGGAAAGTCCCCTGAAACACCGGCCCCGCCGTGGATCTGAATCGCGCGGTCGATCACCCTCAGTGCGACGTTGGGTGCCACCACCTTGATCTGCGCGATTTCGCTTTTAGCGACTTTGTTGCCTACCGTGTCCATCATGTAGGCCGCCTTGAGGGTCAGGAGACGCGCCATGTCGATCTCCATGCGCGAGTCGGCGATCTTGTCGATGTTGCCGCCCAGTCGCGCAAGCGGTCGACCGAACGCCGTTCGCTGCACCGAACGCTTGCACATCAACTCCAGCGCACGCTCGGCCATGCCAACCGAGCGCATGCAGTGATGAATCCGACCAGGGCCGAGGCGACCCTGGGCAATTTCAAAACCGCGCCCTTCTCCCAGCAACACGTTTTCGTATGGCACCCGCACGTTGTCGAACAGCACCTCGGCGTGGCCATGGGGCGCATCGTCGTAGCCGAATACCGGGAGGGGGCGGACGATCTTCACGCCAGGTGTGTCGGTAGGCACCAGAATCATCGAGTGCTGCTGGTGACGCGGGCCATCGGGATCGCTCAAGCCCATGAAGATCATGATTTTGCACCGAGGATCGCAAGCGCCCGAGGTCCACCACTTGCGCCCGTTAATCACCCATTCATCACCGTCGCGAGTGGCGCGGGCCGCCATGTTGGTTGCGTCGGAAGACGCTACGTCAGGTTCGGTCATCGCGAAAGCGGAGCGGATCTCCCCGCGCAGCAACGGCTCCAGCCATTGTTGCTTCTGCCTCTCGCTGGCGTAGCGCACCAGCACCTCCATGTTGCCGGTGTCGGGGGCAGAGCAATTGAATGGCTCCGGGCCCAATAACGAACGCCCCATGATTTCTGCCAACGGCGCGTACTCAAGGTTACTCAGCCCGGCGCCCAGTTCCGATTCCGGCAGGAACAGGTTCCACAGCCCCTCGCTCTTGGCCTTGGCTTTGAGCTCTTCCATGATCGCGGTGGGCTGCCAACGGTCGCCTTCAGCAACCTGGCGTTCAAAGACAGGCTCTGCCGGATAGACGTAGGCGTCCATGAACGCTGTCACCCGCTCGCGCAGATCCTGAACCTTGGGGGAGTAAGCGAAATCCATGGCAGCACCCTTATAAGCAAATTATTTAAGTCATGCTCCGGATGCTAAAACACGGCCTACCATTTATCTAACCTATTCTCGGCGTGTATAAACATTCATAACCGATATATGATCGGGCAATTAATCCCAAAAACAAAAACAGCACGAGGCGCACAGCGATGAACCTGAGCAAGGTCGATCTCAACCTCTTTATTGTGTTTGACGCCATCTACACCGAAGCCAATCTGACCCGCGCCGGCCAGATCGTCGGCATCACCCAACCTGCCGTTTCCAATGCTCTGGCCCGCCTGCGCGAGACCTTTAACGACCCGCTGTTTGTGCGTACCGCCCAAGGCATGGTGCCAACGCCGATGGCGCAGAACATCATCAATCCGGTGCGCAATGCGCTGTCTTTGCTGCGGGTTTCGGTCCAGGAAAGCCGGATTTTCAACCCATTGCAGGCCAACAAGAACTACCGCATCAGCATGACCGACCTCACGGAAGCGGTGATTTTGCCCTCGCTGTTTCAGCGCCTGCGGCGTCTGGCACCCACCGTGGTGATCGAGAGCTTTTTATCCAAACGCCGGGAAACCACCAAGGAACTGGCGGCGGGACGGCTGGATTTCGCGATCGATGCGCCACTCAATACCGATCCACAGGTGCGCCACGTCAAGCTCATGGAGGACAAATACGTGTGCGCGATGCGCAAAGGGCATCCGCTGGCAAGCAAGGAGACGATCACGCTGGACGATTACCTGGGGCTGACCCATATCCATATTTCAAGCCGTCGCGCCGGACTTGGTCATGTGGATCTGGCCTTGGGCAAGATGGGGATTCAGCGCAAGATTGCCCTGCGTTCTCAGCACTACCTCATGGCGTCTCAGGTTTTGCAGCAAACCGACATGGTGATGACCGTGCCCGAGCGCTTCGCACGGCGTAACGATCTGCACTATGTCTATCTGCCCGTGAACGATGTGCCGACGGTTGAGAGCCACTTGTACTGGCATGAAAGCACTGACCAGGACCCGGCAAATCGGTGGATGCGCGAGCAGATTATCGAGCTGTGCCAACTGCTTACAGCCAACGAAAAACGTCTCGAAATAGAATCAGCTTAATCTTCTAGATCATTGATTATTAAAGCCAACTGTCGAAGTTAATGCTGATTCTATAAGCCTGCTGGCCAGTTGCGAGAGAACGGATGGAGAGCGCCCTGCTTGACGTTAACGTCAAGGGCGCCGTAGCTTAGCCCGCATGCCCATTGCCCCGAGCCTCTCCATGAGCAACCAGACTTACAGCATCTCCGACCTGGCTCGAGAGCTGGACATCACTACTCGTACCATTCGGTTTTACGAAGAACAAGGCATGCTGACCCCGGAGCGCCGTGGCCTGGAGCGGATCTACACCGCTCGCGACAAGGTCACGCTGCGCTTGATTCTGCGTGGCAAGCGCATCGGGTTCTCGCTTGCAGAATGCCGAGACCTCATCGGTTTGTATGACCCGCAGGGCGGCAATCGGAAGCAACTGCAGACAATGCTCGAAAAGATCAACGAGCGTCGGGCGCAGCTGGATCAGCAGCTCCTGGACATCCAGCAGATGCAACTCGAACTGGATACCGCCGAAGAACGCTGCACATTGGCCCTCAGTCAATCCACTTAAAATCAATAGCTTGAAGCCGATACCTAAAACAATAATCAACATAAGCGGTGATTCAAATGCCTCTTCCTCAACAGGTTCGCCTGGTCGAAGTCGGTCCGCGAGACGGACTACAGAACGAGTCCCGCCCGATCAGCGTGGCCGATAAAGTCAGCCTGGTGGATGCGCTCAGCGACGCCGGGCTGATTTATATCGAGGTGGGGAGCTTCGTGTCACCCAAGTGGGTGCCGCAGATGGCTGGCTCCGCACAGGTGTTTGCACAGATTCGGCGCCGACCCGGCGTCACCTATGCGGCGCTGACGCCAAACCTGCGCGGCTTCGAGGACGCAATCGAATGCGGTGTGAAGGAAGTGGCGGTGTTTGCAGCAGCGTCGGAGTCGTTTTCTCAGCGCAACATCAATTGCTCGATCAGCGAAAGTCTTGAGCGATTCGTACCGCTGATGGAGGCAGCGCGCGCGCGCGGCGTCAAAGTGCGTGGGTATGTGTCATGCGTACTCGGTTGCCCGTATGAGGGCGCTATTGAGACTGCCCAGGTGGCGTCGGTGGCCAACGAGCTTCTCGCGATGGGTTGCTACGAGATTTCACTGGGTGACACCATCGGCACCGGCACGCCCGGCGCCACACGCACCTTGTTCGAAGCGGTCAGCCGGCAGATTCCGCGCAGCCAGCTCGCAGGGCATTTTCACGATACATACGGCCAGGCGCTGGCCAACATTTACGCCAGCCTGCTCGAAGGGATTGAGGTATTCGACAGTTCGGTGGCGGGCCTTGGCGGCTGTCCATATGCCAAAGGGGCGACTGGCAACGTTGCCACGGAGGACGTGCTTTACCTGCTCAACGGCCTGGGAATCGAAACGGGCGTCGACCTGGATCGGTTGATCGTGGCGGGCCAGCATATCTGTACGGCCGTTAAGCGTAGCAATGGATCGCGGGTGGCGAAGGCACGTCTGTCGGGTTAAGGGTGCGACAACTTGTCACACAGTGTTACCCTCCGTTGTATCGAGTCTCGCTGAACGGGTAACACGGAAACACATGATCGCCTCCAACGGCATCGAAGAATCCGCAGTTCCCCCCAACCCTCTGTTTTCAAAGGACTTGGCAAAATTGGCACGGCATCTGCTATGTCTCAGGCATAACAAAAATAATAAACGGCAGTACCCCAATAAAAACAAAACGTATCGGCTCTGACACAACAAGAACAACACGGACAGAGACGCAGCTAACAGATTTTTTTGGAGTGGATCGCTTTTCGCAGGCCTTGGCCTCGCAACCGGATAGAGAACAATAAAACTGCCACAAGGCAGCACCTGAATCGGTTGAACAGTTGCTCTGTATAGAGGGACAGGAAAAGCAGTATCAGCGCTCAAAAAAATACGTTTGCTCTTAGCCCCGATTGGGGGTCGCTCAGAAAAGCAAAAGAGGCTGGTTGCCAAAAACAAAAACAGACCGCCTAAAAATAAAAAAGAGCATGCAACTGAAAATTGAAGGGGAGCCTCGGCTCCCCTTCGTGCTGTCTGGCGCTCCATAACCCTCCCCCCTTGTCCTGCAATCTGGCCGTTGACATGCCTTTGTTAACAGGTTTACGTTAACGTAAAGGTGATACCCATATTGCTGCCCGACAGCATTCCAGAACAACAGGGAAACCCAGCCAGATGAACTACCCCAGCCTCAACTTTGCCCTTGGCGAAACCATCGACATGCTGCGCGATCAGGTGCAGCACTTTGTCGCTGTTCACATCTCCCCACGCGCCGCCCAGATCGACCGGGAGAACCTGTTCCCGGAGGACCTGTGGCGCAAGTTCGGGGACATGGGCTTGTTGGGGATTACCGTCAGTGAGGAATACGGCGGTGCCGGGCTTGGCTATCTCGCGCACGTGATAGCCATGGAAGAAATCAGTCGCGGCTCGGCCTCGGTTGCGCTGTCTTACGGCGCGCATTCCAACTTGTGCGTCAATCAGATCAACCGTAACGGCAACGACGGGCAAAAGGCCCGTTACCTGCCCAAACTGATTTCTGGCGAGCACATCGGGGCTCTCGCCATGAGCGAGCCCAACGCAGGCTCCGACGTGGTCTCGATGAAGCTGCGCGCCGACAAACGTGGCGACTGTTTCGTGCTCAATGGCAGCAAAACCTGGATCACCAATGGTCCTGATGCCAACACTTACGTGATCTACGCCAAGACCGATCTTGAAAAAGGCGCACACGGGATCAGCGCGTTTATTGTCGAACGCGACTGGAAAGGTTTTTCTCGAGGCAGCAAGTTCGACAAGCTCGGCATGCGCGGCTCCAATACCTGCGAGCTGTTTTTCGACGACGTTGAAGTACCGGAGGAAAACCTGCTCGGCGCGCTCAATGGCGGCGTGAAAGTCCTGATGAGCGGCCTCGATTATGAGCGCGTCGTGCTCGCGGGCGGTCCGACCGGCATCATGCAGGCCTGCATGGATGTCGTCCTTCCCTACATTCACGACCGCAAACAATTCGGCCAGAGCATCGGTGAGTTTCAGTTGATCCAAGGCAAGGTCGCCGACATGTACACCCAACTCAACGCCAGTCGAGCGTATCTCTACGCCGTTGCGCAAGCGTGCGAGCGCGGTGAGACCACACGCAAGGACGCCGCCGGGGTCATCCTGTATTCAGCCGAACGCGCCACGCAAATGGCGCTGGAAACCATTCAGATCCTCGGTGGCAACGGCTACATCAATGAGTTTCCGGCTGGCCGCCTGCTGCGGGACGCCAAGCTCTACGAAATCGGCGCGGGCACCAGCGAGATACGGCGAATGCTGATCGGCCGTGAACTGTTCAACGAAACAAGGTGAACGGTGCGAGTTGCACGCTTGAAGCAGTAGGGGCGAAGCAGGCGCATCTGCCGTACGGGATTCAGGTCCGGCGCCCATCTTTTTCGGAGTAGGGTTTTCATGGCGATTATCAAAACACAGATCAACCCGCGCTCGGCCGAGTTCGGAACCAACGCACACGCCATGCGCAGTCAGGTCAATGCCCTGCGCCAGTTGCTCAAGCAGGTGCAGCAAGGCGGCGGCGCGACTGCGCAGGAGCGCCACACCTCGAGAGGCAAACTGTTGCCCCGTGAGCGGATCAACCGCTTGCTGGACATCGGCTCGCCATTCCTGGAACTCAGTCAACTGGCCGCCTACCACGTGTACGGTGAAGAGGTGCCAGCAGCCGGTTTGATTGCCGGGATAGGCCGCGTTGAAGGCGTCGAATGCATGATCATCGCTAACGACGCCACCGTGAAAGGCGGTTCCTACTACCCGCTGACCGTCAAAAAACACCTGCGCGCGCAGACCATAGCCCAACAAAACCGGTTGCCCTGCATTTACCTGGTGGACTCAGGTGGCGCCAACCTGCCCCGTCAGGACGAGGTGTTCCCGGACCGCGAGCACTTCGGGCGGATCTTCTTCAATCAAGCCAACATGAGCGCCATGGGCATCGCGCAGATTGCCGTGGTGATGGGCTCCTGCACGGCTGGCGGCGCGTACGTGCCCGCCATGGCGGACGAGGCGATCATGGTGCGCAACCAGGCGACGATTTTCCTGGCGGGCCCGCCGTTGGTCAAAGCCGCCACCGGTGAGGTGGTCAGTGCCGAGGATCTGGGCGGCGCCGATGTTCACTGCAAAGTGTCTGGTGTGGCTGACCACTACGCCGAGAATGACGAACACGCGCTCGCACTGGCCCGACGCAGCATCGCCAATCTCAACTGGCGTAAACAGGGCCAGCCGACTACCCAGGCTCCCGTTGCCCCGCTCTACTCCGGTGAAGAGCTGTATGGCGTGATCTCCGCCGACCCGAAACAGCCGTATGACGTGCGCGAGGTCATCGCCAGGCTGGTGGACGGATCCGTGTTCGATGAATTCAAAGCACTGTTCGGTATCACGCTGGTCTGCGGCTTCGCCCACCTGCACGGTTACCCGGTGGCGATTCTGGCCAACAACGGCATTCTGTTCGCCGAAGCCGCCCAAAAAGGCGCGCACTTAATCGAGCTGGCGTGCCAGCGCGGGATTGCGCTGCTGTTTCTGCAGAACATTACCGGCTTCATGGTGGGACAAAAATACGAGGCCGGGGGCATTGCCAAGCACGGCGCCAAGCTGGTGACCGCCGTAGCCTGCGCGCAAGTACCCAAATTCACGGTGATCATCGGCGGCAGCTTCGGTGCAGGTAACTACGGCATGTGCGGCCGTGCATACGACCCGCGTTTTCTGTGGATGTGGCCCAACGCACGCATCGGCGTAATGGGCGGCGAGCAAGCGGCAGGCGTGTTGGTGCAGGTCAAACGCGAGCAGGCCGAACGTGGCGCACAGGCTTTCACTGAAGAACAGGAAGCGGCCATTAAACAGCCGATCCTCGACCAGTACGAAACCCAGGGCCATCCGTATTACTCCAGTGCGCGCTTGTGGGACGACGGCGTCATTGACCCGGCACAGACACGCGACATTCTCGCCCTTGCCCTTGGCGCCTCTCTCAACGCACCCATCGAGCCTACGCGGTTCGGTGTGTTCCGCATGTAATCCGGAGGTTGACCATGACTGACTTCGAAACCGTCGAGGTAGAACACGATCCGCGCGGCTTTGCCACGCTGTGGCTAAATCGACCCGCGAAACACAACGCCTTCAACGCGTTGATGATCCGTGAATTGATCATCGCCCTGGACCAGCTTCAGGCCGACGCCAGCCTGCGCTTTGTTTTACTACGCGGGCGCGGCAGGCATTTCAGCGCGGGCGCCGATCTGGCCTGGATGCAGGAATCGGCCAATCTGGACTACAACACCAACCTGCGTGACGCGCAGGAACTGGCCGAGCTGATGTACAACCTGGCGCGGCTGAAAATGCCGACCCTGGCGGTGGTGCAAGGCGCTGCCTACGGCGGCGCACTGGGTTTGATCAGTTGCTGCGACATGGCCATCGGCAGCACAGACGCGCAGTTTTGCCTGTCCGAGGTGCGTATCGGTCTGGCGCCTGCAGTCATAAGCCCGTTCGTTGTGCAGGCCATCGGTGAACGTGCAGCGCGGCGCTACACCTTGACCGCCGAGCGTTTCAGCGGCGAACGCGCGCGGCAGATCGGACTGCTGGATGAGTGTTGTCCCGCGGACGAACTCGACCTGCAGGTGCAGCATTGGGTCGACAATCTGCTGCTCAACAGCCCCAAGGCGATGCGCGCCAGCAAGGATCTGCTGCGTGAAATGGGTAACGGAGAACTCACACCCGCGCGCCGCAGGTTCTGTGAAAACGCCATTGCGAGGATCCGCGTGAGCCCCGAAGGCCAGGAAGGGCTGCGCGCCTTTCTGCAAAAGCGCTCACCCGGCTGGCAACCACACGACAACACAGGGGATTCACCTGAATGAGCGCTCTAGAACCCGTTACGCTGACGACGCTGCTGGTTGCCAACCGTGGCGAAATCGCCTGCCGCGTGATGCGCACGGCCAAAGCCATGGGCCTGACGACAGTGGCCGTCCACAGTGAAGTTGACCGTGACGCCCGACACGCCCGGGAAGCCGATATCTGCGTCGATCTGGGCGGCAGCAAAGCGGCAGACAGCTATTTGCTTGTCGATAAGCTGATCGCTGCCGCCGTGTCTTCGGGCGCTCAAGCCATTCATCCGGGCTATGGTTTTTTGTCCGAAAATGCCGCGTTCGCCCGCGCAATTGAAGCGGCAGGTCTGATTTTTCTCGGTCCGCCCGCCTCGGCCATCGACGCCATGGGCAGCAAATCAGCAGCAAAGTCCTTGATGGAAAAAGCCGGGGTGCCCTTGGTGCCGGGTTACCACGGCGAAGCGCAAGATGCCCAGACCTTTCGCGACGCAGCCGCCCGCATCGGCTATCCGGTCTTGCTCAAGGCCACTGCGGGCGGTGGCGGCAAAGGCATGAAAGTGGTCGAGCGCGATGCCGATCTGGCCGAGGCGCTGGCTTCCGCCCAGCGTGAGGCGCAGTCGTCCTTTGGCGATTCGAGAATGCTGGTCGAAAAATACGTCCTCAAGCCACGCCACGTGGAAATTCAGGTGTTCGCCGACCAGCACGGCAACTGCCTGTATCTCAACGAACGGGACTGTTCGATTCAGCGGCGTCACCAGAAGGTGGTCGAAGAAGCCCCCGCGCCGGGATTGAGCCCTGAACTGCGAAAGGCGATGGGGGAATCGGCGGTGTGTGCGGCACAGGCCATCGGCTACGTCGGCGCTGGCACGGTAGAGTTTTTGCTGGATGCGCGGGGCGAGTTTTTCTTCATGGAAATGAACACTCGCTTGCAGGTCGAGCATCCGGTGACCGAGGCGATCACAGGCCTGGACCTGGTTGCCTGGCAAATCCGTGTAGCCCAAGGTGAACCGCTGCCGATGACCCAGGCTGAGGTGCCATTGAAGGGGCACGCCATCGAAGTGCGTTTGTACGCAGAAGACCCTGCCAATGATTTTCTCCCGGCGACAGGCACGCTGAGCGTCTACCGCGAATCAGCGCAAGGACCGGGTCGCAGGGTCGACAGCGGCGTGGCCCAAGGCGATGAAGTCTCGCCGTTCTACGACCCCATGCTCGGTAAATTGATTGCCTGGGGGGAAGACCGTGAGCAGGCGCGCCTGCGTTTATTGGCGATGCTGGATGAATTCGCGGTGGGCGGTGTGCGCACCAATCTGACGTTTTTGCGGCGCATCATTGCTCACCCGGCCTTCGCGTCGGCTGAACTGGACACCGACTTCATACCGCGTTACCAGGCGCAATTGCTCCCTGCGCCTAAGGGGTTGCCGGTTGAGTTCTGGCACGCGGCCGCCGAGGCCTTTCGCCAAAGCACCCCGCTGCGGGTGCGCGACGATGATCCTCATTCCCCGTGGGCGAGCCTTTCGGGCCTGCGCCTTGGGCTGCCCAGCGAGGTTGACGTGCACTTGAGCTGCGCTGGCGAGACGCAACACGTCAAGCTGCGTACCTTGGAGGCCGCGAACATCACGCTGAACGGTGAGCATCTTTCGGTCGAACATAACGGCGTGCGTCGTCAGCATCAGGTCATTCGTCACGGCGACACGTTGTATCTGCAATGGCAAGGCGAGTTGCACGCGGTCAGTCAGGTCGACGCGCTTGCATTGGTCGCGGCCAGCAACCATCCGCAGGCTGGCCTGACGGCGCCCATGAACGGCAGCATTGTCCGGGTATTGGTTGAAGTCGGCCAACGCGTCGAAGCCGGTACGCAGTTGGTGGTGCTGGAAGCCATGAAGATGGAGCACAGCGTACGGGCTGCCCACGATGGCACCGTTGGCGCGTTGTACTGCGTTGAGGGCGAGATGGTGAGCGAGGGAACCGTGCTGGTGTCGCTGGAAGCGACAGAGGCCTGAGGCTTTATCGCGAGCAAGCTCCCTCTCACCAAAGATCAGATATGTCGTTGATTTAAAGAGGCCTAAAATTTCGCTTCTGCCGCAGGCGTGGGAGTCTTGCCAGCGGGGGATCTCCTACCGGCCAGCAAGTCAGGGCCTACAGGTTGGATAACCTCTAGGCCCTGAGTCATTCGCAAAGCGTCGGGGCTGATTCAAACCGTCAAGCGGCCACTTCGTACAACATCGGCAGCACCCCTTCTCCGCTGATCAGGCTTTGGCGCATCCGTGCCGCCTGCAAGGCTGCGGCGTTCATCGCGCTTTCTTTGATGTGGCCGTAACCGCGAATCTTCTCGGGCAAGCGAGCAAGGCTCAGCGCGATGTGGCGATTGCTGACAGTCAAGTGCTTGAGGATCAGCTCGACATCGCTTACGTAGTGATCAATCAACGCACGCTCCTGTTGCCGTTCAAGACTGCGACCGAACGGGTCAAACGCGGTGCCCCGCAAGAACTTGAACCTGGCCAGCACATCGAACGCCTTCAACATCCACGGACCGAAGCTGCGTTTGCGCGGCGTGCCGCTATGTGGATCGCGCTTGGCAAGCCATGAGGGCGCCAGGTGAAACTCCAGTCGATAATCGCCTTCGAACTGCGCCTGCAATTGACGGGTGAACTCGCCGTTGCTGTAAAGCCGGGCGACCTCGTACTCATCCTTGTAAGCCAACAGCTTGAAGTAACTGAACGCAACCGCTTCGGTGAGCGCAGGTTGCTGCCCCGGGAACAGCGTTTGTTCCGCATCACGTACCCGATACACCAATTGCAGGTAGCGCTCGGCATAGGCTTTGTTCTGGTATTCAGCCAGCTGTTTGACGTTCAGCTCAAGGCGCTCATCAAGGTCCGGATCCAGCGTGCTCGACTGCGCAAACGTGGCAGTTTCAGGGTGGGCGGCCGCTTGCACCGCAGGCAGATCATGGGCCGCGCGACGCCCCCACAAAAACGCCTGCTGATTGAGATTGACCTGCACGCCATTGAGCTCGATGGCCTTCTCGATCGCTGCGGACGTCAACGGAATCAGCCCGGACTGGTACGCAAAACCGAGCATGAACAGGTTGCTGGCGATACTGTCGCCCATCAATCTGGTGGCCAGGTCAGTGGCTTGCACGAAGTGGGTTTTCTCCGCGCCGACGGCTTCCCGGATGGTCTGCATCATTGCTTCGGCCGGGAACTCGGCGTCCGGGTTACGCGTGAACTCCGCCGTGGGCGTTTGCTGACTGTTGATCACGGCATAGGATTTTGCGCTGTTGAGCTTGGCGATGGCATCAGGCCCTGACGCCACCAGCAAGTCGCAGCCCAACAGCAGATTGGCCTCACCCGCGGCGATCCGCACGGCGAACAAATCAGCCTGCCGCGCAGCAATCCGGATATGACTGACCACTGGCCCGAACTTCTGGGCCAGACCCGCCTGATCCAGCACGCTGCAACCCTTGCCTTCCAGATTGGCGGCGTAGCCCAACATGGCGCCCACGGTGGTCACGCCCGTGCCGCCAACGCCCGACAGCAAAATATTGAACGGCCGATCAAGCCCCGGCAATGTCGGCTCTGGCAGCGCGGCGAACGTCGGTGCCTGCGCCGGCAACGTCGGTTTACGCAGCGTGCCGCCATGAACCGTCACAAAGCTTGGGCAGAAGCCCTCCACGCAACTGAAATCCTTGTTGCAGGCGCTTTGGTCGATCTCGCGCTTGCGTCCCCGAAGGGTTTCCTTGGGCAACACTGACAGGCAACCGGATTTAACGCCGCAGTCGCCACAACCCTCGCACACGGCCGGATTGATCACCGCACGCTTGTCCAGGTCGAGCATCGTCCCGCGTTTACGGCGGCGGCGTTTTTCCGTGGCACAGGTCTGATCGTAAATGATCACTGACACGCCTTTGAACTCGCGCAACTCTCGCTGCACCGTGTCCAGATCGCGCCGGTGATGGAACGTGGTGATCGGCGCAAAATCTTCGCGGGTCGGGTATTTCTCCGGTTCGTCCGAGACCAGCGCAATGCGCTTCACACCCTCGTTGAACACCTGGCGGCTCAGTTGATCCACACGCAGAATGCCGTCGATGGGCTGGCCACCGGTCATGGCCACCGCATCGTTGTACAGAATCTTGTAGGTGATATTGACCTTGGCCGCGACGGCCGCACGCAAGGCCAGATGCCCTGAGTGGAAATAAGTCCCGTCGCCGAGGTTCTGGAACACGTGCGGCGTTTCGGTGAAAGGCGCCTGACCGATCCAGGTCACGCCCTCGCCACCCATCTGCGTGAACGTCTCGGTTTCCCGGTCCATCCAGATGGTCATGTAGTGGCAGCCAATGCCGGCTAACGCGCGACTGCCCTCAGGCACGCGGGTCGAGGTGTTGTGCGGACAGCCGGAACAGAAATGCGGGATGCGCTGGGTGTTGAACAATGGCGCCGCAAGGGCTTTTTCCTTGTCCTGCAAAAACTGCAGCCGCGCTTCGATTTTCGGACTGGTGTAGAACGGTGCGAGGCGCTTGGCGATGACCCGCGCAATCATCGCGGGCGTCAATTCAGCCAGATTGGGTAGCAATGAACGTCCTTCTTCGTCGAATTCGCCGACTACCCTCGGGCGTTGATCAACTGGCCAGTTGTACAACTGACCGGTGAGCTGATCTTCAATCACGCTGCGCTTTTCTTCGACGACCAGAATTTCGTCCAGACCTTCGGCAAAGCCGTGCACCGACACCGGCTCAAGCGGCCAGCTCATCCCCACTTTAAGCACGCGAATGCCGACCTGAGCGCAGAGATCCTCATCGATCCCCAGCTCCTCGAGCGCCTGACGCACGTCCAGATAAGATTTGCCGGTGGTGATGATCCCCAGGCGCGGTTGAGCCGAGTCGATCATCACGGTATTTAGATTGTTGGCCCGGGCGAATGCGCGGGCGGCGTAGATTTTGTAGGTGTTGAGGCGTGCTTCCTGGGCCAGAGGCGGGTCCGGCCAGCGGATGTGCAGGCCGTCTTTGGGCAGGTCGAAGTCCTCCGGAATACGCAGCTTGATTCGCAGCGGGTCGACCTCCACCACCGCCGAAGAGTCAACGTTTTCTGCGATGGTCTTCATCGCCACCCAGCAACCGCTGTAGCGTGAAAGCTCCCAGCCGATGATGCCGTAATCGAGTATTTCCTGAACGTTGCTCGGGTTGAGCACCGGAATCATCGAGGCGATGAACGCATGCTCGCTCTGATGGGCGATGGTCGAAGACTTGCAGCCATGGTCGTCGCCTGCCAGCACCAGCACGCCGCCGTGTTCCGAGACCCCGGCTGAGTTGGCGTGCTTGAACACGTCGCCGCAGCGATCCACGCCCGGTCCTTTGCCGTACCACAGCGCGAACACACCGTCGTATTTGCCATGCGGGAACAGGTTGACCTGTTGACTGCCCCAGACGGCGGTCGCTGCAAGCTCTTCGTTAACGCCTGGCTGGAAATGAATGGCGTTCTCTTGCAGGTAATCCTTGGCATCCCACAGGCTCTTGTCGAGATTGCCCAAGGGCGAGCCGCGATAGCCAGAGATAAAGCCTGCGGTGTTCAACCCACGCGCTTCATCACGCTGCTTTTGCAGCATTGGCAAACGGGTCAGCGCCTGAGTACCGGTCAGATAGAGATTGCCGGTTGCGAGGCGGTATTTGTCGTCCAGACGGATATCGGCCAAGGACATTCATGCACTCCTTTGTTTTTATACGGTGCGTTTTGAATGGTGCGGGCAGCGGGGACCTTGAAGGTCTCGCTGCGCAAACGGCGGCACGGTCAGGCCGTCGCGCATGGCTAAAATAGTGCCCGTGGCGCAGAGGCTTTTTCTTTCTAAATGAGGGCGAATCTGTTCGAATCCTGCATGCCTGTTTCATTTGAATAATAAAAAAGGGTCAATTCATGCAGGTCAAATTAAGTGCCATCGACCGTAAAATCCTGCGTCTGCTGCAGCATGACGCCGACCTCTCGGCAGCGGAGATTGCCGAGCGTGTCGAGCTCTCCCAGTCGCCATGCTGGAGACGCATAAACCGATTGCAGGAAGAAGGTGTCATTGAGCGCAAAGTCGCCCTGCTCAATCCGGCCAAACTGGGCCTGACCATGACCGTATTTGTCGACGTCAAGCTTTCGGGACATGGCCGCCGTTACCTGACCGAGTTCGAGGAGGCGATCATCGGCTACCCCGAAGTGCTGGAGTGCTACACGATGGCCGGAGACATGGATTTTTTGCTGAAGGTTGTGGTGCAGGACATCGCCAGCTACGAGCGTTTTTTGCGCGATCATCTGCTCCAGAGCCCGCATGTGCAGGAAGCGCATTCCAATATCGCGATGAGTGAAGTGAAGCGCACGACAGAGTTGCCGATTGAGTAGCAGCTGCAAGCTGCAAGCTTGGAGCCGAAAGCTTCAAATCCAGCGCAGATTAGCTTGCCGCTTGAAGCTTATGGCTTGCAGCTAAAAAAACCTTTGACTCACAAATGGGAATGGTTATTATTAAAACCAGTCGGTCGCAAGATCGACTGGGTAACCCAGAAGCCTTAGGTCGGCTTCCGGATTATCTCCTCATCAGGCTAATCACGGTTTTTGACCCGGCTCTATAGGCCGGGTCTTTTTTTTGGCGTGGCCTTTGCGGCCATCGAGGTTCGTGGTGCTGCTTTTCTTCAGGCTAATGAAGAGGTGTCGTTTCGATGGCGAGGATCATAGCAAAAGAATACCGGCCACTGAAGACGCGACAGCGCCTAAAACGACACATTATGAAATAAACGACCTTGATCGAATGCACTTCTTGAGAATGAATCTCAGGAAGACTAGTCTCTGTGGGCATCAGGGACGGTGCCCCACCCATCATTCAAGGATGAGCATGGACGAGCTGCGAGTGAACTCACCATGACAGGTCAATCTGCGTCACTGCTGCCGTTGTCCACGCAGCAACCCGATATGCCACTCCGTCCCGAGAGCGACGAACTGCGTCGGCGTATTCAAACACTGCCACGTCGCACGCAGCAGGTTTTCCTGCTCAGCCGTCTCGACCGCCTGCCCTACGCCGACATCGCACACTGGCTGGACATCAGCACCGCTGCGGTCGAGCGAGCGATGGTTCGGGTGTTCGAGTCATGCGCTGCGCCACAGCCCAGCGACGTCAACGAGGCGGCATCCGTCCAGGCTCAGCGCTGGTACGTGCACCTGCAAAGTCCACACGCGACCGCCAGCCAGCGCATCGAATTTCGCCATTGGCTGGACGCGGACCTCTCGCATTTGAGAGCCTTCGAGGGTGCCGAGTGGCTATGGCGTCAGCTTGAGGCGCCTTCGGCGGTACTCGGCGCCAGCGGCTGGCATCGGCGCAAGCGACGGGTCTACATCGGCTGGTTGCTGCTGACGGCGTTTCTGTGCAGTTTGCTGATGACGGCCGAAGCGATCTCCGCCCTGGCCTGATCGCCCGCTCACTGGGATTGCGCGATGGCCGTTTCACGGAACAATACGTCGCAGTTCAGCGTGGTGATCGGTGTAAAGTAAGTGTCATAACAGCCCGGGAACCGCGTGCAGCGCTAAGCTGCGGTCTTCACACGGTGCGAGGTGGCACTAACGTACTCAGGATGTCTCCGTGACCCAGAACTCTCTCTCCATCAGCGCTGATTTCGACAGCGGCAATATCTCCCTACTCGATGCCAGCGACCCGCAACACATCAAGTTGGCGATCAGACCCGATACCAAAAGCGCACATTTCCAGTGGTTCCATTTCAAGGTGGACGGGATGCAGGTCGGTCAGCCTCACGGCTTCAGCCTGACCAACGCCAGTGAATCCAGCTATAACCGTGCCTGGACCGGTTACAACGCGGCCGCTTCCTACGACCAGAAAACCTGGTTTCGTGTCCCCAGCACGTTCGATGGCAAGGCCCTGAATTTCAATCTCACGCCCACCGAACCGCAGATCTGGTTTGCCTACTTCGAACCCTACAGCCGTGAGCGCCACGATTGGCTGATCAAGCGGGCGCTGAACGTCCCAGGTGTCGAGTGTCTGGCCACTGGCAAGAGCGTTGAAGGCAGGGACATCCCGCTGCTGCGTATAGGCGACGGCGCGGCTGGAAAACGCAACATCTGGATCATTGCGCAACAGCATCCCGGCGAGCACATGGCCGAATGGTTCATGGAAGGCGTGATCGAGCGCTTGCAGCAGCACGATGTCGAGTTGGCCGGGTTGCTTGAGCACGCGGACCTGTATCTGGTACCGCACATGAACCCGGACGGCTCTTTCCACGGGCATTTGCGTACTAACGCGCAGGGCAAAGACCTCAATCGTGCCTGGCAGGATTGCACCCCGGAACTGAGCCCGGAAGTGTTCTTCGTCAGAGACCAGATGGAAAAATACGGTGTGGATATGTTCCTCGACGTGCACGGCGATGAACAAATACCTTACGTGTTCACCGCGGCCTGCGAAGGCAATCCGGGCTATACGCCCAAACAGGAAGCGCTTGAAGCCGACTTCCGCAAGCGACTGAGCGGTATCACCAAAGACTTCCAGACACGCTACGGCTACCCCCGCTCCACACCGGGCAACGCGAACATGAATCTGGCGTGCAACAGCGTCGGCGAGCGTTTCAAATGCCTGGCCCTGACGCTGGAGATGCCGTTCAAGGACAACGACGATGCGCCGGACGTCAAGACCGGCTGGTCAGGGGAGCGCTCCAAACAGCTGGCCAAAGACGTACTGACCACCTTGGCGCAGATGGTCTCAGTCCTGCGCTGAGCCCCCCAAGCCCTAAAGCCACTCTGTAGGCGCGAATTCATTCGTGCGGCGGCATGAATGATTCGACGCGCAAGACGCCTCGCCAACGAGTTGGCTTCTACAGAGCGGCGCGCGCCCCGCAGGCGTGCATTCATTCGCGTGGCGCGATCATCTCCCTCGCAGCATGCTGTCCAGCACTTCATCCCTTCTGATCCAGCCATGAAACAGTGCAGCCGCCAGGTGCATAAGGATCGTCAGGAAAAACAGATACGACAGATACCGGTGCGCCCCACGCAAGAAGGCGAAGGTCTCAGCGTCCGCGCCGACAATCGATGGCAGGCGAACACTTTCGCTGAGCATCACCGGGTCACCTGCGGCCGAAATCATCGTCCAGCCGATCAAAGGCATCGCCAGCATCAGGGCGTACAACAGGTAGTGCGAGAGCTTGGCTGCGAGCGCTTGCCAAACCGGTAGATCGGCCGGCAGCGGTGCTGTCGTCGTCGAAAACCGCACGATCAAACGCACAGTCACCAACACCAGAATCGCGATACCCAGCGGTTTATGCAGATTCAGTAGCCACTCATGCCGTTGCGACACCGAGGCGACCATTCCGGCGCCGATGAACAACATGGCAATCACCATCAGCGCCATCAGCCAGTGCAGCAGCCGCGCCAAGGGTGCGAAGTGAGACGTCGGGGTACTCATGGTTGCTTCTCCTGTGCAGGGGCGGCGTTGAGCTCATTCACTTCACGGGTGCGGCGCTCATAGGATGCGGCGTACGCCGCTGAGCGTGCGGCAAGCAACGGATCATCCGAACCTTCGATCCCGTTCGGCAGCACCAGCGGATCGTAGTTGATGTCCCGGCAATCGCCTGTCAACTCAGGCTGGGTCTCGTCCAGCACCAGCGTGCCCGCATCCACTGTTTTGCGATCCGCAGGCCACGCCTTGCTGGCGTCGTTGGTGGGGTCTCCGGGTTGAGCCAGCGTCAGCATCAGGCTGAAGCGTTGCGGGCTGGCGGCCAGTTTCTCGACCAGGTCCTTTTCCAGAAAATCTTTATCTTGCGGCGTGGGCGCCACCCGCGAATCCTGATTTTGCGGCACCACACTCCAGCGCACTGCCTGACGCTTGCCATCGGCTGACACCAGCACAAACGCGTTCACCGAGTTGTAGGTTTCGGTGACGTAACTGGCAGAGGGCCTGGCGGTTTTGATCCATGCGAGAAACGGCGCGGTTTCCGGATGCGCTGCAAAAAACGCAGGAGGTTTGGCCGGGTCAGGCTTGCCGGTTTTCGGGTCCGGGGCGGTTGCAATTTGCAGGTCGATGAACGCATCCGGCGTGCCCACCGGAAACCGCGGCATGCTGTTGACGCCCGTGCGCCACTGCTGACCGTTGGCCTGAGTGAACTGCAGCGCCAGACTGCGAATCGGCGCCGCGTTATCAGGCGAATAGGGATTGCCGGTCGGCAGCGCAAAGCGCCCCACCACCGGCGTGCGCCCGGCTGCAAACACTTGGGCGCTGGACAAGGATGCTGCCGCACCGCTGCTCTCGAAATAACCGGCCACGCAGCTGCCTTTGGAGTGATTGCGGCGGTAGCCGGGGAACAGGCCGTTGTTGTGCTCCAAGAGGTCCACCACCCGCGCCGGTGTCAGCCGGTGGGGATCAAGCGTGCCGTTGACGTAGGCGAAAGCACCGGCGATCACCACCACCACCGCGCCGATACCGGCCAGACGCACGATGATTTGGGGCGTACTGAGTGGAGGTTTGGCGTGCTGCGGTGGTTCGCGCTCAATCATAGGAAGCATCTCCGGGCCTTTGGCCTCTCATCACAGTGTTAAAGCTGTGACGTCGCGACGATGTAACTATTCCCCAGTGTCGACACTATTTTTCAGGCCCAGAGCAGGCTTGATCAGCGTGCGCAGTCAGGGCGCGAAGTGGGGTTCATGACAGCCGTTGCGGCTGCATCACACGCTCGCGAATTGACGCCAGCGCATCCGCCAGGGTTGAGCGCCCGGTTTGCAGCCTCGACTTCGTGTCCGCCTGCAACGCTGCCTCGACAAGGCTGCTCAGGTTTTCCCGCTGCTGGTGGTTCTCCGGCGTCAGGGTGTCCTCAATGAGCTTGCCCAACTCGTACTTGGAAATCCGAGTGGACTGGCTGACCGATTTGCTCACCGACGCGTCGATCAGCTTGCCTTTGTCGTACTCCATTCGCAGCGACGTGCTGGTACTGTCTTCGATCTGATAGTAGGCGTAGCTCTGCGATTCGGCGTCCGTCCCCAACTTGAGCGCCGCCCCGGGATAAAGCGCCTGGTGGTAACTGGCCGTCAGATGGGATTGTCGAGTCTGCTCGACGGTGCGATTGAGCTGATCCTGGCCCTGACTCTTGCTGGATTGCGACACTTGATAGGCAAATGCATCCAGCTCGTCCAGCCGATACGGGTTGCTCGCCTCAGTGCGCGCCTTGACGGAGGCACTGAAGTCCGCCAGCCCTGTGAGCAGGGCGTGATCGGCATCGGTCAGGCTGATGCTGTTAACGGTTTGCGGCGCACCGGACGCTGGAGAAGTGTCGGGGTAATGGCTGTTCAGGGTTTTGAACGTGTCGGCGAACAGGGTCATCAGTTGGTCGTCGCCATGCCCACGCTGACGTGCGGAATCAAATTGCTTGAGGTACGACTGCAGCGCCTTCTCCTGCTGATCGGCGTTGCCGAGGATGGCGGAGTTTTGCAAGTCCAACGACAGCTGAAAGCTGCCAACAGAACCGGTCATGTCCACTGACCGGCCTGCGCTGTCGGCCCGAAAACTCAAGGTTTGCGGAGTGCCGTCGGCGCCTTTGAGCTGGGCTTTGAGGTCGATGGAGGAAAACACGCTTGTGTCGTATTGGGTCAGCTTGTCCAGGTTGAGCGCTGGAGGGTTGGAGGACAATCCATCGATCGCTGACTGAAATCCATCGGCCAGACTCGCCAATCCGGCCAGTTCGTCGTCGTTGAGAGTGCCACCGGTGACATCAGCCGACACCGCAAGCCCGTTATCCTTGCTACTCAGATTCAGGCTGACGGTGGCGCCGCTGGCTGTCTTGATGGTGAGGGTGATGCTGTTCTCGGCCTTGCCGTGAAGCGCCAATTGCGCCGCCGACAACTCGGCTGTCTGCAGCGCGCCATTGGATCTGACCAGAGACTGCGAATAATCGCTGCCGTTGCTCGCCAGTTGCTTCAGTAACGCCGCGCCGAGGCCCTGAAACCGGCCCGCTGTGGCGGACACCGCGAAGTTGCCCGACATTACCGCAGACACCTTGTTCACGGCCTCGGCTTCCCAGGCCAGCGACACTTCTGTGCCCGGCAGCAAGCCACGGGAGGAATAGAGCGCGCTCTGTACAGCCGATTGCTGGCCGAGCAACACCACCGACGCCGGGGACGAAACCTGGGTGGACCCGGCTTCGTCATTCACCGCAGGGGCCAAAGCTGTGGCGGGTTTGAGGGCTAAAAGCTGGCCCTGACTGACTGCACTGATGCTGGTCATGGTGTACGTCTTTGTGAGTTGCGATCCTGATTGATAAGAGCGCCGCTTAATCAGGATAACGGCGCACGCGTCACAAACTTTAGCCTGGCGCCTGCTGCAAGCTTTTAACGCGGCTCATCCAGCGCCTGATCGATTTCCAGCGAAACGGGTTGAGATCCTCGCCGGTTTGCCCGTTGGATCAACAAGGCCGCCAAGGCGATCAACGCCAGCAACACTACGATGGCCCCATAGACGTTGGTCGTCGCAATCAGCCCCACTTGTTTCATCGATAACCCTGCGATCAACGCAGGGACGCAGAACGCCAGATAACTGAGCACGTAGAACGCCGACATCAGGCCTGCGCGCTCGTGAGCATGTGCCAGCGGCAACAACAGCCGCATCGCCCCAAGAAAGCTCGAACCAAAGCCGATGCCCGCCACAACCGTTCCCACGAAGAACAGCCACAGCAGCCCGAGATTGACCGCCGCGAGAACCACCAGCACGCCCATCGCCAGAAAGCTGCATCCGACCCACAAGGCCAGGACCGGTGCGCGAGTACGAAGGTAAGCGATCGCCACGGCGCCACTGATGGTCAACGCTGCCACTGCAAACCCGCCATTGAGCACCGACGTGGAGCCGGTAGCCGCTGCCAGCAGTGACGGACTCAGCGACAGAAAAAAACCGCCCAGTGCCCAAGCGGCAATGTCCGCAGGCAAGACCAGCCAGAGCGTCCCGCGGGCCTGCGCCGGCACATGCAAAGAAGGCCGCAAAGAACCCCACACCCCCGCCTGCGGCGTAACGGTCTCTTCAATGCGCCACAGGTAAAGCGCTTGTGCTGTGAACAAGGCCAGCAACACCGCATACGCGAGCAGCAACGGCAGCGGTGCGTACTCAACCAGCGCGCTGGTGCCCAGTGCGCCGGCAGCCATGCCGAACATGGGGGCGATGCTATTGACCAGTGGACCTTGCGCGGGGTCGGTGTCGAGCAACGCCGCGCCGAGCGCGCTGGTCGCCATACCCGTCGCAAAACCTTGCACCACGCGAGCCGCCAACAACCATCCGACATCGCTGGCAGCCATGAACAGCGCCATCGATAGCATCTCCAGCAGCAGCGCGGCAAAGATCACCGGCCGTCGCCCGAGATAATCGGACAACGATCCGAAGACCAGCAGCGCCACCAGCAGACTCAACGCATACACGGCGAAGATCAGGGTCAGCAGCGCCGGAGAAAAGCCCCAGCCCTGTTGGTAGAGATGGTAAAGCGGCGTGGGTGTGCTGGACGCTGCGAAGAAGCACAGGAGGACGAACGCGAGGAAACCCAGGTGACCTCGATCCCTCACATCGACTTTCGGGTTCTGCAAAGATTCAGACACGGGTACACTCTCCAAAAAACCACGACGCAAAAGCAAAGACTTAGCTTTACGGAGTGTGCGAGCTGAACCCGCTTAAAGCAAATACTTTGTGTTAAGGTCCGATTCATGGCTATCAAAGAAGGCATCCGCACGGGCGGCCGCAGTGCTCGTGTACAGACATCCATCTACGCCGCCGTGCGCGACTTGCTGCAAGAGCAGGACCGCTCGGCGATCAGTGTGCCGGTCATTGCAGCCCGCGCAGGCGTGACGCCCTCGACCATCTACCGTCGCTGGGGCGACCTCACTGCCTTGCTGGCCGACGCGGCCGTAGAACGCTTGCGGCCCGACGAGCCTGTCGATTGCGGCAATCTGCGTGACGACCTGCGCAACTGGACCGAAGTCTATCTGGATGAAATGAGTTCCGAGCCCGGCCGGGAAATGATGCGTGATGTGGTGGCCAGCAGCGCCACCTTGTGCTCGGGCAAATGCCTGAACATCGTTCGCGATCAATTCCAGATCATGATTGACCGGGCACGCGAGCGCGGCGAACGCACGCCGTCTGCTGACGAGCTGATCGATGCCGTTGTCGCGCCGATGATCTACCGCATCCTCTACGCCGAGACACCGCCCAGCCTCGAGCGCATGCATCAACTGCTCGACCGCTGCCTGGGCTGAGTATCGGTCGATCGCGATTGGAGCGCATCACTGCCTCGCGGCGGCGCAAATCGTTATGATGGCCGACTAAATCTGCCACCCGTGACCTCTCTATGCACACTCTCGCAGACCTGCGCGCCGGCAAACTGGCCGGTATCACGCGACTTTCCCTGGCCTGCGGCCTGACGGAGTTCCCGCCGGAAATCTTCAGCCTCAGCGACTCACTGGAAACACTCGACCTGAGCGGCAACGCCTTGACCGGGCTGCCCGATGATCTGCACCGGCTCACGCACCTGAAGATCCTGTTCTGCTCGAACAACCCCTTCACCCGGCTGCCGGACGCCATCGGCCAGTGCGCGCAACTGGAAGTGGTCGGTTTCAAGGCGTGCCAGATCCAGGAGGTGCCAGCGCGCGCACTGCCTGTGCGCCTGCGTTCGTTGATCCTGACCGACAACCGCATCGAGTCGCTGCCCCAAGCGCTGGGCGACTGCCGATACCTGCAGAAACTGATGATGGCTGGCAACCGGCTGCGCGATCTTCCTGCGTCACTGGCTCGTTGCGAACGCCTGGAACTGCTGCGGATTTCGGCCAATAACATTCAGCGACTCCCTGACTGGGTGCTGAACATGCCCGCCCTCGCGTGGCTGGCCTGCGCCGGCAACCCGCTTTCATCGCCTCGGGGCGACACGCCCATCCATGCCATCCGCTGGCAAGACCTGGAGTTGCAGCAGGTATTGGGGCAAGGGGCGTCCGGCGTGATTCAACAAGCGTTATGGCGCAACGATCAGCAAACGCGGCAAGCGGTTGCGGTCAAGCTGTACAAGGGCGCCGTGACCAGCGACGGCTCCCCGCTCAATGAAATGGCAGCCTGCATCGCCGCAGGCAACCACCCCAATCTGATCAACGTCGAAGGCAAGATCCACGGCCATCCCGCAGAGGTTGATGGCTTGGTCATGCAATTGATCAGCCCTGATTTCACCAACCTGGCGGGTCCACCGAGCCTGCAAAGCTGCACCCGTGACAGGTACGGCAACGGTCGGTTTTCACCCTCGGTGGCACTGAACATTGCCGCCGGTATCGCCGCCGCCACCGCACATTTGCATGCACAAGGCCTTACTCACGGCGACCTGTACGGGCACAACATTCTCTGGAACGAGCGCGGAGACTGTTTACTGGGGGACTTCGGTGCAGCGTCGTTCTATCCCGATGCCAACACCGGCGCGCAGCTTGAGCGCCTCGAGGCACGGGCGTTCGGCATACTGCTGGGAGAGTTGATCGAGCGCTGCGACGCAATGGATGCGGACATGGAAGCCCGCCTGAATGCGCTGCAAGCCGATTGCACTCAACCTGTGGTTGCGCAACGGCCTGGGTTTTCAGAGATAGCGCAGAGACTGTCGGCAATCAGCGCATTGCGACGCGCCTGATAGTTCTGCTATGCGGCGACCGCCAGGGTTGCCGCAAAGGTCTGGTTTCAGCCTGCGAGGCCGACGTAGACGTTCTGCACGTCATCGTTTCCGTCGATGGCTTCGAGAAACGCCTCGACTTCAGCCATCTGCTCGTCGGTCAAACCTTCAACGAAACTTTTTGGGCGGTAACCAATGTGAGCCGATTGCACGGTAAATCCGTGCTCTGGGAGCGCCTTGCAGACCGCGTCCAGGTCAGTGATTTCAGTGAAGAACACAGTGGCGCCCTCCTCACCTGCCTCAAAATCCTGAGCGCCGGCTTCGATGGCTGCCTCTTCAGGGTCGGCCTCAGAGCTGACCGGAACAGCCTCGACCATCCCTTGATGCAGGAAATCCCACGACACAGAGCCCGCTGCGCCCAACTGACCCTTGCGGAACAGCACGCGGATTTCAGACACCGTGCGATTGATGTTGTCGGTCAGGCACTCGACGATCACCGGCACCTTGTGCGGCGCAAAGCCCTCATAGGTCAGCTTCTCGAAGTGCACATGCTCACCGAGCAAACCGGCACCCTTCTTGATAGCTCGCTCGAGAGTTTCACGCGGCATCGAAGCTTTTTTCGCCTGCTCTACCACCAGCCGCAAGCGCGAGTTCATGTCTGGATCAGCGCCAGACCGCGCAGCAATCATGATTTCCTTGGACAGCTTGCCGAAAATACGCCCCTTGGCATTGGCTGCTGCTTCTTTGTGCTTGACCTTCCACTGTGCGCCCATGAGTGCTCTCTTGTTTCGATGGCGTCTTACTGTCAGGGACCGGCGACCGGCATGGCGTGCCGTTCGCGGGACAATAAGCGCTGAAAAATAGTGACTGTCGCCGACGCGTCGGGGAAACCCGCAACGCCGGCGCATTTTATACGCGCTGACGCCAGATGAAACCCCTGGCGGCACACCATCGATCAAACCGAAGCATTTAAGTTGCTTCGCTCAGGCCGGTTCGTAGCAGGTGTCATGCAGATGCGCGGTGTAGTCCTTTTCCGAAATACTCGCCAGCCCTGACGCCACAGCCCTGCTTTTCGTACCCTCTGCACCCTGATTCCCAAGGTAAGAGACGATGCCAATACCCCAAGACAAGCAAGGGCCACTGACACTGGCAATCAATGACAGCCAGATGGACCTGCGGGTCGTTGGTTTTTCAGGCCATGAGGCGCTGAACCAGCCCTATCGATTCGACGTGGACCTGGTCAGCCGGCACCCGGACCTTGATTGCGCCAGCCTGCGAGGCATCAGCGCCTATCTGGCCTTCGGCGCGCCCTGTCAAGGCATCCATGGCTGTATCGACGAAGCCCTCTTGCTGCACGCGGGCACCAGCTTGAGCCTCTACCGGGTCACCCTAGTGCCAGGCCTGATGCGACTGGCCGAGCCGCGCAGTCGCCGGACCTTCAATGGCATGAGCGTGCCGCAGATCATCAGCCACTTGCTTGAGGACGGCGCCTCGGGCGGCGTGGATTATCGGTTCGATCCCATCAGCGGCGTTTACCCGGCGCGCGAGCACTGCGTGCAATACCGGGAAAACAGCCTTCATTTGCTGCAACGGCTGTGCGAAGAAGAAGGCATCAGCTTCCGCTTCGAGCACACCCCTGGCGGCCATACGCTGATTTTTGGTGACGATCCGGCCACCTTTCCGGCGTTGATGCAGTCGCGGGCGGTGAAGGTCATCAGCCCACAAGACGACGGCGAGCCGGGCATCACGCATCTGGCCGAACAGTTTGCAATTCGCCCCAGTTACAGCAGCCACGCATGTCGCAATCAACCTTCCGCCAGCCACACCGCGCAACAGCGTCAGATCAGCGCCAGGACACTGGAGCGACTGCGCTGCGAGCGGCGCGTGATAAAAGGTCGTAGCAACCAGCCAGCGCTGGTGAGCGGGCAGATCATGCAAGTCGGCCAGCATCCGGACCGACTCATGAACGATCAGTGGCTGCTGACTGAGATTCGTCACGAGGGCATTCAACTGAGCGTACTCAAGGGCGGTGATCGGCAGGATATCGCCGCGATTGTCCAGGCCACCCTGGCGAGGCGCACCCTGCGCTCAGGCTGTTCGTTGCCGATCAGCGCAGTACCGGCGGGCACGCGCATCTCGACCTGTCGTTACCAGAATGAGTTTGCAGTCCTCCCGTGGGCCATGCCGTTCAGACCGTCGCTCGATCACCCAAAACCTGCGGTCAGCGACACGCAGGTCGCAACGCTGACTGCACCGCAGCAATCCGATGCACCGGGAAGGCTGAGGCTGCGCTTCGACTGGCAGCCTGCCTGCGCAGAGAAAGGCGGCGAAGACAGTTGGGCCAGACTCTGCCGTGGGGTAGACATCAGCCCTGAAACAACCGCCGTCGCGGTGCGTTTTTTTGAAGATGACCCTGACCAGCCATTGATCTGCGGCATCGTGCAGCGAACCCTTGTCGAGCAGGCGATGCTCGGCTCAAGCGTCTCCAGCGGCGTCGATAACGAGACAGACCTCACAGGCTTACGCTTGGCGCCCGGCGAGCATCTGACACTGCGCGGTACCCAGACGCTTCAGGTGCGGACCTCGCAGGCGACGCTGGAACTGGCCCCGGATCGCCTGACATTCAGTGCGCTTACCGATGCTTGAAGTGCGGCTCACGCTTTTCGATGAACGCTGCCATGCCTTCCTTCTGGTCCTCACTGGCGAAGGCGGAATGAAACACACGACGCTCGAAGCGGATACCTTCCGACAGGCTGACCTCAAAGGCCCGATTGACGCTTTCCTTGACCATCATGGCGACCGGTAGCGATTTGCCGGCAATGGCCGTCGCGACTTTGATCGCCTCCTCCAGCAATTGATCCAGCGGCACGATGCGTGACACCAGACCTGCGCGTTCGGCCTCAACCGCGTCCAGCAGGCGGCCGGTCAGGCACATCTCCATGGCTTTGGCCTTGCCGATGGCACGCGTCAGGCGCTGGGTGCCACCCATGCCGGGCAACACACCCAGCTTGATTTCCGGTTGCCCGAAGCGTGCGTTATCAGCGGCCAGGATAAAGTCGCACATCAACGCCAGTTCACAGCCACCACCCAGCGCGAAGCCTGCCACCGCTGCGATGATCGGTTTACGTCGCCCCGCCACGCGGTCGCTCTCGCTGAACAGGTCATCCAGATAGATTTGCGGGTACTTCAGTTCAGCCATTTCCTTGATGTCAGCGCCCGCTGCGAAAGCCTTGGAGGAACCGGTAAGGACCACGCAACCTACATCTGGATCGCGCTCGATCTCGTCCAGCGCATGATTGAGTTCGGTGATGATTTGCGCATTCAGCGCGTTGAGAGCCTGGGGACGGTTGAGCGTAAGCAGCACGACCCGACCTTTGACTTCTTTGAGGATTGATTCATAACTCATTGTTTTTGTTCCATATCCTGTTTATCGAGAAACAACCGAATATTCTCATGTAGTTTCTAGCTATTAAATTCAGGTTATTGATTTATAAAGATTAAATTATTTCTATTGCCATCGCAGTCGCTTCGCCGCCGCCGATACAGATCGCCGCCACGCCGCGGGTGAGTTGCCGTTGCTTCAGCGCAGCGATCAACGTCACCAGAATGCGTGCGCCAGAGGCACCAATGGGATGACCCAATGCACAGGCGCCGCCGTTAACGTTCACTTTGGCGTGGGGCAGTTGCAGCTTTTTCATGGCGACGAGCGCCACCACCGCGAACGCCTCGTTGATCTCGAAGAGGTCCACCTCGGCCAGCGACCAACCGGTCTTTTTCATCAGCTTTTCGATGGCACCAATAGGCGCGGTAGGGAACAAGGCGGGTTCGCTGGCGTAAGCGCTGTGGCCGCGTATGACCGCGATCGGTGCCAGCCCGAGGCGGTCGGCCTGCGACTGACGCATCATTACCAGCGCAGCGGAACCGTCGGAAATCGAACTGGCGTTGGCAGCCGTGACCGTTCCGCCTTCGCGAAAGGCCGATTTGAGCTGTGGGATTTTTTCCAGCCGCGCTTTCGGCGGCTGCTCATCGTCGGTGATGGTGCGCTGTTCCTTACCGTCAATCACCTGCACAGGCACGATCTCCGACTGAAAGCGACCCTCCTTGATGGCATCTTGGGCACGCTTCAATGAGGCGACGGCAAAATCATCCTGCGCTTCGCGGCTGATGCCTTCGAGCCCAGCGCAATCCTCAGCGAAAGTCCCCATCAGCCGGCCGGGTTCGTAGGCGTCTTCCAGGCCATCGAGAAACATGTGGTCAATCACCTGACCATGACCCATGCGATAACCGCCACGCGCCTTGCTCAACAAATACGGGGCGTTGGACATGCTTTCCATGCCGCCTGCGATCACCACGTCCGTGCTGCCCGCCAGCAACCCATCATGGGCAAGGATGGCCGCCTGCATGCCCGAACCGCACATTTTATTGAGCGTCGTGCACAGGGTGCTGTCGCTCAAACCTGCACCGAGCGCTGCCTGACGCGCTGGCGCCTGACCCAGACCTGCTGGCAAGACGCAGCCGAAAAACACTTGATCGACCTCGATCGGTTGAATGCCCGCGCGCGCAACAGCTGCACGGATGGCCGCGGCCCCCAACTGCGGGGCCGTGAGGCTTTTCAGGTCTCCCTGAAAACCGCCCATGGGTGTGCGCACGGCACTCACGATCACCACCGGATCACTTTCTGGAGAGTGGATAGCTGCCATAAAAAGCTCCTCGGTTAACGCGCCGCCATGCGCAAGGCGCCATCCAGACGGATGACCTCGCCATTGAGCATGCTGTTTTCGATGATGTGGCGGACCAGCGCCGCGTACTCGCCTGGCTTGCCCAGACGGGGCGGAAACGGCACGCCGGCTGACAGGCTTTCGCGCACTTGGGGGGTCATGCCCGCCATCATCGGCGTCTCGAAAATCCCCGGGGCGATGGTCATGACGCGGATGCCGAATCGCGCCAGCTCACGCGCTGCGGGCAGGGTCAAGCTGACGATGGCACCCTTTGAGGCGGCATACGCGGCCTGGCCGATCTGGCCGTCATAGGCAGCAACAGAGGCGGTGTTGATAATCACGCCGCGCTCGCCGCCTTCATCGGCCGTGCCCTGCGAGATGGCTGCTGCCGCAAGGCGCAGCAGATTGAAGCTCCCAATCAGGTTGACGTTGATCACCCGGCTGAAGCTGTCGAAGCTGTGCGGGCCGTCCTTGCCGAGGATTTTTTCCGCGCCAACGATGCCAGCGCAGTTGATCAAACCGTGCAGCTGGCCAAACTCGCGCAGCGCGTTGTCGACTGCCGCCTCTGCGGCGGTTTCTTGTGTCACATCGGCCACGGTGGCTCGCGCATTGTCGCCCAGGGCTTGGGCGCGGGCCTGAACGGCCTCGGCGTTGAGGTCCACCAACATGACCCTGGCGCCCGCTTCGATCAGCATCTGCGCGGTTGCCGCCCCAAGGCCCGACGCGCCGCCACTGACCAGAAATACCTTGCCTTCAATCTGCATGACCCTGTCTTCCTTCGACTTTTATTGTTACGGCAGATACTCCGCCGTGTACTGCCCGGGAGCAATAGTCAAAGCACGCAGATTGATTGAGCGTTTTGGACAGGCCGGCGAGCCTCGTTCAAGGACGCTCGGTGAAAGGCGAAATTGTCCGCGGCTTACTCTGAGGCGTCGCGCTTCGCTGCGCTGAGGGCCATCAGCTTGCGGTCACGCCAAGCGCGCCTTTGCTCCAGATCGCCACGCTGCAAAAAGCCACGACGCTGGGACTCGACTTCGCCGATCAGCGCGTCGCTCCACTGCTGGTCATGCTTGCCGGATGCTGCGATCGAGCGGTAAAGCGGGCCAAGCCGCACGGCGTAATCGGCGATGCCGCCGGGCGCATTGAGGTCGATGGTTTCAAACGGCCCCATGAACGACCAACGCCAGCCGAGGCCGTCGCGCACGGTCTTGTCGATGTCTTCGCAGCTGGCAACGCCCTCTTCGACCAGCGCCCAGGCTTCGCGCAGCAACACCGCCTGAAGACGATTCAGCACGAAGCCTTCGACCTCCTTGCGCACGTGCACCACGCTTTGCCCGACCGCCTCCATCAGTGCCGAGACAAACGCCACGGTCTGGGGAGATGTCTCGGCAGACGGAACGATTTCCACCACCGGCACCAGATACGGCGGATTGACCGGATGTGCGATGACCACGCGCGCGGCAATCTTCAATCCGCTGGAGAACGCCGAGGCGACAATGCCTGAACTGGAACTGCCAATGATCAGGTCAGCGTCAGCCAGCGCTTCCAGGTCTTCCATCAAGGCACGCTTGAGCTCAACGCGCTCCAGAATCGATTCCTGTAGATAAGCAGCGCCGTCGATGGCATCGGCCAAGTCAGTGGCCAGGCTCAGGCGAGCAACGATGTCAGCGGCAGGCTCGTTGATCAGCCCATGGGCCTGTAGCTCAACCAGTTGCTGCTCGATGAGCGGGATGGCGGCGTTGGCAATTACCGGGTTGGCGTCGAAGATCTTGACCGCAAGCCCTGCACGCGCAAACACCAATGCCCAACCGGCCCCCACCAGCCCCGCGCCGACGATGGCGATTGAGCGGCCCTTGATCAACGTGTCGAGTTCGTTCATGGCGCACCTCATTGCAACGGTTGGTTGTGACGGGCCCGGGCCTGCGACGGCTTGATCGAATCAGTTGCCCTTCTTGCGTTGTTGCCAGGCCGCCGCAAGGCCGCTCAGGCAGATGATGGCGATGCCTGCCTGCGCGGTGAGCGACGGCGCGTGGTCGAAGAAGATGAAGCCCAGCAGCCCGGCAAATACGATCTGGCAGTAGCCGAACGGCGCAAGCATGGCCGGCGCTGCAAAGCGAAACGCCTGCGTGAGCAGCAGGTGCGCAACCATGCCGCAGGTGCCCAGCGCCAGCATCAGCGGAATGTGCTTCCACTGCGGCGATTGCCAGAAAAAAGGCACCAGCGCGCTCATCACCAGCGTATTGAACAGCCCGGCAAAGAAGTTGCTGGTGGTCGGGCTGTCGTGGGCGGCGACCAGGCGAGTGAGCAACTGATAGCAGGCAAAACACATCGCCGACCCGAGCGGCAACAGCACCGCTGGCGTGAACAGCTCGCCACCGGGGTGAATGATGATCATCACCCCGCTGAAGCCAACGAGTACGGCAATCCATTGCCCACGCGTCACATGCTCCTTGAGCAGCGGCACCGACAACGCCGTGACCAGCAGTGGAGCGAGGAAGTTGACGGCAGTGGCTTCGGCCAAGGGAATGAACATCAGCCCGCTGGTGAACAGCAGGCTGGTCCCCAACAGGCATCCGGCCCTGAGCGCCTGCAAGCCGGGCTTTTTAGTGCGCAACACGCGAAGCCCCGAAGAAGGCATGAAAATACTGGCCATCAACAGCGTATGCACCAGATAGCGCACCCATACCACCATGATGATGGGGTAGATACCGGAGAGGAATTTGGACAGGGTGTCGTGGCTGGAAAACAGGAAGGTGGCCAGGACAATGAACGCGATGCCCTTGAGTGGCTGGTTGACGCCGGAAAGTGGCGTGCTGGGGGTACTCATCAGGTTTCCTTTGGCCGTGCGTGAATACGTGGCCCACCGTCATCGATTCGAACAGCGTCAGGTGGACGCTGAAAGAATATAGAAGCTGCCGACGGATGACCAAGCAATGCTGAAACATTTGGTTATTTTTGCTGCGACCCTGCCCCAGCGCACCCAAATCTGTAGGAGCCCACGTGGTGGCGAGACGTGTTCCAGGCGAGCCCGTTATGGCGCCACGCGAATGAATTCGCGCCTACAGAGTGCTCCCTTTAAAACCAACGTTTTGGCGAGAGGCCGGTATTGATACATGGCTTCGCGAGCGCGCCACGCAGCTTCGCGGGCAAGCCTCGCCAACAAGATTGGTAGCATCGCGGGCGCACCTTGCTCCAACCAGATTGGTGGCATTGCGGGAACGCCGCATGATCGCGCTAACGTGATGTGCGTTGTGTGGGCAAACGCTGTCGCTTTTGTAGGAGTTGACGAGCCAAAGCGAGGCCGCGATGCAATCTGTCTGAGCCACCGTATGCGCGACATCCACCGGCAAGCTTCTGATGAAGCTCTGCAGGATGTAGTGGACTCAACGAACCAACGTGTTAGCGAGGCGATGTCAGCGGTTAAAGGACGTTCACGCGCTGAGCACCTGCGCCTTGTCGAGCCATTGCTCGAAACAGCGAAAGGTCTCGCAGGCCGCATCCACCACTTGATCGTTGTGCGCAGGATCATCGGCTTGCGCCAAGTCCGTAAGAAAGGCTTTCCACAAGGGGCCGGTGGACCGCCCGTAAACGTCCAGAAACTCGGCGCCGCAGTCGGCTTCGATCCCCAGTTTGTCTTTGATTACACGCCGCAGCACCTGGCCGCCCAGCGTCGCGCCTTCGATCACGTAGCGCGTGCCGAGCAAGCGATGCGGACTGCGCAGCGATGGCAACTCGACGCAGAACGGCAACGCATCGATCTGCGCTTGGGACATGCCCAGCGCTGTCAGATCGCGTAGCAGCGCAGGCACTTTAAACCGTTGATGGGCCGTCGGGCTGTCTGCCGGCAGCTCGGCGATGACACGCTCCAGTGGCTGATAAAAACCGTAGTACGCCTGGATCAGCCTCACGTACAGGCCGCGATCCAACTCTGCGCGCATAAACGGCAGACGGTCCTCCAGGGACTTGTGCGATTGCCCGGTGGCCTCGCGCAAGCGCTGCAAGACCGGCTGGCCGTGGGTCGCCACCAGCAAGGTCTCGCGTTCGGAAAGAGTGTCGATCAAGGGGCGATCCAAATGGATGGAAGTGGCGGCATTATGCAGGGACCAGACCCCCGTCGGGTAGTCATGGTCGCCTGCTCAGGCTCGAAACAATCGCACGTCAGAAGATGTAATCGGTGGTCAAAAAACTCGACTCCCGGTCGTGGATGATGTCGCTGATCAACGCCTTGTTGCTCTCCTGGAATTTGGTGGCCACCAGCGTGCGAATCGAGAATACGCGCAACGCGTCGTCAACCGACAAAGTGCCTTCCGCTGAGTTTTTCCGGCCGTTGAACGGGAAACTGTCCGGCCCACGCTGGCACTGCGCATTGATGTTGATGCGCCCCACCTGATTGGCGAACGCGTCCACCAACCGGCCGACCTGTTTGGGATCGTTGCCGAAGATGCTCAGTTGCTGGCCGAAATCCGAGTCGAGGACGTACTCGATCACAGTGTCCAGATCGCGGTACGCCACCACCGGCACGACCGGCCCGAATTGCTCTTCGTTATACACACGCATGTCAGGCGTCACCGGGTACAGCACCGCCGGGTAGAAGAACTGATGATGAATCTCGCCACCGCCTTCGTTGACCACTTTAGCGCCTTTGCTCAGTGCATCCTCCACCAGCCCCTGCAGGTAATCGGGCTTGCCAGGTTCAGGTAACGGCGTCAGTGCGACACCCGGCTCCCAAGGCATGCCGGGTTTGAGGTCAGCGAGTTTCTGTTCGAATTTTTCGAGAAAACTGCCCACCACGTTTTCGTGCACAAAGAGGATTTTCAGGGCCGTGCAGCGTTGGCCGTTGAACGACAGCGCACCCGTGATGGCCTCGCTGACGGCGTTGTCCAGGTTGACATCAGCCAGCACGATCCCCGGATTCTTGGCGTCCAGGCCCAGCGCCGCACGCAAGCGATGGGGTTTGGGGTGCAGTTTCTTCAGGGCGCTGGCGGCCTTGTTGGTCCCGATGAAGGCGAACACGTCGATCTTGCCACTGGCCATCAGTGCGCTCACAGTCTCGCGGCCGCTGCCATAGATCACGTTGATGACGCCAGCCGGGAAGCTGTCACGGAATGCCTCAAGCAGCGGGCGAATCAGCAGCACGCCAAATTTGGCCGGTTTGAAGACCACCGGATTGCCCATGATCAGCGCCGGAATCAGGGTCGTGAAGGTTTCGTTCAGCGGATAGTTGTAAGGCCCCATGCACAGGGTCACGCCAAGCGGCACACGCCGGATCTGGCCGAGGGTGTCTTGCTCAAGCTCGAAACGGCTGGAGCGACGGTCGAGTTCTTTGAGCGCATTGATGGTGTCGACGATGTAATCGCAGGTGCGGTCGAACTCTTTCTGCGAATCCTTGAGGTTCTTGCCGATTTCCCACATCAGCAACTTGACCACGGCATCACGCTGCTCGCGCATGCCCTTGAGGAATTTCTCGACGTGGTGAATCCTGTCGGCAACCCGCATCGTAGGCCACGCGCCCTGCCCTCGGTCCCAGGCCTTCACAGCGGCGTCCAGCGCAGTCATTGCGGTGTCTGCATCCATCAGCGGCGTGCTGCCTAACACCACCGGCTCCAGACCTGCGGCGGTTTTCAGGGAAACCGGGCTGACGACTGGCGCCAGCGGGCCTTGCCACGTGTGCAACTGCCCGTTGACCAGGTACTCGCGCTGTTCGATAGGCGGACCTGCACGATATTGCTCGGGGATCTCATCGGCGCTTGGGAACAGGTTGTCCAGGCGGTTTTGCAGCGTCATCTCTTCACCTCTTTCAATCGCAGAATCGTGCGTAATATTCTGGAACACACTACGCCAGAGAGGGCGGCTTGGAAAAGGCTTGAGGCGTCGAGACCCGGGACAGGTCGATCAAACAGGATGGGGGCTGAATTGCGGGGGTTCAGAAACGACCGTCCGGCCGCAGCGCGAAGCTGGGGCCGGACAGGTGTCTTGCGGTGAATCACCCCCGAAGATTGCCTTCAGAAGGTCATGGCTGTTTTTACAGAGCCATGTCAGCCGCAGGATTGCTCTTGGCCTTTTCCTTGGCCGCAGCCGGGGAAGCAGGTGCTGGAGCGACGGTCTGATCAATGACCGGTGGCTTGTCCAGTTGCAGCACTTCGGCGGTGTAATTCCACTCCTGCTGAACAGCAGCAGGCGAATCGTTGAGCTTGGTGCCGTAGCTAGGAACGATCTGGCGGATTTTGGCCTGCCATTCCGGCGTTGCGACTTTGTCTTTGAAGACCTTTTCCATCACGTTCAGCATGATCGGCGCAGCGGTCGAAGCACCCGGGGACGCACCCAGCAAAGCTGCGATGCTGCCATCCTGGGAGGAAACAACTTCAGTGCCCAGCTTGAGCACGCCGCCCTTGTCCGCATCGCGCTTGATGATCTGCACGCGCTGACCGGCTTGCCACAGGCGCCAGTCTTCTTTCTTGGCGTGCGGGAAGTATTCCTGCAGCGCTTTGAAACGGTCATCGTCAGACAGCATCAGCTGACCGGCAAGGTACTCGACCAGCGGATACTGCTCGACGCCAACTTTGGTCATCGGCCAGAAGTTGTGCGTGGTCATGGTGCTGAACAGGTCCAGGTACGAACCTTCTTTCAGGAACTTGGTGGAGAACGTCGCAAATGGGCCAAACAGGATCACGCGCTTGCCATCCAGCACACGGGTGTCCAGGTGAGGAACCGACATCGGTGGCGCGCCAGTGGACGCGATACCGTAGGCCTTGGCCATGTGCTGCATGGCAATGGTCGGGTTCTCGGTGACCAGGAACGAACCGCCAACCGGGAAGCCCGCGTATTCGTTACCTTCTGGGACGCCGGATTTCTGCAGCAGTTTCAGCGCGCCGCCGCCAGCACCGATGAACAGGAACTTGGCGTCCGTTGCACTGGTGGTGCCGTCTTTCAGGTTCTTGTACTCAACGTGCCAGGAACCGTCTTTGTTGCGCGTGATGTCGTTGACTTCACTCGACAGCTTCAGGTCGAAGTTCGGGCGGGTCTGCAGAGCGGACACGTACTGACGGGTGACTTCACCCCAGTTGACGTCGGTGCCGATTGACGTCCAGGTGGTCGCCAGCTTCTGCGAAGGATCACGACCTTCCATCATCAGCGGAACCCACTTGGCGATCTGCGCCGGGTCTTCGGAATACTGCATAGGGCGGAACAACGGGCTGGCTTGCAGCGCTTCGTAACGCTTCTTCAGGAATTTGATGTTTTCATCGCCCCACACGAAGCTCATGTGCGGAGTGGAGTTGATGAACGAATGCGGGTTCTTCAGGACGCTGCTCTTGACCTGCCAGGCCAGGAACTGACGCGTGATCTGAAAGGCTTCGTTGATCTCGATGGCTTTGGAAATGTTGACCTTGCCGTCTTTGTCTTCTGGCGTGTAGTTCAACTCGGCAAGACCGGAGTGACCAGTACCGGCGTTGTTCCAGCCGTTGGAGCTTTCTTCGGCGACAGCGTCAAGGCGCTCGACCATTTCCATGGTCCAGCCTGGTTCAAGCTCGTTGAGCCATACGCCCAGGGTCGCGCTCATGATGCCGCCGCCAACCAGCAGCACATCTACTTTCTTTGCCTCGGCTGCGTGAGCGGGCATGAACCCAACCGACATGGCCAGACCCAAGAGCGCCGTGTTTACTTTTTTGAACATGCAGTAATACCTAGGATAGAACGCCGTCCGTTCACCGTCCCTGATCACGAAATGCCTTGGTTCACCGCACGCACTGCTGCATGCCGCAGGCTCCCGCACTCAGAAAATCAAGTGTGGACATACAAGGTCGAAATACAAACATCGACCTCACTTTTAGCCCCCTCCTGCGCTGACTTCTTGTTAGTCATTGGCTTCAGCTGCTTGGGTGACACTAAATTCGAATGGAGCATCGTTAATTTTCGAGCGGCGGATTATAGGGGACCGCGCGCCATACGCCTATCCCGCAGGCCGCTCTGTCGGAAAAACTTTGAACTATAAATTCGCGCCATCTGTCCGGAGCACCTCAAGAACGCAGTTTTACGGCGGTTTTTTTGCGCCTTCCGAGGTGGAATCGGAGGCGTCGCTCAGATCGGCTCGCCAACGAATTCGCGCCTACAGAATCCAGGGACACACCGTCAGGCCAATCCGCCGTTGATCAATTGCAGCACCGTCAATCCCCTGCGCGGCGAGGCAATCTGAGCCTGCATTGCCGATGCCTGATTTCCCATCACCTCCTCGCTCGCAAACGGCATCAGCTCATCCCACGTCGCGGCATCCAGTGCAGCCGTGTTCGATAACAGCGTTTCAGCGCGTGGCTCACGTTTAAGCAGGTTAGCGGCGATTTCTGCGAGGGTGCTCAAGGTCGACTCCATGACAAAAGCTCCACGTGGAGCCCGTCGTTGCGTGGGTATGGAAATCCATCAGCGTCAATAACCGGTCAAACGGTTCGCTGACCTGACGCAGTGCAATCTTCAGACCAAACCTCATCTCCCTCAGCACCGTCATGTAGCTGAGCCGCCCACACAGGGAAATGATTTGCAAAACATTTCCATTCCCCTCGTCACTGCGCGTCCGTGACCTGGCCGCAGATGTGCTTCTATCGATGACAACGCTGTTAGAACGCCTCGATACAACTCAGGACGAAAGGAGCTTCTTCATGCCTATTCACTCGTTCAGCCGTCGCGACTTCATGCAGGCCAGTGCCGCCCTCACCGCCATGGCAGCGCTGTCTCCCGTGCTGCCAGCCTTTGCCGCCAGCGGCCTGTTGACGCGCAAAATCCCGGCCACTGGCGAGGACTTGCCGGTGATCGGCCTGGGCACTTCGCGCACATTCGACATCAGCGTTGCGTCCGAAGAAATGAACAGCGCCCTTGAGGTCCTGAAAACGCTGCTGGCAGGAGGCGCCAGGCTGATCGACACCGCGCCCAGTTATGGCGAGTCGCAAGCGGTGACCGGTGAATTGCTGACCCGCGCCAACGCACACAAACAGGCGTTCCTCGCGACCAAGGTTTCAGCCACCGGGCGCGAGGCCGGGATGCGGCAGATCGAGCAGACATTCAAGCAACTGCAGACCGAGCGCATCGACCTGATTCAGGTGCATAACCTGCAAGACACCTCCACCCAACTGCAGACCCTGCGCGAACTCAAGCAACAAGGGCGCATTCGTTATGTCGGGCTGACCCACTACGTCGAGTCGGCCCACGATGACTTGCTGGCAGCGCTGCAAAAAGACAAAGTCGATTTTGTCCAGGTCAATTATTCGGTGGGCGCGCGCAACGCCGAGAAACGCCTGCTGCCTTGGTGCGCGGACCATGGCGTGGCGGTGTTGGCCAATCGCACCTTCGAAGCCGGACGGCTGTTTGCCAAGGTCAAGGGCAAGCCCCTGCCGGACTGGGCGTCGTCTGAGCTGGACGCCAGCTCGTGGGCGCAGTTGATGCTCAAGTTCGTGCTCGCCAATCGGGCCATCACTACGGTGATTCCGGCCACCAGCAATCCGCGTTATGCCGCCGACAACCTGTTGGCGGGCCAGGGCCGATTACCTGACGCAGACTTGCGCGAGCGAATCGTCCAACTGTTCGCTTGACCGTCGACAGGAGTCAGCCATTGTCTGCCCCCGATCACCCATTGCGGCACAGAGTTGCCCGCGCCATCAATGCCGAGCCGGATGAACTGTGTCCGGCGCTGGCCGGCTTTGGGTTGTTCTTCTGCCTGTTTTGCGGGTACTTCATGCTCCGGCCGATCCGCGAGGCGATGGGCATTCAGGGCGGAGTCGAAAACCTGCAATGGCTGTTCACCGCGACCTTCGTCGTCATGTTGATCGCGGTGCCATTGTTCGGCTGGCTCAATTCGGTGGTTGCCCGGGTGCAGTTCGTCGATTGGGTATACGGGTTCTTCGCCATCAATCTGCTGCTGTTCGCCGTGACGTTTGCCTTGCACGACGACAGCGTCTGGCTAGCGCGCACGTTCTATGTATGGATCTCGGTCTACAACCTGTATGTGGTATCGGTAGCGTGGAGCCTGATGGCTGACGCGTTTGACAGTGCGCAGGCTCGTCGCCTGTTTGCATTCATTGCGGCGGGCGCCAGCGTCGGCGGACTGATAGGTCCGCTGATCAGCGCTTTCTCTATCGATGTGCTCGGACAAGCCGGGCTTGCGCTGTTCAGCGCTGTGTTGCTGCTGGCAGCACTGGCACTCAAGCGCTATCTCATGGCGTGGCGTGAATACGGCGGCGCTGGCAGGCCGGACTCCCCCCCATCGGAAAGCCCCCGCAAGCCGGTCGCCGGCAACCCCTTCAGCGGCATCACCAAAGTGTTGCGCTCGCCGTATTTACTGGGGGTATGTCTGTTTGTGGTGCTGTTGGCCACGGCCAGCACCTTTCTTTACTTCGAGCAGGCGCGGCTGGTGGCCGAACTGTTCACTACGCGCGGGGAGCAGATTCGCGTGTTCGGCCTGATTGACTTCGCCGTGCAGGCCGGGGCGCTGGTTTCGCAGTTGTTCATCACCGGGCGCATCGCCCAGCGCTTTGGCGTCAGCTCACTGCTGTTCGCTGTGCCGGCGCTGGTGTGCGCTGGGTTTATCGGGCTGGCGCTCGCCCCAACGTTCGCGATGCTGGCAGGCCTGATGATTGTGCGGCGCATCGGCGAATATGCGTTTATCCGCCCTGGTCGCGAAATGCTGTTTGCGCCGCTGGACGCCGAGACCAAATACAAGGCCAAGAACTTCATAGACACCGTGGTTTACCGCGGCGGCGACGCGATCAGCGCATGGGCAAAAAGCCTGCTGGACATGCTGGGTCAGGGCACTGCGCTGGTGGCCGTAGTCGGTGCGGTGTGCGCAGCAATCTGGGCGGTAACCGGCTGGTACCTGGGCCGCAAGGCTGATGCGGGGAGTGAAATCGCGGGCAAAAAACAGGTCAGCTGAGTGCTGAGCTTTTTTGCAACGTCATTCAGCGTCGGGCGGAATGCTGTTGGGGGGCCAAAAATGCATCGTGGAAGTAATTTCGAAAGGCCTGCATCGCCGGACTGAATACACGTTCACGATGCCACGCCAGCCCTACGCTCATGGGCGTCACCTTGTCAGTGATGGTGAGGGTCTCAATCCGTTTACCCTCCAGCGACCAAGGGCGGTGGACCAAGTCCGAAAGGATCGCCACGCCGCTGCCATTGGCGACCATGCTACGCACCGCTTCTACTGAACTGGTGCGTACTCGCACGTTGGGTTGCTGGTGAGCGTGTTCCCAGTAACGCATGGCGCTCTGTTCGGCTTCATCGACGGTCAGCAGGATGTAGGGCTGCTTTGCCACGTCGGCGAGGCTGACCGCCGAACGCTCACACAGGGGATGGTGGCTGGGCAGCCACAGCCTGCGCTCCGAGTTGAAGAGAATTTCCGAGAAGATGTCCGGGTGAGTGAGGTTCGCCGTGAGCACCACGGCCATGTCGAAGCGCCCTTCCAGCAGGCCTTGTTCAATGGCCGTCCGTTCCTGTTCGTTGACCTGGATGGTCACGTCAGGATGCCAGTGTTCAAGCCGTTGCAAATGGTGCGGCAGGAAGTAGCCGATCACCGTGTAGCTCGCGGCCAAACGTAACAGGCCGCTGGCACGGATGTCTGGCAACGGACTGTTCAACGCGTCATCGACGCTGCGCAAAATCACATAGGCCCGGTTCAGAAAGTGCCGCCCGGCATTGGTCAGGCTCATGCCTTGGGCCGAGCGGTGGAACAGCAGCGTGCCGAGCATGCCTTCCAGTTCCTTGATCGCTGTGGTCACCGCCGACTGAGAAATATTCAAATGAATCGCTGCTTGGGAGATTTGCCCAATCTCGGCAGTGGCTACGAAATAGCGGACCTGGCGCAAGGTCATTGACATGGAAACTCCAGCTGACGAGGTATCTGTTTTTCAGAAGATACCCCATCTAATAATAGATCTTCCCAAGGGGCAAGGAGGAATCTAACTTGGCTTGCATGAAGTCACAAGCGTCAGGAGCGAGCGTTATGCAAGCAGTAGATTTCAACTCGGACATGGGTGAAGGCTTCGGCCCGTGGACCATCGGCGATGGCGTCGACACTGAACTGATGGGCTTCATCAGTTCAGCCAATATCGCCACCGGTTTTCATGCCGGCGACCCCGGCACGATGCGCCGCACGGTCGAGCAGGCCAAGCGCCTGGGCGTGGCCATCGGCGCGCACCCGGGGTTTCGCGACCTGGTTGGATTCGGTCGCCGGCACATCAACGCGCCCGCCCAAGAGCTGGTGGACGACATGCTTTACCAATTGGGTGCTCTGCGTGAACTCGCCCGGGTTCAAGGCGTGGCCTTGCAACACATCAAGCCCCATGGCGCGCTTTACATGCACTTGGCCCGGGACGAACAGGCCGCCCGTTTGCTGGTGGAAAATCTCCAGCACCTTGAGCCTGAGCTGCTGCTGTATTGCATGCCCGATTCCGTCATCTGGCGCATCGCCAATGAACTCGGGCAGCCAGTCATCCGTGAGTTCTACGCGGACCGCGAGTACGACATCAGCGGCTCCATCGTCTTCACCCGCAACGTCCGTGCCTACGATCCATCGCAGGTCGCCGCGCGAGTGCTGCGTGCCTGTCAGGAGGGCCTGGTGCGTACGGTCGAGGGGGAAGATCTGGCGATTGAATTTGATTCCATCTGTTTGCACAGCGACACCCCGGGCGCTCTGGCATTGGTGCAAGCCACGCGTTATGCACTCGATAGCGCCGGGATCGCGGTTCGCGCACCGCGCTAAATCAGGACAAACACCTGGCCCACAGAGGCCAGGGTTTGCACAGCCATCCATTTTTGCCTGCCTTTCTACAACTATTCCAAGAGGAACAGACATGGCCGAACACACTGTAATCACCCCGCTGCCCGGGACTTTCTATCGCAAAGCGACGCCCGAATCGGCGAACTTCGTCGAGGTGGGCGCGCAAATCAGTGCCGACACGGTGATTGGCTTGATCGAAGTGATGAAGCAGTTTTGCGAACTGACCGCCGGTACAGCCGGTCGCCTCAGCGCATTTCTGGTAGAAGACGGTGATCCGGTGGAGCCGGGTCAGGCCGTCGCAACACTCGACGACGAGTGAGGGCGCAATCATGACTCAGGGCATTCGTAAATTATTGATCGCCAACCGTGGTGAGATCGCGGTGCGGATTATCCGCGCCGCCAAAGCGCTGGGCATTCCCACCGTTGCGGCATGCAGCGAAGCCGACGCCGATTCCCAGGCCGCGCGCATGGCCGATGAAGTCCATATCCTCGGCCCGGCTCGCGCCGATAAAAGTTACCTGAACGTCGAGGCTTTGCTCGGGGCATTGAAAGCGACCGGCGCCAACGCGGTACACCCCGGTTATGGTTTTCTCTCAGAAAACGCCGATTTTGCCGAAGCGGTCCTTGCCGCCGGGGCGATTTTCGTCGGACCAAGCCCGGAGACGATACGACGCATGGGCGACAAGGCCCAAGCCCGACGCACCGCGAAAGAGGCCGGCGTGCCGGTGGTACCGGGTTCTCCAGGCGAATTGCTTGACGTTGAGTCGGCGCTAAAGGCTGCCGAATCAGTCGGGTTTCCCCTGTTGATCAAAGCCTCGGCCGGTGGTGGCGGGCGCGGTATTCGCCTGGCGGAAAATGCCCAACAACTGACAGAGGAATTTCCCCGCTCCCAGCGCGAAGCCCAGGCTGCGTTCGGCAACGGCGCGGTGTATCTGGAGCGGTTTATCAGCCAGGCCCGGCACATTGAAGTGCAGGTGTTGGGCGACGGTCAGCACGCAGTGCACCTGCTCGAACGTGAGTGCTCGTTGCAACGTCGCCGGCAGAAGATTTTTGAAGAAGCACCGTCGCCGGTTCTCAGCCAGCAGCAACGCGAAACGCTTTGTGCCAGTGCCGTGCGCCTGACCGAATCCCTTGGTTACAAGGGTGCCGGCACGCTGGAGTATTTATATGACGACGCCACCGGCGAGTTCTTTTTTATCGAAATGAACACGCGGATTCAGGTGGAACATCCTGTCAGCGAATTGATCACCGGCATCGATCTGGTGCAAGCCATGCTACGCATTGCCGGTGGTGAACCACTGGGCTTCACGCAAAGTGACATCCGGCTCAACGGCGCCGCTCTGCAAATGCGCTTGAACGCTGAAGACCCGGCGCGGGACTTCTTTCCCAGCCCGGGGCTGGTAGAAGAACTGATCTGGCCTGAAGGCGAAGGCATTCGCGTCGATACGCATCTTTATGAAGGCTACCGTGTGCCGCCGTACTATGACTCGTTGCTGGCCAAGCTGATCGTGCATGGCGCTGATCGCGCCCAGGCTTTGGCCCTTGCGCAGGTTGCAGTAAGGCAGACCACGCTCACCGGCATGGCCAATACCCTGGCGCTCCACGGCGAACTATTGCAACAAGCCTGGCTGCACAGCGCCGACTTCCACACCGGCACTCTTGAAACCTGGCTGGCCGAGCGCCGCAGTGGAGGTGAAGCATGAGTACTCCCATCCGCTATAGCTTTGGCGCCGATGAACACTTATTCGCCGAGGTCAGCGACAGCATGTCCCTTGAAGCTTTCTTCAAGGGACTGGCGGTCACCCGCGCCGTAGAGAGGCTGGCGCTGGATGGCGTGCTTGATGTCTGTCTGGCCAACGCATCATTTCAGATTCGTTTTGACCCCGACCGCATCGCGCCTCACGCCTTGCTCGAAGCCGTGAAGGACGCAGAGGCCAAGGCGGTCGCAGAACGCACATTGCAGACACGGATCATCGAAATTCCGGTGCTCTACAACGACCCCTGGACCCACGAAACCCTGATGCGCTTTCGTGACCGCCATCAGGACCCAAGCGCCACGGACCTTGAATACGCCGCGCGGATCAATGGCATGGCGGACGTCGATGCCTTCATCGCCGCCCACAGTGGTGCGCCGTGGTTCGTCTCGATGGTCGGCTTCGTTGCCGGGCTGCCGTTCATGTTCCAGATGGTCGAGCGCGAGCGTCAGTTGCAGGTGCCCAAGTACCTGCGCCCCCGCACCGACACGCCCAGATTGACCTTGGGTCATGGCGGTTGCTTTGGCTGCATCTACTCGGTACGCGGCGCCGGGGGGTATCAGATGTTTGGTGTCACGCCGGCGCCGATCTACGACCCGCAGCAGAAGCTGACTTACCTGAAAGAGCACATGGTGTTCTTCCGCCCAGGGGACATCGTGCAGTTCAAACCGATGGACCGTGAGGCCTATGACCACGCAGTGACCGAGGTCGAAGCCGGGCGCTTCGATCTGCTGATTCGGCCGGTGGAATTTTCACTGGACGCGTTTCTGGCCGACCCCGTTGGCTATCCCAAATCGCTGCAGGAGGCGTTGGCATGATCAAGGTACTCAAACCCGGTCTCGCCACCTCTGTGCAGGACCTGGGCCGCGAAGGTTATTACCACTTGGGCATCCCACCGTCCGGTGCGCTCGATCAATACGCCTTGAGTGCAGCCAATCAACTGGTCGGTAACCCGGCAGGTTTGGCAGCGCTGGAATGCACGCTGCTGGGGCCGGAGCTGGAGTTTCAGGAAGATGCTCTCGTGGCGGTCTGCGGCGCGCACATGACGCCACGTGTCGATGGCATCGAAATGCACCCTGACACAGCGTTCTCGGTGAAGGCCGGGCAAGTGCTGCGCTTTGACTTTCCCAAGGCCGGTGCCCGTACCTATCTGGCGGTGGCGGGAGGGATTGATGTGCCAATCGTTCTTGGCAGTCGTTCGACCTATGCCCTCGGCGCATTGGGCGGTTTTCAGGGGCGTCGTCTGATGGCGGGCGATGAGCTGCCGGTGGGCATCGCCAGTGGCAAGGGCCGCGCTGGGGCCAGTTTACCCATGGCGTTGCGCCAGTCTTTGGGCGGCGAAATGACGCTTCGCGTCGTGCCAGGTCTGTACTATCACCGCTTGACCGAATCCGCCGCACATAGCTTTTTCGCCGAGCCATGGACGGTCGGTTCAGAAGCCGACCGCATCGGCTATCGCTTCAAGGGCGGCAGCGCGCTGAGTTTTCAGCCCCGTGAGCAACCCTTCGGCGCCGGTTCCGATCCGTCGAACATCGTCGACAGTTGCTACCCGATCGGCTCGATCCAGGTGCCCGCCGGGCTCGAACCCATCGTGCTGCATCGTGACGCCGTGTCCGGTGGCGGCTACGCGATGATTGGCACGGTGATCAGCGCCGACCTCGACTTGATCGGCCAGATGCAACCCAACCAGAAGGCCCGGTTTGTTGCGGTGACCCTCGAAGAGGCGCTGGAAGCACGAAGCTCTTATAGGAAAAAACTCAGCTGCCTGACCAGGCTGTTCCCTTCCTGATCCTGCCCGCCTCATCGCGCGGGTAATGCCAAACGGTAAGCCAACGCCGCACTCCGGTGCGGTGTCGGCTGCCCGCGCTTGAACCTTTGACTGGATTTGGAGTTCACGCATATGGCTGCTTCAGCGCAACCGAGTCAGACCGGGCAAGACCCGGCCAATCAACCTGTTCCCTCCCAGTCGCGTACGGGGCGACTGTCCCTGACCATGGCTTGGTGGGCGGTGTGCAGTGCGATGTTTTACATCGTGGTCGGTGCGTCACTGGCATGGTTGGCGGGATTGCTTTGTGGCGTACATGGGTGTCTGGGTGTTGATGCTGTTCACGTTCGACTGCGCCCGTTTCGGCAAGCCTGAAGACGCCGAGTATCACGGTCGCTGGAACTTCGGTATGCCGTTCTACGCGGTGACGTTCCTGCTAAACGGTGCGGCAGGTATCTATTGGGTCAGCAGCATTCCCCACGAAGACGCGCTGACCGAAGTCTCGGTGGTGATGGTGATTGTGCAATTGATGGGCTTGTGGGGGTTGCTGTTTGTACGGGCCACTCAAACCCCGATCAACACGGCCAACTACTGCCTGACGACTCTTAACCTGCAGGCGTTCTTTGGCCGTTTTGGCCTGCGTGGTTCCTACCTGGTGTGGGGGGTGGCGGTCGGAGTGAAGCGGGTAATGGAAGCTCATTGCGAATTCGCTGAAGGGGTTTTCAGTGACTGCTGTCGGCCCGGGGCTGACAAACGAAAAAACCCGCCAAAAGGCGGGTTTTTCGGATGTTTCAAAGAGTTTAAAAGCCCTCTCTGAAACGTTGACTGGCTCCACGACCTGGACTCGAACCAGGGACCCAGTGATTAACAGTCACTTGCTCTACCAACTGAGCTATCGCGGAATGCGCGCTATCTTACTGATTGAAAAAGGGAAGTCAAGCGAGGGCAACAAAAAACAGCCCCTGGATCAGTCGCGCGGGCGTTCCTGTTGATACTCGCGTGGCGTGCAGCCGAACTCCCGTTTGAACACCGTGTGCAGGTACTGGGCGGATTTGAAACCGCAATTTTGCGCGATATCGGCAATACCGCAGGTGCTTTTTTCCAGATGCGCGGCAGCGGCGGTCAGCTTGAACCGCAGGATTTCGTCGTGAACGCTGCGTCCCAACTCGCTGCGAAAATGCGCCTCCAGCGATGAGCGCGATATCCCGACATACCCGGCGACCTGAGCGGTTTTTATCCCTTGGCACGCGTACTGGCGAATGAAATGCAGGGCCTGCATCACATACGGATGCCCCAGCGGTTGATGCAGGCTTGAGGTTTGAACGTTGATCGACTCGGGCGGCAGCAACACTTGCGTGCCCGTCGAAGGCATGCCGTGAAGCATCTGGTGCAACAGCCGCGCGGCGGTACGCCCCATTTGCTCGGTGCCCTGAACCACCGAACTGAGCGGCACGCGCGTGAGGGTGCGAGTCAGTGGATCGTTGTCGATACCGATCAGCGCCACTTGCTCGGGCACCGCGATCCCGGCGGTCAGGCATGCTTGCAGCAGTTGACGGGCGCGAGCGTCGCTGACCGCCACGACGCCGATCGGCTTGGGCAAACTTCGCAGCCAGGCAATCTGTTGTTCCACCGCGCTGTCCCAGGACGGCGCGCTGGTATTAAGCCCTCGATACACCTGCCCTTTCAGGCCGTCACGCGCCAGCAAGCGGTTGAACGCCTTTTCACGCTCCTGCGCCCAGCGATTGGTTTGTGCCTCCGGCAAACTGAAGCAGGCGAATTGCTTCAGCCCCGCATCGATCAAATGCCGATACGCCAACTCGATGAGTGCGAAGTTGTCGGTGGCGACGTAGGGAATGTTTCGGGGATACGCACTTATGTCTTCATAAGAGCCACCCACCGCCACCACCGGCACTTTGATCCCCGCGAGGGCCGGACCCATGGCCGGGTCGTCGAAGTCGGCAATGATCCCGTCGCCGTTCCAGCGTTCGATGCCCTTGAGCCGACACAGAAAGTCTTCTTCCAGAAACAGATCCCAGGAGGCGCGCGTACTGCTCAGGTAGTTGCCGATGCCGCTGATGATGCCGCGATCGTAGATTTTGCTGCCGTTGAACAGCAGCGCAATGCGGTGGACGGGCGGGACGGTTTTCATTGTTGTGCTCCGGGCCAGTCGTCACAGACTAGGCCGGTGGGCGCCTGGGCTCAATACTTAAAATCGCACTGCGCTCTGGTGATTTTCGCACTCGGCCGGCGCGGGCGCGTTGCTACTATCGAAAGCAGGTCATTGTCCTCGCCAACAACAATAAGGAATCCGCAATGCTCTACTTCCCGACTGTCGAGCCCATCCAGTACGAGGGCCGCGACAGCGACTCCCCCCTGGCTTTCCGGCACTACCAGGCCAACAAGATCATCCTCGGCAAACCCATGCGCGAACACCTGCGGATGGCCGCCTGCTACTGGCACACCTTCGTCTGGCCAGGCAGTGACATGTTCGGCGTCGGCACATTCAAACGCCCCTGGCAGCAACCCGGTAGCGCGATGGAACTTGCGCAGCACAAGGCCGGAGCGGCGTTCGAGTTCTTCTCCAAGCTGGGCATCGACTACTACAGCTTTCACGACACAGACGTGGCTCCGGAAGGCGTGAACCTTTCGGAGTACCGCGACAACTTCGCGCAGATGGTCGATGTGCTGGAAAGCCATCAGGAGCAGACCGGCATCAAGCTGCTCTGGGGCACCGCAAACTGCTTCAGCAACCCGCGCTTTGCAGCAGGGGCCGCCAGTAATCCCAACCCGGAAGTGTTTGCCTACGCCGCCGCACAAGTATTCAGTGCCATGAACGCAACGCACCGGCTCAAGGGTGCCAACTACGTGCTGTGGGGCGGCCGCGAAGGCTATGAGACGCTGCTCAATACCGACCTCGAGCGCGAGCGCGAGCAACTCGGGCGATTCATGCGGATGGTGGTCGAGCACAAATACAAGATCGGTTTCAGTGGCGATCTGTTGATCGAACCAAAACCGCAGGAGCCGACCAAGCACCAGTACGATTACGACAGCGCCACGGTGTTCGGCTTTCTGCATGAGTTCGGGCTTGAGAAAGAGATCAAGGTCAATATCGAGGCCAACCACGCAACCCTCGCCGGCCATAGCTTTCATCACGAGATTGCCACAGCGGCCTCGCTGGGGATTTTTGGCAGCATCGACGCCAACCGGGGCGACCCGCAAAACGGCTGGGACACCGATCAATTCCCCAACAGCGTCGAAGAGATGACGCTGGCCACCTACGAAATCCTCAAGGCGGGCGGCTTCAAACAGGGCGGATTCAACTTTGACTCCAAAGTGCGTCGCCAGAGCCTGGATGAAGTCGACCTGTTCTACGGCCACGTGGCGGGCATGGACGTCCTGGCCCTGGCCCTGGAGCGCGCAGCGGCAATGGTGGAGAACGATGTACTGGCGCAGTTCAAGACCCAACGCTATGCCGGATGGGACCAGCCACTGGGACGGGAAGTACTGGCCGGCGATTACACCCTGGAGTCACTGGCCGAGCACGCGTTCAAGCAGCAGTTGAACCCGCAACCGGTGAGCGGCCGTCAGGAGATGCTCGAAGGCGTGGTCAACCGCTTTATCTACCCCTGACTCTCTGTAGAAGCGAACTTGTTCGCGAAGGCGTCGTTACATCCGGCGTAGTTGCCAAAGCCTATCGCGGGCAAGCGCGCTCCTACAGATCAGGTCGCCGTCATCACGCCGGTTACATTCTCACGACAATTCCCTGCGCCGTGCACGCTGAGGATTACCTACAGTTCTACCCGCAACCCGCTCACGGTATTGATGTGCCTCCAAACAACAATAAAAGGACACAGCTACTATGAAACTCCTGCAAACCGCCCTCCTCGCCAGTGTGCTGGCCGTGCTCTGCAGCCCGGCTGCCATGGCCGACGCGAAAAACCCCAAGATTGGTTTCTCCATCGACGACCTGCGCCTTGAGCGCTGGGCGCGAGACCGCGACTACTTCACGGCGGCTGCCGAGAAACTGGGCGCCAAAGTCTACGTGCAGTCAGCCGATGCCAACGAGCAGCGGCAGATTTCCCAAATCGAAAACCTGATATCCCGCGGCGTCGATGTGATCGTGATCGTGCCGTTCAACGCCACCGTACTCAATAACGTCATCGCTGAAGCCAAGAAGGCCAAGGTAAAAGTGGTGTCCTACGACCGCTTGATTCTCAACGCCGATATCGACGCCTACATCTCGTTCGATAACGAGAAAGTCGGCGAGATGCAGGCCGAAGGCGTGCTCAAGGCCCAACCTAAAGGCAACTACTTCCTGCTGGGCGGCGCCCCCACCGACAACAACGCAAAGATCCTGCGTGAAGGCCAGATGAAAGTGCTGCAACCGGCCATCGACAAGGGCGACATCAAGATTGTCGGCCAGCAGTGGGTCAAGGAATGGAACCCCACCGAGGCCCTGAGCATCATCGAAAACGCCCTGACCGCCAACAGCAACAAGATCGATGGCATCGTCGCCTCCAACGACGCCACGGCTGGCGGCGCCATTCAGGCGCTCAACGCACAGAAGCTGGCAGGCAAAGTACCGGTATCGGGTCAGGACGCTGATCTGGCGGCCATCAAACGCGTGATTGCCGGCACTCAGACCATGACCGTTTACAAGCCGCTGAAACTGATCGCGTCGGAGGCGGCCAAGCTGTCGGTGCAATTGGTGCGCGACGAAAAACCTGCCTACAACTCCGAGTACGACAACGGCAGCAAAAAGGTCCAGACCATCTTGCTCAAGCCAACGCCGCTGACCAAAGACAACGTCAAACTGCTGGTGGAAGACGGGTTCTACACCCAGGCACAGATCGACGGGCAGTAACAGTCCCAGCTAGCCGCCACGCTCGGCGGGAGGGAGCTTGCATCGCGAATGCTTTGTTTCAGCCACATAGGCTCTTGTGGATGTACCGGCCTCTTCGCGAGCAAGCTCCCTTCCACAGATACCGGCGAGCTGTGTTCAACACCGTCTACCTATCGCCGTGTGAGTACCTCGTCATGTCCGACTATTTGCTGGAAATGCGCGGCATCGTCAAAACCTTCGACGGTGTCCGCGCGCTCAACGGTATCGACATCAAGGTCAGGCCAGGAGAGTGCGTCGGCCTGTGCGGCGAAAACGGCGCCGGCAAATCGACCCTGATGAAAGTGCTATCCGCCGTTTATCCCTACGGCACCTGGGAAGGCGAGATTCTCTGGGACGGCCAGCCCTTGAAGGCCTACTCGATTGCTGAAACCGAAGCCGCCGGGATTGTGATCATTCATCAGGAGCTGACGCTGGTGCCTGACCTGTCGGTTGCTGAAAACATTTTCATGGGCCATGAGCTGACATTGCCCGGTGGGCGGATGAACTACCCGGCGATGATCCACCGCGCCGAAGCGCTGATGCGCGAATTGAAAGTCCCGGACATGAACGTCGCGCTGCCGGTTTCGCAATACGGCGGCGGGTATCAGCAATTGGTGGAGATCGCCAAAGCGCTGAACAAACAGGCACGTCTGCTGATCCTGGATGAACCCTCTTCTGCCCTCACCCGCTCGGAAATCGACGTGCTGCTGGACATCATCCACGGGTTGAAAGCCAAGGGCGTAGCGTGCGTTTACATTTCCCACAAGCTGGATGAAGTGGCGGCGGTCTGCGACACCATTTCGGTGATTCGTGACGGCAAACACATCGCGACCACCGCCATGGCCGAAATGGACGTGGCGCGCATCATCACGCAAATGGTCGGCCGCGAGATGAGCAACCTCTACCCCACTGAACCGCACACCATCGGCGAGGTGCTGTTCGAGGCGCGGCACATCACCTGCTATGACGTGGACAACCCTGGCCGCAAGCGCGTGGACGATATCTCCTTCACGCTGCGCCGGGGCGAGATCCTGGGCATTGCCGGGCTGGTGGGCGCCGGTCGCACGGAGTTGGTGTCGGCGTTGTTTGGCTCTTACCCCGGTCGCTATCAGGGTGAGGTCTGGCTGGACGGCAAGCAGATCGACACCCGGACGCCCTTGAAGTCGATTCGCGCCGGCGTGTGCATGGTCCCCGAGGACCGCAAGCGCCAGGGCATCGTCCCGGACCTGGGCGTGGGGCAGAACATCACGCTTGCGGTGCTGGACAGTTTCTCGCGGCTGACGCGGATCGATGCCGAAGCGGAGCTGGGCAGCGTCGAACAACAAATCGCCCGCATGCACCTGAAAACCGCCACGTCATTTTTGCCGATCACCAGCCTGTCCGGCGGTAATCAGCAGAAGGCCGTGCTGGCAAAAATGCTGCTGACCAAACCGCGCGTGCTGATCCTCGACGAGCCCACCCGCGGCGTGGACGTGGGCGCCAAGTACGAGATCTACAAACTCATGGGCGCGCTGGCGGCCGAGGGCGTGTCGATCATCATGGTGTCGTCGGAGCTTGCCGAGGTGCTGGGCGTTTCTGATCGTGTGCTGGTGATCGGCGAAGGCCAGTTGCGCGGGAATTTCCCCAACGAAGGATTGACCCAGGAGCAGGTTCTGGCGGCCGCGCTGACTGCGCCCGACGCGCATGTCGCCGCTGCAAAAAGTCCTGACGACAACAACAATAACGGTCGGAAATCCGCCTGAATGAACTCTCTCAAACAGCTGTTCACGCGTTACAAAATGCTCGCCCTGCTGATTGCCGTGGTGCTGATCTGGCTGTTTTTCAGCTGGCAGACCGAGGGTGGTTTCCTGACGCCGCGCAACCTGTCGAACCTGTTGCGACAGATGTCGATCACCGGGATTCTCGCCTGCGGCATGGTGCTGGTGATCATCAGCGGCGAAATCGATCTGTCGGTGGGCTCGATGCTCGGCCTGCTCGGCGGTGTCGCCGCGATTCTCGACGTGGTCTATCACGTGCCACTGCCGCTGAATCTGGCCATCGTCGCCCTGTGCGGCTTGCTGATCGGGCTAAGCAACGGCTACATGACCGCCTACCTGCGCATCCCGTCATTCATCGTCGGTCTGGGCGGCATGTTGGCGTTCAGGGGCGTGTTGCTGGGCATTACCGGGGGCACGACCATTGCGCCGGTGTCACCGGGACTGGTCTACGTCGGTCAGGGATATTTACCCCCGCTGGTGGGCATAATTCTCGGACTGTCGCTGTTTGTACTGACCTTGATCCTGACGTGGCGCCAGCGCCGCAATCGGGCATTGCATGGCCTGGCTGCGCACTCCTGGGGTCGTGACGGAGTGCGGGTGGCGGTGATCGCCGGGGTGCTGGCGGGCTTCGTCTACACGCTCAATAGCTACGATGGCATTCCGGTGCCGGTGTTGTTGCTGCTCGTCCTGCTGGGCGTGTTCAGTTATGTCACCAGCCAGACGGTGTTCGGCCGGCGTATCTATTCGGTGGGCAGCAACATGGAGGCCACACGCCTGTCAGGCATCAACGTGCAGGCGGTCAAGCTGTGGATTTTCGGGATCATGGGCGTGATGTGCGCGCTGGCCGGTCTGGTCAACACCGCCCGCCTGGCAGCCGGCTCGCCTTCGGCCGGCAACATGGGCGAACTCGATGCAATTGCCGCGTGCTTCATCGGCGGCACCTCGATGCGCGGCGGCTCCGGCACGGTGTATGGCGCGTTGCTCGGCGCGCTGGTCATCAGCAGCCTGGACAACGGCATGTCGATGCTCGATGTGGACAGTTACTGGCAGATGATCGTCAAGGGCAGCATTCTGGTGCTCGCGGTCTGGGTGGACGTAAGCACACGCAGCGGCCGCCGTTAAGGCGGCTTACCGCTCAGATCAGGCGCGGGCCTTTACCAATGTAGGGGATCGCGTGACCGCCGAGCCGTTGCTCGACAAACGTTTTGGCGTGGCGGGTCATCTGGTCCAGTTGTCGGTCGCGTTGTTTCTCGGCGTCGAGCATGGCTTTTTTGCCGTGCTGGCCGAGCAGGTAGGTGTGGATCTGACGCACCTCCAGCGAGTTGTAAATGGACGCAACGTCAAGCACCGCCAAAGCGCCTTCCGTCCCGTGATCACGTGTATTCATCAACACCTGCGGCCCGCGCGCGCCAAGCACCTGGAAGCCCAGTGCTTCGAAGGTTGGCACCCTGGACACAAAACAGGCCAGTTCCGCGTGCGGGTAACGGGCAGTGATCTGCGCCAGCATCGTGCGTGCAACGCCTTGGCGTCGGTGCGTGGCCAGCACGCCCATGTAGGCGATGGTGCAAGCCTGCGGGTCGTCGGTGACGGGCAGATACAACACGAAGCCGATGACCTGCTCCGGGTTTTGCTCGTCGAACGCGACCATCAGTTCTACTGGAACACCCTTGTCGCCACTCATCGCGTCCAGATACAGGTGGACCTCGTAGCCGATGCCGTATTGATAAAGCTTGTACAGCGGGTTACTCGGTGCGATGGCAACCATGCTGATGTCGGTCACGTAATCCACCACCAGCTGCATGATCTGGCTGTTGATCGATTCGGGGGGTGTCGCCTCAAAACGGGTGATGCTGTACATCGTGTGTCGCACTCCATAAAAAGTCGCAATCGGGCTAAAAGCTGGCCCGATGCGCTGTGAACATAACGCTTGGCTAAATGGCCGTCCGATCGTCGGCTGCGAGCCCCCATATCAGCTCGCGCCTGTCGCGTATCCATCGACATCCACCACGGCGTCGACAAAATCCTGCGGGGCTTCCTGCGGCAGGTCATGGCCGACGCCTGCGATGATCCGATGAACCCGTTTGCCGCTGAACATGTTGGCGTGAACACGGCCATCGGTGGCCGGGCTTATGCCGTCCGCATCGCCGTCCAGCGTGATCGTGGGCACTGTGATCACCGGTGTCGAGGCTAGCCGCTGCTCAATCTCATCGTACTGCGCCTCGCCCGGCGCCAGGCTCAAACGCCAGCGATAGGTGTGAGTCACGATGGCCACGTAGTCAGGGTTTTCGAATGAGTCTGCCGTGCGGTCAAAGGTGGCTTTGCCGAAGCTCCATTTTGGCGAATGAGCCTTCCAGATCAGGTTCGCAAGTTCGCGGCGATTGGCGTCGAGCCCCGCCTGACCGCGCTCGGTCGCAAGATAAAACTGATACCAGCCTGCTTGCTCGGCCAGTGGCGACAACGGCATTTTGCTGCGTTCAGGGTTGCTGATCAGGTAGCCATTGACCGAGACCATGGCTTTGCAGCGTTCAGGCCAGAGTGCGGCGATGATGTTGGCCGTGCGCGCGCCCCAGTCAAAGCCGCCGAGAATCGCCTTGTCGATATTCAGCGCATCCATCAGCGCAACGATGTCCTGGGCGACGGCGGCCTGTTGGCCATTTCGCACAGTGGCGTCAGACAGGAATCGCGTCGAACCGTGCCCCCGCATGTGCGGCACGATGACCCGATAGCCTTTGGCGGCCAACATCGGCGCTACATCGACGAAGCTGTGTATGTCATACGGCCAGCCGTGCAACAGCACAACCGCCGTGCCCTGCGCTGGCCCCATCTCGGCGTAACCGATGTTGAGTAGCCCGGCATCGATCTGCTTGATGTCACCCAGGGTGGTGTGGCTGCCCGGCTTGATGGTTGGGGTCTCTGTGGACGCTGTGCTGGCGACTTTCGCGCTCGCTTCACCGGTCATCCCGAGTTCCAGTGCGGCCACGGCGATGGTTGCGGTGGCCAGAAAGCGACGACGATGCTGGTTAATGTATTCAGGCATGAGCCCACTCCAAAGGGTCGGGTTAATCAGCGTTTCACGAGCCACGCCGACGATCTGTCGTCCGCGTACCGATCCAGCACCAGGATTGCATCTGGCTGGCTGTTTACCGCAAGCAGGTGCGCAAGGCAAATCTGCGACAGCACCGTCCCTGAATGCCCGACCCGCCCAGCAAGGGCCGACGTACTCACGACGTGCTCAAGTAACTCCCACGCCTGAAAGGTAGTCCGTGACAGCGCGATCAGTTGCGTCAGCCGATTGCCTATAAACAAACCGTCCGAGACCATGCCTGCGCACTGTTCCAACTGCGTCTCTGACTGCTCGCACAGCTGCTGAATCAGCCGTTCCAGGTCGCCCGTGTGTTTTCGCGGCTGTCTGCTGCGCGGTGGGTGGTCAATCGTTGGCGCGAGGTAAAGCCGGCAGACGGGTTCACCCTCTTCTGCCGGGGCAAGGTCTGGTTGTACGGGCCTTGCGTCAGCCGCACGATTGGCGGGCTGCGCACTTTTGCAAACCCGTCGCAGACTCAAAGCGGCCACGCATTCGCCCAACACCTCTTCAGCATCGCTGGCCAGAGCCCCGGCCGATGTCACCGCACTGTCTACACTCAGGCACACCAGATATTCGGCGCCGCAAGCGTCTGCCAGTCGGTCTCGAAACCAGTTATCTATCGTGCCCGACGCGACCTCGTAACTCTGCGCCGCTGCATCCCCCGGCCATTCAGCCATGACCGCTTCGCGCCAGGTATCAGGGTCCACATCGGCAGGCGCGAACAGCACCACTTGGGTCTGCGACCACTGGCTGCGTGCCGTGAAGCCCTGCCCGTTCACGAACGCCTTGAGCAACTGAGTGGCGCGACCCAACGCAGTAAAATCAGCCACTTCTCCGGGTGCCGTGGCGATTCGGCAAAATCTGCGCCGCTGCCCTTCCGCACCCTTGAGCTGAGCGCTTTGTTGCATGGGCGCAGCGTGGGCCGCCAAGGCCTTCCAGGACAGGACGTTGCGATAAAAGCCGGACGGCAACCAGACCCAGGCGTCGATGATTTCCGCGTGCCCGACGACAAACTCGCTTCTGGGCGCACTCGCAGCTGCCAACATCTCGGCCGCAATACGGCGCTCACTGAGCCTGTCGTAGATGGATCGGCGGGGAGTTTCATAACGGTAGGGCATACCCAATTCCTAAAAAATGACACTGGCGAAGTGAGTCGCGATAAGTACTGAACCACACGCCGTCAGATCGCCCGCCCGAGCGACGGGCCTGTCTTCGTCCAGTGTTGTGGGATCGCCGGAAGCAATGACACACGGACCATGAATGCACACAACAGCGTCTCCGACACGAGCGACTGCGAGGTTCTCTATAAACGTGCAGCTGGAGCCTTGCACGACTTGCCCGCCTGCTGAAGTTGGGTCGCCGAGTAGGATGATTGAGCGCATGAACAGGTCCAATTTGATGGGTTTTGAGGGAAAAAGCAGATCCGATATGAAGGTCGGCATGTGGGCAGTGAAGTTAGATTTAATTTTTTCATGTGGATGTTGCTCGGGCCAAGGCGCAGGTCTGTCATGGCACAGCCTGAACTTCTTGGCTACGACCGGAAGACCTGACATCAACTAATGGCAAGTTTTCTTCGGAGATAATGCTAAGGCCGAACACCCAGTTGCTAGGTTTTTAATTTTTCTTTGTACTATCCCTCTCAACGTAATTGAATTTGAACACATCCTCAGGCGGAACTGCATCCGCAGCACCGGCTTTAACTGGGTAAAACTCGGCATGACTATCCCCCTCGAAAGACACTCCGTAAAAAATGCTTTCATAGCCTCTACTGTCTATATCCGGATCACTTACGAGATAACCATATTTACCCCAGACACTTGAACACAACCCAGTTCCGCACCCCCCGCCATATTGTGCCCGCCCCCTTATCAAACGATTGGCTTCAAGGACAGTTGATTGACTATCAATCGGGCCGCCCTCGTACTCAACATAACCAGTGAAGAAATTTTGGGGTTCGTTTGTATTGCCAAGCCCTCCATTTTCAGGACAGACCTTTACCGCGCCGCGTTCCTTGCATCGGAAGATAATCTTAATAAAAATCACTTTAGTATTGGTCCAGCCTATTCCCACTTTAAAGCCTAGGTCATCCCATACATATATACGTCGATCCAGCATAGCCCTTGGATTCCCTCCAATGACTTTTTTCCATGATTCAATATCATCGCCTATCTTCAGAATCTTCCCATTAAACGTGATCTTTCCATCGTTAACAATAATCTCCGGCTTCGCACCCTTTGGAATGCGGCGGATACCCTGCGACCAATCCTCGAAACGCTTAAGTTCCTGCTTGATTTTTTCCCGAGTGATGCCGTCGAACAAACTGTCGGCCGCGGCAGGGATTGAGATCATTATTAACATTAAAACCGTGAAAACCCATCTATGAGCGCACCTCATGGTTGGGCCTGACGAGTATCGGGCAAACATAAAAAATTTGAAATCCAGTTGCTAACAACGCCAACTGCTTGTTCGGCAGTTTTTTTTGTGAGCCCATCAAAACCAAGGGCGGTATCTCGCTCTACGCATGGAGGTATTTTATCTCTAGGCTTCTTCTCCGCCTTAACGCCAAAATCGTCAAAAGAAATTCCATAAATGGTACTTTCCAAGCTCCTTCCATCCGTATCAGCTCCGCTTAAAATATTTCGATGAGGACCATGCGACACTGAGCATAAACCAAGCCCGCAGCCTCTGCCGAAGTTTGCGCCCCCCTCGATCAGCCGATTAGCCTCCAGCACTGTAGACATGCTGTCAATTGGGCCTCCTTCATACTCGAGATAGCCGACAAAGAAATTTTTAGGTTCATTTTCATTTCCAGGGCCGCCATTTTCTGGACAGACAGGTGAACTGCCTCGCTCCTTGCAGTGAAAAATTACATTAATAAATACAACTTTTGTGCTCCCGCCCCATCCAACTCCCACCTTGATCCCTACCTCATCCCAAATATAAAGCCTGTGGCTCGGCATCTCCCTAGGAATACCACCAATTGTTTTTTTCCAGACGTTAATATCATCCCCGAACCTTAACACTTCACCATTGAACGTAATTTCTCCATCATTAACGATAATCTCTGGCTTTGCTCCCTTCGGAATGCGGCGGATACCCAGTGACCAGTCATCGAACCGCTTAAGTTCCTGCTTGGTTTTTTCCCAAGTGATGTCACCCAGCAAACCATTCGCGCTGGCGGTTTGTGAAACTATTGCTGATATGAAAACGAAGCATAAAAAAACAATAGCGCGCCTCATAACCGCGCCTGACTTTTTTCGCCAGTTAATGTTTCGTAATTTTGTTGTATGTAATTCCATGTCCCTTCTCCCTGTTCACCCATTTTCTTGACCCGTGCCAGCGCAACTTTTCCATGCTGTTCTTGAATATGATGCAACTCGGTCAGAGACGTACCGCGTTTGACTTCTTCTCGGTGTTCGCGCGCCCATTCCATAACTAGTGGGTCCTGCCAAGTGCTGTCTTGGGGATGGGTGAAAAAGCGCTCTATTACTAGAGCTGGATCTGCGGTTTCAGCGCCGCGTCATTTGTTGTTCATAGCTTGCCCCACCACGCGAACAGCTTCTTTAGCCAGTTTCACTGCCAGAGTGTGAAATGGATGCGCGTCCTGATCCTTGGTCAATTGAAAATGCGTCGGGTCAGCTGACCCGCTCCGGTTCGGGTCTTCTTCCAGCAATGTTTGGGAGTCGTCCACGCTGTTGCCCCGCAATTGCAATAACGACTGGCACTGGGTATGAATATCAAGCGTGCCGAGATTTTGATTTTTTCATGGCTGCGTCTGTTTTTTCGCTGGCAAACCTAGCAAAACGGATGCCCAATCAATGAAGTTGATCGCTGTTTGCTTCAGAGTATTCTTCGCAATTTCATCAAACTCTACAGACTTACGCTCCTGAGACGGCGTAGAGGTTTTTATTTTTAGCTCACGGCTAGCTTTAAAAACATCACCCTCAAAAGAGACGCCATAAATAGTACTCTCGATATTATTACCGTCCGTATCAGCCCCACTCAATATATAGCCGGGCCCGCTACGAACGATTGAGCAAAAACCTGGTCCACAGCCTCTACCAAAGTTGGCGCTACCGCGTATTAATCGATTAGCCTCAACTACAGTCGACTTGCTATCGATCGGACCTCCTTCAAATTCAAGATAGCCGGGGAAATACTGTTTTGGCCTATTTTCAACACTGTGGCTAGCAGAGCCTTTGCAGATATCCGGATCCTGGTATTTTCTGCAACTAAAGAAAACTTTAAAAAATAAGACTTCGCCACTCCCGTCCCATCGAAGCCCTACTTTTAAACCTAGCTCATCCCAGATAAATAGGTCTTGACTAGACATTTCCCGAGGATGACCGCCTAGTGCCTCTTTCCAGGTAGAAATGTCATCACCAAACCTTACGACCTTTCCATTAATTACTATTTCTCCACCATTCACTATTATCTCTGGAGCCGCTCCCTTCGAGATGCGACGAATGCCCAGCGACCAATCATTTAACTGGCTTAGTTTTTGCCTGCTTCTTTCCCAAGTTGTTTCACCAAATGAACTGCCGGCCTCGACAGGAAGAGCAGTCATCAACAGGATTAGAGTTAGATACGAATATACAACACGGCACCTCATGGCCATTGAACGTAATTTCTCCATCGTTAACGATAATCTCTGGCTTTGCTCCCTTCGGAATGCGGCGAATCACCACTGACTAATCATTTAAGCGACTGAGCTCCGCCTTGGTATTTTCCCAGTAATTATATCAATCGAACTGGACGCTTTGGCGCAGAGAGCAATCGCTGCAAATATTAAAACCAAGCCAGCGCGTATCACGGCTGCACCTGAGGCGCGCTAGGATGATCTTCGAGATGAGCCGGGGAAGATGTATTTTCTGAAACTTCAACCGGAGGCTCATAAAGACCTCGATTACCTCCAGTAAATGACACATTATAAATTACACTTTTAAATCTTCGACTATCTACATCAACGAAACTCAAAAAACGACCGTCATCCACAGCATATCCTAAGCACAATTCGGTCCCACAACCTCGACCATATCGACCTCTACCAGTTATTAAGTTATTAACATCATCTACAGTAGACTCGTTATCGATGGCACCACCGTCTACTTCCAGATACCCGGTAAAATAGTTTTTAGGATCATAATCATGTCCACGCCCCCCATCTCTGGCACAGTCAGAACCATGCATTCGTTCTTTGCAGCTAAAATCAACAATCAAGGTGCGTACCTTTGTTTCATCGCTAGGATAAAGTGCGACTTTGATCCCTATATCATCCCATATCAAAACCCTACCATGAAATGCGGGTCTCGTGTTTGAACCCAATACTCGCTTCCAGTCTTGCAAGGAATGGCCAATCTTTAAAACTTCCCCATTATATTTAATTTCTCCGTCACTCACGATGATCTCAGGCTTTGCTCCCTTCGGAATGCGGCGAATCCCCAATGACCAGTCATTTATGCGACTGAGCTCCGCCTTGGTGTTTTCCCAAGTGATGTCACCCAGCAAACCATCCGCCTCGGCAGTTTTCGAAACCATTGCGAATATGAAAACAAGGCATGAAAAAACAATGGAACTCCTCATTACCGCGCCTGACTTTTTTCGCCAGTCAATACTTCGTAATGTTGCTGTATGTAATTCCATGCTTCCTCTCCCTGTTCACCCATTTTCTTGACCCGCGCCAGCGCAGCTTTTCCATGCTGTTCGTGAATATGATGCAACTCGGTCAGAGACGCACCGCGCTTGACTTCTTCGCGGTGTTCGCGCGCCCATTCCATAACCAGTGGGTCCTGCCAAGTGCTGTCTTGGGGATGGGTGAAAAAGCGCTCTATTACCTGAGCTGGATCTTCGGTTTCACCGCCGCGCCATTTGTTGTTCATGGCTTGCCCCACCACCCGAACAGCCTCCTTAGCAAGCTTCACTGCCAGAGTATGAAATGGGTGCGTGTCGTGATCTTTAGCTAATTGCGAGTGCGTCGGATCAGTTGAGCCGCTCCGATTTGGGTCTTCGTCGAGCAATGTTTGGGCGTCGTCAACGCTGTTGCCCAGCAATTGCAGCAACGACTGGAAAACAGTGTTGTAACTGTTAGAGATAAGACGCATGGGCACCGCTGCCATCCATCCCATGCGTTCTATGTGTTGATGACCTGGCGTACTTGCCCATTTATCACGCAGCGCGAGGTAATTTTCGAGGGCGTGCAGCAGACGCTCGTCGTGATGCTCCCCCAGTAATATCAGCAGCATCTTCTCACTGTCTGATCGTATGCCCGGCTCACTGGCGACGAAGGTCCAGGGATCGACAGGGAACAGTGCCATTGCCAAGGGCTCAGCGAGGCTTGCGATCACATCAGTGGAACTGAACATGCCGGTCACCAGCGGCAGTTTCCACTTGCATGCAGCAGGTGAGGTCCAGGGCAACACGCTGGTGTAGCCCAACTTGATAAGGCTCAGCTCGACGTAATTGGAGTGCGCAAAGAAGTCCTCCAGTCCATGTAGTGCGGCACCGAACAAACGCATCCCCGACGGCGTTCGCTTGCACATCACTGCCCGCTTGATGTCCATCACCATGCTGTCTCTGGAGCGATGCAGGTAGCGCGCCATGGAACTGACAAAATCGATTTGCAGCAGAGGATCATCGGGCAAGACCCAGGGTTCAAATTCCGGGTCTCGGGTTTTCGGATCGGCGGGCTGCGGGTTGAAGTTTTTCGGGTTGTCTATGTGCTCGCTTGGACGGTAGACCCCGAGGTTGTGAGGGGTGACTTGGTACTCGTCGGGGCTGCTCTTACGAAGTTCGGGGAATTTTCTAGCTGCCAGCACGTCCACCATCTTCGTCAGTGCGGAACGGGATAGTATCGCTGGCAAGTTCTTGGGCATGTCCGCGGCACGAATGATTTTTGGGTCCAGTATTTGTGAGTAGTCTCGCAGCCAATTCCCGTAGTAAACGGCCTGTCGATCAGTAGCCTCAGCAAACCCAACTTCACCTAACGCATCCTCAATCGACTCATGCCCAAACGACCCATGCGGGCTCCGATCATGATGTTCACCCCGCCCCGCACCAAATCCCTCGCGCTGCCCACTCCCGGTTTCCATTCGCTGTGCATCAAGACCCTGCGTTTCCTTGATCGCCGCCTGGGCTTCGGGGTAGGCCACGTACAGCGCCGTTTCCGGGTGCCTGGCCGTGGTGAACGTGGCGAAGCGGGTGTAGGCGCTGTTTTCGAAATCCAGTAATGCGATTTGATAGGCGAATTTCGCGCCTTCTTCCTCAGGTGCATCTGCGGCCAGGGTCGAGGTGCCGTCGGGGTTTTTATCGGCCAGTTCGGTACGCAACAGGTTGTCGAGGTGGTGCCCGAACTCATGCAGCAACACGGCCAGAAATTGCGTAGCGCCATCGCGATGGCTGGAGGCGTTGATGAGAGCGGCTTCATGCACGCGAATCACACGCTCCTGGTTGTCGTAGTCAGCCGGGTACGCGCCAGCGGACATCACCCGATGCTCCGGGTTGGCAATGCTGCCTGCCCGCAGCCCGTCGTACAGTTTGATGTAGGTGTGCGCCGGGATGTCGAACCCGAAGATCGGCGCCAGCATCAGGACGAATTCCGCTGCGGTACTGCGAGTTGCCAGTTCGGTGATCTGCTCCAGGGCGAAGGTGGATTCCATGCTGGACGCTTGAAGGATGACCGGCACAGTCTGCGGCAACAGCGCAAATTGTGGCGTGGCGTCCATGTGTTTCATCCCGCCGGGCCCGCTGAATTTGCGGATCACGCCTTTTACATCCACCTCGCCGGGTGCGTGGATGCTGATGTTGCCGTCCTTGATTTCGATGTACGCCCCGCCGCTGGTGAGCAGGATGCCGTCCTGGGCGGAGAGCTGAATGCGCTGGCCGGTGGAGGTAATGAGGACGTCGTTTTGCGCCGTCAGCTCGATGTCATCGCTCTGCGCCTGAATCGCCACTTTGCCCTTGGCGGCGAACAGCTTGGCGCCCGCGTTTTTGGCGAACAGGCTGATGCCTTCGGCGACGCTGGCGAGCAGGGATTTGCCACTGGCGAGGGTGAGGTTTTCGCCGCTGGCCAGCGTGGTTTGCAGCGCGCTGTACAGGTGAGTGTTTCGCGCGGTGGTGCTGGCGATGTCATTGGGCGCCGAAAACATTATCAGCGGCTGTTCAAACCCGGCTGACTGACCATGGCCTGCGCTGCTGCCTTCGCCGTGGCGCAACGGGCTGTCGGTGTCGCGCTTGAGTGTCTGCAGGCTGTCGAGGGCGCTGGTTAAAGCGTCGGCGTTGTGCCCCGCAGCATCGTCCGACAACGTTTGCAACCGACACTCGCTGTCTTCGAGTTGCTGGCGCGCTTCTTCGGCGTCCATCTGCCCGCCTTGGGCTTTGCTGCGTTTCCAGGTGCTGACGTGCAAACCCTGCTGCGCACGAATCGCCCCGAACGCGTCGCTGCGCAGTTCAAAACCGCTGCCGCGAAGCCCGCCGCGCTGGTTGCCCTGCTGATCGATCAGATAACCCATGTTCAGTTGCGTGTGGGCGTGGCTGCTGTGCAGTTGGGTGCGCACCTGTTGCGGCGTGTCATCCATGACCCACTGATTGAAGCCACGGCCTTTAAGCTCTTTGCTTTTGTAGCCGCTCATCTGGCCGCTGCTGTGCCAGGCGGGTTTGTCGCCACCGTAGACCTGTCCAAGGATCAGCGGCCGATCAATGTCGTTGTCGAGAAATGTCACCACCACTTCCTCGCCACCCCGAGGCACCTGCACGCTGCCCCAATCGGGCCCGCTGCTGTTTTGCAGCATGCGTATCCAGCACGAACCCAGTTGCCCCTCTGGGGTGCGGCGATCCCAATGAAAACGCACGCACACGCGGTTCAACGCATCGGTGAACACTTCGTGATCGGGCGGCGTGACCACCACCGCCGTCTGCGGGCCGGGCATGTGCGGCTTGTGGTGTTCCGGCGCGCTGCGGTAAGGCACGCCGTACGGCTGGGCCTCGAAACGGTTCAGGTAAAAACCGTGAGCAGTTTGCTGACTTTTCTGATCGACAGCGCTGCTATTCAGCCGGCACGAGCGGATGTCATGAGCGCCGCGAGGCTGTCGGGGGCATCGCGTCGGCCTTGGGGAATGGGCAGGTTGCTCTCGGCGAAGAACTCCACCGCAATCAGCAGAAACTGCCGATCACGCTCCAGGCATTGGTCGTGACGTGGATGCTGCGTCAACTCGAACCAGCGACCGGCACACAGTTGCCTGACGCCGCCTTGCCCCTGGATGCGCCGCGCCTGGGACTCCAGTTGTTCGATGCGCACACGCGCCAGCCAGTCGCCACGGTCAACGTTTTCCCAGGCGTATTGGCCCTGATAACGGTACTGCTCCAGTTGCTGCGGCGCGGCTGGATCTGCGAGTGCGCGCATGAAGCTTTCGTTGCGCTGCGCATGGGCGCGATAGTCATTGCTGCGCCAATGCAAACGCCCGCTGTGGACCTGCACGCCGGTGTTCCAGTGAGTGATGCTGTCCTGGGTTTCGGTTGCCGACTGGGTATGAAAGCGCAGGCGCAGCGGGTTCAGTTGCTCCAACGTGTCGACGCTGTCGGTAAACACGATGCAGTGCTGGTCAAGCTGATGTTCGACGTACCAGAAAATCCCCTCTTGCTCGCACCAGCGCTGAATGAAACACGCGTCCGTTTCGTTGAACTGGGTGACGTAGGACAGGGCGCGATACTCGCGTCGAAACTCGAACCGGTAATGCCCCTGTGCCCATTCATAGCCGGCGAAGACGTCGTGAAAGATCGCCGGCAAATCGACGTCCTGCCAGATGCGGCAATCGGTGCGGTGTTCCAGCCAGTGAAACCAGGGCGCGAACACCAGTTGCCAGTCGTCCAGCCCGGCATCGCTGCCCAGATAACGCACCTGCTCGACCCAGCCATGGCGTAGGGCAAAACCGCCGTCATCCTGCAAAACACGCAGGCACACTGCTTCACCGATCAGCGCTTCGGGGTCGTGCTCAAGATCCTGAACGACGACATCCACGACAACACGCGGGATACGGCCCAGCCGCTCGACCGAATGCGCACGCAAGGCAAGCACCGCATCTGCGCCCAAGGGCGTGTCGAGCTGCAACAGCCGCCCGGTCTGGGTCAGCCGGGTGTGGAAAAGCGAGTTCATAAAGCGTGCGTCCTTTCGGGTTATCGGCTTGACGTTCCTGTCGGGCAAAAGAAATCTGTGCCGAGGCAACGACTTCACTAAAAAGACGTGGTGCGGGCGGTCTTGATAGCGCGATTGCGTTATGTGCAAAGCATCTGAACGACACTGGCAAACAACCAGAGAGAAATACTATGAATCAGGAAAGCGCGATTGGAACTCAGACGCAGACGACGCTCTGTGAATGCCTCTTCCGATAACAACGAAGGTTATGACCTACACGACAATAAACATTTAAAACTTCTATTCTTTTTCACGACTTAAGTGGCAACTTAATCCGCAACTTAATACTCATAAAAAAACCCCGCACGGTACGCCCGGCGGGGTTTTCTATAGTCTGATCGGCCTTAGCGACGATCAATCCACACCGTCTGCGCGTTGCAGAACTCCCGGATGCCGAAGTGCGACAGCTCGCGCCCGAAACCACTTTTCTTCACCCCGCCAATTGGCACACGGGCGTCGGAAGCGGTGTAACCGTTGATGAACACGCCGCCTGTTTCCAGGCGTGACGCGATGTCCCGAGCGAGGGCTTCGTCGGCGGTCCAGACGCTGCCCGCCAGACCGAATTCGCTGTCGTTTGCCAGCTCCACTGCATGCTCGGCATCACGGGCGGCGATCAGTGAGGCGACCGGGCCAAACAGCTCTTCTTTGAACGAGGTCATGCCCGGGCGCACATCGGCCAGAATGGTCGGCGCGTAATAGTTACCGTCACCCGCAATGGCTTCGCCGCCGAGCAGCAACGACGCGCCTTCGGACAATGTGGCCAGGACCTGACCGTGGAGCTCGTCGCGCAGATCGTAACGGGCCATTGGCCCGATGTAAGTCGACTCCAGCTGCGGGTCGCCGACCTTGAGCGCGGTGACCGCCGCGACGAACTTGTCGGTGAACGCCTGCAACACACTCTCTTGCACGATGATGCGCTTGGCGGCCACGCAGATCTGTCCGCTGTTCTGATAGCGACCGACCATCGCGGCCTTGACCGCTTCGTCCAGGTTGGCATCGGCCAGCACAATGAACGGATCGGAACCGCCGAGTTCCAGCACGCATTTTTTCAGCGCAGCGCCTGCCTGGCTCGCAATTGCCGAGCCTGCCCGAACGCTCCCGGTCACGGCAACGGCAGCGATGCGCGGATCAGCGATGGCCTTGGACACGCCCTCGTTAGTGGCGTTGATCACCTCGAAAACGCCTTCGGTGAGGCCCGCTTCACGCCAGACGTCGCGCAGCAAAAAGGCGCAGCCCATGACGTTCGGCGCATGTTTGAGCACGTAGCCGTTGCCCGCCAGAATCATCGGGATGGCGCCGCGCAAGACTTGCCAGACCGGGAAGTTCCACGGCATGACCGCCAGCACCGGACCCAGCGGCCGATACGCGATGTAGGCCTTGTCGTTTTCGACTGAGGTCTTTTCGGGTTCCAGCATCGCCGGACCATGCTGTGCATACCATTCGCAGGTGACGGCGCATTTCTCGATCTCAGCGCGGGCCTGAGCGATCGGCTTGCCCATTTCCGCCGTGATCATTTGCGCCATCGCTTCGGTTTTTTCGCGCAGCACCCGCGCCAGGTTTACCAAAACCTGCGCTCGACCGCTGACAGGCTGTTCTCGCCAGACCTTGAACCCTGCCGCAGCGCGTTCCAGCGACTGTTCGAGTTGCTCGACACTCTCAAACGGATACTCCGCAAAAACCTGGCCGCTGGCGGGGTTCAGTGAAATAGCGTGCGTGGTGGATGCGTGCCTGGACATGATCAATATTCTCCCATCGTGACTGGATCGGCGGCGGCCGACTGCCGTCTATTGCTTGAATGTGATGCCAACGATAGGCTGCGACGCACAAATTTAATAATGAATAATAATCAACGATTCATTCTCTTTCGGAGAAGATATGGACCTGACCCAGCTCGAACTCTTCAAAGCCGTTGCCGAGGAAGGAAGCATTACCGGCGCGGCGCAGCGTTTGCACCGCGTGCCCTCCAACCTCACCACGCGGATCAAACAGCTGGAACAGGAACTGGGCGTCGACCTGTTCATCCGCGAGAAGCTGCGCTTGCGCCTGTCGGCCACCGGCTGGACGTTTTTGGGTTACACCCAGCGAATTCTGGAACTGGTCGAGGAAGCTCGACAAGCGACTTCCGGCAGCGAACCCCAAGGCATCTTCACGCTGGGATCGCTGGAAAGCACAGCGGCGGTGCGGATTCCCGGACTGCTGGCGGACTTTCACCAACGCTACCCGAAAGTCGAGCTGGCGCTTTCTACCGGGCCGTCCGGCGACATGATCGATGGGGTGGTTTCAGGGCGCCTGAACGCGGCTTTCGTCGACGGGCCGCTGCGCCACCCGGACCTGGAAGGCAGTGAGCTGTTTGAAGAGGAAATGGTGCTGATCACGCCGTCGAGTCACACCCCTGTCAGCCGCGCGCAGGACGTCAACGGCAAAACGGTCTATGCGTTCCGCCAGAACTGCTCCTACCGCAGACATTTCGAGTCGTGGTTCAAGGCAGACCTGGCGACACCCGGCAAAATCTTCGAGATGGAGTCCTACCACGGCATGCTCGCCTGCGTGACCGCCGGAGCCGGCGTGGCGATGGTGCCGCGCAGCATGCTAGACAGCATGCCGGGGGGGCGAAACGTGAACGTCTATCCATTGAGCGACGCGTTTCGTTACCTGAACATCTGGCTGGCATGGCGCCGGGGCCAGCGGTCACCGGCGCTGAATGCATTGATTGCCTTGCTGCAGCCGGTGAGTGTTGAAAGCGTGACGTGAGCGATTGATGAACCCGGTCCGCGGATTGTCGATTTGGAGCAGGTTATCGAATCAGAAACCCTCACTTCACCGTTTTATAACGCAACCACACTCCGCCGCCCTCTTGCACCTCGGCCGAGTCCAGCGTCAGGTGCGCGGGTTGTTTCCAGGTCTCAGGGGCGATTTCGAACGAAGCAGGATGGTCCCCTCGCCCGTCGACCAATGGCAGCAACAGAACGCTGACCTCGTCCACCAGGCCAGCCGCCACAAAGGAACCACTGACATTCGGGCCGCCTTCGACCACCAGACGTTTGATGCCCAATTCGCTCGCCAGTAACTCGACGACGACGTGCAGGTCTATTTCGGTTTTGCCCCCAAACACGTAAGACACACCAATCGATTGCAGATAGGCCAGGTAGTCGTCGGACACCGCTTGCGTCACCACCTCGACGATATGTGAATCCAGCGCCTGATTTTTCTTCCAGCCCACCTTGCCGTGGGGATCGATGGATATCGCGTATTTGGCTGCGTCGCGGTCGGCAAAATGGTGGGTGCGCGGGATAGGCGCAGTGGCGAGCCCGGAGGGATAGCCCTCGTCGTGGGCGATTTCCTGCATGGTCACGCGTCCGCATACCCACGCATCGAAGGCGAACGTTTCAGCGAGCTTTTCGTACAGCTCGCCCGCGGCTTTTTTGAAGGGACGGTCCCAACCGTCCGTCAACGCGTGGCCATCCAGGGACGACATCATGTGGCAGATCACATAGGGCTTCATCGCTAACTCCAGGCAGGTTAATCAGTCGGCATGTAAAACCGACCCGCCCGCGCCCGCGATAGTTCACCCCGAATTCAGCCCAGCCCCACCGGGATCAGCGGCGCGCGACCACGAACAATCGAGGAAACGGCAACAGTACGGTGCCATCGGCCAATGCTGGGTACGCTTCGCTGATGGCCTGCAGATAACGCGACAGATAAGCCGCTTTTTCATCCTCATCCAGCGGCGCCAGATAGGGCCTGAGGGCCGAACCCTTGAACCATTCGACGACCGCCTGATGCCCGCCTGCCAATGGATGGTGATAGGTGGTACGCCACACATCCACCGAGCTGCACAGAGGTTGCAGCAACTCGTAGTAAAACGTGGCGTTATGCCGTGGGGGATGGCGCACGTCAGCGATCTTGCTGGCCCACGGACCCTCGGCGGCCACCTCACGGGCAAGGCGATGGGAAGGCTCTTGCATATTGTCCGGCGTCTGCACCGCCAGACTGCCGCCCGCGTTAAGCCTGCTCACCAGCCGCGGACACAGTTCTGTGTGATCAGTGACCCATTGCAGCGATGCATTGGCCAGTATCACGTCGTAGGTCTGATCGGGATTCCAGGACGCGATATCGGCAAGCACAAAATCGAGCGTCGGTAGACGCTCCCGGGCACTTACCAGCATGTCGTCCGAGCTGTCGAGGCCGGCGACGGTCGCTTGCGGGAAGCGCTCAGCCAGCACTTGCGTGGAGTTGCCGGGACCGCAACCCAAATCGACTGCTGCTTGTACATCGGTGGTCGCGATAGCGGCGACCAGATCACGCACCGGGCGGGTCCTTTCCTGTTCAAACGTTGAATACTGCCTGGCAGACCAAGTCATGTTAACTCCTTGTTGGGGTGCTGTGCTGCAAGGCCCGGGCTCTATCAGCTGCGTTTACACGCGCCCATACAGGTCGTTACCGCGCCTCAGAAATTGCCTTTCAACGCTTCCAGACCTCCTTCGTAAACCCCTTGAAACAGCGCTGACGCCTCGGCATCGGACACGCCGTTCGGGGTGAAGCGTCCAGACCACGTAACAAGCGTCTGGTTGTCACCCGACACACTCACTTGCAGCGTTGCCAGGTAATCGGTCACCGGAAAGGGGCCTTCAGTGATCGAATAGCTGTAAGTGCGCGCCTGATTATCGTAAGTCTCGAGGCGCTCAGTGATCGACGCGCCATCCTGGGTGGTGAGCTTGCGCAAGCGGCCTCCCTCAGCCGGTTCGCTGCTGGCTATCAATGGCAGCCAGTCAGGCAGCGCGGAAAAACCGCCAACCAGTTGCCACACTTTGTCGGCCGGTACGGCCAGATGCAGGGATGCAGATGCTGTTGCCATGGGGATTCTCCAGAGGTGAACGTAGTTAGGAAAGCCTGCACTCGGCAGGCCGGGGTCAGCACTGTGATCACGCACAGTCAACGCAACAGCCCAAGCGCACGATACCGCCAACGCTTACATGACTGCCTCAACCTGAACGGCCGGCTGTGCCTGCACAAATGGCTTTTTCTGCACGGCCAGCACGCCGTTCTTGATGGACACGATCTCGGCCATCAGCGACAACGCGATTTCAGGCGGCGTGTGACTGCCAATGTGCAGACCGATCGGACCGTGCAGGCGGCTGATTTCGTCATCGGAGAGGCCCAGCAGCGCGAGGTTTTCCCGACGCTTCAACGTGTTGACCCGCGAGCCCAGCGCACCAATGTAGAACGCATCGGACTTGAGCGCCGTGAGCAACGCCATGTCGTCCAGCCTGGGATCGTGAGTGAGCGCCACGATGGCCGTGCGCGCATCCGGCACAATAGACTCGACGGCGTCGTCCGGCATTCCCGGCACAAACCGGGCGCCCTCTTCCTCCCAGCCAAACGCGAACTCCTCACGCGGGTCGCAGATCAGCACTTCGAAATCCAGCATGCGCGCCATGGATGCCACGTAACGCGACAACTGCCCTGCACCGATCAGAAACAAACGCCAGCGTGGGCCGTATATGGCCCGCAGCGTGTGACCGTCGAAATTCAGCACGTCGTCACGATTGGCGGTGCCCAGGGTCACCTGACCGCTGGCGAGCGCCACCTCACGGAAAACGATTTCATGGTTATTGCAACGCGCCAGCAAGTCATCGACCCATGCGTCCTCGACCACCTGCTCTTCGGTCAGGCGCAAGGTGCCGCCACACGGCAGGCCAAAACGCGCCGCTTCGTCCTTGGTCACCCCATAGGTGACCAGTTGCACGCGTTCGGATGTAGACATCTCTGCCGACTGCGCCTGCACGCGGCTGATGAGATCGTCCTCAATGCAACCGCCGGATACGGAACCGGTGACCACGCCATCGTCGCGCAGGGCGAGCATTGCGCCGGGCGGACGCGGTGCACTGCCCCACGTCTGGATCACGGTGTACAGCCATACGCGGTGGCCTTCAAGGCGCCATTGGCGAACGCTTTTCAGCACGTTCAGATCGACACTGTCCAATGGGACCTCCTGCTGATAAGGGATGCACGGCCAGAAGACAGCGGATGCCCGGCCGGACTTTGGTAGGAGCGCACGGGGCAGCGATAAGTTCGCTCAGAAAGCCCGCGTTGTTGAGGCCGTCTCGCCGGCTCGATCATCCACACGCACGCCCACGCGCTCAGCCCTTGCAAGCGCTCGATCAAATCCCGCTCAACGCCAGATCCATCGCGAAGTAAGTGAAGATCAAATCTGCGCCTGCACGCTTGATCGCGCCGAGGGATTCGCGGACAACGCGCTGCTCGTCGATGGCACCAGCCTGCGCACCGAACTTGATCATCGCGTACTCGCCGCTGACCTGATACGCAGCCAGTGGCAGGTGCGAGGCTTCACGGATGTCGCGGATGATGTCCAGGTAGGCGCCGGCAGGCTTGACCATCAGCGCATCGGCGCCTTCGGCTTCGTCCATCAGAGACTCACGCAGCGCCTCACGACGGTTCATCGGGTTCATCTGATAAGTCTTGCGGTCGCCTTTCAATGCGCTGCCACCGGCCTCGCGGAACGGGCCATACAGCGCCGAGGCGAACTTGGTGGAATACGCCATGATCGGCGTCTGGGTGAAGCCAGCTGCGTCCAGGGCCGCGCGAATCGCTTTGACCTGCCCGTCCATCGCAGCCGACGGTGCAATCACATCGGCACCCGCGCGCGCAGCCATGACCGCCTGTTTGCCGAGGTTTTCGATGGTGGCGTCGTTGTCGACGTGACCTTCATGCATCACGCCGCAATGGCCGTGATCGGTGTACTCGCAAAAACACGTGTCGGACATCACGATCATCTCCGGCACGGCCGACTTGATCGTGCGGGAAATACGTGACACCAGGCCATTCTCGTTCCAGGTATCGCTGCCGGTGGCGTCCAGATGGTGCGACACGCCAAAGGTCATTACCGACTTGATACCGGCCTTGGCGTAGCGCTCGATCTCCTGTGCCAGCTTCGATTCCGGAATACGGTGCACACCGGGCATGCTGTTGATTGGCACAAAATCGTCGATTTCTTCTTCAACGAAAATCGGCAGGACCAGATCGTTCAGGGTGAATTCGGACTCTTGGAACAGCGAGCGTAACTGCTCGTTACTGCGCAAGCGACGTGGACGGGCAGCTGGAAACAGACTGGACATGGGAGTTCCTGGAAAATAATTTGCCGGGACATTGGCTCGGATAAAGCGTCAGGCCAACACGAATGGCGCGAAGCTTATGCCGGTGGCGGCAACGATTCAAATATCGGAGCGATAAAGACAATTGTCGGAGCTGCAACAGTGATCGCGAAAATTTCATCTACCGCTGCGCAACTAAAAGTTTGCAGGGCATGTCATTGCTATCGGACGGCGCGCATATCGCAGCGCCCTTTCAGGCGAGACCGGCCTTGAACACACACGCAGATCGACGCAATAACTTTTCCCTGGACGGTCTCAATTTCTTTCTTGCCGACGTGCGCGATGGACTGGGGCCTTATCTGTCGATTTACCTGCTGGCCGTTCACAAGTGGGACCCGGCGAGCATCGGTCTGGTGATGACCCTGGCCGGCATTGCCGCGCTGGTCACCCAAACCCCGGCCGGCGCGCTGATCGACCGTTCCAAAAGCAAGCGGCTTATCGTGGCCCTCGCCGCCTTTCTGGTGACGGCAGGTTGCCTGGTGCTGCCGTTCATTCATTCGTTCACCTGGGTCGCCATTACCCAGTCCATCAGCGCCATCGCAGGCTCGGTGTTCGCGCCAGCCATCGCTGCGATTTCGCTGGGGATCACCGGCCCCAAGGCGTTCACGCGCCGGACCGGGCGCAACGAGACCTGGAACCACGCGGGCAACGCCTGTGCGGCGCTGTTGGCAGGACTTTTTTCGTGGGTGTTCGGGCCAGTCGCGGTGTTCTACCTGATGGCGTTCATGGCGGTGGCGAGCGTGTTCGCGGTCAGCTTTGTGTCGGCCGATGCCATCGACCATGACGTGGCGCGCGGTTTCGATCCGGCGCATTCGAAATCGGGAGAGCACCCGTCAGGCCTGGCGGCGCTGCTGACCAATCGGCCTTTGCTGGTCTTCGCAGTGTGCTGCGGCCTGTTTCACCTGGCTAACGCAGCGATGCTGACAATGGTCAGTCAGAAGCTGTCACAGATCGACATCAGCCTTGCCACGCCATTGACCTCTGCCTGCATCGTGGCGGCGCAGATAGTGATGGCACCGGTGGCCTGGCTGGTCGGGACAAAGGCTGACGATTGGGGCCGCAAGCCGCTGTTGCTGGCAGGCTTTATGATTCTGCCGTTGCGGGGCGTGCTGTATGTGCTGTCGGACAACCCGTGGTGGCTGGTGTCAGTGCAATTGCTCGACGGCATCGGCGCCGGTGCGTTTGGCGCGCTGCTGCCTCTGGTGGTCAAGGATCTGACCGCGGGCACGGGACGCTTCAACGTCAGCCTTGGGGCGATCACCACCGTATTCGGGCTGGGCGCAGCCTTGAGCAACGGCCTGGCCGGTCTGGTCATTCAACAGGCGGGTTATAGCGCGGCGTTTCTGACCCTGGCTGCGATTGCCGCCGTGGCCTTCGTCATGCTGTTGGTGGCCGTGCCCGAGACGCTCAATCGGTCCAGTGCTGCCGATGACACATCGGTGCCTGCCGCGGTCCCCGGCTGATTCGCTCAACCCGTCGGTACGCTTGCAGCGCCCTCGCCCAGTGGGCGCTGCATCAGCACTGTGTCCAGCCAGCGGCCGTGCTTGAAACCCACCGACTCAAACACCCCGACCTGGCGAAATCCCATGCGCTCATGCAAGCGGATCGATGCAGTGTTTTCGCTGTTGCCGATGATCGCGATCATCTGCCGACGTCCGCCTGCGGTGCAGCGCTCGATGATCAGTTGCAACAGCGCCTGACCGATACCCAGGCCGCCTAGCCCATCGCGCACGTACACCGAATCCTCGACGGTGAAACGGTAGGCCGGCCGCGGACGGTACAAGGTCGCGTAACCGTAACCGACCACCTCGCCCGCCCGCTCGGCCACCACATAGGGCAATTCGTGGCTCAGGATGTCCGCCCGACGGCGCAGCATTTCCGCCAGTAACGGGGCTTCCAGCTCAAAGCTCGCGGTGCCATGAATCACGTGTTGGGCGTAGATCGCTTGAACAGCGGGCATGTCGTCGTCGCGGGCATCGCGCAGAATGAGGTCGTGGTTCATGCAGGTCTTCTTCAGTGTTCGAGAGGGACGAGGCGCGATGATGAACCGACGACGCGGGGGCCGTAAATACGTTTAAACTGCCGGCCATTTCTCGCCGTCTATACTCTCAATGAACCCCGAAGCGCTCGTTACCCTGCAACGTCATCTGTTGTCCTGCCTGGAAAACCCGCCCACTGAAACCCGACGTCTGTTCCACGGCCGTGGCCGCTGCTGGCCGGGACTGGAACAACTGACTGTCGACTGGATGCAAGGCGTGGTGCTGGTGTCGCTGTTCAAAGCGCCCGCCGAGGAGGAGTTGCAAGGGCTCAAGGCGCTGCTGCAGCAGATTCTCGACGCAGCGGCCTGGACAACATCGGGTGCTCACACGCTATTGCTGCAACACCGCTATTTGCCCGAGAGCACAATTGAGTGGCTCGCGGGGGAACACCTCGACGAATGGAAGCTGACTGAAGGCGGCCTGCACTATCTCGTCGATTTCGGCAAAAAACAGAACAGCGGCCTGTTTCTCGACATGCGCTACGGCCGCGACTGGGTGCGGGCCAACGCACGAGGCATGCGGGTCTTGAACCTGTTCGCCTACACCTGCGGGTTTTCTGTGGCAGCGATTGCGGGCGGCGCTGATTCGGTGGTCAACCTGGACATGTCTCGCGCAGCCCTGAACCGCGGCCGGGATAATCACCGACTCAATGGCCATGATCTGAGCAAAGTCAGTTTTCTGGGCCACGAGCTGTTCAAGTCATGGGGCAAAGTCAAAAGCGCCGGTCCGTATGACCTGGTGATCATCGACCCGCCCTCATTCCAGAAAGGCAGTTTCTTGCTCACCAAAGACTATCAGCGCGTGCTGCGCAAGCTGCCGGAGTTGCTTACCGACCGCGGCACGGTGCTGGCCTGCATGAATGACCCGTCCATGGGCGCAGACTTCCTCATTGAAGGCGTCACCCGGGAAGCCCCGGGCTTGAAATACGTACAGCGCCTGGACAACCCGCCAGAGTTTGCCGAGGCCGAACCCGGCGATGGCCTCAAGGCGCTGGTCTTCACGCAGCGGTGAACGGCAAGCGCCTGGCTGACGTCAGGCGCCCAATCGCGAAATGACGTCATTCAAGCCTGCGGACAGGCCATGCAGGTCGTCACTGGCCATTTGCGTGCGTTTGACGTTGTCCTGATTGGTGGTCGCAATGGAGGTGATTTCGGTCAGGTTGCGCGAGATGTCCTCGGCGACTGACGTTTGCTCTTCGGCGGCAGTCGCGATCTGGCGGTTCATGTCGCGTATCGACTCCACGGCTGCAGTGATGCGCTGTAATGAAGTGCCCGCAAGCGCTACCTGATCGACGCTTTCCTGGCTGCGTGCCTGGCCGCTCTCTATCGCCAGCGCCGCATCGGTTGCACCGGTCTGCACCGAATGAATGATTTGATTGATTTCAGCGGTCGAGGCTGCCGTGCGCTGGGCCAAAGTACGGACTTCATCCGCCACGACGGCGAAACCACGACCGGCGTCCCCGGCCCGCGCGGCCTCGATGGCTGCGTTCAACGCCAGCAGATTGGTCTGTTCGGCGATTCCGCGGATGACTTCCAATACCTTGCCAATGCGCCCGCTGTCGGTTTCCAGGCGGCGGATCACTTGCGCTGTATTGCTGATTTCGGTGCGCACATGGTTGATGGCTGTGATAGTTGCGCCCATCACTTTGTCCCCTTCACGGGAATACCGATCCGCTTCCTCGGCAGCATGGGAGGCGTCTGCCGCATGCCGTGCGACCTCCTGGGCGGTGGCCGACATTTCATTCATCGCGGTCGCCACCTGATCGGTACGCTCAAACTGCTCAAGCGTACCTTGGGCCATCAAAGTGGCGATTGCCTTCAGCTCGCCGCCAGCGGTGTCCAGATCAGTGGTGCTGCGTTTGAGACGGGTGAACGTGTCCGCCAAAAAGTCTCGCAGGGTGTTGGCTGCGACGGCCAGACGCCCCAGTTCATCCTGACGCTCGATACTGACGCGTTCACTGAATTTGCCCTCACTCAACTGCGCGACGTAGTCGATCAGCATACGGATCGGGCCGACGATGTTGCGGTTGACCACCCACAGCGTCAGGACACCCACCAGCAGTGCGGACGCGAGCATGATCAAGGTGCCCAGCAGGATCGTCTGATCGGCAGAGGCGCTGATCGCAATGGATTGTTGATCGCTCTGCTTGCGCAGTTCGGTCACCAGGCCGGTCATTTGTTCGCTGGCAGCACGATCCACACCCTTGACCGCCTGATCACCCGCTACCGGATCGCCATTGGCCGCAATAAACGCATCGCGACCTTTGCGATAGGCGGCACCGAGGGTGCGGTGCTCCTCTTTGAGTACGTCGATGCGTGACTTGAGTGCAGCATCAATGCCTGGCACGTCGCTCAAGCGCGCAAGCGATGCCTGAACCTGACGCTCCTGATCTTCAAACTGCCCCCAGAACTTCTCGCGATCGGCGGGCTGTTTTCCGCGCAGCAGCACGTTCTTCCATTCCTGTACCTGCACTTTGAACTGCAGGTTCGTCTGATCAATCAGCTGCGACCCCTGCAACGGGCCGTTGAGCAGTCCGCGATAGGCTTGCACGTCGCTGGAGAGGAAATGAAAGCAGGCGAGCGCGATCAGTAGAACAAGCACCAGGCTTGCGCTGAGCAACGCAAGGATCTGGAGTCGGAGGGATTTGGTCATACGGGAAACTCTCGCAGAAAGGGACCGCAAACTCCGGGCAAACCGAAGGTATGGACATCAACACCTCCGTTTGCCCCTCGCTTGCAAAGCGTTGTGCAACAGAGGGTTATTCCATCGACCTCGTTACCCGCTTCTTTAGCACGACCTGCACCCTCCCGGACCGCCGGTACATCGTTAACCGGCGGACGCGATCGTGATCGGCACAACGGCGCCGAAGTCTTGAAACAGATTGTTTCAACTATCCGATCATCCGACAGTCACACAGAACGACGTTCCCCAGACAAATCGAGGCAGGATGAGTTTTATTCTTTGTATGACGGTGCTCGGCATCCTGCTGATGTTGCTCGCGCTGACCTCCTCCTACCTGCGATGGCTGCCCGTGACCACTTCGGCGGTGTGTCTGGCGTTCGGCGTCGGCATTGGCCCGCTGGGGCTGGACCTGATGCAACTCGATCTGCGCACCGCCTACGAATGGCTTGAGCGGCTGACCGAAGTTGCGGTGCTGTTCTCGCTGTTCAACACCGGAATCAAGCTGCGACTACGGCTTAACGGCAAGGAATGGAGCGCGGCGTATTTGCTGGCGGGGCCGGTGATGCTGCTGACCATTCTTGGCACCTGCCTGGCGGCGCATTACCTGCTGGGGATCTCCTGGGGCATCTCTCTGCTGCTGGGCGCCATGCTCTCGCCTACCGATCCGGTGCTGGCCGGCCTGGTGCAGGTCAACAACGCACAGGATTTCGACCGGGTCAGGTTTGGGCTGTCGGGCGAAGCCGGCATGAACGACGGCACGGCCTTTCCGTTCGTGATTTTCGCGCTGGCATTTTTGGGCATGCACGACAGTAATTTCGACTGGGTGCAAGGCTGGCTCTTGAGAACCATCGTCTGGGGCGTACCCGTCGGCGTGTTGATTGGGTACGGTCTGGGCCGTGGTGTCGGGCACCTGATGATTTACCTGCGCATCAAGAATTCCGACAGCACCTGTTCGCCCAATGACTTTCTGGCGTTGGCGCTGATTGCGATGGCGTACGTCATCGCTGAAGGACTGGGTGCGTTCGGGTTTCTGTCGGTGTTTGCCGCAGGGCTGGGCTTGCGTCAGGCCGAAGCCCAGGTCACACAGTCCGAGTTGCCCTCGGAGCATGTGGCCAAGCCGGTGCTGGGGCATCTGGACAGCGACCCGGCCCACGCAACGGCTGGCACCGAAACGCTCAGCGATACCCAGCTCGCCGCTGGCGTGATGATGGGCGACATGCTGGCCTTTGGCGGCATCGTAGAGCGTTCAATGGAGGTTCTGCTGATCACCTTGCTTGGTGCCGCGCTGTCGCTGTATTGGGATTGGCGTGCGGTGGGTCTGGGGCTGGTGCTGTTCTGTGTCATTCGCCCGCTGAGCGTCTGGCTGTTGATCAGCCGCCGCGTACTCAACGTGCCGCAGAAAGCTTTGGTCAGCTGGTTCGGTATTCGTGGCATCGGCACGTTGTATTACCTGTGCTACGCACTGGCCCATGGTTTGCCCGAGGCGAGCATCGACACGACCATTGGCTTGACGCTGTCCGTGGTGGCCCTGAGCATTTTGTTGCACGGGGTGAGCATCCAGCCGCTGCTTGAGCGTTACGAGCGCAGCAACGCGATCAAGCGTGAAGACTGAGTCGCCCGTCTGACCACAGCCCAGGTTACGCTCGGCACGCCACGTTCATGTGCTGCGGCAGTTGCTCATGAATCTTGCTCAGCAGGTTATCCAGGCTGACCGGCTTCTGCACCAGCAGCTCGTCGCGCACGGTGTCGCAGATCAGCGCGCTGCGGTCTGCCGCCCCGGACATGAACAGCACAGGCAGCTCCGGGCGGATCTGCTTGATGACCTTGGCCAGGACTGCGCCGCCGAGGTCGCGCATCAGGCAATCGGTAATCAGGATGTCCGGGTTGGCGTATTCCAGTGCTTGAACAGCGGCAAATCCGGTGCCGACAGCATGCACTTCATAGCCCACGTCCATGAGCAACTGCGCGAGGGCCTCACGCAACGTTTCATCGTCGTCAACCAGCAGCACTTTAGTGTTGTGGGTGATGGTTTGATTCTGCGTAATGGATTGAGGGCTGATGCAAGGTTCCTCGTCGTGACCGCTGACCTTGAGCAGTAAACGCACCGTAGTCCCCGACTGCTCGCCGCAGGACACCGACGCCGCGCCCCCGGTCTGTACTGCAAAGCCATAGACCTGAGACAAACCCAGCCCGGTGCCCTCACCCAGTTTCTTGGTGGTAAAAAACGGCTGAAACACCTGCTGGCGCACAGACTCGGGTATGCCGGGGCCGCTATCAGTGACCATCAGCTCGATGTATTGACCGACGCCCAGGGTTTCGTTGACTTGGATCAAGCGCGTGCTTACGCGGATCTTGCCCTGTCCCTGCATCGCATCGCGGGCATTGATCAGCAGGTTGAAAAGTGCAGACTCCAGTTGAGTCGCGTCGCACCGCACCCTGACCGGTGCCCGAGCCAGGTCGAACTGCAGCCCGACTTCGGGCCCCAGCACGCGGCCGAGCATCAGCTCGATACTGCTCAATTGCTCGCAGATGTTGAGCATTTGCAGGGTCGGCTCGGAATCCCTTGAAAACGCCAACAAGCGGCTGATCAGCGCAGCGCCTTTGTCGACCGCCTGCAACCCGACCTGTGTCCAGCGCCTCACGACGTCGGGCTGCTGGGCTTTGCGGTCGATGAACTGAAAACTGGAGCTGATGGCTTGCAGCAGATTGTTGAAGTCGTGGGCAATGCCGCTGGTGAGCTGGCCGATGGAGGCCACACGCTGATTCTGCCGCAGCCGGGCGTGGGCGGCGTTGTCGTCGGCGAGCGCTGCAATTACCTGACGACTGAGGTGGCGCGCCTGCTCGTCGCTTTGCACGCTGAGCGCACGCAGTTGAAGTAGCGCAGCCGTTTGTCGCGCCAGCGCCTGCAGCGCCAATTGCTGCCCGGCGCTGAGGGTGCGAGGCACTGTGTCGATCACACAGACGGTGCCTAGTGCATGGCCGTCGTCCGTGACGATCGGTGCACCGGCGTAAAAACGAATGAAAGGCTCGCCCGTTACCAGCGGGTTACCGCTGAAGCGCGGATCCTTTGTTGCATCCTCGACCATCAGTAACGCGTCGGGTTGAAGAATCGCATGGGCGCAAAATGCCTCGTTGCGGTGTGTCTGCGTGACGGACAGCCCCACGCACGCCTTGAACCACTGCCGCTGCTCGTCCACCAGCGAGACCAGCGCTATTGGCGCATGACAGATGTGCGTCGCCAGCTCGACGATGTCGTCGAACGCCTTTTCAGGCAGGGTGTCGAGAATGGCGTAGCGCTCCAGCGCCCGTATACGACGGGCTTCATCAATGGGCAATGGGGCGTGATGGTCGGTCATGGGACAGGGGTTCGCGGTGAGGTACGACGACGCGTCCCACTACAGAGCAGGTTTCCCATCAGAAAGTTCGCTTACCGACCACAATCAGTGTGTCAGAGGCGTTTTAAGCCCGATAGACGTCGTCGATCAGTTGATCAGAACAAGCGATTGGACGCTCCGACCCAAGATCGGTAGCTTGCTTAGCAATTGATTCTGCGGGGCGGTCAATAGCCTTGCCTTGCAAGGCCTCCTCTTCGTATCGAACCACTTCCAGGAACATGCCGTCGTGTATCCGTACACGGTCGCGCACCGAGACCGGACGCTTGAGAACCCTTAATTGCCAGGCGTCCGGCCTTGAGTCGTGATGCCTTCCATCGTGCGCGAGTCCAGACCATGTCCATCAATACCCCGCAGCAGATTGCAGACATCACCATCGAAGCTGGCGTCAAGAAGTCCCATTTGCCCACGTTGTCTGTGATGGTGCTCGGGTTTCTGGCGGGTGCTTTCATTGCCTTGGGCTTTCTGCTGGACATTCACGTCAGCACCATGATCCCGACGCCGTGGGCCTCTCTGGGTAATTTGCTGGGCGCGGCGGTCTTCCCGATCGGGCTGATTCTGGTGATTCTCGCTGGTGGTGAGTTGCTGACCGGCAACATGATGAGCCTGCCCACCGCGATGTTCGCCAAACGCATCACTTTAGGTGCGGTGGCCCGCAACTGGTTGCTGGTCACATTTGCCAACCTGTTGGGCGCGCTATTCGTAGCCTGGTTTTTCGGCCATGTGCTGGGTCTGACCGAGGGCGTCTTCCTCAAGAAAACACTCGCTATCGCCACCGCCAAGGTCAATGCGGACTTCAGTCAGGCCTTCATTTCGGGGATTGGCTGCAATTGGCTGGTCTGTCTGGCGGTGTGGCTGTCTTATGCCAGCAAAGACGTCGCCGGCAAGATTCTGGCGATGTGGTTTCCGATCATGGCGTTTGTCGCCATTGGCTTTCAGCACGTGGTCGCCAACATGTTTATCATCCCGGCGGCCATATTTGCCGACGCGTTGAGCTGGACACAGTTCATCGAAAACTTCGCTGCAGTTTTCCTGGGGAATGCGGTGGGCGGTGCAATTTTTGTCGGTTTGGCGTATTACGTATCTTATTCGAACGTCCTGCAGTCTTCGCTTTCCAACGTTAGCGTGACTGCGGCCGCGTCCAGCGAAACTCAAAAAATGTAACCCCCTCGCGCAGCGGTGCCAACGTGCACGGCTTTGCTGGCGATGCGGGCCTGAGATGATTAAATGTCTGAACGAGTGTTGATAGACGGGTTTTCACGCAAAGTCGATTACGTACGGATTTCCGTGACGGATCGCTGCGACTTCCGTTGCGTTTATTGCATGGCCGAAGACATGACGTTTCTGCCGCGCCAGCAGATTCTTTCGCTTGAGGAGATCGAGCAGGTGGCCGAGCGCTTTGTTGCGCTGGGCACCAAGAAGATTCGCCTCACCGGCGGCGAGCCACTGGTACGCGCCGGTATTGTCGGGTTGTGCAAACGCATCGCCGCCCTGCCCGGCCTTCGCGAACTGTGCATGACCACCAACGGCTCGCAGCTTGAAAAGCTCGCCCAACCCCTGTTCGACGCAGGCCTCAATCGCCTCAACATCAGCCTCGACAGCCTGGACCCGGCGAGCTTCAAGGAACTCACCCGCACCGGTGATCTGGCGAAAGTCATCGCTGGCATCGATGCTGCCAACGCGGCAGGTTTCGTCCACACCAAGCTTAATTGCGTGGTGATGCAGGGTCGTAACGATCACGAGATCAATGACCTTGTGGCGTTTGCCATTGAGCGCAAGCTCGATATCACCTTCATCGAAGAGATGCCGCTGGGCACCATCAGCGAACACAGCCGTGCGGAGTCGTTTTTCTCCAGCGATCAGGTTCGCGAACGGATTGCCGAGCGTTACACGCTGATCAACTCGACCGAGTCCACTCAGGGTCCGTCGCGCTACTGGCGCGTCGCCGAGGCGCCGGACATCCGCATCGGTTTTATTTCGCCGCACAGTCACAACTTTTGCGCCACGTGCAACCGCGTGCGCGTCACGGTCGAAGGCCGTTTGCTGCTGTGCCTGGGCAACGAGCACTCCATGGACCTCAAAGCCGTGCTGCGCGCCAATCCCGGCCATCCCGAAAAGCTCGAAAAAGCCATTATTGAGGCCATGAAACTGAAGCCGTACCAGCACAACTTCGAAATCAACGACGACGTGCAGGTGGTGCGGTTCATGAATATGACGGGGGGTTGAAGCTGTGATGCATGGCATGCATCACATTACCCGCTGACTCAATTTCGGCGGGCCTGGTGCCTTGGCCGACGTCTTATCCCTCTTGCACCAGCGCCTCAAACGCCTCCTCGATCAGGCTCAGCTGAGTCGGCCGCACCAGCCTCGACACTTCCACCCCGTCGCGAAAGAAAATCAATGTTGGCCAGAGCTTGACGCGAAACGAGCGTCCGAGCGGGCGTGCGCTGCCGTCTTCAATTTTCAGGTGGCGCACTTCAGGGTAATCGGCGGCGACCTCGGCGATCAGCGGCTGCGCCGCTTTGCAGTGGCCGCACCAGTCAGTGCCGAATTCGATGACGCTGACACCCGGTAGCGCATTGATTTCATCTCGGCCGGGCGCACTGCTGGCGTATGGAAGAGTGGTCATGGACGTGCTCCGGAAGGTCTCGGCAATTGGGCTGGCTACTTTACCTTCGCATTCTCGCCATCGCGAGGCGCCGTCCGGGTTGAACCAGTTCCGACGCCACGCGAATGAATTCGCGTCTACAGATGTTGAGTCGTGCGCAGATGAATGTGGGAGGGAGCTTGCTCGCGATGAGGCCGCTGACTAATCAGCGCGGGCAAGCCTCCAACGGCCTGGCGCGACCGGTTGTAGCAGCGGTCACAGCACCATGCCGTCTCGGGCGATGGTGACATTGGCCGGTAACTGTCCAGGCGCGTGCATCAGCCAAGCGTCCAGCGTGTGGCCGACGTGGGTTAGTACCGTTTGATGCGGTTGCAGCGCGTCGACGATCAATAGCGCAAGCGTAATATCGTTGTGGTTACGCGGCGTCTGCGGTTGCGGGGGCATTGAGCAGTCGAGAATCAACACGTCCAGTGGCAACTGCTGCAAATGCTCGGTCGTCGCCTCCGGCAAGCCGACCGTGTCGGTCAGGTACGCAATACGTCGCCCGCCGCCTTCCAGCAAATACCCCAACGTCGGCTTGGAATGCACCAGCGGCAGTGCAGTCACCGCAAGGTCACCCAGCAACCGACGTTCAAACGCTGCAAAGGGCTGACTGAAATCCAGGATTCCGGGATGTTTGTATACGTCCGCCAGCCCTTCCGGGTCGTCCGGGCCGTGCACCGGTATCACCAGGCCCTGCCCCCACCGCAGGTGCAACAAGCCCTGCGCGTGATCGGCGTGGTAGTGGGTCTGCAGAATGCCGCTCAAGCTGCGCGGCGGGAATCGTTCACACAGGTCCATCAGGCCGCTGTCGATCAACCAGCGCTGATCGCCGCACTCCACCAGCGCGCAACACGGCAGCCGTCGCAGCGCCGGGTCTTGGCGCGCCGCCCCACATGCCGGGCACTCGCAGCCATAGACCGGCACCTGACGCGCATCACCAGTGCCCAGCAAACTCAGGCGCATGCGCGCTCGCGGTCGATGCGCTGGAGCAGACGCGCCACGGTACTGCTCAATACGCCGGAGTTATCCAGCACAAACAGCGATGAATCCGTGGCGGTGAGCTCCGAAGCAAATTGCGCATTGCGCGCCAGACGTGCGTCGATGTCCTCCACCGACTCGCGTCCGCGTGCAAGCAAACGCTCACGCAGCACCGGCTGATCCACTGTCAGCACCACAGCCAGCAGATCGGGATAGCGCTCGCGTGCCTGGACGAGATGGCCGCGAGAGCCGTTGATCAACACGTCATGCCCGTCAGCCAGCCACTCATCGATCTGTTTGGGGATGCCGTAGTGCAAGCCATTGGCGAACCAGTTGAGGGCAAACTCACCTGCGGCCTGCATCTGCTCGAAGCGCTGGGTGCTGACCGCTTGCGCGGCCTCACCCTTGGCTTCTGCCGAGCGGGTAATGACCCGACGCACAATCCGGCAGCCCCGTTCGGCCATGGGTGCGCGTGCGGCGTCCAGCAGGCTGTCCTTGCCCGAACCGGACGGACCGATGAGATAGATCAACCTGCCAGCCATCAAAACACCCTCTTCGCTTGTCGCCAGACTTGTTGGATCACCGGCAGCGTGACGCCGTCGGGTTGAGCATGACCGCGTGCGTGAATCAGATCGGCACGCAGGCCGACGCGGATTTCGCCACGATCAGTCAGGCCGGCGGCCCTGGCGGGTGCGCCACTGACCGTCGCCATCGCCCTGGCCAGACCGGTGCCCTGCTCGTTGTCTTCCAGTTGCGCGGCCAACACAAACGCCGCCTGCAAAAGACTGGCCGGGTAATAGTCGCTCGACAGAATATCCAGTAGCCCTTCTTTCGCCAGCGCCGCCGCCGCGATGTTGCCCGAATGCGAACCGCCGCGAACGATATTAGGGGCGCCCATCAACACACTCATGCCCAGACGCCTGCAGCCCTGGGCCGCGTCAAGCGTGGTGGGAAACTCGGCGATGGTCATGCCGTAGGCCGCCGACTCCTCGACGTGTGCGAGGGTCGCATCGTCATGGCTGGCCACCGACAGCCCACGCACCAGACAAATATCGACAATGGCCCGGCGATAACGGTCGCTGTAGGTTTTCGAGTTGGCGACCTGCTCGACGACGAACTCATCCATCTGCGCGTCGCTCAGGTGGTACTTGCCCATGTAGTACTCGCGGTACTTGGACTCCAGCGCAAACTGGCGCTGACCAGGCGAGTGGTCCATCACCGACACTAGTTGCACCAACGGCTGCTCCACCAGATCACGGAACACGCTGAGGGTGTCCGGGTGGCAGACTTCGCAGCGCAGGTGCAGGCGGTGTTCGGCGCGGGTCATCTTGGCGGCGCTGGCCTGGGCGATGGCCTCGATCATCCCCGGCAGTTGCTGCATGCGCTTGCCTTTGGGGTTGACGTCGCCGATGGACAGCGCGTCGAACACCGTGGTGATGCCGGCAGCGATGATCTGCGCGTCATGGCTCATCACGGCCGACGCTTGCGGCCAGTCAACGCCGGGCCGTGGACTCAGGTGTTTTTCGAGGTTGTCGGTGTGCAACTCGACAAGCCCTGGCAACAGGTAATCGCCATTGAGGTTCTGCGCGTGAGGCAAGCGACTGAGGCCGGTTTCGACCTCGCTGATCAGCCCGTTTCGCAGCACCACCGTGCCGTTGAACACCTGTTCAGCGGTGACGATGCGCGCATGAGTGAGGATCTGTTCGTTCAGCATTCGAGCAACTCCCTGGCGGTGAGTTGGGCCGCGCTCATGTCCAGATTCCGGTCGGAAACGGCTTCACGGGCCACACGGTCATGGAAAATACCGATCACGGCGGCCCCGGCCTGTTTCGCTTCGTTGATCAGCTCCAGCACCACCTGGCGGTTGGTGTCGTCCAGCGAGGCGGTCGGTTCGTCAAGCAGCAGCACCGGCCACGGCACCATGAAGCCCCGTGCGATGTTGACCCGCTGTTGCTCGCCACCGGAGAAAGTCCCCGGCGCCAACTGCCACAAGCGCTGCGGGATGTTCAGCCGTGCCAGCAACGATTCTGCCCGGGCTTTGGCGTCCGGGCGGTGCCAGCCGCGGGCCAATGCCGGCTCCATGACCACATCCAGCGTCGCCACACGCGGGATCACGCGCAAGAACTGGCTCACATAGCCCAGGGTTTGCTGACGCACCGCCAGCACCTCTCGCGGTTCGGCGCCTGCCAGTTCCAGCCACTGGCCTTGATGCTGTACGCGAATGCTGCCGCCAGCGGGCAGATAGTTGCCGTACAGCGTGCGCAGCAGCGTGCTTTTGCCGGCACCGGACTGGCCGTGCAAGACCAGGCATTCGCCGCCGCACACCGAGAAGTTCAGCCCGCGCAGCACGTTCAGTACCACGCCGTTTTGCTGGTGCAGGGTGAAGGTTTTCGAGAGGTCACGGACCTCGATCAGCGTATTCATCATGCCGCTCCCAAAAAAAACGTGCAGAAAAAAACCGCCCAGACCCGCGCATCAGGGTTGCAGGACCGAAGACACCAGCAATTGCGAATAAGGATGTTGCGGGTCGTCGAGGATCTGGTCCGTCAAGCCGGTTTCAACCACCCGCGAGCGGCGCATGACCATCAGCCGGTCGGCCAGCAGCCGTGCCACCGCCAGGTCATGGGTGACGATCACCACCGCCAGATCCAGTTCGCGCACCAGCCCGCGCATCAGGTCCAGCAAGCGCGCCTGCACCGACACATCGAGGCCACCGGTGGGCTCATCCATGAACACCAGTCGCGGGCCGGAAACCAGATTGCGCGCGATCTGCAAGCGCTGTTGCATACCGCCGGAAAAGGTCCGCGGCAGGTCGTCAATGCGTTGCGGGTCGATTTCTACCTGACTCAGCCAGTCCAGACCTGCCGCCCGCAGCGCCTGGTAATTGCGCACGCCCTGAGCCATCAGGCGCTCGCCGATGTTGGCGCCGGCCGAAACCGCCATGCGCAAACCGTCACGCGGGTTCTGCTCGACAAAACCCCACTCGGTGCGCAGCAAGGTCCGGCGTTCGGCCTCGCTGGCGCTGTACAGATCAATCCACGGGCTTTCGCCTCTGGACGACTCGGCGCGGCGGTAGTCAATACGCCCGGCGTCAGGCGGGCAGCGCCCGCTGAGCAGCGACAACAAGGTTGACTTGCCTGAACCCGATTCCCCGACTATGCCCAGTACTTCGCCCGGATACAGCTCGAAACTGACGCCCTGACAGCCTTTTTCCGGGCCGTACAACTTGCCCAGATCACGCACTTTAAGCAGCGGCTGTGCGCGATCATTGAAGCGATCAGTGCGTGCGGCATCGGGTATTACGTGAGCGGCGATCATTGATCAGCCCTCCCCTGTTTGACGTTTTGCGCGCAGTAATCGGTGTCCGAACAGACAAAACTCTGGGTGCCCTGATCGTCCAGAATCAGCTCGTCGAGGAACGACTCGTGACTGCCGCAGATGGCGCAGTGCTGCTCCCATCGCTGCGGCGTGAACGGGTGATCTTCGAAATCCAGGCTGCTGACCCGGGTGTAAGGCGGCACCGCGTACAGGCGCTTTTCACGCCCGGCACCAAACAGCATCAGCGCCGGGCTCATGTCGAGTTTGGGGTTATCGAATTTGGGGATCGGCGACGGGTCCATCACGTAGCGCTCGTCCACCATCACCGGATACGCGTAGGCCGTCGCGATGTGGCCAAACGTGGCGATGTCTTCGTAGAGTTTGACGTGCATCACCCCGTAATCGTTGAGCGCGTGCATGGTCCGGGTTTCCACCTCCGAGGGCTCGATGAAACGCAACGGCTCGGGCTGGGGCACTTGATACACCATGATCTGATCGGCGGTCAGGGGTGTTTCCGGGATCCGGTGCCGGGTCTGGATGATCGTGGCGTCGGGCGTGCGTTCGGTGGTCGCAACGCCTGCGGTGCGGGCAAAAAACCGTCTGATCGACACCGCGTTGGTGGTGTCGTCTGCGCCCTGATCGATGACTTTAAGCACGTCATCGGCCCCCAGAATTGCGGCCGTCAGCTGCATGCCGCCAGTGCCCCACCCGTAGGGCAGCGGCATTTCACGGCCGCCGAATGGCACCTGATACCCGGGAATCGCGACGGCCTTGAGCAAGCCTCGACGGATCATGCGTTTGGTTTGCTCGTCCAGATACGCGAAGTTGTAGGCTTCGTCGCGCGGCCGTCCGGGTGGCGTGCGAGGTTCGATGGCAGCGTTCATTGGGCCTGCTCCTTGTGGGGCTTGCGCAGGGTGCGGATCAGTTCAAGCTCGGCTTGAAAGTCGACGTAATGTGGCAACTTGAGGTGCGAAACGAAGCCGGCGGCCTCGACGTTGTCGCAGTGCGCCAGCACGAATTCCTCCTGCTGCGCCGGGGACTGGATTTCTTCGTTGTATTCGTCGGCGCGCAATGCCCGGTCCACCAGCGCCATGCCCATGGCCTTGCGCTCGGCGTGACCGAAGGCCAGGCCATAACCCCGTGTGAATTGCGCGGGTTCAGCGCCGGAGCCGACGAACTGATTGACCATCTCGCATTCGGTGATTTCGAGGCTGCCGATGGCAATCGCAAACCCCAGCTCTTCGGGTTCGATCCAGACCTGCACTTCACCGATACGGATTTCCCCGGCGAACGGGTGGTTGCGTCCGTAGCCACGTTGCGTCGAGTAACCCAGCGCCAACAGAAAACCTTCATCGCCTCGGGCCAGAGCCTGCAAGCGTTGCGCTCGGCTGGCCGGGTATTCAAGCGGCTCGCGGGTGATGTCGGCAATCGCCTCGCCGGTGTCGATTTCAGTCTTGATCAGGCCCTCTTTAGCGAGCAAGCCAAGCACCCGCGGGCAAGGCTCCAGCGTGGCGTTTTCCTGCACCGGCGGCCCCGGAAACTCACCCTCCGCCAGCAAGCTGAAATCCAGCAAGCGGTGGGTGTAGTCGAAGGTCGGACCGAGCAACTGACCACCCGGAACGTCCTTGAACGTGGCCGACAGACGACGGCTGAGCAGCATGTCCGAGGTGTCGATGGGCAGGCTCGCACTGAAGCGCGGCAGCGTGGTGCGGTAAGCGCGCAACAGAAAGATCGCCTCGACCAGATCCCCTGCCGCCTGCTTGATCGCCAGCGCGGCCAGTTGTTCGTCGTACAGCGAGCCTTCGGTCATGACCCTGGCAACCGCCATCGGCAATTGCTGACGGATCTGTTCTACATCCAGCTCGGCAATCGAGGTGTCGCCACGGCGTTTTTTTGCCAGCACCTGATGTGCGTTATCGATGGCTTGCTCGCCACCTTTGACAGCCACGTACATCAGGCACCTCCCTGAGCGGCAACCCGAGTGCTGCGCGGCAGGCCCATGAGTTCGCTGCCCGCCAGGAAAAACACGTCGATGCCGCGTGGGAAGTCGTTACGCGAGTCGCGCTCGTTCCAGAAGCTTTCGGTCAATGGCAGCGCCACCTCATGGGTGCTCTGGATGCCGGGGCCGTGCCACGCCAGCGCGCGTCCACCTTCCAGGCTGGGTAGCTGGACCAACAGCGTGCAGGACTGATCCGGGTAACGGTCATTGCCCAGGTCGAACCCGCTGAGGTCGTGCAACTGGCTGTCGTCGAGCAGCGCAAAGCGTGCGTTTTGCCGGTCGCTGACGATGGGGCAGCCGCAATGAAAGGTCAGGTTGGCGCGGATGGCCTGCGTGTCGAACCTCGGCGCAAGCCACAGCGGCGTATCGATGTCCAGCAGCGCAAGACACAAGGCGTGGCTGGCAGCCGCCAGGCCTTCAAGGTGCGGCGGCACTTGCTCAGGCAACAGGTGTTGCGGCACACCAGGGCCTGCGAGGGCTTTGAGCGCGGCGCGGAAACTGCGTTGGGCGTCGAGCACGGGATCGGCGAATGCGGGTTGCAACAGCGTGGCAGTCATCAGTTTTCTCCTCTGACCAGCGTGAAAAACTCCACTTTGGTCGCTGCGGTTTCAGCTTCTTGCCGGGCCTGGCGCGCGGCCTGTGCCTGCGCCAGGGGTTCGATCAACTCGCTCAGCCAGCGAGCCTGTTGTGTGCCTTGCAGGTGAGCGTCAGCCAGTGCGGCCAGTTCGGCGTGACGCTTGTTGCGTCCGGCCAGATAGCTGTAGCCGGTGCGCCCGTCAGCCAGGCGTACCACGCAACGGGTCACGGTCATTTCGCCCACGTTGAACGGTGCCCCGCTGCCGCCCATGCGTCCGCGGACCAGCGTCATGCCGATCTCCGGCGCACGAATCAGCTGGTATTCGGCATCGCGCAACGCCGGTTCATGGCGCGCCAGGTCCAGCGGTCGGGCCTTGGACAGCACGCCGATCCAGTGCTGACGGGCGCGGTCGACGCTGCTGCTATCGGGGTGGGGTGGCGTGACGAATGAGTCAGTCATGAGGGCATCTCCATCAGGTAACGACCTGGTACTGGAAGCGATCAGAGCGGCTGGTGGACTGCGCAAGCTCCACCGGGCGCCCCAAGGCATCGCGGGAAAGGGTCAACACGGTCAGCGCCGGCAAATGACGCGGCATCAACAACAGACTGGCCTCGTCGCGGCTGGGCAAGCGCGCCCCGATCAGGCTGAACGTGCGGGTCAATGGCAGGTCTCGCGCGGCCAGAAACTGGCGCACCGAACCGCTGCTGTAATCGGCGAGCAACGGGGCGAGGCTGGCGCAGAAGCGATGACGGATCAGGCTCACCGGCTGGCCGTCGAGTCGACGCAGGGTGTGCAATTCAATCAGCGGCGCGTGTTCGGCCAGTCCGAGGTGTTCGGCCTCTTCGCGGCTGGCCAGGCATTGCTTGCGCTGCAGCAAAACGGCCTCGACGCCATGTCCTTGGGCAGACAGCGACTGGCTGTAGGCGCTTTCGGCCGCCACCGGATAAATCAACGGTCGGCCCAGCACCTGGGTGCCCTTGCCCTGACGCCGCAGCAGGCTACCTTCACGCACCAGCTCGTCGATGGCCCGGCGCACGGTGTGGCGATTGACGGAAAAACGTGCGGCTAACTGGACCTCGGCGGGCAAGTAATCGCCAGCGTGAAAACCGGCCAACTCGCTGCGCAACGTCTCCGCCAGCTCACGGTACATAGGGGCGCGGTAAGCAGGTTCGCGCTGCGAAGGCTTTCGGTGAACGGCTTCGCGTGGCAAGGCTTCTGATTGTCTAGACAACTGCATGGTTTAAAAAAGGGTTTGCACCCTCTCCTGTCGGTTGATGGCTAGATGAACTGCTTGCGCAGGCGCTGCGAAATGATGTCGATGACGCTCACCACCACGATGATCACCAGCAACACGGCGCAGGTCTGGACGAACTCGAAAGCGCGGATGTTTTCCCAGAGGATCACGCCGATACCGCCCGCGCCGACCATGCCCACCACCGTCGCCGAACGCACATTGGATTCGAAGCGGTACAGCGCATAGGAAATCCACAGCGGCATGACCTGCGGGATGACCCCGTAAATCACTTCCTGCAACGCACTGGCCCCGGTGGCACGCACGCCTTCTACCGGACCTGGATCAATGGCTTCGACGGCCTCGGCAAACAGTTTGGCGAGCACGCCGGTGGTGCTGATCCACAGCGCCAGCACCCCGGCAAATGGCCCCAGCCCGACCGCCACCACGAACAACATGGCGAATACCATTTCATTGATCGAGCGAAACGAATCCATGACCCGGCGCAGTGGTTGATGAATCCACCAGGGCGTGATGTTGTCGGCGCACAGAATCCCCAGCGGTACGGAACAGACGATCGCCAGCAACGTGCCCCAGAGCGCGATGTGCACGGTGACAATCATTTCCTTGAGGTACGAACGCCACTCGTGAAAGTCCGGCGGGAAGAAGTCGGCGGCGAAGGTCGCCATGTTTCCCGAATCTCGGTACAGCGCCATCGGGTTCATCTCGGCGCCGTGCCAGGCCCAGGCCATCATCGCGGCGAACAGTCCCCAGCCGATGTAACGGCCCCAGGATCGTTTGCCGACGGCGTCGGCATAGACAGCGTGAGTGGTCATAAACAGTCCCGTCTTGCAGGGTGAACACAACAGCTTCATGCGCTGGCGCGGCGCCTGGGCACCGCGCCACAGCGATTAGCCCGCTTTGGCAGTGCTTTGCTTTTCCAGCTCGGAGATGCGGTCCTGCAGCTTGCTCAGGCCGTCATCGATGACCTTGAGCCGCGTGGCTTTTTCATTGGCGTCCAGGGTGGTGCTGGCAGTCACCTCAGACTTCTGCTTGAACAGGTCCAGTTGGCGGATGGTCAGCAACTGGTCGTCCGAGGACTTGAGGAACTTGCCCATCTGCATGTTCTTCAGTACGGCCTTTTCTTCGTCGGTGTCGCCGTACGTGGCGAAGAATTCTCGGATCTTGTTCTTGTCGTCGTCCGACAGAGACTTGCGCCAGACCATCGGGTCGGCCGGGATGATCGGCGACTTCCAGATCACTTTGAGCAGCGCGGCCTTGTCGGGCTGGGTCACTTCCAGGCGATCCCAGCTTTCGGTGTTGAAGGTCGCCACATCCAGTTGGCCCTTGGCAACGCTCAGGGCGTTCACTTCGTGGCTCGAGTTGAGGGTGCGTTTGAACGCGGTGGCGGCGTCGACATGGTTCTTGGCGAACACGTAATAGCCGGGGATCAGGTAACCGGAGGTGGAGTTTGGATCGCCGTTACCGAAGGTCAGCTCTTTGGCGTGCTTGAGCATGTCCTCGACTGAATTGATCGGGCTGTCCTTGCGCGCAATGATCACGCTCCAGTAGCCCGCCGCGCCATTGGCGGCAGCGGTCTGGGCGAAGATCTCACCGCCCGAGCGATCCACCGCTTCCATCGCAGCCTTGTTGCCCAGCCAGGCGACATCCACCTTGTTGAAGCGCATGCCCTGGATCAGGCCGGCGTAGTCGGAGGCGAACGTTGCGTTGACCTTCAAGCCGGTCTTTTTGGTCATGTCGTCGAGGAACGGCTGCCACACGGTCTTGAGGTTTTGCGAAGACTCCGTGGACATGATGCCGAAGTTGATGACTTTGTCTTCAGCCTGCGCGGTGCCCAGCAAACAGCTGGCGAGCAAGGCGGCAGACGCGAACGCGCGACCGATACTGTTCAACATTGAGTGCTCCTGAATCGAGAGATTGTGCGTTGTCTGTAGAACCCAACTTGGTGGCGAGGCGGCTGACGCGGTGTGTCAGTAAAAACGCCTCGCGAACAAGTTCGCTCCTGCAGGGGGTTCTGGGTGACATACAAACGTGCTCAGGCCTGGGCCAGTACCAACCGAGGCGGCTTGCCGGATTTGCGGCCCTTGTCGGAAAACATCAGGCTGGTGTCGAGATCGCCACCGTAGAGGTCATTGAGAAACGTACTGCTCAGCGCATCGCCTCTGCCGTCGTAATGAATGCGACCGGCTTTGAGGGCCACGGCACGCGGGCAATAACGCACTGCGTAGTCGACCTGATGCAAGGTGACGACCACGGTCTTGCCGTCGCGACGGTTGATGTCGGCGAGGATTTCCATGACGTTGCGGGCCGATTCCGGGTCCAGCGAGGCGATAGGCTCGTCCGCCAGAATGACCTCTGCGCGCTGGGTGAGTGCACGGGCAATCGCCACCCGCTGCTGCTGTCCGCCCGACAGGGTTGATGCGCGCTGATGGGCCAGATCGGCGAGGCCCACGCGATCGAGGGACTCCAGCGCACGGTGTTTCTCTTCGGCGTTGAACAGCCCGAGGTTGCCACGCCAGCGTGGCATGCGGCCCAGGCAGCCGAGCAGCACGTTGTCCATGACGCTGAGCCGATTGACCAGATTGAACTGCTGGAAGATGTAGCCGATGTCGGCCCGCAAACGCCGGACTTTGCCATTGAGCCGCCCGGATGCCTGAACTTCGCGTCCCAGCACCTGGACCGTGCCACCCTTGTTCCGGTCGCAACAGGCGAGGCCCGCAAGATGGCGCAGCAGCGTGGATTTGCCGGAGCCTGAAGCGCCGATCAGCGCGACCATTTCGCCGGGTTGTATAGACAATTCGAGATCAACCAGCGCGGTTTTACCTGCAAACGTCTTGTTCAAGCGGTCGACATGGATGGCTGCGTTCATGGGCTTCTCTGTCGTATGGTCTGGCGTGCTGCGAGGGTGATTTGACGGTCCGTGAAATCACCCTTGCAGGCGGCGTTGCGAATGACATTAGAGAGCGCATATGGCAGTGCAATGAACCGCACATGAACGTGGGATAACAGTTTGCTGACCGTTTCAGGTCCGTTTTTGCGACGATCGAGCAGACATCTGATGCTATAAATGCAGGCCAGAGGGCCTGTGGGCTAGACAAGGTGAGGCCTCCTTCCGACAAATCCCATCCGTTTCAAGACAGCGATACGATCCGAACCAAGAAGGCGTTGACCCATGCACTGGATTCGAACGATGAAGAAAACACTGTCCATCACCCTGCTCGGTGCGCTGCCGCTGATGGCCTTTGCGGCAGGCGACGTCGCCGATGAGACCCCGCCGCTGGCAGACACCGGTTCGGCGCATTACACCTTTGAGCGCCTGAATGTCGATTCGCCCGACGGCCAGATCCATTACCGGCTGGACATTGCGATCCCGAAAAAGCAGGCGCCCGCTGCGGGCTATCCGGTGATGTACCTGCTGGACGGCAACAATGTCATGGCCGAGTTGCGCGAAGACTGGCTGGGGCAATTGAACGAAGGCAGCCCGCCGCTGCTGGTGATGATCGGCTACGACATTGACGGCACCTACGACATGCAGCAACGCACCCGGGATTACACCGGGGCGACGTCAGCGGCGTTTCTGCAATTGATCCAGAGCAAGATCAAACCTGAGGTGCAGACGCGATACGCCATCGATCAATCGCGGCAGATGCTCTGGGGACACTCGTTCGGCGGGTTGTTCGTGCTGTACGCGCTGCTGGAAAAACCCGAGGCATTCCAGACCTGGTTCGCCGCCAGCGCTTCGCTTTGGTTTCAGCCAATGACCTTCGATAACGGGATGGCGTTGCAGCGGTTCACCGGCAATCAGCCGAGGACGGTGCGCATCATGCGAGGGGAACGGGAAGGCAAGCCACCGGTTGCGCAGTTCGATAACGGCTCGCCGGAAAGAAGAAAGGCCATGGCAGCAGTGCCGAATGACTCCAACCGGCTGCTGGCCGAGCACCTGGCAACCCTGCCCAATACCGATGCGACCTATGAACAGCCCAACGGCCGCAATCATGGGCAGATGTTCAGTACGGCGCTGTATCCGGCGCTGCGCATGGCGGCGGGGTTGCCGGAAAAACCCTGACCTAACGCTGCCGGTACTGTAGGGGCTGACGAGCCCGAGCGAGGCTGCGATTGCGGTGTGTCAGACAGGTTGCATCGCAGCCTCGCGCTGCTCGTCAGCTCCACAGGGGCTTGCAGCCTCATCGCGGGCAAGCTCCCTCCCACCGGCTTGACATCTGTAGACGCGAATTCATTCGCGTGGCGGCGGTCCTGTTTCAACCCGGACGACGCCTCGCCAACAAGTTAGCTCCTACAGAGATCGCGCATGCCCCGTCTCCAGTCAATGTCAGATCCGGAAGGTGCCCACCAGGTGCTGCAACCGTGCGGTCTGGTGTTCCAGATTCGAGCAGGCGTCCAGTGTGGATTTGAGGTTGTCGACGCCCTGCTGATTGAGCACGTTGATCTCGGTGATGTCGACGTTGAGCGACTCCACCACGGAGGTCTGCTCCTCGGTCGCCGTGGCCACCGACTGGTTCATCCCGTCGATCTCACTGATGCGCTGGGTCACGCTGCTCAAGCGTTCACCCGCCTGATTGGCGATCACCACGCTGCTCTCGCTCTGACGCTGGCTTTCGGTCATGTTGGCGACGGCATCGCGGGCACCCACTTGCAGTTCCTCGATCATCTTCTGCACTTGCTGCGCGGAATCCTGGGTGCGGTGCGCCAGATTACGCACCTCGTCAGCCACCACGGCAAACCCGCGACCAGCCTCGCCTGCCCGCGCGGCTTCAATCGCTGCGTTCAACGCCAGAAGGTTGGTCTGCTGGGAAATCCCGGAAATCACCTCAAGAATCTGCCCGATGTTGGCCGTCTTGTTGTTCAGCGTTTCGATGTTGACGCACGACTCGCTGATCTTCTCCGAAAGCGACTGCATGGCCTTGATGGTCTGGCTGACGACGCCCTGCCCTTCAGCCGCCAACTGACTGGCCTGGCTGGAATGCTGCGACGCCAGCGCTGCGTTTTGCGCAATCTCTTGCGCGGCGGCGCCCAGCTGGTTGATCGCAGCGGCAACGCTGGTGGTGCGATTGGCCTGTTGATCAGAGTTGCCCATCGAGGAGTTCGACGCGCCCACCACCCGTGCGGCGACTTCGCCCAACTGCCCGGCGGTGGACGCCACTTCACGGATCGATCCGTGGATACGCTCGACGAAGCGGTTGAACGACTGCGCCATCTGGCCGAACTCGTCCTGCGAGTTGATCGACAGACGCTTGGTCAGGTCGCCCTCGCCGTCGGCAATGTCCTGTATCGCGCGGCCCATCTGGTGCAGCGGTTGCATCAGCACGCGGATCAACAGGCCGAGCAACAGCATAATGATCGCGACCGCAATCACCATCGCAGTGATTGCCGAAGAGCGGAATTCACTGAGCATCGAATAGGCCGCATCGCGTTCAAGCACCAGCGCCACGTACCAGTTGGCGGAGCTTACGCCTTCAACCTTGGTGAACGAGATGAACTGCGCCTTGCCTGCCGACTCAATCTCGGTCACGCCCGGTGCGATTTTGGGCGCGCCGTTCGGGTACGCCTCGCTGACGTTCTTGAGCACCAGCTTGCTGTCCGGGTGAATCAGGATCTTGCCGTCGGCACTGACGATGTAGGCGTAACCGTGGCCACCGAAATTCAGCGAGTTGATGGTCTTGGTGATCGCATCGAGGGAGATGTCCGCACCCGCCACCCCGATCATCTGTCCTTGTTGGCGAACAGGTGTGGCGAGCGTCACCACCAGCTTGCCGCTGGAGGCCGCAATGTAGGGCTCCGTGACAATGGTGGCCTGCGCCGCATCGGCCGCCTTGTACCAACCGCGTGCGCGAGGGTCGTAGTCGGCGGGGCGATTGCCGGTCGGCACGGAGAACATCACGCCGTCTTTACCGCCGAAATAGCTCAGTTGAAAGTTATCCGGGTACACCGGCAAACCGACAGCGCGTTGCAGGCTGGTCAGCGCAGGGCCGTCTACGGCAATTTGCTGGGCCATGGAATGCAGCAACTGGGTGCGGCTGTCCAGCCAGGTTTGAATGTTCTGGGTAGTAAGAACACCTAACTGGGTAAGTTCAGACGCCACATTATTCTTGAGGGTTTCACGTTGTCGGTAATCGTTTACAACGATAAACACTGAAAACGCGGCAACAACTATCAACGCGGCAGCCAGCAGGATTTTCCTGCTGAAACCCAGACTTCTGATCATACGATTGTGTCCATAAACAGGAATGACAACGAGGTGTGTGCACCACCAGACAGGCACGCGCTACGCTTTCGACGAACGTGTACGAAAAGAGCAAAGACGCGGCCTTATCTCTGTGTCGGCTGGATGATGGAAGTCGTTAGTTGAAATGACGGGCGGGGAGTAAATAGTTAAACGGTATTTAGCAGCGGCGTTAAATAGGATCCCATCAACGCTTAAAGTTTGCTTTAAACCCGAATCGTGAAGAATTGCGTGCAGTTGCTGACAAGCCTGAGCGACGTCACGATCACGGTCAGTCAGTCCAACCGCATCGCGGCGTCGCTTGGGCTCGTCAGGTCCTGCAGGGAGATGGGGTACCAGTTATTTGGCAAACACCTGCGACATGTCCTTGAATGCCTTGAATTCCAGCGCATTGCCGCACGGGTCGAACAGAAACATCGTCGCCTGCTCGCCTACCTGCCCCTTGAAGCGAACGTACGGTTCGATCACAAACTTCACGCCCTGCCCGCGCAAACGCTCGGCCAGTGCTTCCCAGGTCTCCCAGCCCAGAATCACACCGAAATGCGGCACCGGCACATCGTGGCCGTCTACTGCGTTGGTGCCGGCATGGGCCTGTGAATCAGTCTTGGGGTGTTCGTGAATCACCAGTTGATGCCCGAAAAAGTCGAAATCCACCCAGTGCTCACTTGAGCGCCCTTCGGGCAGATTGAACACATCGGCGTAAAAGTGCCGGGCGGCGGCCAGGTCGTAGACCGGGATGGCGAGGTGAAACGGCGAGAGTGTCGAGGTCGATGTGGTCACGGTGATGTCTCTTATGGGCGAATGCACGTATCTTTGCCCATTGATTCATGAATTGAAAACTCATAATTTTCGTGTCGAGCACGAATTATTTTTATTAAAGAGCTTTCACTTAAAGCACTTTGATCAATGAGCGCCCCATGATCCGCGAGCTGAAAACCCTGCTCACCGTTGCCCGCCTTGGCACTTTTGTCGCGGCGGGCAACCACATCGGCCTGACTCAATCCGCGATCAGCGCGCAGATCCGCACGCTGGAAAAAGCGTTGGGCAGCAACCTGTTCGATCGTAATGGTCGCAGCGCCACTTTGAACGCGGCGGGTCAGCGCGCCTTACCCATGGCGCGGGAGATCGTCGAGATTTACGAGCGCATGGCAAAACCCGAGCCCGATAGCGGCTATTTCGGCGAGTTGGTGATCGGCGCCATCGCCACCGTGCAGACCGGCCTGCTGCCTGACGCCTTGGTGCGGCTCAATCGCCAGGCGCCGGCGATTGAGGCGAAAGTGGTGCCAGGGGTTTCACAGAACCTGCTCAACAGCGTCGACGCTGGCGAGATCGATCTGGCAATCCTGATTCACCCGCCGTTCGCGCTGCCCAAGGATTTGCACATGGAGGTACTCAGGCGTGAGCCGTTTGTGCTGATCGCCCCTGCGCAAACACCCGGCGACGATCCGCTGCAATTGCTGCGCGACAACCGTTTTGTGCGCTATGACCGGCATTCGTTCGGTGGACGTCAAGTGAGCCGGTTTTTGCGCGAGCAGAAAATCGAGGTCAATCCGGGGCTGGAGCTGGACGAAGTCGAAGCGCTGGTGCGCATGGTGGAGGCCGGGCTGGGCGTGTCGTTGGTGCCGCAAGCCGGGTTATGGCTGGCGCGAGAGGCGAATATTCGGGTGATTGAACTGGGCCCTCTCACCTTTCATCGAGAGCTGGTCCTGATCATGCGTCACGCCAATCGGCAATTGCCGCTGAATCAACTGTTTCGGGCGTGTTTGGGATAGACGGCCATTCTGTAGGAGCGCGCTTGCCCGCGATGCGTTCGTCAGACCCATCAATGGAGACTGACAACGCCAATCGCGGGCAAGCTCCTACAAAGTGACTCATCAGGCCTGGGCCAGATGACAGCGCACCAGCTCCCCGTCTCCTTTTGCCGGCAACAACGCTTGGGGCTTCTCACAGCCGGTGGTCGCCTTCGGGCAGCGGTCGCGGAAGAAACACCCGGTCGGCAAATTCCGATTACCCGGCAACTCCGTGGGCGCGGCGATGTGCGCATCGTCCACCGGCACACCCAGACGCGGCACCGCTTCAAGCAGCAACTGCGTGTAGGGATGGCGTGGCCGTTCCAGTACCTCGGCGGCGCTGCCCAGCTCGACGATCTGTCCCAGGTACATCACCGCCACCCGGTCGGCCATGTGCCGCACCACGGAAACGTTGTGCGAAATCAGGATGTACGTCAGGTCGCGGCTACGCTGCAATTCAGCCAGCAGATTAAGGATTTGCGCCTGCACCGAGATGTCCAGGGCCGAGGTCGGCTCGTCCAGCACAATGATCTCCGGGTTGGACGACAGCGCCCTTGCAATCGCAATGCGTTGCCGCTGGCCGCCGGAAAACTGGTGAGGGAACCGATCCATGTATTCAGTGCGAATCCCAACCTGCGACGCCACCTTGGCGGCGATATCGCGCATGTCCCGACGTGGCGCAGCCTGCTGCACGAACAACGGCTCGGTGATGATCTTCCAGATCGGCAGGCGCGGATCCAGCGACGACTGCGGGTCCTGAAACACGATCTGCACGTTGCTGCTGCGCTCGACGGCGTTGTTGTAGATCCAGTTGAGATGGCCCGTGGTCGGTTTGATCAGCCCCATGAGCAGTTGAGCGAGCGTGCTCTTGCCGCAGCCGGATTCACCGACCACGCCAAGGGTTTCACCTGCGCGCACTTTCAGGTCAATGCCGTTGAGCGCATGGGCCACGGATTTCGGGCGACCCAGCCAGTCGTTACCGACCGGGAAATGGACGCGGACGTCTTCGAGCGCAAGGATTGTGGGCTGCTCATCAATTTTCAAATTGGTTTGCGATTTCATGGGCGAGAGATCACTTGTTGGAGTGAGCGGGCGACAGGGTTATCGGCTAGCCAACAGGCACTTTTTCTATCCCCCGATTCCGCCACCGCCATCAGCGGCGGACGCGTCAGGCACTTGGGCATCGCATACCCGCAGCGATCCCTGAAGGTACAACCGCCCGGCAGCGCCGACAGGTTCGGGACCTGCCCCGGAATGGTCATCAAATCGGTGCCCGGTTCGACCTGCTCCGGCAAGCCACTGAGCAAGCCTTGGGTGTACGGATGGCTCGGATCGGCCATGACGTCGGCGGTGACGCCCTGCTCCACCACCGCGCCGGTGTACATCACGTAAACCCGGTCGCAGAACTGCGAAACCAGCGCCATGTCGTGGGTAATCAACAGAATCGCCGTGCCACGCTGGCGTGCTTTCTCGCGCAGCAGCAACAGCACCTGGCGCTGCACCGTCACGTCCAGCGCAGTGGTGGGTTCGTCGGCAATCAATAGCTGTGGATCGCAGGAAAACGCCAGGGCAATCATCACCCGCTGGCGCATGCCGCCAGACAGCTCGAAAGGGTAACTTTCCATGATCTGTTCGGGGTCGGCGATGTGCATGTCGCGCAGCAACGCAATGGCTTTGGCATGGGCCTCGGCCTTGCTCAGTTGCTGATGGTGAATGATCACGTCGAGCATCTGCCGACCGATGCGTCGGGTTGGGTTGAGCGCGGTCATGGGCTCCTGAAAGATCATCGCTGCATCTCGGCCACGAACCTTCAGCAGGTCGTTTTCTTTGGCCAGCAGCATGTCGCGACCAAGAATGCTCAGGCTGCCGCTTTTGACCTGATAAGAACGCTCCGGCAACAGCCTCAGGCTGAGCATGGCGGTCACCGATTTGCCCGAACCGGACTCGCCGATCACCCCGACGATCTCGCCGGGATTGACGTGCAGCGTCACGCCGTTCAGGGCCTTGACTGTACTTTTGTAGGCCGGAAACTCGATGCACAAATTGTCGATGGCCAGCACCGGAGCCTTGGCGTCAGGCGTTAGGGAAGCTTGGGTGTGCATGGTCATTTCCCCTGTTGCCGTGGGTCGAGCAGGTCACGAACGCCATCGCCCAGCAGATTGAACCCGGTGGCGGTGATCAGAATCGCCAGCCCCGGAAAGGTCGAGTACCACCATTGATCGAGGATGTAATTGCGCCCGGTGGCGACCATCGAGCCCCACTCCGCCGTGGGCTGTTGCGCGCCCAGGCCGATGAAGCCCAGCGCCGAGGCCATGAGAATCGCGCTGCCGATGTCCAGGCTTAACTGCACCAACAAGGGCGGCATCGCATTGCGCGCCACGTGCCAGAGCACCATGTGCCAGCGCCCGGCGCCGAAGGTTTCCGCAGCTTTGACGTAGCCCATCTGGCGGATGCTCAAGGCCTGACCCCGGGCCAGCCGCACATAGAACGGAACCCGCACCAGCGTGATCGCCAGCATGGCGTTGAACAGGCTCGGGCCGAGGGCTGCGGCCAGTGCCATGATCAGCACCAGCGACGGCACCGACAGCATGATGTCCATCAGACGCATCATCAGGCCGTCGAAGCGCCCGCCGATAATTCCGGACATGCAGCCCAGCAGGCCGCCGACAAAGCAGGAGGCAAACGCCACGAACAGGCCAACGCCCACGGATTGCTGGCTGCCGTACAGCACGCGGCTGAACAGGTCTCGGCCCACTTCATCGGTGCCGAACCAGTGGCTGGACGAGGGCGCAGCCAGTCGATGCGCAAGGTCCAGCGCATTAGGGTTATGCGTGGCCAGCCACGGCGCGAACATCATGCACAGCAACACCATCAAGGTGATCAGCAAACCGGCCATGGTCAGCGGGCTGCGCCGGACCTGATATGCCAGGTATGCAAACTTGTCCTGCCAGCGAGTTGCTTTTGGCAGCGGCGCGACAATGGGGGCGGTAATAGGTGTAGACATCTCAATTCACCTCGCGGATGCGCGGGTCGATCAGGCGGTACAGCAGATCGATGGCCATGTTGAGCAGCACATAAATGAATGACACCAGAATCGCGAAGCCCATCACGGCAGGGAAGTCCAGCGACTGGATCGACTTGACCACATAGGCGCCCATCCCCGGCCAGGCAAACACTGTTTCGGTCAGCACAGCGCCGTAAAGCAGGTCGCCGAGCGTGAGGCCCAGTACCGTCACCGACGGGATCAGCGCATTGGGCAAGGCGTGACGTAGAATCACTGCCCATTTCGACAAGCCGTAAGCCCGTGCGGTGCGGATGTAGTCCTCACCCAGTTGGTCGAGCATCGCCGAGCGAATCTGCCGCGCCACCACGCCCAGATTGACGAAACCCAGTGTGATCGCCGGCAGAACCAGGTGCTGCAGGGCATTGGAAAACAGCGCCATGTCGCCCATCAGCAGCGCGTCGATCAGGTAAAAACCAGTGACCGTGCGCGGCGGGTCCAGGCCTTCATCCAGACGCCCGCTGCCGGGCAGCCAGTTCAGGTGGCCGTAAAACAGCACGATCAAACCCAGCCCAAGCCAGAACGCGGGCGTTGAAATACCGGTTACCGCCAGCGTGCGCGCGACCTGGTCAATAAAGCGGTTGTGGTAAACCGCCGACAGCACCCCAAGCGGCACGCCCACCAGAATCGACAGCAGCAATGCAGCCAGCGCCAGTTCCAGCTTTGCCGGAAAGAACGCTTGCAGGTCTTCGAGTACCGGTCGGCTGGTACGAATCGAAGTACCGAGATCGCCATGGAACAGGTCGAGCATGTAGCGCCCGTATTGTTGATACAGCGGCAAATCCAGCCCCAATTGGTGGCGGATATGCTGCACGATCTCGTCCGTGGCCCGGTCGCCGGCGATCAAGCGCGCAGGGTCGCCCGGGATCAGGTGCGAAATCGAAAAAGTAATCAGCGAAACGCCAAACACCACCAGCAACAGGCCGGATACGCGTTTACGCACAGTAGTCAGGAAGGCCATCAGGCACCTCGGTCACGCAGTGAAGCGGCAGGGGAAAACCTGCCTCGAACGCGGCTTGCGACGACCCTCTGTAGGAGCGAATTCATTCGCGAGCTGGCGGTACAGTCGATGAATCTCTATCGCCTGACCGTTTCTCGCGAATGAATTCGCTCCTATAGGAAGACCGTTGAAGCAATCGCTATTTGGTGATCGTGTCGACGTTGAACACTTGTTCCAGCATCGGATTGAATACGTAGCCCTTTACCTTGCTGCTCATCGGTAAGGTGTAGGCCTTCTGATAGAGGTACGCGTAAGCGCTGTCGTTGATCACGATTTTCTGCGCCTTCTGGTACATCTCGGTGCGTTGGGCGATGTCGTTGTTGGCCGCTGCATCACGCACCAGCTTGTCGACTTGCGGGTTGTTGTAGAACGAGCGATTGCCCGGCAGGCCTTGCAGCTTGGAGTCGAACCAGAAGTTCATGAACATGTACGGGTCGGCAAAGTCAGGGCTCCATGAACCGATGGCCACGTCGAAATCACCGCTGCCCAGCCGCTCACGCATGGTGGCATTGGCCAGCTTTTCCATCTTCAGGTTCACGCCTACCGCTTGCAGGTTGGCTTGCAGGGTCAGGCCGATCGGTTCCCAGTTCGGGTCTTTGTCCGAATACATGAAGTTAAGGTTGGCGACCTTAGGCGTGACTTTGGCGAAATCAGCCTTGGCTTTGGCTTCGTCCTGTTTTGGCACCGGGAGCTTGTCGTCGTAGGCCCACATGCCCTGCGGGATAGGCCCGTTCATGGGCTTGGCCTTGCCTTTGAGAATACCGTTGATGATGCCGTTGTAATCCAGAGCTTCGACGATGGCCCGCCGCGCGTTGGGGTCGCTCATCGGCGCTTTCTTGTTGTTCAGGTACAGCAGCGTGACGCGCAGCGACGGGTAATCACCCACGACGATGCCGGGCTTTTTGCTCAGTGCTTCAAGCTGGTCTTCGGGCATGTCTTCGATGATGTCGAGGTCACCGTGCTCCAGTTGCAAGCGACGCACCGAGGCTTCGCCGATGATCTTGATCACGACCTTTTTCAGCGCCGGTTTGGTGCCCGCGTAGTGAGGATTCTGTTCCATGGTCAGGGTCTGGCCCTTCTGCCAGCTGACCAGCTTGAATGCCCCGGAACCTGCGGTGTGGATCGACAGGTATGCGTCGGCGCCTTCGGGTTTTTTCGCGACATCCGGGTTGACGATGGCCGCGCCGTTGTGGGCCAGGGTCGAGAGGAATGGTGCGTAAGGGGTTTTCAGGGTGAAGCGCACGGTCATCGGGTCAACCACCGACACCGCCATGTCATCCGGGAACGCGCCGGACGGCCCTTGCTTGAGCTTCATTACGCGATCAAACGAGAACTTCACCGCCTCGGCGTTGACCTCGGCGCCGTCATCGAACTGGTTACCCGGCTTGAGCTTGAATTCCCAGACCAGGCTGTCGGGCGATGTGGTCCAGCCGCTCGCCAGCTCGCCCATCACTTCGGTGCTGCCGACTTTGTAGGTGACGAGGCGCTGATAGGAAGGATAGGTCACGGCCCAGTCATTGTTGTCGATGGTCACGGCCGGGTCGAGGGTCTGCGGGTCGGACGGTTTGCCGATCATCAAGGTGTCGGGCGGCGATGCGGCGCTCGCGGTCTGCCAGGCACCAAGGCCCATGGCGGTGCAGAGGACTGCCATCGCCAGCTTGTGTGGGGTAATGAATGATTTCATGCCGGTTCCTTGATCGTTCGAAGTGTGGAAGTTCGTCAGGTTTATTGTTGGCGCTATACCGGGCAGTCAAAACTCAGACGCTTTGAAGGCGTCCGACACGGCGTTGGCTCAGGCTGTGCCTGTCGCCAATCGCCAGATTCACGCCGGGATTCATGTGCGTCCCGGTCAGGTGTCACGGGTCTATCGGTGCTGCTTGTGCTGACAAATGTGCTCAGTGCGCTTGTTTGATCGAGGTGTCGTCGATCAACGGATAGTCCTGCGCGTTGGGCAACTCGTAGTGCCACCACTCACTGTCCATGTAGGTAAATCCGGCGCTGAGCATGATGCCCAGCAGCAGCAGGCGATTGCGCTGCACCTGAGGCGGCAGGTCGGCGTAGAACTGATGGGATTGCTCGCGCATGTCATCAAAGCCGGTGCCCATGTCCAGCGTCTGGCCGTCGGCGTCGATCAGGGTCAGATCCACCGCCACGCCTCGGCTGTGGTGTGAACCCAGGCTCGGGTCACGCACGTATTCGGGATTGGGCAGCGCTTCCCACAGCAGAAATTGCGCGTAGGGCGGGCGATAGGCGTCGAAGAGGCGCAGCCGCAGTCCGGCCTGTCGCGCCAGGGTGCTGGCCTTGCGCAGACAGCGCTCGGCGTCGCGGTGCAGCAGGCAGCGCGGGTCCTGGTAAATCTGCTTGCCGGCGAGGTTGTCGACGCCGGCGTAGATCAGGTTGATCTCGACCTGCATCGCGTGGGCATCGACTTCGACGAGGGGGCTATTCACGTAACGACACTCCAGATCAGCGTGTAGGACCGGCTTCAGCCGGGAAGCTGTTGCCCTTGTGAAGCCGGCTTCAGCCGGGAAGCCCGGTTTATTCAAACTGGCCGAACAGTTGCTGCAGCTCACGGTTCTTCGCCAGCCTTTGGTCGAGGCGGTCGCCGTATCGGTCGGCCAGTGCCGACACCATCAGATTGAACAGGCACGTCAGCGGCGCCAGGGAATCCCAGAACTGGCCCACATCGGAATTGAGCTGCAGCAGATCGCTCGGGTAATCACGGGCCCACGGGCAGTGAAAGTCGGTAATGAACGCCAGCCCGACATTCTGCTGATGGGCGACTTCGCAGAAGGTCCGCGTGACAGCGGAATAGGTGCGGAAGTCGGCGATCACCGCGTAGGGGTTTTGGAACTGGGAATTCAGTGATTCGGCGTAGGTGCCGGACAAGCCGTCGACGTAATACACCTTGGGCCGGATGTACTCCAGGTGACTGAAAAACGCGTTGAGGATGCCGCGGGTGGTCTGGATGCCGACGATGAACACGGCGTCGGCGCTGTGCAGCCGCTCGACGATGCGGGCGAAGGTCTCGCTGCGGGCCAGGGCGTAGACCCGCTGGATGGCTTCCAGCTCGCGGTTCATCGAGCGCTCCAATGCATCGCCCTGGGTGTTTTCTTCACGAAACGCGCCGAGCCGATCAGTGATCACCCACGGGCTGGCACTGTCGCCGCGAAGGCTCTGTTTGACGTCGTCGATGTTGCGATAGCCCAGTGAACGCAGGAAGCGCCCGACCGAAATGCCAGTGGTCCCGGTTTGCTGAGCGATGCTGTCGGCGGTCTCGAACGGCAGCTTCTGCGGATTTGCCAGCAGGTAGCCAGCGATGCGCTTGCCGGTGGGCGTCAGGTCGCTGAACCGCTGTTCAAGTGCATCGAGGAAGGGACGCTTTTCCATGGGAATTCCGCTGGTAATGCCGAGTTGCCGGGACCGAGAAAATGTTATCCAGCGGTCATTTTTCGGCAGAATGTTAGCAACATAACATCGTGTTTCGAGGCCTTACAACGCTTTTTTCAAGAGATTTCAGGCGGGGGATTTTGGTGATTCAGGGTGGTGCGAGGGTGAAGGTAAATGCACGATTGGGGGGCGAAAATGGGGGGAGGCAAGCTGTAATCTGCGGTGTCTGAGCTGCCATCATCTCGCTCTAAAGCGGCAAGCGGGCGAGCGTTTCACCAACTACCACCGCATCAGTAGATTGCTTCCTGACATACAAAAGGTGAGTGAGGCTAACGCTCACGACCATCGTACTCGCCATCAAAACAATTAAACTGAAGGTAGGCTTTACGCCTGCTGTGCGAGTATTTTTAGTACATGTGTATTTATACACCTGTCAGATCTGACAGTAGACATCAAGACTTTAAGTAACTAGCTTGTGTCTGTGTGAGGACTTAAATGGGAGCAAGTGGTGACGTCGACAAAGTGCTTCCGTCTTTGTGCTTTCCTTCTGACATTGTTTTGGAGAGGCTAATCATGCGCACCTATAAAGTAACGCTAAAGATCCCCGAAAAATCTGACGTGACGCTGGAGGTTGACGATGACACTGAGATTCTCGATGCGGCGGAATTGGCGGGAATTGTGCTCCCCAGCGACTGCCGAGCAGGGGCTTGCTCAACATGCATAGGCAGACTGATAGAGGGTACTGTAGATCAAAGCAATCAGAGTTTTTTAGATGAGGAACAAATCGCCCTTGGTTTTGTTGTGCTTTGCGTGGCGTACGCAACAAGTGACTGCATCATTAAAACCTACGACGGACATGCCTTGTTTAACGTCAGTGTATCTCCTCAGCTCTATTAGTGATGTCCAGGATTTTGGGTTGGTCATTAACTTGGTCGGACGGTTGCGCTTTAAATAGATTTCAGGAATGTGGGGTGTTCAGCGAACTACGCGATGGAAGGCCATAAAAAGGGACCTTGCCAGGCCTTAAATGTGTACAGACAGTTCACAGTGTCAACGGGCTCGCAGCAGCCGGAAAAATTGCCGTCTGCTTGAATGCATGCAATTTATTGGCAGGCCTGGCTTTAGCCGGGAAGAAGCCTGCGTGAACACCCTCGCTCTTGCGGTGTGCCAACTGACGCTTTCCCGGCTGAAGCCGGTCCCACATGAGATCAGCGCAGGTTAGTTTTCGCCAGCTCCAGGACCATGTCCGCTTTACCGTTCATGACGGCCTTGAGCATGAACAGACTGAAGCCCTTCGCCTGGGCCAGTTTGATCTTCGGCGGCATGCCCAGTTCCTGTTTCGCGGTCACAACGTCAACCAACACAGGCCCCGGATGCTCGAAGGCTTTTTTCAGGGCATTCGGCAGGTCAGCCGAGTCTTCCACGCGAATCCCCAGAATCCCTGCGCCGATGGCGATGTTGGCAAAATTGGTGCAGTTGAAATCGGTGTCGTGGGGCACGTAACCGCCCGCCTGCATTTCCATCGCCACAAAACCCAGCGAGCTGTTGTTGAACACCACCAGCTTGATCGGCAGATTCAACTGGCGGATCGACAGAAGGTCGCCCATCAGCATCGACAAACCGCCGTCACCGCACAGCGCCACCACTTGCCGCTGCGGGAATGCCGCCTTGGCACCCAATGCCTGTGGCATCGCGTTGGCCATGGAACCGTGGTTGAACGAGCCCAACAGCGAGCGCTTGCCGTTCATGGTCAGGTAACGCGCGGCCCACAAGGTCGGCGTGCCGACATCGACAGTGAAGATCGCGTCCGGGTCGGCGTAGGCGTCGACCAGGCGTGTCAGGTACTGCGGGTGAATCGGCTCGCCATGGCCCGATGGCGTGGCCAGTTCGTCGAGTTCTTCACGGGATTTAGCGTAGTGATCCAGCGCCTTGTCGAGGAACTTGCGGTCGGTGTGGGCCTTGAGACGCGGCAACAGTTCGTCGAGAGTTTCGGCGATGCCGCCTGCCACGCCGAGGGTCACCGGCACGCGACGACCGATCGCCGTGGGGTCGATATCGATCTGAATGACCTTGGCTTTTTCCGGGTAGAAATTGCGGTACGGGAAGCTGCTGCCGAGGATCACCAGCGTGTCGCAGGCCATCATCGCGTGATAGCCGGAGCTGAAGCCGATGAGCCCGGTCATGCCAACGTCGAAGGGGTTGGCGTACTCGATGTACTGCTTGCCGCGCAACGCGTGCACTACCGGCGCACTGAGCCGCTCTGCCAGCGCCACCACCTGATCATGCGCATCCGCGCACCCGGCGCCGGCCAGAATCGTCACGGCTTTGGAGCCGTCCAGCAGATCAACGATGCGTTGCAGGTCGGCGTCGGTCGGCGTGACCAGTGGGGGCTGGTGATCGACCCATTTGGCCTTGACGTCAGGCGCCGCGCTCAGCGCTACGTCGCCCGGGATGACGATCACCGCCACGCCGCGCTGACTGATGGCAGCCCGCATCGCCCGTTCCAGCACCCCGGGAAACTGCTCGGCGCTGCTGACGGCTTCAACGAAATGGCTGCACTCTTTGAAGAGTTCGGTGGGATGAGTTTCCTGAAAGTAGTTCAGCCCGATCTCGGACGACGGGATTTGCGCGGCAATCGCCAGCACGGGCACACCGCTGCGGTGGCAATCGTACAAGCCGTTGATCAGGTGCAGATTGCCCGGCCCGCAACTCCCGGCGCACACCGCCAGCTTGCCAGAGGTCGCAGCTTCTGCACCGGCAGCGAACGCGGCGACCTCTTCGTGGCGGGTGTGCATCCACTTGATTTTGCCCAGACGTTCAAGGCTGTCGGTCAGGCCGTTCAGGCTGTCACCACTGACCCCCCATATTTTCGATACCCCTGCGGCAAGCAGGGTTTGGGCGAGGTGGTCTGCAACGGTTTTGCTGGACATGGGGTTGGGTTCCTTGTCGATGCGGGTTCGCGCTCGGGGCTGGTGCATACCCTGTAGGAGCTGACGATCCCATGCGAGGCTGCGATTGCGGTGTCAGGCAAAACTCATCGCAGCCTCGCGTTGCTCGTCAGCGCCTACAAGGACTTCAATAATCAGCCAGGTAACGAGCGTTGTCTCAAATCGACAAGTACCACCCTGCACAGTTCAGTGATTGAACGGATGTGCTTGTCGCCCGGATCAACCTTCACAAGCAAGGAAGTGGGAGCGGACCTGTCCGCAAAGACATTGGTCATCCGACACATCCCCCTGGGGGAGCCCCTATCGTTCGCGACCGGTCCGCTCCCACAGGCCCTGCCAGGGCAGTAATACCTGCGCTATACGTGCGGGTCGCCGGCCGCCTTCACCGGTGTCGCGAACTGCTGCTTCGGATTGACTGGCGGGCTGTCGGGCGTCGCGTATTGCTGTTTGAGATGACCATCGGCATCCAGTAACCAGGCATCGAGGATCTGCCGCACCACCGGCCCAGCCACACGACCGCCCGCCTCGCCGTTTTCGATCATCACCGACACCACGATTTTCGGGTGCGCTGCCGGCGCGAAGCCCACGAACAGGGCGTTGTCGCGGTGACGTTCCAGTGTCTTGTCGCGGTTGTAGCGTTCGCCCTGCTTGATCGCGACCACTTGCGCGGTGCCGCTCTTGCCGGCAATGCGGTATTGCGCGCCCTGTGCGGCGGCGCGGGCAATGCCTCGCGGATCATGCATCACTGACTGCATGCCGTTGTTGACCTGATCCCACTCGCGGGGGTCGTGCAGCACGATGTTGGGCATCGGGTGTTCATCCAGTGGCGCGACGCCGCCAACAGTCCTCGCCAGGTGCGGGCGATTCCACACGCCTTTGCTGGCGATCAACGACGTAGCCTGCGCCAGTTGAAGCGGCGTGACCTGCATATAACCCTGGCCAATACCGAGGATCACGGTTTCGCCGGGGAACCAGGCCTGACGGCGGGTCGCGCGCTTCCATTCCTTGGACGGCATCAGGCCCGCTGACTCTTCGAACATGTCCAGCGACACCTTCTGGCCGATGCCGAACATGGTCAGGTAATCGTGCATGCGGTCGATGCCCAGCTTGTGTGCCAGGTCATAAAAATAGGTGTCGTTGGACCGCATGATCGCCGCGTTCAGATCCACCCAGCCATCGCCGCTGTGGTTCCAGTTACGGTATTTATGATCGAAATCCGGCAACTGGAAATACCCGGGGTCGAACACCCGTGTGGATGGCGTGACCACCCCGCTGTCGAGCCCGGCAATCGCCACTTCCGGCTTGATGGTCGAGCCCGGTGCATAAAGACCGCGCAGCACCCGGTTGAACAGTGGGCGGTCGACCGAGTCGCGCAACGCCGAGTATTCCTTGAAGCTGATGCCGGTGACGAACAGGTTCGGGTCGAAACTCGGCTTGCTGACCATTGCCAGCACTTCACCGGTTTCAGGGTCGAGCGCCACCACTGAACCGCGACGGTCCCCCAGCGCTTCCTCGGCGGCTTCCTGCAACTTGATGTCCAGGCTCAGCACAATGTTTTTGCCAGCCACCGGATCGGTGTGCTTGAGCACCCGCAGCACACGACCCTGAGCGTTGGTCTCGACCTCTTCGTAGCCGACATGGCCGTGCAGTTCATTCTCGTAAAAGCGCTCGATACCGGTCTTGCCGATGGACTGCGTGCCCCGGTATTCCACCTGATCCAGTTGGTTGGATTCTTTCTCGTTGATCCGGCCCACGTAACCGATGGAGTGCGCAAAATGCACGCCCAGCGGGTAATGGCGGACAAACTGCGCCTCGACGTCCAGGCCCGGCAAGCGGAACTGGTTAACCGCCAGCAAGGCAATCTGCTCCTCGGTCAGTTCATACAGCAACGTGACCGGCACAAAGCGATGGGGGGAGTTTTTCATCGCCTTGTCGAAGACGATGCGGTCCTCGTCCGGCAGCTTGAGAATGCCCATCAGGGTGTCGATGACTTCATGCCAGTCGCCCGCGCGCTCGCGGGTCATGGTCAGGTTAAAACTGGGGCGGTTATCGGCGAGGATGACGCCGTTTCGGTCGTAAATCAGCCCGCGCTCTGGAGGAATGGGCAGCACGTGCACGCGGTTGTTTTCAGAAATGGTCGAGTGATAAGCGAATTCGGTAACTTGAAGGACGTACATCCGGCAGACCAGTGCCGCGCTGAGTATCGCCACGAACAGAGCGCAAGCGATCAACCGCTTGTTGACCAGCCGGGTTTCTTTTTCGTGGTCCTTCAACGGTATGGGATCGGGCATTTCTACAGCTTCTCGGTGACATTTGAGCGGCGCAGGAGAGCGGCCAGTGAAGATCAGAGGGAATAAATGGCGTGCAAGATACCAAGATCCAGCCGTGCCAATGGCGCCATCTTCATGAAAATCCTGTCAGGTAAGCCCTGCTCGCTGGGTTGAACGCAAAAGGACAGTGATTTTTTTGTTGCTTGAAATCAGTACAATCACCAGGCAATTAGCCATAAAAAACATGCCGCAACATGCATCTCAGTGATAACACCGACTTAAACATTAAGCAGCATCCGACATACAAGGCCTGGGTATGGACATCTTCGGACCTCTTGCAACCAGCGCCGGGCCGAATGGCAATCAGCGAGAAAATGCCACTGTTGTCTGATCTGCAACAGTGAATTACTAAATCCGTACACTGCAATCGTTAGCAACACATCTATCATTGCCCGACGCGTGGAAAAGATGATCAAGGCCAAGGAAAGCTCCCGCCCAGCGTGCGCCCTCCTCCTGCTGGTTCGCCAGAGACCCAATGTCACACCCCGCCTGAAATGGATTCGCTCGCCCTGTTTAGCTGTCGAGCACACAACCGTGAAATAACCGCGATGACGCAACCTGTAAACGGGTGGCTATGCCTATGGCCCGTGGAAGCGCGCGCTCGCAGGAGCCCTGAATGACCGATAAACCCAAAGGCCTCACTCGCAGGCAGTTGCTGGTGTCTTCCGCAACGTCCCTCGCCGTTGTGGGCGCCGCGACCGCCAAGGCCGCGACCCTGACCAGCGTCCCTGACTGGGTGCCCTTCGACCACAACGGCCCGATGCACTATGAGACGCCGGGGTGGCAGTTTTTCACGGCCGATGAAGCGAGCGCCGTCGAGGCCATCGTTGCGCGGCTGATCCCAGCCGACGACCTGAGCGTCAGTGGCAAGGACGCGGGTTGCGCGGTGTTCATCGACCGGCAACTGGCAGGCGAGTACGGCACGTTTGACCGCTTGTACATGCAAGGCCCCTTCGCCGCTGGCACGCAGATGCAAGGCGATCAATCGCCGCTGGTGCCGCGCGAGCGCTACCGACTGGGCCTTGCAGGCCTGGCCACGTACACCCAAAAAACCTTCCAGAAAGCCTTCAACGCCCTGAGCCCCGAAGAGCAGGACACGGTGCTGACCGGCCTTGAAAAAGGCGATATCGCGCTGGAGGGCATCGACGCCAAGCTGTTCTTCCAGCAAGTGCTTTCCAACACGATGGAAGGCTTCTTTGCCGACCCGATCTACGGCGGCAATCGCGAGATGGTCTCCTGGAAAATGATCGGTTTCCCGGGTGCCCGGTATGACTACCGCGACTACATCGCGCTGCATAACCAGAAGCTCGACCTCGTGCCGCTTTACATCATCGGCAGCTCCGCCTGGAACAAGAAGGGTTAATTCCACATGGCCAAAAAACTACCCTCCACGGACGTCGTGGTTGTCGGGCTCGGCTGGGCCGGATCGATCATCGCCAATGAACTCGCCGACGAAGGCTTGAAGGTCATCGGCTTTGAACGCGGCCCCTGGCGCGACACCGCCACCGATTTCAACCTTGCTTCCGCCACTGACGAACTGCGCTACTCGCGTCGTCAGGAACTGATGCTGCGCACAAAACAGAACACCACGACCATGCGCAACAGCGTGACCGAAACCGCACTGCCGATGCGCACATGGGGCTCGTTTCACCCTGGCAACGGTACAGGTGGCGCCGGTAATCACTGGGCCGGGATTTCCTTTCGCTTTCAGCCCAATGAGTTCCGTCTGCACAGTTATTTGAGCGAGCGCTACGGCAAGGAATTGTCCCCCGAATTGACGCTGCAGGACTGGGGCACGACCTGGGAAGAAATGGAGCCGCACTACACCAAGTTCGACAAGCTGGCCGGTGTGTCGGGCAAGGCCGGCAACATCAAGGGCGTGATCCAGGAAGGCGGCAACACCTTCGAGGGCGCGCGTTCCGAGGAATACCCCAACCCGCCAACCGCCCAGACCTATGCGCCGACGCTGTTTGCCGAAGCCGCGAAAAACCTTGGTTACAAGCCGTTCCCGGTGCCGTCGGCGCTGGTATCCCGCGCTTACACCAACTCCCTGGGCGTGAAAATGGGCGCCTGCACCTTCTGTGGTTTCTGCACCAACTACGGCTGCGCCAACTATTCCAAGGCCAGCGCCATCACCACCGTTTTGCCGGTACTGATTCGCAAGCCCAACTTCACCGCCAAAACCAACTGCGAAGTGATTCGCGTGGTGATGGACAACACCGGCTCCAAGGCCACCGGCATCGTCTACATGGACAGCAACGGTGATGAATACGAGCAGCCGGCCGACCTGGTGGTGATCAGCGCGTTCATCTTCGAAAACGTGCGCCTGATGCTGCTGTCCGGCGTGGGCCAGCCGTACGATCCGGTGACGAATACTGGCACTACGGGCCGCAACTATGCGTACCAGACGGCCAACAGCGTGAAGATGTTTTTCGACGACAAGAACTTCAACCCATTCATCGGTGGCGGCGCCATTGGCATGGGCATCGACGAGTTCAACAACGACAACTTCGACCACTCAGGTCTGGGGTTCGTGGGCGGTGGCAGCACCCGTGTGACACCGATTGGCGCGGCACCGATTGACGCGCGTCCTGTCCCACCGGGCACACCGGCCTGGGGGTCGGCCTGGAAGAAAGCCACCGTCGACAACTACGCCAGCACGATGTCGATCGGTTGCGAAGCCAGCAGCTACTCGACACGCACCAACTACCTGTCGCTGGATCCAACCTACAAGGATCCGCTGGGACGACCGCTGCTGCGCATCACCTTCGATTTCCCGGAGAACGACCGCAAGATGGCCGCCTACGTGACGTCCAAGGTCGGTGAAATCGCCAAGAGCATGAACCCTCGGCAAATGGTCCCCAGCGCTCAGACGGGCCACTGGAACAGCGCGCCGTATCAGTCCTCGCACATCGTGGGCGGTTTCATCATGGGCGCAGACCCCAAGACCAGTTCGGTGAACAAGCACCTGCAAGTCTGGGGCGTGCCGAACCTGTTCGTGGTCGGCTCCTCGGCCTTCCCGCAGAACCCCGGCTACAACCCGACCGGCACCGTGGCGGCATTGGCATTCAAGGCGGCCGACGCGATTCGCACCCGCTACCTAAAGCGTCCAGGGGAGATGATCAGCGTATGAAGACGCTTCTGACTGTATGCGCGGGCGTTATCGGGCTGTCGCTGAACATGGCGCACGCCGCAACCGGCGCCGACTCCTACAACCTGGTGGAAAAAGGTCGTTACCTGACGACGCTGGGCGACTGCACGGCGTGCCATACCTTGCCCGGCAAGCCGCTGTTTTCGGGCGGTGTGATCCTCGATACGCCGTTCGGCAAGCTGGCAGGCGCCAACATCACGCCTGACCCGGTGACCGGAATCGGTCGCTGGACTGCCGAGGACTTCCAGAACGCCATGTCCAAAGGGCACGGTCTGGACGGCAAGTTGCTCTATGGCGCGATGCCGTATACGGCTTACACCAAGGTGCGACGTGAGGACAATCAAGCGATTTTCGCCTATCTGCAAACGGTGGATGCGGTGGACAACAAGGTTGAAACCAACCAGTTGCCCTTCCCGTTCAACGTGCGCACCAGCCTGCTCGGCTGGAACCTGCTGAACTTCACCCAAGGCGAATTCAAACCGCACCCCGACAAGTCGCAGCAATGGAATCGTGGCGCGTATCTGGTTGAGGGTCTGGGGCACTGCGGCACCTGCCACACGCCCAAAGGGCTGACCGGTGGCGACAAGAACGATCAGTTCCTGGGCGGTGCCAATCTGCAAGGCTGGGTCGCGCCGAACATTACGGCCCGATCCCACGACGGCATTGGCGCGTGGACCGAAGGCGACATCGTCAAGTACCTGAAGACCGGCGCTAACCGTTTCGACGTGGCCTCGGGGCCGATGGCCGAGGAAGTCGAGCACTCGTCGCAGCACTGGAAAGACGAGGACTTGATGGCGGTCGCGGTGTACCTCAAGGACGGCGCCAAGCCCGCAGATGCGCCCAAGCCATTGGCCGCCAACGATCCGGCCATGGTCGCGGGCAAGGCGATCTACGCCGACCGCTGCTCGGCGTGCCATACGCCCAACGGCGAAGGCGTTGAAGGTCTGTTTCCAAAACTCGCCATGGCGCCGCTGATCAACAGTCACGATGCGTCGTCGATGATCCGCGTGGTGGTGGCGGGCAGCCGCGCAGGCGCAACGGACGCTGCCCCGACGGCTCCGGCAATGCCGGCTTTTGGCTGGAACCTGTCTGACGAGAACGTCGCCGACGTGCTGACCTACGTGCGCAATACCTGGGGCAACGCAGCGCCTGGCGTGTCCAGCAGTGATGTGAAGGATGTGCGCGAGCATCTGCGGGCTAAATAAGCGGTAGCGGTGTGAGTGCGAAAAGATGCCCGGTTCCAGCAATGGAACCGGGCATTTTTTTGCCGCTTCTGCCGAAGGCGTAGGCGTCCGGCTTGCCGACGATCTGCCGGGCACCGGCAGTGAAACCATTCGACGCGGTGTCAGGCAGAGCACAGTTGCCGAATTTGCTGCCGGTGCCCGGCAGATCGCGGGCAAGCCACGCTCCTACGCCCTCCGGGCAGAAGCATCCCCGGGGTTCGCCCCCCGGACGCGTGGGAAATCCGTACTTGTACGATGTCTTATCAGAAGGTATTACTGTCGCGCGATCAAAACAATAATCAACGGAGATCCCTCGATGGATTCCTTGCTACTTGAGCCTCTCCCAGGCGCCAGTCGCCGCAATTTCCTGAAAACCTCCCTCGCCGTTTCTGCCACCCTCGCCACTGTGGGCGGTCTCTCCCTCCCCCGTCTGGTCAATGCCGCCGAGCCCTTGAGTCAACGTTATCCCGATCCGCTCGTGCAGATTCTCGATGACAGCTTCATGGACCTGAGAATCTTCAACGCCGGCGTCGAAAAACTCGCCACCGGCATGCGCTGGGCAGAAGGCCCGGTGTGGATCGGCGATGGTCGTTACTTGCTGCTCAGCGACATTCCCAATAACCGCATCATGCGCTGGGACGAAATCACCGGCACGTTCTCCGTGTACCGGGAAAACTCGAACTTCTCCAACGGCATGTGTCGGGATCGCCAAGGCCGGTTGATCGTCTGCGAGGGCTCGACCACCACCTCCGAAGGCCGCCGCATCACGCGTACCGAACCTAATGGGACGATTACCGTGCTGGCCGACAGTTACGAGGGCAAGCCCTTCAACTCGCCCAATGACGTGATCTGCAAGCGCGACGGGTCAATCTGGTTCACCGACCCGCCGTTCCAGACCGGCAACAACTACGAAGGCCACGAAATCACGCCCACCCAGCCCCACGCGGTGTATCGCATTGATGGTGAGAGCGGCGCGGTCACACGGGTGATCGATGACCTCAACGGACCTAACGGCTTGTGCTTCTCACCGGACGAGAAAACCCTGTACGTGGTGGAAGGCCGGGCAAAACCGAATCGACTGGTCTGGGCGATCACGGTGAATGACGACGGCAGCCTGGGCGCCAGACGCAAGCACATCGAAGGGCTGGATTACGCGGCACTGGACGGCATCAAGTGCGACGAAGCCGGCAATGTATGGTGCGGTTGGGGCGGCAATGGCGACCCGAAAGCCGATCTCGAAAAGCTCGACGGTGTGCGCGTTTTCAACCCTCAAGGCAAAGCCATCGGCCATATTTCATTGCCTGAACGCTGCCCGAATCTGTGCTTTGGCGGGCGTGAAGGCAACCGGTTGTTCATGGCCAGCAGTCATTCGGTGTACTCGCTTTTCGTCAATACACGCGGCGCCACGTTCGCCTGAACAGAGCGGCTCGACCGGTGCAGCGGCCCGACGAGTCGCCTCATCCAACCGGTGCTTGCGGCAAAACTTTCTGCTATGACTGACGCTTCCGACATCGCCTGCAGAAGGACTTCATCATGCCGCACCTGCTCTACGTTGAAAGCTCGCCACGCAAACAGCGCTCCGCGTCCATTGAAGTCGCGCACGCGTTCATCGACGCCTGGAAAGCCCAACACGCGATCGCCACCGTTGACACGCTCGACGTCTGGAACACCACGCTGCCCGAGTTTGACGGCGCAACGCTGGACGCCAAATACGCCGGCATCCAGGGCATCGAACGCACGCCCGAACAGAAAGAAGCCTGGGCGCAGATCGTCGAGCTGGCCGGACGTTTCACCAAGGCCGATGTGATTGTCTTCGGCGTGCCGATGTGGAACTTCGGAATCCCTTACAAGCTCAAGCATTTGATCGACGTCGTCAGCCAGAAAGACCTGTTGTTCAGCTTCGACGAGCGCGGCCTCAACGGTTTGCTCGACGGACGCAAAGTGGTGGTCATCGCCGCCCGCGGTGCGCCGCTGGATCGCGCCGAGCATCAGGTGTCGTTCATGACTACCTGGAGCGGGATGGTCGGGATCGACGAGCAGTACAACATCGTCGTCGAGAAAACCCTCATGGGCCCCGACGTTGACGCTGAATCACGCAAAACGGCCATCGCAGCAGCGGTCAAACTCGCAGCCGAGATTTAATCAACGGACAATCACGCGCATCCGTCGGGGAGAGCTTGCTCGCGATGTGACCCGTCAGCCAACACATCTCCCGCGCGCCAGCAACAGCATCGCGAGCAAGCTCCCTCCCACAGCGCCAGAATCAACCTTCATAGTCAGAATCAACCCGGTGACTGTAGGAGTCTGACGAGCCAAGGCGAGGCCGCGATTGCGGAGTTTCAGGCATACCGCATCGCAGCCTTCGTGAAACCGGCTACCTCAGACTGACTGAATGATTTGCCCCGCCAGCGGTCGGAAGTAGTGAACAGCGCATTACGCGCTGGATCAGGAGCTTCATATGAATAACAAATCGCTCATCGCCAGCATGGCAATCCTCGGCTGCGTTGCTGTCACCAGCCTTTCGGTGCAAGCGGCAGAGGCGCCAGAGCCAACCGTCCAGCAATCCAAGGACAACATGCGCGAGCTGGAAAAAGGCGACCGCGCACCCGAGAAATTCCAGCGCCCTGGCGCCGCTATCAAAGACTGGAAAGCCAAGGGCCTGCCCGCTCCAGCCGAACAAAGTCAGTGGGTGTTAATCCACAATAAATATGTGCAGGTGCAGACAACCAACGGCCAGATCACCGATATTCAGCCGATGAAGAAACCGGCCCCGGTCAAGAAGTAATCCAACGCCTGCCTGACCGCAGACGTTGCCCAGACTTCGCACCCCACGCATAAAAAGAGGAAGGCACCATGACGTTCAAATCCCTATTGGCGAGCATGGCAGTGTTGACCTGCCTGACCAGCACAGCGCTGGTGGTGCAAGCGCAGACACCGGCGACTAAAAGCGTTCAGGCCGAACACACCAATGAGCAGTACAAGGTCGGCGACACCGCGCACAAGCTCTATCAAGACGAGCGCGTCGGCATCAAGGACTGGAAAGACAAGGGCCTGCACGCGCCGAAAGAAGGCAGCCAATGGGTCACGATCAGCGACCGATACGTGCTGGTGGACATGGACACCGGCAAGATTCTCGACATGGCCCCCATGACCAAGTAATCGTCACCCGAACATACAAATGCCTGGAATTTGCCGGGCATTTTTTTTGCCTTTGGATTGCCGTCAACACGGCGGATGAAACCTGAGCCACAACACAAGAAAGGTTGGACGCTGACGGCTTCCAACTCTACCCTTGCCCGCCTGTTCGATACCCATGAGCCGAGGCCCGATGTCCTCCGTCCTGAATGTGCTGTTACCGATCTTTGCCTTGATCCTGGTGGGCTATGTGTGTCGCCGCACTGGCCGCCTCGGCCCGAATGCCGCGTCGGAGATCAACCGGATGGTGGTCTGGCTGTGCTTGCCGGCCCTGTTGTTTACGGCGACCGCCACCGCCACCTGGGAACAAATCTGGCATCCGGGCTTCGTGGCGGTGTTTACCCTGAGCACGCTGGCAATGTTCGTGATCACGCTGATCATGCGCAAGAAGAAGGCCGGACATTTTGCCGATGCCAGTATCGACGCGCTTAGCGCCTCTTATGCCAACACCGGCTACATCGGCATTCCGTTGTGCGTGATGGTGTTGGGCGAAGGCGGTCTGGAGCCTGCGCTGATTGCATCTCTGCTGGTGGTCTGCGTGCTGTTCGGGCTGGCGCTGGTGTGCATCGAAATTGGCTTGCAGAGCGAAAGGCGCGTACACCGTATCGTCCTGAAAGTGCTGGCTGCACTGGCAAAAAACCCACTGGTGGTGTCGCCCATTCTCGGCGCGTGCTGGGCGTCGACCGGTGCGCCGCTGCCGGGGGCGCTGGACAAGTTCTTGCACCTGCTGGGCGCTGCGACCACACCGTGCGCGCTGATTTCACTGGGCTTGTTCCTTGCCCATAAACAGCAAGGCCCGCGCCAGGGCACGAGCCTTTTGGTACTGATCAAGCTGATCGCACATCCCCTGCTGACCTGGTTTCTGGCCTATCGGGTGTTTCAACTGCCGCCACTCTGGGCCGGCTCGGCGTTGCTGCTGAGCGCCCTGCCCACCGGCACCGGCCCGTTCATGCTCGCCGAATACTACAAGCGCGAGGCGTCGGTGGTGTCCAGCACGATCCTGATCTCGACGCTGGGGTCGTTGGTGACGTTGTCGCTTTGCATTTATTACATCAAGGGCTGAGTAACGGCACGAGTCTGTAGGAGCAAACTTGTTGGCGAGGCGGCGTCATGGGTTGAACCAATACCGACGCCACGCGAATGAATTCGCGCCTGCAGAGGTTCGCTGCCTAAACGAACATCCCGCCCGACGCCTCGATCCGCTGCCCAGTAATCCAGCGGCCACCTTCGCCCAACAGCATGGCCACTGCTGCGCCGATGTCGTCCGGTTGCCCCGCGCGGCCCATTGCCGTATTGGATGCGACCCAGTCGTTGACCGCCTGGTTATCGCGCACTGCACCGCCGCCGAAGTCGGTCGCGATGGCACCGGGGGCCAAGGTGTTGACGTTGATGCCGCGCGGGCCAAGCTCCTGCGCCAGATAACGCGTCCAGACCTCAACTGCGCCTTTCATTGAGGCATATGCGGCGTAGCCCACTGGTGAGAAACGCGTCAACCCGCTGCTGATGTTGATGATTCGCCCGCCGTCGCCAATCAGTGGCAACAGCGTCTGGGTCAGGAAAAACGTCCCCTTGAAATGCACGTTCAGTAGCTGATCGAACAGCGCCTCGCTGGTGTCGGCAAAACTGGCGTGTGCGCCGACGCCCGCGTTGTTCACCAGAAAATCGAAACGCTGTGCCCCAAAATCAGCGTTCAACGAGGCTGCCACTTGCTCAGCGAAGCCGTCGAAGCTGCTGCTGATACCGACATCCAGTTGCAGCATCGTCGCCCGCGCACCCAGCGCTTCAATCTGGCCGCGCACGTTTTGAGCTTCCTGGGCATTGCTGTGGTAAGTGCCGATGATGTCGACACCCTGGGCCGCGAGGTGCAACGCGGCGCTTTTGCCCAGACCGCGGCTGGCACCGGTGATGATTGCGATCCTGTTGCTCATGGCTGATTCCTCAAGTGGCTGTTCAGTGAATGAGGGAAAGCTTATTGTTCGCCGTGCGTTCGATAAATGCCCTGAGTACGAACTTACTGATCGCTCAGAGCGAACAATATAAAGGCTGACCGAATGAACAAACTGGAGCTGTTGAAGACCTTCATCCGCGTCGCCGAGCTGTCGAGCTTTACTCAAGCCAGCGAAACACTGGGCCTGCCGCGCTCTACGGTGTCGGAAAACGTTCGGTTGCTGGAGGCGCTGCTCGACACCCGTCTGCTGCAACGCACCACCCGCAAAGTGCAGACGACGCCCGACGGCCAGGTGCTGTACGAGCGCAGCAAGGATCTGCTTGCGCAGATGGACGAGCTGGAGAGCCTGTTTCGCAACGACGATGCAGCGCTCAGTGGCCGGTTGAGGGTCGACATGCCCACTGCCATCGCCCGCAAACTCGTCATGCCCAGAATTGGCGAATTCATCACCCGTTATCCACTGATCGACCTTGAGATCAGTAGCACAGACCGCCGCGTTGATCTGGTGCGTGAAGGTTTCGATTGCGTGATGCGCGCAGGAGAACTGGCCGATACCAGCCTGGTGGCGCGCTACGTTGGCGACTTTCGGTTGAGCAACGTCGTCAGCGCTGACTACGCGTCACGGCATGGCGTGCCGCGAACGCTGGCGGACCTGCAACAGCACCGGCTGGTGCATTACGTCTCCAATTTCGGTGCCACCCCGGCGTTCGAGTACCACCGCGATGGCGAGTATCACCGGGTCAAAATGCCCTGCAGCGTCACCGTCAACAACGGCGAAGCCTACGAGGCCGGTTGCCTGGGTGGACTGGGGATCATTCAGGCGCCGATCATCTCCCTGCAATCATTCATCGACACCGGCGAACTGATCGAAGTCCTCCCCGACTACCTGCCCTCCCCGATGCCGGTGTCCTTGCTGTACGCCCATCGTCGTCACCTGCCCGCCCGTTGCCGGGCGTTCATGCAGTGGATGGAAGCGCTGCTGCGCGAACATGGCGCCGCCCGGTCAGATGGCCTTTGAGTTCAACCCATCGGCAATGAACTCCGCTTGCCGGATCGCCAGCGTGACGATGGTGAGGGTCGGGTTCTCCCCTGCGCTGGTGGTGAACTGGCTGCCGTCCGAAATAAACAGGTTGGGCACCTCATGGCTCTGGCCGTGAGCGTTGCATACCCCGTCCTGAGCCTTGGCGCTCATACGGCAGGTGCCCAGGTTGTGGGTCGAAGGATACGGCGGCACACGATGCACCTTCAGCGCGCCGACCGAGGAGTACAGCTTTTCTCCCTGAGAAAACGCATGCTCGCGCATGGCCAGGTCGTTGGGGTGGTCATCGTAATGCACGTTGGCCACCGGCATGCCGAAGCGGTCCTTGACTGCATCATTGAGCGTCACGCGGTTGCTCTCCTGGGGCATGTCCTCACCGACGATCCACAGGCCGGCCATGTTGGTGTACTGATCCATCGCGCTGGTGAACTCTCGCCCCCACGCACCCGGATTGAAGAACGCCGCCATGAACGACGGCCCGAGCGAGACCGTTTCCAGCTCGTAACCGCCGACAAAACCACGCTCGGGCTTGTGGTACGCCTCGTCGCGAATGATCCCGGCCATGATAGTGCCGCGATAAAAATGCACCGGTTCCTTGAATTCGGCAAAAACGCTGCCGGTGGTGTGACGCATGTAGTATTTACCGACCATACCGGCGCCGTTACCCAGCCCATGAGGGAACATTGAGCTCGAAGAATTGAGCAGCAGGCGCGGCGTTTCTATGGAGTTGCCGGCTACCGCCACCACACGGGCTTTCTGGCGCTGCATCACGCCTGCCGAATCGGCATAGACCACGGCACTGGCGCGGCCCTTGTCATCGTGCTCGATGCGGATCACCTGAGAGCCGGGGCGCAAATCAAGCTTGCCGGTGGCCTCGGCGGCCGGGATCTCGGTGTACAGCGTTGACCACTTCGCCCCCATCTTGCAGCCCTGAAAGCAGAAGCCCAGTTGCTGACACGGCGCACGCCCGGCGCGCGGCGCACTATTGATCGCCATGTGACCGGTCGAACACTCCTTGTAGCCAAGCTTTTGCGCGCCGTTGTACATCACTTTGAAGTTGTTGTTGCCAGGCAGCCCGGAGATGTCGCCGGTGCGCGTCACGCCCATCTTGTCTTCGGCACGGCCGTAGTACGGCTCCATTTCGGCCAGCGTTACCGGCCAGTCGAGCAGATTGGCCCCTTTGACGGCGCCATAGGTTTCCAGCGCCTTGAACTCATGCTCCTGAAACCGCAGGCTCGCGCCCGCCCAGTGTGTTGTGGTGCCACCCACCGTTTTGCAGATCCACGCCGGCAGGTTGGGAAAGTCTTTGGCCACCCGCCACGAGCCGGAGGTGGTGCGTGTGTCGCCCCAGGATAATTGCGAAAACGACGGCCACTCATCGTTGATGAACGTGGCCGTCGATTGACGTGCACCGGCTTCGAGGAGCACCACCGGCACACCTTTTTGGCACAGTTCGTTGGCCAACGTCCCGCCACCGGCTCCGGAGCCAATGATCACCACCACTGAATCGTCGTCAAACGTGTAAGTCGTCATGCTGGCGCTCCTCAGGCAAATGGGTTCGGACTGGCATCGAGCGGCGGGTTCGGCAACCATTTCAGGTCGTTGAAACCGCGCATCAGATAACCGCCTTTGGGAAAGGAGGCGCCTTCGTAGCCAAAGTGCTTGTAGGCCAGTTCGTTGCTGTACAGCGTATTGACGGAAACGCCGCGCACCAGGCTGAAGAAATCACTGGTTTGCACGTCTTTGAGGATATCTACCTGTTTGTCCTCCGGCAGCGACGCCCACGCGCCACCGGCACGCTGATCGAGGTCGGCAATGCCTTGCTTGAGCATGGCGGCAACGCTGGGGTCCTGGGAGGCGCGCTCATCCAGCGCTTTGACAGAGAACGCGTAGACCGCGTCTTCCATGGTGTCGTGAGGAAAAATGCGTCGAATCACCAGCAGCAGGCGGCTTCCGGTGTCGCTGTCGAGGGTGCTCATCTCCAGCGCCCACGTCTGGCTGGGGGCGAACAACGCGATTGGGCCGGAGCCAAACAACAGGGTGCCGAGCAGCAAGCCGCCGCTTCCCTGCAGAAAACGACGTCGATCAAGCTTCAGGTCAGTCATGGCGTTTGTCCTTGTTATTTTTTTTGTAGGGTCATCTGCTGCCTTGATACTAGTAGGGGTTTGGCGGGATAGGTAATAACGCGCTACTACGTAGTTATAAGCACGGCGCCAGCGGTAGCAGTCCGGTATTACCCGCGTTCGGCAGGGCTTTCTACACTGGCGTAATAGCCAAAAGAAGGAAGCCTGCCATGTCGTTTGTCAGCGAAACACAGCCCGGCGTCTGCCTGAACCCGGACGCCGTCACTCAGCAGTACGTGTTCAACCACACCATGCTGCGGGTCAAGGATCCAGAACGCTCGCTGGATTTCTATACGCGGGTGCTGGGCATGGGATTGCTGCGTCAGGTGGACTTTCCGGAGGGCAGGTTTTCGCTGCTGTTCCTGGCGATGAGCAAAGGTGATGTCCCTGAAGATCCGTCTGAGCGCATGAGCCACACGTTCAGCCGCGAATCTGTACTGGAACTGACGCACAACTGGGGGACTGAGAGCGACGACTCGCATTACCACAACGGCAACAAAGACCCGCGTGGGTTCGGGCACATCTGCTTTTCCGTGCCGGACATCGGAGCCGCCTGCGCGCGCTTTGAATCGCTGGGCGTGCCGTTCGTCAAACGCCTGGACAAGGGCATGAAGCACGTCGCCTTCATCGCCGACCCCGACGAATACTGGATCGAAATCGTGCAAGCGGACTTGCTGGGGAACCTGGGGCAGCCATGAGCTGAGGTGACTTCATCAGGCCAAAAAAAACCACCGCAACAGGTGGTGGTTTTTCAAGCGCGTCGCTCAGGCAGGGTTCAGACCTTGACGATCCAGCCTGCCGGACCTTCGAGGTCACCGGTCTGAACGCCGGTCAACTCGGCGTAAAGACGCTTGGTCACCGGGCCCACTTCGGTTTCGCTGTGGAACACATGCAGCTTGTCTTTGTAGCTGATGCCGCCAATCGGCGTGATCACGGCCGCAGTGCCACAGGCGCCCGCTTCCTTGAACGTGTCGAGTTCCTCGATCAGCACGTCGCCTTCGGTTACTTTCAGGCCCAGACGGCTGGCGGCCAGTTCGATCAGCGACAGGCGGGTGATACCAGGCAGCACGGACGGAGATTTCGGGGTGATGAATTCGTCGTCGTGGGTGATACCGAAGAAGTTGGCCGACCCGACTTCTTCGATCTTCGAGTGAGTCAGCGGGTCCAGGTAAATGCAATCGGCAAAGCCGCGCTTCTTGGCATCAACACCCGGCATCAGGCTCGCGGCGTAGTTGCCGCCGACTTTCGCAGCGCCAGTGCCTTGCGGGGCCGCACGGTCGTAGCTGGAAATAAGGAAGTTATGCGGAGTCAGACCGCCCTTGAAGTAAGGGCCCACCGGGATGCAGAACACCGAGAAGATGAACTCCGGCGCCGTGCGCACGCCGATGTTGTCGCCTACGCCGATCACGAACGGACGCAGGTACAACGCACCACCGGTGCCGTACGGCGGGATGAACCGCTCGTTGGCGCGAACCACGTCCTTGCAGGCTTCGATGAACATCTCGGTCGGCACATTGGGCATCAACAGGCGGTTGCAGCTGCGTTGCATGCGGGCGGCGTTCTGATCCGGGCGGAACAGGTTGATCGAGCCGTCTTTGGCGCGATAGGCCTTGAGGCCTTCGAAGCATTGCTGGCCGTAATGCAGCGCGGTCGAGCCTTCGCTGATGTGCAGCACGTTGTCTTCGGTCAGGGTGCCTTGGTCCCACTCGCCATCGCGCCAGTGAGCCAGGTAGCGTTTGTCGGTCTTGATGTAGTCGAAGCCGAGCTTGTCCCAGTTAATGCTGTCGTTACCCATGACACCCTCTATGTCCAGGCCAGCGCGGCCGGGAGGTTCCGGCGTCTGGCGTTTCATCAATAAGGCCCGGTACAGGACGCGACCCGTTCCGGTGTGTCGCCATATTACTGATTTTTCTCCCTGCAAACCGCCTCGGCGGCAGATGAGCTGAAAAAGATCCGCTGTGGCCCGACTCAAGCGTCGAGGTTTGTGCCGTCTGTAGCAAAAGCACTATTGGACGTGTGCAGATTCGTCAATATTGCCTATGGTGTGTACATCGTCTGAGACAGGAGCAGCACCCATGGGTATCGATCAGTTGTTCGCCGATTTGAGCAGTCTTCCCAGCATTCCCAAGGTGGCGCAGGACCTGATCAAGCAGTTCGACAGCCCGTCGTCGGACCTGGGCAGCATTGCCGGCAACATCGAAAAGGACCCTGTGATCGCGGCGAAGATCCTGCGGCTGGCCAACTCCGCGCGTTTTCGCGGCGCGCGGGAGTCGTCGAGCATCGAGGATGCGGCCATGCGTCTGGGCTTCAATACATTGCGCACACTGGTGCTGGCGTCGGCGGTGACCGGCGCGTTCAAGGCAGGGCCTAGTTTTGACCTCAAGGGCTTCTGGCTGAAGAGCTTTCAGGTGGCAGGGATCTGCCGTTTGCTGGCGAAACAGTCCGGTGCGGATGCGGAAATCGCCTTCACCTGCGGGGTCATGCACGACATCGGCGAACTGCTGATCCAGACCGGCGCGCCAGCCGTTGCCGAACGCATCAACAGCGTGACCAAGACTGGCACGACCGGCCGCGCGGCCATTGAAACGTTGCAGTTGGGCTTTGGTTACCCGGAAGTCGGCGCGGAACTGGCCCGCCGCTGGGGATTGCCGGCGGTCATTCAGAACGCCATCGCCTATCAGGCGCGGCCCATGCAGACGCCGGGGGATGCGACCCAGCCACGGATTGTTGCCCAGGCATTGACGATCTCCGCCGCGCTGGAAAATCACGGCGGCGCCACCGCTCAGGCCAAGCAGGAAGTCGACGGGCCGTTGCTGGAGGGGGTTGATCTGGATGCCGTGTTCACCGCGCTGCCGAAGGTGCTGGAGGATGACAAGGCGTTTGCGGAGTTGTTGAGTTAGGGGGCAATCCCGTTGCGCCCTGCGCGATGCAAAGGCGCAGATGTCCGTCTAACCACAGATCGGTAGGAGCCGGCTTGCTGGCGAAAGCGTCCGTTAAGGCACTGCAAGGGTGACTGAAAACCGGGTTCGCCAGCAAGCCGACTCCTACAGGGTCACGGCGTCAGGTTTCTCGCTTCAAAATTGACGGTGCTCGCGGCGGCCTCTTCCCGGCTGAAGCCGGTCCTACTAGTATCAGCGCACAGCCGCTCTTGAGGACCTGTGCATGCCTGATGTTCCAGACACCCACGTCGATACCCTGCTGCACTGGATGCACGACCGCTCGTTCGTCGTGCTGACCGGCGCCGGGATCAGCACGTCTTCCGGGATTCCGGATTACCGCGACAGCGAAGGCGTGCGCCGGGGTCGGCAGCCGATGATGTTTCAGGAATTCCTCAATGCGCCCGAGGCCCAGCGCCGCTACTGGGCCCGGGCGATGCTCGGCTGGCCGCGTGTTCGCGCCGCGCAACCCAACGCCGCCCACGAGGCGATTGCCCGCTTGCAGCAGCACGACCTCATCAGCGGGGTCATCACCCAGAACGTCGACACTCTGCACGATCAGGCCGGCAGTCATGATGTGGTGGAATTGCACGGCAGCCTGCATTGGGTGCTGTGCCTGGACTGCCGACAGCGCACCGAACGCGACATCATTCAGCTGACCCTGGTCGAGCAAAACCCGTATCTGGCGGGCGTCGATGCGGTCCAGGCGCCCGATGGCGATACCCTGCTCGACCCGGCCTTCGAAGAACGCTTCCAGGTGCCCCACTGCCCCCACTGCGGTGGTGAACGCATGAAACCTGATGTGGTGTTTTTCGGTGAAAACGTCGCGCCTCCCACGGCGGCCAAGGCCATGCAGCGCGTGGAAGAAGCCGAAGGCCTTCTGGTCGTGGGCTCATCCCTGATGGCGTTCTCGGCGTTTCGTCTGTGCCGCGCCATCAGCGATCAGGGCAAACCGCTGATCGCCGTCAACCTGGGCAAAACACGAGCGGATGACCTGCTGAATATCAAGATCGAAGCGTCATGCGAGGTGCTGTTGCCAGCGCTGGCGGAACGGTTGCTGGAGGCGTAGGCATTGAGCCTCTTCGCGGGCAAGCGCGCTCCTACAGGGACCGTATCGGCGAATAGCCGGCATTCAGCCAGTCACATCTCGACGCCGCGAATCGCCGGCAACGCCGCCAATGCTCCGTCCCACACCTGTCGCGTCCTGACCCACGCCACTTCCTGCCAGTCCGGGTCCGCCGGATAAAACTGCTCCAGCAGCCCTTCCTTGATCCGCCGCCCCGTCTCGTCCAGCGGGTCGCCGTGCAGGTGCAACCAGTGATCATCACGCAAATGCCCATGCACCGCCGCCCCCGGGTACGTGCCGCACTCAATGACAAACGGCATCAGGTGCACCCCCGGCAGCGCGTCGAGGAGCATCTGCGAGGTGTAGCCGGTCGAGGTCGCCGCGACACCCGTTTCGCTGACCCGATTGGCACCGGTGATCAGCGTGAACAGCCACGGCCCGAACAACGCCTTGGCATCGTCCAGCGCCGGATAGGCTGACTCGACGATGCTCATCAGCATCGGATGACCGTAGTCCCCGGCGCCGGTGTGCAGGTCGAAACAGGTCACCACTTCGGCGTCCTGCAAGTAGCGCCCGACGATGGCGCGCAGGGTGCGATTGGACCAGCTCGGCCCGCTGCCGCCGAAGAAAAGACCATCAGGGAATGCGTACTGCCCCGCTTCCACCACCGACATCAACCCTGCCCAACCACGCGCGTCGATCGCTGCCTGAAACATCGCATCAGCCTGCTCGCGCTTTGGCCCGCGCAACTGCTCGCAGGCATAGATGCCGTGGACGTCGGCATAGGCGCAGTTGTCCGGCAGCGGCCGGCTAAAATCCAGGTAATTGCGGTTCTGATCGAGGTTGTCCTCATTGACCCGGCGCATCCACGCCGTGCCCCAGGGGTTGATCAGGTGAATCATCAGGATCGCCACGCCCTCGGGCAGCGAGCGTGGGTCAAACCCCTCGAGCCAGCGGCTCTGGCAATCGGAACCGTAATAACCCTCGACGCCATGGGTGCCGCTCAACGCCACCAATACCCGCCGCGCCTGCGGGTCGCCGAGCCAGGCGACGTCCGTGGCCAGCGTCTCGCCAAAAGGCCCCGGCAACGGGTGGACGTACTCGCTCAACCGCGCGCCAGCGGCGGTCGCTGCCGCCATGAAGCGCTCGCGAAGCTGGAGATAACCCGGACGATCAGGAAAAAAGTGGCTCATTGATGCGCTCCATAGACGATGCGACAACGCGGCCATAGCCGGGACAGACAAGCCGACAGCCACGCTAAAAAGGACACTGCGTCAAAAATGTTACAACCGGACACGTTTTGGCACACTTCTTTCTAGTGTTTGTCTTGTGGAACGTCAGTACCACGAAACGCTTCGCGTCCAGCCCAGGCTGCCGTGAGTCTACGCTGCCAAACGGTGCGCACCCCGCACCCACGGGCAGGAACCGGACATTACCCCGTCCGAAACAGTGCAGGACGCCGACCAGAAGTCTGGCGTCCGTCGATAAGGAATTCGATTCGTGCCAGACATGCGCTCTCGCAGTAGCGCCACGGGTTGAACCGATCCGCCGCCACGCGAATGAATTCGCGCCTACAGACGCCACAAAATCCTGTAGGAGTTGACGAGCCTGGGCGAGGCCGCGATGTGCCGCGCAGCGGCGCCACGGGTTGAACCAATCCGGCCGCCTTGTGACTCAATTCGCGGCTACCGATGGTCTTTGCAGTTACAGATATGTAACGGTACTTGTCAGCGAACGCGCGCAATCGTGCGGCGTCGCGGCTATCATTGCGCACATACCTCATCTTGCCCGGAAAAGCCCTCATGCAAACCGTCCCGCTTGCCACGCCCACCCGTGGCTGGTCGTTCTGGTGGAAACCTGTCGTATTTCTGCTGATTGCCGCCATCGGCCTGTATTACGTCAAATGGTCCCCGTACTACCTAAAATCGTTCATCGCCGCCGACACTCACACCATCGGCGCCTCGATCATCAATGACAACCCGGCCAATCCGTGGGCCGCAGCCCTCGCCTACGCGCAGGTGTATTTTCTGGCGATCTGGAAAGCTGCCGTACTGGCCGTGATCCTCGGCTCATTGCTGCAAGTGTTGATCCCGCGTGACTGGCTGCTGCGCCTGTTCGGTCGTGCGGGGCTGGGTTCGACCGTGCGCGGCGGGCTCTTCGCCTTGCCGGGCATGATGTGCAGTTGCTGCGCCGCGCCGGTCGCTGCCGGTATGCGCAAACAACACGTCTCGGTCGGCGCAGCACTGGCCTTCTGGATCGCCAACCCGGTGCTCAATCCCGCGACGCTGGTGTTCATGGGGTTTGTGCTGGGCTGGGGCTTTACCGCGCTGCGGCTGGTGGCGGGGTTGGTGCTGGTGATCGGCGTGTCCATGGTCGCGCAGCGGATTTCCCGCGCCGAGCCGCTGCCAGAGGAGGCCGTAGACGCTGTGGTCAACGCCGAAGCGACGCAGCACGGCAGCTTGCTCGCACGCTGGGGCAAAACCCTGTGGAGCCTGTTCTGGACCACCATCCCGATTTACATCGTGGCGGTGCTGATCCTTGGCGCAGCCCGTGTGTGGCTGTTCCCGCACGTTGATGGCGCCATGGGCAACGGCTTGATGTGGCTGATCCCGCTGGCCATCGTCGGCACGCTGTTTGTGATTCCGACCGCCGCCGAAATCCCCATCGTTCAAACCTTAATGGCACTGGGTCTGGGCACCGCACCCGCCGTGGCGCTGCTCATGACACTGCCGAGCATCAGCCTGCCGTCGCTGCTGATGCTGCGTAAATCCTTCGACGCCAAGGTGCTGGTGACCGTGGCCGTACTGACCGTGCTGGTCGGCATCGTCACCGGTCTGATCGGCGCAGCGCTGCTGTAGCGCTGCTGTAAAGAGCAACCCGTTCCACAACGAAGCCGCCGGGGTCAAGCCTCCCGGCGGCTTCTGTGTTTCAGGTATTCAACGACTGCCGCCTGATCACCCGAAAACTCGATGCGCAGGTCTTTGCTGTCACGCTGGAAAACATACATCGGGTCGTAATACTCGCTGAGCAGAGTGCCGATCCAGCCCCGGTGCAGATCGACATCACCGCTGCGCTGCTGCTCGGCCAGTGCCGCATTCATGATCGCCCAGAGACGCTGATGGCGCTCACCGCCCAAACGCCGAACGATGCTCGACAGGCTCTGCTTCAACCGCTCGGCGAACGCCTCGAATCCGCTTTCGAGGCCCTGAACGGCGATGAACTCAGCGCACAGATCGATCACGTAATCCTTGAGAATCCGTTCGACGCGGCTTTCGAAACGGTCTTCGAGCCAAACAAGCGGCGCCTCCTGCATGGTGCGGTACAACTGGACGGGCACGGCCCTGCTACCAACAGTGCGGCCTTCGTCTTCGATCACGAATTGCTGCACATCCCGCGCTCGCTTCTTGAGAATATCCACGCCCAGGCGGTTTTCGAAATCAATCTGGCTTGGCTGCGGCGTCGCATGCTTGCCAAAGCTTGAGCCGCGATGATTGGCATGTCCCTCAAGGTCCAGCGCGTTGCTCAGTTGCGCCAGCACCTCGGTCTTGCCGGTGCCGGTCATGCCGCCCACCAGCACCAGGTCGCACTCGTTAACGGCACGTTCAACCGTGGTCAACAGAAAGGTGCGCAGCGCCTTGTAGCCACCGATGACCCGCGGATACTGAACGCCGGCTTCGGCCTGTAGCCACTGCTGGGTGATTTGCGAGCGCAGCCCGCCCCGAAAACAGTACAGAAAACCTTCCGGGTGCTGACGCGCAAAATCGGCCCACGCCTCGATCCGCACCTGTTTGATCTCGCCCGACACCAGCCGGTGGCCAAGTTCGATGGCCGCCTGTTGGCCGTCTTGCTTGTAACTGGTACCGACTTTCTGGCGCTCGCTGTCATTCATCAACGGCAGGTTTATCACGCCAGGAAATGCGCCTTTCTCGAATTCGACCGGCGCGCGGACGTCCATGAGCGGGACGTCATTGAGAAACAGCTCGCGAAAGTCTGCGCTGTTGTCACGCATCAAAACACCACGACGGCGTGCCGCTGTCGCTCGACCATTTCGCCGATGGGAGACAGGCTCAAGCCCAGTTCAGCGGCCATTTGCAGAAACGCGGCCTCGGCGCCGGGCTCGACGGCAATCAACAGACCACCACTGGTTTGCGGGTCGCACAACAGCAGTTTCTGTGCGTCAGTCAATGCGCCAATACGCTCGCCATAGCTGTCGTAATTGCGATGGGTGCCGCCGGGAATACAGTCCTGCTCGATGTAGAAATCGACACTGCCCAGACGCGGCACGGCGTCAGCGTTGAGCCGCGCACTCAGACCACTGCCGTCAGCCATTTCCACCAGATGCCCCAGCAGCCCGAACCCGGTGACATCGGTCATAGCGGTGACGCCGGCCAGCTTCGAAAAACGGCTGCCGGGCTTGTTCAGCTGGCACATCACATCCCGCGCCAGGCCCACGTCTTCGTCGCGCAGCAGGCCCTTTTTCTCGGCGGTGGTGAGGATGCCAATGCCCAAGGGTTTGGTCAGGTACAGCGCGCAGCCTGCGGTCGCGGTGTCGTTGCGCTTCATGTAGCGCTTCTCGACCAGCCCGGTGACGGCCAGGCCGAAAATCGGCTCGGGCGCGTCGATGGAGTGTCCGCCTGCCAATGGAATACCTGCTTCGTCACACACTGCGCGACCACCGCGAATCACTTCGCGGGCGATTTCCGGTGCGAGCACGTTAACTGGCCAGCCGAGAATGGCGATGGCCATCAACGGGTCGCCGCCCATGGCGTAGATGTCGCTGATGGCGTTGGTGGCGGCGATACGGCCGAAGTCGAAGGGGTCGTCGACAATCGGCATGAAGAAATCAGTGGTGGAGACCACGCCGCGCTCGTCATCGATGGCGTAGACCGCAGCATCGTCACGCGAGGCGTTGCCGACCCACAGACGCGGATCGAGGTTTTGCGCGCCGCTGCCGGCGAGGATGGTTTCGAGGGTTTTGGGAGAGATCTTGCAGCCGCAGCCAGCGCCGTGGCTGTACTGCGTGAGACGAACCGGATCGTTCATGAGAAGCC